>SSXW01000020.1 GCA_009469585.1 Dechloromonas sp. Dech2017
AGCTGTTTCGCAAAATTTATTTCGCTTCACTTGACCCCCTACGCCGCCGAAACACCCGGCACCGCAGGAGAGGTGCGCATTCTATAGATAATTGAGAAAGCGTCAACACCCCTCCGGGAAATATTTTGGATCCGTCCCGACAAAGCCATAAAAATCAGGCTATTTCGACGTAGCAAACTTCCAGGATTTCGATCTCCCGAACGCCCAGCGGACTGTGAAAACGAATGCTGTCGCCTTCCCGGGACTTGATCAGCGCCCTGGCCAAGGGAGAAATCCAGCTGATTCGCCCACTGGAAGCGTCGGCCTCATCGATGCCGACGATGGTGTAGGTATTTTCGACGCCGTCCGAATCCACAATGGTTACTCGCGCGCCGAAGAAGATCTGGTCGTTATCGCCCTGCTGGAGGGGATCGACGACTTCCGCGTTTTCTAGTCGCTTGGTAAGGAAGCGGATGCGCCGATCGATTTCCCGCAAACGGCGCTTGCCATATATGTAGTCGCCATTTTCGGAGCGGTCGCCATTCGAGGCGGCCCAGGCGACGATTTCGACAATATGCGGGCGTTCGCGCTTGACGAGGTTTTCGAGCTCGTCTTTCAGGCGCGCGTGACCTGCCGGCGTGATGTAGTTGCGGGTACCGGTCGGCAGTTTGAGCGAGGGATCAAGCTCTTCATCGTCGTCACCTTCTCTCTCCCGGACAAACGCCTTGTTCATCAATAGCCGATGCTGTAGTGCTCGACATCGACGCGGATCAACTCTCGACCGAGAATGGCGGCAGTGTATTTGGCGAACTGCTCGGCCCAGGTGCGCTGTTCCTTGAAACGTGACTCGCCAGCATATTTGGCGACGCTGAGAATGCGATCAACCGCCAGGATCTTCCCGGTCGGAGTGGCGACGTCGCACTCGAGGGCGACGAATTCCCGGTCGAACCACTGGCGCGCATCCTCCGCCATGGCCGCGCCGGAGAACTTGAATTCGTATTGCTTTTCCTTGCCGAACGTGACGATGACATGGTGCTGCATTTCTCTCTCCTTGTTTTAGTGGTTCGAGTTATTCTAGCAAAACAACGCCAGCAGTCAGGAGCCACTGATGTCCCTCCATCCTTTGAACGCGTCTGAAATCAGCGACATACGTTCACAACTCAACGAACTGCAGATCGAGCACCGCGACCTTGACCTGGTAATCGGTCACCTCATCGAAGCGCCGCCAGCCGACGAGTTGCTCATTCGGCGCCTCAAGAAGCGCAAACTGGTGCTCAAGGATAAGATTCTCCAGCTGGAACAACTGCTGGTTCCCGACATACCCGCCTAATCCTTGCCGGTCGGCGTGCGAAAGAATATCCAGTAAGCACCGCCAATGGCTGCCGCCAACGCTGGCTCCCAAAGCATGGGAAATTCAACGACGACTCCGGCCAGCACGGCGAGCAGCAGCAGATAGCTGAGGGATTTGGCGATCAAAGAATCAAGGTGCCGACATACCAGGCCAGCGCGGCCATCGCGGCACTGCACGGGATAGTCAGGACCCAGGCCCAGACGATGCCGCCGGCCACCCCCCAACGCACGGCACGGGTGCCGCGGGTCGAGCCGACGCCGGCAATGGCGCCGGTAATGGTATGCGTGGTCGACACCGGAATGCCGAAAGCCGAAGCCAGGAACAGCGTGACGGCGCCGCCGCTGTTGGCGCAGAAGCCTCGTGCCTGATTGAGCTTGGTGATGCGGTTGCCCATGGTCTTGACGATACGCCAACCGCCGAACATGGTGCCCAGCCCCATGGCGGTATAGCATGACAGGACGACCCAGCCGGGAATCGCGTCGCTGGCATTAGACATGCCTGCGGCGATCAGCAACATCCAGATGATGCCGATCGTCTTCTGCGCGTCATTGCCGCCGTGGCCCAGGCTGTAGGCCGCGGCCGAGAGCAGCTGGAAGCGACGGAAATGCTTGTCGACCTTGCGCGGCGCCATGTCGCGGCAGATCCATGACACGATCACCATCAGCGTGCCGCCGATGACGAAGCCGAGGAAGGGCGCGACAAATATGAAGGCGATGATCTTCAGCACGCCGGCCGAGATCAGGCCGCCGATCCCGGCCTTGGCGATGGCCGCGCCGACCAGGCCACCGACCAGTGCATGCGACGAGGAAGACGGAATGCCGTAGTACCAGGTGATGATGTTCCAGACGATGGCCCCGATCAGCGCCCCGAAGATGACGTAGTGATCGACGATGGCCGGATCGATGGTGCCCTTGCCGATGGTCGAGGCGACCTTGAGCTGGAACAGGAAATAGGCCAGGAAATTGAACGCCGCCGCCCAGACGACGGCCTGATGCGGCTTGAGCACCCGGGTCGAGACGATGGTGGCGATGGAATTGGCGGCATCGTGAAAGCCGTTCATGAAGTCGAACAGCAGCGCGACGATGACCAGGGTGACAATCACCCCGAAACTCATGTTGAGCGTTTCCATGGCGGGCGGTCCGCTCAGGAATTTTCGAGGACGATGGCTTCGACGGTACCGGCCACATCCTTGCAGCGATCGGTCACCGACTCGAGCAGTTCGTAAATTTCCTTGAGCTTGACGACTTCCCGGACATCCGGTTCTTCGCGGAAGATTTTCGACATGGCGCTGCGCAGCGAGCGGTCGGCCTCGGCTTCCAGCTGGTCGATTTCGTGGCACAGTTTGAGAATGGCCGGCGCGTTGTCCATGCTGTGCAGCAGCTTGACCACCGACTGGACGCAGACGCAGCAGTTTTCGGTCACCGTCGCCATCGCCCGCGCTTCCGGCGGCACGCGATGGATGTCGTAGAGCGACATCGACTCGGCGACGTCCTGCATGATGTCGAGGATGTCATCCATGCCGTTGATCAGCTGGTGAATCTCGTCGCGGTCGAAGGGCGTGATGAAGGCGCTGTGCAACTGGGCCAGCGTGTCATGGGTGATGGCGTCGGCCTGGCGCTCGATGGCGTCGATCTGCTCGGCGTAGGCCGGCGCCTTGGCCGGCGCGTCGATCAGGGCGCCGATCAGATCGGACAAGGCCTTGCCGCCCTGCGCGATCAGTTCGGCATGGGCGTTGAACAGATCGAAATACTTGCCCTCCCTGGGCATCAGGCGACCAAACATGACAGTCCTGTGAAGTTATTATGACAGCCGGTGATTCTACCATTCGGGCGCACACGAAAGCTGATCGACGCAGCGCTCTTCCCGTAAAATGCGGCATGATCGACGCGCCCCTGCCAGCCGATGCCTTCGGTGACCGTTTCGTCCTCGCAGACCTGCCGCTGAAGCGTCCGGCCGTCGGCTACGCGGTGCAGATGCTCGATACGGACAAGCTGCTCGATCGCCATTCCGGCGACTTCCTGCCTATCCGGGCGACGCCGCTCGACGCCCTGTTCGACAGCTTCGACGCAGCCTACGCCGCTGCCGCCCGCTGGACCCGGCAGCACTGCCCCGAACCCGGCGAGCATCGGCTGGCCATCGTGCCGGCCGGCTACGACGACGAAATGCAGCGCCCGGTGCTGATTTTTGGCGTGCTCTGCGGTCAACCCTGAATTTCGCCGAATTTCGCAAACCGCCATGAACCTCATCCCGACCAAAACGCTGGGCCGCAGCGACCTCACCGTTCCCGAGGTTTGCCTCGGCACCATGACCTTCGGCGAACAGACCGATGAAGCCGACGCCCACGCCCAGCTCGACTTCGCCCTGGCCGCCGGCGTCAATTTCATCGACACCGCCGAGATGTACGCCGTGCCATCGCGCCCGGAAACGGCCGGGGCCTCGGAAGCCATCGTCGGCCGCTGGCTGAAGCGCCAGGCGCGCGACCGGATCCTGATCGCCACCAAGGTCGCCGGCCCCAACCGCCATCTCGACTGGATCCGCGGCGGCCCGCTCGCCCTCGACCGGGCCAACATCCGCGCCGCCATCGACGGTTCGCTGCAGCGCCTGCAGACCGACTACATCGACCTCTACCAGCTGCACTGGCCGGCCCGCAACCAGCCGATGTTCGGCCAGTGGCAGTTCGACCCGGCCCAGGAACACCCCTCGACGCCGATCCGCGAGCAGCTCGAAGCGCTCGGCGAACTGGTGCGCGAGGGCAAGGTGCGCCACATCGGCGTCTCCAACGAACACCCGTGGGGCATCATGCAGTTCCTCAAATGGTCCGAGGAACTCGGGCTGCCCCGCATCGTGTCGACCCAGAACGCCTACAACCTGATCAGCCGGACCTTCGAAACCGGCCTGGCGGAAACCTGCCACCGCGAGCAGGTCGGCCTGCTCGCCTACTCGCCGCTCGCCTTCGGCCACCTCACCGGCAAATATCTGCGGGCCGCCGACGCCCCCGGGCGGCTGACCCGCTGGCCGGCCTTCGGCCAGCGCTACGTCAAGCCCAACGTCGGGCCGGCCGTCGCCGCCTACGCCGCGCTGGCCGAAAAGCACGGCCTGACGCCGATCGAGCTGGCGCTCGGCTTCACCCGTTCGCGCTGGTTCGTGGCCAGCACCATCATCGGCGCCTCGTCGCTCGGCCAGCTCAAGGAAACCCTGCCGGCCACCCGGACCGTCCTTTCGCCGGAGTTGCTGGCCGAAATCGACGCCATCCACCTGCGCTACTTCAACCCCGCCCCATGAGCGAAAACCTCTTCCCCCGCCTGGCCGAAGCGCTGGCGGTTTGCGAAATCGGGCCAAAAATCGCGTTGACCGCAGCACTCGCCGCCGACTGGCAGGCCGGCCGGCTCGACTGCCGGGGAGAAGGCGTTGCGGCGCTCGCTTGCGGCCGCCCGGCGCGCCCCGAGCTGATCTCGCACCGCAACGTGCCGCAGGGCAACCCGAACACGCCGGAAGGCCGGGCCCGCCTGCTGCACGCCATCGTGCACATCGAATTCACCGCCATCAACCTGGCCCTCGACCACGCCGCCCGCTTCCCCGGCATGCCCGACCCGTACTACGCCGACTGGATCGGCGTCGCCGCCGAGGAGGCCGAGCATTTCACGCTGCTGCGCCGGCGGCTCAACGCGCTCGGCCACGACTACGGCGACTTCCCGTCCCACGCCGGGCTGTGGACCATGGCCGAGAAGACGGCCGGCGACGTCCTCGAGCGCATGGCCCTGGTCCCCCGCCTGCTCGAAGCCCGCGGCCTGGATGCCACGCCGCCCATCCAGAAGCGCCTGATCGCCGCCGGCGACCACGAAAGCGCCGCCCTGCTCGACATCATCCTGCGCGACGAAATCGGCCACGTCGGCCTCGGCGACCGCTGGTACCGGCTGCTCTGCGCCGGACGCGGCATCGAACCGGAAAGCACCTACCGCGAACTGCTGGCCCGCTTCAAGGCACCGTGGCCGCAGGCGCCGATCAACGAGAGCGCCCGCCTGAAGGCCGGTTTCGGCCCCGGCGAACTGGCGGAGCTGGTGAAAAAAAGGTAGAATAATCAGTTCAATGCGTTGATGCATCGCCCGCAGTAACTCCGAGCAGCCGCCGGTTTTCCAGGTTCTTGTGCAGGATTCACCCCATTGATTCGCTCCCCGGCATGGCTGCGTCGGGGCCAACCAGGCCGCCCGACCGTCGGGCCAATCCGTCGCCGGTAAAACAATGTCAAAGGCGACGAGGAAAGGAAACAGCATCATGACGACTGCCGTCGACAGCTTTGCCGATCTCGGCTTAAGCAACACGCTACTTAAAACCCTGGCCGAAATCGGCTACGAAACCCCCTCGCCCATCCAGGCCCAGTGCATCCCCGTGCTGCTCGACGGCCACGACCTGATCGGCATGGCCCAGACCGGCACCGGCAAGACCGCCGCCTTCGCGCTGCCGCTGATGGAACAGATCGACGTCAAGGTGGCCAAGCCGCAGGCCCTGATCCTGACCCCGACCCGCGAGCTGGCCATCCAGGTGGCCGAGGCGCTGCAGAGCTACGCCAAGAACCTGCCCGGCTTCCACGTGCTGCCCATCTACGGCGGCCAGAGCTACACCATCCAGTTGAAGCAGCTGGCCCGCGGCGCCCACGTCATCGTCGGCACACCGGGCCGGGTCATGGACCACCTCGAGCGCAAGACGCTCAACCTCGACAGCCTGAAGACCCTGGTCCTCGACGAAGCCGACGAAATGCTGCGCATGGGCTTCATCGACGACGTCGAGTGGATCCTCGAGCACACCCCGGAACAGCACCAGACCGCGCTGTTCTCCGCGACCATGCCGGAACAGATCCGCCGCGTCGCCCAGAAGTATCTGGTCGACCCGCGCGAAATCAAGATCAAGGCGGCCACCGCCACCGTCGCCGCCATCCGCCAGGTGTACTGGCAGGTTTCCGGCCTGCACAAGCTGGATGCCCTGACCCGCATCCTCGAAGTCGAGGACGAATTCGACGCCGCCATCATCTTCGTGCGCACCAAGACCGCCACCGTCGAACTGGCCGACAAGCTCAACGCCCGCGGCTACGCCGCCGCTGCGCTCAACGGCGACCTCAACCAGCAGATGCGCGAACGCGTCATCGAGCAGCTGAAGTCCGGGGCGCTGGACATCGTCATCGCCACCGACGTCGCCGCCCGCGGCATCGACGTGCCGCGCATCAGCCACGTCGTCAACTACGACATCCCCTACGACACCGAAGCCTACGTGCACCGCATCGGCCGCACCGGGCGGGCGGGCCGCAACGGCCACGCCATCCTCTTCGTCGCCCCGCGCGAAATCCGCATGCTGCGCACCATCGAGCGCGCCACCCGGCAGCCGATCGCGCCGCTCACCCTGCCGTCGCGCGCCGACGTCACCAACAAGCGCGTTGCCGACTTCAAGGAGAAGGTCGCCGAAGTCCTCGGCGGCGAAGGCCTCGATTTCTTCGCCAACATCGTGTCGCAGATCGCCGAGGAGCAGAACGTCGGCGCTGAGGAAGTCGCCGCCGCGCTGGCCCTGATGGCCCAGGAAGGTAAGCCGCTGCAGATCGCCGGCGAAGACCCGGTGCCCCGCCCTGCCCCGCGCGACGACCGCCACGCCTCGCCGTTCAGCGACCGCGAGCAACGCAAGCCGCGCTTCGAAGGCGGCGACAGGCCCCGCTTCGACGACCGGCCGCGCCGTGAAGACCGTCCGTCACGTCCGGTCCCGGCCGGCGACATGGTACGCTACCGGATCGACGTCGGCCGCGAGCACGGCGTCGAGGTGCGCGACATCGTCGGCGCCATCGCCAACGAAGCCGGCATCGAGAGCCGCTTCATCGGCCGCATCGGCCTCTACGAAGAATCGAGCACCGTCGAGCTGCCGGCCGGCATGCCGGGCGAAGCCGCCAACGCGCTGAAGCGCACCCGCATCCGCGGCGTGCCGATCAACCTGCGCCCTGACGAAGGCCGTCCGGGTGGCAGCTTCGGCGGCGAACGCAAGTTCGACGGCGAGCGCAGCTTCAAGAAAAAGAAGTTCGCCGACCGCTGAGTTCGGCAAACGCCACCCAAAAGCCACGGCAGCGACCGTGGCTTTTTTACGCGCGCTGCATTATTGCGAATAATTCCTGTTTACTTTTTACTTGGCATCGGTAAGATGGGAATCATTCTCATCTGATCGCAGCCGCCATGCACACCCTCGTCGCCCACGTTTCCATCGCCGCCCTCCTCCTCGGCTGGGCGCTGTTCACCCTGCTTCCCGCCTGACCGGAGACGCCATGCCCTTCACCGACCTGTGGGCCGGGGCACTCAGCCTCGTCCTCATCCACGAAGAAACCGGCTGCAGCCATTCGGCCCACCATGCCGCCCGCCTGCTCGACCAGCTGAGCGAAAGCGAAGGCATGGACGAGGCCACCCGTCGCCTGCTCGAGCGGGCCAGCCAACGCCTCGCCAGCCCGGAGTACAGCCATGCTGGCACCGCTTAAGGACCGCAGCATCCTGCGCCCGGCCATGGCCGACGAGCCGCCGACGCAGGTCGGCGACAGCCGGCGCCTGGCCCGGCTCGAGGACGAGAACCGCGCCCTCAAGGCGGCCCTGCGCGCCACCCGCCAGCAACTGCGGCGCAACGCCACCGAGCAGACGCGGACGACGATCGCCCAGCGCAACGAGATCAGCCGCCTGCAACTGCTCGCCGAGCAGCACCGGGCGGCCCGCGACCGGCTCGCCTCCGGCCAGGCCATGATCGACATGGGCCAGCGCCTGATGGCGCTGAGCGAGGCCAACGAGCGCCTGGTCGAGGCCGCCCGCCGCGTCTGGCACCTCGACCGGACGATCGGCCAGGCCCACCGCGAGTGCGAACGCCTGGCCCGCGAGCGCGATAGCCTGGCCGAGCGCCTCTATCGCGGCGGTGCCGGGTTCACCACCGAATACGGCGGCGATTGAGCCGGCCGGCCATCGCCCCCACCCAGCCAACCGCGGCGGCCGGCAAGCGCGCCGCCGCCCGCCAGCCAACCGGACTTCCGGCCAGCCAGCCCCGACCTTTCCACGGAGTCCGGAAATGAGCCAAGTTCCCTACCACGTAGCCGGCGGACTGTTCGCCGCCAAGCCCGCCGCCGCCCCCGGCCAGGGGCTTTCCGATTTTGGCCGGTTTTTGCCGTCGACCGCAGCCGTCGCCGCCGATGGCCCGCCGCCCGACCAGGCCGCCGGCTCGCGCCGGCGCAAGCTGTGGGAGATCAACCACAAGTTCCACTGCCCGGTGATCGGCAGTTGCATCCCGGTCGCCGAATTGCGTGCCCTGATGAAGAAGGTCATGCACTTTCCCGCCGACACCGGCGATTTCGTGCTGCACACGACAGCGGTCGGCGCCTGCGAGACGCGCAGCCGGCTGGCCGAGCTGCTCCACAAGCACCTGGAAAAGCGCTTCGCCCTGACCGTCAAGCAGTTCGCCGCCGCCAAGACCAGCCAGCAACTGGGCGAGTTGTGGCGGCAGGCGGTGCGCCAGGGCAGCCACATCCCGGCCGCACTGTGGGCGGCATGGACGCATCCGGCCTGCGACCCGGTGCTCGAACAGCTGATCTACGGCGACATCCACATGATCCAGCACCAGCTCGGCACCGGCACCCGGGCCGACCTCAAGGCGATGCAGGCGCTGCGCGACGAAAACCGCGAACTGCTCGGCCAGCTCGAGAAGCTGCGCCAGGAAAACGAAGCGCTGCGCCGGGAAAAGGCCGACGAAACAGGCACCCTCGGCCAGCGCATCGTCGACCTGCGGGCGGCCCTGGCCGGCCGCGACGCCAGCCTGGCCACTACAGCCGGCCAGCTGGCGCAACTGCGCGAGTCCCTGCCCGACCTCAAGGACCGCCTCAGCCTGCTGCGCCGTGCCGCCGACGCCGAAGCCCGCATCGCCGCGCTGACCGCCCATGCCGCCAGCCAGCAGGACGAAATCGAACGCCTGCGCCGGCAGCTCGCCGACGCCGGCGAGACCATCGACCAGCTGGCCACCACCGACGACCCGGGCGGCGCCGGCCCGGACCCGGGCGCGCCGCCGGCCGAAAAACTTTCCGGCAAATGCGTGCTCTGCGTCGGCGGCCGCTCAGGGGCGGTCGACGCCTATCGCCAGGTCGTCGAGCAATGCGGCGGCCGCTTCCTGCACCACGACGGCGGGCTGGAGGAAAGCCTGCACCGCATCGACGGCGTGCTGGCCGCCGCCGACGTCGTCATCTGCCAGGCCGGCTGCATCAGCCACAACGCCTACTGGCGGGTCAAGGAGCGCTGCAAGCGCACCGGCAAGCCGTGCCTGTTCGTCAAGGGCGCCGGCGTCTCGAGCTTCGGGCGGGTGGTCAGCGAGCTGAATGCCGACGGCACTGAAGGCCAATCCCGACCGGACGACGCAGGCATTATTACGAATGTTCTTGACAATCATTCTCATTAACTTAACAATGCGAACCGTTCTCGTTATCAAGCAAGCAAAATGACCCAGCCCCCCAAGCCGTCCAGCCCCGCCGCCGCGCCCGAAGGCGTCGCCCCCCGCCCCCGCCTGACCAGCGAAGCCTTGCTCAAGGGCGCCCCGGCGGTGGAAATCGAGCACGCCGGCCAACGCTACCTGCTGCGCGTCACCCGCGAAAACAAATTGATCCTGACCAAATGAGCCAGCCCACCCGCCCTTCCCGGCTGGCCACCCGGCTAACTGCCGCCCCCCGTCTCCGTTGTCCATCTCTCCTTCCCGTAGCCAGCCCGCCATGCGCCAGCCAGCCAGGGTCTTTTTGATGGCCTGCCGCCAACCCGCCCGCCGCCAGCCATGAGCCACGCCCTCGCCCGCTCTTCCGGCACCCGCCGCGGCGGCCTGCTCGGCCTCGTCGTCGGCGCCCACCTGCTCGTCCTGCTGGCCATCGTCGCCAGCAAGACGGTGGTGCCACAGATCATGGAAATACCGATGGTCGTCGACCTGCTGCCGCCGCCGGCCGTCATTGAAAAACCGGCCCCGGCCAAGCCGCAGCCGGTCGTCAAGCCGCAACCGGTAGCACGCCCCAGGCCGGCTGCAGCAACGCCGGCCCCGGTCATCGAAGCCACCCAGAGTGCCGTGCCGGCGCCGGCCGCGCCGCTCGCCGCCCCGCCCGAAATCAAGCCTGCTGCCCCTGCCGCGCCGGCCGCCGAGCCGGTCAGCCAGGCCCGCTTCGATGCCGACTACCTGCGCAACCCGGCCCCGCCCTATCCACCGCTGGCCCGCCGCATGGGCGAGGAAGGCAAGGTCATGCTGCGCGTCGCGGTCAATGCCCTGGGCAGCGCCGACAGCGTTGAAATCAAAACCTCTTCGGGCAGCAACCGGCTGGACGAAGCGGCCCGCAAGACCGTCCTCAACTGGAAATTCATCCCGGCCAAACGGGGCGAGACGGCTGTCGCCAGCTGGGTTCTCGTTCCCATCATCTTCAAACTGGAGCAATAGCATGCAGGAAACCCTTCCCGAAAACGCCGCCAACGCCTTCGGCTTCGCCCACCTGTGGGCCAGTGGCGACCTGGTGTCGCATAGCGTCGCCTACGTTCTCGTCGCCATGTCTATTGCCAGCTGGTACCTGATCCTGGCCAAGGCCTGGGACTGGTACCGAGCCCGCCGCGCCGCCCGCGCCGTCGCCGCCTTCTGGGCGGCGACCAGCGTCGGCGAGGGGATCGAAAAGCTGCGCCGGACCGGCGACGACAGCCCCTACGCCGAACTGGCCGAGCAGGCCAACTGCTGCAACAACGAGTGCGAAGCGGTGAGCGGCCGCCTGGCCTCGCGCTTCGACCCAGCCGAACAGATGGAGCGCGCCCTGAGCCAGCAACTGTCGGCCACCCAGGCGCGCATGGAGAACGGCCTGACCCTGCTCGCCACGACCGGCGCCACGGCCCCCTTCGTCGGGCTGTTTGGCACGGTCTGGGGCATCTATCACGCGCTGGTCGCCATCGGCCTGTCCGGCCAGGCGGCGCTGGAAAAGGTCGCCGGCCCGGTCGGCGAGGCGCTGATCATGACCGCCGCCGGCCTCGCCGTCGCCCTGCCCGCCGTCTTCGCCTACAACGCCTTCACCCGCGCCAACCGCGTCATCCTGGCCGACCTCGACGCCTTCGCCCACGATCTGCACGCCTTCTTCACGGTCGGCAAGCCCTTCGTCGCCAACAGCGCCCAGATCCACCCGATGCGCGCCCGGGCGGCGACGGAGGCGGCATAACATGGCGATCGGCAGCTTCAACTCGCCGGGCACGCAAATGCCGACGGCCGAAATCAACATGACGCCGCTGGTCGACGTGATGCTCGTGCTGTTGATCATCTTCATCATCACGGCGCCGCTGATGACGCATTCGGTCAAGGTCGACCTGCCGCGCGCCGCCAGCACGCCGACGCCGCAGAAGCCGATGGCGCTGCAGGTGGCGATCGACGCCGACAACACCATCTTCGTCGCTTCGCAAGCGGTCAACCCGGCCGCGCTGGAAGCGCGCTTCCGCGACGCGGTGGCCACCGATGCGCAGGTCGAGCTGCACCTAAAGGCCGACCGCGCCACACGCTACGAAACCGTCGCCGAAACGATGAGCGCCGCCCGCCGGGCCGGCCTGACCCGCATCGGCTTCGTCACCCAGCCCGGAGCCGACGCGGCGCCGGCTCGCTAAGTTTTTTTCACCACCCCTCAAGCCAGCCAGCCCCAAGCCAGCCAGCTATTTTCGATAGTCGGCAGCAACGTGGTCAGCCAGCCAGAGTTTCACTGGAGCTAAACCATGTTGTCTGCAAAATCCTTCCTCTCTGCGCTGGCCCTGCTGGCCGCCCTGTCAGCCCCGGCGCTGGCCCTCGAATACCCGATCGGCGTGCCGCAGCAGCGCGCCGGCATGGAAATCGCCGCCGTCTACCTGCAGCCGGTCGAGATGGAACCGGAAGGCATGATGCGCAAGGTGACGGAATCCGACATCCACCTCGAAGCCGACATCCACGCCCTGGCCAACAACCCGAACGGCTTCGAGGAAGGGGCGTGGATCCCCTACCTGCTGGTCAAGTTCGAAGTCAGCAAGATCGGCGGCGACTACAAGGTGGCTGGCGACTTCATGCCGATGGTTGCCAACGACGGCCCGCACTACGGCGACAACGTCAAGCTGGCCGGCCCCGGGAAGTACAAGGTGAAGTACACCATCCTGCCGCCGTCGGCCAATACCCACGCCCACTTCGGCCGCCACACCGACCGCGCCACCGGCGTTCGCCCGTGGTTCAAGCCCTTCGAAGTCGAGTACGAATTCACCTACGTCGGCATCGGCAAGAAAGGCGGGTACTGAGCATGCGACTCGCCAAACTGACTGCCGCGCTGGTCGCGGCCGGGCTGGCCCTGCCGGCGCTGGCCGCCCCCGATGCCGCCACCCTGCAGAAGTTGCTCGAGCGCATGGAAAAGCTCGAGGCCCGCAACGCCGAGCTGGAGAAAAAGCTGGAAGCGCGCAACGCCAATCTGGAAAAGCAGGTCAAGGAACTGAAGGGCGAAAGCGAAGCCATCGCCCAGGGCCTGGACAGCCCGCGCCTGTCGCAATACGAGCCGGAGCTGACGGTGCGCCTGAAAGCCGTCGAGAAGGACGCGCTGGAGATGAAGAAGGCGGCCAAAATCGCCGAAGGCCTGGAAGGCATCAAAGTCAGCGCCGCGCTGGCCACCGTCGCCCAGCAGGCGCACGGCCTGCCGGACGGCATCGAGAGCGGCCGCAGCCAGCTCAACTACCGGGCCGACGTCTCGGTCGAACTGCCGCTGGCCCCGGTCGGCGACATCGAGCACAAGCTCTTCGCCCATCTGCGCATGGGCCAGGGGCTGGGCCTCAACGCCGCCTTCTCCAACCTCGGCCATTTCGCCAGCGCCCCCAACGCGCTGGCCTTCCGCGCCTCCGGCGCCAGCCCCGACGATTCGGTCACCATCCTCGGCCAGGCCTGGTACCAGGCGGCCATCCCGCTGCCCTTCCTCGGCTTCAAGCCTTATTCGCGGGAAACGCTGGAGCTGACCTTCGGCAAGATGGACATCTTCGGCTTCTTCGACCAGAACACCGCCGCCGGCGACGAGTCGAAGCAGTTCCTCAATTCGGTTTTCGTCCATAACCCGCTGCTCGATGCCGGCGGCGAGGTCGGCGTCGATGCCAACGGCTTCCAGCCCGGCTTCGTCGCCTCCTACCTCAACTACTTCGACAAGACCCAGCCCTGGCGGCTGTCGGTCGGCCTGTTCGGGGCCGGCGACAAGGGCGCCAACTATCAGCGCAGCCTCTCTTCGCCGCTGTTGATGGTGCAGGCCGAGAAGCAGTTGAAGCTGTTCGGCGGCCTTTCCGGCAACTACCGGATCTATGGCTGGAACCGCAGCCAGGGCAGCGATCACGACGGCAGCAAGGCCAAGCACACCGGCGTCGGCGCCTCGATCGACCAGCGGGTCGGCGACGGCATCAACCTCTTCGCCCGCTACGGCAAGCTGGTCAAGGGCGAACTGCCGTTCAACCAGGCGCTCACCGCCGGCGGCGAAGTGTCCGGCAGCTACTGGGGCCGCGGCGCCGACGCCCTGGGCATGGCCGGGGCCTGGCTGCAGTCCGGCAAGGGCTATCGGTCGACGACGGCCACCGCCTGGCTGGACGACGACCAGACCCTGGCCGCATTCACCTTCACGCCGCGCGGCGCCGAAAAGGTGGCGGAAATCTATTACCGCTACCGCCTGTCGCCGCAGTTCGAGATCTCGCCCGACTTCCAGTACGTCACCAACGGCGGCGGCAACGCCGATGCCAAGTCGGTCAAGGTCTTCGCGCTGCGCGCCAACATCGCCTACTAAACAGGAAACCGTATGAAACACGCTCTCCATTCCGTGGCTTTTGGCCTTTTTCTGGCGTCGACCGTAGTAATGGCCGACGACATGCCGACCATCAAGCTGTTGATGAAGGATGGCCGGCTCTATCCCGAAACGCTGGAGGTTCCGGCCATGACGCGTTTCCGGCTGGAGGTGAAGAACGAGGGGCCGGGGGCCGCGGAATTCGAGAGCCTGGAACTGCGCAAGGAACTGGTGATGGCGCCCGGCGTCACCCGCAGCCTGGTTTTCCACCCGATGAAGCCGGGCAGCTACAAGTTTTTCGACGATTTCCACCCGGCCACCGGCCAGGGCCTGATCGTCGCCAAATAAAAAGCCATCGCCGCAACGGAGCCGCTCATGGGTAACGCCTTTTTCGTGGTCTGGCGGGAGAGCCTGGAAGCTTTCCTGATCGCCGGCATTCTCTACGCCTGGCTGCAGGCCAACGACGACAGCGGGCCGGGACGGCGAGCCCTGTTCGGCGGCCTTGCCGCCGGTGTTGGCCTGGCCCTGCTCCTCGGCTGGGCGCTGCTCGGCGTGCAGGACGGGCTGAGCGGCAATGCGCTGGAAATCTTCCAGACGGCGACGCTCTTCGTCGCCGCCGGGCTGATCACCCAGATGGTGCTGTGGATGAAGAAAAACGGCCGGCACATCAAGTCCCGGCTGCATGCCGACCTCTCGGCCGCCGCCGAGCGTTCCGGCCATCTCGGCGTGGCCGTGGTCGCCGCGCTGGCGGTAGCCCGCGAAGGGGCGGAAACGGTCATTTTCCTGTACGGCCTGGCCCAGGGCGGCGACCTGCAGGGGCTGGTCGTCGGTTCGCTGGCCGGGCTGGCCGGGGCCGGGCTGACTGCCTGGCTGGCGGCGCGCAGCCTGGCCCGGCTCAACATCGGCCTGCTGCTGCGGCTGTCGTCGCTGTTGCTGCTCATCCTCGCCTCGGCGCTGCTGATGGCCGGCGTGGACCGCCTGCTCGGCGCCGGCTGGCTGCCGCCGCTGGTCGACCCGCTGTGGGATTCCTCGCTGCTCCTCGACGACACCACCAAGGCCGGCTCGCTGTTAGCCAACCTGACCGGCTACCGGGCCCGCCCGGCGCTGAGCGGGCTGCTCGTCTGGGTCGCCTACTGGGGCGTGGTGATCGCCGCCCAGCGGAGAATCGCCCGTGGCTGAACACGTCCTGCGCTTCCACGCCAGCCGGCCGGGCAGCCGCTTGGAGAAAATCGGCCTGGCCCTGCGCCGCCACCGCGGCAAGATCATCGCGCTGCAATGGGCGGTGGTCGTCATTTACGCCAGCCTGGTCGTCATCCCCGCCTTCCTGCCGCTGCCGCCGGAGAGCGCCCACCTCTGGGACAACCTGCGCCTCTTCGCGCAGTTCTGTTTCTGGGGGCTGTGGTGGCCGGGGGTGATGATCGCCACCGTCACCATGGGCCGCGTCTGGTGCGGCCTGTTCTGCCCGGAAGGCTTCATTTCCGAATGGGTCAGCCAGTACGGTCGCGGCAAGGCCGTGCCGGGCTGGCTGAAATGGGCCGGCTGGCCCTTCTTCGCCTTCGTCGCCACCACCGTCTACGGCCAACTGGTCAGCGTCTACGAATACCCGCAGGCGGCGCTGCTGGTGCTTGGCGGGTCCACCGTCGCGGCGCTCGCCATCGGCCTCCTCTACGGCCGCGAAAAGCGCATCTGGTGCCGCTACCTGTGCCCGGCCTCGGGCGTCTTCGCCGTGCTCGCCAAGATCGCCCCGGTGCACTACAAGGTCGACCGCGCCGCCTGGGATCGCCACACCGGCGAATTCGAACCGGTCAATTGCGCGCCGCTGGTCGACGTCCGGCGCATGACCAGCGCCTCGGAATGCCATGCCTGCGGCCGCTGCGCCGGCCAGCGCGAGGCCGTCGCCCTGTCCTGGCGCTCGCCCTTTGCCGAAGTGCTCGACTTCAACAACCCGGCCAAGACGCCGGACGTGCTGACCCTGGTCTACGGCGTGCTCGGCGTCGCCACCGCCGCCTTCCAGTGGACGGTCAGCCCCTGGCTGCTCCACATCAAGCTGGCCGCCGCCGAATGGCTGGTCGACCACGAGCACTTCGCGCTGCTCGACAACGACGTGCCGTGGTGGCTGCTCACCCACCACCCGGAAGCCAGCGACCTGTTCACCTGGCTGGACGGCGCGCTGATCCTCGGCTACCTGCTCGGCGGCGGCTTCCTGCTCGGCAGCCTGCTGCTCGTCGGCCCGGCCATCGCCGCCCGTTTGCTGAAAACCGAGCACCTGAGCTGGCAACGCCTGGCCCTCGCCCTCGCCCCACTGGCCGCGGCCAGCGTCATCCTCGGCCTGTCGATGCTCACCGTCAGCCACCTCAAGGCCGAACACGTATGGCTCGGCTGGCTGCCCGCCTTCCGCGTCACGCTGCTGACGCTGGGCAGCGCCGGCAGCCTGTGGCTGGCCGGGCAGCTGATCCGGCGGTCAACGGCAAAAATTGGCCAAAAATGGATTTCCGGCCTGGCCATGGTGCTGCCGGTGGGCCTCATGGTGACGGTCTGGTCGCTGGTTTTCTTCGTCTGGTAAGGCGCGAAGACTCGAATTTCCTTTCGGGCATAGCCGCTTGCCAAGCGTAAAGGCCGGGATTTCCCGGCCTTTTCTCTATTGCTGCGCCGGCCCGGTCAGTCGGCGATATCCCCTTCGTCCGGAACCACGATGGCGAACAGGTCGGCAATCGCGGCGAGATTGCCGGCATGGACCTGGCCTGCCGGCAACCCCTTCCCCTCGCCGAGCGGCAGCGAACGGCTGGCGGTGGCGCCGCCAACCACGGTGTTGTTGGCATAGCCGAGATCGAAGGCGGCACGGGCTGTGGACGAAATGCACATGTGGGTCATGAAGCCGACGATCACCAGATTCCTGGCCTGGACCGCTTTCAGGCGGTCATGCAGGTCGGTATTGAGAAAGGAATTGGGGTAGTTCTTGACCACCACCGGCTCACCGTCCACCGGCTGCACCGGGTCGGCGATCCGGCCGCTGTGGCCGGTCACATCGTAGGGCGAACCGACGCCGGCATCGTGCTGGATGTGGAAAACGGGGATGCCCAGTTTTCTGGCCCGGGCCAGCAGCCTGGCGCACTGGTCGAGCGCCGGCTCGGCGCCCTCCAGCTGCATCGGGCCTTCGCGGTAGGTGTTCTGGCAATCGACCAGAATCAGCGCCGAATCGGAAAGCGGTGCGGGAGTGGCCGAAAGGCCCATGAGCTGACGCAGGGTAATTTGGTCCGACATGATCTTTTCCTGATGCAAAATGGGACTTTCATTCTAGGCGGCCAGGCCGCCACGACAACAGGTGAATCGATGCAGGACGATGCGGCAAAATTGCGCGGGGGCGACATGAACTGGGACGACATCCGCTACGCCGTAGCCCTCTACCGGGAGGGTTCGATCGCCGCCGTCGCCCGCCGCTTCCGCGTCGACAAGACCACCGTAAGCCGTCGCCTGAAAGCCATCGAGGGCCAGCTTGGCAGCCGCCTGTTCGAGCGCCATCAAGGCCGGTGGACGGCCAGCGTGGCCGGCCAGGCGATACTGGCGCGGGCACTCGACATCGAGGAACAGATCGCTTCGCTGGTCCGTCTTTCCGAAACGGCCGCTAGCGAAATCGCCGGCATCGTCCGCATCACGGCCCTCGATTTTGTCGCCAGAGACTTCTTGCTGCCCGGCTTGGGCAGCCTGCTCGCCGCCTTTCCGGCCTTGGACATCGAATTGGTGACCAGCGAGCAAAGCCTCAGCCTGGCCCGCCGTGAAGCCGATATCGCGCTGCGCTTCGCCCGCCCGCAGGATGGCAACCTGGTCATCCGCCGCCTGGCGGCCATCCCCTTTGGCATCTACCGCAGCCGCCACCTGCCCTCATCCGAAAACAGCTGGGTAGCCTACGACCACAACCTCACCGAGCTCCCCGAATCACGCTGGCTCGCCGAACACCAGCCGCAGGCCACCGTCCGCTTCCGCAACAACTCGCTGAACAGCCTGCTCGACGCCGCCCGCCTCGGCCTGGGCAAGGCCATCCTGCCGGTCTACATGGCCGACCGCCACCCGGAACTGCAGCCCTGTCAGAACACCGGCATCGTCCTGGAACGGGATCTCTGGCTGGTCATCCACCCCGAATCGCGCCATACGCCGAAGATCAGGGCCGTCAGCGACTGGATCGTCGATTGCTTCGAACGCGGACCAGGGCAGCAGGGGGAGTGAGGACGTAACGGCAAGTCGACGATTTGACTGATTGCCGCGGTCAACCGGAAAAATCGGCCGATTAGATTTGGCCTGAAGCGTACCGGGCCATGGTCCCGAGACACACATTCATGCCGGACTTCGCCGCCTTCCTGTTTCTTCCGCTATGTCGCGGGTGACGAAGCGGCTCGGCAGTTTGGGCTTTTGCCGCTTTTTCCGGTCGACCGTGGAAGTCACAGCAACCGTTGAGCTGCGAACAATGTGTTTCTCAATATTGACAAAATGACTTATTTGCCTAATATGAGAAACACCATGCCAGCCAAAGCCCCTGCCTCCCCACCCGTCGTCGCCGATCAGCTTGCCGCACTCGGTGCTCGAATTCGTGCGCAACGCAAAGCCTTGCGCGTGAGCGCGACCGCGTTGGCGGAGGCGGCGGGGATGTCGCGGGTCAGCGTGCATCGCATCGAGCAGGGGGAGCCTTCGGTCACCATGGGGGCGTATCTGAACGTGCTGGCTGCGCTGGGAATGACTTTTTCGGCAGCGGCGGTGGCCGACGAGCCGTCGGAAAATGTGGCGGACGACAAGCCTGGGTGGTTGCCGGCGCGGGTTCGTCTGGCCGATTACCCGGTTTTGCGGCAACTGGCGTGGCAGGTTAGCGGCGTGGACGAATTGACGCCACGCGAGGCGCTGGGGATTTATGAGCGCAACTGGCGGCATGTCGATGAAGCCGCGCTGCTGCCGCCCGAGCGGAATTTGATCGATGCCTTGCGGTTGGCGCTGGGTGGCGGGGATTGGTCGGTGGCCGGCGATATTTGAACGCCCCCACCATAGGCGGATTGGGCGGGTTTTGGCGGCTTGTTGAGGCCTGCTGGCGAGCGGTTTCGCCTGGCACGTGAAGTACGTGCCGACCAGTACGGCATTCGCACGACGCTACTGGTGGATGATCTGCCGATCAAGTTCGAAATCGTCCTCGAAGGCCGCATCGCGCTTGAGACAGCCAGTTCGAAAGACCAGCTGGGCGGCGTGTCGACGCTGACCCCGCTCGACATGGCGACGACCAAATTGCTGGCCAACGCCGATCGGTGGCGCGATGACAGCGTATTCAGCCGGGATGTGATCGATCTGGCGATGATGACCCCGTCCTTGCCCTTGTTGCGCAAGGCGATGCTCAAGGCTCGAGGCGCCTACGGCGAGGCCATCGCCCGCGATCTCGAACACGCCATCGCCCGTTTGCGGGATCGCCCGGACTGGCTGGAGCGCTGCCGGCAAGTGATGGCGATCAGTCTGCCCCGGGCCGTGCTGTGGAGCAAAGTCCGGGCGCTGCGGCGGGTGCTCGGCGCTCCGGAACAAGGCCGCTAATGCACAGACTACCGGCTTTGCTGGCCAGGTCGATCCAGCCGAAGCCGCCTAACGCAAGCGCCCGTTCAACTCGTCGATCACCCCCGCCCAGTCGGCGTCCTCGATGATTTCCTCCTTGAGGAAGGCGCGTTGCGAGTCGCTCCAGAAGGGGGCGCGGTAGAGGGCGGTGCCGTTGGCTAGCGGGCGATGGGCGGCGATGAAGCTTTCGACCGCATTGTCGTCGGCCGGCAGGCCGAGTTGGGCGAAGAGGTTGTTGAGCGTGTGCAGTTGGGCTTGCATGGCCATCTCCTTGTTGGGAACGCTTGCCCTGATTCGATGGATGGCCGCGGCAACAGTTCCGTCGATTCCGGCCGGGCCGCATTGACGGCCGCCGGGCGGCCGGCCGATACTCGGGCCTTCCCGCCGTTTCCGCATCTTTCTGCCCATTCTCACGGCCGCCGCCCGCCATGCCCGACCCGCGCTCCTTTCTTCCCGGCTGGATCCGCCATTACCCGCGGCCCAAGCTCGGGGCCGACCTGGCGGCCGGGCTGATGGTGGCCATCCTGGTCATTCCGCAGAGCCTGGCCTATGCGTTGCTGGCCGGGCTGCCGCCGCAGGCCGGGTTGTACGTCAGCATCTTTCCGGTGATCGCCTACGCCCTGCTCGGCAGCAGCCGGGTGCAGGCGGTGGGTCCGGTGGCGATCACGGCGATCATGACCTACGCCGTGCTCGCCCCGCTGGCCGCACCGGGTTCGGCCGAATACATCGTGCTGGCCGCGGCGCTCGCCCTGCTCTCGGGGCTGATGCTGCTGGCCTGCGGCCTGCTGCGCCTGGGTTTCCTGTCGCAGCTCTTGAGCCGGCCGGTGATCAGCGGCTTCATTTCCGGCTCGGCCATTCTCATCGTCGTCAGCCAGCTCAAGCACCTGCTCGGCCTGACCCTGCACGGCCACAGCAGCAGCGAAGTGGTCGTCGAACTGCTCGGCAAGCTGGCCGACAGCCATCCGCCCACCGTGCTGATCGGCGCTGCGGCGCTGGCCGTGCTGTTCGCCGGACGCCGCGGGCTTGTCGGGCTGCTCGGTCGGCTGGGTGTGGTGCCCCGGCGGGCCGAAGTTGTCGTGCGCCTGCTGCCCCTGCTGGTCGTGCTGGCCGGCACGGCGCTGGTGGTCGGGCTCGATCTCGACCGGCGCCACGGGGTGGCGGTGGTCGGCTCCATCGTCGCCGGCCTGCCCGGTTTCACCTTTTTCCTGCCCGGCTACGAGGCCGTCAGGTTGCTGATCGTGCCGGCCCTGGTCATGACGCTCATCGGCATGGTCCAGGGCATCGCCATGGCCCAGGCGCTGGCCATCCGGCGGCTCGAGCGGATCGACGCCAATGCCGAGCTGGTCGGCCTCGGCGCGGCCAATGTGGTGGCTGCCTTCTACGGCGGCATGCCGGTCGGCGGCGGCCTGTCGCGCTCGGCGGTCAATGTCGCGGCCGGGGCGCAGACGCCGCTGGCCAGCATCGTCGCGGCGCTCGCCATGATCGCCATCGTGGCCGGGGCGGCGCACGGTTTCGAGCGCCTGCCGCTGGCCGTGCTGGCGGCCGGCATCATCATGGCCGCCTGGTCGATGATCGACCTGCGGGCGCTGCGCCAGGCCTGGGCCTACGACCGGGCTGACGCCCTGGCCCTGCTTGGCACCGCCGGCGGCGTGCTGGTCTTCGGGCTGGAAGCCGGCATCGGCCTCGGTATCGTGCTGTCGATGGCGACCCTGCTGCTGCGCGTCAGCACGCCGCACATCGCCGTGCTCGGGCGCATTCCCGGCAGCGAGCATTTCCGCAACGTCGACCGCCACCGGGTGGAAACCCTGCCCGGCGTGCTTTTCATCCGCATCGACGAGCGGCTGTTCTTCGGCAACCTGGCCGCCGTCGAGGAGCGCCTCAACCACGAGCTGCACAAGGCCGGCCACGTCACCGACCTGGTGCTGGTAATGAGCGCCGTCAACCTGATGGATGCCACCGCCGCCGAGGTCTTCGGCGAACTGAACGGCGAGCTGGCGGCCCGCGACATCCGCCTGCACCTGGCCGAGGTCAAAGGGCCGGTGCAGGACCGCCTGCAGCGGGCGGCGTTGTGGCAGTCGCTGAGCGGCGAGGTCTTCCTGTCGGCCAACGCCGCCTGGGAGAAGCTGCGCCCGCAGGGCGACTGGTGCCCGGACATCTGATCCGCCGCGGTCAACAGCAAATAAGCGCCAAAATCGAAATCGCCGGGGCGACCGTGCCCGAGCTATCGGGCGCCGGCCAAGGCGCGTATTCTTGTCGCCCATGTCCGCCGAACTGCCACCCCGCACCGAACGTTTCTTCCTGCTGACCCTGGCCGGCATCCAGTTCAGCCACGTCCTCGATTTCGTCATCATGATGCCGCTCGGCCCCATCCTGATCGACGCCTTCGCCATCGACACCCACCAGTTCGGGCTGCTCGTCGCCTCCTACAGTTTCAGCGCGGCGCTGTCCGGCGTGCTGGCGGCGACCTTCGTCGACCGCTTCGAACGCAAGCGCCTGCTCCTCGCCTGCTTCGCGCTGTTCGGGCTGGCCACGCTGGCCTGCGGGCTGGCGCCGGGCTACTCGACGCTGCTCGTGGCGCGCGGCCTGGCCGGGGTGTTCGGCGGCATCCTCGGGGCGCTGATCCACACCATGATCGCCGACGCCATCCCCTTCGCGCGGCGGGCCCGGGCCAGCGGCGTGGTGTCGAGCGCCTTCTCGCTGTCCACCATCGCCGGCGTGCCGCTCTCGCTGTGGCTGGCCAACCACATCGGCTGGCGGGCGCCCTTCGTGCTGATCGCCGGGCTGAGCGCGGTCTTTCTCGTCGTCGGCCTGCGCTTTTTGCCCGAGCTGCGCCACCACCTCGACGAAGCCAGGCGCGCCCACCTGCTGTCGGCGACCTTCAGCGTGCTGGCCGAGGCCAACCACCGGAACGCCCTGCTCTTCTCGGCGCTGATCATCTTTTCCGGCTTCACGGTGATTCCCTACATCACCGTCTATGCCGTCAACAATGTCGGCATCGCGCTGCCCGACATCCCCTACGTCTACCTGGTCGGCGGTACCGCCACCTTCATCAGCGCCCGCCTGATCGGGCGCTGGGCTGACCATTACGGCAAGGTCGAGGTCTATCGCCGGGTGGCGCTGCTCGCCCTGCTACCGCTGCTCCTCGTCACCCATGTCGGGCGCCTGCCGTTGTGGGGCTGGCTGCTGTGCACGACCGCCTTCTTCGTGTTCATCTCGGGGCGCATGATCCCGGCCATGGCGATCATCGCCTCGTCCGCCCAGCCCCGGCTGCGCGGCACCTTCCTGTCGCTCAACGGCACCGTGCAGTCGCTGGCCATGGGGCTGGCCAGCACCCTGGCCGGCTTCCTGACCGGCCTCGACGACGGCGGCCGCATCGTCGGCTACCCGCTGGTCGGCTACGTCGCCGTCGCCGCCAACCTGCTCGCCATCGCCTTCGTGTCGCGCCTCGTCATGCACGGGCGGGACGGCTAGCCGCCGCTTCCCAAGGCCGGCCGGCTGGCCGATAATCGACGCCCCGTCACCCAGGAAACCGCCTTGTTCGACAATCTGACCGGATTCTTCATCCAGTGGGGCATCACCGCGCTGTCGCTGTGGCTGGCCAGCCTGGTCTTCTCCGGCATCCGCTTTGCCAGCACCGGCGCGCTGGTCGTCTCGGCGCTGCTTCTCGGCTTCGCCAACGCCCTGCTCCGGCCGCTGCTCTTCGTCCTCACCCTGCCGCTGACCGTGCTCACGCTGGGCCTCTTCCTGCTCGTCATCAACGCCCTGATGCTGATGCTGGTCGCCAAGCTGGTCGGCGGCTTCAAGCTCTCCGGCTTCTGGACGGCCTTTTTCGCCAGCCTGTTCATCTCCGTCGTCAGCCTGATCCTCGGTTCCATGCTGCCCGACGGCCAGATGACCATCTACCGCCTGCCGCAGCCGGCGCCGCACACCATTTCGATGTAGCCGCGGGCAATCCCGCGGTCGACCGGAAAAATCGGCCAAAATCCAAATCCCGGCCGGCGTGTATCATCGGACCCCTTGATCGAGCGGGAGCGCGCATGACGGAAAAACAACTGAAGATCGCCGTCATGGGCGCCGGTTCGGTCGGCTGCTATTACGGCGGCAGGCTGGCCCGGGCCGGGCATCCGGTCGCCCTGGTCGGTCGGCCGCCCCATGTCGCGGCGATGCGCCGCGACGGCCTGCTGCTCGAAACCGCCGATTTCCGCCAGCACGTGCCGGTCGAGGCGAGCACCGAGGCTGCCGCCATCGAAGGCGCCGGCCTGGTGTTGTGCTGCGTCAAGGCGACCGACAGCGAAACGGCGGCGCGGCAGATGGCGCCCTTCCTCGCCGATGACGCCGTCGTCCTCAGCCTGCAGAACGGCGTGGACAACGCCGCCCGGCTGCAGGCCATCCTCGGCCGCCCGGTGGCGCCGGCGGTGGTCTACGTGGCGACCGAGATGGCCGGGCCGGGCCATGTCCGCCACCATGGGCGGGGCGAACTGGTGCTCGCCCCGGGGGCGATCAGCGACGCGATGCGCGCCCGCTTCGTCGCTGCCGGCGTGCCCATCGAGTTTTCCGACAACGTGACCGGTGCGCTGTGGGCCAAGCTGATCCTCAACTGCGCCTGGAACGCGCTGTCGGCCATTGCCCAAATTCCCTACGGCCGGCTGTTCGCCAGCCCCGGCATCGCGACGGTGATGCGCGACGCGGTGGACGAATGCCTGGCCGTCGCCCGGGCCGACGGCGTCGAGATCCCCGGCGACGTTTGGGCCAACATCTGCCAGATCGCCGCCAGCATGCCCGCCCAACGCTCGTCGACGGCCCAGGACCTGGCGCGCGGCAAACCCAGTGAAATCGACCACCTGAACGGCTACATCGTGCGCCGCGGCGAGGCGCTGGGCATCGCCACGCCGGTCAACCGGACCCTGCACTCCCTGGTCCGTCTGCTCGAAACGCAGCCCCGGCCTGGCGCCTGACGCGGCCGGCAAATTTCGATTTCGGCCGCTTTTTGCGGTCGACCGCGGGAGCACGCCTGGCTTGCCGATCACGGCCAGCGCCAGCCTGCCGGCCGGCCGGCGGGTCGCCCGGGCTGGCGCATCGGGGTAGACTGTTCCCGTGAGCCAGCCCCAATCCGGCTTGCATTCCCCCCTCCAGTCGCTTGAAAGGGTCAGTCACATGGGAACGAAAAAGCCCCTCCTGCTCGCCGCCGTCATCGCCGCACTCGGCCTTGGCTACTATTTCTGGCAAAAACCGGCCGAGGCGCCAGTGCCGCCGCCCGTCGCCGAAGTCCCGCCGCCCCCCGCTCTGCCGACCGAGCCGCCGGCGCCGATCGAGCCGGTCGAACGTTACCCGCTGGCCAGCGCCGAATCCCCCGAAAATGCGGGGCCGGTCGATGTCGACAACGGCGACGCCCGCTACGCCAAGGCGCTCGGCGACCTCGTCGGCAAGAAAATCCTGAGCGGCTACTTTTACCCCGAGCGGATGATCCGCCGCTTCGTGGCCACCATCGACAACCTGCCGCGCCAGGAGGCGCCGGTTGCGATGATGCCGGTCAAGCCGGTCGGCGGCGCCTTCCTCGTCGAACGCGACGAATCGGGCATCCGAATCGCCCCGGCCAACGACCAGCGCTACGCGCGCTACCTGGCGATCATGAGCGGCGTCGACGCCAAGCGCCTGGTCGACACCTACGTCGGCCTCTACCCGCTCTTCCAGCAGGCCTACCGCGAGCTCGGCTATCCCACGGGCTTCTTCAACGATCGCCTGGTCGAGGCCATCGACAACCTGCTGGCGACACCGGATGCGCCACCGCCACTCGCCCTGGTCCAGCCGAAAGTGCTCTACAAGTATGCCGCCCCCACCCTCGAAGGGCGCTCGGCCGGCCAGAAGATCATGCTCCGCCTGGGCGCCGACAACCGGACCCAGGCCAAGCAGGTGCTGACCGCCATCCGCGGCGAACTGCTCAGCCGCTCGCCGGCCAGGCCGTGAACTGCGCCCGGCCGGAACAGCAAAGCGAATGAGAACCGTTCCTAATTGATTGTAATTAAAGAACTTTTCAACAAGGGCGCCTTCTAATCCTGAGCCAGCCCCCTTAGAATCGCGGCAACGGCAAGCCAGCCGCAGCGTGCCAGCCAGCCCCCAACCAACAAACTTCAAGGAGAATAATCATGAAGGGCGACAAGAAGATCATCGATATCCTGAACAGTCTGCTGACCGGCGAACTGACTGCCGTGGACCAATACCTGATCCACGGCGAGATGTATGCCGACATGGGACTCAACGAACTGGCCGAGAAGGCGCTGCACGAATCCGAGCACGAGCGACAGCATGCCCGGGCCCTGATCCAGCGCATCCTCTTCCTCGAAGGCAAGCCCGACCTCGCCAAGCGCGATCCGCTGAAGATCGGCAAGAACGTGCCCGACATGCTGAAGGCCGACCTCGCCGTCGAATACGCCGTCGATGGCCACTTGAAGAGCGCCATCGCCGCCTGCGAAAAGGCGCAGGACTACGTCAGCCGCGACATGCTGTCGTCCCAGCTCGAAGACACCGAGGTGGACCACGCCTACTACCTGGAAAAACAACTGCGCCTGATCGAACTGGTCGGCCTCGAAAACTACCTGCAGAGCCAGATGGGCTCGGGCAGCCCGACCTGAGGAGCGGCCATGAAAGGCGACAAGAAAATCATCGAAGCCCTCAACAAGGTGCTGAAGAACGAGCTGACCTCGATCAACCAGTATTTCCTGCATGCCCGCATGTTCCGCAACTGGGGCCTGGAAAAGCTCAACGACTACCAGTACAAGCAGTCGATCCGCGTCATGAAGGAAGCCGACGAGATCATCGAGCGCGTCCTCTTCCTCGAAGGCCTGCCCAACCTGCAGAACCTCGGCAAGCTGATGATCGGCGAGAACGTCGTCGAGTGCCTGGCCGGCGACCTCAAGTACGAGCGCGAAATGCAGCGCCCGCTGCTGATCGAATCGATCGCCCTGTGCGAGGAGTTGCAGGACTACGTCAGCCGCGAACTGCTCGAAGACCTGCTCGAGCACTGCGAAAAAGCCATCGACTGGCTGGAAACCCAGCAATCGCTGATCAGCGACGTCAGCCTGCCCAACTACCTGCAGGCCCACATGGAGCCGGGCGAAAACTGAGCTCCCGCCACCCCGCCGGAACCCGAAAGCCGCAGCCCGTCTGCGGCTTTTTCTATTCCCGGCGGCGCAACCGGGCTGGCCCGGCAATTGCTGCACACTTCCCGGAAGGCCATCGCCTGTCGACAAAGCGACAAAACCGCAGATCGCCTGCCGCTGAAATCCTTGTTGACAATGGTTCGCAACTGCTTAAAATACGAATTGTTCGCATTTAGATTAACGCAGGAGACATTCGATGTACGTCTGTGTTTGCCAGGCCGTCACCGACCGCCAGATTCGTGAAGCCGCCCAGGGCGGCGCCCGCACGCTCAAGGATCTGCGCCGCGACCTCGGCGTCACGCGCGACTGCGGCCGCTGCGCCTCCTGCGCCCACGAATGCCTGCGCGAAGCGCACGGCGAATGCGCCAAGCCGGGCAAGGTGGCGCTGAAGGCAGCTGCGTGAAGCATTCCGCAACCAACACGCGACAGCAATAGCACAAGGGAGCCACTGGCTCTCTTTTTCGTTTTCGTTGTCTCGTGCCTCGGTTGCCGTTTCCCGGTATCCCTGCCGGCTGCTGAAAGCCGGCCGGCACGGCGGCCGGCCCGCCGCTTCAGGCCTCGCTGACCACCACCCAGTGGTTGTCCACGGCCATCGGCTTCGGCCAGGGCAGGAACACCGGCTTGGCGCGCGGTTGCCAGCCGACCAGGCCCAGCCCGGTAGATACCAGGACGCCACCGGAATCCGGCCCCTCCCAACCGCTGAGGGCATACGCTTCTTCCAGTTGGACAATCGGCGTCAGGCGCTCGGGCATGCCCGGGTGCCACAGTTGGGCGACGCCGAGGCGATTGTTTGACAGGGCGAAGCCGCCGTTGTAGGCGGCGCAGATATCGCCGGCATAGCCGGCACCATCGTCGGCGCGGGTCGGCAGGCGCAGTTCGTCGCCGTCGAGCACGGCGAGGATAGGCGCCGAATTGCGCTCGGCAGCACTGTCATGCTCGGCCTGGATGGCCACGCCGAGCAACATCCGGCCCTCCGGCAATCGGCTCCAGGCCAGATGGCGCAAGCTCAGACGGCGGTCATCGACCGTCCATTGGCGCTGCAGTGCACCGCTTTTGCCATCGAGGCGCACCAGCGAGGAATCCATCAACTGCAGGTCGTATTTCTTGTCGCTTGCCGTACGCGGAATGCCGCCGTTGGCGACCAGCAGACGCCCCTCGGCATCGACCAGCAGTTGATGCGGTTCACGACCGTGGCTGGCCCACTCGTCGAGTTTTCGCAGGCTCAGGCGATCGCGCACGCCGATCCGCCCCTGGCCGGTCTTCTGGTCGGTTTCCGTGGTGTAGATGAGCTCGCCCCCCGGGCTGACCATGGCGTGCCCATTCAGGCGGCAATCGCCCGCTTCGTCGGCCAGGCTGACCTGGCGCTCAATCCGGCCATCGGGCGTCATGCGCAGCAGCCAGCCGCCCGGCCGGACACCGCATACCAGCAGGCTGCCATCGGCTTCGGGCAGCAGGCCGTGCGGGCGGGTGGGCAGGGGCACCGACTGGGCGATACGCAGCTTTTTTGCCTGCCAGTCGGCCTCGAACACGCCGGCAAAATACGGGTCGTCGGGCTGCGGACCCCGCCAGGCGGCGGCGATCCGTGCCCCGTGCGTCATGCCCGTCGCGGTGGCCCGGGCCGGGCCGAGTACGGACCAGGCGCCGAGCGCGGCCAGCCCGTGCAGGAATCGGCGTCTTGGGATAGCTTGCATCATGTCGTCTCTCTTAGCGATAACCGGCGCGGTCGAGCAGCCTCTGGGCGGCGGCGACCTGGCTGGCGATGGTGCCGATGGGCAGGGCGTCGGCCTTGAACTTGCCCATGGCGGCGAGCGCCGGGTTGTTGGTGGCGACGTCGGTAACGGCCGGCCATTCGTTGTTGCCCTCGGCGAAATAGCGTTGCGCCTCGTCGCTGGCCAGGTATTCGAGGAAGCGGACAGCGGCTTCCGGGTGCTTGGCGGTCTTGACCATGCCGGCGCCGGATATGTTGATGTGGGTGCCACGCTCGGCCTGGTTGGGCCAGACGATGCCGACCCGCTCCATCATCCGGCGATCGTCCATCCGGTCGGACCGGATCAGGCGCGCCAGGTAGTAGGTGTTGGACACGGCGACGCCGCATTCACCCGCGGCGACTGCCTTGATCTGATCGGTATCGCCGCCCTTCGGCGCCCGGGCGAAGTTGGCGACGACGCCCCTGGCCCAGGCCTCGGTCTTCGCTTCGCCATCGTGGGCGATCAGCGAGGCGACCAGCGACAGGTTGTAGGGATGGGCACCCGAGCGGCTGCACACCTTGCCCTTGAGCCTTGGGTCGGCCAGCGACGCGTAGCTGGCGACGTCCTCGGCCTTGAGGCTGGCGCGGTTGTAGATGATGACGCGGGCCCGGGTCGAGAAGGCGAACCAGGTATCGCTACGCAAGTGCGCCGGAATACGGCTCTCCAGCAGTTTCGAGCGGACCGGGGCGAACAGCCCGAGGGCATCGGCCTGCGCCAGGCGGGCCGCATCGACGGTAATGAAGACGTCGGCCGGGCTGTTGGCGCCTTCATTGCGGATGCGTTCCATCAACTCGTCTTCCTTGCCTTCGATACGGTTGATCCGGATGCCGGTCTGTTGCGTGAAGTTGTCGTACAACTTCTCGTCGGTCTGGTAGTGGCGGGCCGAGTAGAGATTGAGCTCCTTGTCGGCGGCTTGGGCGCCGAGACTGGCCAGCAGGGTAAGGGCCAGCAGGCTGAAACGGGTGGCGGTCATGGGTGCTCCTTGCGGGCCGTCGACAGGCGCCGGCATCCGATGGCGGCGGTCGACGGCAATTTTTGCCAAAAATTGAAATCTGCCGGCCCCTCGCCGCCAGGCGGCGGTGAAGGGCCGGGCTTGCTAGAACTTGTAGTCGGTGCTCAGGATGTAGCGCCGCGACTGACCGGGCACGGTAAAGCCGCCGTTGTCGTAGAGCGCGTCGTAATAGACCTTGTCGAACAGGTTCTGGATGTTGAACTTGACGGTGTATTTCGGCTGCTCGTAGGCCACCATGGCATCCCAGCGGACGTAGGATGGCACGGTGTTGGGGTTGTTGTAGGTCCCCGTCGGGCTGAAGCCGGTACGCTTGCTCTTGTACTCGAAACCACCGCCGACCTTGAAGCCCCAGCCGAGGTCGTAGGTCGTCCATAGATTGGCCGTCAGTTTCGGCGTATTGCGCGGGAATTTGCCGACCGTCGAATCATTGGGCGCCGACGGCGAGGCCTTGAGGATCTCCGCATCGATCCACGACAGGCCGCTGAAGACTTCCCAGCGGTCGGTCAGACGACCGGCCAGCTCGAACTCGATGCCGTCCGACTGGCGCTTCTTGGTCAGGATGGAAGCGGTCGACTCGAGGTCGGTATTGCGCTCCCAGTTCTTGACCGCATGGTAGAGGGCGGTGCGGAAAGCCAGGTTGCCGTCGAAAAGCAGCCACTTGGCGCCGATTTCATAGACCTGCGAGCGCTCGGCCGGATACTGGCTGCCGGAAAGCTGGTAGAGATCGGCCGTCGGGCTGAACGAATCGCTCCAGCCGGCGTAATAATGCTCGGCTGCCGTCGGCTGCCAGGAAAGCCCGGCACGATAGCTGTTCTCGCCGAAATCGCCGCTTTGCGATCTGCCGACACCACCCGCCACAATGATGTAATCCGAGCTCATGAAGTCGCGCCGGACACCGGCCGTGAAACGCCAGTCGGGCACAAATTCGACGGTATCCTGAACGTAGGCGCTATAGGTGTCGCCCTGGTAGGTATTGGCCGGCGCCGTGGTGAACACGCCCTCCTTGTAAACGGGATTGGTCGTCGTGCCCAGGTTACGCAGCGCCCAGCGGATCGAGTCTTCCTTCAGGTACTCGACCCCGGTCACCAGTTCGTTGCGCATGCCGAACAGCGTGAACGCCGTGTTGAAATCGCTCTGCAACACGTAGTTGTCGGTCTCGAACTGCCGGGTCTTGGCCTGCTGCTGGGTGCTGTTGGCGGTCAGCGTACCCTGCCCGGCCACGGCCCAGTAGGCCCGCTTGTAGTTGGCGGCGCGCAGCACGGTGCGCCATTGCGTGTCGGGCGAAATCTTGAACAGGTAGTTCAGCGTGGAAATATTGGTTTCGCTGTCGTCGAAATTGCCATCCACGCCATAGTAAGCGCCAGCCTTGGCCATAGCCTGGTTAGGCTTGGCATTGACGAAGGGAATGCCGTAATCGGCGCGATCCTGGGTTTTTGTCCACAGATGGCTCACCGTCACTTCATGATTGGTGCCGAGGCCGATCGAGAAACTCGGCGCGAAGCCCATGCGATGGATTTCCGGCTCGGTGCCAGTGTAGGGATTGCTGCGCGAACTGCCCTCGTCGCGGTTCATGAAATTCATCCGCACCGCCATCGTTTCGCCGACCCGCTGGTTGAGATCGCCCCTGACCTCGCGGAAGCCGTCGGTGCCGACCCCGACGCCAACCTTGTTGATGCCGTACAGCATCGGCGTCTTGCTGACCTGGTTGATGACCCCGCCGGCCTGGCCGCGGCCGAACAGCATGGCCGCCGCGCCGCGCAGGACATCGACCTGCTCGGTATTGAACACCTCGCGGTTGTACTGCGCCGTGTCGCGGATACCGTCAAGATAGAGGTCGCCGAAGGTATAAAAGCCGCGCAGGTTCATGTTGTCGCCGGAGCGCCCGCCCTCGGCCGCGTTGAAGGTCAGGCCGGAGACGTTGCGCAGCGCCTCGCGCAGGGAATTGGCCTCCTGCTCCTCGATCAGCGAGCGGGTCACCGTGGTGATCGCCTGCGGCACGTCGTGCGGATCCTGGACCACCTTGCCGACGCGCGTTTTGCTGGCCCGGTAGCCGTCCGGCTGTTCGGCCGCCGCCTTGACGGTGACCGGAGCCAGCGTCGCCTCCTCGGCCGCGTTGGCGGCGTGGGCCAGTCCGATCAGGCCGATGGCCAGGGCCAGCGGCAAGGGGCGGCAAGGCTGCAGGCGCCTGCTCGCCAGTGAAAGTTGCCGGCGCCCCCGCGCCGGGGGGTCGTCTGCAATGAATTCGTGCATTTCCAGTCCCATATCCAGTCAGTTGAGGCGGCTGGCTGGCTACGGGCTGGCTTGCCGATGAACGCCCCGGCCCATTCCGCCAGGAAGTGCACGGGGGTCGGAGATTTATCGTGAATCCGGCCGATCTCCCCTCCGGGAATTTTGTCGGCCTTTAATTTACGCGAATGAGAAGTTATCTCATTCGCAAACGCATTTCAAGACAATACCCGGCCATGGACTACCGAGGCTTTTGATTTTTGCGCCAAAACAACGGTCGACCGCAGCAAAACCGAATTTCGCGAGAATCACGACAGCGGCACCCGGCCGGGCGCCAATCGGGCAGCTCAGACGACGTCGATGCCGGGTGTGCCGACGCCCAGTTCGCCGATGATCGAAACGTGGCCGAAGCCCTGCTGCAGGAACAGCGAGAGGATCTCGGTGACGGTATCCGGACGGCAGGAGACGAGCAGGCCGCCCGAGGCCTGGGGGTCGGTGAGCACGGCGCGCTCGGTTTCGCCGACGCCCTCGCCGAGGCGGACGCGACCGCCGTAGCTCGCCCAGTTGCGGTCGGAGGCGCCGGTGATGCAGCCGGCCGCGGTGAACTCGCGGACGCGGGGCAGCACGGGCAGCGCCGCCGCCCGCAGCGTGGCGCGCAGGGCGCTGCCCTGGCAGATTTCCAGCAGGTTGCCGAGCAGGCCGCTGCCGCCGACATCGGTCACGGCATGCACGCCATCCAGGCAACTGAGCAGCGGCCCCGGCGTGTTGAGTTGGGTGGTCGTGTCGAGCAGGGCCTGGTAATCGCTGGCATGCAGCAGGTCCTTGCCCTGGGCGGCACCGTAGATGCCAACGCCAAGGGCCTTGCCGAGCAGCAGCACATCGCCGGCCCGGGCCGCCGAATTGCGTTTCAGGTGCGCCGGATTGACCTGACCGATGGCGACCAGGCCATAGATCGGCTCGACCGAATCGATGGTATGCCCGCCGGCGATCGGAATGCCCGCCTCCCGGCAGACCGCGGCGCCGCCTTCGAGGATGCGGGCGATGCTCGCCACTGGCAGAACCTTGACCGGCATGCCGACGATGGCCAGCGCCAGTAGCGGCGTCGCCCCCATGGCGTAGATGGCGGACAGCGCATTGGTCGCCGCGATGCGCCCGAAATCATGGGGGTCGTCGACGATGGGCGTGAAGAAATCGGCGGTGGCGACCACCGCCTGCTGCGCGTTGACCTGGTAGACCGCCGCATCGTCGCTGGTTTCGCTGCCGACCAGCAACTGCGGCGGCACGATGCCGGCCGGCATGCCGCCCAGGATGTCCCGCAGCACGGCCGGTGAAACCTTGCCGCCGCATGCGCCGCCGCGGGCCAGGCCGGTCAGTCCGGGTTGCCTGTCGGGCATCGGGTTTTCGCTGCCGTGGCGGTTGGCCGGATCACTCGGCGTCGAAGCCGGCATCCTCGATCGCCCTGACCAGCGCCTCGCGGCTCACCGCCTTCACATCGTAGGCGACCCGGGCCTCGCCGGCCTCGAGCGAGACCTCGGCACTGGCCACGCCGGCCAGCGCGCCGAGCACGCCGCTGATATTCTTGACGCAGCCTTGGCAGCTCATGCCACCGACCTTGATCACGGTATTTTCCATTTTCGCTAACCTTTGATGAACGGTTGAAGACGCAGCATGTCGGCCATGCCATCGGCCGACAACGGCCGGCTGAAGAGAAAGCCCTGCGCCATGTCGCAGCCCATTTTACGCAACAGGGCGAGCTGCTCGGCGCTTTCGACGCCCTCGGCGAGCACCGTCATGCGCAGGCTGCGCCCCATGCTGACGATGGTCGAGGCGATGGCCCTGTCGTCGGGATCAGTTTCCAGGTCATTGACGAAGGAGCGGTCGATCTTCAGCTTGCCGACCGGAAAACGCTTCAAATAAGCGAGCGACGAGTAGCCGGTGCCGAAATCGTCGAGCGACAGCTCGACCCCCATGCGGTGCAGCGCCGACAGCGTGCCGAGGTTGATGTCGGCATCGTGCATCACGGTGCGCTCGGTCAGTTCCAGTTCGAGCCGGCTGGCTTCCAGCCCCGAGGCGGCGAGCGCCCCGGCCACCACCTCGACGAAGCCGGCCTGCCGGAACTGAACCGGCGCCACGTTGACCGCCATGGCCAGCGCCGGCAGCCCTTCGTCGGCCCAGGCCTGGGCCTGCCGGCAAGCCTCGCACAGAACCCAGTCGCCAAGCGGGTTGATCAGGCCGGTTTCCTCGGCGACGTGGATGAAGCGGTCGGGCATGATCATGCCGAGCTCGGGATGCTGCCAGCGGATCAGCGCCTCGACGCCGATGATCAGGCCGCTCTGCAGGTTGACCAGCGGCTGGTAGTGGAGAACGAACTCGTCCTGGGCCAGCGCCCGGCGCAGGTTGCTTTCCATCAGCAGCCGGTCGAGGGTGGCCGTGTTCATCTCGCTGGAGTAGAACTGGAAGCAGTTGCGGCCGATGTCCTTGGCCCGGTACATGGCGGTGTCGGCGTTGCGCAGCAAGGTTTCGAGATCGCGGCCATCGGCCGGATAAATGCTGATGCCGAGCGATGGCGTCACCGTCAGTTCGTGGCCGGCAACCTCGAAGGGCCGGGCGAAGACGTCGACCAGGCGGCGAGCGACCTCGGTGGCCGCCGCCGTATGGAAGCCGGGCATGGCGAAAATGAATTCGTCGCCGCCGAGGCGGGCCACGGTATCGATGCGCCGGACGACACGGTCGAGCCGCCGCGCCACTTCGCACAGCAGTTCGTCGCCGACGCTGTGGCCGAGCGAATCGTTGACCCGCTTGAAGTGATCGAGGTCGAGAAAGACGACGGCGATCTCGCTGTGCTCGCGCTCGGCAGCGGCCAGCAACTGCACGAAGCGTTCGCGAAACAGGCGGCGGTTGGGCAGGCCGGTCAGCACGTCGTAGTCGGCCAGTTCGCGGATGCGCAGTTCGGCGGCCTTCTCGGCCGAGATGTCGAGCACGGTGCCGACCGTTGCCGGCCGGCCGCCGAATGCCGACTGGGCGCCGAGGATGGTTACCGGGAAGGTCGAACCGTCCTTGCGGATGGCGGTCAGTTCGTAGTGGTGGCCGCTGGCGCCGGGCGTCGGCTCCTGCATCTGGGCCATGACGAAACCGTGCTGCTCGGGGGCGACCAGGTCGAGCGGACTCATGCGGTCGACGAGTTCTTCGGCGGAAAAACCGAAAAGCCGGACAAAGCAGGGATTGACGTACTTGAAACACCGGTCCTGGAACACGAAGATGCCGACCTGCGCCGCCTCCATGGCCGACCGGAACATCGCCTGGCGATCGCCCGGTGGCTGGCCCGAGCCTTCTGGCCCGCCCGTCCCGCCATCCGAAATACGCTGTCTGGCCATTCTTTCCCCGAGCCCTGCGGCCATCTAAGCCCCTTGCCGTTATCCCTGATTATTTTTGTGGTCGCCACCGTTTCAGCAAAAGCGAGTTCGAAACGACGGAAACCGAACTCATCGCCATGGCGGCGCCGGCCACCACCGGGTTGAGCAAACCCAGCGCCGCCAGCGGAATTCCCAGGACATTGTAGATGAAAGCGAAGAAAAGATTTTGCCGGATTTTCCCCAAGGTGGCCGTGGACAGGGCGATGGCATCGGCCACGCCGCGCAGGTCGCTGCGGATCAGGGTGAGGTCGGCGGCCTCGATGGCGGCGTCGGAGCCGGCGCCGATGGCGAAGCTGACGTCGGCCGCGGCCAGCGCCGGGGCGTCGTTGATGCCGTCGCCGACCATCGCCACCAGGCCGCCCTCGGCGCGCAGGGCCTGCACCGCCGCCGCCTTGTCGCCGGGCATGATCTCGGCGCGGAATTCCTCGATGCCGGCCTCGGCGGCGATGGCCGCCGCCGTCGCCGCGTTGTCGCCGGTCAGCATGACCACCCGGATGCCGTGCCGGCGCAGGGCGCTCACCGCCGCCCGGGAGGTCGGGCGCAGGGCATCGGCGATGGCGAACAGGGCGAGCAGCGCATCGCCTTCGGCCAGCCCGACCACCGTCTTGCCGGCCCGCTGCAATTCGACAACGGCCGGGTCGTCGGCCAGTCCCAGCCAGCCGGGCGAACCCAGGCGCAACGCCCGGCCATCGACCTCGCCTTCGATCCCCTGCCCGGCCAGGGCTTTGAAATTTGCGACTTTTTTGCCGTCGACCGCAGCGATCGCCCCCCCGCCCGGCGCCGCATCATGGGCGGCGACGATGGCCCGGGCCAGCGGATGCTCGGAGTTCTGTTCGAGGGCGGCGGCCAGCGCCAGCGCCTCGTCACCGCCCAGGCGCCGGGGCACGACGTCGGTCACCTGGGGCGTGCCGCAGGTCAGCGTGCCGGTCTTGTCGAGGGCGAGCACGGCGATCTTCTCGGCCCGCTCCAGCGCTTCGGCGTTGCGGACCAGGATGCCGGCCCGCGCCCCCTGCCCGGTGCCGACCATGATCGCCGTCGGCGTCGCCAGCCCCAGCGCACAGGGGCAGGCGATGACCAGCACGGCAACGGCATTGACCAGGGCCTCGGCGAAATCGCCGGCCTGCCACCACCAGCCGACGAAGGTAAGCAGCGCGACGGCACAGACGGCCGGCACGAAAATCGCCGAAATGCGGTCGGCCAGCCGCTGCACCGGCGCCTTCGAGCCCTGGGCCTCGCCGACCAGGCGGATGATGCCGGCCAGCAGGGTATGCTCGCCGACCCCGGTCGCCCGGCAACGCAAGACGCCCTCGGCATTGGCCGTCGCCGCGAAAACCGGGTCGCCGGCGCGCTTGCCGACCGGCATGCTCTCGCCGGTCAGCATCGCTTCGTTCACGCTCGACTGGCCGTCGACCACCTCGCCATCGACCGGCACGCTCTCGCCCGGGCGGACGAGGAAGACGTCGCCCGGCATCAACGCGTCCACCGGCATCTCGACCCACTGCCCGGCGCGTTCGACGCGCGCCGTCTTCGGCTGCAGGCGGATCAGCGACTCGATAGCCTCCGAGGTGCGCGCCTTGGCCCGCGCCTCGAGCAGCTTGCCGAGCAGCACCAGGGTGATGACCGCCGCCCCGCCTTCGAAATAAACATGCTGGTCGAGGCCGAACAGCGTCACCACGGTTGAGAAGCCCCAGGCCATGCTGGTGCCCAGCGCCACCAGCACGTCCATGTTGGCGCCGCCGCCACGCAGCGCCTTGTAGGCGCCGTCGTAGAAACGCCAGCCGATCCAGAACTGCACCGGGGTGGCCAGCGCCAGTTGCAGCCAGTGCGGCAACTCGTTGTGGTGGCCAGGCTCGCCGAACATGAACAGCATCTGCCCGACCAGCGGCAAGGTCAGCGCCACGGCGATCCAGAAGCGGCGGATTTCGCTGCGGTAAACGCGCAATTTCTCGGCCTTTTCCCGCTCCCGCGTTTGCCCGTCGACCGCTTCGGCGACGAAACCGGCCTTGGCCACGGCAGCCACCACAGCCGCCTCGTCGGCCAGCCCCGACAGCCTGACCCTGGCCCGTTCCGAAGCCAGATTGACGTTGGCCTGCATGCCGGCTTGGCGGTTCAGCACCTTCTCCAGCCGGGTCGAGCAGGCGGCGCAGGTCATGCCGCCGATGGCGAACTCGACCACCCGTCCGCTGTCGGCCTCGCTTACCGCGACAGTGGCCGGCATGCGCCCCCCATCCGTCCTGGCAACACCATCTTCATCACTTCGCGCCTCCTAGAACCAGCCCGACAAGCGCATCAGGCCAACGAATCCGTACACCCCGAAGCCTAGCACCAACAGCCCCGACGCCATACGTACGACGGGGCGCCGGACGAATTCGTTCAGCCGGGCCAGCACCATGCCAGCCAGCAACAGGTTGGGCAGCGTGCCGAGGCCGAAGGCGAGCATCATCAGCCCGCCCCGTCCGGCCGAACCGGCGGTCAGGGCCGTGGCCAGCGCGCTATAGACCAGGCCGCAGGGCAGCCAGCCCCACAGCAGGCCAAGCGGAAAAGCCTGGGCGGCGCTGCGCGCCGGCAGGAAACGCCGGGTCAGCGGCTGGATGCGCCGCCACAGCGACTGGCCGGCGCGTTCGGTAAAAGCCAGGGCCCGGGTCAGGCCGAGCAGGTAGAGGCCGAGCGCGACCAGCATCAGGTTGGCCAGGAAATAGAGGACGAGCCGCGCCGGCTCCTGCCCGGCCAGCCCCATGCCGGCCGCCCCCAGCGCCCCGGCGATGGCACCTGCCGCGCCATAGGAGAGAATGCGCCCGACGTTGTAGGCCAGGTGCAGCGACCAGCGGCCCTCGGCCCCCATCGACAGGGCGCCGACAATGCCACCGCACATGCCGACGCAGTGCGTGCCACCGAGCAGGCCGACGAGGAAAAGCGCGAGAAAGCCGGAATCGGGCATCGGACCAAGCAGAAATCAGTGAAGCGGGCAGTTTACCCTGCCCGCCCCGCCGGACGCACGACGCTCAGATGACCTTCGAGTAGGTCGCCCGTTGCCGACCGGCCCGCAGGTAGCGGTCGAAGACCATGGAGATGATGCGCACCAGCAAGCGGCCCGGCGGCAGGACGGTGATCCACTCGCGCTCGATCTTGAGCAGGCCGGCCCGCTCCATTTCCTTCAGGTCGTCGAGTTCGGCAGCGAAATACTTGTGGAAATCGATCAGGTGGGCGCTCTCGATGCTTTCGATGGACAACTCGAAATGGCACATCAGGGCCTGGATGATCGAACGGCGCAGGATGTCGTCGGCCGTCAGCTCGATGCCCCGGAAGGCCGGCAAGGTGCCACGATCGATGGCATCGTAGTACTCGTCGGAAGTCTTGACGTTCTGATAGTAGGTCGGCCCGACCTTGCTGATCGACGAGATGCCGAAGGACAGCATGTCGCAGTCGGCATAGGTCGAATAGCCCTGGAAGTTGCGGTGCAGGCGGCCCTGGCGCTGGGCGACGGCGAGTTCGTCGTCGGGCTTGGCGAAGTGATCCATGCCGATGAAGACGTAGCCGGCGTCGGTCAGCTTCTTGATGGCCAGCGCCAGAATCTGCAGCTTGGTGTCGGCCGACGGCAAATCGCCCTCGTTGATCCGGCGCTGCGGCTTGAACATGCCCGGCATGTGGGCATAGTTGTAGATCGACAGGCGGTCCGGATCCATCGCCAGCACGCGTTCGATGGTCCGGTTGAAGCCCATCACCGTCTGGTGCGGCAAGCCGTAGATCAGGTCGACCGACACCGACTTGAAACCATTGGCCCGCGCATCGCGGATCACGCTGTAGGTTTCTTCCTCGCTCTGCACGCGGTTGACCGCCACCTGCACGCGCTCATCGAAATCCTGGACACCGACGCTCATCCGGTTGAAGCCAAGTTCGCCGAGCAGGGCCACGGTCGCCGTATCGACCTTGCGCGGGTCGACCTCGATGGAATACTCGCCGCCGTCGAGCAGCTTGAAATGCTTGCGCGTCTCGCCCATCAGCTGGCGCATTTCGGCATGCGACAGGAAGGTCGGCGTACCGCCGCCCCAATGCAGCTGGATGACCTCGTGCTCACCGTCTCGCCCCTCCAGCGCCGCCGCCTGCATGTCGAGTTCCTTGGCCAGGTACTTCAGGTACTTGGCGCTGCGCCCGTGATCCTTGGTGATGATCTTGTTGCAGGCGCAGTAATAGCAAATGGTGTTGCAGAAGGGGATGTGGAAGTATAATGAAAGGGGTCGGCTGATTCCGCCGATGTTGCGCCGCCCGAGCCAGAGCTTGGCGGCTTCCGAATCGAACGCTTCCACGAAGCGGTCCGCGGTCGGATAGGACGTGTAACGAGGGCCGTTTACATCAAAGCGGCGAATGATCTGGGGATCGAAGACGAGGTTTTCGGTTGCGAAATTCATGGCACATGGCATCAAAGGGTGAATGGATTATGTTCGGATGGCCAAAAATCGCGGTTGACATGGATCAAGCCAACACAGGTTGCCGATGACTCATTCACGCCCGCTGAAATCGGAAATATCGCTGTCGGTCATCAAGACCGCCTGCTCCAACTGCAATCTTCGCGAACTCTGCCTGCCTTTCGGCCTGAGCATCGACGAACTCGAACGCCTCGACGACCTGGTGTCGAGCCGCCGCCGCATCAAGCGTGGCGACTACCTGTACCGGGCCGGCGAGTCCTTCGACGCCATCTACGCCATTCGCAGCGGCTTCTTCAAGACCGACGTGTTGCTCGAGGACGGTCGCGACCAGGTCACCGGTTTCCAGATGGCCGGCGAACTGCTCGGTCTCGACGGCATCAGCACCGAGCACCATACCTGCAACGCCATCGCCCTCGAAGACAGCGAAATCTGCGCCATTCCCTTCTCGCGGCTGGAATCCCTGTCGCGCGAAATCCACACCCTGCAGCACCATTTCCACAAGGTGATGAGCCGCGAGATCGTCCGCGACCATGGGGTCATGATGCTGCTCGGCACCATGCGCGCCGAGGAACGGCTAGCCGCCTTCCTGCTCAACCTGTCGCAGCGTTTCACCTCGCGCGGTTTCTCGCATGCCGAGTTCTACCTGCGCATGACCCGCGAGGAAATCGGCAGTTACCTGGGCCTCAAGCTGGAAACCGTGTCGCGCACCTTCTCCCGCTTCCAGGAAGAAGGGCACATCGCCGTGCAGCAAAAACACATCCGGATTCTCAACGTCAACGGGCTGAAAGCCCTGATGAACCAGCGCTGATGAGGCAGCGCCCTACCAGCGCAGGCGGGCCAGCTGAGTGGTTCGCTCGACCAGCCGCCGCAACAGGTCGTCGGCCTTGCTCCGGCCAGCCGTCGAACGGCCGGGCGAGTGCCACGACAGGCTGATCCGCCCGGGTTCGCCGACCGGCGCGTGAATGGCAATCGACAAGGGGCACAGGGCCAGCTGATCCGGGTGTTCGCCCACCATCTGCCAGGCCAGCAAGCTGCTGCAGAACTGGACGATCTCGGCTTCAGCGTAGGGCATGTCGACTTCGCTCCGGCTGGCTTCGGTGCGGGCCAGCATGGCCTTGAACGGAATCACCGCACCGACCACCAGCCCTTCGGCCTCGATGGCCTCGACCAGCGCCTCATGCGTTGCCTGAAAAGTGCTGCCGACCACCTGGCGCGTTTCGATGTCGGCCGGCTTCGTGGTCTGGGCAATGGCCGGGCGGCATAGCGACAGCGCGACCAAGCCAAGAAAAAAAAAGGGTACCCCGAAAGGCACCCTTAACAGATGTGAGCAAAACACCTGACGCAAGAAATTCTCCTGAAAAGCATTCACTGTCGCACCCACCCTGCTTCGTCCGTTCCGACCGACACGATAGCCGGCGAAGCTGCCCGACTCAACCGGGCCACCCCGACCCCGATTGTGACAGCAAGAGATGCTAACGATCTGGTGACTATCATTGCGAACAGCATGCCAGTCGGCCGGCAAAAGCGGAAAGATCGCCGGTAATGCCTGCCAGCCGGCCTTTTCCGGCTGGCTGGCGGCGCCATCCCGCAAGCCCCCGCCCAAGCCGACCGCTCATTTTCTGGACAGCTTGTGCTCCACTGACTCAAAACGAAGCAACCCTGGGCACGAAAAGCCCGATGCGAAACCGGGCTTTCGGTCGGTTATCGGCGATCAGACGCGATCAGAAACTGTAGCGGGCGCTGACCCCGGCCAGCCAGTTGCGACCGGGAGCCGACTCGTAAAAGCGGCCGTTGGTATCGCCAACGATGACCGAGCCGACGTACTGCCGGTCGAAGATGTTGTCGACGCGGACGAAGGCGTTGACGCGCAGCTGACCGTAGCGACGCTCGACCCCGACCCGCAGGTTGGCGATGGCCCAGCCCGGGGCGGCCTGCAGCGTGTTGGTGTCCTCGACGTACATCTTGCTGCGGGCGACACCCTCGATGCCGGCGTGGAAGCCGCTGGCCGGATGACGCCAGACCAGTTCGCCGAACAGGGTCTGGGCGGCGACGCCGGGCAGGTGGCTGCCAGCCGCGACGGTGGCGTTGGGGTTGCCGAAGATGCGCGTCGTGAAGGCGTCGTTGTAGGTCGCATCGAGCAGCGTGTAGGCCAAGCGGCTGCTCAGGTTACCGGCCCAGCGGCTGTCCAGGGCCAGCTCCAGGCCACGCCGGGTGGTCTGGCCGGCGTTCTTGTAGCTGGTCCGCCCGCCACTGCTGTCTTCGACCACCAGTTCGTCGTCGGTGTTGATCTGGAAGAGGGCCAGGTCGAGACGACTGTCGGCGCCGATATAGGCCTTGAGGCCGGTTTCGTAATGGGTGCTGGTCGACGGCTTGAGGTTGAAGTTGAAACTGCCGCCGCCGGCCGTGTAGAACTGTTCGTTCAGGGTCGGCGTCTCGAAGCCGCGGGCGGCACTGGCGTAGAGGTTGAGCGTCGGGGTCAGGCGATAGAGCACGGCCAACATCGGTGTCGTCTTCTCGAAACTGACGTCGCCGCTGTCGTCGCCATTGAGGCCGACGATGTACTTGTCCTTGATGTCGAAGCGCACCCGGCTGTGGCGCACCCCGGCCGTCAGCGACCAGTCGCCCGACTGCCATTCGGCCTGGGCGTACTGGTCGAAGCTGTTGACCCGGTCGGTTTCCTTGCGGCGCAGGTTGCCCTTGACGCCAAAGATGGTTGAACCGATGTAGTTTTCGTAGCCGCGCCGGGCATCCTCGGACTGTTCGTAATCGACGCCGAGGGTGGTCGTCAGCTGGCCGCCAGCCACCGCGAAGCGGCTGCTCCAGCGCCCGGAAACACCGGCATAGTCGCGGTCGAAATCGATGATGCCGCCCGAATGCCGCGGATTGCTGCCAATCAGTTGCGTCGCCCGCGGTATCGACTGGTACTGGATGACCGAACGCTGGCCGGCGTAGGCGGACAGTTCGACCTGGTGGTTGCCCAGGCGATGCACGTAGTTCAGGCCACCCTGGGTCTGGTCGATGGTCTTGCGGGTGTTGTATTGCAAGGCATTGCTCACAACGCCGCTCGGATCGCTCTTGTAGCTGCTCCAGTTCAGCCCCTGCGGATCATCGGCCTGCTGGTGGAAGGTGCTGGCGACGAAGGTCAGCTTGCCGTCGGCGCTCGGCGAGCCGGTCAGTTTGACCATGCTCTGGTCGCGCGTGGCGGCGCTGTGGTCGCGGTAGCCGTCGGTGGCGAAGCGCGAAGCGTCGATGACATAGCCCACCCCGCCGACTTCGCCATCGGCCGCCAGATTGGCTTTCCAGCTACCGTAGCTGCCGGCGCTAAAGCCGCCTTCGACGCTGGGCGCGCCCTTGCCGTCGCGGGTGAACAGTTGGATGACGCCGCCCGACGAATTGCCGTAAATCGACGACATCGGACCGCGCATGACTTCCAGCCGCTCGGCCCGGTCGAGGTTGAAGGTCGCCGCCTGCCCCTGGCCGTCCGGCATCGAGGCCGGGATGCCGTCGGCGATCAGGCGCACGCCGCGCACGCCGAAGGCCGAGCGGGCACCGAAGCCGCGCGAGGAAATCTGCAGGTCCTGGGCGTAGTTCTGGCGGTTGGCGACGTTGATGCCGGGCGTCCCGGCCAGCGCCTCGGAGGCGTTGACCCGGGCCTGGTCGGCGCCGATGCGGCTGGCGTCGACCACCTCGACGGCGGCCGGCAGGTCAAAGCTGCTGTGCTCGACGCGGCTGCCGGTGACGACGACGCTGTCCAGCGTCAGCACCGGCGAATCGGCCAGGAGGTATCCGGGAAAACTTGCGGCGAGCAGGGCCGCCAGGCGGGTCAGACGATGTCTCATGATTTTCTCTTTTTCAATTTTGGGCGATTTTTCCGGTTGACCGCCGGCATCGGGCGGCGACCATGCTACAGGATCCTGTGGACACCCCGGGACTTGCCGGCATGGCGCAACCCCGGGCGAATTATTGGCGGTGGCGCATCGGCTGGCGACCGGTGTTTCGCCAAAGGCGGCTCATGAAAATCATGAGCCGCCCCGCCCTGCCCCCGCCGCCCCGGGAATGGGCAAGGCGACGGGAAAGCCGGCGCGGCCATCAACGCACCGATCGGCAAGGCGGCAGCCGGAGAGACGGCAGTCCGACCACATCATGCCCGGCTGCGACACGGCCCCGCCTCCCGGAAATCCTGGCCAGAGCCTCGGGCTTTTCTGGAAACCACGGCGGCACATCCGACCGCCGCCAGCCCAACCCGCCCCGCGCCGTTTCGCAACACCCGTTGATTTTCGCAACATGAATGCCCACCAACCCGCCCGAATGCGACGGAATCGACCGCATAGCACGATCCTTGCTATTCACCCCGTTTAACAATCGCGCCGGCCAAGCGGCTGACAAGACGCGAACTTGATGACTGGAGGATGGCGATGAAAACTGAAGATTTACTGGCGCAGGCCCTGGATGTCCGCGCCCCCTGGCAGATCAACCGGGTGCGCAACGATTTCGGCAAGGACCAGTGCGACATCTGGATCACCCGGCAGAGCGGCCGCAGCGGCTGGTTCTTCGGCAACCGGAGCAGTGCCGCAGACGGCGCCGAACAGAGTTGGCGGCATCTCAACATCGGCTCGATGCGCTGCGTCATCCACGCCGTTCGCCCGACCGACGGCAGCGACAGCCCGTCGTGGATCGGTCACGACGACCAGCCTTTCAGCCAGGCCCTGGCGCGCAAGATCGCCGGCATGCTGCGCGACGGCATCAGTTTGCAGGCTATCTGCAACCTGCTCGACGTCACCGTCGCCGACCTGTGGAAATTCAAGCACGGCCTGGACAACGGCAAGGCCGGCCTGTCGGTGGCCGCCGCGCCGGCCGAAGGGCCGGCCGGCAACATCCCGGCAGCCGGCCATCCGGTCTGGGAAGGCCTGCTCGACGGCTCGCTCAACATCGACATCCGCGTGCTCAGCCTGAAACTGCTGCTGACCAAGCTGCGCGAACAGTACGCGGTAATTTCCGACGGCGAGGTGCGGGTCATGAAATGCCACGAAATGCAGCGCTACTTCATCCGCCACGAAAAGCTGCTCGCCCACGAACTCGCCCAGTTGACCGGCGCCCTCAACCCCACCGCAGGCCACTGACATGCCGACACGACAAGCCCTGATGCCGCTCGACCAGGCCGCCGAACTGATCGCCAGCGGGCGCTTCCTGAGCATCGCCGGCGACGAGCAGGCGCTGCGCCAGCTGCCGACCGGCAACTGGATAGGCGGCACCATCCCCTACTTCATGGCCGAAACGGGTGGCACGGTCAGCCGCGATGCTGTCTTCGTCACCGAGATCGCCGGCAACGCCGAGCCGCCAACGCTGCGCCTCTACGACCCGGCCGGGCTGCCGCAAATCTGCCGCAACGCGCCGGAAAGCGGCTACAGCATCCTGATCCTTCCGGCCTTCAGCGACTGCCATGCCCGCTTCGCCCGCAACGCCCCGAACTACGAAGAGATGTACATGAAGCCGCTGATCGGCTGGGTGGCCGGGGTGCACCTCGACGACCTGGGTACGATCACCCCTAAGGTCGTCCTCGGCAGCACCGGCGAATTCGCCGAGAACCAGGCCGCGGTCATGGACGTGCCGCTGCCGCCCGAGCGCTTCGCCCAGATCGACATCGTCAACCTCTTCCGTCCCGGGCGCGGCCCGGCCATCACCTTCGCGGAAACCGGCTTCACCGCCGGCAGCTGCCTGATCGACGGCCAGCCCGGCAACCTCGCCGACCATCTGCTCGACCAGGGCATCGACACCCGCCTGCCGCTGGTCGCCGACTACAGCGGGGCGATGATCAACGTCAGCATCAAGGCCGTCGACCGCGCCGCGCGCAGCGTCGATTTCTACGCCCCGGTCTTTCCCGGTGTCGCCTACCGTGTCGCCGAGCCGGTCGACGACTACGTCGCCGCCTTCCGTGCCGCCCTGCCCGAGCTCGACAACGGCATCAGCTTCTCCTGCAACTGCATCCTCAACTACCTGTACTCCGACCTGCAAGGCAAGCGCACCGGCCAGGCAGTCGGCCCGATCACCTTCGGCGAGATCGGTTACCAGCTGCTCAACCAGACCCTGGTCTATCTCAGCGTCAGCGAATAACGAAGAGACCGGGGTAAACGAACAAGCCCGGCTGGCCGGCCGGGCTTGTTGGCGGGAAGCGGGACGGCTCAGCGACCGAGATGCTGCAATACCGTATGCAGGCGTTCGGCAGCGTGGGCGGCCTCCGGGTCGTTCTCGGTCAGCTTGAGAATATCCGACCAGTTGATATAGCGATCCAGCCGGGCCAGCGCCCGGGCGCTCACCGAATCCAGATCGACCCCCAGGGAGAGCGCGTCTCCCTGGCCTTCCAGCGTGTATTTGAACATCCCTTGCATGCTTGTCTCCATGATGTCGCGAAACGGACCGGGCCAGTTTATCGATCGGCCGGCCAAAAGCAATGCCAGAGCGGGAACGCGGCCTCAGTAAGCCCGGTGATGGTGGCCGTGATGCCCGTGGTGATGGCCGGGACCGTGGATGAAGACGGGATAGCAGGCGCTCAGGCCGACGACGGTGAAGGCGAGAACGATGACGGTCAGGACTTTTTTCATGGTATTTCCTCCAAAGGAAGCATGAGGAAATAACGCCCGGACCACCGGCCATGCCGACGCCGCTTTGTTGCAGGTTGTAAGCGCTTGTAAGCGCCCCGCCCGTCAGATCAGCGCCTGGCGGATGGCCCGGGCAAGAATGGCCGGATCCTCGGCGCCGACCACGACATGGCGGCTGTCGACGAGGAAGGTCGGCACGCTGCTGACGCCGGATGCCCGCGATTCGCGCTCCAGTCGGCGGACCTGGGCGGTATCCATGCCGGAAGCCAGGTAGGCGGCGACGGTTCTCGCCTCCAGCCCGACCTCGGCGGCGATGGCGCACAAGGTGGCGCGATCGCCGACATTTTCGCCACGCTGGAACTGGCCGACGAAGAGGCGTTCGACCAGCGCTTCGGCATCGCCCTGGCTTTGCGCCCAGTGCACCAGGCGATGGGCGTCGAGGGTGTTGGCCCGCACCTGGATCTTCTCGAAGGCGTACTCCAGGCCATAGGCCGCCCCGGCCTGGCGGACGTTGGCGAACAGCGCGTCGACCCGCTGGCGGCTGCCGAACTTGTGTTCCAGGAAAGGCAGGTAGGGCTCGCCTTCGGGCGGCGTATTGGGGTTGAGAAAGAAAGGACGCCAGCGCTTGCGGCAGGCAAAGCCGGGGACATCCCGGCGCACCAGGTCGACGGCTGCCGACAGCCGACGCAAGCCGATGAAGCACCACGGACAGACAAAGTCGGAAACGATTTCGATATTCAGCATGCGGCTCGGGCCTTGGCGAACAGCCTGGATAGACTGCCGCCGGGGGCGTCCGTTCCATCGGATCGGGTTGCGGGAGTTACTTCCAGGGGCAGAAACCGCCCCCGGCCGCCCGGGTCAATTGACGGCAGTACGCCCGGCCACCCAGTCCAGCGCCTTGATCGTCGCCCGCGCGATGGGCGGGCTGAGCGCCCCGTGCCCGGCCGAGGGCAGCGGCATCCACAGCGCTTCCGGCCAGACCCGGCGCAGGCTCTGGGCAGCCGACGGCGGGCACACCGGATCGACCATGCCCTGGATGATGACGCCGGGCAGGTGGCGCAGATAGGCGACGCCGGCCAGCAATTGCCCCGGCTGCAGGAAGCAGTCGTTGGTCAGGTAGTGCATCTGGACGCGGGCCTTGGCCTGCTGGCGGTCGTCGGGTGGGCTATCGAGGGGCGGCTCACCGAGCAGTTGCCGCTCGTGGTTGAGCCAGGCCCGGGTCGCCTCGCCGTCTTCGGCCAGGATGCGCCGGGCGTAATTGGCCAGCGGGGTGAGCGCCACGGTCGACCGGGAATTCTCGCCAAAATCGCCAGCCAGTTGCGGCAGGCCGGCGGCGTAGGCGGCGATTTCCTCGTGCGAACCGAGAAAGATACCGCGCAGCACCAGGCCGCGCACGCTCTCGGGATAAAGCTGGGCATAGACCAGGGCGAGCAGGCTGCCCCACGAGCCGCCGACGACGATCCAGCTGTCGATGCCGAGGGCCTCGCGGATTTCCTCGCAATCGGCGACCAGGTCGGGCGTCGTGTTCTCGGCCGTCTCGCCGAGCGGCAGGCTGCGGCCGGCGCCGCGCTGGTCGATGAAGATGGCGCGATAGCGCTGCGGGTCGAACAGCCGTCGCTGGGCGGCATTGCAGCCGCTGCCCGGGCCGCCGTGCAGGAAGAGCACCGGCTGGCCGCTGGCCGGTCCGCACTCCTCGACGTAGAGCAGGTGGCCGGTGCCGACCCGGTAGCGCCGAGCCAGGCGGGCGGCGGTGGGGGGAAAAAGCGGATCGCTGGTCAATCAGGCCTCGATCAGTCCGTTGCGCATGGCGACCAGCGTCAGCTCGGCGGCGTTGCGCGCATTGAGTTTTTGTTTGATGTGGTAGAGATGGGTACCGACGGTGCTCTGGCTGAGGCAGAAATCGGCGGCGATGTCGCTCACTGTACGGCCTTCGGCCAGTTTCAGGAAGACCGCCATTTCCTTCTCGGTCAGCGTGTCGACCGGATTGGCCGACTCGGTGAGCTGGGCCAGGGCGACCGACTGGGCGAGTTCGGGGTCGATGTAGCGTCGGTCGCTGGCCACCTGGCCGACCGCCCGCAGGAATTCTTCGGGCGCCGCCCGCTTGCACAGGTAGCCCCTGGCACCGAGCTTTAGGGCGCGCACCGGCACGATGTCGTCGTTGTGCGCCGAGAGGATCAACACGCGTGCCTTGGGGTCGCGGGCGAGCAGGCGTTCGAGGGCGGCCAGGCCGCCGATGCCGGGCATCGAGACATCCATGACGAGGAGGTCGGGGGCGCTTTCGGCAAAGCAATGGACGACGCTTTCGCCGTTCTCGCATTCGCCGATGACCTCGGCGCCCGCCCCTTCGAGCAGCATGCGAAAACCGAGGCGGACCACGGCGTGGTCGTCGGCGAGCAGCACACGGATTCCTTGCAGCTTGGCTTTCATGCGTTTTCCTCTTGGGATTTGGGCAACGGCAGGCGGATACGCAAACCGAAACCGCCTAGCGCCGGCCTGTCGATTGCCAGTTCGCCGCCCAGCGCCGCCACCCGCTCGGCCATGCCGGAGAGGCCGATGCCGCACCCGGCGTTGGGCGAGGCCTGGCCGCCGGCCGGGCTTCCCCGCCCATTATCGCTCAGCGCGAGGTGCAAGGCACCGGCCTCCTGGCGCAGCGTCAGGTCGACGCGGCTGGCCCCGGCGTGGCGGACGACGTTGGTCAGGCCTTCCTGGACGATGCGCAGGATGCCCTGCTGCAACGCCTCGCCGAGGTGGCCGCCCACCTGCCCGAAGTCGCCGGCCAGGGCGATGTCAGGATGCTGTTCGCGCCAACGGGCGCACAGGCCGTCGAGCAGCGTCGCCAGCGGCACGCCCTGCTCGGCCGGCGGGCGCAGGCGGAGCAGGATGTGGCGCACGCCTTCCTGCATCTCGCCGGCGGTGGTGACGATGCACTGGGCCGGCATGGCGACGCCGGGCGCCTCGTCGCTGCGCTGGACGATGGCGCCGGCCAGGGCGCGCACGGCAGTGATGCCCTGGGCCAGTTCGTCGTGCAGTTCGCGGGCGATGTCGCGCCGCTCCTCTTCCAGCCGGCCCTGCAGGCGCTGGGCGACCTCGCGCTCGGTGTCGAGGCGGACGTTGTCGTCCACCGCATCGGCCAGGCGGTCGGCCATGCCGTTGAAGGCGCGCGACAGGCGGCCCAGTTCCGGCGTCGCGAAAACCGGCAGGCGGGTGTCGAAGCGGCCGCGGCCGGTGCGGTCGAGGGCGGCCATCACCTGATCGAGCGGGCGCAGGGCGCGGCCCAGGGCGAAGCGGCTGCCGACGAAGAGCGCGACGAGCAGCAACAAGGCCCAGCCGGCGTAGGCAACGAGGTCGTCCCAGGCATCGAGCACGGCGCGCGACGGGTCGGGGCGCAGGGTCAGGCGCAGGCCGCCGGCCTCCAGCGTGCGCGGCATGAATTCCGGAGTGAGCGCGGCGGCAAACCAGCCGGGCGCCGAACGGCCGGCCTTGTAGGCGGTGGGCGGCGACTGGTAGAGCGACCGGCCATCGTCGGCGGCTTCGATTTCCAGGACGTTGGCGCGGATCCGGCCGAGGCTGCGCGCCGTGTCGAGCAGGCGTTCGCGGTAGGCCTCGGCCGGCACGTCGCGCATTTCGCCGAGGACGACTTTCAGCCATTGCTCGGAAACCCGCGTCGCCGCCTCGACCTCCTCATGCACGCCGAGCCGCGTGCCATGCAGCCACAGGCCGCCGATGAGCAGCAGCAGCACGGCGGCCAGCCCGGTCAGCACCAGGCCGACGCGGGTGTGCAGGCTCAGTCCGCGGTTGCTGCGGTCAACCGGCAAAAAGCGCCAAAAACGAAATGCCGGCTTATTCATCGCCGTCCGCTACCGTCGTTCTGCCCGGCTTCGGTCCGGCAAGGCCACCGCTTGATCGCGCTCATGTGCTACGCCTCAGCTTGTAGTTGATCGGGACGACCACCTGGATTTCGTTGCCGTCGAGCGACTCGGGCAAGGGCGGCAACACGCCGAAGGATTCGATCAGGGCCTGGGCGTGGCGGTCGAGGACGTCGAAGCCGCTCGAGCGGTCGAGCGCAACGCCGAGCAGGTTGCCCTTGCGGGCGACCTTCAGGCGCAGGCGGACTTCGCCTTCCCAGCCGCGCAGGGCGGCAAGGCGCGGATAGTCGTGGCGGCCGGCGAAGAGATCGGTCAGCTGCTGGCGGTAACGGTCGAGGGACTCCCGGCTGTTCGGACCAGGAGCGCTGGGCGCCGGGGCCGCCACAGCGACGGCAACCGGCGGCGGAGCAGGTTCGGCCGGCCCGGCGGACGGCGCTATCGGAGCCACCGGGGCTACGGCGACCGGCGACGGGGCCGCCACGGCGACCACCCGGCTGTCCGGCCGGGTGGTCGCTGCCGGCGCGATGGCCGGCCCGGCACGCTTGACCACGGACGGAGCGGGCTGCTCCACCGGCGGCACCTTGGGCCGGGCCTTCTCGGGGACGGCGGGCGGGGCGACGGGGGCCACGGCCGGCGGTCCGGATTCGATGCTGCTGAGCAGGCGGAGGGTCGCCGTGATCGGCGGCAAGGTGATGCCTTGCGTCGGGCGCTCCCAGGGAACGACGAGCAGCAGCGTGGCGTGGAGGACAGCGGAAATTCCGAGAATTGCCCAGAATTTCCGGTCGACCGCGGGAATCGGCCTGATCTCGATGATGGCCGGCGTCATGCTCAGCGTCCCTCCAGCGCCCGTTGCTCGGCAGCCGGGAACAGGTGGCCGACCGAGCGCCGGTATTCCGTCTGCGCCACCGGCATGTCGGCGAAGCGGGGCGGCAGCGGCCGGGCCAGCGTGTCGTTCATGTCCAGCCCGTTGCGCGCCGCCTCGTCCATGGTGGCGGTCAGCCAGTTCAGCCAGGCCCGGGTCTGGGCGATGGGCGCGGCGTCGCCGGCCACTTCACCGTGTCCGGGCAGCAGGACCTTGAAACCGGGCTGGCGGGTCAGGCCGTCGAGCTGGTCGAGGGCCTTCAGCCAGTGGCCGACGTCGGCATGCGGCGTGGTCGGCGCCCGGCCGTTGAAGACCAGGTCGCCGGCGAAAACCACGCCGCTGGCCTCGTCGACGACCACCAGGTCGGCCCCGGTGTGGCCGTCGAGGGCGACCAGGCGCAGGCGGCGCCCGGCCACCTCGAGCGCCCCCCCGGCCAGGGTCCGGTTCGGCACGCGGACCTCGGTACCCTTCATCCAGTCGCCGCTCATCCGGAACAGGTTTTCGGCAAAGGCGTCGCCGTCGCGGGCGATGCCGTCACGGGTCTCGGCCAGAGCACCGATCGGCACATCGGCGAAGGCCTGGTTGCCGAGAAAATGGTCGGGGTGGTGATGGGTGTTGATGACCAGGGCCAGCGGCTTGTCGGTCACCTTGGCGATGGCCTGGCGCATCTGCTGGCCATAGCGCAGCGACGGTCCGCTGTCGATGACGATGACGCCAGCCCGGCCGACGATGAAGGCGGTGTTGACGATATTGCCGCCGTTATCGGTATCGAAATCGGCCGTCCGGCCGATGAAGGCGTAGACGTCGGGGGCGATCGGCCGGGCCTTGAGGCGATAGTCGAAATCGGCCGCCGCAGCCAGCCCCGCCCAGGCCAGCAGCATCAGCGAGAGCCCGCGCAGGGCCGCGCTGGCCCGCCTCATGGCGCTATCCTCGCCGTGAAGGCGTTGCCGTTGTTGTCGCGGCCGCTGGCCTCGACCGGGCCGCTCGCCGCGTCGCGTTGCAGCGTGAACACCGGGTTCTCGCTGACCGGCTCGTAGGGCTGGACGCGCATCAGGCGCTTGCCGGCGGCATCGGTGATGTTGACTTCCTCGAGGTGGAAGGCCGGCGTGCCGGCGACCAGGCCGGTATCCATGGGGTGCACGATGCGCAGGCGGATGCGCCCGGCGTTGGGGCCTTCGCTCCACTGGCGGCCGCTCACCTCGTTGAGGCGCTTCTGCCATTCGGGCGAGACGGCGGCCGCCGAGGGCGCCGTGCACCCGCCGCCCACCGTGTTGACCCAGGTGCCGCCGACATGCCAGACGCCGTCGGCCGTCCGTACCGCGGCGCGCACCGGCGAGGATTGCTGCAGCTTGATGCGAAAGCCGAGAAAGGCAGGCGCCGCATCCGGGTAGAAGCGCAGTACCTGGACGATGGGATTGAAATCGGCGAAGACCAGCACCTCGACGACACCGGGCAGGGCCGTCGCATCGACGCTGACCGGCACCTGCATCGGATTCTCGGCGGTGGACGGCGCCACTACCTTGACCCGCGGGTCGAACAGCACGGGCGCCCCGGCCAGCATCGACTTGTGCATGTCGGCCCAGCGCGCCGAGGCCAGCGGATCGCCTTCGTCGCGCAAGGCGGCGGCATCGGCCGGCGACATCAGCGCGGCGAGCGCGATGGCGGCTATGGTCAGGGGGAATTTCATCCAGTCTCTCTCCAATTCTTGCCTGCTCGGCTTTTATTGGACAGCAATGTGCAAACGGCGTGCCAATTGGCCAAGGGCGCCATAAACGCCCCGCCACACCCCTTGACCGGCCGCTCGCTGCGAATCTGTCACCTCCCCGCAACACCCGATGTGCTCAACATTGGAGCACATGGTTACAATTGAAACACGCGATCAACACATGACCAACCGGCCGAAAAGCCCGCCAAATCATGGATAACCCCAAAAAAATTGGGGCTGTAGCCAGGCTCACAGGCACTTGGCACAGCACTTGCAGATCGGCTAGCTTGCCAGTGGGCCAATTCAGGGAATGGAAGGTGGCTCGCCGGCATGTCATTCCGATCTGTCGACCTGCCTTAGGGAGGGTTTGCCGAGTAGGAACCATTGGATAAACAAGGAGACAATCCATGCATAGTCATACCCCAAAGCGGAGTGCCATCACACTCGCGCTGATCGCCGCAGCCGTCATCGGCAGCGGTTCGGCCCAGGCCGGCGTAACCGATGCCGACATCGTCAATGACGCCAAGACCCCGGGCGACGTCGTCAGCTTCGGCATCGGCACGCAAGGTCAGCGCTTCAGCACGTCCACCAAGATCAATACCAACACCGTCAAGAACCTGGTTCCCGCCTGGTCGATGTCCTTCGGTGGCGAAAAGCAGCGCGGTCAGGAATCGCAGCCGGTCATCGCCAACGGCAAGATGTTCGTCACCGCCTCCTACAGCCGCCTGTTCGCCATCGACGCCAAGTCGGGCAAGAAGCTGTGGAAGTACGAGCACCGCCTGCCGGACGGCATCATGCCGTGCTGCGACGTGATCAACCGCGGTGCCGCCCTGTACGGCAACCTGGTCATCTTCGCGACCCTCGACGCCCAGCTGGTCGCCCTCGACCAGGAAACCGGAAAGGTCGTCTGGAAGGAAAAGCTCGGTGACTACGCTGCCGGCTACTCCGCCACGGCCGCCCCGATCATTGCCAAGGGCAAGCTGATCACCGGCGTTTCCGGTGGCGAATTCGGCATCGTCGGCCGCATCGACGCCCGCGATCCGATGACCGGCAAGCTGGTGTGGACCCGTCCGACCGTCGAAGGCCACATGGGCTATCGCTACGACAAGGACGGCAAGGAAATGGAAAACGGCATTTCCGGCACGACCAACGCCACCTGGAAGGGTGACCTCTGGCAAACCGGCGGCGCAGCCACCTGGAACGGCGCCACCTACGATCCGGAAACCAACCTGATCTTCGCCGGCACCGGCAACCCGGCCCCGTGGAACAGCCACCTGCGCCCGGGCGACAACCTCTTCTCGTCCTCCACCGTCGCCATCGACGCCGACACCGGCAAGATCGCCTGGCATTACCAGAATACCCCGCACGACGGCTGGGACTTCGACGGCGTGAACGAATTCGTTTCCTTCGACTTCAAGGATCCGAAGACCGGCAAGGTCATCAAGGCCGGCGGCAAGGCCGACCGTAACGGTTTCTTCTTCGTCAACGACCGGACCAACGGCAAGCTGCTCAACGCCTTCCCCTTCGTCAAGCAGATCACCTGGGCTACCGGCTACAACCTGGAAACCGGCCGTCCGAACTACATCGAAGAAGGCCGCCCGGGCGATCCGGCAGCCGGCGCCGATGGCAAGAAGGGCAAGGTCGTCTTCTCGGCTCCGTCCTTCCTCGGTGGCAAGAACCAGCAGCAAATGGCCTACAGCCCGCAGACCGGCCTCTTCTACGTGCCGGCCAACGAGTGGGGCATGGACATCTGGAACGAGCCGGTTTCCTACAAGAAGGGCGCTGCCTACTTGGGCGCCGGCTTCACCATCAAGGCCCTGCATGACGACCACATCGGCGTGCTGCGCGCTGTCGACCCGGCCACCGGCAAGATCGTCTGGGAAAACAAGAACTACGCCCCGCTCTGGGGTGGCGTGCTGACCACCGCCGGCGGCCTGGTTTTCTACGGAACGCCTGAAGGCTACCTGAAGGGCGTCGACGCCAAGACCGGCAAGGAACTGTGGTCCTTCCAGACCGGTACTGGCATCGTTGCACCGCCGGTCAGCTGGGAACAGGATGGCGAGCAGATGATCGCCGTGACCACCGGCTGGGGCGGCGCCGTGCCGCTGTGGGGTGGCGACGTTGCCAAGCGCGTGAACTACCTCGAACAGGGTGGTTCCGTGTGGGTCTTCAAGCTGCACAAGTAAGCAATCTCGGCCCGGGGGCGCTGCGGCGCCCCCTCGCCCAAACGGCGCGTCGGCTTCGGCCTGCGCGCCGTTTTTGCGTCGACGCGCCGGGCCGTGCTCCCGACGCCGCCAGCCGGCGGCTCTTGCCCGTTTTCGGCAGTCGACCGTCAGCACGCACGCCCCGTCTCCTTACTTGCCCACGCCCGGCCGGATCGGCGTCGTGCGGGCCTGCACCTCGATGAAGGCCTGGATGGCCCAGGCCAGTTCCTGCGCCAGAACCTCGCCCCAGGGCGGCATGTGTACGACCCCGATGATGATCTTCCCGTCGCGCACGGTCTTGGCGAAATAGGCGTCGTTGTCGGCCATGCAGCGCGCCTTCAGTGCCGTATCGGCGATGCGCCGGCAGCCCCGGTCGAGATTGCGCAGATCGGGCGCCGGCGCCGCGTTGGTCGCCGCATCGGCACCGTGGCAGCGGGCGCACGACTGGTTGAAGGCGCTGCGCCCGATGGGCAGCGCTTCCGGCAGGTTGCGGTAGGGATTGGTGTCGCGCCAGAGGTGGCCGAGCGGCGGCAGCGCCGAATAATCGACAGCGGGCGGCGTGGCCACTTCGGTCGCCGCGACGCTGGCGGCCAACAGCATGCACCAGGCCCCAATCGACAGGGATTTAAAGGATGGGACGATCACAGCGCGCCCTCCGCCGGACATTGCTTGCAGCCCTCGTAGCTCGAATCCTCGAATACCGTGAAACGGCGGTAGCTACCGCTCAGGTCGGCATCGCGGAAATCGACGGTGAAAAACTTGGCCTCCTGCAGATTGGCATCGACCAGCTTGACCCGCTCGAACTTGGCGAAGTTGGCCTTGGCCGCCTCGAGGTTGGCCGCGGTCAGGTCGGCGCCGCTCAGGTCGGCGCGGTACAGGCGGGCGAACTCGAGGTCGGCGCCGATCAGCTTGGCGTCGCGCAGGGTCGCGGTGGCCAGCAGCGCCTTGTTCAGGCGGGCGCCGGTCAGGTTGGCGCCATCGAGATGGGCGCCGGCCAGGTTGGCGTTGCGCAGGTCGGCACGCGCCAGGTTGGCGCCGCGCAGGTCGGCCCCGGCCAGATTCTGGTTGGCCAGATTGGCGTGGCGCAGATCCGCCCCCGGGCAGCGGGCATGCGGCCAGATGCCGCAGCCGTTGATGACCAGCGGCTCGAAGGGCTCGGCGGCGATCGCTACGGTCGACCCGAAAAAAATGGCAAAAATGAAATGTCTGGGCATTGTTGTCGCTCGAATCTGGGTTCTATCGGCGAGCTCCCCGACTCAGGCAGTGTCCATCATCCACCGCCCAGCCTCGCTCGGAGGCGAGCCGAAGGCTGGGGGAATCCAGCCTTCGGCGGGAACGCTCGGAGCGAAAAGCTCGCTCAGTTCTTCAGCGACTTCGGCAGCTTGAAGACCCACATCGAGCCGCCCTGCGTCACCTGCTTGGTCAGGTCGGCCATGTCGCCACCCCACAGCGGCACGGCACCGCCGTAGCCGGACTGGATGCCGACGTACTGCTCGCCGTCCATTTCCCAGGTGATCGGCACGGAAACCACGCCGGAGCCGGTCTGGAACCTCCACAGCTCCTTGCCGTTCTTGGCATCGAAAGCCTTGACGTAGCCGTCCGAGGTACCGGTGAACAACAGACCGCCAGCGGTGGTCATGGTACCGGCCCACAGCGGGAATTTCTCCTTGTGTTCCCAGACGATCTTGCCGGTCTTCGGATCCATGGCGCGCAGCGTGCCGACGTGGTCGTCGAACAGGCGCTTGATGCGGAAGCCCTGGCCGAGGTAGGCCGAGCCGGCCTTGTAGGTCAGTTTTTCGGTCCAGTAGTCCATCGCCCAGTGGTTGGCCGGGATGTAGAACAATCCGGTCTGCTGGCTGTAGCTCATCGGCATCCAGTTGGTACCGCCCAGGAAGGGTGGCGAAACGAAGATCGATTCACCCTTGTCGGCACCCTCCTTCGGCTTCGGCGGATGCTGGCCGTCGACGATGTTCGGCTTGCCGGTCTGCAGGTTCCAGCTCTTCGCCCAGGTGATGCCGTCGACGAAGGGCCAGGCGGCGAGCAGCGAGGTCGGCTTGTTCGGGTAGCCGGCGCCGTTGGTCAGCTTCTCGCGGTCGGTCACGAAGAAATAGCCGTTGCGGTCGGCGTGGGCCGAGGCCTTGACCAGCTTGCCACTCTTCGGATCCTTGTACTCGAACAAAACCACCGAGTTGTTGCCGGAGAAGTCCCAGGCGTCGTTCGGCGTGTGCTGGAAGAAGCCCTTCAGCTCGCCGGTGCTGGCGTCCACGTAAGCCTGGCCGGAGGTGAACAGGCTGTCCCAGTTGCGCGGATCGTCGCCTTCCTTGGTCCGGTGCCAGGTGTTCCACGGCGCCGGGTTGCCGGTGCCGATGACCACCATGTTCTTGTCCACATCGTAGCTCGCCGTCTGCCACGGGGCGCCGCCGCCGTGGTTCCAGGCATCGACCTTGTTGCCGTCCACACCTTCCGGCCAGCTCGGCGCCTTGGCATCGCCGGTCGGCGTGCTGTCCTTGCCGTTCAGGCGGCCCATGTGGCCTTCGACCATGGGCCGCGCCCAGACCTCTTCGCCGGTATCGGGATCGCGGGCGAACAGGTAGCCGACGACGCCGAATTCGTCACCCGACGAACCATGCACCAGCAGCACCTTGCCGCTCTTCTGGTCTTTGACCACGAAGGGGGCGCCGGTCATCGTGTAGCCGATCTTGTGGTCGCCGAACTTCTTCTTCCAGACCACCTTGCCAGTGTCCTTGTTGAGGGCGACGATGCTGGCGTCGAGCGTGCCGAAGTAAATCTTGTCGCCGTAGATGGCGGCGCCCCGGTTGATCACGTCGCAGCAGGGGCGGATATCTTCCGGCAGACGGGCCTCGTATTCCCACAGGCGCTTGCCGCTGCGGGCGTCGATCGCAAAGATGCGCGAGTAGGAGGCGGTGACGTAGATCACGCCATCGTGCACCAGGGCCTGCGCCTCCTGGCCGCGCTGCTTCTCGCCGCCGAAGGAGAAACTCCAGGCCGGCACCAGGTGCTCGACGTTCTTGGTATTAACCTTGGCCAGCGGGCTGTAGCGCTGGGCTTTCAGGCCGAGACCGTAGGACAGCACGTCGGTCGTTGTCTTGTCGTCGTTGAGGATATCTTCCCAGCTGACTGTCTTCGACGCCATGGCCGGCGCACAGAAGCTAGCCGCGACCAAGGCAGCGATGAGGGTCTGTCGGGTATTGAACCGAATTGAACGCATTGTTATTTCGTCTCCTATGAATTGGTGTCGCTACGTGCCCGGAAACCCGGACCTCCCCATCCGTCTCGACAGGTCGGGCCAGTATAGGAAGCCCCCTCTCGCCGGTCTCGGGAGCTCATCCCCAACGAAGGCGGAAATTGTCCCGGCGAGCCCGGGCAAATTTCCCGCGCCTCCCTCAGCGCTGCTGCAAAAGACCAGAACCCGGAGAAACCACCGCGCCCCACCCGTACGTGCCGTGGCGACGAACCAATGAAAAACGCCCTCCGAAGAGGGCGCTGGACAGGAAACCAGGGAATGTTTCCAAGGAGACTGGGATTTATTTTTCGGCCGGTTTGCCAAATTCGTAGCGCACACCGACCCAGGCGGCACGGGGCGCACCAGGGGCCACCAGCGCCGAGAACTCGTCGTTGCCCCCCATGAAGGCCCCGTTGGCCTGGAAGTAGGTTTCGCCGAGCATGCCGCCCGTGAAGTACTTCCTGTCGAACAGGTTGTTGACCTTGGCGAAGGCCTGCCAGCCATTGCCGAAGCGGTAACGCGTATCGAGGTTCACGACGGCATGGCCGCGCACCTTGGCACCGGCGCCCTGATGGTCGTTGTTCTCGTTGCCGTGGGAATACTGACTGGAGAAGACGACGAGGTTGGTGCCGATGGTCCACTGCGGCAGCGCCTGCCATTCGCCGCGCAACTTGAACTGATGGCGGGGAATGCCGGGAATGCGATCGCCCTTCTTGACGTAAATCGTATCCTCGTCACCATCACTGTTGGTATCCACGGCGCTGGAATTGACTTCGTTGGCGATCGAGAAGTTGGATTCGTAGGTCGCCTTGATGTAGCTGTAACCGGCATACCAGCGGAACTTGCCCATTTCCCCGTTCACCCCGACATCCAGGCCCTGGCGGCGGGTCTTGCCGACGTTGTCGAAGTAACCGGCACCGCTCGAATTGGCAGCGATGAACTGGATGTCGTCGGTATTTTCGGTCCGGTACAGGCCAACGCTGTAGCCCAGTTCGCTGGTCAGCTTGCCGCGCATGCCGCCTTCGATGGTCTTGGAGACCACCATGTCGAGCGGCGGGTCGCCAGCCATGGCGTTGGGCAGCTTGCACGGCTGGTCCGGATTGGCGCAACCCAGTTCGATGGCGGTCGGCGCCCGGCTGCCTTCGTTATAGCTGGCATAGAAGGACAGCGCCTTGCTCGGCGTGATGGCTAGGCCGATCGCCGGGTTGAAGCGCTGGAAACTGTGGTTGCCGGTCAGCGATTCGGGATTGCTGGGGTCCGGGATCAACTGATCGCGGTTCTCCACCCGGGTGTGGTTGTAGCGACCGGACAGGGTCAGGTGATAGACGTCGTTGAACGAGAAGGTATCGGTCGCGAACAGGCTCCACGTGCGGTTGACACCGCGCAACTCGACCTCCGCCTCGTCGCCGAAGACACCGATGCCGTCCACGCCCCGGCCCCCATTGATGGTGCCGAACTCGGTGGACTGTTCGAAATCGGTCCGGCTACGGTCATAACCCAACCCGGCGACGAACAGGTTCTTGTGGCCGAACAAATCCTGATTGAAATTGATCTGCCCGGTGAAGCCATACGCCACCCGCTGCGACCGGCTGCGATTGAGCGCCCCACCACAGGAAATTTCCGCATCACTCTCGCTGGCACCGGCGGCGCAATTGTTCAGGTCGAAACCGGCATCGCCCGGATCGATGTCGTCGTTGATATCGCCATTCAGCGTGCGCGTGCGCGCCTTGCGGTAATACACATTGCCGCTGAGCATGGTGGCGTCGTTGAGCCAGTGACTGCCGTTGAAATTGAGGAAGACCATATTGTTCCTGGTCTGGTCCGGCTTGGTGTTGATCGTGTTCCAGCCCTGCGCGCGCAGGAACTCCCGCTGCACCAGACCGTTGCCGATCAGGTCGTTGTCGGCCAGCGACAGGGTCAGGCTGAGATCGGTGGTCTGGTTGCGCCAACCGAGCTGTCCAAACATTTGGCGGACTTCCGAGGGCGACGCATCCCGCCAGCCATCCTCGTTGAAATAATTGCCGGCCAGGAAGTAGTCCACTCCGTTGGCCGCCACGCCTCCGTATTCGGCCTGGGTGTTGTAACGCCCCCAGGAACCGCCGGAAAGTTCGACGGCGCCGCCCCGGTGGGTGTAGCCGCGCTTGGTCTGCATTGAAATCGCGCCACCCAGGGTATTGAGGCCGAACAGCGGGTTGGAGCCCGGCATCACCGTCATGTTGGCCAGCGCGTTCATCGGGATCAGGTCCCAGCTGACGACATCGCCAAACGGCTCGTTGATGCGCACACCATCCTGATACACCGACAAGCCCTGCGGCGTGCCGAGCAACGGCGAGGCGGTGAAGCCGCGGAAATTCACGTTGGGCTGGAAGGGATTGTTCTGGGTTTCATTGATGTTCACCCCGGTCATGTTCTGCGCCATGTAATCGGCGATGGTCATGCTGTGCTGATTCGCCATGGACTCGCCCTTGACCGTCTGCACGTTGGCCGGCACCTGATCGACTGGCAGGCCTATGCCGGGCAACGGCGTCGTACCGATCACGTCGACCGTTTGCAGTCGAATCGCCTGCTCCGCCCCCCAGGTTCCCCCCTGATAGGCCGCCAGCAGAGCCAACACCAACCAGCGCGGACGCAAATTTGAGCTGCTCGCCCCCGCCGAAAACTGCTTCTTCATATGGTCTCCGAATGGTATAGAGATTATTAGTGAGCGGATTTTCCAGGAATTCCGGCGATCAATCCCGGGAATTCTTCCCGCCGTCAGGTCGAAGGCAAATTCCATCCCCGCCCGCATGCGTTTTTCTAAGGTACAAACAAGCACCTGCACGACAGGGCGCACCACAGCAAGACCTCTCTCAAAAATCCGCAAGCAAATCCGGCACTGAATTTGCTTGATGCTTCGAATTACCTATAGTCACCTACCGCCTTGGATCTCAGAAGACGTCTACTCGGTTATCTTGGCGCCCTGCTCACCGGGCTGTTCCTGATGGCGCTGTTGATCAACCTCTACTCGCTACGCAGCGATATCAATGCCGAGCTTGCCGCATCCGAGCGACTGGCAAAAATCCTGCTCGACGCCAGCAGCCTTGATCAGCAACACCCCCCGGAATCGGCCAATGCACGCTTGCGCGCCCTGATCGATGCTGCCCCCCTGCGTCATCTGCGGATTTCGGTTGATCGACCTGAAAGCCAGCAATCCACCGACGCAACGCTCACCCAGCTGGCCAGCCTGCTCGGCATCACAGCACCGACACACCAGGTCGAGCGGGTCACGCTGGGGCATCAAACCTTGTACATCACCCCCAACCCAGCATCAGAGATCGAGGAGCGTCTCGGCGACACTGTTCGCCTATGCATCACCTTGCTGCTCTTTTCCGGAGCAACACTCCTTGTCGCCTGGTGGTCTGCCCACCGCGCACTCGCTCCGGTCCGCGACCTGGAAGCCGGTTTGCAACGCCTGGCTGACGGCGAGTCCGATGCCGCCCTGCCCCGATTCGACCTGCGCGAATTCAAACGCATAGCCGGATCCATCGATCAACTGGCAAGCGCACTCAACACTTCCCGGGCGGCGCAAAAGCAGCTTTCGCGGAAATTGATCGAAGTTCAGGAAGAAGAGCGGCGTACCCTGGCAAGAGAATTGCATGATGAAACCGGACAAACACTGACTGCCATCGGGGTGACAGCAGCTTTTCTCGAGCGCAACGCCCAAACGCTGGACAGCCAGAAAATTGTCGAGTGCGCTCAGGAGTTGCGGCGCGACGTAAGAACGAACGGTGAACAGTTGCGTACCATGCTCAAACGCCTGAGACCGCATGGCTTGGACTCAGGTGGCCTGGGCAGCGCCTTGCGCGAACTGATTGCCGGTTGGCAACAAAGGGAAGCCAGTATCGATTTTCACCTGGAAATACCTGCCGGCTTGCCGATATTGGAGGAGAAGCAGGCCCTGGTGCTTTACCGCGTCGTCCAGGAGGGCCTGACCAACGTGGTTCGCCACAGCGAGGCACGAAACTGCGTTGTGCGGATTGTCCTGGAAGCCAGAATGCTCCACGTGCAAATCGACGACGATGGAAAGGGCCTGCCGACGGCCGGAAAAATCCGGCGTGGCGGACTCCTCGGCATGGAAGAGAGACTTGAAATGGTAGGGGGAAAGCTCGAAATGCAGCCAGGACAACCATCAGGGCTGCAACTTCGAATTGTTTTGCCGCTTTCCCCCAAGCAAGGAGAAACTGATGATTCGCGTCATTCTGGTTGACGACCATGCCGTGGTGCGTACGGGATATCACCGCTTGCTTGACGCCGAACCCGACATCAAGGTCATCGGTGAGGCCGCCACGGCAGATGAGGCGAACGCCCTGGTCGTGCGCTGCGAACCTGACGTTGCCCTGGTCGATCTCAGCCTCAAGAACAGTAGCGGCATCGAGGCAATACGCGGCATGCTGGCCAGGCGCCCGCAGTTGAAGGTCCTGGTCCTGTCGATGCATGACAGCGCCGGCCATGTCACACAGGCCTTGCGCAGCGGCGCCCACGGTTATCTGACGAAATACTGCGAACCGGATGACGTGATCAGCGGCATTCGCCGTATCGCTATCGGAAAGCGCGTCTTTTCGCCCGAAGTTGCCGAGGTGCTGGCGCGTGAGGCAATTGATGGCGACGCCCCCCTCACCTGCCTGACGCCTCGCGAGTTCGAGGTGCTGCGTCTGTTGGTGCAGGGTGAGTCGGCCAATGGCATTGCCGGAGCCATGCACCTGTCACCCAAGACCATTCTTAATTATTTGTCGTTGATTCGCCAGAAACTCGATGCCGATAGCGACTTCAAACTGCTCCACCTGGCCGCCCGCCATGGCCTGGTAGACATCAACAGCACAATTGAGGCATAACTAAATCACCCCACCAGCAACTAGTGCTTGCACTTGGTTGCACCCCATTCAACAACCGCTCATCAGGAGAAATGCAATGATTAAAAACAAGACTCTCGTCACCGCTCTGGCCTGCGGCCTGCTCAGCCCCCTGGCCATGGCCGATGCCAAGCAGGATACGGAAATGCTGAAGCTGGCGACGACCAGCGGCTGCATGACCTGCCACAGCGTCGAGTCCGGCAAGCCCGGCCCGAACGGCATGCAGCCGATCGGCCCAGCCTGGAGCGACGTTGCCAAGCAGTACAAGGGCAAGCCGGGCGCCTCGGAATTCCTGACCCGCGTCGTGGTCGAAGGCTCCAATCCGTACAGCAGCCACTGGAAAGGCAAGGTCAGCGGGCTCTCGATGCCGCCCAACGCCGTCGCCATCACCGAGGGCAACGCCCGCAAACTGGTGAATTGGATTCTCGCGCTCAACTAAGATCGAGCCGGTACCGGCTCTGAGGTTCCGGCCGGTACCCCGCATCGGCCGGAACAGCATTCAGACCGGAGGAGAAGATGTCCGGCCAAACTGATCTGCCGTGGCAGGCTGCAACCAACGGTAGATCGTGTCGAAGAAAAGCTCCGGCTCGACCGGCTTGGCGATGAAATCGTTCATCCCGGCCTCGGTGCAGCGCAAGCGATCATCATCGAAGGCGTTCGCCGTCATGGCGATGATTGGTAGCGATGCCAGACCGGGCCTGGCACGCATGGCCCGGGTCGCTTGAAGACCGTCCATTATCGGCATCTGCATGTCCATCAGGACGAGGTCGTAGGGAACATCGGCCACTGCGGCCAGCGCCTGCTGGCCATCGCCTGCCGTATCCACAAGTAGGCCAAAATCTGCCATCAGGGAACGGGCAATTTCCTGGTTGATCGGATCATCTTCGACCAACAGGATGCGCTTGCCGGCGCACGTTTCGCGAAGACCGCGCTCAGCATCCTGCCCGCTGGCAACAGTCCCTCGCCGCAACACCGAAGCCCCCGGTTTCAGGCAGACGGTCAGCCAGAACAGGCTGCCCCGCCCCGGGATGCTGCTCGCCCCGGCGTCGCCACCCATCAGGCGGGCTATTTTCCGGGTAATGACAAGGCCGAGGCCGGTTCCCCCGACATGCAGCGGGACCGCCGGGTCGACCTGGCGAAACTCGCTGAACAGGGAAGCCAGGTCATCAGCAGCTATGCCTACACCGCTGTCTTCGACCTCGAAGCGGAGCATCGCTCCCACCGGCGTTTCACCGATCAGACCGGCCCTCAGAACTATGCTTCCCGCATCGGTAAACTTGACCGCGTTGCCGACATAGTTGAGCAATCCCTGCTGCAAACGCGCCGCATCGCCGACCCATGTATCAGGAACGTCGGCATCGACTTCGACATTGAGGCGAAGATGCTTGCTCGCCGCACCCAGATTTTGCATGGACAGGACGTTGCCCAACACGCCGCGCAACGAGAATGGCTTTTCAGCCAAGACTATTTGGCCGGATTCGATCTTTGCCAGATCGAGGACGGCATTGACCACCTCGAGCAAATGGCGACCGGCCGTATCGATCCTGTCCAGTTGCTCGGATTGACCAGGCGCCAGGCCATTACGGCGGATCAAATGGGCGACGCCGGTGATGGCATTGAGAGGAGTACGAATTTCGTGGCTCATGTTGGCCAGAAAAGCGCTTTTTGCCTGATTGGCCATTTCGGCTGCCCGGGTCGATTCGGCAAGCTCGGCCGTGCGTTCCGCGACCAGGGACTCCAGCTCGCTGCGATGGCGCTCCTGGTCAGCCTGGATTTGCTCGCGCTCCCGCCCCCAGCCGATGGCCAGCCAATTGCCCCAAAAAATGCCGGCCAGGCCGACGCCCCAGATCAGCAGATGCCCCTCGATCAGCCGCAGATGACTGTCGGCGATCCGGGCCAGATAGGGGGCCAATGGCAGATTGAGTCCGGTGGCGCCGCGCATGTCGCCGGTCTGATAACCGAGTATGGCGTGGCATTTGTCGCAACCCGGTTCCATGTACATAGCGCGCAGGTGACGTAAATGCGGCTGACCCTCAACCTGGCTGACTGCCCAAACCTCTTTTGCCTCACCCCGAACGAAGCGCTCGAGTTGCGCCCTTTCCCAGGCGTCCGGGGCGTTGTCGGGATTGAGCTGGCGCAAACCGGTAATTCGCCCGCGCACACCATAGTCGGCGGCATACAGATCCATCATCTGGCGCAACATCGAGGCCGGGTTCAGCAGCGTTAGCGCTAAACCATCCCGGGTAACGACATCCCGGTCCGGCACGTGGGACAGCCAGGGGATGGATTTCTGGGTTTCGGTGATCGGCACATAGACACCGCCGTGCAACGTTCCCCAACGCCGGAAGGTGATGTCCTTGTTGAGGTTGGCCCTGGCTTCGGCGTAAGCGCTGTCCATCGCCTGGCGCTGGGCATCGTGCCAGCCACGAACCAGCGACAAGCCGATTACGGATGTCCATAAGACAAGCGCGATGGCGAACAACCGCCGGCGCAGACTGTTGTATTTGACCATCTCTCCCCCAGCGCGAGGCTTCGTGTTCAATTTAGCACATATACATAAATCTGCACGATCTGAAAGTGATTGCTCAAAAATCTAACAACTGCTCCACCCAGGAGCAGGTCGTACACTGGGAGGACCCCTGAAATGCCCAATCACTGAATACCAACCAATTGATTAACTGATAATTTCTCTATTTTCTCCGGCGGATGTGGGATCTGGCACACGGCATGCACTTCATGAAGGGCGAGTCACAGGAGGGCAGCGCATCCCATCCCATTTATCGATGCTGCCGGCCTTGAATCAACCCGAACCCTCATTCCAGAACACAGGAGACAACACATGCTTTACGCAGCTCCCGGCGCCAGCGGTGCCAAAATCGCCTACAAAGCCAAGTACGAGAACTTCATCGGTGGCAAATGGGTTGCCCCGACCAAGGGCGAATATTTCGACGTCATTACCCCGATTTCCGGCACCGTCTACACCAAGGCTGCCCGCTCCACCGCCGAGGATATCGAATTGGCCCTGGATGCTGCCCACGCTGCTGCCGATGCCTGGGGCAAGACCGCCCCGGCAACGCGTGCCAACATCCTGCTCAAGATCGCTGACCGTATCGATGCAAACCTCGAAGTCCTGGCCTACGCCGAGACCGTAGACAACGGCAAGCCGATCCGCGAGACCCTGGCCGCCGACGTGCCGCTGTCCGCCGACCATTTCCGTTACTTCGCCGGCTGCCTGCGCGCCCAGGAAGGCGCACTGTCCGACATCGACGAAAACACCGTCGCCTACCACTTCCACGAGCCGCTCGGCGTCGTCGGCCAGATCATCCCCTGGAACTTCCCGCTGCTGATGGCTGCCTGGAAGCTGGCCCCGGCCATCGGCGCCGGCAACTGCGTCGTCTTGAAGCCGGCCGAATCGACCCCGATCTCCATCCTGATCCTGGCCGAGCTGATCGCCGACCTGCTGCCCCCGGGCGTCCTCAACATCGTCAACGGTTTCGGTCGCGAAGCCGGCATGCCGCTGGCCAACAGCAAGCGCATCGCCAAGATCGCCTTCACCGGTTCGACCTCGACCGGCCGCGTCATCGGCCAGGCCGCCGCCAACAACCTGATTCCGGCGACGTTGGAACTCGGTGGCAAGTCGCCCAACGTTTTCTTCGCCGACGTCATGGACAAGGATGACGGCTTCCTCGACAAGGCCATCGAAGGCATGGTGCTGTTCGCTTTCAACCAGGGCGAAGTGTGTACCTGCCCGTCGCGCGCCCTGATCCAGGAATCGATCTACGACAAGTTCATCGAGCGCGTCATCAAGCGCGTCGCTGCCATCAAGCAAGGCAGCCCGCTCGACACCGACACCATGATCGGTGCCCAGGCCTCGATGGAACAGATCACCAAGATCTCCTCCTACCTCGAACTCGGCAAGCAGGAAGGCGCCGAGTGCCTGATCGGCGGCGAGCGTGCCAACCTCGGTGGTGACCTGGCCGGCGGCTACTACATCCAGCCGACCCTGTTCAAGGGCCACAACAAGATGCGCATCTTCCAGGAGGAAATCTTCGGGCCGGTTCTCGCCGTGACCACCTTCAAGGACGAAGCCGAAGCCCTGGCCATCGCCAACGACACCATCTACGGCCTCGGCGCCGGCGTCTGGAGCCGCAACGGCAACGTCGCCTACCGCATGGGTCGCGCCATCAAGGCCGGCCGCGTGTGGACCAACTGCTACCACGCCTACCCGGCGCACGCCGCTTTCGGTGGCTACAAGGAGTCCGGTATCGGTCGCGAGACGCACAAGATGATGCTGGACCACTACCAGCAAACGAAGAACCTGCTTGTTTCCTACACGGAAAGCAAGCTCGGCTTCTTCTAACCGGGCATCTCCTCCACTGGCCCAGTTTGCGGGCAACTCTTTGGGGGCGGGCAACCGCCCCCCTTTTTTAAATTTCGTTTTTGGGAGAATTTCATGGTCGACCGCGTCATTGCCACACCGGCAACGCTCGAACTTATCGAGCTCCTGAAAAAACAATACGGTCCGCAACTGATGTTTCATCAGTCGGGTGGCTGTTGCGACAACAGCGCTGCCAACTGCTACCTGCCGACCGACCTGACCATCGGCCCCTACGATGTCCATCTCGGCGACATCGGCGGCGTGCCCTTCTACATCAGCGCCTCCCAGTACGAATACTGGAAACACACGCAACTCATCATCGACGTCATCGATGGCAGCGGCGGCACCTTCTCTCTTGAAGGCAACACCGGCAAAGCATTCCACACCCGTTCCCGGCTCTTCACCGACGACGAATGGGCTGAGCTGCAGGCCGCCGGCCTCGTTTAACCCAAGGAAGTCACATGAACCAGAAACTGCAATCCTCCCTGCTCGCCCTCGGCGCCGTCAGCATCCTCATGGTCGCCCCGCCGGCCAAGGCCTCCGAGGCCATCGTCAAGAAAGCCCGTTGCGTCGCCTGCCACACGGTCGATGCCAAGCGGGTCGGCCCGGCCTACAAGGAAGTCGCCGCCAAGTACAAGGGCGACGCCAAGGCGCCGGCAATGCTCTTTGAAAAGGTCCGTCATGGCGGCAGCGGCAACTGGGGCCAGGTCCCGATGATTCCCCACGGCGCCGACAAGATCAGCGACGACGACCTCAAGGCCGCCGTCCACTGGATCCTCTCCCTCGACTGAGAAACGATCAACCGGCCGGGCGCGCTGGGTCGCTTTCAACGAAAGCGTAACCCTGCCGACCGGCCTTCTTGGCCCGGTACATGGCGTGGTGGGCGGGTTCGAGAAGCGCCTCGACCTTTTCCCCGTGGGCAGGGAAGATGGCAATGCCAATGCTGGCTCCGACACGCAGCTCGCTGCCGGCAATCATTAGGGCCTGTTCACAGTAGCCGATTTGTGTTTACATCCTGGAATTTGGGTGCTGCACATGGATCGGCGAATGTTGAATGACGAACAGTGGTTGCGGATAGCGGATTTGCTGCCGGGAAAGCCGACTG
>SSXW01000021.1 GCA_009469585.1 Dechloromonas sp. Dech2017
TGGCCACCTCCAAGCGTGCGCCCAAGCCTGCGGTCCCCAAGGGCTATGTGGACGGCTCCACCGCCAGGTCGCACGTCTCCACCGACCGCGTGCTCAAGGCAGCAGTCAAAAGACGTTGAAAGGGGTGCCGCTTAAGGGTAGAGCAGGTAGGGCGAGCGGGCCTCGCGCCAGGCCGCCTCATCAGCCTGGGCGAGGGCGTCGAGGTCGTCCGGCATGGCGGTCGGGTCGTCCACCCAGTGGCGGAGCAATGGCGAACCGTTGATCAAATCGATGGCCAGCCGCTCGTGTTCGTACTCGTAGGCGAAATCGCGCCACAACGGGTAGTCCGGATACAGCCGGCGGATCGCCTTGAAGGCCAGGGCCTGGATGCGCCACGGCTGGAAGGCGGCGTGGTCGTAGTACGGTCCCTCGCAGTGGATGTGCACGCCGTGGTTGAGCTGGCCGGCATGCTTGTGGAAGGTCGGCTCGAACCAGATTTCGCGCAGCTTGCAGCCGGCCAGCCAGTGCGGCGCCAGGGCCTGCATGTCGGCGATGACGGCGCGGGCGTCGAGGTCGGGGGCGCCGAAGATCTCCAGCGGCCGGGTCGTGCCGCGCCCTTCGCTGAGCGTCGTCCCCTCGAGCATGACGGTGCCGGCGTAGGCCCGGGCCATCCCCAGGTTGGGGGCGTTCGGGCTGGGGTTGATCCAGGTCCGCTCGGCCAGCGGCCAGCCGTGGCCGGGGGCGGCCTCCGGCTGCCAGCCGTGCATGCCGATGACGCGGTAATCGACGTCGAGCTTCAGGGTGGCGATGAACCAGTGGCCCAACTCGCCCATGGTCAGGCCGTGGCGCATGGGCATCGGTCCGGCGCCGACGAAGCTCTCCCAGCCGTCGCGCAGGGTCAGGCCCTCGACCGGGCGGCCGGCCGGGTTGGGGCGGTCGAGCACCCAGACCGCCTTGCCGTGGCGGGCGGCGCCTTCCAGCACGTAGCGCAGCGTGGTGATGAAGGTGTAGATGCGGCAGCCGAGGTCCTGCAGGTCGACGAGCAGCACGTCGAAGCTGTCCAGCATGGCGTCGGTCGGCCGGCGTACCTCGCCGTACAGGCTGAAGACCGGGATGCCGAGCTGCGGGTCGCGGTAGTCCGGCGATTCGACCATGTTGTCCTGCTTGTCGCCGCGCAGGCCGTGCTGGGGGCCGAAGGCGGCGCTCAGTTGGAGGTCGGGGCAGGCGGCCAGGGCGTCGAGCGAATGGGTCAGGTCAGCGGTCACCGAGGCCGGGTGGGCGAGCAGGGCGAGGCGCTTGGCGGCCAGCGGGCGGCGCAGTTCGGGCTCGGCGAGCAGGCGGTCGAGGCCGAACAGGGGGGGGCGGGGCAGGGTCATGGCAGGTTTCGCTTGAGGTCCAGCGTGAAGCTGGCGCGCAGGTGGAAATCGGGCTGGGCGGCGGCATGGCGCAGCGCCCAGTAGCTCTTGCCGCCGTCGGCGGCTTCGATGACGACGCTCAGGCCGAGGTGCAGCGCGGCGGCGGCAGGCAGCAGGTCGGCAGCGAGCCGGGCTTCGAGGACGATGTGGTCGGGCGGCGCCAGCAGGCTGAGGTGCGGCGCGCTGGCCGGCCGGAAGGATTCGTCGCGCTGGCGGTAGCCGGTGAAGCGATAGACCGCCCACTGCCCGGACGGGGAAAAGTTGAATTCGCGGTAATCGTCGCCGGTCGGCGTGGCGACGAAGGCTTCCAGGCAGGTCGTCTGCCACAGGTTGTCGGCGGCGCCGGGGGTGGCCGGTGGCGGCAGGCGGAGATCGGCGGGGCGGGCGTCCAGGCGGTAGCGCAGGGTCAACTGGCCGGCGGCGTCCAGGTCGACGTCCACGGTGATCGCCCGTACGGGCGGGCAGGGCGTCGATGGATGGCAGGTCAGGGCGAGGGTGGGCAAGGCGGCGCGGGCTGGGAAATCGGGGCAGGGCGTACTTTACCCGCTCGCTCCGGGGAATGCTGCGGTCAACCGGCAAAATCGGCCAAAATCGAAGTCCCGGCCTTGGTCCGGCCTGGCTTTTCGGTTAATTTACCGCTTTGCCGGCAGCGCCCAGGGAGACCAGAACATGATACCGATCCGCATCAATCTCGATCAGGAAGACATCCCCACCCACTGGTACAACGTCGTCGCCGACCTGGCCAATCCGCCGGCCCCGCCGCTCGGCCCGGACGGCCAGCCGGTGCCGCCGGAGGCGATGGCGGCGATCTTTCCCGGCCCCATCCTCGAGCAGGAAATGTCCGCCGAGCGGTGGATCCCGATTCCCGAAGAAGTCCGCCAGATCTACGCCCAGTGGCGGCCCTCGCCGCTGTGCCGGGCCCTCGGCCTGGAGCGGGCGCTGGGCACGCCGGCCAAGATCTTCTTCAAGTACGAAGGCGTCTCGCCGGCCGGTTCGCACAAGCCCAACTCGGCCGTGCCGCAGGCCTATTTCAACAAGCTGGCCGGCACCAAAAAGCTGACCACCGAGACCGGCGCCGGCCAGTGGGGCTCGTCGATCGCCTACGCCGGCCAGATGTTCGGCCTGCCGGTGCGCGTCTTCATGGTCAAGGTCAGCTACCAGCAGAAGCCCTTCCGCCGCTCGATGATGCAGACCTGGGGGGCCGAGGTCTTCGCCAGCCCGACCGACCTGACCCAGGCCGGCCGCGCCGCGCTGGCCGCCGACCCGGACAACCAGGGCTCGCTCGGCCTGGCCATTTCCGAGGCGGTCGAGGAGGCGGCGGCCGATGCTGGCACCTGCTACACGCTGGGCTCGGTGCTCAACCACGTGCTGTTGCACCAGACGGTGATCGGCCTCGAAGCCAAGAAGCAGTTCGCCAAGGTCGGCCTCTACCCCGACGTCATCTTCGGGCCGTGCGGCGGCGGTTCCAGCTTCGGCGGCATCGCCTTCCCCTTCCTGGCCGACCAGGCGGCCGGCGACCGGCGCGCAAAAAACTTGCGCTGCGTTGCCGTCGAGCCGACTTCCTGCCCGACGCTGACCAAGGGCGCCTACGCCTACGACTACGGCGACGTTTCCGGCTACACGCCGATCATGAAGATGTACACGCTCGGCCATGACTTCATGCCGCCCGGAATCCACGCCGGCGGCCTGCGCTACCACGGCGATTCGCCGCTGGTTTCGCAACTGCTCCACGAAGGTCGGCTGGAAGCGCTGGCCGTGTCGCAGGTGGCGACCTTCGAGGCCGGCGTCCAGTTCGCCCGCGCCGAAGGCATCATCCCGGCGCCCGAATCCTGCCACGCCATTCGCGCCGCCATCGACGAGGCGCTGAAATGCAAGGCGACCGGCGAAGCCAGGACCATCCTCTTCTGCCTGACCGGCCACGGCCATTTCGACATGGCTTCCTACGACAAGTATTTCGCCGGCCAGCTGCAGGACTACGACTACCCTGCGGAGGCTATCGCCGAGTCGCTGAAGCATTTGCCGCAGGTGGGCTGAGATCGTGAAATTCCTCGTCTTCCTGCTCCTGCTCGCCAACCTGCTGGTCGCCGCCTATGGCGGCGGTTACTTCGGCCGACCGGACAACCCCGATGCCGGGCGCGTCGACAAGCAGATCATGCCCGAGCGCATGCGCATCGTGTCGCGCGGCGAGGCGCCGGAAGCAGCAGCCAAGGCGGCCAGTCAGCCGGCTCCGGCACCCCGCCCGGAAGCGCCGCCCCAGCCCGAAGCGGAAGCATCGCCACCCCCAGCCCCGCCGGGCGAGGCAGCGTCCCCTGTCGCTGCTCCTTCGGCTCAGGCCGACAACGGGGCCGAGGCCGGCACGGCGGAAGCCAAGGTAGCCGAGGCGGTAGCGCCGGCCACTGAGGCGACGTGCCTGATCTGGCGCCAGCTGCCGCTGGCCGATGCCGACCGCCTGGCCGCCCTGCTCGCCAAGCGCTTCGCCGACTACAAGGTCAGCCAGCAGAAAGTGATTTCGGAAAGCAACGGCTGGTGGGTCGTCATCCCGCCGTTGTCGGGCAAGGCCGAAGCCGACAAGAAAGCCGGCGAACTGCTGGGGCTCGGCGTCAAGGAATACTTCGTCATCCAGGACGGGGCCAGCCGCTTCGGCATCTCGCTCGGTGTCTTTTCCAACGAAAAGGGCGCCCGCGATCGCCTGGCCGAACTGCGCACCCAGGGCGTCCGCTCGGCGGTGGCGGCGCCGCGGCCGGGCAAGGACGACAGCGCCACGCTGCAGGCCAGGGGGCCGGCCAAGCGGCGCAGCGAGGTGCTGGCCGCCGCTGGTCGCCTGCTCCCGGCCGGCGAGCCGCAAGCCTGCAAATGAGCGGATTCATCGTCGGCCTGACCGGCGGCATCGGCAGCGGCAAGAGCACGGTGGCCGATCTCTTCGTCGCCCATGGCGCGGCGCTGGTCGATACCGACGCCATCGCCCACGAGTTGACCGCCGCTCATGGCCCGGCCATGCCGGCGCTGCTCGCCGAATTCGGCCCGCAGGCGGCCGACCCCGCCGGCGCGCTCGACCGGGCGGCGATGCGCCGCCGGATTTTCGCCGAGCCGTCGGCCAAGGCCCGGCTGGAAGCCATCCTCCATCCGCTGATCCGCCAGTTGTCGGCCGAACGTTGCCGGGCGGCGACGGCGCCCTACGTCATCCTCGCCGTGCCGCTGCTGGTCGAGTCGGGAAATTATCGGGAGCGTTGCGACCGCATCGTCGTCGTCGATTGCCCGGAGAGCCTGCAAATCGAGCGGGTGATGGCGCGCAACCGGCTGTCGGCGGCCGAGGTGCAGGCCATCATGGCCACCCAGGCCAGCCGCCAGCAGCGACTGGCGGCGGCGAGCGATGTCGTGGCCAATGACCGGGGGCGGGAGGAACTGGCCGGGCAGGTCGAGAAATTGCATACGAAATTTCTCGCACTTTCCGCCGAAAAAGTTAAAGCTGGCTGTTGAGATTTGACTGCAAATAGCTCAGAATTAACGCAATTTTCCGCTTAATTGGCCTTTCTCGCGTGATAACTTACGAATACCCGTTCAACGAGCGCATCCGCACCTTGCTGCGTCTCGAAGACCTGTTCGAAAAAACGGCGTATTTCACGCAGGAAGAGGGCACCCTCGAGCATCACACGGCCCTCGTGTCGATTTTCGAAATCCTCGAAGTGGCCGGCCGCGCCGACCTCAAGATGGACCTGATCCAGGAACTCGAGCGCCAGCGCCAGACCCTGCTCGCCTTCCGCAACAACCCCGATATTTCCGAAGAAGCCCTGTCCGGCGCGCTCTACGAAATCGAGCAGTCGTCGGCCGCGCTGCTGGCAATGACCGGCAAGATGGGCCAGTACCTGCGCGAGAACGACTGGCTGATGAGCATCAAGAGCCGGGCGGCGATTCCCGGCGGCGTTTGCGAATTCGACCTGCCGTCCTACCACTGGTGGCTGCACCGGCCGCTGGAAACCCGCCGCCAGGCGCTGGCGGCGTGGATCAAGCCGATGCTGCCGCTGTCCGATGCGGTGACCATCGTGCTTCGCCTGCTCCGCTCGAGCGGCCGGCCGAAGAGCTACACGGCGACCAACGGCCAGTTCCAGCTCAATCTCGGCGGATCGGCGGCGCAGATGGTGCGGGTCGCGCTCAGCGTGGACGAACCGGCCATTCCCGAAGTCAGCGCCAACAAGTATTTCCTCAACATCCGCTTCACCAAGCCGCCGGTCAACGAAATCAAGGCGCGCGGCTGCGAGCGCGACGTTCCCTTCGACCTGACCTTCTGCAACCTGTGATGGCGGCACGTCGGGTCCGTTGTCCGCAATGCGGTGAAGACGCCCTGTGGGGGCCCGAGAACCCGCATCGCCCGTTCTGTTCCGAACGCTGCAAGCAGATCGACCTCGGCTGCTGGGCCAGCGATTCCTACCGCATCGCCGGCCAGGCCAGCGACGAGGAGGCCGGGACGCCCGGCCTCGACTTCCCCGACCAGCCGCCGCGCTGAACCCGGCGTTCCGGCGAGCGCTGCGGTCGACCGGAAATTTTGCCCAAAATTGAAATCCCCGGCCGGCGCCTACCAGCCGCGCATCAGCGCGATGCCGTGCGCGCCGTGCGCCTGCGCCTCGGCCAGCAGGGCCGGCTGCAGGCCGCCCAGGGCGAGCACCGGCAGGGTGTTGCTGGCCACCGTTTCGGCGAAGCCGGCCCAGCCGATGCCGGGCGCGGCCGGGTGGGTCGGCGTCGGCAGCACCGGGCCGAGCAGCGAATAGTCGAGGCCGAGCTGGCCGGCCCGGGCGATTTCTTCCGGGCTGTGGCAGGAGGCGCCGACCCAGGCGAAATCCGGGCGCTGGCTGCAGGCGGCGAGGCCGGCGGCCGACAGGTGCAGGCCGTCGGCGCCGACCCGGCAGGCGATGTCGGCGTCGTCGTTGATGACGACCAGCGCGCCGTGGTTGCGGGCCAGGCAGATCACCGTCTCGGCGAACCACAGGCGGCGGGCCGCCGGCCAGCCCTTGTCGCGCACCTGGATCAGGCGCAGGCCGCCCTCCAGGGCTTCTTCCAGGCGTTCCAGCTGGCGTTCGGTGCCTTCGGCCTCGGCGTTGGTGATGGCCATCGTCGTCGGCAGCGCCAGGGCTTTCAGGATGGGGTCGTTGGCCGGCAGGATGGGGGCGACGCTGGCCGGCTTGCCGGCTGTCTGCCAGGCGACCGCGGAATGTTCGAGGGGGGCGGTGATGCCGATTTCGCCCTGCCACGCCGTCACCCGCCAGAAATTGAGGCGCACCGTGGCGTGCGGGTAGGTGAACTGGCGGGTCAGCCAGGGGGCGCAGGCGGTGACCGTGATGCCCAGTTCCTCGTGCAGTTCGCGGATCAGCGCGGCGCGCACGCTTTCGCCGGGCTCGACCTTGCCGCCGGGGAATTCCCAGTAGCCGGCGTACACCTTGCCCTCAGGGCGCTGGGCGAGCAGGAATTCGCGGCCGTCGGCGCGCAGCATGACGGCGGCGGCGACTTCGACGACCTTCGTCATGCCGCCGGCTTCCCGGCGGTCGGCTGGCGGCCGGCCAGGTCGCGGGCGTACTGCCAAGCCACCCGGCCCGAGCGCGAGCCGCGGCCGAGCGCCCAGTTGAGCGCCTCGCGCTGGCTGGCGGCGATCACCGCCTCGGCGACGCCGAGCTGGCGCGCCCAGTGGGCGACGATGCCGAGGTAGTCGTCCTGGCTGAACGGGTAGAAGGAAATCCACAGGCCGAAGCGTTCGGACAGCGAATTCTTTTCCTCGGTCGTCTCGCCGGGGTGGATCTCGTCGTCGACGCGGTGGCTTTCCAGGTTCTCGGAAAAATACTCCGGCATCAGGTGGCGGCGGTTCGAGGTGGCGTAGATCAGCACGTTGTCGGGGGGCGCCGCGACCGAGCCGTCGAGCACCGACTTGAGCGCCTTGTAGGCGGTCTCGCCGGCTTCGAAGGAAAGGTCGTCGCAGAAAATGATGAATTTTTCCGGTCGACCGTCGACCAGGTCGACGATGTCCGGCAGGTCGATCAGCTCGTCCTTGTCCACCTCGATCAGGCGCAGGCCGGCGGCTGAAAACTCGTTGAGCACGGCCTTGACCAGCGACGACTTGCCGCAGCCGCGGGCCCCGGTGAGCAGCACGTTGTTGGCCGTGTGGCCGGCGACGAACTGGCGCGTGTTGTCGGTGATCCGCGCCTTCTGGTCGTCGATATTGTCGAGATCGGCGAGGCGGATCGGGTGCGGATGGCGGACCGGCTGCAGGCTGCCCCGGCCGTCCCGCTTGCGCCAGCGGAAGGCTACCGCCGACGACCAGTCGGGCTGGGCGGGGGCGGCGGGCAGGACGGCTTCGAGGCGGCCGAGCAGCGCTTCGGCGCGGTTCAGCAAACGGTCGAGTGACGAGGAGTCGGACATGGGGCGGGTATACTTCGCGGCAAATCGGGAACTCTAGCGAAAGCCATGCGAAAAATCCAAACCCCAGCCATTTTATTTGCCGCCCTGCTCGCCGCCTGTTCAAGTGTGCCGCCGACGGTGGCGCCGGTGTCGACCGCACCCGCACCCCTGCCGGCCCCGACGCCGGTCGCCCAGCAATGCGCACCCTGCACCGCCTGCCCGGTGTGCCCGGCCGTGCAGCCGGCGCCGGCGGCCGCCCCGGCCTTCACGCGCAGCTACGTGGCCGCCGCCTGGGCCGACCTGCCCGGCTGGCGCGACGACGACGTGGCCGCCGCCTGGCCGGCCTTCCTGCAGTCCTGCCGCGGCGTGCGCAGCAAGCCGCAGGGCCCGGGCTGGAAGCGCGTCTGCGAGCTGGCGGCGGCAGCCGACGGCAAGCCGGGCTTCGATGTCAGGCAATTCTTCGAGCAGCACCTGCAGCCCTGGGCGGTGACCAACGGCGACGGGGCGAGCAGCGGCCTGGTCACCGGCTACTACGAACCGCTGCTGCGCGGCAGCCGGCAGCGCAGCAAGGCCTATGCCCAGCCGGTGCGCGGCGTGCCCGACGACCTGCTGACCATCGACCTGTCGGCGGTCTTCCCCGAACTCAAGGACAAGCGGGTGCGCGGCCGGCTGGAGGGCAACAAGGTGCTGCCCTACTGGTCGCGGGCCGAGATCGAGGCGCGCGGCGACAGCCTGCGCAGCAAGAACCTGCTCTACGTCGACGACGCCATCGAGCTCTTCTTCCTGCAGGTCCAGGGCTCGGGCCGGGTCCAGTTGCCGGACGGCGGCATGGTTCGCCTCAATTACGCCGACCAGAACGGCCACCCCTACCAGTCGATCGGCCGGGTGCTGGTCGAGCGCGGCGAATTGAAGCTGGAAGAGGCGTCGATGCAGGGCATCCAGGCCTGGGCGCGGGCCAACCCGGCCCGCCTCGATGCCTTGCTCAACAGCAATCCCAGCTACGTCTTCTTCCGCGAAGTGGCCAACGGCGATGGCGGTCCGCTCGGCGCGCTGGGCGTGCCGCTGACCGCCGAGCGCAGCATCGCCGTCGACCCGCGGGCGGTGCCGCTCGGTTCGCCGGTATTCCTGGCGACGACGCGCCCCAATTCGACGACGCCGATGAATCGCCTGGTCATGGCCCAGGATACCGGCGGCGCGATCAAGGGGGCGGTGCGCGCCGACTTTTTCTGGGGCTTCGGCAAGGCGGCCGGCGAGCAGGCCGGGCGCATGAAACAGAGCGGCCGGGTCTGGGTGCTGCTGCCGCCCGAGCTTGCGCCGAAATGAGGCATCGATGCACCGGTGGTGGGCGTTGATGCAAAAATAGGCACTCAATCGGTGCGTATTGGCTTGCCATGACTTTGGCAATGCACTGATTTGCAACATCTTTTGCGCACTGGAATGGTGCTTGCTTTCCTCATGTGATCTTTTTTGGGGGTTACATGGAAACATATCAATCCAGCAGCAACGTGTTGTTCATCCTGCTCGGCGCCATCATGGTCCTCGCCATGCACGCCGGCTTCGCCTTCCTCGAGGTCGGCACGGTCCGCAAGAAGAACCAGGTCAACGCCCTGGTCAAGATCCTGTCCGATTTCGGCGTGTCGACCATCGCCTACTTCTTCATAGGCTACAGCGTCGCCTACGGCACCAACTTCTTTGCCGGCGTCGATACGCTGATGGACAAGAACGGCTACGAGCTGACCAAGTTCTTTTTCCTGCTCACCTTCGCCGCTGCCATCCCGGCCATCATTTCCGGCGGCATCGCCGAGCGCGCCCGCTTCAACCCGCAGTTGATAGCCACCTTCGTGCTGGTCGGTTTCGTCTATCCGTTTTTCGAAGGCATCGCCTGGAACCAGGCCTTCGGCATCCAGGCCTGGCTGAAAGCCAGCTTCGGAGAGGAGTTCCACGATTTCGCCGGCTCCGTCGTCGTGCATGCGATGGGCGGCTGGATCGCCCTGCCTGCCGTGCTCCTGCTCGGCGCCCGTTCCGGCCGCTACAGCAAGGATGGCGGCATTGCTGCCCACCCGCCGTCATCGATCCCCTTCCTGGCGCTCGGTGCCTGGATCCTCACCGTCGGCTGGTTCGGCTTCAACGTGATGAGCGCCCAGACCCTCGACAAGATCTCCGGCCTGGTCGCCCTCAACTCGCTGATGGCCATGGTCGGCGGCACGCTGGTCGCCCTGGTGCTCGGCAAGAACGACCCGGGCTTCCTGCACAACGGCCCGCTGGCCGGCCTGGTCGCCGTCTGCGCCGGTTCCGACCTGATGCACCCGATCGGCGCGCTGGTCGTCGGCGGCGTCGCCGGCGGACTGTTCGTCGTCATGTTCACGCTGACCCAGAACCGCTGGAAAATCGACGACGTGCTCGGCGTCTGGCCCCTGCACGGCCTGTGCGGCGCCTGGGGCGGCATCGCCGCCGGCATCTTCGGCAGCAAGGCGCTGGGCGGCGCCGGCGGCATCGCCTTCATGCCGCAGCTGATCATGACCCTGATGGCGATCGCCGTCGCCCTGATCGGCGGCGGGCTCGTCTATGGCGTGCTGAAAGCCACGCTCGGCCTCCGCCTGGATCGGGAAGAAGAATACGAAGGGGCCGATCTCAGCATCCACAAGATCACCGCGACGCCGGAGCGCGAGGCGAACTGGTAGGGGTGTAATCCGATCGCGACCGGCCAGCCCGTTCGCGACATTGGCAACTGAAGCAAGATGCCCGGTCGATGCCGGGCCTCTTGCTTTTTCCGGCTCGCCGAATCGCAGCGGGTAAGGCGGTGGCAAGGACTGTCGGCATCGGGTTTGACTGCACCATGGTGGACCGATTGGCTGCCGAATGGCCACCGATGGTGCATGTTTTCAATGGCTTGCGAAGCGGCCTTGGTTATATCCTACTGTTTTGCTTGGTTTTTATTTTTTCCCGGCTTTGGCGTGGAATTTGCTGGTAGGGAGGCGTCCAGGCCGTGGCCTTGGCTGCGGTGTCGGGATGCTGACTGGCTCGAAGCGAGTATTTCTCTTGAAGGATTCGCGTTGCATTTTGCATGGAAGGAGATGTCATGCCCTATCGCTCAATACAAAACGTCATCGGTAGCCGGCCGTTTCCCACGGCGCAGCCGACCAATACGATCCGTGAGTGCGCCCACATCATGAAGGAATGGAAGTCCTCGGCCGTGCTGGTGGTCGAGGATGGGCGGCCGACCGGCATCCTGACCGAACGGGACATCGTGTTCCGTTGCGTCGCCCTCGATTGCCCGCTCGATACGCTGCAGGTCGGCCGGGTGATGACCCGCAAGCTGCAGACCATCGCTGTCGACCGGCCCTTCGGCCACGCCTTGCACCTGATGTACGAGGGCGGCTTTCGGCACATGCCGGTAGTCGACGAGCAGGGCAAGGTGGTTGGCCTGCTGTCGGCCCAGGATGCGCTGGCCATGGACGGGCATCAGCTCGAGCAGGAGCTGGTGCGCCGCGAGGAAATCACCGTCGTTCTCTGATGGTCGGCCAACCGGGCCGGCCCATCCGGCCTGGTCGCCCGGCCGAGGATTCTCTCCTCCCCCTCCCTGTGGGCAGCCGTCTTCCTGCCCGACCACGCGACGAGGGAATTCGGGCCCGCCCTGGCGGCGGGCCTTTTTTTGCCGGCCAGACCGCCCGCGACAGCGTAAAATCCGCCGGCCCGGCTCGTCGTGAGCCGCCCCGACAACTGCCCGGATGCCCCGACCGTGAATCAAGCCTTGCCCGATATTTCCCTGACCCGCCTGGATGGCAGCCTGACCACACTCGACCGCTTCGGCGGCCAGGTGCTGCTGGTCGTCAATCTGGCGTCGCGTTGCGGCTTCACGCCGCAGTACGCCGGGTTGCAGGCGCTGTTCGAACGGTACGGCGAACGCGGCTTCCAGGTTCTCGGCTTTCCCTGCAACGACTTTGCGGCCCAGGAGCCGGGGTCGGCCGAGGAAATCCAGGCCTTTTGCACGGCCAACTATGGCGTTGGTTTTCCCCTTTTCGCCAAAGTTTGCATCAACGGCGCGGCGCGCCATCCGCTGTACGAATTCCTGATCGCCGCCCAGCCGCAGGCGACGGCGCCGGCCGGCAGCGATCTGCGCGCCAAGCTGGCCGAGTTCGGCGTGCTGCCCGAGCGGGAAAGCGATGTTTTGTGGAATTTCGAGAAATTTCTCGTCGACCGCAACGGTCGCGTCGTCGGCCGCTTTACGCCGGATACGGCGCCGGACGATGCAGCGCTGATCGCCGCCATCGAAGCCGCGCTCGCCTGAACGGGAGTTGCGATGAACGCCAATACCCTGCCCTGGGTACCCAAACCGGACGTCTGCCAGCCGACCGGTTCGGCCGAGCTGGCCATGCTCGATGTTTACATGCCGATGATGAAGTCGTCGGCCATCATTGCCGCCGGGCGCCTCGGCCTGTTCGAGGCGCTGGCCGGCGGGCCGCTCGCCGTGCAGCAACTGGCCGAGGCGATCGGCAGCAGCGTGCGGGGCACGGCGACCCTGGTCGATTTCCTGATCGCCCTGGGCTACCTGGAGCGGCAGGACGGGCGGCTGGCCAACACGGCGAGCACCCAGCGCTGGTTCACCAGCCGCGGTCAGGTCGACTACACCCCCGGCCTGCTATGGACCCATGAGGCCTGGCCGATGATGGGGGGGCTGGCCGAGGCGGTACGCAGCGGCCACCCGGAGCGCACCTTGTGGGACGCCATGGTCGAGCACTCGCACCTCGGCGAGCTGTTTTCATCCTACATGGCGGCCTTTGCCTCCGACCTCGGGCCGGACCTGCTGCGCCACGTGCCGGTCTTGCCGGAGCAGGGCCGGCTGCTCGATCTCGGCGGTTCGCACGGCCTGCACGCCATCCGCTTCTGCCGGCAATACCCTGGGCTGAGCGCCCTGATCGTCGACTTGGCCAGCGCGCTGGGCGACACCGGGGAGACCATCGCCGGTGCCGGGCTGGCCGAACGTATCCGCCTGGCGCCCGGCGACCTGCAGGAAGTCGACTGGGGCGGGACGCACGACCTGGTCTTCTACCTGTCGGTCGCCCACAACCATACGGCCGAGGAGAACCGCCGGATCATTGGACGCATCGGCCAGGCACTGCGCCCGGGTGGCCTGCTGGTCATCCACGAGTACCTGGCCGAGAAGCCGCTCGATGCGCTCGACGCGGCATTCCGCCTGACCCTGCTGGTCGAGACCGGCACCCAGACCTATCGCTACGACGATTATTGCAACTGGCTGACGGCGGCCGGGCTGGAGACCATTGAACGTATCGATCTCGACCCGCGGGAAAAGGGTTCGCTGATTTTGGCGCGCCGTTAGGCTGGCGGCGGTAGCGGAGATATCGGGAGGCGTGTTTTGCCCGGCGTGAGTTATTTCACTGCCGGTCGCAGCCGGTCGGCAGTATGCTCGAATCGTCCCCGGGAGAAGTGCTTGGGGCAACTCAACTGGCGAGGTATGGCGTGGTAGTCAAGAACGAAAAGCGGTCGGGCGATGATCGGCGTACCCGCGAACTTGGACCGCCCAACGGCTGGCGTGAACGGCGCAAGGCCGTCGAGCGGCGCAAGCCGGAAGTCGCCGAGATTCCCTTCTCCGAGTGGCTGGCCTACCGGCCGGTGCGCGAACCCAGCGAACAGTCCTGAATTTTGGTCTGCAGCCCAAGAAAAAGCCCACGCTTGCCGTGGGCTTTTCGTCGTCTACCGCAGGCTTTTCGCCTTATTCCTCGCGTTCGTACACCACGTCGGCGCGGCGGTTCTCGGCCCAGGAGGCTTCGTCGTGGCCGGTCAGGCGCGGTTGCTTCTCGCCCAGGGTCTTGACCGTCACCTGCTTGGCCGGGGCGCCGTGACCAAGCAGCGTGTCGCGCACGCTTTCGGCCCGCTTCAGGCCGAGGCGGCGGTTGTATTCGATGCTGCCTCGCTCGTCGGCGTTGCCTTCGACACGGACGTGGGCCTGCGGGTGGTCGGCCAGGTAGCGGGCATGGGCGCGCAGGGCCGGGTCGTAGTCGGCCTTGATGTCGGCGCTGTTGAGATCGAAGTAGACGCTGCGCTGGGTGCGCAGGCCGACCGGGTCCATCTTGATCGGCGCCTCGGCAGGGGCTGCCGCGACCATCGCCGGGTCCTGCAGTTCGGACGGCACCGGTTGGCCGAGCAGCCCGGGGTGGACTTTGAGCGGGCCGCTTTGCGAAATGTGCTTGCTGGGCGGAATGTCGCCCTTGCTGGCGCAGCCGGCAAGCAGGGCGGAGAGCAGGAGGGTGGCAGGCAGGGAAGCGCGCATCTGGGTGTTTTTCGGCGGCGTGGAGAATGTCGAATGATAGCCGGTCGCGTGCCAGCCGAACAGGGTCGCGATCGCTGTCCGGGGGGCGAAACGGACGATCGCTGCGGTCGACGGGAAAAAACGGCCATTTTCGCAGTTTTTCCCGGGCGGCAGGGCGGGCGGAGGGCAATGTTATAATCGGCCCCCGATTCGACCCGCCACGACCCTACCGGTGATCTTTACCCTCGGCATCAACCATCACTCCGCGCCGCTCGCCATCCGCGAGCGCGTGGCTTTTGGCGCCGACAAACTGCCGCAGGCGCTGGCGCACCTGACCCGCGAGCGGCCGGTGCGCGAGGCAGCCATCCTGTCCACCTGCAACCGGACGGAAATCTACTGCTCGGCCGAATCGCCCGAGGTGGTCATCGACTGGCTGGCCGACTACCACCAGGTCGAGCGCGCCGCCATCGCTCCCTACGTCTACACCCACGACCAGCCGGAAGCCATTCGTCACGCCTTCCGGGTGGCCAGCGGCCTCGACTCCATGGTCATCGGCGAGCCGCAGATCCTCGGCCAGATGAAGGATGCGGTGCGCGCCGCCGAGGAGAGCGGCACGCTGGGCACCCAGCTGCACAAGCTGTTCCAGCGTTCCTTTGCGGTCGCCAAGGAGGTGCGCAGCACGACGGCGATCGGCGCCAACATCGTTTCCATGGCGGCGGCCGGCGTGCACCTGGCCGAGCGGATTTTCGAGTCGATCGCCGGCCAGCGCATCCTCTTCATCGGCGCCGGCGAGATGATCGAGCTGTGCGCTGCCCATTTCTGCGCCGGCCAGCCGAAGCAGGTCACCGTCGCCAACCGGACGCTGGAGCGCGGCCGGGCGCTGGCCGAGCAATACGGCGGCACGGCCATCCGCCTCGACGAATTGGGCGAGCACCTGGCCCAGCACGACATCGTCGTTTCCTGCACGGCCAGCCCGCTGCCCATCATCGGCCTGGGCATGGTCGAGCGGGCGGTCAAGGCGCGCCGCCACCGGCCGATCTTCATGGTTGACCTGGCGGTGCCGCGCGACATCGAGGAGGAGGTCGGCGAACTCGACGACGTCTTCCTGTATACCGTCGACGACCTGGCCCAGGTCGTCGAGAGCGGCCTCGAGTCGCGCCAGGCAGCGGTGGTCGATGCCGAGGTGATCATCGCCAGCCGCGTCCAGGATTTCCTCGGCTGGTTGCAGGCGCGCGACACCGTGCCGGTCATCCGCGCCCTGCGCGACTCGGCCGAGCGCATGCGCCGCCACGAGATCGAGCACGCCATGAAGCTGCTGGCCAAGGGCGAGGCCGCCGAGAAAGTCATCGAGCACCTGTCGCAGCGCCTGACCAACAAGTTCCTGCACGCCCCGACGCAGACGCTGAACGCCGCCGAGGGCGCCGAACGCAGCGAACTGCAGGCCGCCGCCTCGCGTCTCTTCCACCTCCATTCCGGCGATTAGCGCCCCCCCGGGCGCCGTCGCCAGCGACAACATGAAACCTTCCATACGCCAGAAACTCGACCTGCTGGTCGACCGTCTCGATGAAATCGACCGCATGCTGTCGGCCCCCGATGCCACCGGCAACATGGAGCAGTTTCGCCGCTTGTCGCGCGAGCGGGCTGAAGTCGAGCCGGTGGCCGCCCACTTCAACGCCTTCCGCCAGGCCGAAAACGACCTGGCCGAAGCCGAGGCGATGCGCGACGACCCGGAGATGCGCGACTTCGCCGAAGAGGAAATCGCTGCCGCCAAGGCCCGCCTGCCTGAGCTCGAGGTCGAGCTGCAGAAGCTGCTGCTGCCGAAAGATCCCAACGACGAAAAAAGCGTGCTGCTCGAAATCCGCGCCGGCACCGGCGGCGACGAGTCGGCCCTGTTCGCCGGCGACCTCTTCCGCATGTATTCGCGCTACGCCGAGCGCCAGCGCTGGCAGGTCGAGATCATGTCGGCCAGCGAGTCGGAACTTGGCGGCTACCGCGAAATCATCTGCCGGCTGGCCGGCAACGGCGCCTATTCGCGGCTCAAGTTCGAATCGGGCGGCCACCGTGTGCAGCGCGTGCCGGAAACCGAAACGCAGGGCCGCATCCACACCTCGGCGTGCACCGTCGCCGTGATGCCGGAGGCCGACGAGGTCGAGGACGTCAACCTCAACCCGGCCGACCTGCGCATCGACACCTTCCGCGCCTCCGGCGCCGGCGGCCAGCACATCAACAAGACCGACTCGGCGGTGCGCATCACCCACCTGCCGACCGGCATCGTCGCCGAATGCCAGGACGGCCGCTCGCAGCACGCCAACAAGGCTTCCGCCATGCGGGTTTTGGCGGCGCGGATCAAGGACGTCCAGGTGCGCGCCCAGCAGAGCGCCATCGCCAGCACCCGCAAGAGCCTGATCGGCTCCGGCGACCGTTCCGAGCGCATCCGCACCTACAACTTCCCGCAGGGCCGCGTCACCGACCACCGCATCAACCTGACGCTGTACAAGATCGCTGCCATCATGGACGGCGACCTGGACGAACTGCTCGGCGCGCTGGCGTCCGAACACCAGGCCGACCAGCTGGCCGAACTGGCCGAGCAGAATTGAAAATGACGCTGTTTTCGGCGTTGACCGCAGCGAAGGGCCAGATCGACCGGCTCGACGCCCGCCTGCTGCTGCAATACGCCACCGGCTGCAGCCACGCCGACCTGCTAGCCCGGCCGGAAACGCCGCTCATGGCGCCGGCCTGGCAACAGTTCGCCGAATGGGTCGCCCGCCGCGCCGCCGGCGAGCCGCTGGCCTACCTGGTCGGCGAGGCCGAATTCCGCGGCCGGGTCTTCCAGGTTTCGCCGGCCGTGCTCATCCCGCGTCCGGAAACCGAGCTGCTGATCGAACTGGCGCTGGACAAGATGCGCCAGCGGACGGCGCCTAAAGTCGTCGACCTCGGCACCGGCTCCGGCATCGTCGCTATCTCGCTCGCCCTTGAATGCCGCGCGGCGGCGGTGAGCGCCGTCGACCTGTCGGCGCCGGCCCTTGACGTGGCCCGCAGCAACGCCGGCCGGCTTGGCGCCGAGGTCGATTTCCGCCACGGCGACTGGTTCGCGCCGCTGGTCGGCCAGTGCTTCGACGTCATCGTCGCCAACCCGCCCTACGTCGCCGCCGGCGACCCGCACCTGGCGCTGAACGGCTTGCCGCACGAGCCGCAAATGGCGCTGACCGACCAGGAGGCCGGGGGCGACGGCCTCGCCTGCATCCGGCGCATCGTCGCCGACGCCCCGGCCCACCTCGCTCCCGGCGGCTGGCTGCTGTTCGAGCACGGCTACGACCAGGGCGAGGCGAGCCGGAACTTATTGACCGCCGCCGGGTTCCAAGCGGCGTCTACCTATCCCGACCTGGCCGGCATCGACCGCGTCACGGCCGGGTACCTGTAAATCTGGAGAAACCATGTCCGACGTTCAGCAACGCATCCACGCCACCGTGACCGGCAACCCGGTCGTCCTCTACATGAAGGGCGACGTCCGCTTCCCGCAATGCGGCTTCTCGGCCACCGCCGTGCAGATCCTCAAGGTCTGCGGGGTCAACGACTTCGTCACGGTCAACGTGCTGGCCGACGACGAAATCCGCCAGGGCGTCAAGGAATACGCCAACTGGCCGACCATCCCCCAGCTCTACATCAAGGGCGAATTCGTCGGCGGCTGCGACATCATGAAAGAGATGTACCACAGCGGCGAGCTGCAGCAGATGCTGGAAGGCATCGCCCAGGCCTGACGGCAGCCGCAAACCACGTGAAAAGCCGGGAGATTCCCGGCTTTTTTGCGTTTACGGTTGGGCGCATGCCAGGCCAGCAGGCGCGGCCGTGTTCAAACCGGCCTCCCCGGCCAGGCCTCCCCGGGGAGGCCTGCGCTCAGTGCCGAAACCAGCCCGTAGAGGTCGCTCTGACGGTGTGTCCCGGTCTTTTTGAAAATGCTCTTCAACTGGCTTTTCAGCGTGTCGGGGCTGATTGCCGTGGTCGTCGCGATATCGCCCAGGCTCATGCCTGCCGACAGGTGGCCGAGCAGGCGGATTTCGGCGGGCGTCAATTGATAAACGTCGGCGAATAGCCGGGCATCCGGTTGCCTTCGCTGATCAGGGTCGAGCAGGTAGCCGATGCGCGGTGGCTCGTCCGCCTTGTTCCCGGTGCACGGCATGATCATCAGGATGAGCGGCGAGCGGCGGCCTGTCCTGGGTAGCCGGCCATAGCCCGGCCTTCCGGACGACATCCCGGTCAAGGTCTTCGTGGCCACGGCCTGCAACTGCCCAGGTGCCGCGTCGGCGGGCGGCATGGTGACTTCGCCTGGTTTGCCGAGGGACCGTGTTGCATTTGCGCTTTCAGCGTCGCCGCGCAGCAGGCGGCGACTGGCCGGGTTCAGGTGGGTAATTCGGCCTCGGTTGTCGAAAATTACGACCCCGGCGGCCATCAGGTCGATCGCCTCGAGGCTTTCGTTGCAGGCTGTACTCGTCGCCCGCAGATGCTGCGCGACGCTCAGGGCGCGGGCAATGTGCCCGGCCAGCATGCGCGATAGCGCCTTGTCGCGGCGCCCGAAAGGCAGTGCGCCATGGTTGTGAAAAAATGCCATCAGGGCGGGTTTGGCGGCCCTATCATCTGCTCCGCCAACGACGGCGCAGCACAGGTGCGAGAAGTCGGCTGGAAAGAACGCCTTGTGGCGATAATCCGCGCCCAGGGCTGGCTTGCCGCGCATGAGGTCAATTTCGGTCAGTACCCGGCCCGGGGCGAACAGGGGCCCGGCCATGCCCGCAGCAATCCATGTCTCGGCGCAGCGATTCAGAAAATCGTCAGCCAGGCCGCAGGATGCGATCAGCCAGTCCGGCAAGTTCGTTTGCAGCGGGTTGCACAGCAAGGCGGCCGAGGCGTCGAGCAAAGTCAGCATGCCGGCCAGCACGCCAGGCCAGTGTTCCGGGGCCAGGCCGGCGTCATGAATTATGCCGATCATTTCACTCAGTTCCTTCGCTTTCAGTGCGGCCATGGCAGCCCCCGCCAACGATAGTGTTGTGGAAAAGCAAGTGTCCGTTTCACCTGTTCAGGTGAGACGGGAAAATTGACAATCGAGCATCAGCCTGTTGCGTCGGAATACGCCAATCATCTGGGGATGATTGGCGTAAGGAAGTCGGGCAATTTTGGCATGAGATGTGCGTATCAGTTCCGCGTCCCCGTCGAAAATATATGCGACAGGGGTATGTCATACAAGAATTCGAGGAGGCGAAAATGAACTTGATTGCACTCAGGGCAGGCGTCATTTGGCTGTTCCTTATTGGTCTGCTCCCCCTCACGCATGCGGCACCGATTACCGTCTTGAATGGCGATAACGGGACATTTCATTTCCTCGATAATGTCAGCGCCAACTCTTTCAATTTTCCCCAGGGCTTGCGACAGACGCTCGGCGCAGTGGATGTCACGGCTGGCGGGTTTGCGGGGACGACAGGGGCCTACATTCCCGCACCAGCGCCGGGAACGACGATTACGCCGCAACTGTTCGTCGGGGCGCCTTCTCTGAGTGCCAATAATTTTACTGTTTCGCCGAATCTCTACGGCCGGTCGCCGGACGCAGCCATCGCGCAGGATGGCCGCTGGTTACTGGGTTTTCAGAATACCGGCGGCGGAACGACGGATTACGCAGTGGCGACAACCCGGTCGATCGCCGGAGCTACTGTCATCGATCATCCGGGCAGCGTGTCGATATCTGGTAGCGGTTTTAACCCGACCTTCAACTGGACGTTGCCGAGCAATCCCACAAACATCGACGCGGTGAGAATCCAGGTATGGGATCACCAGCGAAGTGTCGGAGTCGGGCTGGCCGGTGTCGGGGGGGCCGGAATAGCTGACGTGATCTATGTTTCAGGGAAGATTCCGACTACTGCCACTTCTTTCACCTTGCCGGTCGACGCGAATGGATTCATCGCTCCGACAGCGCTGCCCGGTGGCGGTCAGACTGCACCCTTCCAACTTCAGATCAACGGACTCTATTCGCTGGAGATCAGTTTGCTCGACCTTCGCGACCCCAACGGCGGAGTCGGTCTGCCCAATATTCTGAGCCGAACCCGTTCCATCTTCGACTTCACCTTCCTCCCCCAGGGGGCTCCGGCCAATGTGTTCTTGCCCATGGTCAACCTGGCCGGGCCGGCGCCGGTCTTTTCCTTCCAGCCGATTTCCGTACAGCCTGGGCAGCAGATTTTCATCGACCCGCTGCTGGCTGTCGGCTATGACTATCAGACAGGGCAGGGCAACCCCAATTTCCGGACGATGTTGCTGCCGACCGGCGTGGGCGACAGCATGTACGAGTTGTACCTGTGGCAGAACGGCCAGTGGGTCAAGGTGGCGGATGTTCAGGGTGGCCAAGAGTACGATTTCGGGGACGGCGGCGTGGACCGCTTCCGGATCCTCGGCATTGAAACCTCGGCCGGCCTGGAGCCTGACAATCCGACGGCTTTCATCACCGGACTGACCTTCGTCGGGGAAGGGGTGTTCAGCGGAACGATGACGGCCATTACGGTGAACGTTCCCGAGCCTGGAAGCTTGGTGCCGGTGATGCTTGGCCTGCTCTTCCTGCTCAGGCGGAGAGCGGCCTTGCGGCCGAATAGGCGGGGGTGAACGGGAGCGGTTGAAGGTGGGCCGTTCCGGGTAGTGCTTTCTCTGCTTTGACGGGATGATCTGTGCGTCCCCGCCGATGACACGTCGGTCGGGGATTTTGCCGTTGATTTGTCGAAACCCGCCGTCGCCCTGATCGCTTGGCAAACCCGGACCGGCACCGGTGGTGCACTGCAGAATGCGCCAGGCAATTAATTTGCTAGACTGTGAACGTTTTGCGGGCAAAAAAACGGTAGGGGGTCGCCCAGTGCAGGATCGGGCCACCCCCTGAGCCGCGGCGTTAGCCACGTACTCCAAAGACCATAAAAGGAGAACAGCCCGCACAGAATAATGCGGCTGGCTTACGTCATTCTTACGCCGGCATAAGTGGCAACGGATAAATGCGCATACTGATTGCTGAAGACGACACCATCATCGCCGATGGTCTTTCCCGCTCGCTACGTCAGGGCGGATACGCAGTGGATTGGGCACCGAACGGGCTGGATGCCGAGTCGGCCTTGATGACGGTTCCTTACGATTTGCTGATCCTCGACCTTGGCCTGCCCAAGTTGTCCGGCCTTGGCGTGCTAAAGAACCTGCGGGCCCGCAACTGCCAGTTGCCTGTCCTCATCCTGACCGCGCTCGACGGAACCGGCGACCGGGTCAAGGGCCTCGATCTCGGGGCCGACGATTACATGGTCAAGCCTTTCGAACTGGCGGAACTGGAGGCCAGGGTCAGGGCGCTGACCCGCCGCTCGGCCGGTACGGCGCCGACCATCCAGTGCGGCGCGCTGACCTATGACCAGGTCGGCAGGGTGGCCCAGATCCAGGGGCAGGCCCTCGATCTCTCGGCCCGCGAAGTGGGCTTGCTCGAGGTGCTGCTCAGCCGCATGGGCCGCCTGGTCAGCAAGGATCAACTGGTGGATCACCTGTGCGGCTGGGGTGAGGAGGTTAGCCACAATGCCATCGAGGTTTATGTGCATCGCCTGCGCAAGAAAATCGAACCCGGCGGCGTAAAGATCGCAACCGTGCGCGGTCTGGGGTATTGCCTTGAGCGACCCCAAGGCGAGTAGCTTCTCGCCGACGGCCAGCGAGACCGAGCGCTCGCTGTTCGGCGAGATTCTCGACTGGATGCTGGCCCCGCTGTTGTTCGTCTGGCCGCTGAGCATCGCCTTTACCCATTATTTTGCCAACAACGTTGCCAACTACCCCTACGACCAGGCGCTCCGCGAACACGTTGCCGCCATCGCGCGCCAGGTCAAACTAGTCAATGGCAAGCCGGTGCTGTCGCTGCCGGCTTCGGCTAGGGCGCTGCTGCGTGCCGACGAGACGGACAGCGTCTATTTCCATGTCGTCACGCTGGAAGGCAAGTTCCTGGCCGGCGACCGCGAGTTGCCGACGCGCCCAGTGCCGACCGATGAATCCGTCGTGGCCGGCGAGATTTACCTGCGGGACGCCGAGTTCAGGGGGCAGGATCTGCGCATGGCCTATACCTATCTGGCCGAGCCGAACATGCCGAGGTCACAGTGGGTGGTTATCGAGGTCGGGGAGACCACCGACAAACGCAGTCAGCTGGCCAACAAGATTGTTGCCAGCGTCATCCTGCCCCAGTTCATCATCATCCCCTTGGCAGTCCTGCTCGTCTGGTTCGGCCTGTCGCGCGGCCTGCGGCCCCTGACGCGTCTGCGCAAGACGATCGACGCCCGCAAGCCGGACGACCTTTCACCCATCGCCACCCGGCGGGTGCCGGAAGAACTTGAGCCGCTGGTCGAGGCCTTCAACGAAATGCTCGACCGCATGAAGCGCAGCGTCGAATCCCAGCAACGCTTCGTCGCCGACGCGGCACACCAGATGCGCACGCCGCTAACCGGCCTGAAGACGCAGGCCCAGTTCGCCATGCGGGAGACCGACCCGGAGGCCCTGCGCCATGCCTTGCGCCAGATTGCTACCGGCGTCGACCGCGCTGGTCGCCTGATCAACCAACTGCTGACCCTGGCCAGGACCGAGGGGGGCGAACTGGCCGAACGTCGCCAGGAACCGATGGATCTCAGTAACCTGGCCCAATCCGTGGTCAGCGACCTGATCATGGCCGCTATCGCCAAAGATATCGATCTCGGTTTCGAGTCGGAGGGGCCGGCGATGATCAACGGCAACCGCCTGCTGCTCAGCGAACTGGCCAAGAACCTGATCGACAACGCACTGCGCTACACGCCGATTGGCGGTCATGTGACCTGTCGGGTGGTCGGCGATACAGCCTCGGTCCGTTTCGAGGTCGAGGACGATGGCGTGGGGATCAGCGAAGAGCAGGCGGAAATGGTCTTCGAGCGTTTCTATCGGGTCGACGATTCGAGCAGCGAAGGCAGCGGGCTGGGATTGGCCATCGTTCAGGAAATTGCCGTGCAGCACAGCACCCGGGCCAGTCTGCGCCCGAACCCGACGGGCGGGGCAATCGCCCGCGTCGTTTTTCCGGCCTGGCATCCACCGGTACCGCCCCTGCCGCCGCCGGATGACTTTTCCGAGCTGTACCGCCAGTCGCCGCCGGTCGGTACGTGATGGCACAGGGTTGTTGCACCGGGAACGCCCTAAAACTGCGAAGTCCTGTTGCGCAGCACCTATTGCCTCGCTATAATGCGCCCTCTCTTGGCCAAGTAGCTCAGTTGGTAGAGCAGCGGATTGAAAATCCGCGTGTCGGTGGTTCGATTCCGCCCTTGGCCACCAAGATTCATTATGAAAAACGGCAACCTTACCAGGTTGCCGTTTTTCATTTCTCGGTCTGGAAAGGGGAGTGGGTCCGGTACGGAAGAGGAGAACTGCGTGGTCAGTGAGGCAGGAGTGGCTGGTTTGATCGAGGCGCTCGCCCCGGAGTTTGCCGGCGCGGTCGAATCGCTTGCCGGGGAGCTCAAATTGTCGCCGGCCGATATGGCCGGGTTCGTGCTGCAGTACGGCCACCAAGGTCTGCTGCTGCAGGCCACGGGGCCGAAGGCGCCGGGGCCGGTGCGGGTCGATTTTGTCGGTGGCGCGGCGGCCCATCGGCGGCTGCAGGGGGGCGGCAGCGGGCAGATGATCGCCCGGGCGGTCGGTATCCAGTCCGGCGTTCGCCCGACGGTGCTCGATGCGACGGCCGGGTTGGGGCGGGATGCCTTCGTGCTGGCCCAGTTGGGGTGCCAGGTGACGCTGGTCGAGCGCCATCCGCTGATTGCCGCCCTGCTCGCCGACGGGTTGCGGCGGGCGCGGCTCGATGCCGAGGTCGGGCCGATTGCCGAGCGGATGCAACTGCGTTGCGGCGATGCCATCGCCTTGATGTCGGGTTGGGCGGACGAGCCGCCGCAGGTGGTCTATCTCGACCCGATGTTCCCCCATCGCGACAAGAGCGCGCTGGTCAAGAAGGAAATGCTCCTCTTCCGGCCGCTGGTCGGCGACGATCCGGATGCGCCGGACCTGTTGGCGGCGGCGCTGGCCCTGGCCAGCCATCGGGTGGTGGTCAAGCGGCCACGCAAGGCACCGCCTGTCGCCGGCCCGGCGCCGGGCTATGCGCTGGAAGGAAAATCGACGCGCTTCGACATCTACGCAAAAAAGACCTTGAAGGCGAAGCCGGCCGATTCGTGATCTTTGGCCAGCCGGCGTGGCGGTCGTGAAATCACGGCGTAATATGTCTCGGGCAGCATGCGCGTTTTTCCTGGGGGATGACGATGGATCTCTTGTTGTGGCGCCACGCCGAAGCCGAGGATGGCGAAGACGACATGAAGCGGCGGCTGACCGCCCGCGGCGAGAAGCAGGCGCGGGCGATGGCCGGGTGGATACGCCACCAGCAGCCAAAGGATCTGCGCATCATCGTCAGCCCGGCGGTGCGTACGCAGCAGACGGCCGAGGCCCTGAACCTGCCCTTCGAAACGGTTCGCAAGATCGGCCCGGATGCCTGCGTTTCCGAGCTGATCGCCGCCTCGGGCTGGCCGACGGCGAACGGGGCGGTGCTCATCGTCGGCCATCAGCCGTCGCTCGGTCGCCTGGCGTCGCTGTTGCTGGCCGGCCATGAGACCGAGTGGAGCATCAAGAAGGGGGCCGTGTGGTGGTTGAGCAACCGGGTGCGTCGCGAGGAAAACCAGACGGTGCTGCGCGCAGTCATGCCGGTGGAATTGCTGGGCTAGACAAGGGCGCCGGATCGGCGTGAAATAAGCCTTTTGTTCCGGGGATGGAGAAAAGGCATGGCGACCACAAAGAAGAATCCGGCCAAAGCGACGACTGCCCTTGCCGCGGCGACTGGAGTCGAGCAACAGGAATCAGCAGCGGCCATGGCCTCCGGAACCGCCCCGGCCGGCCCGTCCCCGGTTCGGCGGCGCAATCCGAAAACGGCAGTGGGTGCGGCCAAGCCGCGCCGGGTGGCGAGCGGCGATACGCCGCCGGCCCTGACGCCGTCGGCGATCGAGGCCTTCGTCGTTGGCGCGGCTAGCGACGGCGCCCGGGAAACCAAGGCCGGTGCCATGCGTGACGTCATCGCCGGCATGCCGACCGAGGAGTCGGTGGCCTTGCTCCGCGACTTGCTGCGCCAGCAGGGCGTCAAGGCGGACCGGGTGGTCGCCAATCCGGACGACGAACTGGTCAAGGACTGGCGCGACGGCGGTTACCCCTACAAGAACCTGATGCAGCGCAAGAACTACGAGCGCCAGAAGTACCGCCTGCAGGTCGAGTTGCTGAAGCTGCAGGCCTGGGTCAAGGAGACCGGGCAGAAGTTGGTCATCCTCTTCGAGGGGCGTGACGCGGCGGGCAAGGGGGGCACCATCAAGCGCTTCATGGAACACCTCAATCCGCGCGGCGCCCGGGTCGTGGCGCTCGAGAAGCCGAGCGACAAGGAGCGCGGGCAGTGGTATTTCCAGCGCTATGTCGAGCATCTGCCGACCAACGGCGAGATCGTGCTCTTCGACCGCTCCTGGTACAACCGTTCCGGTGTCGAGCGGGTGATGGGTTTCTGCAGCGACCAGGAGTACGCCGAGTTCGTGCGCCAGGCGCCGGAATTCGAGCGCATGCTGGCGCGCAACGGCACGCACCTGATCAAGTTCTGGTTCTCGGTCAGCCAGGAGGAGCAGCGCCGGCGTTTCCGCGAACGCGAGGTGCATCCGCTCAAGCAGTGGAAACTGTCGCCGATCGACATGGCCTCGCTCGACAAATGGGGTGACTACACCAGGGCCAAGGAGGCGATGTTCTTCCACACCGACACGGCCGACGCGCCGTGGACGGTGATCAAGTCGAACTGCAAGAAGCGGGCGCGGCTTAACGCCATGCGCTACGTGCTGCACAAGCTGCCCTACAAGAACAAGGACACCGAGAAGATCGGCAATCTCGACCCGCTGATCGTCGGCCGGGCCAACGTGGTCTACGAGCGCGGCGAGCAGCAGGGGCTGCCGATTCTGTGAACCCGGTTGGCCGGAATTTCGATTTCGGCCGATTTTTCCCGTCGACCGCAGCGCTCCCGGTCTAGCTGACGACGTAGGCGGCGCTGCCGGTGGCGATGAGCAGGCCGGCCTCGTTTTCCAGCGTCATCTGCGCCGAGGCGATGCGCCCGCCGAGGCGGGTCAGGCGCCCGGTGGCGGTGAAAGTCTGGCCGACGCCGGGATGCAGGTAGTCGGCGCGCAGGTCGATGGTGCCGAGCCGGCCGAAGCGCTGGGCGATCTGCTCGGTGTTTTCGTCGTTGAATTTCTCGGCGATGCCGACCATCACCGCCATGCCGGCTACGGCATCGAGCGCCGTGGAAATCACCCCGCCATGCAGGCGGCCGTGCAGGTAGTGGCCGACCAGGTCGGGACGCATGTTGAAGGTCAGCTGCGGCGCAGCCGGGTCGAGCGAGGCGACCTTGAAGCCGACGATTTCGTGAAAAGAGATACGGTGTTCGAACATTTCGCGCAGGGCGGCTTCGAGGCGGGCCTGTTCGGGGGGCGAACGACGGGGAGCGGAAGGATGGGCGGTCATGGGCGGCGTTTTTAGCATAAAAAAATGGCGACGGGGATGAGCCGTCGCCAAAACCGAACGCTAAAAATGTTTAGCGGACGCAGAGGACTTTACTTCTTGCGCGGCGGCGGAACGTCCGTGCACGTGCCGTGGGCGACTTCGGCGGCCATGCCGACCGTTTCGCCCAGGGTCGGGTGCGGGTGGATGGTCTTGCCGATGTCGACCGAATCGCAGCCCATCTCGATGGCCAGGCAGACTTCGCCGATCATGTCGCCGGCCGACGGGCCGACGATGGCGCCGCCGATGACGCGGTGCGTTTCGGCATCGAAGATCAGCTTGGTGAAGCCGTAGTCGGCGCCGTTGGCGATGGCGCGGCCGGAGGCGGCCCACGGGAACTTGGCGGTCTCGACCTTGCGGCCTTCCTGCTTGGCCTGTTCCTCGGTATAGCCGACCCAGGCCACTTCCGGATGGGTGTAGGCAACGCCGGGGATGACCTGGGCGTCGAAGGCGGCCTTGTGGCCGGCGGCGACTTCGGCCGCGACGTGGGCTTCATGGACCGCCTTGTGGGCCAGCATGGGCTGGCCGACGAGGTCGCCGATGGCGAAGATGTGCGGCACGTTGGTCCGCATCTGGGCATCGACGTTGATGAAGCCGCGGTCGGTGACGATGACACCCGCCTTGTCGGCGCCGATCTTCTTGCCGTTCGGCGCGCGGCCGGCGGCTTGCAGAATCATGTCGTACTTGACCGGTTCAGGCGACACGCCTTCGCCTTCGAAGGTGACGTAGAGGCCGTCGTCCTTGGCGTCGACGGCGACCGTCTTGGTCTTCAGCATGATTTTGTCGAAGCGTTTGGCGTTCTGCTTTTCCCAGACCTTGACGGCGTCGCGGTCGGGGCCTTGCATCAGGCCGTCCATCATTTCCACGACATCGACACGGGAGCCCAGGGTGGAATAGACGGTGGCCATTTCCAGGCCGATGATGCCGCCGCCGATGACCAGCATCTTCTCCGGCACGAAGCGCAGTTCGAGCGCCCCGGTCGAATCGACGATGCGCGGGTCGCGCGGGATGAAGGGCAGATGCACGGCGGCCGAACCGGCGGCGATGATGCACTTCTGGAATTTGATGACCTTCTTGCTGCCGGTCTTGTCCTGGCCAGTACCGTCGGTAACTTCGACCTCGATGTGATGCGGGTCGAGGAAGGAGCCGTAGCCGCGCACGATGTCGACCTTGCGGCCCTTGGCCATGCCGGCCAGACCACCGGTCAGCTTGCCGACGACCTTGTCCTTGTGGGCGCGCAGCTTGTCGATATCGACGGTCGGCGCCGCGAAGGTGACGCCGAGATCAGAGGCGTGCTGGGCTTCTTCCATGACTGCGGCGACGTGCAGCAAGGCTTTGGACGGGATGCAGCCGACGTTCAGGCAGACGCCGCCGAGCGTTGCGTAACGCTCGACAATGACCGTCTTCATGCCGAGGTCGGCCGAGCGGAAGGCTGCCGAGTAACCGCCGGGGCCGGCGCCGAGCACGAGCATTTCGCACTCGAGATCGGCCGTGCCGCCGTGGCTGGCCGCGGTTGGCGCGGCAACCGCGGCGGCCGCAGGGGCAGCTTCCGGTTTTGGCGCGTTTTCCGGGTTGACCGCGACCGAAGGGAGTGCAGAGCCAGCAGCGACACCGGCTTCGACCTTGATCAGCAGAACACCTTCGCTGACCTTGGAGCCGAGCTGGACCAGCACTTCCTTGACCGTGCCGGCGACGGTGGAGGGAACATCCATCGTCGCCTTGTCGGATTCAAGCGTGCAGATGGCGTCGTCGACCTTGATGCTGTCGCCCACCTTGACGAACAGGTCGATGACCGGCACGTCGGAGAAATCGCCAATATCCGGGACTTTGACTTCTACGAGACTCATGTCGCTCTCCCCGGATTACAGCGCAACGCGGCGGAAATCCGCCAGCAGCTGAGCGATATAGACGTTGAAGCGGGTGGCCAGCGCGCCGTCGATGACGCGGTGGTCGGCAGTCAGCGACAGCGGCAGGGTGAGGCGCGGCACGAATTGCTTGCCGTCCCAGACCGGCTTCAGCGCCGACTTATTGACGCCGAGGATGGCGACTTCCGGCGCATTGACGATGGGCGCGAAGTAGGTGCCGCCGATGCCGCCCAGGCTGGAAATGGTGAAGCAGGCACCGGACATGTCGGCCGGCTTCAGCTTGCCGTCGCGCGCCTGCTTGGCCAGATCGCCGGATTCCTGCGCCAGTTCGAAGACCGACTTCTTGTCGGCGTTCTTGACCACCGGTACGACCAGGCCGTTCGGCGTGTCGGCCGCGAAACCGATGTTGAAATACTTCTTCAGCACCAGGTTGTCGCCATCGAGCGAGGCGTTGAATTCCGGATACTTCTGCAAGGCCTTGACGCAGGCCTTCATCAGGAAAGCCAGCATGGTCAGCTTGGCGCCGCCGCCCTTCTCGTTTTCCTTGTTCAGCTGCACGCGGAAGGCTTCGAGGTCGGTGATGTCGGCATCCTCGTGATAGGTAACCGCCGGGATCATCACCCAGTTGCGCGACAGGTTCTGGCCGGAAATCTTCTTGATGCGCGACAGCGGCTTGGTTTCGATTTCGCCGAACTTGGAGAAATCGACCTTCGGCCACGGCAACAGATCGAGCGTGCCACCGCCGGTGACCCCGCCGCCGGCGGAGGCGACCGGGCCGGAAATGGCGCCGGACATCACGCCCTTGACATACTTGGTCAGGTCTTCCTTCAGGATACGACCCTTCGGGCCCGTGGCGCTGACCTTGCTCAGATCGACACCCAGTTCGCGGGCATAGGCACGGACGGATGGCGAGGCATGGACCTTGGAGCCGACCGGCAAGGCAGGTGCCAATGCGGCGGGGGCGGCAGCCGGGGCAGCGGCGGGCGCTGCGGCTGGAGCCGGAGCAGCTACCGGCGCGGCAGCTTGCGGGGCTGAGGCGGCCACCGGGGCAGCAGCAGCGCCTGCGCCGGTTTCAACCTTGATTAGCAGCGAACCTTCGCTGACCTTGGAGCCCAGCTGGACCAGTACTTCCTTGACGACACCGGCGACGGTGGAGGGCACATCCATCGTGGCCTTGTCGGATTCCAGCGTGGCAATGGCGTCGTCGACCTTGATGCTGTCGCCGACCTTGACGAACAGGTCGATGACCGGCACGTCGGAGAAATCGCCGATATCGGGGACTTTCACTTCCACAACACCGCCACTGGCGGCGGGTGCGGCAGCCACCGGTGCGGCGGCAGCGGGCGCCGGAGCAGGGGCAGCGGCCGGGGCCGGCGCAGCTTCAGCACCGGCACCGCCAGCTTCGACCTTGATCAGCAGCGAGCCTTCGCTGACTTTGGAACCAAGCTGGATCAGCACTTCCTTGACGACGCCGGCCACAGTGCTCGGCACGTCCATGGTGGCCTTGTCGGATTCCAGCGTGGCGATGGCGTCGTCGACCTTGATGCTGTCGCCGACCTTGACGAACAGGTCGATGACCGGGACGTCGGAAAAGTCGCCGATATCCGGGACTTTGACTTCGATGATTTGGCTCATGTCGTCTCTCCCCTCTTATACCGACATCGGATTCGGCTTGGCCGGATCCAGGTTGTACTTGACCAGCGCGGCAGCGACCTTCTCGCGGTCGATTTCGCCGTTGTCGGCCAGCGCCTTGAGGGCGGCCAGCGTCACCCAGTGACGATCGACTTCGAAGAAATGACGCAGCTTTTCGCGGGTGTCGGAACGGCCGAAACCATCGGTGCCCAGCGTCACGTACGGTGCCTTGACGAAGGGACGGATCTGCTCGGAGAACAGGCGGATGTAGTCGGTGGCGGCAATGACCGGGCCCTTGGCGCCAGCCAGCTTTTCCTCGACGTGCGACAGCTTGGGCGCTTCCAGCGGATGCAGCAGGTTCCAGCGCTGGACGTCCTGGCCGTTGCGGGCCAGCTCGTTGAAGCTCGGACAACCCCACAGGTCGGCCTCGACGCCCCAGTCGTTCTTGAGCAGGTCGGCGGCGGCGATCACTTCGCGGAAGATGGTGCCGGAACCGAGCAGCTGGACGCGCGGGCCGGCCGATTCGCCACCCTTCTTGAAGGCATACATGCCCTTGATGATGTCGGCTTCGGCGCCGGCCGGCATTTCGGGATGCTCGTAGTTCTCGTTCATCACCGTCAGGTAATAGAAGACGTCTTCCTGCTCCTTGAACATGCGGCGCATGCCGTCCTGGGTGACGACGGCGACTTCGTACTGGAAGGTCGGGTCGTAGGAAACGCAGTTGGGGATCAGGTTGGACAGGATCAGGCTGTGGCCGTCTTCATGCTGCAGGCCTTCGCCGTTCAGCGTCGTGCGGCCGGCGGTGCCGCCGATCAGGAAGCCGCGGGCGCGCTGGTCACCGGCGGCCCAGCAGAGGTCCATGACGCGCTGCAGGCCGAACATCGAGTAGCAGATGTAGAACGGAATGGTCTGGACGTTATGCACCGAGTACGAGGTGGCGGCGGCGATCCAGTCGCTCATCGCGCCGGATTCGTTGATGCCTTCCTGCAGCACCTGGCCGGTCTTCGACTCCTTGTAGAACATCAGCTGGTCGTGGTCTTCCGGCACGTAGTTCTGGCCTTCCTGGTTCCAGATGCCGACGGCGCGGAACATGCCTTCCATGCCGAAGGTGCGCGACTCGTCGGGAACGATGGGAACGACGTTCTTGCCGACATTCTTGTCCTTCAACATCATGTTCATGATGCGGACGATGGCCATGGTCGTCGATAGTTCGCGGCCCTCGCCGGAAGCCTTCAACAGGGCGTCGAACTTGTCGAGGCCGGGGATGTCGAGCGGGTCGGCCTTGCGGCGGCGCTGCGGCAGGAAGCCGCCGAGATCCATCCGGCGCTGCAGCATATATTTGTATTCAGCCGAATCCTCAGCGAACTTCAGGTAGGGCAGTTCGGCCAGCTTGTCGTCGGGCACCGGCAGGGCGAAGCGGTCGCGGAAGCGGCCGATCTGCTCGACGTCCATCTTCTTCTGCTGGTGCGAGGTGTTCATCGCCTCGCCGGCCTGGCCCATGCCGAAGCCCTTGATGGTCTTGGCCAGGATCAGCGTCGGCGCGCCCTTGTGGGTGACGGCGGCGTTGTAGGCGGCGAAGATCTTGAAAATGTCGTGGCCGCCGCGGTTCAGTTGCCAGACTTCATCGTCGGTCCAGTCGGCGACCAGCGCCTTGAGTTCCGGCGTGTTGAAGAAATTCTCGCGGACGTAGGCGCCGTTCTTGGCCTTGAAGGTCTGGTACTCGCCGTCGCACAGTTCCATCATGCGCTTCTTGAGAATACCGGCCTTGTCGCGCTGGAAGAGCGCATCCCAGTGGGTGCCCCAGATCAGCTTGATGACGTTCCAGCCGGCACCGCGGAATTCCGATTCGAGTTCCTGGATGATCTTGCCGTTGCCGCGCACCGGGCCATCCAGGCGCTGCAGGTTGCAGTTGATGACGAAGATCAGGTTGTCCAGCTTTTCACGGCCGGCCATGCCGATGGCGCCGAGCGACTCGACTTCGTCGGTCTCGCCGTCGCCGAGGAAAGCCCACACCTTGCGGTCGCCGGCCTTGGCCAGGCCGCGCGAGTCGAGGTACTTCATGAAGCGGGCCTGGTAGATGGCCTGGATCGGGCCAAGGCCCATGGAAACGGTCGGGAACTGCCAGAAGTCGGGCATCAGCCACGGGTGCGGGTAGGAGGAGATGCCCTTGCCGCCGGTTTCCTGGCGGAAGTTGTCCATCTGCTCCTCGGTCAAACGGCCGAGCATGAAGGCGCGCGAATAAACGCCGGGCACCGAGTGGCCCTGGAAGAAGATCAGGTCGCCGCCGGACGGGTCGTTGATGCTGCGCCAGAAATGCGAAAAGCCGACGTCGTACAGTGCGGCGGCGGAGGCGAAGGAGGCGATGTGGCCGCCAACGTTGGTCTCCTTGTTGGCGCGCACGACCATGGCCATGGCGTTCCAGCGGATGTAGGAGTGGATCTTGATTTCCATGTCGGCGTTGCCCGGGTACTTGGGCTGCTGGTCGGCCGGAATGGTGTTGATGTAGGCGGTGTTCGCCGAGTAGGGGATGTCGATCCCGTCCTCGCGGGCCTGGCCGATCAGCGTTTCGATCAGGTAGTGGGCGCGGGTCGGGCCTTCCTGGGCGATCACGCCTTCGAGGGCTTCGGTCCACTCCTTGGTTTCCTGCGGATCGATGTCGGCGGATTCAGGCAGGGCGTTTGGCTGATTGGCCATGGTTTGTCTCCTAAGTTGGTTTTCATCCTGTTTTGCCTGGTGAGCAAAACAACTGTAACTCCTAATGGGGACGCGAGCGAACCCGTACTTTCCCTAATTCGTGTTCCGCATTGTAAAAACAAAATTCGTATTGTGCAACACGGGTAAACGCGTACTGCCGGTTTTTTCAATGCGAGCGGGGTTTTCTAGAGGCTGGCCCAGCGGGCCAGCGTGCTGCCGAAGAAGGCGGTGGCGACCAGGGCGAGCGGCGCCAGGGCGATGAAGATGCCAAGCAGGCGGGCGATGAAGGGGTGGGCGACGGACGACTCAATGAAGCAGCGGGCGACCAGGGCGCCCTTCAGCCAGAGCATGGCGGCGACCACCAGCGGCAGCCAGCGCAGGTCGCGGGCCCACTCGCTGAGGGCCAGCCCGACGAGGGTGAGGGCGACCAGCCCCAGCCATGCTGCGGTCAACCGGGAAAAATGGTCGATTTTCGAATCCATGCTCAGGCCAGCACGTAGAACAGCGGGAAGATGACCAGCCAGATGATGTCGGTGGCGTGCCAGTAGCTGGCCAGCGCCTCCAGCCCGGCGTAGTCGTCGGCGCTGTAGCCGTTGCAGAGCAGTCGGGCAAGCACCCAGAGAATGCCGAGGATGCCCCAGGTGGCATGCACCAGGTGGTTGAAGGTCAGGTAGTAATAGACCGTGAAGAAGATGCCCGATTCGCCGTTGATGCCGTGCGCCAGGTTCCAGTCGATTTCAAGCACTTTGGCGATCGGGTAGCCGAGGGCGACGACCAGTCCGGCGACCAGCCAGTTCACGGCGCTGCGCTGGCGGCCGTGGCGGATGGCGTTGACCGAGCAGGCGATTAGGTAGCTGCTGGTCACCATGAGCAGCGTGATGCTGGTGCCGGCAAGCACCGACAGCCGTTGCGCCCCGGCCTGGAAGGCCTCGGGGAAATGGGCGCGGGCGATGAAATAGACGGCGAAGAGCACGGCGAATTCGACGAATTCGCAGGTAATGCCGACCCACATGCCCTTGTTGCCGGGGATGCGCCCGGCCCGGGGCGGGGCGGTGTCGAGGTCGAGGCTGGCGGCGGTCATGGCGGTCGGTGACTGGGGTAGCTTGCATTGTTCGCGGTCGGTCGCTGGCCGGCCTTGATGTCGGTCAATGGCGATCCCGTCCGTGGCGGGCTGGCCCGAGGCAGGCCGGGCAGATTCTGATAAAATCCTGAAAGTTCAAGGGAAAGGCGGCGCCTTTCCCCTTTTCTTTTTCGATGGATGCGACGATGACGGCACAAATTATCGACGGCAAGGCGCTGGCAGACGAACTGCGCCAAAGCTTCAAGGCCCGCGTGGAGGCGCTGGCCGCCAAGGGCCACCGGCCCGGCCTGGTGGTCATTCTGGTCGGGGCCGACCCGGCTTCCGAGGTCTATGTCCGCAACAAGGTCAATGGCTGCCTGGCCATCGGCATGCACTCCGAGAAGATCACCTACGAGGCGACCGTCGACCAGGAAACCGTGCTGGCCAAGATCGCCGAACTGAACGCCGATCCCAACATCCACGGCATTCTGGTCCAGTTGCCGCTGCCCAGGCATTTCGACGAGGAAAAGGTGCTCGAAGCCATCGCCGCCGACAAGGACGTGGATGGCTTTCACGCCGAGAACGTCGGCGCGCTGGCCCAGGGCAACCCGCGCTTCATCCCGTGCACCCCGTATGGCGTGATGAAGATGTTCGAAAAAGGCGGCGTCGACCTGACCGGCCAGGAAGCCGTGGTCATCGGCCGTTCGAACATCGTCGGCAAGCCGATGGCGCTGCTGCTGATCAACGCCGGGGCGACCGTCACCGTCTGCAACTCGCGCACCCGTGACCTGAAGTTCCACACCCGCCGCGCCGACATCCTGGTTGCCGCCATCGGCAAGCCGAAATTCGTCACCGCCGACATGGTCAAGCCGGGCGCCGTCGTTATCGACGTCGGCATCAACCGTCTGCCGGATGGCAAGCTGTGCGGCGACGTCGATTTCGCCGGCTGTCTTGAAGTGGCCGGCCAGATTACCCCGGTGCCGGGCGGCGTCGGCCCGATGACCATCACCATGCTGCTTGCCAACACCATTGAAGCCGCCGAACGAAAGGCCGGACTATGAACGCTGTGCATCAACCCGTGGTCGGCGTCGTCATGGGCTCCGACTCCGACTGGCCGACCATGCAGGCCGCCGCCGTCATCCTCAAGGATTTCGGCGTGCCCTTCGAGGCCCGCGTCGTTTCCGCCCACCGCACCCCCGACCTGCTGTTCGACTACGCCGCCATGGCCGGCGAGCGCGGCATCAAGGCGATCATCGCCGGCGCCGGGGGCGCCGCCCACCTGCCAGGCATGCTGGCCGCCAAGACGACGGTGCCGGTGCTCGGCGTGCCGGTTCAGTCGAAGGCGCTGTCCGGCGTCGATTCGCTGCATTCCATCGTCCAGATGCCGAAGGGGATCCCGGTCGCCACCTTTGCCATCGGCGAGGCCGGCGCCGCCAACGCCGCGCTGTTCGCCGTCGCCATGCTGGCCAACGACAACCCGGCGCTCAACGCCAAGCTGCAGGCCTTCCGCCAGGCCCAGACCGACAAGGTGCTGGGCATGAAGCTGCCGGAAGTGTGATTCGGTGAGCGAGTTTCCGGTTCGTGTCGACGTGCAGCAACGCATTCTGCTGCTGCGGGGCGAGCGCGTGTTGATCGACAGCGACCTGGCCGGCCTCTATGGCGTGACGACCAAGCGCTTCAACGAGCAGGTCAAGCGCAACCTTGAACGCTTCCCGGTCGATTTCATGTTTCAACTGACTGTGGAAGAAAAAGCCGAGGTGGTCGCAAAATGCGACCACCTCGCCAGGCTCAAATTTTCCCCGCATCTGCCGCGTGTCTTTACCGAACACGGCGCCATCATGGCGGCCAGTGTGTTGAACAGCCCACGGGCCGTCGAAATGAGCGTTTTCGTCGTGCGTGCCTTCGTCCGCCTGCGCCAGATGCTGGTCGAACATTCGAAACTGGCCGCACGCCTCGACGAACTGGAAGCGCGCGTCGCCAGCCACGACAACAGCTTGTCCACCCTGGTGGCGACCATCCGGCAGATGGCAACGCCACCGGCAAATCCCTCGCGCCAGATCGGCTTCGTCGTCGATCCCAAGGAGAAAAAACAATGATCCTGCCGCCCGCCACGCTGGGCATGCTCGGCGGCGGCCAGCTCGGCCGCTTTTTTGTCACTGCCGCCCACGAGATGGGCTACCAGGTCTGGGTGCTCGATCCGGACAGGAACAGCCCGGCCGGCCAGATCGCCGATCGCCATTTCTGCGTTGCCTACGACGACTACGCGGCGCTCGACGAATTCGCCAACGGCTGCGCGGCGATCACCACTGAGTTCGAGAACGTCCCGGCCGACACGCTGGATTACCTGGCCAAGTTCGTCCCGGTGCGCCCGTCGGCGGCGGCGGTCGCCGTCTGCCAGAACCGCATCGCCGAGAAATCCTTCCTGCGCGACAACGGTTTTCCGCACGGCCCCTTCGTCGCGGTCAACTCGGAAAACGACCTGAAATCGGCGCCGGCCAGCCTCTTCCCGGCCATCCTCAAGGTCGCCCGCTTCGGCTACGACGGCAAGGGGCAGGCGACGGTCAATAACGTTGAGGAAGCGCTGCTCGCCTTCGGCCACTTCAAGGGCGAGCATTGCGTGCTCGAACAGCGCCTGGCGCTCGATTACGAAGTCTCGGTCGTCCTCGCCCGCGACGAAAACGGTCGGGTCGCCTGCTTCCCGACCGGCGAGAACCAGCACACCCGGGGCATCCTCGACGTCTCGATCGTGCCGGCGCGGACCACCGGCTGCGTGCGGAGCGACGCCGAGGATGTCGCCGCCCGCATTGCCGAGAAGTTGGGCTACATCGGGACCATGGCCGTCGAATTCTTTGTCAGCCGCGGCCAGCTGATCGTCAACGAAATGGCGCCGCGCCCGCACAACAGTGGTCACGCCACGATCGACGTCTGCGTCACCAACCAGTTCGAGCAGCAGGTGCGGGCGCTGTGCTGCCTGCCGCTCGGTGAAGCGCGCGCCCACTCGGCGTCGGTCATGGTCAATCTGCTCGGCGACCTGTGGTACGACGGCGAGACTTACCGCGAGCCGGACTGGGCCAAGCTCTACGCCATCCCCAACCTGAAGCTGCACCTCTACGGCAAGCACCACGCCCGCCCGGGGCGCAAGATGGGGCACTTCACGGTGATCGGCGACAACGCCGAGGCGGTGCAGAAGACCGCGCTGGCCGCCCGCGCCGCCATCGGCATCAAGGACGAATGACCCCTTCCGACGCCGATTACGCCCGCGCCGTCGAACTGCTGCGCGCCGGCGAACTGGTCGCCATCCCGACCGAGACGGTCTACGGCCTGGGGGCCGATGCCGCCAACCCGGCGGCGGTGGCCAGGATTTTCGCCGCCAAGGGTCGGCCGGCCGATCACCCGCTGATCGTCCACCTGGCCGGCCACGACGCCGTCGACCGCTGGGCCGAGCAGGTGCCGGACGTCGCCTGGGAGCTGATGGAAACCTTCTGGCCCGGCCCGCTGACCCTGATTCTGAAAAAGCAGGCCTGGGTGCCCGACGCCGTGACCGGCGGCCAGGACACCGTCGGCCTGCGCGTCCCCGGCCACCCGGTGGCACTCGAACTGCTGCGCCGCTTCGCCGCCGTTGCCGGAGAACATGCCGGCATCGCCGCGCCGTCGGCCAACCGCTTCGGGCGGATCAGCCCGACCACGGCCGACCACGTGCGCGAAGAACTGGGCGACGCCGTGCCGCTGATCCTCGACGGCGGGCCGTGCACGGTCGGCATCGAATCGACCATCGTCGACTGCTCGCGCGGCGAGCCGGTCGTGCTGCGCCCCGGCCACATCTCGCCGCTGCATCTCGAAGCGATCCTCGGCCGCCGGCCGGCCATAGAAACGGCGGCCGGCGCGCCACGCGTCTCCGGCTCGCTCGAAGCGCACTATGCGCCGGTGACGCCGCTGCGCATGGTGGCCGGCCAACGCCTGCTCGACTTCATCAACGCCCAGCGCCATCGCGGCGGCAAGTGCGCCGTGATCAGCGCCAACCAGCCGCCGCAGGCCGGCATGCCGCACGCCTGGCGCCTGATGCCGGCCGACCCGGTCGGCTATGCCCACGACCTGTACGCCGCGCTGCGCGACATGGACCATGCCGGCGTCGATATGATCGTCGTCGAGGCCTTGCCGGAGGGGGCGGAATGGACGGCGGTCGCCGACCGCCTGCGGCGCGCCGTGGCCGGTGCCGGCCAGGGTTGAATCCGGTGGTCGACGTCAAAAAGCGAGCAATTTCTCGACCTTGGCGGCGCAGATGAAATCGTTTTCCGACAGGCCGCAGATGGCGTGCGTCCAGTAGGCGATCCGGACATCCTTGTAGCCGACCGCCAGATCGGGGTGATGGTTCTCCCGGTGGGAAATCCAGGCGACGGCATTGACGAAGGCCATCGCCTCGTAATGGTCGGCAAAGACGAAAGTCCTGGCGATCTGCTCGCCCTCCTTCGTCCATCCCGGCAGATCGGCCAGCAGGCGAGCGCTGGTCGCCGCATCGAGCGGTGCGACGCCGCCCTCGCAGGGCTGGCATCGCCGCTCGGACAGCTTGCATGAAGTCATCTTTTTTCCTTTTCCATGGCCCGCGCCGTGTGCCACGGCTTGTCTATTCAGGCAGGGCTCATGCATAATCGTTCCCCGATTCGGGCCGATAGCTCAGCTGGGAGAGCGCCGCGTTCGCAATGCGGAGGTCGTGAGTTCGATCCTCATTCGGTCCACCACCCGATTCCCTAAAGGATCAAGAGGTTACAGTGCGTAGCCCTTGGTCCTTTTCCTCTTTCTGGCTCAATGTTCATCACATCCAGTGTGATCAAAGTGTGATCGCGCACAGGCAGGCCACCCGGCCTTGCCTAAATCCAAGCTACCACGAACCGCCCACTGTCCACCAGTCTTGACACGACGGTGGCTGACGCTGCGCCGCCCTGTAGAGGCCCTTCTGCGGCTCCCTGCTGCGAGGCTAAGGCCTTGTGTTCCCAAGGGAGGCGGGCGCATCCTAGGCCCCTTCCTGTGCGTCCTAGAGGCATTCCCGATAGGCTGCCCATTAGATGACCTTCCGGGGCCATGGTCAGGGCGCTATGGTGGCCTTGGCAGCAGACCACCCCCCACGGGGGACCGATGCCAGGACAGCGTAAGGTATGGACCCCTCAGAAATATTCCCCAGAATTTATGACCAGGATGCGGGGCTATGGTGTCAGTCCCTGCCCTGGGCCTCTATAAATGACCTACAGGGGCCTTGGTGGGGCAGACCACACCCATGCTCAGTGAGTGCTGCTCTGTATTGGGTCATCCGTACTAGTGGCCCCCTTATCCAGGATGCCCCTTACTTTAACCCTACTTAACCCCACTTTAGTATCGTATAGCCACGGCAATTCTCATTATTAGGGACTAATTCCCATGAGTAATGAAGACCGTCCGTTTTGCACGGACGCTGCTGGCTTTATCGAGGGGGCATTCTATGTCCATAGCGGACAACGAAATTCTCAATATACGGGAATTTATTGCAACATAAGCGACTTAATGCTATATTGAGCGTATGAGTGCTGCCAAAAGAGAATCCAATGTGGTGCAGATGCAAGTTACCCTGCCGGAAGGGCGGGTAGGTCATCTTGCGTTCACTGAGGACATCGAGAGCTACCTGCGGCGCGCTCACAATCTCTTTGGCGGCGGGTTGGACGGTGCAGATACTGTCGTGCTGCTGGAAATGTTTTTTGCCTACAAACTCGGGAGCGATGGCAACTCGCCGGGCAGCGGCAAGCAGGCCGTAGTCGCAGTAGTTTCATTTCTGGAGCACTGCAAGACTACGCCGTGGCTCTGGCAGCCCCAGCATCTTCAGCACTACATCGCCTCCCTCAAGACGCAAGGGTTGGCCGCTGCCACGATTCGCGGGCGCCACCACTACATCAAGGACTTCTGCCTTTCGATTCTGGCCGACCGTCCCGTTGCCAATAAGATTCTGTCCCGTCACCCCGGTGGCAACTTTCAGCAGATTGCCGACGATAAGAGCCGAGCCTTGGTTCGGGGGGCAAGGCAGCGCAAGAAAAAGCTGACCTGTCCGACGCCCAACGAGGTGCAGCAGGTCTTCAAGTGGTTCGAGGCCGAGATTCTTGAAGCCATCGAGATCAATAGCAAATCGCTCTATCCACTGCTGCGTGATCGAGCGGTCATCACCATGTTCTACGCCTACGGTCTGCGGAAAGATGAGTTGCGCCGCGTTGATCTGACCGACTTTGATTTCGACCCGGAATGCCCCCAGTATCAGAATTTCGGTCTGCTACACGTAATCGGCAAGGGCAAGAAGCAGCGGACCCTGCCAATCCTCGTGCCGGGCATGTACGAATTCGTGAAGCACTACGTCGAAGTGATCCGGCCGCATTGGCTATCCAATGGTGGTGTGCCACCCGAGGACCGGAATGCGATGTTCTTCTCGGACTGCCGCAAGCGCATCTCGAAAACCGCAATCGAGCGAGCCGTGAAGTTGCGTTTCCGCCAGGCTGGAGTAACGCGGAATGTCAGCCCGCACCGGCTGCGCGATGTTTTCCTGACCGCGATGACGGACACCCTGGGCCTCAGCTCAGCATCTGATCTGGCCGGGCACTCGATGGCGACTACCACTGAAGGCTATTACCGCAAGGCATCCTCCATCAAGGGGGATCCCATCAAACAACACGTCAACCGCCTGTATAAGAACCGTGGCGATGCGACCGACTGAAATCCAAGAGGTAAACCATGACTGACACCACGACAACCGAAACCAAGCTGCGATTCCGAATCAAACTGCTCCTGGCCGAGCGCGATATGACCGTCGCCAATCTCTATCAGCTCGTAAAGCAGCAGGGATTCGATATCTCTTCGTCGCATTTCTTTCGGCAAATGACGCCCTACCCGAATGCCATTCGGCCGGAATTGCTCGTCGCCATCTGCAAGGCATTGAGATGTGAGGCATCTGAACTTTTCGACCTGGTTGAAGTGGCTTCAGAGCCAGTACCGCAACAGAAACCCAAAGTTATTACGCCCAAAGCGACGAAACCCAAGAAATCTACAGATGCGATTGCTGCTCAGGAAATCGATGCTGCCAAGCGCAAGGCCGAGGACAAGCGGAAATCTGCCTTGCTAGGGCCAAAGGTTGCCGTACTCGGATTGAAGAAGGATCAATGAGTCCGCGAGGCTATTCCGAACGCTGCATCCAGCAACCTTGCGAGGCATGCGGTGCGTTGATCCCGGCAGATTGCCGGGAAGTCAGTTATAACCGCTTTTTTTGCTGCCAAGCAATGACGGCACGTGTGGGGAACAACCAGCCAGATCAATGCTGGATAAGAAAAAATGGAAGCAGCGAGGATACTCGCGCTGCTTTGAAGGCATTACCGAGGGCCACTTCCGCAATTCGAGGAGAGAAAACTGAAACGCTAGCTGCCAGGCGAGACATTTTAATGCGTTATATCCGCGAGATCGGGACAGGCGAACCACCTCTGGAATGGTATCGAGCTATCCTCAAAAGTTACCGCACGGTCACCGTTACATCTGCTCTCAGCGCCCTACCGTACTGGAAAGCCGAGAAACTTCGCTTTCCGTCAATCAGCAATATTCAATCCATTGACCGCCAGGTGGACAAGTGGATCACGAAGGGGGACTGCCCGGAGTTTGCGGATCTTCTTGGTGGCTACGTCGAACACCACTATGACATCATGGAGTTCGGATTTCAGCACGGGCAATTTGGTGAGCAAATTGCCGTCAAATTAAACACGATCCAGCAAATGGTATTCAAGCTCGGGCATTACCTTGACTGGCTATATCAGCATGGTCACCGAAACCTGCACGAAGCCGGCCGCATGTGGTTGTCCCGATACATGGCTGAATTTCAGCGCCGCCCGACCTATGGCTATGCCATTAACAAATTCTATCAATGGTCAAGAACGAAAAATCGCTTTATTCCAGCGCTTAATTTCAACCGGCGGCATGGAAAATCAATCCGTGATCACGAGGCTGAAAAATTCGATGTTTTAACGCTGGAACAAGCTCGTGCAGCCTACGATCGGATCTGTCTCCACCCAGACCCTCAAGGACGCTTTCTCGCATTCATGGCCTTGCTATACAGCCAGACCATCGTGGCTATAACTTCCCTGCGGCGTTCCGATTTGGTACGTAGCGAGAAATCAGGTTGCTGGATTGTCAAAAGCAGTAGCGACGATGGGTTCGAGTTGGAGCCGGAGGTATCCTCCGCTCTGGATGAGTGCCTGAACCTGGCCGACAAGCATTCCCGTTTTCTTGGGAGCCCTGAGGAGCAGTACATTTTTCCGGGGCGCAACAAGCACTACATCTCTCGCTCTGTTGCCTCAGAGAAAATTCGTGAGGCATCTGGTCACAAGGGAGAGGTCTTGCGCCGTACCGGCGTCATCAATATGTTCCGTAGTGGCCAGAAGACCATGGGCACCATCGTTCTGCGCGATCAGCTCAAGGTCAGCATTCCAATTATCCAGCGGGCCATCAAACTGGCCGGACACAGCGTCAATGCCGAGCTGGATCGAGACGCCGCCGAAGAATTCCGACGCGCTTTCCTCGCGCAAGACGATGAGTGAGCGCCCTTGGTCGGTCTACGTCCTGATGTGCTTCAACGGGCGGATCTACATCGGAATGGCATTAGATGTCGAACAGCGGTTCCGGCACCACGTCGCCGGCCGCGGCGCACTATTCACGCGAATCAACAAGCCTTACTGCATCATGGCGGCCAAAGAGTTTCCATCGCGCAAGGATGCGGCGCGAGAGGAGCGGGCCGTAAAGCGAGCGGGACAATCCTGGGTTCGCGTCTGGTGCCGCGCAAATCAGTACCACGGCCCGAGCGCTATGGAAGCCATAGCCACTCATGACGAGGTACTACAGCAGAACCCGCTCCACCAGTTCCCGTAGAAAGCGCCGCCGATCCTTCAGGATTTCGCAAACCTCGTACTGCTCGGCAATCGTCACGCTGCCCACGTTGTCGTCAAAAGTCATCGCCGCATACATGGCCCAATCCGGGATGGCGGTAATGCGCTCAATCATTTCGCCACAGTACAAGGATGCCACCAGCTTCTGGAAGGCATGGAAGCGGGGAAAATCAGCACTACGCAACAGTTCCAGTGCCAAGGGACGCCTGTCCGTGCAACTGAGCAGCGAGGCTCCCTGATCCATAGCGAAGATTGCGCCGAAACTGTCCTCGCTCAATTCGGCCTTCAGGTTTCCCGGCCGATCATCGTTGCCAATCCACAAGTCGAAAACGGCGATTTGGGCGGTCTCCAGCGGAAAACGCTGGCAAACCCGCTGCAAGGCGCTGACGTGGCCGGACTCGACATGCATGCCGGGCACAATGCCATCGTCGCCGTCATCATCGAAGGACGCATCGTGATCGGTGAAGTCGTAATAATCCAACCCGGATTCCGCCGCTTTGAGGGAGGCAAACCGTAGTGAATCGGTGGTACGGCGAGACTGAACGGCCACACCGACCGCGACAGGCAAGCCGAGAAACTGGGCAAGGCGATTAGCGGCCAGTTCGGAATACACCTGCGCCGGCCGCAAGTCGCTGTCCTGCTTAATGATCGCTGCCACATAGCCGTCACGGGCACCCGTCGTGCTACGGTCGTTCGGGGTCGTCCTTGTGCCCAGTTCGTAAGTTAGGATCGGCATGCAGATTACGCACCCTCAAAAGCCCACAAATCGGCGTACAGCTCGGCCTGCTCGATTACTTTTTCCACAGCTTCAGGCTGCTTGTCCGGCGGATACTTGTACTTGGTCAGCAGTACCTTCACCAGCAGGCGCATACGGGCTCGGGCGGCATCGCGTTTCTGCCAGTCAATCGTGGCCGACTTGCGCAGCTTGTCCGTCAGTTCGTGGGCCAGCGCTTTTAGCACCGGATCACCCATGTCACGGACGGCGCTTTCGTTCTCTCGTAGTGCTTCGTAGAACGCGAACTCGTCCTCGGTCATGTCCTCTGGCGGTTTATCCGCCGCAATCTCATGGGCAAGCTTGATCAGTTCCTCGATCACCTGGGCCGAGGTCAGGCCCCGGTTGGTGTATCTGTTGATCGCATCCGTCAGCTTTTTGCTGAACTTCTGGGCCTGCGTTGTATTGCGCCGGCCTCTGGCCTGAATTTCGTCATCGATCAGGCGTTGCAGCAACTCGGCTGCGAGGTTCTTCTGCGGGATTTCGCCGAGTTTCTTGAGAAAGGTTTCATCTAGTACGCTAATGTCCGGCCTGTCGACACCCAGCGTCTTGTACAGGTCGGTCACGCCATTAACCAGCACACCCTTGGCGACGATCTGCCGCATTGCCGCTTCTTTCTCGACCTTGCTCTTGCCGGCGCCGACGCCGGTAAATTTCACAAGACCGGCCTTCACCGCCTGATAGAAGGCAATCTCGTTGCGCAGCGCCAAAGCTTCCGGATGCGTGCCGGCCAGTGCCTGCGCTTTGGAGAGCTTGGTGACCTGATCGAGGAAACGCTTGACGCCTGGTGGCTTTGTATCCTGTGGCGCGCCTTCTGGCTTTTGGTTGAGCTTAACCAGATGGTTCATTGCCAGCGGCAGGGCAACGAGCGCCTTTTTCGCATCAGTGGCGATACCTTCCAGATTCACGCCGTGCAGCATGTCGCGGATGACGCCAACAGTCTCCTTGACGATCTTCAGCGCCTCGTCAATGAACTCCACCGGCTCGCCACGCTGATCGCCGCCTCGCGCACGGGTGTATTGGGCGATGGCCTGCTTCAGTTCCTCACCGATGCCGATGTAGTCCACCACCAGGCCGCCCGGCTTGTCCTTCCAGACGCGATTGACGCGTGCAACGGCCTGCATCAGTCCCTGGCCACGCATCGGCTTGTCAACATACAGCGTGTGCAGGCAAGGGGCATCGAAGCCAGTCAGCCACATGTCGCGCACGATCACCAGCTTGAGCGGATCGTCCGGGTCCTTGATTCGCTTTTCCAGCAACTTCTTTTCTTGGGGCGAGGTGGCATGGGCGCGTAAGGCCGGGGGATCGGAGGCAGGGCTGGTCATCACCACCTTGATGACGCCCTGGTTGATGTCCTTGTTGTGCCAGTCGGGGCGGCGCTTAATAATTTCGTCGTAAAGCGCTACTGCCGCCTTGCGACTGATGGCTACGATCATGCCCTTGCCGTCGAGGGCTTCCAGCCTTTCGTCCCAGTGCTGCACAAGGTCATCGGCTAGCTTCTCCAGCCGACCATCAGCCATGGCGATGGATTCCAGGCGCGCCAGGGTGGAAATGGTTTTGTTGGTCTGTTCTTCGGGGTCATCTTCCAGCAGCGCGTCCAGTTCCTCGTCGAGGGAGTCCAATTCGCCCTTGTTGACCGACAGGTCGATGATGCGCTGCTCGTAGTGGATTGGAACCGTCGTGCCGTCCTTCTGAGACGCCAGCACGTCGTAGATGTCCACGTAGGTGCCGAACACAGCCTCGGTATCGCGGTCGTTCTCAGAAATTGGCGTGCCGGTTAGGCCAAGGTACAGGGCGTGCGGTAGCGCATCGTGCATGTACTTAGCCAGACCATAGCGGAACTTCTCGCCCTTCTTGTCCAACTCGCTCTTGAACCCATACTGGGTACGGTGCGCTTCGTCGCAGATGACAATGATGTTGGAACGTGGGTTGATTTCCTCGACCGTCGCCTGCCCCTTCTCTGGTGCGAACTTCTGAATGGTCGTGAAGAAAATGCCGCCGGCCACCTGTTCGGTGAGTAGCTTTTTCAGTTCTGCTCGGTCGCCAGCCTGAACGGGGGTCGTACGCAGCGGAATTCGGCAGGAAGCGAATGTTTCATACAACTGTCCGTCCAGGTCCTTGCGGTCAGTCACCACGACCACGGTCGGGTTTTCCAAATCGGGATGCTCGCGCAATAGGCCGACGTAGAACACGGCCAGCAGGCTCTTGCCCGAGCCCTGGGTGAACCACATCACGCCGCCCTTGCCACGCTTTCCTTCGCGATGGTCGCTGATGGATGCCAACGCCCGATCCACGCCCTTCAGCACACCGTGGTATTGGTGATAGCCGGCGATAACCTTGAAGGTGCCGGCCCCCGAGGTCTGGAAGGCGATGAAGTGGCGGAAATACTTGAGAAAGGTCTGCCGCTCGAACAGCCCCCTGACCAGCACCTCCAGTTCAAGATGCTGCTCCGGCGTGACAATGCCCTCGGCAACTCGCCAGGGCATGAATCGCTCCTGGTCGGCGGAAATCGACCCTAGCCGCGCTACGGCGCCATCGGAGATGACGCACACCACGTTCGGCTCAAAAAGCTGCGGAATCTCGTTCTTGTAGTTCTGTATCTGGTTGAAGGCGGCGAACACATCTGCCTTCTCGTCGGCGGGATTCTTCAGCTCGATCACGGCCAGCGGCAGGCCATTAACGAAGGCCACCATGTCCGGGCGAACCGTCTTGCTGCCTTTGACGGTGAATTGATTCACGATCAGCCAGTCATTGCGAGTCAGATCGGTCCAATTGAACACCGCGACAAACGCTTGGCGGCGGTGGCCATCTTCCTCGATATCGACCGGAATGCCATCGCGCAGCCAGACGTAAAGGTCGCGGTTGGCTTCCACCAGGGACTGGCCGGCGAACTGCCGGACACGCTTTTCCGCATCGTCGATGGCGGTAGCCGGAAGATCAGGATTCAGGGTTTCCAGTGCAGCGCGAAAGCGCGGAGCCAAGACCACCTCGTTGTAATGCGCTCGTTCAGGCGAAAAACCGCCGGGCGAGATCGATTCGCCGTGGGCATATTCCCAGCCTAGTTCACGGAACCAATCGATGCACGCTTGTTCAAGGTCGTTTTCGGTCATGATCGCTACCACCACCTCAGTTCTTTTACCCAGTTGGCGAATGCCTCCAGCGCCGTCTTGCAGTCGGTTGCCGAATGTCCAAAGATGTTGGCTCTGACATAGGGTGATTTGTCGCCAAGGCTGTCGAGCGAGCCTTGAATCTCATTCAAGATGCGTTCCCGATTTTCGTGCCGATAGCCGTATGCGCCCGGAGGTGCCCAGTACCAGCGCTTCTCACGGTTCGCGTGAAATGCATAACACAGCGCCATCAGGATTTCTAGTTTGTCATAGACATAGGTATATCGTGTCTCTGAGGGGACAATTCCCAGGGCGTTGGCTCTCAGCAGCGCATAGATCCAGTCATTCAAGGGGGCATGGCGACGGTCCATACCTTCAAGCAGCTTCGCCGGCTCGTTACCTCTATCGAAGAGACAGAACGCCGGTAGCATTTCCACCGCCGTCTTGTCCTCCCGATTTTCACGATGGACTGGTGTGGAGAATAGTTTTCCGAGGAATACCAACCCTCGCTCGCCGGCTTCTATTGCACCAATACCCAAGGCATAAAGAATTAGGGTCGCAGGGTAACGTTGCAACTCGATCCATAGAGAAAAGCCTGCTTCACCTCTGCGCGCCGCAAGCCTGCTAAGGGTGTTCTGCCACGCCGGGTGATTCCACTCCTCTCCCCAATGGCCACCTACTACCGCCATCGCCATCAGGGTTTCGCACGCCGCTTCATAGGCGCGAACACGCGCCGTCAACGAATTCGTGTCTGGTGTCGGACCACCTTGCAGTGCGAAACTGTGGCCTGAGGTCGCATCGGCAATTTTGTCGACCTCGTTGCCAATCAGATCGGCCAGCCGGATGCGGTACTTGGGTTCGGCAAGATAACTCTTGAGACTCGCGACGGCCGCCTCAGTCGACAGCGGATGCGGTCGGGAAAACTGCTCCAACGCCTCTATGAGACGGGATAGTTCAGAGAAAAAGCCATCCGCATCGGCAATGCCAATGGTTTCCGCTTGGCGGTGTTGAATCAGACGAAGCGCGGCATCCCCTGGCTCACCACGCACCGCCCAAAAATGCGAAAAGCGACGCGAAACCGAGCGGGTGATAGCATCGCGCAAAGCAGTGTCCCATCCCGCTGACCAGCCACAGACAATCAGGCCGAATTCATCGAAAATTTGGTCTAGCACCTTGTTGAACTCTGGCGGGTAGGTTTCCAACTCATCCGGTGTATTGCGAATCCTGGTATCGAGGTAATCACCATGTACCTTGAACACGCAGCAGCGGGTATGGATCAACGGCAGCGCTCCCTGTACCTGATCAGGTGAACTCAGGACTGTCGGGACAACACCTGCGTCGGCCAACGCGGTTTCCATGAGTCTGTCAAAGTTCGTGGTGATGATCACGCGGATGTAGCCCTTCGCTGCCAAATCTGCGATGGCTCGATGGGCTACAGTGGGGGCCTTCAACCCATCGGCACGTTCGGTTTCAGTTGCCTCAAGATACCCGCGCAGAAGCTGCTGGCGTTCCGCAGGTGTCTTGGCAAGTGCATCCAACAGCGCAGAGTAATCGGGCTCCTTGTCATATTTGTTGCGATACCAAACCGCCGGATCGGGTTCGCAGGCTTCTCCAGCCACGCTGGCCAGCTTTCGCACCAAATCGAGGGTGATTTCCCAACCAGTCGGAATTCTCGCCGAGCGGGAAACTCCGGACCCAAGCAGAACGGCGTACACGCCGGGATTGGCCTGCACCGAGAACGCCAGTGAGTGGATCGGATCAATCACGGCAACGCCTTCACGATGGGCCGCAGCACCGCATCCATCTTGACCAGTCGCTGCGTCAGCCAGTCGATGTACTCGTGCCAGCGCTGCTCGTCCTCAATGGAGGCGTTGGGATACCAGGAGGCAATACGCACGGCTTTAGCGTCGGGTAGTTCCTGCCAGTCCAGTTCGAAGCCCAGCTTGGTTTCTATGTCCTGTTTCTGCGCGGAGAGCTTCGCGAAATGCTGCTTTGCCTCGGCACCGGGAATCCATAGCTCGACGCCCAATCGCTGGTCACGGGTGTTCGCGGTGGGGTTCAGCCCGAAGCCGGCGCGCCCAATGGAATTGTTGAGCCAGTGTTGGGGCCGGGGCTTCTGCGGCCGAATCTGTGGTGCCTTGGCCGCCAGATGCTCGATCAACGCCGTCCAGAATTTCTGCTGCAACTGCTTCGTTGGCGTCGTAGCTGCTGCCGCTCGCGCCTGTTCCCGACCTGCTTTTGCCCATTCGTTGGGTTTCACCACCACCTCGAATTTAGGCGCCAGCGGTGAGTCGCCGATCTTCCACAATTCGACCTCGACGGCGAAGAAGTTCAGATCGTCGGTGGTGTTGTCGTTGAGGAACTGCAAGGCAGCGGCATGTTCCGGGCGGAAGGATTCAGCAACCCAGATGACCTTCTTGGCGCCAACGCCGGCCGCGTAGGCGATGATCTGGCCCAGGTGCGTGTGGTTGGTCTTTTCGAGCTGGTTTTCGATGATGACCTGCTCATCGCCATCGGTGCACAGAATGTCCAGCTTGAAATCGCCGACCCAGTGCTCGGTCGCCACCAACACTAATTCGCTAATGCCTAATGCATCCGCCAGCGCATTTAGGCTGTCGGTTTCGGCCAGCCAGGGTGTGAAATCGCTGGCCTCATGCTTCCAGGCTTCGCGCAGCGGTACGCGTTCCAGTTTGCTGAGAGGTTTCTTGGCGGTCATGCGATGGCCTCTTCGATGAGGGATTCGGCTTCCGCGACGCGGAGCTTGCCGGAGATCAGGCGGGGAAGTAGAAGGTCGCGGAGCGACGAGAGCACCGAGGATTCACTTTGGCATACCGCGATCTGGTCGAACATGGGGCAGGTAATGACTGAAAACTGCCTCATGATTTCGTCATTCGGGAGGACAACTTCCGCACCTGTCACCACATCCGGTCTAACGGCTGGGTATGCGGCGCCGTCCGCAAGGTGGGCCAGACGATCGATTGCATCATCTGACGTTGCGGCGAGGTATAGATATTCTCGGTGATAGGAGTGGGACGGTCGCAGTACGGCGAACCCGGTACTGCCCGTCAGGCCGTCCGTGGCTATAAGCGCAAATGAGCGATTTCCGGGGCGGACAGTACCGACAATCGTGTCACCACAACGCAGAACTCGCCGAGCCCTACTCGGTGACTCGTCCCAGAGGTACGAGGTTGCATCTTCAATGCAGCCGGACTTGACGTTCGATAGATCGATGTACTCAAGGATTTCCGGATGCTTTTTGGTCGACCACGTTTCCGGATTGAGTTCGCAAACATCGCCCAAAGTGCCGCGTTTCCACCTTTCCGGAATCTCCCCCAACTCGCTGTCCACGAATCGATCCGGAAACAGCACGGCAAGGTCATCGGCCAACCCAACGGGCTTCTCACCAGCCAGCTTGACACACACCGGGTCGAAATTCACGAACCAGGATTTGAACAGGCGCCGTGCGATAGCTTCGAGGTTGGCGGCGAGAGCACGGTTGTGGTCTATGCGGTCGTCGAGGGAGCGCAGCATCCTACCGATTGCTACGCGATCCTCCGGATCTATATACGGAAACTCAAAATCGGCTATCGAGTGATGAGAAACACGTTGTCTTCCGGATGTTCCCTCCATACGGGATATGGCATAGAGCCGAAACTCAGGAAAACGAGAGGCGTAGTAGACAAAATCAGCTTCAGCATCCCGTTTGGGTGCAATGACAATGAACTCAGTAGAGCCGGCTGCAACTTCACTCTCGTTTAAGCAATTCACGAACGCGGACTTGCCGTTTTCCAGGCAAGGCGTTATCCGAGCCATGAGGGTGTCACCGTTCTTGAATCGAGCACCGGATGAATAGGGGCGCTTTTCAATTGACGATATCTCAATCGACCTGTGACTGGTTGGAAGTGCGGCCATGTCAATCAGTTTAGCGATTGTGCCTTTTTTTAAAGGGCGCAGAGGATTGAGATCAGCAATAGCGTCCAACCGCATGGAGATAGCCTCCTCAGACGGCATATCCAATCCTCCCTAACTGCTCCCGCACCTCCGCCTCTAGGTCACTCCCCCGGCCAAACAGCACCGACAACTCGCTAGTCAGATTTGCCATCTGCTCATCGAATGTATCGTCGTCGTCCTCGATATCGGTCGCGCCGACGTAGCGGCCCGGTGTCAGCGCATAGCGGTGCTGCTCGATCTCGGCCAGCGTGGCGGACTTGCAGAAGCCCGGCACATCCTCGTAAGTGCCTTCACCCCATTCTGTGCCGCGCCAGTTTTGGTAGGTCTGGGCGATCTGGCGAATCTCGGCTTCCGACAATTCTTTCTGCTTGCGTGAGCCGGGAATTAGCGAGGAGAGCTTGCGGGCATCGATGAACAGCACCTGCTTACGACGGTCCCGTTTGCCATTCTTTCCGGCGCCCTTGTTGTGGGAGAGGAACCACAAGCAGGCGGGAATCGGGGTGTTGGCAAAGAGCTGTCCCGGCAGAGCGACCATGCATTCCACAACGTCGCCCTTGATCATAGCGGTGCGGATGTCGCCCTCGCCGCCGGTGTTCGTGGTCATGGAACCGTTGGCCAGAACGATGCCGGCGCGGCCCTCCGCCGACAGGCGGGCCAGCATGTGTTGTAGCCAGGCGTAGTTGGCGTTGCCGTCAGGCGGCACGCCGTATTTCCAGCGCAGGTCTTTGGGCAGCTTGTCGGCGCCCCAGCCCTTGATATTGAAGGGCGGATTGGCGAGCACGTAGTCGGCTCGCAGGTCCGGATGCTGGTCGTTGTGGAAGGTATCGCCGTGCGATTGCCCCATGTCGTAGTCGATGCCGCGAATGGCGAGGTTCATACACGCCAGCTTGCGCGTGGTGGCGGAGAGTTCCTGGCCGTAGATGGCAGCCTGTCCCTTCTTACCGCCGTGAGCCTCAATGAAACGCTCCGAATAGACGAACATGCCGCCCGAGCCACAGGCTGGGTCGTAGATGCGACCGGCAAACGGGGCAAGGATTTCCACCAGCACGGACACCACCGAGCGTGGCGTGTAGAACTGCCCGGCGCGCTGCCCCTCTGACAGGGCGAAGTTGCCGAGGAAGTATTCATACACCTCGCCGAAGACATCACGCGACGTGTCCTGCGTGGGGTCAAATTTCATCTTGGCCACGATGCCCATCAGGTCGCCGAGTACGCCGTCTTCCAGCGGCAGACGGGCAAAGTCTCGGTAGAGCACGCCGCGCAATTTATCGTTCTCCCGCTCGATGGCAGCCATGCCGTCGTCTAACAGCTTGCCGAGTTTAGGGCTGGCGGCCTGCTTGAGCAGGTCGCCGAAGCGGGCCTCCTCCGGAATCCAGAACACGTTGTCCTGCTTGTAGGCATCGCGGTCTTCAGAGAGAGCGGCGAAGGCATCGGCCCTCATGTCCTCTGGCATGAACAGGTCCGAGTCGGGATCAGCCAGTCGGGTGCGGATCACTTCGCGCTGGGCCTCGAAGATGTCGCTCACGTATTTTAGGAACACCAGCCCGAGCACGGGAAACTTGTACTCTGCGGCGGACATGGCGCCGCGCAGCTTGTTGGCAGAATCCCACAGCAGCTTCTTGAATTCGGTTTCGGTCATGCGACGGTTTCTCCCTGCGGCGCGGCGGGATTCTGCGGGTAGCCTTCGCGCTCCAGCGCCAGATTCAATGTCACCCGAGAGATGCCAAAGTGCTTGGCGACCTCGGTCTTGGTCATAAGCGGATCGAGCAGCATGGCGGCAGCCTTGCGTACGTCTGCCTTGCTCATCTTGGCCTTGCGACCGCCCCTGCGGCCACGCGCACGAGCGGCGGCCAGTCCGGCGACGGTGCGTTCGCGGATCAGGTTGCGCTCGAACTCGGCAAGCGCGGCGAAGACATGGAAGACCAACTTGCCGCCTGCATTGGTGGTGTCGATGCTTTCGGTCAGCGACTGAAAGCCGACGCCCCGATCCTCTAGGGCATGGACGATTTCCACCAGGTCCTTGAGCGAGCGCCCCAGCCGGTCAAGCCGCCATACGACCAGGGTGTCACCCTTGCGCAGCACCTTGAGGCAGGTTTCCAGTTCCGGCCGATCCCTATCCTTGCCGGATTGCCTCTCCTGAAACACCTGCTCGCAGCCAGCACCAGCCAAGGCATCAAGTTGAAGCTCGGGTCGTTGGTCCTGGGTGGAAACGCGGGCGTAGCCAATGCGCATCAAACGCTCCTAATCTGTACATTGATAACTGTACCAGATTTCTTTACGTGATTGATGCTGTTTGGATGAATTTTGATGTCGTTTTCAGAAGACGGCTGCACTGAACGTCAGAAGCCGACTGCACTATAGCAGCGGAGGGGTTGGATCCATCAGGCAACGACGGGCTGCTGCCGGCCATCAGCGGACGCAGGGAGGACTTTCCGCAACCGGCCGTTCGATGCGGCACCGATGGCCTTCGCGCAGGGGTAGTGAATCCGCCAGGATTGACTTGCGCTGCCCTACCTCTCACTAGTGAGGGGCGGCAGCGCATCAAGCGGTGAGCGCACTCCGGCACCGCCAACTTTCAGCACATGCGTGTAAATCATCGTCGTAGAGACGTCGGAATGGCCGAGCAGATCCTGCACGGTTCGAATGTCGTAACCGCTGCGGAGCAAGGCCGTCGCGAACGAGTGGCGGAGGGTGTGCGGTGTGGCGGGCTTCGTGATGCCTGCTTGTTCTACGGCACGTTTGAAGGCGCGCTGAAAGGTCTGGTCATACATGTGATGGCGACGCACGACACCGCTCCGTGGATCGGTCGAATGCGTGTGCTGCGCAAAAACCCAGAACCACGGCCAGGAATGCCCGGCGCGCGGATACTTCCGCTCAAGGGCGTCGGGAAGCGCAACGCCGCTGCGGCCCTCGGCCTGGTCCTTCAGCCACCATGCCCGTGCACGCGACAGCTGCTCGCGCAGGCTGGGTGCCAAGCTCTCGGGTAACATCAAGGCCCGATCCTTGGAGCCCTTGCCCTCCCGCACGATGATCGTGCCGTGATCGAAATCCAGATCCTTGACCCGCAGTTGCAAACCCTCACTGATCCGCATGCCCGTTCCATACAGAAGCTGGGCGAACAAACGATGCTCGCCTTCCAGAAAACCGAGGATGCGAACCACTTCATCCGGGGTCAGCACCACCGGCAAGCGCCGCGACGGCCGAGGTCTTCCGATCTCCTGAAGCCAGGGCAGATCCGTGCACAGCACCTTGCCGTAGAAGAACAGCAAGGCCGCCAATGCCTGACGATGCGTGGAGACCGAAACCTTGCGCTCGTTCGCCAGCCAGGACAGAAATGCCTCGACTTCGCTGCTGCCCAAGGTTGCCGGGTGACGCACACCGTGGAAACGGATGAAGGCACGAACCCAGTGGACATAAGCCTGTTCGGTTCGTAAGCTGTAATGCAAGTAGCGTATGCGCTCACGCAACTGGTCCAGAACCTTGACCGAACGCAGCGGTGGTAACGGCGCAGTGGCGGTTTTCATGGCTTGTTATGACTGTTTTTTTGTACAGTCTATGCCTCGGGCATCCAAGCAGCAAGCGCGTTACGCCGTGGGTCGATGTTTGATGTTATGGAGCAGCAACGATGTTACGCAGCAGGGCAGTCGCCCTAAAACAAAGTTAGTACCACTGAAACCCTCCTTTATTTCGCCCATGTTTATTCAAACGGCATTCAGTTTCTCAAACGCTGTGCAGCGCTGGGTTTGCCGTTTCTCTGGGCTTCGCCTGGTGGCGTTACGCTGGTTTGTGGTCTTTTTGGCCTCTGGCCCTTGTGTAGCAAGCGCGAGCAGCTATTTTTTTCGTAGTGCTGTGCCGCCTCGGTGGCACCGTGCCTTTTCGCAGTTAGCGCCCGTCGCCAAGTTACGGTTATCCGTTTTGGCTTCTGGCTCTAACATTTCGGTCAAGCCGACCCGCATTCTGCGGTCGGCTTACCTCGCCCGTTAGATGCACTAAGCACATAATTGCTCACAGCCAAACTATCAGGTCAAGTCTGCTTTTATTATTTTTAAGCGTGCATAATAAGCCCTACACAAATTGGGAGATATATCATGAAAGGCTGGCTTTTTCTTGTTATCGCAATAGTTGGCGAAGTAATCGCAACATCCGCATTAAAATCTAGCGAGGGCTTTACTAAGCTTGCCCCTTCCGCCGTTGTCATAATCGGTTATGGCATCGCATTTTATTTTCTTTCTCTGGTTCTGAAATCCATCCCTGTCGGTGTTGCTTATGCAGTCTGGTCGGGACTCGGCGTCGTCATAATTACAGCCATTGCCTGGTTGCTTCATGGGCAAAAGCTTGATGCGTGGGGCTTTGTAGGTATGGGGCTCATAATTGCTGCCTTTTTGCTCGCCCGATCCCCATCGTGGAAGTCGCTGCGGAGGCCGACGCCATGGTGACGGTGTTCGGCATTCTGAATCTCACCGAGGACTCCTTCTTCGATGAGAGCCGGCGGCTAGACCCCGCCGGCGCTGTCACCGCGGCGATCGAAATGCTGCGAGTCGGATCAGACGTCGTGGATGTCGGACCGGCCGCCAGCCATCCGGACGCGAGGCCTGTATCGCCGGCCGATGAGATCAGACGTATTGCGCCGCTCTTAGACGCCCTGTCCGATCAGATGCACCGTGTTTCAATCGACAGCTTCCAACCGGAAACCCAGCGCTATGCGCTCAAGCGCGGCGTGGGCTACCTGAACGATATCCAAGGATTTCCTGACCCTGCGCTCTATCCCGATATTGCTGAGGCGGACTGCAGGCTGGTGGTTATGCACTCAGCGCAGCGGGATGGCATCGCCACCCGCACCGGTCACCTTCGACCCGAAGACGCGCTCGACGAGATTGTGCGGTTCTTCGAGGCGCGGGTTTCCGCCTTGCGACGGAGCGGGGTCGCTGCCGACCGGCTCATCCTCGATCCGGGGATGGGATTTTTCTTGAGCCCCGCACCGGAAACATCGCTGCACGTGCTGTCGAACCTTCAAAAGCTGAAGTCGGCGTTGGGGCTTCCGCTATTGGTCTCGGTGTCGCGGAAATCCTTCTTGGGCGCCACCGTTGGCCTTCCTGTAAAGGATCTGGGTCCAGCGAGCCTTGCGGCGGAACTTCACGCGATCGGCAATGGCGCTGACTACGTCCGCACCCACGCGCCTGGAGATCTGCGAAGCGCAATCACCTTCTCGGAAACCCTCGCGAAATTTCGCAGTCGCGACGCCAGAGACCGAGGGTTAGATCATGCCTAGCATTCACCTTCCGGCCGCCCGCTAGCGGACCCTGGTCAGGTTCCGCGAAGGTGGGCGCAGACATGCTGGGCTCGTCAGGATCAAACTGCACTATGAGGCGGCGGTTCATACCGCGCCAGGGGAGCGAATGGACAGCGAGGAGCCTCCGAACGTTCGGGTCGCCTGCTCGGGTGATATCGACGAGGTTGTGCGGCTGATGCACGACGCTGCGGCGTGGATGTCCGCCAAGGGAACGCCCGCCTGGGACGTCGCGCGGATCGACCGGACATTCGCGGAGACCTTCGTCCTGAGATCCGAGCTCCTAGTCGCGAGTTGCAGCGACGGCATCGTCGGCTGTTGCACCTTGTCGGCCGAGGATCCCGAGTTCTGGCCCGACGCCCTCAAGGGGGAGGCCGCATATCTGCACAAGCTCGCGGTGCGACGGACACATGCGGGCCGGGGTGTCAGCTCCGCGCTGATCGAGGCTTGCCGCCATGCCGCGCGAACGCAGGGGTGCGCCAAGCTGCGGCTCGACTGCCACCCGAACCTGCGTGGCCTATACGAGCGGCTCGGATTCACCCACGTCGACACTTTCAATCCCGGCTGGGATCCAACCTTCATCGCAGAACGCCTAGAACTCGAAATCTAACGTCCGTTCGGGCATCGAGGTCCATGTCGGGGTGGGACGGGCCCGTGGCTTCAAGATCACTTGCAGTCCGACCGCGATGTCTTGGTTGCGCGAGAGGTTGTCGACAGGCCATGCTGAGTGTGCGATGGTTGATCGCTTCCTCGCCGCTCTCCACGGCGACGATGGCCGCCGCCATCAGCAAGTGCGCCAGTTCCCCTATGGTGCCCTCGCTGCGTGTGAGCAGGTAGCGAGCCATGTCCAGCGTGGCAATTGGGGAAGGCCGGCGCAGCGGGAGCGAAGCGGCGAAGCTGGCCAGCAGTGAGCAGCAATCGTCGTTGGCCTCCCATACCGGCAGCATCATCGGCTCGAAGCGATTTTCCAACTGGTCATCGGAGCGGATGGCTAGGTAGGCGTCGCGCGTGCCTACCCCAACCAACGGGATGCGCAGTTCGTTGCCGAGGAAGCGCAGCAGGTTGAGGAATTCCCGGCGGTTGACGCTGTTGCCGGCCAGCACGTTGTGCAGCTCGTCGATCACCAGCATGCGCACGCCGACCTTGCGCAGCAGTGCCAGAGCCAGTTGCTCCATTTCCGGCAACCGTGGGCGTGGGCGCAGCGGCGCGCCCATCGCGGCGAGCAGCGCGACGTAGAAGCGGATCACGGACGGCTCGGACGGCATCTGCACGACCAACACCGGGATGTGCTCCTGGTCGGCGTCGGAGCTGGCCGGGTGGGTGCGGCGGAACTTCTCGACGATCATCGACTTGCCATTGTTGGTCGGGCCAACCAGCAGCAGGTTGGGCATGCGTTGCTTGTTTGGCCACGCATAAAGGGCTTCCAGCCGGTTCAGCGCCTCGACTGCGCGCGGATAGCCGATCCAGCGGTCGGCGCGAAGGCGCTGGATGCGCTCGTCCGCCGGAAGACGGGCCAAGCCCTGGGCCGCCGGCAGCAGGTGGGACAGGTCGATGATGGGATATTCGTCCACGGCTACCACTCCTCAATCTGGTCGAACGGTTTGGCGGGTGGCAAGTTGTCTGCCTGCGGGTCGGCAATATCCGTATCCGGCGGAACGGGCTTGTCCGGCCGAGCTGATGTCTTGAGGTGCTGGCGGCGATCCGCGTCACGCCGCGCCTTGCGTGTGGCCTTCTGCGCGCTGGTCACAATCTCACGCATCTGGCCGATCATGCGGAACAGCGCCGACTCATCCACCTGTTCGCGCCCTTGCTGCCGCAGTTTCGCCAGCGCCTGCCGTTGTTCCCAGAGGGTGACAGCCGGATGCGACAAGGTACGGTAGGGAATTTCCAGGTAATGCTGTCCCTCCGGTTCCAGGACCCAGATACGGCTGATGTCGCGCGGATCGCGCCGGATCAGAAAGGACGGCCAGCGTTCACGCCGCGCAATCCACGGCTTGAGCGCATCGGCGTAGTAGTGGATGTGGTCGATGACAAAGCCGGTGCGGGTCAGCGTGCGCCGGAGGATCGGCAGAAAATCGACCAGGAACGAAGTAGCGCGTGTGACGACGGCCGGTACGCCGACACGCGCCACGGCCTCGGCCCAGCGCGCGGCCGGCGGTTGGAGCAGGCCGTTGTGCACCGAACCGTGGTAGGTGCCGACCGCCAATGTGAGCCAGCGCTCTAGCTCGCGCAGCGTCAGGGCGGCCTTGTTTTCGGAATCGTAGTCGCCGCGCTGGTCAGGGTTGGAGAAGGTCGTTCCCGGCAGTTCGTCGTGAATCATCTGCATCGCCGTGCCGATGATCCGTTCCACGATGCCGCCATAGTGCGGCTGTCCCAGCGGGCGATAGTCCAGCCGGATGCCATGCTGCTCGCAACCCCGGCGCAGGGCCTCGCTCTTGAACTCGGCCGCGTTGTCTAGGTAGAGCAGCAAGGGCTTGCCGCTCATCTGCCAATCCATTTCCACGTTCAGTCCTTCCAGCCAAGGGCGCTTGTCGCAGGCGACATGCACGAGGCACAGGCCAACCGAAACGGCAGACGGCGCTTCCAGCGTGACGACCATGCCGAGCACGCAGCGGGTGAACACGTCGATGGCGAGGGTCAGGTACGGGCGGCCAATAGGTTGCCGGTCGCGGTCATCGACCACGATCAGGTCGATGACCGTATGGTCTATCTGCACCTGCTCCAGCGGCGCGGTCACGGCAGGAGGCTCGCCGCCCACACCTTGTAGGTCACGAGCGGCATCCTGGCCTTCCCGCCGGCGGATGACCTTGCGCGGGTCAAGGCTAGCGATCCGTAAGGCCACGGTATTGCGCGCCGGCACTCGCAGTTTTTGAGCCTTGCACACCTGAGTGACTTCGCGGTGAAAGGCCGCTAGGCTGCGCTTCTGCTTGGTCAGGAACCGCTTTTGCAGTAGCTCGTGGATGACGCGCTCGACCGGTTCCGGCAAGCGCCCCTTACCTTTACCTCCACCGGACTGGCCGGGCACCAGATCCGTCACGAGGCCGCTGCCTTGCCGGGCACGCCGGATCAGAACGTATACCTGGCGCCGAGACAAGCCCAGCGCCTGAGCCGCCATATCGGCCGCTTCGTGCCCGACCGTCTCCGACTGCGCCAACGGACTGATGATCTCCGCACGACGGCGCGCACGCTCCCAAGCCTCATCAGGCAGAGTGGCCACGCCTTGTTCTGGAATCCGTGGGGTGTCCGTCGCCATGCTCACCTCGCTTTGGTGCACACGAGTATTGAGCATAGTCGAGATTGGTGCAGATCACTTCTGATATTGAACTGTCAGGAGCTGGCTGCACAACAGCCATTACGCCCAATCAACTGGTGCAGTCGTCTTCTGAAAATGACATTTGAAGGGGTGATAAGCTGCGTATAGAAAACGGTGGTTTGCTTATTGACTGTCAGGGAGCAAGAACATGGGGTTCGCGCCTTATTCTGGACTTGGGCTGCTAAGCGCGGCTGTTCGGCACAAGACATTCGTCAGTTACTACCACAAGGCGGATCAAGCTTACCGCGACGCCTTCGAGAAAGTTTTTGGACATCTGTTCATCGGCAAGTCGGTTCAGCCGGGAGACATCTCGACCGACGTTAGCGCCGACTACATCAAGCGCCTGATCCTTGAGGGATACATTACCGATGCATCTGTCTTAGTTGTCCTGGTAGGTTCGAAAACCTTGTGCAGAAAGCATGTCGATTGGGAAATATCGGCAGGACTGAATAAGAAGGTCGGTGGATACTCTGGCTTAATCGGTATTCTCTTGCCCGATATTCCCCTTCTGCCGAACGGCAACTTTCAGTACGAAAGTCTGCCAGCAAGGCTGGCAGACAATGCGCGATCCGGCTATGCGGATATCTACACTTGGAACTGGATTACCTCGTCGGAACAGAATGTGAGAAACGCCATCCAGACTGCTTTTGACGCTCGCATCAGTCGTGCCTCCAAGATAGACAACAGTCGGGCGCAGCTTGGAAGGAATCTTTGCGACTGATGAACCTATTCACCTTTACTTTGACAACCGAGGGCGGTCTGCGAATCGAGGTTGCGTGGTGGTTGACTGTTCTCCTTGTTGCCATTGGCGTGATCATGCTTGTCCGGCGCAAGCAACTGTTCGGGAAAGCGTCCTACCTAGAGGTAAATGAGGCCGAGATTGGAATCGGCAGCGGCAAGGTCAAGCTGAAAGCCAACCTCGACGACCTCCAGATCGGATTCAAGTTCTGGACGGAGCTGACTACACGAAAAATCGGCCTTCCCATCGACGAAGAACATGACGTGATTGTCGAGGTGTACAACTCGTGGTACGAGTTTTTTGGGATTGCTCGGGAAATGATCAAGAGCATCCCCGTTTCGAAAATCAGGGCCAGCCAAACGACTAAAGAACTGGTGCTGATTTCGGTTCACATTCTCAACAAGGAGCTTCGGCCTCACCTTACCCGCTGGCAGGCGCGATACCGTAGATGGTGGGATAGCGTAGTCGATGACGCAGCGCACAAGGATGTACCTCCTCAGCAGCTTCAACAAATGTACCCGCACCATGAAGAGCTGATTGCTGAGATGAAGGCTGTGAACGCCAAGCTCGTGATATATGCGAATCACCTGAAAAAGATGATCGAGATATAGCGGAATAAGTGCCCCTGTCAGCAACAACTTAAAAGTGACCCACCTGCAATCAATGCACCAGCGAAGAATTAACCCCTAGCGTTGCGGGATGGGAACAGCCGTTCCCGACCCAAAACGGCCGTAGGGGATTCCCGAAAGCGGCCTGTCAGTCAAAACCAGGTTTTGCGAACTGGACTGCTCCGAAGCTGCCATTGGCGAACTCACCCAATCGGCCAGTTGCGGCCTCTCAGCAATCCGCCAGCAAGGTCTCTATGATGTCTGCTTCCGGCCCAATACCAGATATTCAAGACGTAACCCTAACTGCATGGGGATAATTTAAGCAGAAGCTCGCGCCTGAATTTCAGCAGCTCGGCGCACACTTGCGGGAACACCACCAATGCCCCACAGGTCGGGTTTCGTTTCCGAAATGTGAATGCGGATACGCTGCTTATCCGCTCCAAGCGCATTACCAACCGCTTCGGTTACTTGTGCAATAAGCGCATGGTGCTGTTCCTTGGTGCGTCCCTCCAGAATCACCATCTGGATAAAAGGCATCTCAACGTCTTTCATCGGGCTCTCTTTTAGGACATCCTCTGCCGGCACTCCGCAGACTCCCCAAAGTTCAGGGTCAATTTCAGTAATCCAAATTTCTAGGCGGTCAGCAGGCGCTTGTAGCACTTTCATAACCACTGACGAAACGTCTGCCAATACTTGGCGGAGTTGTTGGCGCGTGTGTCCTTTAAGGACGTTGATATGGGCAACTGGCATGCTTTCATCCTCGGGGATAGGTACGACACATGAACTCTTTAGCTAACCAGAGGATGCTAACCAATGACCATTGGTCCAGATAATATCTAATTTGTTTGGTATCAATACCTTTCGGGTATTGCCCTTCCATGTCCGCTTCGGGCAACAAGCTGACATCCCCCGACCGATTAGGCCAAGGGCTGTTTTGGGTCGGCACGCGAAGTACACAGTTCCAAACTCATCGCCGTAAAGCTGCCGTTGAGATTTCGCTTCCCAGAAGCTGCCCTTTGCCACTGAGTGCAGACGACCCGTTGCTGTCATTCACAGCCTTCGAACGGAAAGACCGGAACCGGGCCCATTTCGGCCATTGCGCTATTGAAAACTCGAATCGACTTGAAACGAATTTATCTGGGCATATGATAAAAGCAAGGGAGCTTCTTGCGGATGGTGAGCCAGTTCCCAACAACTGAACGGGAGGAACATCATGAATGCACAAACCGTCCCAAACCCACTGCCATCAGTTAAGGAGTGTTGCCCAACCTCTACTCGCAAGCGCATTGAGTTCAAACACGCACTTCTAGTGGACGTTCGAGAACAAGAAGACTTTGGGAAACTTTCCTTAGACGTTCCTGACTTGCTGCATATCCCGCTGAGCGAATTCGAACGCCGCTTTTCCGAAGTCCCACGCGACCGCGAAGTGGTCATGGTCAGCACAGATGGCCGTGAAAGCTTGGTAGCCACTCAGCTTCTCATACGTGAAGGCTATACGGATGTACTGAATATGACTGACGGTATCGCAAAGTGGGTATTCAGGGGCTTCCCTTACAAAGGAAATCTGGGTGCGTTTTTAAGCTCGATACCCTCACGTAGTCCAGCTGACAGCCAAAGTGAGCCGACAAACTGACTCTAATCCCCAGTTTCTAACGATGTCAGCCGGCTCATGAACGAATCAAATCAGCCGACAACAAAAGCACCTCAATTTCTTCTGTAATGTCTTCCTGCCTTTGTGCGTTGTAGGCTAGACGAAGTTGAGCACAGTCTTCATCTAGTTTGTTCAAGGCACTATCCATATGGGCATGGCGCTGCTGGTTCTCCGCCATGAGCGAGCTGTAGAGCACTTCGTTGAGAGCTGCATAAAGGTAGTGACCCGTAAGGCCTGACAGGAATGCCTCGGGTGTGAGATTGAGGTCTGGGGCAAAAGCTGATGGCTTAGCCGGCGGAGGCAAATCCCGAAGCGGCAATAGGCGACGGCGTCGGATTTGTCCTGTTGCATGGCAGTGATATAGCGCAGAGACGCCCCAACCTTGCATCTGGTCATCAGCCAACATGCCATTCAGTTCTCGCGTCAGTCGGAGCAATACGCTGGCTAACTCGTCGGCGACGCTGGCACCGGGTAACGCATGCCATTTACACCACATGCTCCGGTGCTAGGGGGCATTCTTCGGGTGAATTGCCAACCTCTATCTGAATGGTGGTGTGATGGATATGAAATTGATGCTCAATATCCTCGGCGACCTTTTGGAGAAACTCATCGCCTGGGTGCCCGCTTGGGCAGACCAGATGCACCGTCAGGGCATTTTCCGTAGTGCTCATTCCCCAAACGTGGAGGTCATGCACCATGGTCACGTTTGGTAGCAAAGCCAAATAGGTTCTTAGCTCGTCAGTATTGATTGCCTCTGGAACGGCCTGTACGGCAAATTGGAAGGAATCACGGAGCAGGTCCCAAGTACCCCATGCAATCACGACAGCCAAGGCTAAGGTAACCAGGGGGTCGAGCCACTGCCATCCCGTGTAAAAGACGAGCACGCCTGCCAGTACAACCCCTAATGAAACGGCAGCATCAGCAGCCATATGCAAATAGGCGCCGCGCAGATTGAGGTCACTCTTGCTCCCGCTTCTAAACAGCCAAGCGGTGACACCATTGATGACGATGCCCAGCGAGGCTATGCTCGGCGGCTTGCTTGACCATTTCGGTCAGGGTTTTGCAGCGGGCGCAGCTCGGGCCCAGGACTTTGACTTCTTTCATGGTGGTCTCCTTATAGAACTGCGTTGAATATGTAGCCGACCATCAGAATGCCCAGGGCAACGACTCCCGCGAAGGTGGCAATCAGTTGTGGCTTCAAAGCTTTGCGCAAAATAATCATCTCAGGGGCTGAGAGGGCAATCACACTCATCATGAAGGCCAGTACGGTACCGAGGGCAGCGCCTTTGCCAATCAGCGCTTCAACAATCGGGATGATGCCGGCCGCGTTGGTGTACATCGGCACGCCGAGTACCACGGCAGCGGGTACCGCCCACCAGACATCCTTGCCCATAAAGGATGCCATGAAGTCCTCGGGGACATAGCCGTGAATGCCAGCACCAAGTGCGATACCAGCAACGACGTACGGCCATACCTTGGCGACGATTTCCCGAATGTGACCGAGGCCAGCCTCGCCACGTTCGACCCAGGTCATCGAACTACCTTCGTATTCTTGGTCCGCTCTGGCCTGGATAGCTTTTACCCAGTCTTCGAGATAACGCTCCATCTTCAGCTGCCCGATAACCAGGCCGGAAATGATGGCAACCAAGAGACCCAATCCCAAGTAGAGACCGGCAACTTTCCAGCCGAACATCCCAAACAGCAGTGCCAAGGCAACTTCATTGACCATGGGTGCCGAAATCAGGAACGAGAAGGTCACTCCCAGTGGGACTCCTGCCGACAGGAAGCCAATAAAGAGTGGCACAGCAGAGCAGGAGCAGAACGGCGTCACGATACCTAGTGAGGCGGCAAGAATGTTGCCGACACCCATACGCTTACCTGATAGCAGCGCTCGAGTTCGTTCAGGAGCGAAGAAGGTCTGAATAATACCCATCACGAAGACGATGCCGGTCAGAAGTAGCATGACCTTCGGGGTATCGAAGAGGAAGAAGTGGATGGCTTCACCTAACGCGGTGCTTCGGCTCAATCCAAGCAGGCCCAGCCCAAAATCGGCGAAATCCTCTAAGTGGATGTAGGCCGCAAACCAAATAATTGTTGCGGAGGTAACGCCGGCTGCCCACCGCAGGTTTTGGTTCGGGACGTTCGGATTAAGTGAGTTTTCGAGTTTCATTGCATGCTCTTTGTAAGTCTCTGTCACCACTGAAGACGTGGATGCCAGCCAAAGGATGCAGGTCTGCCGAAATTATTCTTCTTTGGGCCCGCGTGGCACGAAACAGCAAACCTGGCCAACTTCATCAAATCGTACTTGGCACGCAGATACCAGCTGTTCCCTAAGTCGCTTTCGAGCACGCTGGACCCGCGACTTGGCTGCAGGAAGCGTCAGTCCAATCCGGTCAGCAAAGTCCTGCTGCGACACGCCTTCGATGTCACATAGCGTTATTGCTTCGCGGTCCTCAAAGGAAAGTTCGGTAAGGACTCTCGGGATGCATTGAGATAGCGAATCGACTGGAGCGATTGGCTCCATATCTAGTATCGGAAGTAGAGAATCATCCAGCTCGACATCGTTCCTGGTCAGCCGATAGCGGTCGATTAGCAGGTGGCGGGCAACCTGAAACAGCCAGGCTCTCCGGTTGTCGATACCACAGAGACCATTTTGCAGACGCGTTGCTCGCAGGAAGACCTCTTGAACTACATCGTGAGCTTCGTGCGCATCCGGAATGCGATGAGCCACGAAGTGAAGTAATTCACTTCGATGCTCATCCCAGGCGTCGATAATGCATTTCATCAATGTTCACTTATGTTCCATCCAGGATGCAGTGTGCCGGAAATTTGTCTATTTCGTGTGGCAGCTTTCGTACAGCTTGCGGACTAATTTAATCAAATTCGTGAATGGCGGCTCCTGGCCGGGTACGGAAATTTCAGCGGTCGATTTGGTCGCCGGATACCTGCCATTCAGTTCGGTCGAACGCGAACAATCCAGATGTAACAACCAACGGCAGGTAGTGGCCGGAGGCTGCCGTCTGCACCGCCGAGTGGGTCAGTTTAAAGTTGATGACCCGGGTCATTATTACAGTGTTGCTAACACCCCCCTTTCTCCGCACCTGACGCGCTCCGCTACGCTCGCTTGTCTCCTGGCTCGTTCGGCTTCGCCGAGCCGAGCCCAGGTTGAGTTCGCTTGGAAAACCGATTGAGTATTTGTAGGGATGAGATAACATCCCCACACCACACAGGAAACACTGCATGATGAGAATCAGCCACGCAATGTGGTGCTATTTGCAGGTGATGTGGGGTTAAACACCTATTATGGACCCTGAACCATGGTGTCTTTGATGAGTGGTCATTGTTCAGGGTGCCCGTTCAAGAGGCCCCATATTGGGGATGACCTCCTACACAGACAAACCAGGAATGGACCTGTACCAGGATGCGCCATGATGTGGTCTATCCCGGAAGGCGCCCTTGCTGGGTTGTCTTGTGTAGATGGTCTTTCTTGTGTTGTGTTGTCTATATTCTCTTGTGGCATGCCATGGCAGTGCGGTCGCTATGCGGTGGCAGACAACGGCCATTGATTTATAAGGGAAAGTGCCCTAGAAATCAGCACCATCAAATTCACTGCTCTGCGAGTTCTCCGGGATTTCTTCCGGATTCCCCCGCTTGGCGTGCCCCTTCTTGGCGTTTGCCGCATTCCTTTGGCTGGTCGTCGTCGCATTGGCCTTGCACTGATCCAGATGCGCATTGACCCCATCCGGGAAGAAGGCGGCAATGACCTGCTCCAGGAGGGCCTGCTTCTTCTTGCCCTTGGCTTGAAGTGCTGCAATCAGGCGCTCCTTCGGGGGAAGCCTACAGTCGTTCTCCCAGTACATGGCCAGGAGCATGAGGTAGATGCCCATCTCTTCGTGGGTCCTGCCCATGCTGGCCAATAGCACTTGGCCGCTATCGACTTGGAAGTATGGCAGCGTGCTGGTCCGCTTCATTATCAGACCCCGTTCCGCGTGTCTTCCACGGGATACATCCGGGGCATCTTCCGCTTCTTCCTTCGGGGGTCCCCGCCTGGGCCATAGCTGGGCGTGCTGCGCATCCACCGCAGGGTCTCGCTCCTGGCTTGCTTCTCCTCGGCACAGTTCAGGCCAACCCGCAGGGCCTCGTTCTGGATGACCTGTAGGGTCTCCTGCTGGGCCTCGGGGGCGAGGGCTTCCTGGCCGTTGATGTAGCCCCCATGCTTGCGGATGGAGGGGATGACGGTGGCAGTGACCCACTTCTTGAAGACCTTGGCCGATTCCTTGCGGCTGGCGAAGATTAGGGAGTACAGGCCGGACTCGTTGATGATGGCAAGCTGCTGGGTCCCGCCAAGGGTGTGCGTACTATGCAGACCCCTTTCATCTTCATCCAGGCGGCGGATGGCGGTCCGGTCCAGGTCCAGGGCCTTGCAGACATCGGACGCCATGAACCAAGCTTGCCCGTCCTTCTCCAATGCGGAGAGGCCAATGCTTTGCCCGGTGGCTACGTTCTCGAACTGGAATAGCTGCATGCTGGTCTGCGGTGCGGGGGCGGTCACTGGGCACCTCCCAGGGCATTCAGGAGGCCCAGCGAGGAGGCCTGACGGTGCTCAGCCAGGATCATGGCCACGCACTGGTTATTGTTGAGGCGGATGCCGTGCTGCTGCTCATAGGCCCGCTGGTAGTCCTTCAGGTAGTCGAAGGCTGAGACGGGGAAGGCGACTTGGCGAAATACCAGGCGCTCAGGGCATTGCGGATGGATCATGTTTCTGCTTTCTGCAAGTGGGTTGAGAAGGTGCATCAGGCGGCGGGATGGCGGAAAAGAGGTCCCCCCTCTCCCCCGCACCCCCACACCCCCTATATGCGATAGGTAGGTTTTACCGCCCAAACAGGTGCTATCTGCTTGTTATGCAAGGAGTTTTCGTGATCTGTGGGGGCCTGCCCGATGATGGCCTCCAGGTACTTCAGCGGGTTCTTCAGCAGGTCCTCCGCAGCGTGGTCTGCCACGGCCACACCCTGGGTCTGGAGGGTGTCGAAGGCCCGGATGACCTTGAGCTGGAAGGCTGCACTGATCCACATGGCGTAGGAATAAACCAGTTCCTTGACGACGTAGGTGCCGTTGTTGAACCCGTCATTGATGCGAACGACAGAGGGGGTGTGGGAATCCCCACAGGCCCCTTCTATCTCCGCTATCAACTGCTCTGTACTGGAAAGCCGAAGGAACTCAGCGGGCTTGTCCTTAGCCTTTCCGCCAGATGCCCTATGGAGGTCATTCAGGCAGAACAGGAGAGATTGCACCTCCCGTGTTCCGGGTGATGAAGTGGCTTCCCTACCCGCCACAAGGGTAGAGAGCAGGTGCGTTCCTGCTCCTCCAGGGCCGTGAAGATGGCCTGCATGGAATCCATCTGTGCCCTGGCGAGTTGCAGGGCGGACATCTTTGGGTGCTCTACCAGGGAGGGCTGACCGGTGACGTAGGAGCCAGTCTTCCGGATGCTCGGCAGGACCTCTTTAGTGACCCAATCTTGGAAAGCCTTGGCCTGGGGCTTGTCGGATCGCATCACCAATTTGTAGAGGCCCGATTCGGAGATGAGGACTACGGAGCGTACCCCTTTCTGAATCTGTTTCAGAGTTCGTTCCGTAGCATCCAGTTTGTCCACAACCCAGCCGTGTGATGTCCGGGGGTAGTCCAGTGCCTCGCAAACGTCCTTCGCCACGAACCACGGCTGGTCATCTATAGACACCACGCGGATGCTGTGGGTGAGGGGTTCGCCGTGCTGGGGGTGCTCAGTGATGGCGGACAGAACAGGCAGAACAAGGGAGATTGCACCTCCCGTGTTCCGGGGATGACCAATTCTGGACAGGCCCCTTGCTGGAATCCCAGCACGCCACCAATCTGTCCGGGGTCATCCATAAACAAAGAGCCCCTTCCGGGGTAATGCAGTTCAGTTAAGGCTCTTTGAGGTGACGAACTGAGTAGCGAGCAGGTCTGGCTTTGACGACACGGGGGCATTTTCGCCCCCGTCGTTTTTCGACGATGGCCATTTGCAGTTGCAAGCGC
>SSXW01000022.1 GCA_009469585.1 Dechloromonas sp. Dech2017
TAAAAGTGGCAGCGGGTGACGGCCTGACCGTCGGCCCCATCCTGCTCGGCGCGGCCAAGCCGGTGAATATCCTGACACCGACCGCCACCGTCCGCCGCATTGTCAACATGACGGCGCTGACGGTCGTCGATGCGGCATAAATCAACACTTTAAGTTGTTGTTGTATCTGTATATTTTTATTGAATATTCCACTCCTCCTGCTAAACTGGGGTAAACTTCACCTCAGTTGGCAGGAGAAAGCGGATGAAAAACTGTTTGAAGCTGGTCTGTGTGCTCGGCGCACTGGTCGGACTGGGGGTGCAGGCGCCCATGGCGGTGGCTGCCGGTGGCAAGAGCGCCGAGCAAAAAGTGGCAAAAAAGACGGTTGCCCAGAAAAGTGCGGCTCAATCTGCCAGCAAACCGGCCGCCCGGAAGCAGGTCGCCAAATCTTCCGCTTCTGCCAAGCCAAAAGCCAAGGCCGTGCATCACGTTTCGAGTAGCGACGGCGACCTGGATCCGCGTCGTCTGGCCCTGTATTCGGCGTCGGCCCTGGTCATCGACCAGAGCAACGGCCAGGTCATGGTCGAGAAGCAGCCCGATGCCGTGGTGCCCATCGCCTCGATTTCCAAGTTGATGACTGCCATGGTCGTCCTCGATGCCAAGCTCGACCTGCAGGAAGTCATCTCGATCGGTGACGAGGATGTGGACGGCCTCAAGGGCACCCGTTCGCGTCTGCCGGTCGGCACGACTATGACCCGCGAAGCGGCCATGCTGCTCGCCCTGATGTCTTCCGAAAATCGCGCCGCCCACGCTCTCGGTCGCCACTATCCGGGCGGCATGCCGGCCTTCGTCCAGGCCATGAATCGCAAGGCGCATGCTCTCGGCATGGTCAACAGCAATTTCGAGGAGCCGACCGGCTTGTCGAGCAACAACGTGTCGACCGCCCACGATCTGGCGCGCATGGTCGCCGCCGCCGCCCGTTATCCCGAAATCCGCAATTTCTCGACGACGGCCGAGGCCCGTGTCGACCTGAACGGCCGCATCCGTGACTTCCACAACACCAACGCCCTGGTGCGCAGCGACAACTGGGAAATCGGCGTCTCCAAGACCGGCTACATTTCCGAGGCCGGCCGTTGCCTGGTCATGCAGGCGCGGGTCGCCGACAAGCCGGTGGTGATCGTGCTGCTCGATTCGAACGGCAAGATGACCCGGGTCGGCGATGCCAACCGGATCAAGCGCTGGATGGAAAGCGCCGGGCTGGGAACGGGCGGGATGCGTCGCTCGGTCTGAGGCCGAGCGCAGCCAAGCCGAAGGCCGCCGTGGGCGGCCTTTATTTTTTTCCGGTGTAGCCCAGGGCCCGCGATACGGCGTCGGCCGTGGCCTTGACCTGGTGCATCCAGTCGGGGTCGTGGCGGTCGGCCGGGGCCGACACCGAGAGGGCGGCGACGATGTTGCCGTCGTCGTCGTGGATGGGGGCGGCGACGCACTTGAGGCCGAGTTCGGCCTCTTCGTCGTCGTAGGCGATGCCGTGGCGGCGGACCTTGTCGAGTTCGCGCTCGAGGGCGGCCAGCGTGGTCAGCGAATGCTGGGTCTTGCCGGGCAGGCCGGTGCGCTTGGCGTAATCGCGCACCTTTTGCGGCCCGTCGGCGGCCAGGAAGAGCTTGCCGAGCGAGGTCAGGTGCAGGGGCGCCCGGCCACCGACCAGGTACACCACGCGGACTAGCGAGCGGCCCGACGAGGTGCGTTCGAGATAGACGATCTCGTCGTCGTGGCGGGCGCCGAGATTGATCGCCTCGCCGATTTTCTCGTGCAGTTCCTGCATGAAGGGCTGGGCGACTTCACGGATGTTGATGCGCGACTTGACGATGCCGCCCAGTTCGAGGAGGCGGATGCCCAGGCGATAGGTGCCGGCGTCCTGGCGTTCGACGAAGCGGGCCGTGGTCATGGCGGCCAGGATGCGGTGGGCGGTCGACGGATGCAGTCCGGTGGCCTGCGACAGCTGTTTCAGGCTGGCGGCGTCGGGCGCCAGGGCGAGGGCGTCGAGCAGCGACATCATGCGCTCGATGACCTGGATGGAGCCGGGAGATTTGCTGGCCTCGCTGGCGACTTCGGACAACTGGATTCCTTTATTGGTGCGGTTTGAGTAGCATTAGCCACTTCGTTTTCTTGTGCGCCGCAATATTAGCATGCGCTTGGCTCTCTACGTCACCTGCCTGGTCGATCTGATGCGCCCGTCGATCGGCTTCGCGGCCTTGCGCCTGCTCGAGGCTGCCGGTTGCGACGTGGTCGTGCCGGCCGGCCAGACCTGCTGCGGTCAACCGGCGTGGAGTGCCGGAAATCGCAAACTGGCAATCGAGCTGGCCCGCCAGGCGATCGCCGAGCTGGAAGGCTACGATCACGTGGTGATTCCCTCCGGCTCGTGCGCCGACCACCTGCGCAACGTCTATCCGCGCCTGCTCGCCGACGATGCCGCATGGGCGCCGCGGGCGACGGCGCTGGCCGGACGGACCCGCGAGTTGAGCCGCTTTCTCGCCGAAATCCTGCCGGCGCCGCCGGCCCCGGCCGCCTTCGCCGGCCGCGTCACCTACCACGATTCCTGCAAGGGCTTGCGCGGGCTGGACATCAAGCGCCAGCCGCGCCACCTGTTGCGGGCGGTGCCCGGCCTCAGCCTGGCCGAGATGGCCGATTGCGAGGAATGCTGCGGATTCGGCGGCGCCTTCGCGGTCAGGTTCGGCGAATTGTCGACGCAGATCGTCGATCGCAAGTGCGAGGCGATCCAGGCCACTGGGGCCGATGCCGTGGTCGGCGGCGATCTCGGCTGCCTGCTCAATATCGAAGGCCGCTTGCGCCGGCGCGGCGACGAGACGACCCGCGTCCTGCACCTCGCCGAAGTGCTGGCCGGCGGGAGCGAGGCCTGATGACGGCGGCCGGGCAGGCCATGCATTTCCAGACACGGGCCGGCCAGCAGCTGCGCGATGCCGTGCTCCAGCGCGCCCTGCGCAAGGCCAGGCCGCTCTTCGTCGGCAAGCGGGCGCGCGGCATGGCCGGGCTGGCGGCCGACGGCCTCGATTTCGAGTCGCTGCGGTCGACGGCAAAAAACATCCGAAATCGAACATTGGCCGATCTCGACGTCTGGCTGGCCATTTTCGAGGAGCGGGCCACGGCGAGCGGCGCCGAGGTGCTGTGGGCCCGTGACGGCGAGGAGGTCGCCCGGCTGGTGGTCGATCTGGCCAAACGCCACGGCGTCAGTCTGGCCACCAAGTCCAAATCGATGCTCTCCGAAGAGGCGCGCCTGAACGAGGCGCTGGCCGCGGCGGGGGTGCGCCCGGTGGAAACCGATCTCGGCGAATACATCGTGCAGCTCGCCGGCGAGCCGCCCTCGCACATCATCGCGCCGGCCGTGCACAAGACCCTGGGCCAGGTCGAGTCCCTGTTCGCCGAGGCCCACGGCCGGCCGCCGGTCGACCGCGGCGCCGACGACATCCCGGTCATGGCCCGCGAGGCGCGCGCCGTGTTGCGCCAGCATTTCCTGAGCGCCGAGATGGGCATTTCGGGGGCCAATTTCCTGATCGCCGAGACGGGCAGCGCAGCGCTCGTCACCAACGAGGGCAACGGCCGCATGGTGACGACGCTGCCCCGCCTGCACGTGGTGATCACCGGCATCGAGAAGGTGGTCCCGATGCTGGAGGATTTCGCCACGCTGATGCGCCTGCTGCCGCGTTCGGCGACCGGCCAGGCGATTTCCAACTACGTGTCGCTGCTCACCGGCACCAAACGCCCGGGCGACCTCGACGGCCCGGAGAAGACCGTCTTCATCCTCGTCGACAACGGCCGCGCCAAGCTGCTCGGCTCGGACTACCAGGACATGCTGCGCTGCATCCGCTGCGGTGCCTGCATGAACCATTGCCCGGTATACTTCGCGCTGGGCGGCCATGCCTACGGCTGGGTTTATCCGGGGCCGATGGGTTCGGTGCTGACGCCGCTGCTCACCGGCCTGGACAAGGCGCCCGACCTGCCGCATGCGTCGACCGGCTGCAACCAGTGCGGCAGCGTCTGTCCGGTCGACATCCCGCTGCCCGAGCTGATGCACCGGCTGCGCGAGGAACAGGTCGAACGCCGCCTGCAGCCGTGGCCCGAGCGCCTGGCGCTCGGGCTGTGGGGCGGGCTGGCCAGGCGCCCGGCGCTTTATCGCCGGGCCACCCGGCTGGCGGCGCGCTACCTCGACTGGCTGGCCGAAGGCAGCGGGCGCATCCGGATCTTTGGCCTGGCCCCGCAATGGACGGCCGGGCGCGACCTGCCGGTGGCGGCCGGCCGGACTTTTCACGAACTCTACGCCGCCAGAAAGCGAGATTGAGCATGCAATTCGAACCCGAAGGACCCAAGGCCATCCCGATGTGGATCAACGGTCACGCCTTCCTGACCATGACCGACGCCTTTTTCGACGTCACCAACCCGCAAACCGGCGAGGCCATCCGCCGCGTGCCGCTGTGCGGCGCCGCCGAGGCGCTGGAAGCGGTGCGGGCGGCGCGCACCGCCCAGGCGGAATGGGCGATGATGGCCATGCCGGCCCGTCGCGTCTGCCTCAACAACCTGGCCGACAAGCTCGACGGCTATGCCGGCCACTTCGCCAAGCTGCTCATGCTCGAAGGCGGCTTCGCCGAGGAACGGGCGGCGGCCGAGGTGGCCGATGCCGTCGCCGCCCTGCGCGGCGTCACCGTTGGCCAGACCGGTGTGCTCGGCGTCGTCGTCGATGCGGCGCGCCCCCTGGCCGGCTTCGCCGAAGCCGTGGCGCCGGCCTTGATGGCGGGCGCCACCGTCGTCGTCAAGCCCAGCCCGAAGGCGCCGTCGGCCATCTTCGCGCTGTGCGAGCTGTCGGCCCGCGCCGAATGGCCGGCCGGCGTGCTCAACCTCCTGCACGGCGACACGGCGGCCATCGAAGGGCTGTGCGTCGATGGCGTCGACCGCCTGATCTACCGTGGCAACCCGGGGCTCGGGGCGCAGGTCGGGGCGATCGCCGAGGCGGCCGGCACGCCCTTCGAACTGCAGGCCGGCTGATGTTGCGCATCGTCGAGCTGGAAAGCGAGTCGCTGATCGCCAGCCGGCGGCAGCCGGCCTTCGCGCACGACTGGGTCAGCCATCCGAAGACGGCGCCGGCCGAGGTGGTCGACCGGCTAGCCGGGGCGGCCATCGCCATCACCAACAAGGTGGCCATCGACCGGGCGGCGATCGCCGCGCTGCCCAAGCTGAAAATGATCGCCATCTCGGCTACCGGCACCAACAACGTCGACCTCGCCGCCTGCCGCGAGCGGGGCATCGTCGTCAGCAACATCCGCGGCTACGCCGCGCACACCGTTCCCGAGCACGTCATGGCCCTGCTGCTGGCCCTGTCGCGCAACCTGGTCGCCTGGCGCGAGACGCTGCTCGCTGGCGCCTGGCAGCGGGCCGAGCAGTTCTGCCTGTTCGACCACACCATCCGCGACCTGCACGGCGCCACCCTCGGCCTGGTCGGCAGCGGCTCGCTGGGCAACGGTGTCGCCCGCCTGGCCGAGGCCTTCGGAATGCGCGTGTTGCGCGCCGAACACCGCGGGGCAGCGGTCGTCCGCCCCGGCTACACGGCCTTCGCCGAAGTGCTGGCCGAGGCCGACGCGATCAGCCTGCACTGCCCGTTGACCGCGGAAACCACCGGCCTGTTCGGCGAAGCCGAGCTGCGGGCGATGAAGCCGACGGCCCTGCTCATCAACACGGCGCGCGGCGGCATCGTCGACGAGGCGGCGCTGATCCGCGCCCTCAGGGAGGGCTGGATCGCCGGCGCCGGCTTCGACGTGATCACCGCCGAGCCGCCGCCGCCCGACCATCCGATGGTCGATCCGGCCCTGCTCGCCCTGCCCAATTTCCTGCTCACGCCGCATGTCGCCTGGGCCAGCCGGCCGGCCATGCAGGCGCTGGCCGACCAGCTGATCGCCAACATCGAAGCCTTCGTCGCCGGCACGCCGCAGAACCGCGTCGCATGACGGCCCGGGATGAGATTCTGGCGCGCGTCCGGCAAGGCGTCGGCCGGGGCGATTTCGCCGCCCGGCGGGCCGCCGCCGAGGCGGCACTGCAAGCGGCGCAACGCGGCCCGCAGCCGGCGATTGTTGCCGATCCGGCGGCCGATCTGGCCAGCCGTCTGCGCGACAAGGCGGCAAGCCTGGCCAGCACGGTGGACACGGTGGCGGACTGGGCCGCAGCGCCGGCTGCCGTCGCCCGCTACCTGGTCGCCCACGAACTGGGCGAGGCCGCCGTGGCGACGCCCGAGGTGGCGACACTGGACTGGGCCGGCGCAGGCCTGCAGGTGGCCGGGCGCGGCGCGGAGGACGCCGACCGGGTCGGCATTTCCGGCTGCTTCTGCGGCATCGCCGAAACCGGGACCCTGCTGCTGCTGTCCGGGGCGGCGACGCCGGCCACGGTCAGTCTGCTGCCGGAAACGCACATCGCGCTGCTCGCCGCCTCGCGCATCGTTGCCACCCTGGAAGACGCCTTCGCCCTGGTCCGCGCCGAACACGGCAGCCTGCCGCGGGCGCTCAATTTCATCTCCGGCCCGTCGCGCACCGGCGACATCGAACAAACCATCGTGCTCGGCGCCCACGGGCCGTGCCGGGTGCATCTGATCCTGATTGGGGACGCATCGTGAGCATCACCTTTGCCGTGCGCGGCGACTACATCCAGCTCGACCAACTGCTCAAGGCGACCGGCCTCTGCGAATCGGGCGGGGCGGCCCATGCCGCCATCGCCGAGGGGCGGGTCAAGGTCGATGGCGCGGTCGACACGCGCAAGCGGGCCAAGCTGCGCCCCGGGCAGAGCGTGTGCTTCGAAGGCGAAACGGTGCAGCTGGTCGCTGAATAGGGCACCGCGCCGCCGGCCGGGCGATCGCTGCGGTCAACGGGAAATCTGGCCCAAAAACAAAAACGGAACCACGCGGTTCCGTCGTTTGTCCGTTGCTGCGTCCCGCTCAGTGGGTCGGCAAGGGATAGGTTCGCTGCAGGCTCCGGTAGGCCTCGGCCAGTTCCTGGGCGTGGGCGATGCGACCGCAGTCGAAGGAGTGCTGGATGTTCTCGAGAAACATCACGTGCAGCCGGCAGACGCCTTCCGGCGTACGGACCAGCGATTCACTCATTTCAGCGGCTACGGTCAGCGGTACGTGCTCGTGTTCGGCGATGGCCTCGATACCGCAGGAATCGAGATCGCAATAGTCAATAACATCCTGAATCGACAGCATTGATTCCTCCTTGGATCGGGAAAATGGAAGTCAGGTTGCTTACCCCTGCTTATTGATTTTCTCGCCGCCTTTGTCGTTGTTATGGGTGGAGGACTTCTTTGAATATAGTGCAGTCGTTCGGAAATACAAGGCAAGGCGGCGTCAGATCCGGAGATGCCCGTCCGCCAAGGAAAGCCCCGCTGCCAGGCGGTTGACGGCGGGCCGCAGGTCGAGGCGGGTGGCCTTTTTCAACTGCTCGGCGCGCGCTTGCAGCGTGGCCAGCGGCACGTCGACCGCTTCGCCGGCCGTGGCGAAGACAATGGCGTTGCCGCTGTCGCACGGCAGGACCAAGGCGCGGTCGGCGAAGGCCTGGGCGATGCGCTTGACGCTTTTGGCGTAGCCGCGGTTGCGGCCGAGCAGGTTGATGGCGCACAGGCCGTCGTCGGTCAGCCGGGCCCGGCAGGCCTGGTAGAAGGGCAGGGTGTCGAGGGCGCCCATGCGGGCCTCGGGGTCGAAGCCGTCGACCAGGATGAGGTCGAAGCGCTGCGTTCCGCCCAGCAGGTAGTCGGCGCCGCAGGCGATGTCCACGGTCAGGCGGCGGTCGTCGTCGGGCAGCTTGAAATACTGGCGGGCGACGAATTCGACCTGCGGGTTGATCTCGACGACGTTGATCCGGCAGTCCGCCAGGTGGCGGTAGATGAACTTGGCCAGCGAGCCGGCGCCCAGGCCGACCAGCAGCGCCCGGCGCGGCCATTGGCCGGGCGGACGCAGGAGCAGGCCGGCCATCATGTCGCGGGTGTATTCCAGCTCCAGCGACCACGGCCGGGCGATGCGCATGGCGCCCTGCACCCAGTCGGACCCGAAATGCAGGTAGCGGACGCCGGCTTCTTCGCTGATATCGACGGGGTGGCGGGGAGATTTTCTGGCCGGTCTCATGATGGCGCGCCGGAGGCGAGGTGGCGTCCCCACCCGGAATCGAACCAGGAACTGCTCCTTAGGAGGGAGCCGTTATATCCATTTAACTATGGAGACGCTCGGGAGGCCGAATTGTACCGGGGCGGGCGGTCTTGCGATAGATGCGGCCGGGGCATCGGCAAGCGGCTAAAATGGCGGTCCTGCCAATGCGGCGCGCCCTGCCGGCGGCCTCTATCCCCTGCCATGCCCTATCTGAAATTATCCGACGCCTGCCTGGCCTACGGCCATGTGCCCCTCCTCGATCACGCCGATTTCCTGCTCGATCCGGGCGAGCGGGTGGCGCTGATCGGCCGCAACGGCACCGGCAAGTCGTCGCTGCTGGCGGCGATGGCGGCCGGCAGCGGCAAGGGCCGGCTGGATGACGGCGAGGTCTGGGTGCAGCCCGGCATCCGCGTCGGCTATGTGCCGCAGGAGCCGCCCTTCGATGCCCAGGCGACGGTGTTCGCGGCGGTGGTGTCGGGCATGGGCGAAAATTCCCGGCTGCTCGCCGAATACCACGAGGTGTCGCACCGCATGGCAGAAGGCGAGGGCGACCACGAGGCGCTGCTGGCCCGGATGTCCTCCTTGCAGCACGAACTGGAAGCGCGCGGCGCCTGGGCCTTCGAGGCGCAGGCCGAGCGCGTCATCGACCGCTTCGGGCTCGACCCCGAGGCGCTGGTCGGCAGCCTGTCCGGCGGCCAGAAGAAGCGCCTGGCACTGGCCCAGGCGTTGGCCGTGGCGCCCGAGGTACTGCTCCTCGACGAGCCGACCAACCACCTCGACATCGCCGCCATCGAGTGGCTGGAAAACCTGCTGATCGAATCGGGCGTCACGCTGTTCTTCATCACCCACGACCGCGCCTTCCTCGACCGCGTGTGCACCCGTATCGTCGAGCTCGACCGCGGCAAGCTGGCCAGTTTTCCTGGCAGCTTCAAGGAATACCAGCTGCGCAAGGAAGCCCAGCTGCACGAGGAGGCGCTGGCCAACGCCCGTGCCGACAAGCTGCTCAAGGAGGAGGAGGTGTGGATCCGCAAGGGCGTCGAGGCGCGGCGGACGCGCGCCGTCTTCCGCGTCCAGCGCCTCGACAAGCTGCGCGCCGAACGCCAGGCCCGGCGCGAGCGCATGGGCAAGGTCAATCTGCAGCTCGACGCCGGCGACAAGAGCGGCAAGCTGGTCGCCGAACTGGAGCATGTCGCCAAATCCTATCCCCCAAGGGGACTTCCTTCGGGGCGTGGTCAACGGCAAATTGTTCGCGATTTTTCAAGCCGCATCCAGCGCGGCGACAAGATCGGCCTGATCGGCCCCAACGGCGCCGGCAAGACGACGCTGCTGCGGCTGATCCTCGGCGAGATCCAGCCCGATGCCGGCGTCGTCCGCCAGGGCACGAAAATGGAAATCGCCTACTTCGACCAGTTCCGTACCCAGCTCGATCCCGATTCGACGCTGGCCGACGTCATCTCGCCCGGTTCCGACTGGGTGGACATCGGCGGCGCCAGGAAGCACGTCATCGGCTACCTCGAAGACTTCCTGTTCGCGCCGGAGCGCGCCCGTTCGCCGGTCAGCTCGCTGTCCGGCGGCGAGCGCAACCGCCTGCTGCTCGCCCGCCTGTTCGCCAAGCCGGCCAACGTGCTGGTCCTCGACGAGCCGACCAACGACCTCGACATCGAAACCCTGGAACTGCTCGAAGAACTGCTGCAGAACTACGAGGGCACGCTGTTCCTGGTCAGCCACGACCGGACCTTCCTCGACAACGTGGTGACCCAGACCATCGCCGCCGAAGGCGACGGCCACTGGCGCGAATACGCCGGCGGCTACAGCGACTGGGCCGCCTACCAGGCGACCATCGCCAAGGAAGCCGCCAAGCCCAAGGCCGAGGCCAAGCCGGCCGCCAAGGCCGCTGAGCCGGCCAGGGCCAAGGCCGACAAGCTGTCGTGGAAGGAGCAGCGCGAGCTCGAGGCGCTGCCCGGCCGCATTGCCGACCTCGAAGCCGAGCAGGCGGCCTTGACCACGCGCCTGGAAGATCCGGCCATCTACCAGAGCGATGCGGCCGCCGCCCAGCAGGCCGCCGAGCGCCTGGCAGCGATCGACGACGAGCTGATGGCCCTGCTCGAACGCTGGGAAACCCTGGAGTCGCGCGCCGGCAACCCGGCCTAGCGGCCGGGCCATGCGATAATCGCCACCGAACCCTCATTTTTCCGAGTCCCATGCGCTACGCCATCGTTCCCGTCACCCCCTTCGAACAGAACTGCACCCTCTTCTGGTGCGAGAAGACGCGCCAGGCGGCGGTCATCGACCCGGGCGGCGATGTCGACCGCATCCTGGCCAAACTGGCCGGCGAGAACCTGACCCTGGCCAAGATCCTCGTCACCCACGGCCACATCGATCATGCCGGCGGCGTCGCCGCCCTGGCCGAAAAGACCGGCGTGCCCATCGAGGGGCCGCACGAGGAGGATCGTTTCTGGATCGAGGGCATGGCCCAGCAGAGCAAGATGTTCGGCTTTCCCAACGTGCGCAGCTTCGAACCGAATCGTTGGCTGCAGGGGGGCGACAAGGTGAATTTCGGCGAAGTCGAACTCGACGTGCTGCATTGCCCCGGCCATACGCCCGGCCATGTCGTTTTCTTCCATGCCCCGAGCCGCCTGGCCCAGGTCGGCGACGTGCTCTTCCAGGGCTCGATCGGCCGCACCGATTTCCCGCGCGGCGATTACGACACGCTGATCGATTCCATCCAGAAGCGCCTGTTTCCGCTCGGCGACGATGTCGAATTCATTCCCGGCCACGGGCCGATGTCGAATTTCGGCGCGGAACGCCGGTACAACCCTTTCCTCAGCGGCCGTTTCGGCTGATCAGGCCGGCTGGCGGATTTTCGCTGCCCAACTGTAGGCTTCGAGCTGGGCGCCGAGGAAGTCGTCGCCCGCGACGCCGCTCGTTGCCAGGCGCAGGCCGGCGGTACGCAATTCGCGCTTGTCGGCCGCGTCGATGACGCCGAGCAGCTGGCCGAGCGGGCCCTCGTGGCGGGCCAGCGCGTTGTGGGCGATTTCCGGCAGGGGCAGCTGGTGCAGGATTTCGGCCATCGGCATGCCGAGCAGCACGTCGAGCAAGGAAAAGGTGCCGATCATGAAGGCCGTGTCGCCGGTCCATTCGACGGGATCGGCGGGCGCCAGGCGGCCGGCCAGCAGTTCGAGCAGGCGGCCGCGCGCCGCGGCTTTCTGCAGCAAGGGGTTGGGGTGCTGGCCATTGTTCGGGTCGGAATAGACGAGCAGTTGCAGCCAGCGCTGCAACTGGCGGCGGCCGAGCAGGTTGATCGCCTGCGAATAGCTGGTGATCTGACTACGTGGCGCCATGGCCGCCGAATTGACCAGGCGCAGCAGGCTGTAGGCTAGCTTGCCCTCTTCCCGGAAAATGTCGTCGAGGGCGTCGGTGTTGGCGTCGCTGTCGATCAGGGAAAGCAGCTTGAGCAGCTTCATGCGGGTGATGTCGGCCTTGCTGCTGGGGCTGGCCCGGGTCAGCAGGAATTCGCCGGTGGTCAGGGCGCAGGCGTTGTCGTGCGTCCAGTGCCGGTCGGCCTGGCTGGCAACACCAGTCGCCACCACCGTCGTCCGGCTGGCCATGCCGTGCAGCGTGAAGGGCGGCAGGCTGCGGGCGTGGCCGATGTCGATCAGCAGGTAATCCCAGGCGCCGGTGCCGGGCAACTTGTCTATGGGTGTGGCGATCAGGCCGACCTTGTGGCCGGCGCGGCGCAGTTCGCCTTCGCGTTGGGCGAGGGCGTCAGCCTCGCCAGGCGTCGGGCGGGCCGGAAAAACGAAGACTGGGTGCTTGATGACCGTCGCCTGCTGGTCGCAATCGGCAAGGGCGGGCAGGAACCAGGGCAGCCGCTGGTCGAATTCGGCCAGCAGGGGCGATACGGCCAGGCGGCCGAGCGCCTCGCTGTTCGCCTTTTCCGGTACGGTTTCGACGTAGAAGCCGCCCCAAGCGTCATCGGTGCCGAGCAGCGGGTGGACGAAAAGCGGGGACGAATCAGGCATGGCGTGTTCTCTTCCTTTTTTCCGTGAATAATATCAACAACATGTCGTCGTGCCTCCTATGCGGAATTTAAAAATTGCAGGTTTTTTCCCGTTGACCGCAGCAATGCGGCAAAAATCGTATGCGCCCACCTGATTACTGGCCGCAGGCGATCGGCGAGTTGGCGCAGGGCGACCCGGTGATGGCCGAGTTGATCGAGCGCCACGCCGGCCTGACCTTGCGTTCGCGCGGCGACCCGTTCTCCACCCTGGCTCGCGCCATCGTCGGCCAGCAGATCTCGGTGACGGCTGCTGCTGCGGTCTGGGGGCGTTTTTCGGCCCGCCTCGGCGAGGTGACGCCGGAGCGCGTTGCCGCCCTGGCCCCGCAGGGCCTGGCCGAGTGCGGCCTGTCGCGGCGGAAAATCGAGTATTTGGGCGACCTGGCCGGGCATTTCCTGGATGGCGATCTCGATCCGGCCGCCTGGGATCGCCTCGACGACGCCGCGATCATCGCCGAACTGAGCGCCGTGCGCGGCATCGGCCGGTGGACGGCGGAGATGTTTCTGATCTTCAACCTGATGCGCCCGGACGTCTTCCCGCTCGACGACATCGGCCTGCAGCGGGCCGTCTGCGAACGCTACTTCGGCGGCCAGAAACAATCCCGCCAGATCATCGCCGAGCACGGCGAACGCTGGCGGCCGTGGCGCTCGGTGGCGACCTGGTATCTGTGGCGCAGCCTCGACCCGCTGCCGGTAGAGTACTGAAACGGTTGGCGTCTGACCTTTGGGGTAGAATGCGCGCAACTATGCAAGCGAGCAGTCCATGAAAACCAGTTTCCTCGACTTCGAACAATCCATCGCCGACCTTGAATCCAAGATCGAACAATTGCGCTACGCGCAGGACGATTCCGCCGTCGATATCTCGGACGAGATCGAGCGCCTCGAGAAGAAGAGCGCCCAACTGACCAAGGAAGTCTACGGCAAGCTGACGCCGTGGCAGATTTCCCAGGTCGCCCGTCATCCGCAGCGCCCTTACACGCTCGATTACCTGTCGCTGATCTTCACCGATTTCGAGGAGCTCCACGGTGACCGCGCCTTTGCCGACGACCACGCCATCGTCGGCGGCCTGGCCCGCTTCAACGGCCAGCCGGTGATGGTCATTGGCCACCAGAAAGGCCGCGACACCAAGGAAAAGATCTACCGCAACTTCGGCATGCCGCGCCCCGAGGGCTACCGCAAGGCCCTGCGCCTGATGAAGCTGGCTGAGAAATTCGGCCTGCCGGTGATGACCTTCGTCGACACCCCGGGCGCCTATCCCGGCATCGACGCCGAGGAGCGCGGCCAGTCCGAAGCCATCGGCCGCAACCTGTACGAGATGGCCGAACTCAAGGTGCCGGTCATCGTCACCATCATCGGCGAAGGCGGCTCCGGCGGCGCGCTGGCCATCGCCGTCGGCGATGTGGTGCAGATGCTGCAATACTCGACCTACTCGGTTATTTCCCCGGAAGGCTGCGCCTCCATTCTGTGGAAAAGCGCCGAAAAAGCGCCGGAAGCTGCTGAAACCATGGGCATCACCGCCCAGCGCCTGAAAACCCTGGGGCTGATCGACAAAATTGTCAGCGAACCCCTGGGCGGCGCCCACCGCGACCACGCGGCGATGGCCCAGAGCCTCAAGAAATCGCTGCAGGAAGCACTGAAACAGTTTGACGGCATGCCGACCGCGGACTTGCTGGCGACTCGCTACGAGCGCCTGATGGGCTATGGTCGCTTCAAGGAACAAGCCGTCGGTTGATCTGCCGGCCCGGGTCGGCGCCTTCCTGGCCGCCCGGCTTGTCGCTGGCCAACCCCTCTGGGTAGGCCTTTCCGGCGGCTGCGACTCAGTCGTCCTGACCCACTGCCTGAGTCGTCTCGAACTCCCGGCGCCCCTCCACGCCATTCACGTGCACCATGGCCTGTCGGCTAATTCCGACGACTGGGCCGATTTCTGCGCCGACTACTGCCGCCGGCTCGGCATCCCGCTCACCATTCGCCGCGTTGCGGTCGACGCCGTTTCCGGCCTGGGAATCGAAGCGGCGGCCCGGGCCGTGCGCTATGCGGCGTTCGCCGACTGCGTCACCGGCAGCCTGCTGCTCGCCCACCATAGAGGCGACCAGGCCGAGACGGTGCTCTTCAATCTGCTGCGCGGCAGCGGGGTGACCGGCGCCGCCGGCATGCCGGCCGAGCGCCAGTACGGCGGCTTGCGCCTGTTGCGCCCGCTGCTCGACATCACCCGGGAACAGATCGAGGCTTGCGCCCGGGTTGCCGGGCTGGCCTGGATAGACGACGAAAGCAACGCCGACACCGCCTTGACCCGGAACTACCTTCGGCACGAGGCGTTGCGCGGACTGGACCAGCGTTTCCCCGGTGCCGAGGCAGCGCTGGCCCGGGCGGCTGCCAACTTTTTCGAAGCCGCCGGCCTGCTCGACGAACTGGCCGAACTCGACTGGCAGCGCCTCGCTGCGGGCGATGCGCTGCCCATGCGCAACTTGCGCCTGTTGTCGCCGCAGCGCCTGAAAAACCTGCTGCGCTTCCGCTTGCGCCACCTCGGCTGGCAAGTTCCGGTCGCCACGCGGCTCGACGAATTTGCCCGCCAGCTGCTGGCCGCCGGCCCTGATCGTCACCCGGAACTGGTCCTGACGGAGGGGGCGATGCGTGTCGCCGGCGGTGCGCTGCACTGGTTGTCCGATAAATAACAAACTGTTACCAAGCGCCTTTCCGATGAGAATGGCCTTCAGTTACAATCGACAGATTACTTTTTTCACATACAGGCCATGATTACCGGATCCCTTGTCGCCATCGTCACGCCCATGCACGAAGATGGCAGCCTTGATTTGAACTCCCTGCGCCAGCTGGTCGATTTCCATGTCAGCGAAGGGACGGATGCCATTGTCGTCGTCGGCACCACCGGCGAATCGCCGACGGTCAGCGTCGAGGAACATTGCGAGCTGATCAAGGTGACGGTAACCCATGCCGCGGGCCGCATTCCGGTGATCGCCGGCACCGGCGCCAATTCGACGGCGGAAGCCATCGAACTGACCGAATTCGCCAAGAAGGCCGGTGCCGACATGGCCCTGTCGGTCGTTCCCTACTACAACAAGCCGACCCAGGAAGGCATGTATCGCCATTTCAAGGCGATCGCCGAGGCCGTCGAGTTGCCCATCCTGCTCTACAACGTGCCGGGCCGTACCGTCGCCGACATGTCGAACGACACCATCCTGCGCCTGGCTGGCGTGCCGGGCATCGCCGGCGTCAAGGATGCGACCGGCAACTTCGACCGGGCCTGCGACCTGATTGCCCGCGCCCCCAAGGGTTTCGCGCTGTACAGCGGCGACGACATGACCTGCGTGGCCAGCATCATGATGGGCTTCCACGGCAACATCTCGGTCACCGCCAACGTTGCCCCGCGCCTGATGCACGAGATGTGTGCCGCGGCCGCGGCCGGCGATGTGGCCAAGGCCCGCGAGATCCAGTTCCGCCTGCTCGGCCTGCACCGCGACCTGTTCTGCGAGGCCAACCCGATACCGGTCAAGTGGGCCGTGCATAAGATGGGCCTGATGCCCAACGGCATCCGCCTGCCGCTGACGGTATTGTCCGAAGCCAACGAGGTGCGCGTCCTGGCCGCCATGCGCCTGGCCGGCGTCGTCGCCTGACGGAGTATCAGAAACATGAATCGACGGCTTTCCGGCCTCGCCCTGTCCCTGCTCGCCATTGCGCTGGCCGGTTGCAGCATCATTCCCGACTCGCGCAAGATCGCCTACAAATCGGCGGGCAAGGCGCCGACCCTGGAGGTGCCGCCCGATCTGTCGCAAGTCGCCCGTGATGACCGCTACCTGGTTCCCGACGCGGCAGGCAAGGGCAGCGCCACCTTCTCGGCCTACAGTGCCGACCGCACACCCCAGGCCCAGGCCCAGAATTCGGCGGTGCTGCCCCGCGTGGACAAGGTGAGCGTCGAGCGCTCCGGCAACCAGCGTTGGCTGGTCGTTGCCGCCCCGCCCGACAAGTTGTGGGATTCGGTCAAGGATTTCTGGCAGGAAACTGGCTTCATCGTCGCCATCGAGCGGCCGGAAGCCGGCGTCATGGAAACGGATTGGGCGGAAAACCGCGCCAAGATCGGCAACGATATCATTCGCAATACGCTGGGCAGCGTCCTCGATTCCCTGTACTCGACCGGCGAGCGCGACAAGTTCCGTACGCGCTTCGAGCCTGGCGCCGTACCGGGTACCACCGACGTGTTCGTCACCCATCGCGGCATGGAGGAGGTGTACACCTCCTCGGCCCAGGACGATACCCGTTGGCAGCCGCGCGCCTCGGATCCCGAGCTGGAAGCGGAAATGCTGCGCCGCCTGATGGTGCGCCTGGGTTCGGACGAAAAGCGGGCCGAGGCTTCGGTCGCCGCGGCCAAGGCCGAGCCGCGCGCCAAGCTGGCCAAGTCGGACAGCGGCGCCGGGACGCTCGAGGTCTTTGACCGCTTCGACCGCGCCTGGCGACGCGTCGGGCTGGCTCTCGATCGCGTCGGTTTTACCGTCGAGGATCGCGACCGTTCGCGTGGTCTGTACTTCGTGCGCTACGTCGATCCCGAAGCCGACAATCGGAAGAAGGACGTCGGTATCCTGTCCAAGCTGGCATTCTGGAAGAGCAGCGATCTGCCGGCCGGCGCCAACAAGGCTCAATACCGCATCCACGTCAGCGAGGATGGGCAGCAGAGCGTGGTCAAGGTGCTTTCCAACGAAGGCGGTACCGACAAGTCGGAAACGGCCAAGAAGATTCTGTCGCTGCTCCTGCAGCAGTTGCAGTAAATATTGCTGCGTCCCGTTCGGGGCGCCGACACATGCAGAACGAGCCCGGGGCTGGTGTCCCGGGCTCGTTTCATTTGGTGGGTCGGATGGCTTCGTCGACTGGCGGTCCTGGTCAATGACGGAGGGGGGCGGGCGGGATCGCGCCGTTCAGGCCACCCGCTTGCCAGGTTTTGGCGAAAAGGGCGCAAAAAAACGGGGCCGAAGCCCCGTTTTTTGGCATGACTTGAAGAATTACTTCTTGGCAGCGTCGACAGCGGCCTTGCCAGCTTCAACAACAGCCTTGCCAGCTTCAACAGCGGCAGCGGCGGCTTCGGCGGGCTTGGCATCGGCGGCCGGAGCAGCAGCGGCGCCTTCGGCCGGCTTGGCGGCATCGGCAGCGGCCGGAGCAGCAGCGGCTTCAGCGGGCTTTGCCGGTTCAGCGGCCGGAGCGGCGGCAGGAGCCGGAGCCGGAGCGGCAGCAGCGGGTTCTTCCTTCTTGCCGCAGGCGGAGAGGGCGATAGCAATCAGGGCAGCAGCGAGGATGGACTTATTCATGGGGGTTCCTTATCGACAAGAATCACTAATAGCTTAATCAATCGAAGATCGGGATCTACCCAATCAGCCTACGATTATAGCAACAATTTCGCTGGCGATGGAAAAAATGCTGCGGTGCGGTATGGGGTGATGGAGTCAGAGCCCGAGCGGGTTTCCGGACACCGTTTCGCCGCCTTCGGCCCAGATTTGGAGGAAGCGGGCAAGGTAGGGGCGAACCTCTTCTGCCTCGTCGATGAGCAGTTTGCTGCGCGGCTGATCTTTGTCGAAGCGAACGAGTGCGTGCTTGCCATCGACCACGATCATGCTGTCCCGCAGGTGGGACAGCTGGTGTGGCGTTTCGCGGATTTCGGCGAGGTGGCTGTAGGTGCCGAGCAGGGTGAGCAGTCTCGGCTCGTTGATCTTGACCAGTGCGGCGTTGCGCAGCGCGATCTGCAGGCTGTTGCCGCGGCCTGCCTTGAAGAGCCGTGACAGCGCTGAGAGGCGGGCCGGCGAATCGAGTTTGAGAGCGACCAGATCCTCGTCATAGACGCAGATTTTTTCGGTGGCGATTGCCAGTAGCCGATCAAGCGCGGTCTGGTAGTCAGCCCAGGAGGTGATCAGGTCGCGAGCCATGGCGCTTAGTGTAACCGATTGATAGAATTCGCGCTTTTTTGGAGTCGACCGTGGCGATCGGGATCATAGAGTCGCTGGATCATGAGGCGCGCGGTATCACCCGCCAGGAAGGCAAGGCCATTTTTGTCGATGGCGCCTTGCCCGGCGAGACGGTCGAGTACGCCAGTTTCCGGAAAAAGGCGAAGTTCGAGCTGGCCAATCTGGTCCGCGTGGTCAAGGCGTCGAACGCCCGTGTCGCGCCGCGTTGCCCGCATTTCGGCATTTGCGGCGGGTGCGTCATGCAGCACATGGATCATTCGGCGCAGGTGGCGGCCAAGCAGCGCGTTCTCGAGGACAGTTTGTGGCACATCGGGCGGGTGCGTCCGGAAAGCATGTTGCCGCCGATCCACGGGGCGCCGTGGGGCTATCGCCATCGGGCCCGTCTCGGGGTCAGGAATATCCCGTCCAAGGGTGGCGTGCTGATCGGCTTTCACGAGTGGCGCAGCAGCTACATCGCCGACATCAGGACCTGCGCCATCCTGCCGCCGCATGTTTCGGACTTGCTGATGCCCTTGCGCGGACTGGTTGCCGGCCTGTCGATTTCCGAGCGTCTGCCGCAGATCGAGCTGGCGGTCGGCGAGCAGTGCACGGCGCTTGTCCTGCGCATCCTGGAGCCCTTGAGTGCCAGGGACGAGAAGCTGTTACGCGAATTTGCCGACCGCCACGACGTGGTCTTCTACCTGCAACCCAAGGGGCCCGACACGGCCTTCCGCTTTTACCCGAAGGATGGGCCGCGGCTCTCCTATAGCCTGCCCGAGTTCGGTCTCGAATTCGATTTCCGGCCGACCGATTTCACCCAGGTCAATCATGCGGTCAATCGCGTTCTGGTTCGCCAGGCGCTGCGCCTGCTCGATCCGCAGCCGGGCGAGCGGATTGCCGACATGTTCTGCGGCCTGGGCAATTTCACCTTGCCCATCGCCCGTTCGGGCGCGCTCGTGGTCGGCGTCGAAGGCAGCCCCGGGCTGGTCGCCCGTGGCCGCGAAAGTGCGGCGGCGAACGGGCTGGCGGATCGCGTCGAATTCGGCGTGGCCAACCTCTTCGAATGCTCGGAACAGTCTTTGGCAGCGCTCGGCCGATTCGACAAGATGCTGATCGATCCGCCGCGCGAGGGGGCGGTCGAACTGGTCAAGGCGCTGGGCGGCGAGGCGCCGCGCCGGATCGTCTATGTCTCCTGCAACCCGGCCACCCTGGCACGGGATGCGGCGATCCTGGTGACGCAGAAGGGTTATCGCTTCGTGTCGGCGGGGGCGGTCAACATGTTCCCGCATACGGCGCACGTCGAGTCGATTGCCGTTTTCGAACGCCCTTGAGGGCCGGACATCGCAGATGTGAAAAAGGCGGCCTCGGCCGCCTTTTCGTTACCGGGTTGCGGCTTGTTCAGTCGCGCTCGCCGGTGAAGGCCATGATCAGCTGCAGCAGGCCGACAAAGACGTTGTAGATGTCGAGATAGACGGCCAGCGTGGCGCTGACGTAATTGGTCTCGCCGCCCTGGACGATGCGGCTGATGTCGTAAAGGATGTAGGCCGAGAAGATGCCGACGACGGCGATCGCGATGGTCAGCGAAAGGGCCGGAATCTGGAAGAAGATGTTGGCGACGGCGGCGAGCAGGACGAGGATCATGCCGACGAACAGGAACTTGCCCATGCCGCTGAAGTCGCGCTTGCTGACCGAGGCGACGCTGGCCAGGGTGAAGAAGATGGCACCCGTGCCGCCAGCGGCGAGGGCGATCATCGAGCCGCCGTTGGAAAAGCCCAGGGCGACCTGCAGGATGCGCGACAGCATCAAGCCCATGAAGAAGGTAAAGCCGAGCAGCAGGGCGACACCGAGGCCGCTGTCCTTGTTCTTTTCGATGCCCCACATGAAGCCGAAGGCGATCGCCAGGAAAAGCATGAAGGAAATCAGCGGGCTGCCAGCCAGGAAGCTGAAGCCCATCTGGATGCCGACCAGGGCGCCGATGACGGTGGGCACCATGGACAGGCCGAGCAGCATGTAGGTATTGCGCAGAACGCGGTTCTGCTGGCGGGAAATGTCGGCAGAGCCTTGGCCGGCGATTTCGTAGTGGGTATTCATGCAGACGATCCTGTTGGGTTGTGACGACGGTTGATAAGACTAGCCGAGCGCCGGATAAGTTTCAACGCCAACGGCGGCCGTACCGCCGATTTCATCGGTCGGCTATGCTATCATCCGCGCCTTCCGGGTCTGTGGCAGAGCGGTTGAATGCACCGGTCTTGAAAACCGGCGTGGGGAAACCCATCGTGAGTTCGAATCTCACCGGACCCGCCAAAAACTTCTTCTTTCCGGCACGCTTGCCTTTGTCGTTGGAACGCTCCGTCGGGATGCGGATCAGGACGGCGGCATCCGAAGCGCCCGCTCGTCGTTGCTGCGGTCGACCGGAAAAATCAGCCAAAAATCAAAATTCAGTAGCCCTCGCGCCGGCCGGCCATCAACGTGTGCCGGAAAGTCGCTGGTCGGGGCTGCGCCGCAAACGACTAACGGTCAGCAGGCTGGCCAGGCCGATCAGCGCCAAGGCCGGTGCGGCTGGTTCGGGGACGCTGGCGGTCGCCTGGCGCAGGCCGGGGGTGAGGGCGAAATTGTCGATGGCCAGTCCATCGTCGGCACCGCTGGCGTCGACATCCACCCAGCGAATCCAGAAGCTGGCATTGTTGGCAATATTCAGGCCGGAGAGGGTGGCGCCGATGGCGGAGAAATTGCCGACCTGGTTGCCGTTTTTCGCCCCGGTCCCCACTGTGTTAGGGGTCACGAAATCGAGCGCGTCGAAGCCGAGGTAGGTGCCGTCGAACAGCGAACTGGCGTCGGTGCTGTACTGAAAGGCCAGCCGGTCGCTACGGCCGGCGGTCCCCAGGCGCCACTGCTCGCCGATGTAGGCGATGTCCAGCGCGGTGATGGCCGAGCCGGTATCGTTGCGGAACTGGGCGCCGAAGATCGGGATCAGCGTGCCGCTGCGCAGGCTGCCTAGGGCGCGATCGGTCGCATTGGCAGTGCCGTAACTGTAGATGTCGCCGGTGTTGCCGGTGCCAGAATCGACGCCATATTGCCCGTTGTTGCGCGCTCCATCGCCGCTTTCGGTCAGCGACCAGCCGTTCGGTAGCAGGCTGCTGGTGGTCGAGCCGGGCGTGTTGATCAGCGTGTCGAAATTCTCGGCGTAGCTGCCGCCGCTCAGGCTGATCGGGGCGGCATGGCCCCTGCCGGCGGCAGCCAGGCCGAATAGCAGGGTGAGAGCAAAGCTTGTCTTTTTCACGGGTGACTCCAGAGCTGGGAAATGTCCTCGTCGAGGTTTGCCGCGAGTTTGCTCGGGTGCCGGGTTTATGCCCGTGAAATATCTGGCATTTGTTGCGATCGATCACAAAAACCTGTTGCTTGTGTCGTTTTTACTATAAATCGAGAAAATCGCCGACCTCCTCGGAGCGCGCCATGGTGTCGGCAAAGCCGAGATCGATCAGGGCGCGGGTGTACGGCTTCTCGAACAGCAGGTAGCTGGTCAGCGTGCCGTTGCGGCGGTTCATGCCGCCGATGCCGCCGAGCACCATGCGCATCGCCCACGGCAGCGCCCTGGCGTTTTCGGCGGCGATCCGCTCGAGCGGTTCGGAGGGGGAAATGATCAGCGAGCGGATGGGGCGCAGCGGGATGTCGGAGGTCTCCCGGATGTCCGGCGGAATCGACGACAGGGTCTTGTTGATGCGCTGCATGCGTTCGATGTCGACAGCCAGGCTATCGAGAAAGATGCTGGATAGCGCATGGCCAGCGATCTGGGCCAGCGACGGGTGGTTGTCCACGCGCCGCCTTTCCTGGAAGGTCGTTTTCCGTCCGGCGCCGACGATGAGGATGCGCTCGGCACCGAGGTGGATGGCCGGTGAAATCGGCGCCAGTTGGCGCATCGAGCCGTCGCCGAAATATTCGCGGTGGATCTTGGTGGCCGGGAAGATGAAGGGGATGGCGCTGGAAGCGAGCAGGTGGTCGACGCCGATCCGCGAGCGGATGCCGATGCGCTGCACGCGCCGCCACGGCTTGGCCGACTCGTGGCCCTGGAAGAAATTGATGTTGTCGCCCGATTCGTATCCGGAGGCCGAGACGCTGAGGGCATGCAGGGAGCCGTTGTTGATCGAGCGCTCGATACCGCTGAAATCGAAATGCCGGCTGAGCACCTGGCGCAGCGGCGCGTTGTCGAGCAAGGAATTCGGTCGGCTGCGGACGATCCAGCCCATGGTCAGGGCCGACAGCCAGCGGGCGCCGGAGAGACCTATGCCAAGGGGATCGGCCCGGTAGATCTGGCTGGCGTGCATGTTGCGCCAGAAACTGGCGAGAACGGCGGTGGCCTTGCCGAAGTTGTCGGCCAGGCAGGCGATGCTGGCGGCGTTGATGGCGCCAGCCGAGGTGCCGCACAGGATGGGGAAAGGGTTCTTGCGGCGGTTCCGGGAAAGCTTGGCGATGGCGAGCAGCACCCCGACCTGGTAGGCGGCCCGGGCGCCGCCGCCGGTCAGGACCAGTGCCGTATTGGGCGGATTCCTGCCAGCTGGGGTCATGGCAGGGCGGATGAGCAGTTTGCCGGACCTGAGCTTGGGGCTGTCCCGTTTCTCATTGTTTTCCTCCTCCTCGGGCATCCTCGGGATGCGTTGGCATTTTTGCCAGAGTATAGGGGAAAACGCTTGCCGCTCAATCCAGTTGGCTGCGCAGCGCGTCGGCCCAGCAGTTGGGCGTCTCGTAGAGACGGACGCGTTCGAGCCGGAGATGGTTGCCGTAGGTGTCGCGATACACCGCGTCGAGCCGCTCGAAAGCGATGCGGGCCAGGTTTTCGGCGGTCGGCACGCGATCCAGGACGACCGTCTTGTGATCGGGCAGCGCGGCCAGGAAGTCGACGATCGCCTTGTCGCCGGCGTAGGCCAGGAAGGCATGATCCCATTCGTTAACCAGGTGCTCGTTGGCCAGCGACTTGACCTGCGAGAAGTCCATGACCATGCCGTTGGCGGCATCGCCGGCCTTGTCGATAACGTTGCCGGAGAGCGTGATTTCGATGGCGTAGCGATGCCCGTGCAGGTGGCGGCACTGGCTTTTGTGGTCGGGGATGCGGTGCCCGGCATCGAATTCGAGGCGGCGGGTAATCAACATGGTGGGTGGCTCGACAAGAAGGCTGCGGATTATACAATGCGCCATGCTCGCCATTAACGATCACCGCCGCGACAGCGCCGGTTTGCGCTACGTCTATCCCGTCATCTCGCGCCGGGCCGGCGGGGTTTCGGTCGGCATCAACCTCAATCCCAACAACGCCTGCAACTGGGCCTGCCTCTATTGCCAGGTGGAGAACCTGACGCGGGGCGGCCCGCCGCCCATCGATCTCGACCTGCTGGAAAGCGAACTGGCCGGCTTTCTCGAAGCCGCCCTGCACGGCGATTTCATGCAGCGCGAGGTGCCAGGCGAGGCGCGCTGCCTGAAGGATGTCGCCTTCTCGGGCAATGGCGAGCCGACCAGCGCCGGTGAATTTGCCGAGGCGGTGACGCGGGTGGGCGACGTGCTCGAAGGTTTCGGGTTGGCCGGACAGCTACCGGTCCGGCTGATCACCAACGGCAGCTTGCTGCATCGGGCCGACGTCCGGCGCGGCATCCGGCAACTGGCCGAGTTGGGCGGCGAGGTGTGGTTCAAGATCGACCGGGCGACGGCGGCCGAGGTTGCCGAAATCAACGGCGTGCCGTGGTCGGCCGAAAGGACGGTGGGCAATCTGGCAGCTTGCGCCGAACTGGCACCGACCTGGGTGCAAACCTGCTGGTTCGCGCTCGACGGCGCGGCACCTTCGGCCGAGTCGCAGGCCGCTTATTGCCAACTGCTGCGGCCGCTGGCCGGGCAGCTTGCCGGCATCCATCTCTATGGCCTGGCCAGGCCTTCGTTGCAGCCGGCGGCGCCGCGCCTGTCAGCCTTGCCGCTGGCCGACCTCAACGATTTTGCGGCGTACGTCGAAAAGGAAACGGGCATCCGGGTGCATGTATCCCCGTGATGCCCGTTGTCGCAGCCGGCGCCCCTGGCGGGGCGAAAATCAGGCAGCTTTCTTGGCGTGGCTGCGCGCCGACTTCTTCAGCGACTTGAACAGCTCCGGCTCCTGGGACTTCAGGTATTCGACCACTTCCCAGTCGTCGCGCTTGATGCTCTTGATGTCGACCTGTTCAACGTGCACCAGGCGGAGCAGTTCGCGAACCGGCTTGGGCATGTTGCGGCCGCTTTCGTAGCGGGAGCCGCCGCTCTGGGTCACGCCGAGGGTGGACCAGAATTGCTGCTGGTTGAGGCCGAGCTTGCGGCGGATTTCGCGGGCGTCGATCTTTTCGATGGTCTTAACGGTAGTCATTGTCCAATCTCCTTACGCTAGTGTAATAGGGCTACCCAAGCGTCCTAGCGGTTTATCACTTAGGTGATATGTCGAAGTGTATATATGCTCATGACGTTGTGCAAGTGGTAATCACATTAAATTTGTTAAATACGTCGATAGTGTTTTTACATTTCTCGCGTAACCCCATGGGTTTGACCGCGTCATGGCCGGGTCGTGCCGTTATTCTTTCCGAATCGCCGGGGATGTTCTAAGATCGGCGCAATCGATCAAGACAGACGCAGGAGAAGGCCATGCAGGTTCGCGAAATCATCAAGCTCAAGGGCGGGACGCTGTTTACGGTCAAGCCGCAGCAGTCGCTGGCCTTTGCCATCGATACCATGGCCGAACTCGACGTTGGTTCGCTGGTTGTCATGGAGGCTGGCAAGATGGTCGGCATGCTGACCTTCCGCGAGGTGCTGCTCGCTCTCAAGGGGCGGGTCGCCGCGCCGGAAGAGGTGACCGTCGGCGAGGTCATGGTGGCCAGGCCGGTGACGGCTTTCCCCGATATGGAAGCCAACGATCTGCGCCGCCTGATGATCGAAAAGCACTCGCGCTACCTGCCCGTGCTCGATGGCGACACGCTGATGGGCGTCATTTCCTTCCTCGACGTCGCCAAGGCAGTGCTCGAGGAACAGAGCTTCGAGAACAAGATGCTGAAGAGCTACATCAAGAACTGGCCGGACGAGCAGTCGGCTGCCTGACCAGCTTTTCCGGCGATGACCAGGCGGCTGCGGCCGCCTTTTTCAATTGCTGCGGTCGACGGCAAAAAATGGCAATTTTTTGCAACGTGATAAACTGCCTGTCTTACTTGATTCCCAGTTCTGCTCATGTCCGGCAACACGATAGGCACTTTGTTTTCCGTTACTTCCTTCGGTGAATCGCATGGCCCGGCCATCGGTTGCGTGGTCGATGGTTGCCCGCCGGGCCTGGCCCTGTGCGAGGCCGACATCCAGGCCGAGCTCGATCGCCGCAAGCCGGGCACCTCGCGCCACGTCACCCAGCGCCGCGAGCCGGATACCGTCGAGATTCTCTCCGGCGTCTTCGAGGGGCGGACGACCGGTACGCCGATCGGCCTGCTCATCCGCAACCAGGACCAGCGCAGCAAGGATTACGGCAATATCGCCGAGACCTTCCGCCCCGGCCATGCCGACTACGCCTACACCCAGAAATACGGCTTTCGCGATTACCGCGGCGGCGGCCGCTCGTCGGCGCGCGAAACGGCGGTGCGCGTCGCCGCCGGCGCCATTGCCCGCAAGTGGCTGAAGGAGCGTTATGGCGTGACGATTCGCGGCTGGATGAGCGCCCTCGGGCCGATCGAGATCCCCTTCGTGTCGGCCGACGCCATCGGCGGCAACGCCTTCTTCGCGCCGAACGAGGCTATCGTTCCCGAGCTCGAGGCCTACATGGACAACCTGCGCAAGTCGCTCGATTCGGTCGGTGCCAAGATCACCGTCACCGCCAGCGGCCTGCCGCCGGGCTGGGGCGAGCCGGTGTACGACCGGCTCGATGCCGACATCGCCTATGCCATGATGGGCATCAACGCCGTCAAGGGCGTTGAGATCGGCGCCGGTTTCGCGTCGGTCGCCCAGAAGGGCAGCGAGCACGGCGATGAAATGACCCCGGCCGGTTTCCTTACCAACCATGCCGGCGGCGTGCTGGGTGGCATTTCAACGGGCCAGGATGTCGTGGTCAATATCGCCATCAAGCCGACCTCATCGATTGCCCAGCCGCGCCGTTCGATCAACCTGAACGGGGAGGCGATCGAGGTCGCCACCCAGGGGCGCCACGATCCCTGCGTCGGCATCCGGGCGACGCCCATCGCCGAGGCCATGCTGGCTCTGGTGCTGATTGATCACGCCTTGCGTCACCGCGCCCAGTGCGGTGACGTGGTCTGCACGACACCACGCATCGCGGGGCGTGCTGGCTGATATTTTTCATACTTTTTCCGCCCTCCGGCGGGAATGTCGTTACAGGGAGAGAAGCATGCAAGTCGACCATCACGATCTACACCATGAATTCCCGGAGTTCGCCGATGCCATCAAGGCGCTGAAGGGCGGCAATGCCCATTTCGCCAGGCTTTTCGACAGCTACCATCGCCTGACCGGCAAGGTCGAGAATCTCGAGGAAAATGACATGCCGGTCGCCGACTTCACCATGGAAGACATGAAGAAGCAGCGCGTCAAGCTGAAGGACGAGCTCTACCACATGCTGCTCGCCTTCCGTTCCGGACAGGAATCTGCCCGCGCCTGATTGCGCCCTGTGCCCGACCGCGCATCCGGTAAAATCCCCGGATGCGTGCATTGCCATACTGGCGCCTCTCGGGCTATTACTTTTTCTATTTCGCCTTCATTGGCGCGTTCTCGCCCTATTTCGGGCTCTATCTCCAGTCGCTGAACTTTTCCGCCTGGGACATCGGCCTCTTGATGTCGCAGATGCAGTTGATGCGCCTCTTCGGCCCCAACCTGTGGGGCTGGCTGGCCGACCATTTCGGTCGGCGCATGGCGATCATCCGCTTGGCCGGGGCGATCGGCCTGGCCGGCTTCACGGCCTTCTTCTGGCTCGACAAGCTGCCCGGCATGCTGGTCGCCATGGCTGTTCTCGCCTTTTTCTGGAGCGCCGCGCTGCCCCTGGTCGAGACGCTGACCTTCGACCATTTGCGCGAGGAGCGCGGTCGCTACAGCCGCATACGGTTGTGGGGCTCGATCGGCTTCATCGTCGCCGTGATGGCCACCGGTGCCCTGCTCGATGTCGGGCCGCCGGTTGGCGTGCTGTGGGTTTGCTGGATCATCCTGCTCGGCATCCTGCTCTACGCCCTGGTCCTGCCCGAGGCGCCGCCGCTGCCCCACGCCAACGATGCCCGGCCGATCGGCGACATCCTCCGCCAGCCACGGGTCATCGCGCTGATGGCCGCCTGCTTCGCCATGTCGGCCGCCCATGGCGCCTTCTACGTCTTCTACTCGATCCACCTCGACGCCCATGGCTACGCCAAGACCGAGGTCGGCCTGCTCTGGTCGCTGGGCGTGGTCGCCGAGATCGTCGTCTTCATCTTCATGGCGCGGCTGTCCCGGCGTTTCTCGCTGCGCGCCATCCTGCTCGCCAGCTTCGCGGCGGCCGTCGTCCGCTTCCTGCTCATGGGCTGGGGCGTCGAGTCGGCGGCCGTCATGATCTTCGTCCAGTTGCTGCACGGCCTGACCTTCGGCGCCTACCATGCCTCGGCCATCGCCGCCGTCAACCAGTGGTTCCCGGGGCGCGCCCAGGGGCGGGGGCAGGCGCTCTATTCCAGCCTGTCCTTCGGGGCCGGCGGCCTGCTCGGCGCGCTGATCGCCGGGCGCACCTGGGACTGGCTGGGCGCCGGCTGGACCTTCACGCTGAGCGCCGCCTTCGCCCTGGCCGGCTGGCTGCTGATCTGGGCCTGGGTCGGCGGCGGTGCTGCGGTCGACCGGCAAAACCGGGCAAAAATCGAAGATCCTGTGCAATAATTCAACGCTTTACGGCCAACTTTACGTTCCATGGCGAAGACCCTCTACGACAAGCTCTGGGAGAACCACGTGGTCCATCAGGAAGCTGATGGCACGGCCCTCCTTTATATCGACCGTCACCTGGTGCACGAAGTGACCAGCCCGCAGGCCTTCGAGGGCCTCAAGCTGGCCGGACGCAAGCCCTGGCGCGTCTCGTCCATCGTCTCGACGCCGGACCACAACACGCCGACCGACCACTGGGAAGAGGGCATCAAGGACCCGATTTCCCGCCAGCAGGTCGAGACGCTCGACGCCAACATCCGCGAGGTGGGCGCCCTGGCCTATTTCCCGTTCAAGGATCCGCGCATGGGCATCCTCCATGTCGTCGGTCCGGAAAACGGCGCCACGCTGCCCGGCATGACCGTTGTCTGCGGCGATTCGCACACCTCGACGCACGGTGCCTTTGCCTGCCTGGCGCACGGCATCGGCACCTCGGAAGTCGAGCACGTGCTGGCCACCCAGTGCCTGCTGCAGAAAAAATCGAAGACCATGCTGGTCGCCGTCGAGGGCAAGCTCGGCAAGGGCGTCACCGCCAAGGACGTGGCGCTGGCCATCATCGGCACCATCGGTACGGCCGGCGGCACCGGCTACGCCATCGAGTTCGGCGGTAGTGCCATCCGCGGCCTGTCCATGGAAGGCCGCATGACCCTGTGCAACATGGCCATCGAGGGCGGTGCCCGCATGGGCTTCGTCGCGGTCGACGACAAAACCATCGATTATTTGCAAGGCCGCCCCTTCTCGCCGACCGGCGAGGTCTGGGAGAAGGCCGTTGCCTACTGGCGCACCCTGCATTCCGATGCCGGTGCACAGTTCGACCGCGTCGTCACGCTGAAGGCCGAGGACATCCGCCCGCAGGTGACCTGGGGCACCTCGCCGGAAATGGTCGTCGCCATCGACGCCACCGTTCCCGATCCGGCCCGGCAGGCCGACCCGGTCAAGCGCGAGGGCATGGAACGCGCCCTGCAGTACATGGGTCTCAATCCCAACACGCCGATCAACCAGATCGCCATCGACAAGGTCTTCATCGGCTCGTGCACCAACTCCCGCATCGAGGATCTGCGCGAGGCGGCATCGGTGCTCAAGGGCCGCCATGTCGCCGCCAACATCAAGCTGGCGCTGGCCGTGCCGGGTTCCGGCCTGGTCAAGCGCCAGGCCGAGGCCGAGGGTCTCGACAAGGTCTTCATCGCCGCTGGCTTCGAGTGGCGGGAGCCAGGTTGCTCGATGTGCCTGGCGATGAATGCCGACCGTCTCGAGCCGGGCGAACGCTGCGCCTCGACCTCCAACCGTAACTTCGAGGGACGCCAGGGGCCGGGCGGTCGCACCCATCTGGTCAGCCCGGCCATGGCCGCGGCGGCGGCGATCGCCGGACGTTTCGCGGACGTGCGCGAAGTCCTCTGAGAGATCGGTGATGGGCAAGTTGGCTTGGTTACTGGCGGCTTCGTTGGCTCTGGCGGCATGCAATACCGCCCAGGGGGTCAAGAAGGATGTCGCCATTGGTGCCGAAAAGACCGGCGCCGCGCTGAAAAAGGGTGGCGAAGCCGTCGAAGGCGCCTTGCAGAAAAGCGGCGAAGCCGTGGGCGATGTCATGAAGAAGGGCGGCGAGGCCGTCCAGAAGGTAGTGGAATAAATGGAAAAATTCGTTCGTCTCGAAGGCCTGGTGGCACCGCTCGACCGCAGCAACGTCGACACCGATGCCATCATCCCCAAGCAGTTTCTCAAGTCGATCAAGCGTTCCGGTTTCGGTCCGAACGCCTTCGACGAATGGCGTTACATGGACGTCGGTCAGCCCGGGCAGGATTGCGCGCAGCGCCCGAAGAATCCGAATTTCGTGCTCAACCAGCCACGCTACCAGGGCGCCCAGGTGCTACTGACCCGCGCCAATTTCGGCTGCGGCAGCTCGCGCGAACATGCGCCGTGGGCGCTGCTCGACTACGGCTTCAAGGCGATCGTCGCCGAATCCTTCGCCGACATCTTCTTCAACAATTGCTTCAAGAACGGCATCCTGCCCATCGTGCTGCCGGTCGATGAAATCGAGGCACTGGTCCGCCAGGTCGAGACGACGCCCGGCTACAAGCTGGTCGTTGACCTGCAGGCGCAGGCCGTGGTTCGCCCTGACGGTCACGCCATCGCCTTCGAAATCGATCCCTTCCGCAAGGAATGCCTGCTCAACGGCTGGGACGACATCGGCCTGACCCTGCGCCACGCCGACAAGATCAAGGCCTTCGAGGAGAAGCGCCGAGTCGAGCAGCCCTGGCTGTTTTCTTAGTTACTAGCAATTAGGAGTTTGAGCTGTTAGCAAACAAGCGCATCGCGTACTTGCTCCGCTTTTGGCTCGATCCTGAATCCTAACCACTGGATCCTGAAAATATGAAGATTTGTGTTCTGCCGGGTGACGGCATCGGTCCTGAAATTACCGCCCAGGCGGTGCGTGTGCTGAACGCCCTCGATCTCAAGTTCGAGATGGAAGAGGCCTTGCTCGGCGGCTGTGCCGTCGATGCCACCGGCAACCCCTACCCGGAGGCGACGCAGAAGCTGGCCCGCCAGGCCGATGCCGTGCTGCTCGGCGCCGTCGGCGGTCCGCAGTGGGACGCGCTGCCCCGTGAGCAGCGTCCGGAACGCGGCCTGCTCGGCATCCGCAAGGACCTCAACCTGTTCGCCAACCTGCGTCCGGCCATCCTCTACCCGGAGTTAGCCAATGCCTCGACGCTGAAGGCTGAAGTGGTCGCCGGGCTGGACATCCTGATCGTCCGCGAACTGACCGGCGACATCTACTTCGGCCAGCCGCGCGGCGTGCGCGAGGAAAACGGCGAGCGCGTCGGCTTCAATACCATGGTCTACAGCGAATCGGAAATCCGCCGCATCGGCCATGTCGCCTTCCAGGCGGCGCAAAAGCGCAACAAGAAACTGTGTTCGGTCGACAAGATGAACGTGCTCGAATGCACCCAGTTGTGGCGCGACATCATGATCGAGGTGGCCAAGGATTACCCGGACGTCGAGCTCAGCCACATGCTGGTCGACAACGCCGCCATGCAGTTGGTCAAGGCGCCCAAGCAGTTCGACGTGATGGTCACCGGCAACATGTTCGGCGACATCCTGTCCGACGAAGCGTCGATGCTGACCGGTTCGATCGGCATGCTGCCGTCGGCCTCGCTCGACGACAAGAACAAGGGCCTCTACGAGCCGTCGCATGGTTCGGCACCGGACATCGCCGGCCAGGGCGTGGCCAATCCGCTGGCCACCATCCTGTCGGCAGCGATGATGCTGCGCTACACCTTCGGTCTCGAAGAGCAGGCACTGCGGATCGAAAGCGCGGTCAAAAAGGTCCTGGCTCAAGGTTATCGTACCGGCGACATCTACGAGCGCGGGACCAACAAGGTTGGGACCAAGGAAATGGGCGACGCCATGCTGGCGGCGCTGGCGTAAACCGAAAAGTGTGTTCGTGCGTTAAATACAGGTTTTATTCGGAGAGAGAGTCATGAAGAAGGTTGGTCTGGTCGGTTGGCGTGGCATGGTCGGTTCCGTGCTGATGCAGCGCATGGTCGAAGAGGGCGATTTCGCCTACATCGATCCGGTGTACTTCTCCACTTCGGCGGCCGGCGGCAAGGCTCCGGCCTTCGGCGGCAAGGAGGCCGCGCTGCCGCTGCAGGATGCGTCCAATATCGATGCCCTGAAGGCCTGCGAAATCATCATCACCTGCCAGGGCGGCGACTACACCAAGGAAGTCTTCCCCAAGCTGCGCGCCACCGGCTGGAACGGTCACTGGATCGACGCCGCCTCGGCGCTGCGCATGGCCGACGACGCGGTGATCATCCTCGACCCGGTCAACATGAACGTGATCAAGGACTCGCTGGCCAAGGGCGGCAAGAACTGGATCGGCGGCAACTGCACGGTATCGCTGATGCTGATGGGCCTCGGCGGCCTGTTCCAGAACGACCTCGTCGAATGGGCGACCTCGATGACCTACCAGGCTGCCTCGGGTGCCGGCGCGCAGAACATGCGCGAGCTGATTTCGCAGATGGGCGCCATCCACTCCTCGGTCGCTGACCTGCTGGCCGATCCGGCCTCGGCCATCCTCGACATCGACCGCAAGGTCGCCGAGACCATCCGCTCGGACGCCTTCCCGAAGAAAAACTTCCGCAACACCCCGCTGGCTGGTTCGCTGATTCCGTGGATCGACGTCCCGGTCGACGGCGGCCAGTCCAAGGAAGAGTGGAAGGGCGGTGCCGAATGCAACAAGATCCTTGGCAAGCCGGCTTTCCGTTCGCCGGGTTCGATCCCCATCGACGGCCTGTGCGTGCGCATCGGCGCCATGCGCTGCCACAGCCAGGCGCTGACCATCAAGCTGAAGAAGGATGTGCCGCTCGACGAAATCAGTGACATGCTGGCCAAGGCCAATCAATGGGCCAAGGTCGTGCCCAACGATCGCGAGATTTCCGAGCGCGAACTGACCCCGGCCGCCGTCACCGGCACGCTGACCGTGCCGGTCGGCCGCTTGCACAAGATGGCGATGGGCCCGGAATACCTGGCTGCCTTCACCTGCGGTGACCAGTTGCTGTGGGGGGCCGCCGAACCGCTGCGCCGCATGCTCCGCATCCTGCTCGATGCCTGATGCTTAGTATCTGTATTTGAACAATAAAACGGGGCTTTTGCCCCGTTTTATATTTGTTGGGTATATGCAAAAAGGCGCGAACTGAGAAGCGGGTTTAGCTTGCATTGCTAAGTCCATGATGTTAATTTGAAAGTCCCAGATTCCATACTCAGGGTCGCGCCGTGAACGGAACCAAACAAACCAAATTTAATAAACGTACGCTGGCGCTTGCCGTCGCGTCGTGCTTGTCGTTAGCGCCGTTGGTTGCCGAGTCCGCCGGACTGGGCAAACTGACCGTTTTGTCCGGCTTGGGGCAGCCCTTGCGTGCTGAAGTGGAAATCGGCGCAGCCCGGGACGAAATGGCCGGAATGACCGCCCGTCTGGCGCCGCAGGACGTCTTCAAGCAAGCCGGCGTCGATTTTGCGACGGTGCTCCTCGATCTGCGTTTCGCTGTCGAGAAGCGTCCCAATGGTCAGGCCGTGGTCAAGGTGACATCGGCCAAGCCGATCAACGAGCCTTTCCTGGATTTTCTGGTGGAATTGAACTGGCCGGCCGGGCGTCTGGTCCGGGAGTACACCTTCCTGCTCGATCCGCCCGAAATTGCCGCCATGCAGGCCAGTCGCCCGGTTGCCCAGGCGCGCGTCGTCGAAACCGTACGCGGTGGTGCGCCGGAAAAGCCGAAGGCCGAGACGCCTGCCGCCGTCCGTCAGGCACCGCCGTCGGCCAAGCCGGCCGCCCAACCCAAGCCGGCCGGCAACGTTGCCGCGACCCGGGTTGTCGAGAAGGGCGATACCCTGCGCAAGATTGCTTCGGAAACGCGGCATGAGGGAGTCTCCCTCGAGCAAATGCTGGTTGGTCTGTTTCGGAATAACCCCGATGCCTTCATCGCCGACAACGTCAATCGGCTGAAGGCTGGCGCCATCCTCAACGTTCCGGACAAGTCGACCGTCGAAACGGTATCCGAGGCCGAGGCGAAACAGATTTACGTGCGTCACGCCGGCGACTGGAATGCCTATCGCCAGAAATTGGCTGCTTCGACGGCGGCGGCGCCGGCCAAGGAAGAGGCCGTGCCGGGTCAGGCCAGTTCCGGCAAGATCACCGCCAAGGTCGAGGAAAAGGCCGCTCCGGCCGAGCAGGCCAAGGATCAGGTCAAGGTGACGCGGGCTGATGCTGCTGCCAAGGGCGTGCCCGATGGCAAGGCGGCCGAACTGGCGGCCGAACAGGTGGCACGCGACAAGGCCTTGAAGGAAGCACAGGAGCGGCTGGCGGTTCTGGAAAAAAACTTCAATGACTTGCAAAAGCTGCTCGAACTGAAGGATCAGAAACTGGCCGAGTTGCAAAAAAGCCAGGTTCCGGCCGAACCGGCCAAGCCAGTCGAGCCGACCAAATCGGCTGAGCCAGCCAAACCAGTTGAGCCGGAGCCGGCACCTGCCGCCAAGGTCGAGCCTCCGCCGGCCCCGGTCGAGCCGCCGAAGGCCGTCGAGCCGGCGAAGCCCGAGCCGGCAAAGCCTGTGGCGCCGCCTCCTGTTCCAACGCCGCCAATTGCCGAGGAGCCCGGTCTGATCGACGGCTTGCTCGAGGACCCGGTGCCGCTGGCCGGTGGGGGCATCGTCGCTCTTTTGCTGGCCTATTTCGTGGCCAAGCGTCGTCGCGCCTCGAATGCCTCGATGGAAACCACGGCGGCACCGATGCCTTCCAGCCTCGGTCCGAATTCCGTCTTCCGCATGACTGGCGGGCAGAGCGTCGATACCGGCAATACCCCGCCGCAGACTGGCGAATTCAGTCAGACCGGGCCAGGCACGATCGATACCGACGAGGTCGATCCGGTGGCCGAGGCCGATGTGTACATGGCTTACGGTCGGGACACGCAAGCCGAGGAGATACTCCTCGAAGCCTTGCAGAAGGATCCGCAGCGCACTGCCATTCACGCCAAGTTGCTGGAAATCTATGCGGCCCGCCGTAGCGTGAAACAGTTCGAAACCCTGGCTGGCGAGTTGTATGGGCAGACCGGTGGTCGTGGCGCCGATTGGGCCAAAGCGGCAGCGCTCGGCCTGGCGCTCGACCCCAATAACCCGCTTTATTCGAATGCGCTGTCGACCGGATCTGATGCGCCGCCTCCCGCTGCCGAAGAGAGCGAGGTGCCGCCGGCTCCCGTCGCCGAGGTGCCGAGTCCGGCCGCAGGTGATGCTGCCGAGCGTCGGGGCAGCGTATTCCCGTCCGACGAATTCGAGCGGGATACCATGCTCCTGCCGAAAGCGACCGAGACCTCGCCGCGGGCCGTGCTGGAAGTGCCGGCCGATGAAGGCAAAGCCGAAGAGGCGCCGGATTTTGCCTCGGGCGGCATGACGCTCGATTTCGATCTTGGCGAACAGGCAGCGACCGACGATGTCAGTGGCGAAGAACTGGCTGGCGAGGTGGTGAGCCAGGCGGTGCCGGAGGTGCCGTTGCCCGAGGTCGACAAGGGGGCGCTGGATTTCGATCTGGGAGGCGGCGAGCCGTTGCCGGAAATCGAAGCCGTTCCGGCGGAGGACATGTCGGCGGTGGCAACGCAGGTCTCCCCGGTCAGCGAGGCGATGGATTTCGATTTCGATATCAACGAATCGGCGCAATCCCTCCTGCAACCTGGTAGCGTGGCGAAATCAGCGCCGGATTTCTCGCCCGAAGGAACCATGGTCATTGCTTCGGGTGAGGCCTCCGACGACATCGATGTCGGGCTAGGCACCTGGGTCGGCGGTGAGGTGCCGTCGGCTCCCCTTGAGGCGGCCGAGGCCTCGCCAACGCCGGAAGTTCAGGTGGCGGAAGAAATTTCCTTCGATGAAGCCTCGCCGCTGACGCAAACCGTGGTCGACCATCTGGCCGGGACCGATACCCTGGTTGGCCAGGATTTCCCCGGCATCAATGTTGACGACAGCAATCCGCAGCTGGCCAATACCGTCGTCAATCCGAATGTCGTCGATACCGATTCACTGGAGTTCGACGTCAAGCTGACCGATTCGATGTTCCTCGGCCAGCCGATGGAAACGCCGGATTTCAACATGGGTTCGATCAATCTCGATCTGTCGGCTGCTCCGGCCTCCGAGGCCGCGGCGCCTGCCGACGAAGGGAGCATGGCGCCGGTGGCGGCCGAGCCTGAAGCGTCCAGTGAGGCTCCGTTCGAAGAGCCGGCGGCCGAACCAGCGGTTTCCGCCGCACAATGGGAAGAGGTCAATACCAAGCTTGATCTGGCCAAGGCCTACGAGGAAATGGGCGATCTCGAAGGAGCGCGCGAGTTGCTGCAGGAAGTGGTCAGTGAAGGGCCGGCCGACCTGGTCGAGCAGGCCCGCTCGATACTTGGCCGAATAGGCGGGTAAAATCCGAGGCTTGTGAACGGCACATGGCCCCGCAAGGGGCTGTGTGCTTTTTGGGAGCCGGGTTTGCATCCTTCTTGTGCCTTGGTAGTTTGGCTGGCGGCAGTACTGGCCGCCCAGTTCGTCGGCTATGGTGGTCTGGTCGCGCTCTGCCTGGCTGCCCTGGGCGCCGCACCGGCCGCCATCGGGTTGTGGCTCGGCTACGCCTGGCGGGCGCGCTGGCTGATGCTGACGCTCTGGTTGATACTGGCCTACAACACGCCGGGCGAGGCTTTTCAGGACTTGGCGTGGGCTCCGACCTACGAGGGCATCGGTGAGGCTGGCCTGCACGTGGTGCGCCTGCTGGTCATGCTAGCCTGGCTGGCCTGGCTGGTATGTCGCCTGGGCCGGGACGGGATGGTCTGCGGGCTGTGGCGTTTGCTGGCTCCGGTACGCGCGCTCGGGCTGGATACCGAGCGCCTGGTCGTGCGTTTGTCGCTGGTGCTCGAAAATCTCCGGCAGCCTCAAGAGAAAGGGGCCTGGCGGCGGATGCTGTCCGGCGAAGGCGGCGGCGAATTTGGCGCACCCGGGGTCATCTCGCTGGCGCAGCCGCCGTGGGCCGGGCGTGACACGCTGATCGTGGTGCTGGCCGGTGGAGGATTGATGGGGGTTGTCCTGCTGTGAGAATCGCGCTGGGTATCGAATATTGCGGCACCGCCTTCCATGGCTGGCAAAGCCAGGCCGGCGGCGGCACGGTGCAGGATGCGCTGGAGGCGGCGCTATGCGCAATCGCCGGGGTGCCGGTCGGCGTGCTGTGCGCCGGGCGGACCGACGCCGGAGTGCATGCCAGCCATCAGGTGGCGCATTTCGATGCGCCCGTCGACCGGCCACTGACGGCCTGGGTGCGCGGCGTCAATTCGAACTTGCCGGAGGGCGTCGCCGTACGCTGGGCGCAGCCGGTCGGCGATGAATTCCATGCCCGCTTCAGCGCCCGTGGCCGGCGCTACCGTTACCTGCTGCTCAACCGGGCGCAGCGCCCCGGGTTGTGGGCGGGGCGGGTCGGCTGGTACCACGGGCCGTTGGCGCTGGCGGCGATGCAGGAGGCTTGCGCGCGCCTGCTCGGCGAGCACGACTTCTCGGCCTTTCGCGCCGCCGGCTGCCAGGCCAAGTCGCCGGTCAAGACCATGACGCGGGCCGAGGTCCGGCAGTGCGGCAGCCTGTTCGTCTTCGATTTCGAGGCCAGCGCCTTCCTGCATCACATGGTGCGTAACCTGGTCGGCTCCTTGGTCTATATCGGCAAGGGGGCGCAGGGGCCGGGCTGGGTCGACGAATTGCTGCAGATGCAGGACCGCACGCTGGCGGCGCCGACCTTTTCGCCGGACGGCCTGTATTTCCGCGGGCCGATCTACGAGCCCCACTGGGGGCTGACGGACCCGGAAGAGGATTTTCTCGACGGGCTGCTCGCCTGATGCGGCCGGCAGCGATTTCGATTTTGACCGATATTTGCGGTTGACCGCAGGAGCGAGGTGTTCATGAAAACCCGGATCAAGATCTGCGGCCTGACCCGCGAAGCGGATGTCGACGCGGCGGTTGCTGCCGGCGCCGATGCGCTCGGTTTCGTCTTCTACCCGCCCAGCCCGCGCTACGTGACGCCGCAGCGGGCCGCCGAACTGGCCAGCCGGGTGCCGCCCTTCGTCGATGTCGTCGGCCTCTTTGTGAACGAGGCGCCGGAAGCCGTCCGTGCCGCCTGCGCAACGTTGCCGATCAACGTCCTGCAGTTCCATGGCGACGAGGATGCTGCCTATTGCCGCCAGTTTTCAAGACCTTATCTGCGCGCGGCGCGGGTGAGGCCGGGGCTCGATCTGGTAGAATTCGCCGGCTCGTTTCCCGATGCCCGGGGTCTGTTGCTGGATGCCTTTGTCGAGGGCTACGGCGGTGGTGGCCATGTCTTCGACTGGACGCTGATTCCGCCGGATCTTCCCTCGTATCTGGTCCTCTCCGGCGGCCTGACCGCAGACAATGTCGGCGAGGCCGTGCGGCGCGTGCGCCCGGTGGCCGTCGATGTGTCGTCCGGCGTCGAAGCGGGCAAGGGCATCAAGGATCACTCGAAAATCGCTGCCTTCGTGGCGGCCGTACGGAAAGCCGATGAGTCACTATAACTTCCCCGACGCCAAGGGCCATTTTGGCCCCTACGGTGGCGTCTTCGTTGCCGAGACGCTGTTTGGCGCCCTCGATGAACTGAAGGCCGCCTACGCCGCCGCCCAGGCCGATCCGGCCTTCCGCGCCGAATACGAGTACGAGTTGAAGCACTTCGTCGGCCGGCCGTCGCCGATCTATCACGCCAAGCGGCTGAGCGACACGCTGGGCGGCGCCCAGATCTACCTCAAGCGCGAGGATCTGAACCACACCGGCGCTCACAAGGTGAACAACTGCATCGGCCAAGCCATGCTCGCCAAGCGCATGGGCAAGCCGCGCGTCATCGCCGAGACCGGCGCCGGCCAGCACGGTGTCGCCACCGCCACGGTCGCCGCCCGCTACGGCATGGAATGCGTGGTGTACATGGGCAGCGAGGACGTCCGTCGCCAGGCCGCCAACGTCTATCGGATGAAACTCCTTGGCGCCACCGTCGTGCCGGTGGAAAGCGGCTCGAAGACGCTGAAGGACGCGCTCAACGAAGCGATGCGCGACTGGGTCACCAACATCCACAACACCTTCTACATCATCGGCACGGTCGCCGGGCCGCACCCCTACCCGATGCTGGTCCGCGACTTCCAGAAGATCATCGGCGAGGAATGCCTGACCCAGATGCCGGAAATGGCCGGCCGCCAGCCCGATGCGGTGATCGCCGCGGTCGGCGGCGGTTCCAACGCCATGGGCATCTTCTACCCCTACATCGACGTCGAGGGCGTCCGCCTGATCGGCGTCGAAGCCGCCGGTTCCGGCATCGCGAGCGGGATGCATGCCGCCTCGCTGACCGCCGGCGTGCCCGGCGTGCTGCACGGCAACCGCACCTACCTGCTGCAGGACGAGGACGGCCAGATCATCGAGACGCACTCCATCTCGGCCGGCCTCGACTACCCGGGCGTCGGCCCCGAGCACGCCTGGCTCAAGGACCTCGGCCGCGCCGAATACCAGCCGATCAAGGACGACGAGGCGCTCAAGGCCTTCCACGACCTGTGCCGGCTGGAGGGCATCATCCCGGCCCTCGAATCCAGCCACGCCATCGCCTACGCCATGAAGCTGGCCCCGACGCTGGCCAAGGACAAGATTCTGCTGGTCAACCTCTCCGGCCGGGGTGACAAGGACATGCACACGGTGGCCGAAAAGTCGGGGATCACATTCTGATGCCCCCGCGCTCATTACATTCGCTGCCCCCCGAGGGGGCGTCGGCCTCCTTTGGGGCTGCCCGGCAGGAGACCGTCTGATGTCGCGTATCCAGAAAGCTTTCGAACGCCTCAACGGCGAAGGCCGCAAGGCGCTGATTCCCTTCATCACGGCCGGCGATCCGGATGCCGCGCTGACCGTGCCGCTGATGCACGCGCTGGTCGAGGCCGGCGCCGATGTCATCGAACTCGGCGTGCCCTTCTCCGACCCGATGGCCGACGGCCCGACCATCCAGCGTGCTTCCGAACGGGCGCTCGCCAAGGGCATGAAGCTCAGGAAGGTGCTCGAACTGGTCGTTGAATTCAGGAAGACCGATGCGCAAACGCCGGTCGTGCTGATGGGCTACGCCAACCCGATCGAAGCCATGGGTTTGGAAAAATTCGCGAATTTGGCGTCGACCGCCGGCGTCGACGGCGTGCTGGTCGTCGATTACCCACCGGAGGAGGCCGAGAATTTCGGCGCCGCGATGAAGGCGAATGGCCTGGATCCGATCTTCCTGATCGCCCCGACCTCCAGCGCCGAGCGTATCGCCCAGGTCGCCAAGATCGCCAGCGGCTACGTTTATTACGTCTCGCTGGCCGGGGTGACCGGTTCCGGCGCCTTGAATGTCGATGCGGTGGCCGAGCGGCTGCCGGCTATCCGCGCTGCCACCGGCCTGCCGGTCGGCGTCGGTTTCGGCATCCGCGACGCGGCGACGGCCGCCCGCATCGCCACCTTTGCCGACGCCGTCGTCGTCGGCAGCCGGATTATCGAAGAAATTGAAAAATCAACGGCAGGCGGCGATACGCGCAGCGCCTGCGCCAATGTCAAGGCACTGGTGGCGGATATCCGTCGCGGTGTCGATGAGGTGAAAAAATGAGCTGGCTGACCAAACTCCTGCCCCCCAAGATCAAGCGCGAACAGGGCGTCCAGCGCCGCGCCAGCCTCCCCGAGGGGCTGTGGAGCAAGTGCCCGTCCTGCGAGGCCGTGCTCTACATGACCGATCTCGAGAACAACCAGCAGGTCTGTCCGAAATGCGGGCACCACAACCGCCTCGGCTCGCGCCAGCGGCTCGACCTGCTGCTCGACGGCGAAGGCCGGTTCGAGATCGGCGCCGAAGTCGTCCCGGTCGACAGCCTGAAATTCAAGGATTCCCGCAAGTATCCCGACCGCCTGATGGAAGCCAACCAGTCCACCGGCGAAAGCGATTCCCTGATCGTCCTGCAGGGGGCGATCAAGACCTTGCCGGTGGTCGCCGCCGCCTTCGAGTTCGACTTCATGGGCGGCTCGATGGGCTCGGTGCTCGGCGAACGCTTCGTGCGCGGCGTGCAGGTGGCGGTCGAGCAGAAGATGCCCTTCATCTGCATCACCGCCTCCGGCGGCGCCCGCATGCAGGAAGGCCTGTTCTCGCTGATGCAGATGGCCAAGACCACGGCGGCGCTGACCAAGCTGTCCGAGGCCGGCCTGCCCTTCATCTCGATCCTGACCGACCCGACCATGGGCGGCGTCTCGGCCTCCTTCGCCTTCGTCGGCGACGTCGTCATCGCCGAACCGAACGCCCTGATCGGCTTTGCCGGCCCGCGCGTCATCGAGCAGACGGTGCGGGAGAAGTTGCCGGAGGGTTTCCAGCGTTCCGAGTTCCTGCTCGACAAGGGCGCCATCGACATGATCGTCGACCGCCGCGACCTGCGCGACCAGGTGGCACGCGTGCTCGCCCTGTTGCAGAAGCTGCCGGCAGCAGCATGAGAGTTGTTAGGATCCAGTTGCCTAGGATCGAGTAAAACCGATCGCTTGGCCGTCTGGCATGGCCGGCTCGATCCTAGGCAACGAATAGCTAATGACTAAAAACGACTGGCTGGCCCATCTCGAAGGCCTGCATCCGAAAGGCCAGGCCGGCATCGAGCTTGGCCTCGACCGCATTCGCCAGGTCAAGGCGGCGCTCAGCCAAAGCCAGCACTGCCCGGTGATCATCGTCGGCGGCACCAACGGCAAGGGCTCGACCTGCGCCTATCTGGAAAACATCATCGCCCGGGCCGGCTACCGGGTCGGCTGCTACACCTCGCCCCATATCCTCGACTACAACGAACGGATTCGCCTGAACGGCCAGCCGGTCGGCGACGAGGCCCTGTGCGTCGCCTTCGCCCGGGTCGAGGCGGCCCGCCGGCAGGCTGGCGGGGTGGCGCTGACCTACTTCGAATTCGGCACCCTGGCCGCCTGGGAGGTGTTTGCCGCGGCCGGCGTCGAGGCGGCGATTCTCGAGGTCGGGCTGGGTGGGCGGCTCGATGCGGTTAATGTCTATGAGCCGGATGTCGCCATCGTCACTGGCGTGGCGCTCGATCATACCGACTGGCTGGGGCCGGATCGCGAAAGCATCGGCTTCGAGAAGGCGGGGATTTTCCGTGCCGGCCGGCCGGCCCTGTGCGCCGACCCGCAACCACCGCAGTCGCTGCTCGACCATGCCGCCGCCATTGGCGCCGACCTGCGCCTGATCGGGCGCGACTTCGGCTTCGAGCGACCGGCCGCCGGGGCGGGTGATAACCGCCTGCAGTGGCGCTGGTGGTGCCGCAGCGGCGAGCAAGTGCTGAAGCGGGCCCTGGCCTACCCCGGCTTGCGCGGGCCGACGCAGCTGTACAACGCCAGCGTCGCCCTGGCTGCCCTCGAGGCGCTCGGCGACAAGCTGCCGGTCACCATGCAGGCCATCCGCCCGGGGCTGATCGAAACCGAACTGGCCGGACGCTTCCAGGTCGTTCCGGGCAAGCCGGCCATCGTCCTCGACGTCGGCCACAATCCGCAGGCGGTCGGCGTGCTGGCCGACAACCTGTCCAGCATGGGCTTCTTCGACCGCACCCACGTCGTGCTCGGCATGCTGAACGACAAGGATGTCGCCGGGGCGCTGGCCGTCCTCAAGGGCAAGGTCGACCACTGGCACCTGGCGACGCTGGAAGGCCCGCGCGGCACCAGCGCCGCGACGCTGGCCGGCTTCATCGACCAGGCCGGACTGGGCGGCGAGGTGACCTGTTACCAGTCGCCGCAGCTGGCCATGCAGGGAGCGCGGGAGCAGGCTGCTGAAAGTGATAGAATCGTCGCCTTTGGTTCCTTCTATACGGTAGCCGGAGCGCTCGCGGCGCTACGGAAACAGCCCTAGGCATGGCAGACAACGACGCTCAGTTGCACCTCAAGAAACGCGCCCGCCGCCGTCTGGTCGGAGCGGTGTTCTTCGCTTCGGTGGTTGCCGTGGTCTTGCCCATGGTGATGGACCACGAACCGCGCCAGGCCGTGCAGGATGTCGAGATTCGCATCCCGGGGCAGGACGAAAAGCCGCTCGCCCCGAAATTCGCCGTGGCGCCGGTCGACAAGGCGCCGGAAGTGCCTCCCGAAAAGCCGGCGCCAGTCCCGCCGGCCGCCCAGCCCGAAGCCAAGCCAACAGCGCGGGTGCTCGAGGTGGTGCGCGATGGCGAGACGATAGAAAAAGCTGCCCAGAAACCTGCCGAAAAGCCGGCCGCCAAGCCCGAGGCCAAGCCCGAGGCCAAGCCGGAAAAGGCGCCCGAGAAGGCGCCGGCTAAGCCGGTCGACAAGGCCGCGGACAAATCCACCGAGAAACCGGTCGACAAGTCCGCCGACAAGCCGCGCAGCGACGATGCCAAGCGGGCGGCCGCCATCCTCGCTGGCCAGCCGGCCGAAGCCAAGCCCGCCGCTGCCGGCGGCGAATACCTGATCCTGATCGGCGCCTTTTCCAACGAGGCCAATGTCAGGACGCTGAAGGCCAAGCTGAGCGAAGAGGGCATCAGGAATTTCACCGAGCCGCTCGATACGCCGCAGGGCAAGAAGACGCGCGTACGCGCCGGTCCTTTCGCCAGTCGCGAAGCGGCCGAAAAGGCCTTGCAGAAAATGCAGCGCATCGGCGTTTCCGGAGTGCTGGCAGCCAAGCCATGACCGGCTTCGATTACGTCGTGACCGGCATCGTCAGCCTGTCGCTGCTCTTCGGTCTGTGGCGCGGCGTGGTCGGCGAGATCATCGCCCTGCTCGCCTGGGCGCTGGCTATTTTCGCCGCGCTCGAGTTCGGGTCGCTGGTCGGGCGCACGGTTTTCGTCGGGATGGCCGATCCGGCGATGCAGACGCTGGCCGGCTGCGTGCTGATCTTCGTCGGCGTGCTGGTCGTCATGTCGCTGCTCCGGATGGCGGTGAAGAGCATGGTCAAGGCGCTCGGCCTGTCGATGTCGGATCGACTGCTCGGCATGGTCTTCGGGCTGGCGCGCGGCGTGCTGGTGTGCATGGTGCTGGTCGGGCTGGGCGGCATGACCGCGGCGCCGACGCAGTCATGGTGGCGGGGCGCCTCGCTGGCAGCTCCCCTGGAAACAGTGGTTCTGGCAACCAAACCCTGGTTGCCGGACGATTTGGCAAAACGAATTCGATTTAGCTAGGCAGGAAAAATATGTGCGGGATTCTGGGTGTAATGGCGACCACGCCGGTCAATCAGCTGCTTTACGACGGCCTGATGGTGCTCCAGCACCGCGGGCAGGACGCGGCGGGGATTGCCACGGCCGAGGACAATACCTTTCACCTGCACAAGGGGCCGGGCCTGGTGCGCGACGTCTTTCGCACCCGCAACATGCGCGCCCTGCCGGGTAACTGCGGCATTGGCCACGTCCGCTACCCGACCGCCGGGTCGGCGTACAACTTCGCCGAGGCGCAGCCTTTCTACGTCAATTCGCCCTTCGGCATCGTGCTCGGCCACAACGGCAACCTGACCAATGCCGAGCAGTTGAAGGGCGAGATGTTCCGGCTCGACCGCCGCCACATCAACACCAATTCCGACTCGGAAGTGCTGCTCAACGTGCTGGCCCACGAACTGCAGTCGGCGGCGCATGGCTACGAGCTCGACATCGACGCCATCTTCCAGGCGGTGGCCGGCGTGCACCGGCGTTGCCGCGGCGCCTACGCCGTGGTGGCGCTGATCGCCGGCTACGGGCTGCTCGCCTTCCGCGACCCGCACGGCATCCGGCCCTTGGTCTATGGCCAGAACGAAACGCCGGATGGCACCGAATACCTGGTTTCGTCGGAATCGGTGGCGCTCGACACCCTGGGCTTCAAAATGGTCCGCGACATCGAGCCGGGCGAGGCCATTTTCGTCGATTTCAACCACCAGCTGCACAGCCGCCAGTGCGCCCAGCAGCCGATGTATGCGCCCTGCCTGTTCGAGTACGTCTACCTCGCCCGGCCGGATACCGTGATCGACCGCGTCTCGGTCTACGAGGCCCGGCTGGCCATGGGCGAGTCGCTGGCCGAAAAGGTCAGGAAGTACATCCCGATCGAGGACATCGACGTCGTCATCCCGATCCCCGATTCCAGCCGCCCGTCGGCCATGCAGCTGGCCCATGCGCTGGGCATCCCGTTCCGCGAGGGCTTCGTCAAGAACCGCTACGTCGGCCGCACCTTCATCATGCCCGGCCAGGCAATGCGCAAGAAGTCGGTGCGCCAGAAACTGAACACGGTCGGCCAGGAGTTCAAGGGCAAGCGCGTGCTGCTGGTCGACGACTCCATCGTGCGCGGCACGACCAGCCGCGAGATCGTCGACATGGCGCGGGCGGCCGGCGCGATCAAGGTCTACTTCGCCTCGGCGGCGCCCCCGGTGCGTTTCCCCAACGTGTACGGCATCGACATGCCGACCCGCGCCGAGTTGATCGCCACCGGCCGCACTGACCAGGACATCGCCGATGAAATCGGCGCCGATGCGCTGGTCTACCAGGACATCGAGGCGCTCAAGCAGTCGATCACCACGCTGCGCGCCGACCTGACGGTGTTCGACGCCTCCTGCTTCGACGGCTGCTACATCACCGGCGACATCGACGACCACTACCTCGACGCTGTCGAGGGCAAGCGCGGCGGCAAGGGGTCGAAGAACGACGACGACGGCGACGGCAAGGCCTCGCAGCAACTGGTGCTGCAACTGGCCGCCGACGCCCAGGATTGAGCGCCATGAGCGACCAGCCCAATTACCGTCCGGAGACGCTGGCCGTCCGCGCCGGCCAGCAGCGCAGCCAGTTCGGCGAGCATGCCGAGGCGCTCTACCTGACCTCCAGCTTCGTCTTCGACAGCGCCGCCCACGCCGCCCGCCGCTTCTCCGGCGAAGAGGAGGGCAATGTCTACGCCCGTTTCTCCAATCCGACCGTCACCATGTTCGAGCAGCGCCTTGCTGCCCTCGAAGGCGCCGAGGATTGTGTCGCCACGGCCAGCGGCATGGCGGCGATCATGGCCACGGTGCTCGCCCATCTCCAGCAGGGCGACCACATCGTCGCCTCGAACAGCCTGTTCGGCGCGACCATCAACCTGTTCAGCCAGATCCTGGCGCGCACCGGCATCGCCACCACTTTCGTGTCGCATACCGACCCGGCGGCGTGGGAAGCGGCGATCCGTCCCGAGACCAAGCTCTTCTTCCTCGAGACGCCGTCCAATCCGATGACGGAGATCGCCGACATCCGGGCCTTGACCGCCATCGCCAAGGCCCGCGGCATCCTGGTCGCCGTCGACAACTGCTTCTGCACGCCCATCCTGCAAAGGCCGCTGGAAATGGGGGTCGATCTCGTCATCCATTCGGCGACCAAGTACATCGACGGCCAGGGTCGCGTGCTGGGTGGCGCCGTCTGCGGCCCGAAGAAGCTGACCGAGGAAGTCTTCAAGTACCTGCGCACGGCCGGCCCGACGTTGTCCGCCTTCAACGCCTGGGTGCTGTTGAAGGGCCTGGAGACGCTCAAGCTGCGCGTCGAGGCGCAGTCGGCCAATGCGCTGCGCCTGGCCGCCTGGCTGGAAGCGCATCCGAAAGTGGCGCGGGTGTTCTACCCCGGCCTGCCCTCGCACCCGCAGCACGAACTGGCGATGCGCCAGCAGCAGAGCGGCGGCGGCATCATCGCCTTCGAAGTCAAGGGCGGCCGCGAGCAGGCGTGGACGGTGGAGGACAACTGCCGGCTGCTGTCGATCACCGCCAACCTCGGCGATACCAAGTCGATGATCACCCACCCGGCGAGCACCACGCACGGCCGCATCACCCCGGAAGCCCGGGCGGCGGCCGGCATCAGCGAGGGCCTGCTGCGCATCGCCGTCGGCCTGGAAGCCGTCGAAGACCTGCAAGCCGATCTCGAACGGGGCCTGGCCCTGATCTGACCGCCTGAATCATTACGCGCCGCCAGCGAGGGGGCGCACCCGGCCGGAGCGGGGCATTTCCACGGAAAACCCCAATTGCTGCGGTCGACCGGAAATTTCGCCCAAAATCGAACTCCGGCCCTTCCCACCCTCGCTGCCAATTTCCGACCCCGGCCCCGGTGGCCGGGTTCAAAAAGGATTCCCATGCATTTTTCCGACCTTGGCCTGAAGGCCGAAATCCAGCGTGCCGTCGCCGAACAGGGCTACGACACGCCGACGCCGATCCAGCAGCAGGCGATTCCCGCCGTGCTCGCCGGCCACGACCTGATGGCCACGGCGCAGACCGGCACCGGCAAGACGGCCGGCTTCACGCTGCCCATCCTGCACCGCCTGGCCAGCGGCCCCAACGACCGCCTCACCCGCGTCGCCCGCACGCCGCGCGTGCTGGTCCTGACGCCGACCCGCGAGCTGGCCATCCAGGTCGAGGAAAGCGTGCGCACCTACGGCAAGCACCTGCCGATCAACTCGCTGGCCGTCTTCGGTGGCGTCGGCATCAATCCGCAGATCGCCAACCTGCGCCGCGGCGTGGACATCCTGGTCGCCACGCCGGGCCGGCTGCTCGACCATGTCCAGCAGAAGACCGTCGATCTTTCCGGCATCGAGATCTTCGTCCTCGACGAAGCCGACCGCATGCTCGACATGGGCTTCATCCGCGACATCCGCAAGATCATCGCGCTGCTCCCCAAGGTCCGCCAGAACCTGCTGTTCTCGGCCACCTTCTCGCCCGACATCCGCGAACTGGCCAGCGGCCTGCTGCACCAGCCGGTGTCGGTCGACGTCGCGCCGCGCAACACGGCGGCCGAGACCGTCGCCCAGAAGATCATCGAATGCAACCGCGAGCAGAAACAGGACCTGCTCAAGCACCTGTTCGACTCCCGCGGCCTGCACCAGGTGCTGGTCTTCGCCCGCACCAAGCACGGCGCCGATGCGCTGGCCCGGACACTGGACAAGGCCGGCATCAAGTCGGCGGCCATCCACGGCGACAAGTCGCAGGGCGCCCGCACCCGGGCCCTGTCCGAATTCAAGGACGGCAAGCTGGTCGCCCTGGTCGCCACCGACATCGCGGCGCGCGGCATCGACATCGACGCGCTGCCCTACGTCATCAACTACGAGCTGCCCAACGTGCCGGAAGACTACGTGCACCGCATCGGCCGCACCGGCCGGGCCGGCATGGAAGGCGAGGCGATCTCGCTGGTCTGCCACGACGAGCGGCCGCAGTTGAAGGACATCGAAAAGCTGATCAAGCGCAACCTGGAGCGGGTGGTGATCGAGGGCTTCGAGCAATCGGCCACCGCCGCGCCGCGTCCGCCGCAGCCGCCGCGCGGCCCGCGCCAGCCGCAGGTGGGGCGCGGGCAAATGCCGAAATCGGGGCAAAAACCGGGTGGACCGCAGCAACATCGCAGCGGCAGTCGCCACCGCTGATTTTCCCGGGAAATTCCGGCCGATCGGCGCCCGGCCGGCTTGTCGCCCCCTGCAAAAACGTCTACTCTGGAAACTTAGTCCGTTAGTTCATATTGTTAACGGCGTTTCTTAAGGTGTTTTGGAGGTCGGGATGCCCCCCCCGCAAAAAGTCCGCCTTGGCGACCTGCTGATCCAGCAAGGTCTGCTCACCGAGGAGCAGCTGAGCATCGCCCTCGGCGAACAAAAACGCACCGGCCGCAAGCTCGGCCGCGTTTTCGTCGACAGCGGCTACGTCACCGAGGAGGGCATTTCGCAGGCCCTGGCCCGGCAGTTGCGGATTCCCTTCGTCGACCTCAAGAATTTCACGCCGAAACCTGATCTGATCAAGCTGCTGCCCGAGGCACCGGCCCGTCGCTTTCGCGCCCTGGTCCTCGGCCAATTGGCCGACGGCCGCCTGCAGGTCGGGCTGGCCGATCCCACTGACCTCCAGGCCTACGACGAGATCACCCGCCTGGTGCGGCGTGAGATCGACCTCGCCGTGGTCACCGAAAGCCAACTGCTGGCCACGGTGGACCGCGTCTACCACCGCGGCGAGCAGATCACCGGCCTGGCCAAGGAACTGACCGCCGAGCTCGGCGACGCGCCCGTCGAATTCGGTGAACTGCTCGGCCTCAACCCGGGTGCCGAGGACGCGCCGGTCGTCAAGCTGCTGCAGACGGTGTTCGAAGAAGCCGTCCGCCTGCGCGCTTCCGACATCCACTTCGAACCGCAGGAAAAGGCCCTGCGCATCCGTTTCCGCATCGATGGCGTGCTGCACATCCAGACCGAGGCCGACGCCAAGATCGCCACCGCCGTCGCCCTGCGCCTGAAGCTGATGTCCGGCCTGGACATTTCCGAAAAGCGTCTGCCCCAGGATGGCCGCTTCAACATCAAGGTGCGCGCCAACCCCGTCGACGTGCGTATCTCGACCTTGCCCACCCAGTACGGCGAATCGGTCGTCATGCGCCTGCTCAGCCAGGACACCGGCCTCATGGACCTGGCGTCGATCGGCATGCCGGAGCGCGTCCTCGATCGCTTCCGCCATTCGCTGAAGCGCCCGAGCGGCATGGTGCTGGTCACCGGCCCGACCGGCTCCGGCAAGACGACGACGTTGTACGCCGCGCTCAACCAGCTGAACAGCCCGGAGAAGAAGCTGATCACCGTCGAGGACCCGGTCGAATACCGGCTGCCCGGCCTCAACCAGGTGCAGGTGCACGAGAAGATCGACCTCTCCTTCTCGCGCGTGCTGCGCACCGTGCTGCGCCAGGACCCGGACATCGTGCTGATCGGCGAAATGCGCGACCAGGAAACCGCCGAGATCGGCATGCGCGCAGCCATGACCGGCCACCTCGTGTTGTCCACGCTGCATACCAACGATGCCGTGTCCACGCCCATCCGCCTGCTCGACATGGGCGTGCCGCGCTACATGGTCGCGCTGTCGGTGCACATGATCGTTGCCCAGCGCCTGGTCCGCGTGCTGTGCGGCAACTGCCGCGAGCCGTACACGCCGACCGCCAACGAGCATGAATGGCTGCGCTACGAACTGGGCGACCAGGTGGACAGGCACCGCTTCCACCAGGGCCGGGGCTGCACGCATTGCGGCAACACCGGCTACCAGGGGCGGACCGGCGTCTACGAGTTCCTTGAAATGAGCGACACCGTGGTCGAGGCCATCAACCACGACGATCCGGGCGAATTCATGCGCGCCGCCCGCCAGCAGATGGCCGGCGAAACCCTGCGCCGCGATGCCGTGCGCCTCGTCCTCGCCGGCAAGACCAGCGTCGCCGAGGCGATGCGCATCAGCAACCAGTTCGAGGAATAAGGCGGGTGGCCCACTTTGCCTACAAGGGGCGCGACAGCGCCGGCAAACTGGTCGAAGGCCTGCTCGAAGGCGTCTCGTCGGGCGGGGTGGCCGACGTGCTGCTCGGCCGCGGCATCACGCCGGTCAGCATCAACGAAACCCGCGCTCCGGCCAAGGCGGCCGGTGGCGGCCTCGCCCTGTTCAAGCCCAAGGTCGAGCACGTCGACATCCTGCTCTTCTCGCGCCAGATCCACACCCTGCTCAAGGCCGGCGTGCCGATCATCCGCGCCCTCAACGGCCTGCAGGATTCGGCCACCAACCCGGCCATGAAGGAGGTCATCCGCGACGTCCGCGAAAGCCTCGAAGGCGGCCGCGAACTGTCGGCCTCGCTGGCCCGCCACCCCAAGGTGTTCACGCCCTTCTACCTGTCCATGGTGCGGGTCGGCGAAGCGACCGGCCTGCTCGACGAAATCTTCCTGCGCCTGTTCGAGCACATGGAGTTCGAACGCTACATGCGCGAACAGGTGACGTCGGCGCTGCGTTACCCGATGTTCGTGGTCATCGCCATGGCGGCTGCCATCGTCGTCGTCAATCTCTTCGTCATCCCGGCCTTTGCCAAGGTCTTCCAGGGCTTCGGCGCCGAGTTGCCGCTGATGACGCGCATCCTGCTCGGCTTTTCCAATTTCATGATCACCTGGTGGCCGGCGCTGCTGATCGGCCTGGTCGCCGGCATTTTCGCCTTCCGTTCGTGGGTCGCCACCCGGGGTGGGCGCATGCAATGGGAGGCGCTTGTCCTGCGCCTGCCGATTGCCGGCAAGATCGTGCGCAAGGCGGCGATGGCCCGCTTCGCCCGCAGTTTCGCCCTCGGCATGCGCAGCGGCGTGCCCATCATGCAGGCCTTGACCAATTCGTCGCAAACCGTGGACAACAGCTACATCGGCGCCAAGATCGAAGGCATGCGCGATACCGTCGAGCGCGGCGAAAGCGTGCTGCGCTCGGCCATCGCCTCCGGCTTCTTTTCGCCGGTCGTGCTGCAGATGCTGGCCGTCGGCGAAGAGTCCGGGGCGCTCGACGACATGATGGAAGAGGTCGGCGAGATGTACCAGCGCGAGGTCGAATACGAACTGAAGACGCTCGGCCAGCAGATCGAGCCCATCCTCATCGTCTGCCTCGGGGCGCTGGTCCTGGTGCTGGCGCTGGGCATCTTCCTGCCGATGTGGGACCTCGGCAAGGTGGCCATCAAGAAATGAGCCATGCGCCGCTACTACGAATTCGCCGTCGCCGTCATCCTGATTGGCATCCTCGCCCTGATGTTGATGCGCTCGCTGGGCGAGGCCCGGCTGGCCATGGAGGAAGCGACGGTACAAAGTGTGGCGGCGGCGATGCGCATCGAACTGCTCGAAGCGGTCGTGCACCGCGAAACGACCGGCGCTCCCCTGCCGGCCAGCGCCAATCCCGTCGACTGGGTGTCGGCCAGGCCGGCGGCCTATCTCGGCGAGCGCGATGCGGCGCCGGAGCAAACCTCGGTGTGGTATTTCGACCGTTCGGCCGGCGAGCTGGTCTATCGTTTCGACGACGGGCACCGGGCGCGTTTTCGCCTGACCCGCGAGGGCGGGGCGGGGCAGGGCAGAGCGGTGATCGCCGGGATCGGCCTGGCGAGGCTGGAGGATAAAACCGATTAAGGCTTGAGAAAGAAGGTTGATATGGCTAAAGTAATAAAATTCCTATCCGTTAATAACGACATGAACCCGCTAACCATTCCTGCAAGCCAGCGCCAGCGCGGCTTTACGCTGATCGAGCTGGTTGTCGTCATCATCATTCTCGGCATCCTGGCCTCCGTGGCTTTGCCACGTTTTGTAAATTTGCAGCGCGATGCCCGCATCGCCAAGTTGCAGGCGGCCCGCGGCAGCGTCGCGGCCGGCGCCGCCTTGGTCCATGCCACCGCCCTGTCGCGCTCCGGGGTGGCCGATGTCGCGGCCTGTACCGGCGGCGGCACGGCCGACAACGTGACCGGCGCGGCCGGCACGGTGTGTACCGAAAACGGCCTGATCAACATGGCTTTCGGCTACCCGGCGGCCAGCGCGCTGGGGACGGCCGGCATCCTGTCGATGGCCGGCCTGACCAGCGCCTTCAACCCGAGTTCCGCCGACCTGGCGGCCGAGGGCTACGGCTACAGCGTGGCCGGCGGCGTCGCCACCTTCACCGTGGTCGGTGCCACGACGCCGGCCAGCTGTTTCTTCACCTATACCCAATCCACGGCGGCCAATACGGCGGCTACCACCAGCGGCCTGACCACGACCGGATGCTGATTTTTTAAATTGAGGAGTTGACAATGAAAGCTGTGCAAAAAGGTTTTACCCTGATCGAACTGGTCGTCGTCATCGTCATTCTCGGCATCCTGGCGGCCACCGCCCTGCCGAAGTTCGTCGATCTGTCGAGCGATGCCCGCACCTCGGTGATCAAGGGCGTTTCCGGCTCGATGTCGGCGGCCAATGCCATGCTCTACGCCAAGGCGCAGGCTGCTGGTCAGGGCGGGGCGACCGGTACGGTGACGGTCAACGGTACCTCGGTCGCGCTGGTCTATGGCTTTGCCGGCACCGCCGCTGGCCTGGCTTCGGTGATGGACCTGACGCCGCCGGCTGATTTCGACACGGCCACCGCCCAGGAAATCCGCATGGCCAACGCCAAGACCCCGGGCAGCTGCAAGGTGGTGTACGGGCCGGCCACGGCGACCGCTGCCCCGACCTACACGCTGACCACCTCGGCCTGCTGATCGCGGCCCGCCGGGCAGCTTCATGCGTGTGCCTGATCGAAGGCCTGGCGCCATCGCCGGGCCTTCTGTCTTTGGTGGGCAGGGCGGCTTCACGCTGGTCGAGTTGATCGTCGTCATCGTGCTGGCCGGCGTCATGGCGGCGGTTTTTGCGCCGCGCTGGCGGGGCGGCACCGGTTTCGAGGAGCGCGGCCTGCGCGACGAGATCGTGGCCGGGCTGCGCTACGCGCAGAAGTCGGCGATCGCCGCCCGGCGCACCGTGTGCGTGCAGTTTTCGTCGGCCCCTGATCGCGTCGATTTCACCATTTCCGGCGCCTACGGGGCGGCCAATTGCGCCGGCGGCAGTGCCCTGGCCGGGCCGGACGGAACCAGTCTGAGCGTCGTCGCCAGCGGTAACACGGGGTTCTCGGCGTCGCCGGCCAGCCTGGTCTTCGATGCCGCCGGGCGGCCCAATGCGGCGGCCAGCATCGCCGTGAACGGCCTGCCGGCGGCCTTGAACATCGTCGTCGAAAGCGAGACCGGCTATGCGCACTGAGCGTCGGCAGTCCGGCGTTTCGCTGATCGAGCTGATCGTCTTCATCATCGTGGTCAGCGTCGGCGTCGCCGGGCTGGTTTCGGTGATGAACCCGCTGGTCCGCTTCAGCGCCGACCCGATGCAGACCAAGCAGATGGCGGCGATCGCCGAGTCGGTGCTCAACGAGGTGCTGCACCAGCCCTTCACCTGGTGCGATCCGGACGACGCGGCGGCGACCACGGCGCTGGCCTACGGCGATTGTGCCAACCCGCAGAACACGACGAGCGCCGTGCCCGGCACGGAAAGCCGCTACGGCGCGGCACCGGGGGCGGCTTACGACAACGTTGCCGATTACGGCGGCTTTACCAAGGCCAATATCGACGACGCGGCCGGCGGCAACGCCATGGCCGGGTACACGGCCAGCGTTGCCGTCGCCCACAGCGGGGCGGCTTTCGGGCTGGCCGACAACACCGCGGCGCTGGCCGTGACGGTGACGGTGAGTCGTGCCGGCGCCGACGATTTTTCCCTGACCGGCTATCGTTTCCGCTATGCGCCGCGCCTTTGAATTTCGGCCGTTTTTTGCCGTCGACCGCGGGTTCACGCTGGTCGAGATGATCATGGTCATCGTCATCACCGGCATCCTGGTCGCCATGGCCAGCATGTTCGGGCGCCGTCAGATCGATGCCTACATCGACGTCGGTAACCGCGCCGAGCTGGCCGATGCGGCCGACACGGCGCTGCGCCGCATCGGCCGCGACCTGCAGTCGGCGCTGCCCAACAGCGTGCGCCATTCGGGCAATTTCCTCGAATTCGTGCCGATCGCCGACGCCGGCCGCTACCGCGCCGATACCGGGGGCGGGGCCGGTGACGACCCGCTCGACTTCGCCAGCAGCATCGACAACAGCTTCGACGTGCTGGGGCCGACGGTGAGCATCGCCGCCGGCCAGCAACTGGTCGTCTTCAACCTCGGCCAGCCCGGCTCGGATGTCTACGAAGGCAGCAGCCGGCGGGCGGCAACGGCCGGCAACGGGCTGAGCAAGGTGACTTTCGCCCCGGCCGGCACGCAGTTCCCACTCGCCTCGCCGCAGCGCCGCTTCCAGATCGTCGGCCAGCCGGTGACCTACGAATGCGCCGCCAACGCCGCCAACCCGCAGCTGGGCACGGTCATCCGCCGCACCGGCTACGGCTACCTCAATCCGCAGCCGGTGGTTTTCGGCGGGTCGTCGGCGGTGCTGGTCAACAATGTGGCGGCCTGCTCCTTCAGCTACACGCCGGCCGTGCTGCAGCGCAACGGCCTGGTCGTCATGCGCCTGACGCTGAGCCGCAACAACGAATCGGTGCAATTGCTGCACCAGGTCGATGTGCTGAACACGCCATGATGTCGATTTTCGCCATTTTTTCCCGTCGACCGCAGCACTCGCCGCGCCGCCGGCAGCGCGGCGTCTCGCTGGTCGCCGGCATCTTCCTGTTGCTGCTGATGGCCGGCCTGGCCGCTGCCCTGACCACCGTCATGACCACTGCCCACGTCAACCTGGCCGCCGACATCGGCGGCGCGCGCGCCTACCAGGCGGCACGGGCCGGCGCCGAGTGGGGCATCTTCCAGCTCGACCCGAACGCCACCGGCGCCGGGCTGCCGGCCTGCGCCGGCGGATCGCCGGCCATCCCCGGCCACACGGTGACGGTCACCTGCACCAGCCAGGACTACACCGAGGCCGGCCGGCAGATTCGCATCTTCCGCATCGTCTCGCTGGCCAGGGCCAGTGCGGCCAAGGCGCCGGGGATCGAGCGGCAGATCGAGGTGACCGTCGAGAAGTGCCGCGATCCGGCAAATATTACGGCCCCGCCGTACGATTGTTAGCGATGCAGCTTGCCGAGGTGGTGTTGAAAAACAGGGAGTTGGGTATGTTGGCTGGGCGAATTTGGAATGTCCTGTTGTGCTTGTGGCTGGCGATGCTGGCCGGCAACGCATGGGCGGCTCGAACGATCACCTCGGCGACCTTGGATGGCGGGGCTTCGGTGACCGTGGCGCCGGGGGCTTCAATCGCTGCCGTGGTCAACCTGACGACCGACGGCTCGGGTTCGAACGGCCGTTGGCGGTGCACCGCATGGCGCATCGCCACCACCGCCCCGGGGACGGTGACCGAGGTCGATCATGTCAACCACGAGTCAGCCGGGTCGTACACCGAAAGTTTCGCCATGACGGCACCGACCGTGACCGGAACTTACAACGCCTATTTCATGGGGTATCGCGACGATGGCTGCAGTCAAGGCGAAAGCAATATCTATGTTCTGAGCAATGCGGTCGTGGTTGTCAGCAACCCGAATGTCGTGTCGATCGATCGGAGTAGCGCCAACCCGGCAGCTCCCGGTACTTCTGTTTCCTGGCTGGTGATTTTCGACCGCGCCGTCACCGGTGTCGATGCCGGCGATTTCGCACTGGTCTTGAGCGGAGGCGCCAGCGGCGCCAGTATCTCGTCGGTCAGCGGTTCCGGGACAAACTGGACAGTGACGGCAAACACCGGCAGCGGGGCGAGTGGCAGCGTCCAGCTCAACCTGCTCGATAACGATACGATTCAAGCCAGTGACGGTTCCCGGCTGGGGGGAGCCGGCACTGGCAATGGAAATTTCTCCGGGCAGGCCTACACAATCGTGTCGGCAGCCTGCGCGCCGCCAGCGAATGCTCCCGTCGGCATGGTCCTGAGTTGCCAGTGCGATACCTTCGCGCGCAGCAGCCTGAACCCTTCGCCGATGTTCACCAGCAGTAACTGGACCGTTTCCACCAGCGATGCGACCGGTATCGTTCCCTACATCAATACCGGCACTGGCTTTCTGCGCCTGACGGAACGTACCGGCAACAACGCCAAGGCGGCCACGGCACCCGGCTTTTTCCCCGCTGCCGGCAATTACATCTCGGTCGAGTTCAAGCACTATGCCTACAACGGCAGCGGTGCCGACGGTATCGCCGTGACCCTCTCGGACTACACGGTGCCGGCAGTCCCGGGTGCCTTCGGCGGTTCGCTGGGTTATGCCCAGAAATCGGGCATCAGCGGCTTCGCCGGCGGCTGGATAGGCGTCGCCGTCGATGAATACGGCAATTTTTCCAATAATGGCGAAGGCCGGATCGGCGGATTCGCTTCGCGCATTCTGGACAGTGTCGCGGTACGTGGCTCGGGTTCGGGAACGACCGGCTATCCCTATCTCGGCGGTACCACCGGCAGCCTGTCGCCCGGAGTCGATAATGCCGGGTCGGCATCGCCAGCCTATGGCCATTACTATCAGATCATCGTCGATTCGCGCAATGCCGCCTCCGGGCAAACATTTGTCGCGGTCAATCGCGATACCACCGGTACGCGCAGCAGTTACGCCCCGGTCGTTCCGGCCTTCGACGCGTACGCGGCCGCTGCGGCAGCCGGCTATACCCAGGCACCGGTGCCGACCAACTGGCAACTTTCGTTTACCGGTTCGACAGGCGGCGCCAACAACATCCACGAACTCGGCGAAGTCCGTATCTGCGCCCAATACTATGTGCCGCCGGACGGCGGCACCGCCGGTGGTTTCAGCGCCATCGACGAAGCTTATGCGAGTACGGTGCAGAATTTCCTGAGCGGCCACATCTTTACCAAGCTGGCTGGCACGCCGTTCAAGCTCAAGGTCGCGGCGCTGAGCAATAGCCAGATCCAGACGACGTACGCGGCGAGCGGCAGCAAAAATGTATCGGTCAAACTGGTCGACAACAGCGATGGCGCCTGCGGCACCGATGCCAGTCGGGCGACAGCGTGCGCCAGCAGTGCCTGCAACGGTAAAGCCGCGGTAAGCGGCGGTAGCCAGACGCTGGTCTTTACCTCGGCCGACAAGGGGGTGAAGACAAGCGGGGATTTCACGATCAATGCAGCCTATGCCAATCTGGTTGCGGTGCTCAGTGAAGGGGCGGTTACCGCTTGCTCGATCGATAGCTTTGCCGTGCGGCCGACGAGGTTCAGTTCGGCCAGTTCGTCGGCGAGTAACGCGACCTTGAGCGGAACGCCCAAGTTCAAGGCGGGTAGCGACGCATTCACGCTGACGGTCACCGCGGATGCTGGCGGCTATTCCGGCACGCCCAAGATCAATCCGCTGGCGATGGCCGCCAATGGTGCCGCCTGGACGGTGGGTGCCCTGGTTCCATCGACCTTCCCGGCGGCGGTGCCCGGCGCATCGACTTCGGTGACCAGTGGCAGCTTCACCTATTCGGAAGTCGGAAATTTCCGTTTTCTCGGCTATGCGCCGGCCAGCGACACGACCTCGCCGCGGGGTATCTATGACGACAGCTGGGTAGCGGTGGACAGCGCCGCGACCAAGAATGATTGTGTTGCCGGGAGTTATGCCAACACCAAGGATGCTGCCGGTAAGTACGGCTGCCTGTTCGGTCTGCACGACAGCGGGGCGGCGACGCCGAATTCTCCGCTCTTCGGACGCTTCGTTCCCGACCGCTTCGTCTACCTTGGCGGCAGGGTCCGTGAATTTTGCGCAACCGGCGATCCCTTTACCTACATGGGGCAGCCTGCTTTGGGCATCGCCTACCGCCTGCAGGCGGTAAATGGGGCTGGTGTCGTGACCGTCAATTATTCGCAAGCCATCGGCTATCCGGTAACCAACCCGGTACTGGTTGCCGAAGACCAGGCGGTGGCTCACCAGGGGTGCGACCTGGCCAGCCGGCTCGGGGGATTGCCTGCTGCGCAGTGGACTTCCGGCCTGTACTCGCTCAACGACGCCAACGCCGATAACTTGCCGGACAGCCAGACGGCGGTATTTTCCCGGCCGGTAACGCCGGTTGCGCTGACCGCCGCGACCTGCGCAGCGAATCGCGCGAGCGCCGGCGGCCCGTTCTGGTTGCTCGATTTGGGGGTGGCGATGAGCGACAGTGATGCGGCTGCTGCGTTGGCTGGCGCAGACATGAATGCGACGACTAGCGGTACGTGCTCGGGTAGTGGTTGCACGGCCCGCAAGATCGGGACAACCGGGGTGGTTCACGGTCGTCTCGCCCTGAACAATGCCTATGGCTCGGAAATGTTACCGTTGCCGGTGCCGGTGGCAGCCCAGTTCTGGACCTCGGCGGGCTGGCTGAAGAATTTCGAGGACAGCTGCAGCGTGCTCACCCAGCCGACGCGGCACGATACCGGCAATGGTGGGCTACGGTTCTACGCCCCGCCCGATACGGTGCGCAATGCCCTGGCGCCGGGCGAGGTGGTGGGGCAAATGAACGGTTCGACCGCGGCCACCGTCGCACTGGTCAATGGCGACGCGAAGCTGCTGCTGCGTGGCCCTGCTTCGGCAAGTGCAGGGCCGGGTGCGGGTAATTTTGGCTACGTCGACGTCGTTGGCAACATATTGAGCGGTTCAGCCTGGCTGCCGCCTAGCAGCAATGCCCGAGCCTGTTTCGGCGCTTGCGGTCCGCGTTCGCCGGTAATCTATCTGCGCGAACGTTTTTGATGAAAAAACCATTGAAAAATAATGTGTTGCTGGATATCCTTGTGAAAAAACTTAAGGTGTCGGGACAATGTGGCCAAAATTTGGCGTGAAATTCGAGGGAGGGTGGATGTCGGTGCTGGCCGGCGTTGACCGCATCGACCTTGCTCATGTCATTCGCGCCCCCGGCCAGCGGCCGCAGATCCGCCAATGCGACTCGTTCCGGGTGGACAAGGACGAAGCCGACGCCCTGGCTCGCCTTAGTCAGCGCCATGGCCTGAAGCGCCATCGCTGTACGACGCTGCTCGCCGAGGATGCCTACCGCGTGGTGCATATCGACGCGCCGGCCGTGCCGGCCGAGGAGCGAGTCGAGGCCTTGCGCTGGCGCCTGAAGGATGCCGTCGATTTTTCCGTCGCCGATGCCGCGATCTCGGTCGCCGACATCCCGACCGAGGGTGGTCGCCAGCCGCATGTCTTCGCCGTGGTCGCCCCGGCCGCCGCGGTGGCCGGGCGCATGGCCTTGTTCCAGCAGGCCAAGGCCTCGCTGGAAGCGATCGATATTCCGGAAATGGCCGTGCGCAATGTCGCCGTGCTGTTCGAGGAGGCCAATCGCGGCCTGGCCTTCCTGGCCATCAATGAACATGAAAGCCTGCTGACCATCACCTGGCGCGGCGAACTTTACCTGTCGCGGCGCATCGAGACCTCGTCCGGGGCGCTGGCCAAGGCCGATGCCGAGCGGCGCGGCCAGTTGCTCGAGCGGCTGGCCCTCGAGTTGCAGCGCACTCTCGACAATTTCGACCGGCAATACGGGTTCATCTCGGTGTCGCGCCTGCTGGTCGCCGCCGAGCACGACGGCGCGGCAATCACTGCCGCCCTGGCCGAGAATCTCTACTTGCCGACGCAAGCCGCCAACCTGGCCGACGTGCTCGACTTCGATGCCTTGCCGGAACTGCGTTCGCCCGAACGCCAGGCCCAGGCGCTGCTGGCCATCGGCGCCGCCCTGCGGGAGGAGGCATGAGCCAGCAGATCAACCTGCTGCTGCCCGCCCTGCGTCCGCGTTTCGACTGGCTGGCCCTGCCGGTCGTCGCCGGCGTGTCGCTGGCCGGGCTGCTGCTGCTCTGCGCCTGGTCGGTGTTCAGCCTGGTCCAGGTCGATCATGCGCGCGGCCGGGAAGCCGCCATCAAGGGTCAACTGGCGGCGCTGCAACAGCAGGTTCAGTCGCTCGGCCAGAGCCTGGGTGCCCGCCGGAGCGACGATGGCCTGAGCCGACAGATCGAGGCTGCCCGGCTGGGCATCAGCCAGCGCCAGGAGGTGCTCAATCTCGTCGCCCAGGGCGACATCGCCGGGGGCAACGCCTATTCCGGCTTGCTGCAGGGCTTTTCGCGGCAGGTGACGGAGGGGGTCTGGCTGGTCGGCTTCGGCTTCGCCGACCGGGACATCGAGATTCGCGGCCGCCTGCTCGATCCGGCCCTGCTGCCAACCTACATCGGCAAGCTCAATGGCGAAGCGGCCTTTGCCGGGCGACATTTCGCGGCGCTCGACATGCTCGGCGTCGATCCCGTGCCGGCTGCCGCCAACGCACCGGCCAGCCCGGCTGGCCAGGAAGTCCGCGCCGAGCCGCGCCATACCGCCTTCGTCTTGCGCAGCGGCCTGGAGAAAGCCCGATGAGCGGCTTGTGCCAGCAGTGGCAGCAGATCAATGCCCGCTACGGCGCGTTGTCGCAGCGCGAACGGGCGATGGTGGCGCTGGCCCTGGTGCTGGGCCCGGTGCTCATCGTCAATGCGCTGTTCGTCGACCCGCTGCGCGGCCGGCTGAAAAGCCTGGAAGGCAGCTTGGCGACGCAAGCGGCGGCGGCCAGCCAGCTGCAGGCCGAAGCCGGCAACCTGCAGCAGCAGCTGGCGGTCGACCCGGATTCCGGCCGAAAATCCGAATTGGCGGCGCTGGTCGGCGAGCGCGACAAACTCGATGCCCGCCTGCAGGAATTTGGCCAGGTGCTGGTTCGCCCCGAGGAGATGAACGGCTTGCTCGAACGCCTGCTGGCGCGCAATGCCGGCCTGCGTCTGCTCAGCCTGAAGACGCTGGCGCCGCAGAGCGTGCTGCCGGCCCGGCCGGCTGGCGAGGCGGAGGGCAAAGCGGTGGAGCGCAGCTTCGATCTCTTCCGCCACGGTGTCGAAATTCGCCTGGAAGGCAGTTTCGCCCAGTTGCAGTCCTATCTCGTGCAGCTCGAGGCGATGCAGCAGCGCCTGCTGTGGGGCAAGCTTGACTACAAGGTGATCGATTACCCGCGGGCCGAGATGAGCCTGGTCGTTTATACCCTGAGCCCGGACAAGACATGGCTGGCCCTATGAAATGGATGGCATTCGCCCTGGCTGTACTGGCGTCGTCGGCCGGCGCCCAGATGGCCGATCCGACGCGGCCGCCGGCATCCTGGCTGGCTGCGGACGGCGGTCAGCCGGATGGAGCCGAGGAAGGCGGCCTGCGCCTGCAGTCGGTGCTGGTCAGGCAGTCCGGTCGGCCGGTGGCGGTGATCGGCGGCAGGACGGTGGTGCTCGGCGAGCGCCTGGGTGAGGCGAGGCTGGTCCGGGTGAACGAGCGCGAGGCAGTATTGAAGGGGGCGGATGGCGTGACCCATCTCTACCTGACCCCCGATGTTGAAAAACGCATGGTTGAGACACCGGCTTCCCGCAAGGGCGGAAAATCCGGGGCAATGAAGGGTCTGCGATGAGCAAGCTATTGATCGTGATGATGTCGGCCATCGTGCTGGCCGGGTGCAGCAACCAGCATTCCCGGCGCGGCGATGCCTTCGAGAATGCCGACCAGGCGCTGGCGGCGGCTGCCGCGGCCAAGGCCGGCAAGGCGCCGGGCGACGTGCTCGGCCAGGCCATGGTGCCGCCCCTGCAGCTGGACCAGCCGGCCGCCAAGCCCGAGCCGCGCTTCAACCTGGCGGTGAACAATGCGCCGGTGGCCCAGGTGCTCAACGCGCTGGTTGCCGGCACGCCGTACAGCATGCTGTTCCCGCCCGAGCTGTCGGGAACGGTCAGCCTCAATTTGAAGAACACCACCATCCGCGAGGCGCTCGACACCCTGCGCGACGTCTACGGTTACGATTACCGCGTGCAGGGCAAGCGCATCACCGTGCAGCCCAACACCGTGCAGACGCGGATGTTCAAGATCAACTACCTGGCCAACCGCCGGCAGGGGACGAGCGACATGCGGGTCACCGGCAGCTCGCCGACCACCTCCAGCCCGACGCCCGGCTCGAACGCCGGCGGCCAGGCTTCGGGCAGCACGGTCGGCGGCACCAGCGCCAGCCCGCAGCAGCGCGCCGTCGATAGCGCCCGCGTCCAGACCACTTCCGACTACGATTTCTGGAAGGACCTGGGTACTGCGCTGACCGCCATCGTCGGCAATGCCGACGGTCGCAACGTGATCATCAATGCCGGCTCCGGGGTGGTGCTGGTCAAGGCCTCGCCGGTCGAGTTGCGCGCCGTCGACGAGTACCTGAAGGCGACCCAGCTGGTGGTCGAGCGCCAGGTCATGCTGGAGGCCAAGATCATCGAGGTGTCGCTCAACGATTCCTACCAGACCGGGATCAACTGGAGCCAGTTCGGCGGCATCGCCAACCGCTTCGCGCTCGGTATCGCGGCGCCGAACGCGACGCTGGCCGGCTCGGGGGCGATCGGCGCCTCGGCCACCGGCGTCACGGCCGGCACCGCGGTTGCCGCCGCGCCCGGGGCGAATGGCGCCCTGGCCACCGGCAACAGCGGGCGCGGCTTCTTCGGCCTGACCTTCCAGTCGAACAACTTCGCCGCGCTGCTTTCCTTCCTCGAGGGGCAGGGCGATGTCCAGGTGCTGTCCAGCCCGCGCATCGCCACCACCAACAACCAGAAGGCCGTGCTCAAGGTCGGCACCGACGACTACTTCGTCACCGGCATCAGCACCAACACGACGACCAGCGCCGCCGGCAACGTGGTCACCCCAAACATCACGCTGCAACCCTTCTTCTCCGGCATCTCGCTGGACGTCACGCCGCAGATCGACGACGACGGCAACATCATCCTGCACGTCCATCCGGCGGTCAGCGTCGTCGAGGAAAAGAGCAAGACGGTCAACCTCGGCGACCAGGGCGTGTACACCTTGCCGCTGGCGTCGAGCACGATCAACGAAACCGACAGCATCGTCCGCGTCCAGGATGGCAGCATCGTCGCCATCGGCGGCCTGATGAGCCAGGAGCAGAGCAACAACCGCTACGGCCTGCCGGGGGTCAGCGGGATCACCGGGCTGGGCCAGCTGTTCGGACAAAAGAGCGTGGTCAACAAGAAGCGCGAGCTGGTCATCCTGATGCGGTCGACGGTGATTCGCGACGAAAATACCTGGCGCGAACTGGCCGGCGAGTCGCAGAACCGGCTGCAGGGGCTGGACCCGCGCCAGCCGCGTCACCTCGAGTGGCAATGAGCGTCGTATCGGGCAGCAGCAAGGGCGGGAAGCGTTGTATCTCGAGCATTTCGGCCTGAGCGAGCTGCCCTTCGGGATCACCCCGGACACCAGCTACACGGTCATCACGCGCAGCCACCAGGAGGCGCTCAATACCCTGCTCGTCGCCCTGGGCAGCGGCGAGGGCTTCATCAAGATCACCGGCGAGGTCGGCACCGGCAAGACCCTGCTCTGCCGCCGGCTGCTGCGCGCCCTGCCGGACGGCGCGGTGTCGGCCTACCTGCCCAACCCCTACCTGGCGCCGCGCACCCTGCTGCTCGCCCTGGCCGAGGAAATCGGCGTAAACGTCGGCCCGGAGATCGACGACTACCACCTGCTGCAGCGCGTCAACCGCGCCCTGCTCGACTATGCCGCCAACGGCCAGGCGGTCGTCGTCTGCATCGACGAGGCCCAGGCCATGCCGCTGGAAACGCTGGAATCGCTGCGCCTGCTGTCCAATCTCGAGACCGAGAAGCGCAAGCTCTTGCAGATCGTCCTCTTCGGCCAGCCCGAGCTCGACCGCAAGCTGGCCGAACCCTCGGTGCGCCAGCTGCAGCAGCGCATCGCCTTCCACTACCGGCTGAGCGGCCTGGCCCGCGACGAAGTCGGCAACTACCTCAGCCACCGGCTACGCGTCGCCGGCCATCGCGGCGACTCGCCCTTCGGTGGCCAGGCGGTGCGCTGCCTGCACCGGGCCAGCCGGGGCACGCCGCGCCTGCTCAACATCCTCGCCCACAAGGCCTTGCTCGCCGTCTATGGCGAGGGCCGGCACCAGGTCCGCGGTAGTCACGTGCGGCGGGCGGCGGCCGATACCGAAGGCGCCTCGGCGCCGGGATGGTGGTGAACCTTGAAACCCCAGTTGACCGCTTGTCTCTCCTTGAACAGCCGCATGAATGCTGACCTTGGCGCCCTCGATACGACTCACCCCTTGGGTGATGGCGCTACGCGGCCGCTGGCACGTCTGGCCGGGCGTCCGGCTTTGTCGCTCCTCCTTGCAGGCATGAGCCTGCCGCGTCCGCAAGGGATACCGATCCCTGCTGCGCAGGGAACATATCCTCGCTTCGCGCCGGCCATCCCGTCCAAACGCGCCATCGGCCGCGTCCAACTGAAGTTTCAAGGTTGAAATGAGCCTGATCAACGACATGCTGCGCGATCTCGAGGACAAGCGTCCCGACGATCTGGCGCGCCACAATCTGCAGCGCGAGATCCGGCCTTTGCCGGGCGACGGTGGGCGTGCTGGCCGGCTCAGGCTGGCCCTGTTGCTCGGCGCCGGGGCGGTGCTGCTGGCAGCAGCCTTGCTGCAGGCCGGCGGCCACCTGGGCGGCCTGTTCGACGGTGCGCCACCGGCTGCCCCGGCCGCGCCGCCGGTAGCGGCCCAGCCGCTGACCGACAGCCCGCTATCGCCGGCTGTCGGGCCGCCCGCCAGCGCTGCGGTCGACAGCAAAATTGGCCCGATTTCAGAAAACATGCGTCTCGCCTCCGAGCTGGCCAATGTGCCGGCCCAGGTGGCGCCAGCGCCTGCGGCGCCTGAAACGGTGGCCGCCCCAGTCGCCGGGTCGCCCCCGTCCATCGCGCCCGCTGCTCCTCCGGTCGCCGTGGCCAAGGTTGAGCCGCCACCGGCGGCAAGCCAGCCGGCGCAGGTTTTGCCGCCAGCCGCACTGGCCTCGCCGGTGGCGCCCGCCGGTCCGGCCAAAATAGAAAAAAGCCCGGTGCTGGCGACGCCGCGCGACCGGGCCGAGGCCGAATTCCGCAAGGCCGAGGCGGCGCGGTCAGCCGGCCACGGCGCCGAGGCGGTGGACGGCTGGCGGGCGGCGCTGAAAATCGACCCGGGCTTCGCGCCGGCTCGCCAGGCCTTGCTGCGCGACCTGCTCGACAACCGCAGGACGGAGGAGGCGATGGCCGTCCTCCAGGCCGGGCTCAACGAACAGCCGGGGCAATCGGCCTGGGCCATGGCGCTGGCCCGCCTGCAACTGGAGGCCGGCGACCTGGCGGCGGCCGACCGCACGCTGGCCCGCAGCCAGCCTTACGCCGAGGGCAGCGCCGAATACGCCGGCTTCCAGGGCCATCTCAAATCGCGGCTGGGGGCCCACCCGATGGCGGTCGGCCACTATCAGCGGGCGACCCGCCTGGCCCCCGGCGAAGGCCGCTGGTGGCTGGGGCTGGGTCTCGCCCTGGAAGCTGACGGGCAATTGCCGGCGGCCAAGGAGGCCTTCCGGCGCAGCCGGGAGACGGGAAGCCTGTCGCCCGACCTGGCGGCGATCGCCGACCAGCATCTGCGTTAAGCCGGGCGGCAGCGGTAGCGTGGCGGGCGCCGGTTCGGCCCGGACAGCCCCGGCTAATGGCCGGCGGTGCGCGACCACCGCCGCGGTCGACGGCAAAAAACCGCGAAAATCGAAAAAGTCAGGGCTGTCGATCCCGGCCGAGTCGGGCCAGTTGGCGGTCGTGCCACCGGGAGAGCAGGGCCAGCGCGCTGCATGAGCCGATCAAGGCCATGAACATGTCGGACTGGGTGTCCCAGACATCACCCTGGGTGCCGAGAAATTCGTCGGCGCCCTGGCCCATGACCAGCGCCGCTGCCCATTCGATCAGCTCGTAGCTGGCGCTGATGGCCAGCGCGACGCAGACGCACAGGAAGGCGATCATCCGTCGCCCGACGACGTAGCCGCCGCGCAAGAAAATCTCGCGGGCGACCATGGCCGGCACGAAGCCCTGCATGAAATGGCCGATCTTGTCGTAGGGGTTGCGGGCGGTGCCGAGCAGGTCCTGCAGCCAGAAACCGAAGGGCACCCGGGCGTAGGTGTAGGCGCCGCCGCCGATCAGCACCAGGCAGTGGGCCGCGATCAGCACGGTGAGCAGGGCGGTCAGCGGGTAGCGGCGGCGGGTGGCGGCGATCAGCGGCAGGGCGATCAACACCGGGGCGACTTCCATCAGCCAGGTCAGCCGGTCGTAGGGGGCGAGGCCGGAGGCGACCAGGGCGGCGACGACCAGAATGGCCAGCGTGGCGTCGACGGCGTCGCGGCGCATCGGCTCAGAGCCTGTGAATTAGTCCGTCCTGAATAACCCATTTCAGACAGGGGCGAAGGAACGGAATTCTGACTTGCGTGCTTGCCGGCAATTGAAGCCGGCCATCAACGGGCATAGGATCCAGACGTAAAAAAGCCGGATGGCTC
>SSXW01000023.1 GCA_009469585.1 Dechloromonas sp. Dech2017
CACGGAGCGACCGCATCTGTCGCTACAATTGAAAACGCCCGATGAGGTTCATCGGGTGTCTTTGTCGGCCAGCAATTGAACTGGTCAATCCGTCAAAATAGGTGTCAACCTATTTCAGGACCGGTCATCGGTTCTGGAAACGACAGAAGTCGTTTTGTCGGTGCGTCCGTCGCACCCGTAGCCAAGCGACCGCCAAGGTCCAGGAAATTTCCTCATGGCGAACTGCGTGGCTCCCGTGAACTTGCTAATATCCGCCATTCCTTGCCCGGCGCTCGGCCCTCGATAATGCCTGTTAGCTTTGGCCAAAGGCTTTGATTAACCGTCTGATGGCAGACACACGATGACTCTCTGGTGGCTCACCTACCCCCTGCTGGGAATCTTCGGCGGCTTCGTCGCCGGCCTGTTCGGCGTTGGCGGCGGTTTGACGCTGGTGCCTTTCATGTACATGCTGTTCGTTGCCCAGAACTTTCCCGCTGAGCACGTGATGCACCTTGCGCTCGGCACCTCGATGGCGACCATCGTGTTCACGTCCATTTCCAGCATGCGTGCCCATCATGCGCATGGCGCGGTGCGCTGGGATATCGTCAAGACGATGGCGCCCGGCCTGGTGCTCGGCACCTTCGGCGGCTCGCTGGTCGCGGGCCAGGTGCCGACTGGTCCAATGACGGTGATTTTCGTGGTTATCGTCTATTACGCTTCGGCTCAGATGATATTGGACTTCAAGCCCCACGCCCACCGCCAGATGCCCGGTGGGGTCGGCCGCTTCGTCGCCGGTGGGGTGATCGGCGCCATCTCCAGTCTGGTCGCTGCAGGCGGTGGCTTCCTGTCGGTGCCCTTCATGCTGTTCTGCAATGTGGCAATCCATAACGCTGTCGGCACGTCGGCTGCGCTCGGTTTTCCCATTGCCGTGGCTGGTGCCGTGGGCTACATGGCCGCCGGCTGGAATGAAGCGGGGCTGCCGGCACACACATTCGGCTATGTCTATCTGCCGGCCTTCGTCGGCATCGTTGTTATGAGCATCACCATGGCGCCTTTCGGTGCCCGGTTGGCACATCGTCTGCCGGTGAAGAAACTGAAGCGTGCCTTTGGGGCGTTCCTCGCCCTGTTGGCCAGCAAGATGCTATACAGCCTGATCGGCTGATGACAGCCGGAGTTCACGCTCCGGCGTTGAAATCGCGTAGCGTTGCGACCAGGTCGGGAAAGCGCTCTCCCTGAACGGTGACGTGCGCCCGCAACAGGGCCGACGCCAGGTCGCTGTCGCCTTTGACGATCGCGTCGACGATGGCCTGATGTTCGCTGAAGGACGTCGTCATGCGGTTGCGGACGCGTAGCTGCAGGCGTCGATAAGGGCGCAGGCGCCGGTGCAGGGCGGTGGCCTGCTCAACCAGGAAGCCGTTGTGGCTGGCTTCGTAGATGCGCCGGTGGAATACCTCGTTCAACTGGTAATAGACATCCGGGGTGTTCGCATCGCGCGCCCCTTCGCATGCCCGGTGGGCATCCTGAAGCGCCTGTTGCTCGCCGGGCGTGATCCGGCGGGCGGCCAGGCGTCCGCACATCGCCTCGAGCTCCGCCATGACTTCGAACATTTCGCAGACCCGCTCGGCGCCCACTTCGGGGACCGTCGCACCGCGGCGCGGCCGGATTTCGATCAGGCCGGCGGAAGCGAGCTGGATCAGGGCCTCGCGCACCGGCGTGCGGGAAACGCCGAAGCCATCGGCCAGTTCTTGTTCATCGAGGCGCGTACCGGGGGGGTAGATGCCGGTGACGATCCGCTCCTCAATCACTTCGCCCAAGCGCTCCGACTGGCGCGTCGTGGCGGGAGCTTCGGCAAGGCTGTTCATGGTTTGGACTCCGGTTTGTGGCAATGATTGAATTATACGAAATTAGTTGACTAGTATTCAATCAACCGATATTGTGTATACACAACTGTGATTTTTGAACACAAAATAATCAGTGCGGTATTTCTCATCCGGGATAAGCCAGCCAGCGAGGATTCACCGTCCGTGCTTTTCTAACCCTGGAGGAGACTTCCATGATCAGCAAAACCAAGCGCCATCTCACCCTGGCCATCGCCGCCGCTGCGTTTGCCTGTGCCCTGCCTGCCGCTCACGCCCAGACGCCGCGCGTTATCAAGATATCCCATCAGTTCCCGGCAGCGACGACCGAGGATGGCGATTTCCGTGACCGCCTGGTGCGCCGCTTCGCGGCGGAAGTCGAAAAGCGGTCCAAGGGTAGTCTGAAGTTCGAGATCTACCCGGGCAGTTCGCTGATGAAAACCAACAGCCAGATCGGCGCCCTGCGCAAGAGTGCGCTGGACATGAGTCTGGTGCCGCTGGCCTACGGCGGCGGCGAGATTCCGGCGGTCAACCTGACGCTGATGCCGACTCTGGTCAGCAGCTACGAGCAGGGCATGCGCTGGAAGACGGCGCCGATCGGCAAGGAGCTCGACCGCATCCTGGCCGAAAAGAACATCAAGATCCTGACCTGGGTCTGGCAGGCCGGCGGCATCGCCTCGACCAAGAAGACCGTGGTCACCCCGGATGACGCCAAGGGCCTGAAGTTCCGCGGCGGCAGCAAGGAGATGGACCAGATGCTGAAGGGGGCCGGCGCCGCGGTGACCGGCATGCCTTCCTCGGAAATCTACAGCGCCATGCAGTCGGGCGTGCTCGACGCGGCACTGACGTCGAGCACCTCGCTGATCAGTTTCCGCCTGCAGGAATTCACCAAGTTCGCCACCACCGCCCGCAACAAGAGCTTCTGGTTCATGTTCGAACCGCTGTTGATTTCCAAGGGCCTATACGACTCGCTGACCCCGGAACAGCAGAAGATCGTCAGCGAAGTCGGCGCCAGCCTCGAACAGTTCGGCGTCGATGAAGCCAAGAAGGACGATCAGCGCATGGCCGAAGTCTTCGCCAACGCCGGCGCCAAGGTCGCCGACATGGACGAGAAAGCCTTCATGGCCTGGCGCGGCGTTGCCGAGCAGACGGCGTTCAAGGATTTCGCCGAGAACATCAAGGATGGCCGCGTCCTGCTCGACATGGCGCTGTCGGTCAAGTGACCCGTCGGGCCGGTCCCCTCCCGGCCCGGCCCCCTCCCTTCCCTTCCTGCAAGGTGAATCATGAGCCCCGGATATTTCATCAGCCGCGCGATCAAGGCCTTCAACATCGCCACCGGTTACCTGTCGGCCTTCCTCATCGTCGCCGCGACCGGCATTCTCGTCTTCGAGGTCGCCGTCCGCTATTTCTTCGCCTGGCCAACCGACTGGGAAATCGAGCTATGCGTCATGCTGCTCATTGCCTCCAGTTTCCTGGCAGCCGCCCACACCCAGTTGAATCGTGGTCACGTGACCATCGAGATTCTCGACGAGGTCACGCCGCAGAGCTGGACGCAATGGCGGATGGCGTTTTCCGACCTGCTGTCCTTCATGTTCTGCGCCTTTGTTGCCTGGAACTGCTGGCATCTGTTCTTCGAAGCCTGGGATGAAGGCCGGATGAGCGATACCTCCTGGTCGCCCAAGATTTGGCCGGTTTTCGCCACCATGGCGGTCGGCATGACCTCGCTGGCCCTGCAGGTCTTCGTGCAGTTCATCGAGGACTCGCTGCCGGAAGCGATGCGCTCGCACCAGCCGCCGGCGCAGCATAACGCCGCCGTCCAGGTGGCCATCGAACGGATCTCGCACGAAGGAGAGCGCAAATGAGCGTCGGAACCTTGGGCATGCTCTACGCGGCCGCTACTTTTATCTTTCTCTTCTCGGGCATGCCGATTGCCTTCGCCGTCGGTTCGGTCGCCCTGGTCTTCATGTACTTCTTCATGCCGGCGGCGCAGTTGTCGATCATTGCCGAGACCATTTTCTCCGAGCTCAACAGCTTTACGCTGCTGACCATCCCGCTGTTCATCATGATGGGGGCGGCGATCGGCAAGTCGCGCGCCGGCTCGGATCTCTACAACTCGCTGAACCGCTGGCTGTACAAGGTGCCGGGCGGCCTCGGCCTGGCCAACACGCTGGCCTGCTCGGTATTTGCGGCGATGTGCGGATCGTCGCCGGCGACCTGCTCGGCGATCGGCTCCTCGGGCATCCCGGAAATGCGCAAGCGCGGCTATTCGGAGCGCCTGGCGACCGGCCTGATCGCCGCCGGCGGCACACTGGGCATCCTGATTCCGCCCTCGCTGACGCTGATCCTCTACGGATTGGCCACCGAGCAGTCGATCGGCAAGCTGTTCATGGCCGGCGTTGGCCCCGGCCTGTTGCTGACCGCACTGTTCTCGATCTGGGTGATGTACAAGTCGTGGGCCGAAAAGAACCAGAAGCTGGCCGTCCGCGGGGCGAACGCAGCGGCGCTACCGGCCGAAGAGTCCTACAGCTGGAAGGAACGACTGGAAACCCTGCCGCGCCTGGCACCCTTCCTCGGTCTGATCGTCATTGTCATGGTCGCCCTTTACGGTGGCTGGGCGACGCCCTCGGAGGTGGCCGGCATCGGCGCCTTCGGTGCGCTGCTGATGGTGATGGCGATCTACGGCTGCTGGCGCTGGAGCGACCTCAAGGTCATTCTCTCCGGCACGGCGCGCGAGTCGTCGATGATCATGCTGATCATCGCCATGTCCTTCCTCTACACCTACGTGATGAGCTACCTGCACATCACCCAGTCGGCCGCCGCCTGGATGATTTCGCTGGAAATGAGCAAGTGGGTCTTCTTCTTCTGGGTCAATGTGCTGCTCATCGTGCTCGGCTTTTTCCTGCCGCCGGTTGCCATCATCCTGATGGTCACGCCGATCATCCTGCCCGCCCTGAAGGCGCTCGGCATCGACCTGATCTGGTTCGGCGTGATCATGACCATCCTGATGGAAATGGGCCTGATCCATCCGCCGGTCGGCCTCAACCTGTTCGTGATCAGCGGCATCGCGCCGGACATCAAGTTGAAGGAAATCATGTGGGGGACCGTGCCCTTCCTGCTGCTGATGCTGCTCGGCATCGTCCTCCTCTGCCTCTTCCCGGAAATCGCCACCTGGCTGCCGTCGCAGTACAGCGGCTCGTGAGCAGGAGATCATCGTGAACGCACCTCTCCCTCGCGAATGGGATTCCCTGCGCCAGAGCCGCCAGCGCCGCCTCGAGCGGGCCGCGACTTTGGGTTTTGGCAAGGAAATCCCGGTCGACCGCATCATCGACCTGCTCGAAGCCGTCATCCAGCCCGGCGACCGCGTCTGCCTCGAAGGCAACAACCAGAAGCAGGCCGATTTCCTTTCCGAGTCCCTGGCTGACTGCAGCCCGGAACGCATCAATCACCTCAGTCTGGTCCAGTCAGTCCTGGCTCTGCCGAGCCATGTGGACCTTTTCGAGCGCGGCCTGGCAAACCGCCTCGACTTTTCTTTCTCCGGCCCGCAGGGCGCCCGGCTGGCCAAGCTGGTCCAGGAGCAGCGCATCGAGATCGGCGCCATCCACACCTATCTCGAACTGTTCGGCCGCTACTTCCTCGACCTGACGCCCAATGTCGCGCTGATCGCGGCGCAGGCAGCCGACGCCGAGGGCAACCTCTACCTCGGGCCGAATACCGAGGACACGCCGGCCATCGTCGAAGCCACCGCCTTCAAGGGCGGCATCGTGATCGCCCAGGTCAACGAGCGGCTCGACAAGCTGTCGCGCGTCGATGTGCCGGCCGACTGGGTCGATTTCACGGTCAAGGCGCCGCGCCCCAACTACATCGAGCCACTGTTCACCCGCGACCCGGCGCAGATCACCGAGGTCCAGGTGCTGATGGCGATGATGGCGATCAAGGGCATCTACGCCGAATACGGCGTCAAGCGCCTCAACCACGGCATCGGCTTCGACACGGCGGCCATCGAGCTGCTGCTGCCGACCTATGCCGCCGACCTCGGCCTGAAGGGCAAGATCTGCACGCACTGGGCCCTCAACCCGCATCCGACGCTGATCCCGGCGATCGAATCGGGCTTCGTCCAGTCGGTGCACAGCTTCGGCTCGGAAGTCGGCATGGAAGCTTATGTCGCCGCCCGCTCCGACGTCTTCTTCACCGGCGCCGATGGCAGCATGCGCTCCAACCGGGCATTCAGCCAGACGGCTGGGCTCTACGCCTGCGACATGTTCATCGGCTCGACCCTGCAGATGGACCTTGCCGGCAACAGCTCGACGGCGACGCTGGGCCGCATCACCGGCTTCGGCGGCGCGCCGAACATGGGCTCCGACCCGCACGGCCGGCGCCACGCCAGCCCGGCCTGGCTCAAGGCCGGGCGCGAGGCGGCCGGGCCGAACGCCATCCGCGGCCGCAAGCTGGTCGTCCAGATGGTCGAAACCTTCCGCGAGCACATGGCGCCGGTCTTCGTCGAGGAACTCGACGCCTGGCAGCTGCAAAAAGTCATGGGCGCCGACTTGCCGCCGATCATGATCTACGGCGACGACGTCAGCCACATCGTCACCGAGGAAGGCATCGCCAACCTGCTGCTCTGCCGCTCGCCGGAAGAGCGCGAACAGGCGATCCGCGGCGTCGCCGGCTTCACGCCGGTCGGTATGGCGCGCGACAAGCGTGCCGTCGAGAACCTGCGCGACCGCGGCATCGTCCGCCGTCCCGAAGATCTCGGCATCGACCCGCGCCAGGCCAGCCGCGACCTGCTCGCCGCCCGTTCCGTCAAGGATCTGGTGCGCTGGTCGGGCGGCCTCTATGCCCCGCCTTCCCGCTTCCGCAACTGGTGACCGCCATGGAAACTCTCGAATTCCGTTTCGCCTCCCATCCTGCCGGCCCTGCCGCCGATCCCGCGCTGTGCGGTGTCGTCGGCTCCGGCAATCTCGAAATCCTGATCCGCGCCGGCGACGACCCGGCCGCCTGCCAGCTCAGCATCAAGACCTCGGCGCGCGGCTTCGGCGACACCTGGCGCGCCGTGCTCGGCGACTTCGCCGCGGCCCACGCCGCCGGCGGCACGACGGTCGCCATCAACGACATGGGCGCAACGCCAGCCGTCGTCACGCTGCGCCTGGCCCAGGCGCTGGCCGAATACCAGGGAGGTGCGCAATGAACGCCCCGCTCGCCAACCGCAAGAGCTGGTTCGAGGCGACCGCCCGGGCCCGCATCGGCGGCCTGCTCGACGCCGGCAGTTTTGTCGAATTCCTGCAGCCGGCCGCCTCCCAACCCAGCCCCCACCTGGCCCAACTCGACCTGCCTGGCGCCTTCGATGACGGCGTGGTGGTCGGCTGCGGTCGACTGGAAAAAATGCCGATTTTCGTTATCGCCCAGGAAGGCCAGTTCATCGGCGGCAGCGTCGGCGAAATCCACGGCGCCAAGATCGTCGGCACGCTGCGCCGTGCCGTTGAAGAAAAACCGGCCGCCGTGCTGTTCCTGATCGATTCCGGCGGCGTCCGCCTGCACGAGGCCAATGCCGGCCTGATCGCCATTTCCGAAATCATGCGCGCCGTGCTCGACGCCCGCGCCGCCGGCGTCCCGGTCGTCGCGCTGGTCGGCGGCAGCTGCGGCGCCTTCGGCGGCATGGGCATCGTCGCCAAGCTGTGTTCGGGCATCGTCATTTCCGAGGAAGGGCGGCTGGCGCTGTCCGGGCCGGAAGTCATCGAAACGGTGATGGGCGTCGAGGAATTCGACGCCAAGGATCGCGCCCTGGTATGGCGGGTGACCGGCGGCAAGCACCGCTACCTGATGGGCGACTGCGCGCTGCTGGTCGACGACGACCTTGCCGCCTTCCGCTCCGGCGCCGCGGAGTTTCTCACCGGCTGGCGCGAGGCCGGGCCGAGCCTTGCCGCCCTGCGTAGCAGTCAGCAGGCGCTGGAAAACCGCCTCGCCGCCTACGCCACCTACCGCGACGGCCTCGATGTCTGGGCGGCGCTTGGCGTCGCCCAGCCGGACAGCGTGCCGCTGCTCGATAGCGACCGCCTGGTCGCCTTGAAGAAAGGATTGCCGACATGAGCCTCAACGACATTCTCGACAGCTTGTTTCCGACCGGCCACGCGGTCGCCGTCGCCAATTCGGTGATTACCGGCCAGGCGCAGACGGCGCACTGCCCGGTCGCCGTGCTCGGTACCACCGACGCCGCGGCCATCGACCACGCCATGGCGCTGGCCCTGTCCGCCTTCATCCTCGACACCGTCGAACGGCATCCCGGCCGGCCGCTGGTCTTCCTGGTCGACACCTGCGGCCAGGCCCTGTCGCGCAGCCAGGAACTGCTGTGCCTGAACGGCTCGCTGGCCCACCTCGCCCAGTGCGTCGATCTGGCCCGCCGCCAGGGGCACGCCTCGCTCAGCCTGGTCACCGCCAATGCGGTCAGCGGCGGTTTCCTGTCCTTCGGGCTGATGGCCGACCAGGCCTACGCGCTGGCCGACGCCCAGGTCCGGGTCATGGACCTGCGGGCGATGTCGCGGGTGACCAAGATCGCCCACGAACGCCTGGTCGAACTGGCCGCCGCTTCGCCGATCTTCGCGCCGGGCGCCGAGAACTACCGGCGCATGGGCGGCATCGAGGCGATCTGGCCGACGCCGTCGGCCGAACGGCTGGCCGGCGCCCTGGTTGCCGCCGGCCAGGCCGGGCCGGCCGGCGACCGGCGGATGGCGAGCGGCCAGCGGCGCGGCGGCCGCCAACTGGCGGCCGCCATCGCCGAGGCCGTTCACCACGCCGCTGCCGGAGCCTGAGGCGATGCGCCGCCACGACTTCGTCCATCTCCATCGCGATGCCGCCTTTTCGACGCACTGCGCTGCGACCGGCGATGCGGATTGGCAGGCGGCGCGCGCCTGGATCGCCGCCGGCCGGCCGCTGGTCGCCGCCCGCCAGCTGGCCGGCGGTGAGCGGCTGCGGCTCGGCTTATGCCTGCCGCTGGCGCGGCAGCGAAAAAAACTGACCATCGACGTCGCGCCCGAGGCGCTGGCCAGCGTCGCCGGGCCGGTGCCCGTCGCCCGCTGTGTCGCCCGGCTGCCCGCCGCGCAAGCCGAGATCCTGCGCCGGCTGGCCACCGAGGCCGCCGCCTGCGGCGCCGGCCTCGGCGTCTACGGCTCGCTGGCTTGGGAGGCGGTGAGCGGCGAAAGTTACCGCCATGCCGAATCGGATATCGACCTGATTTGCGATGTCGCCACCGCGGCCCAATTCGCCACCCTGCTGGCGGCGCTGCGCCAGGCAGCCGACGCCTTGCCCTGCCGGCTCGACGGCGAAATACGCTTTCCCGGCGGCGATGCCGTCGCCTGGCCGGAACTGGCAGCGCAGCGCCACCAGCCGGACGGGCTGGTACTCGTCAAGGGCGAGCGCGAGGTCGGCTTGCGGCCCGTGGGGGCCCTGCTGGCGACGCTGGCCGAGGAGCCCTGCCATGCCTGAGCGCAGTGCGGCACTGCCCGGCCGGCCCCACCCGGCCGCGCCCGGCGCCCGGCCGGCCGAGCGCATCGGCCGCCTGGCCATCCGCAGCCTGTACCGCGAGGCGGCGCTGGCCCCCAAGCCCGGCCTGGTCAGCCCGGACAGCCGCGGCAGCCACCGCGACATGGATTTCACCACCTTCCTGCGCAGCCTGCAGGCCTTGCGCTCGTATTTCCCGGCGATTGCCGACTGCGGTCGGCACGGCGCCGATTTTCCCGCCCTGCGCCGCCTCGGCATCGCCGCCGAAGCCGCCATGCTGGCGGCGACCGGCGGCGCCAACACGCACCGCGGGGCGATCTTCAACCTCGGTCTGCTCTGCGCGGCGGCCGGCCGGCTGCTCGGCGAAGGCGAAAGGCCGCGGGCGGCGACCGCTGGCGCCGTCGTCAAGGACGCCTGGGGGCGGGAAATCCTGGCCGGACTGTCGCCCGTGTCGGAAGGTGGGCCGCTCAGCCACGGCCTGTCCGTCGCCCGCCGCTACGGCTGCGGCGGCGCCCGCCAGGAGGCGGCGGCCGGCTTTCCGGCGGCGCTGGACGTCGGGCTGCCGGCCTATCGCGGTGCGCTGGCTGCCACCGGCGACGACGCACTGGCCGCCGTGCAGGCCCTGTTCGCCTTGATCGCCGAAGTCGACGACAGCAACCTGCTGTGGCGCGGCGGGCGTGCCGGCCTCGCCCACGGGCGCCGGGCGGCGGCCGGCTTTCTCGCGGCCGGCGGCGTCCTGGCCGCCGACTGGCGGGCGCACGCGGCAGCGATCGGCGACGATTTCGTCGCCCGCAACCTGAGCCCCGGCGGCAGCGCCGACCTGCTCGGCGTGACCCTCTTCCTCGCCGAACTGGACGCCTGACATGCGCCTCGCCCTCCTCTTCAGCGGCCAGGGCGGGCAAACCGCGGCGCACTGGCAACAGGTGCGGGCCGGCGTTACCGGCGACCTGCGGGCGGCGCTGGCGCAGGTGCTGCCCGGTCTCGGCGAGCCTGCGGCGATGAACGTCGAAGCCGCCCCCGCGGTCGACCCGGAAAAACTGGCCGAAAATAAAATCGCCCAGCCGCTGATCTTCGCCCAGCAGATGCTGCTCTGGGGGCAATTGCAAGCCCGCCTGCCGCGGCCGATCTGCGCCGCCGGCTATTCGCTGGGCGAAATGGCGGCGTGCTGCGCGGCCGGCGCCTTCACCGCGGCCGAGGGGCTGGCCCTGTGCGCCGACCGGGCGGCGGCGATGGACGGCGCGGCGTCCGGAGAGCACGGCATGCTCGCCGTGCTCGGGCTGGACGAGGCGCTGGTCCACACCCTGGCCGAGCAGGCCGGGCTGGCCGTGGCCATCCGCAACGCGCCGCGTCATCTGGTCGTCGCCGGGCCGCGGCCCGGCATCGTCGCCGTCGCCGACCGGTTCGCGGCGGCCGGAGCGAGCCGGCTGGTCCACCTGGCGGTGCGCACGCCGTCGCACACGCCCTTGCTGGCCCAGGCGTCGATCGCCTTCAAACAGCGATTGGATGCGCTGCCCGATCGCCGGCTGGCCTTTCCGGTGTTCAGCGCCATCGACGCCAGCCCGGCGCGGACCGCCCGTCCGGCGCTGGCGGCGCTGGCCCGCCAGATCTGCACGCCGCTCGACTGGGCGGCCTGCCTGCAGGCGGTGCGCGAGATGCAGCCCGACGCCGTGCTCGAGATCGGCCCCGGCAACGCGCTGGCCCGGCTGTTCGGTGAGATGGCCCCGGAAATCCCGGTCCGCGCCAGCGACGATTTCCGCAGCGTCGCCGGCATCCTGGCCTGGCTCGGTGCCGGCGCCTGAAGGAATCCGGCGATGAGCGGAACGGATGTCCTGAGTGGCCTGGCGATCCCCCTATCGGTGATTCCGGCCTATTTGCTGGCCGGCGCAGTGGCCGGCTTTTTCGCCGGCCTGCTCGGCGTCGGCGGCGGCGTCGTGGTCGTTCCGGTACTGACCGTGATTTTCGCCGGGCAGGGCTTTGCCGCCGGCGAGGTGGTGCACCTGGCGCTCGGCACCTCGATGGCCGCCATCCTGTTCACCGCGCTGTCCAGCCTGCGCGCCCATCATGCGCATCGCGCCGTGCTGTGGCCGGTGATGCGCGCCATGACCCCCGGCGTCCTGGCCGGCACGCTGCTCGGCGCACTGGTCGTCGGCCGCCTGTCATCGCGGGCGCTGTCGCTTTTTTTCGTCGGCTTCATGATCTTCGTCGCCGTCCAGATGCTCGCCAACCTGCGCCCGAAACCGAGCCGCAAGCTGCCGGGGCGCGGCGGTCTCGCCGTCGCCGGCAGCGTCATCGGGGCCGTCGCCAGCCTGGTGGCGATCGGCGGCGGCGCCCTGACCGTGCCCTACCTGATCTGGTGCAACGTCCGGCCGCAGCAGGCGATCGGCACCTCGGCGGCAGTCGGCCTGCCGGTCGCCATCGGTGGCACGCTCGGCTACATCGGGAACGGCTGGGGACAGCCCGGGCTGCCGGCCGGCAGCCTGGGTTTCGTCTACCTCCCGGCGCTGGCCGTGATCCTGGTGGCCAGCGTGCTGGCCGCGCCGCTCGGCGCCCGCCTCGCCCACCGCCTGCCGGTCGTCCTGCTCAAGCGGATTTTCGCCGGCCTGTTGCTGCTGCTGTCGACGCGGATGTTGTGGAGTCTCTACGCCGGTTGAGCCAGGCCGGCCTCAGCGCGCCTTGAAAACCGGTTTGCGCTTTTCGAAGAAGGCGGCCAGCCCCTCGCGATAATCGTCGCTGTCGAGAAAGGCGAAGGAGGCCGCCTTTTCCGCTTCGCTCAGCGGCAGGTCGGACTGCAGGCGGCGTATCCACTGCTTGTGCCAGGCGGCGACCAGCGGCGCGCCGGCACAAATTCGGCGGGCCGTGGCATAGGCCTCGTCGGCGACCCCGGCATCGTCGACCACCCGGGTCAGCAGGCCTTTTTCGTAAGCCTCGCGGGCGCTCAGGATGCGCCCTTCGAGCAGGATCTCCTTGACCACCGCCGGGCCGGCCAGCTTGAGCAGGCCGTCGAGCTCGCCGGGGTACATGGAAAAGCCGAGGCGGTTGATCGGCGCCCCGAAGCGGGCGCCGTGGCCGGCGATGCGCAGGTCGCAGGCGGCGGCGATTTCCAGCCCGCCGCCGATGCAGGCGCCCTCAATGAGGGCGACAGTCGGTTGCGGGCAATCGGCGATGGCCTGGAGCGCCGCCGCGACCTGGCCGTGATAGTGCAGTGCCTGGTCGAGTGTGGCGCGAGCCGTGAGGAATTCCTCGAGGTCGCCGCCGGCGGCGAAGGCCTGGTTGCCGGCACCGCGCAGGACGACGCAGCGAATGCTGCGGTCGACGGCGATTTTGGCCAGATTTTCAAAAAGCATCCGCCACATGCCGAGGTCGATGGCATTCAGCTTGCCCGGGTTGTTCAGGGTCAGGGTGGCGATTTCGCCATCAACGGTGCATTCAACAGTAGCCATTTGCGCAGGAAATAATTTGCATCAAGGAATTATAGAGGTAGCGTAATTCATTATTACCGACGCATCGCATAAGTTAGACTATTGTCGCTGGAATATCGCTAATTATTAATTAGGGGAGGGTGCTATGAGCAGCGTGATGTACGAGCGGATGCGAACCAACCCCAAGTTTCAGGAACTCGTCGCCCGTCGCGGCCGTTTTGCCTGGACCTTGGCCTTGGTCGTTCTGATCATGTTCTACGGTTTCGTGATGGTTGTCGCTTTCAATCCGGCTTCGTTGGGGCAGCCGGTCGGCCAAGGGTCGATGTGGACGTTCGGCGTAATCGTCGAGCTCTTCATGTTCGTCTTTTTCTGGATTCTGACCGCCATCTACGTCCGGCGGGCCAATAGTGAATTCGATGCCTTGACGCAGGAAATCGTCAAGGAAGCCTGGAAGGAGAAGAAATGATGCGCCGCCTGACCCAAATATTGGCCACGCTCGGCCTACTCTCGCTGGCTGCCGTCGCCCTGGCCGGTCCGCCGGTCGAGGGCGCCATGGAAAAGCAGGCCACCAACTGGCACGCCATCATCATGTTCTGCATTTTCGTGGCGATGACCATGGGCATCACCTACTGGGCGGCCAGCCGCACCAAGTCGGCTGCTGATTTCTACACGGCCGGCGGTGGCATCACCGGTTTCCAGAACGGCCTGGCCATCGCCGGCGACTACATGTCGGCGGCCACTCTGCTCGGCCTGACCGCCATGGTGTACAGCAAGGGCTACGACGGCTACATCTACATGCTGGCCTTCTTCGCCGGCTGGCCGATCATCCTCTTCCTGATGGCCGAACGCCTGCGCAACCTCGGCAAGTTCACCTTCTCCGACATCACCGCCTATCGCCTTGATCAGGGCAAGGTGCGGACGATGGCGGCGATTTCGTCGCTGGTGGTCGTCTGCTTCTACCTGATCGCCCAGATGGTCGGCGCCGGCCAACTGATCAAGTTGCTCTTCGGCCTTGAATACAACGTCGCCATCTTCGCGGTCGGCATCCTGATGATGGTCTATGTCACCTTCGGCGGCATGGTCGCCACCACCTGGGTGCAGATCATCAAGGCCTGCATGCTGCTGGCCGGCGGTACGCTGGTCATGATTCTCGCCTTCAGCCAATTCGGATTTTCCTTCCAGACCCTGCTCGAAAAGGCAACGGCCGTGCATGCCCTCGGCACCAAGCTGATGTCGCCGGGCAGCCTGCTGGCCGAGCCGGTGACGGCGATCTCCCTCGGTCTCGGGCTGATGTTCGGCACCGCCGGCCTGCCCCACATCCTGATGCGCTTCTTCACCGTGACCGATGCCAAGGAAGCGCGCAAGTCGGTGCTCTACGCTTCCGGCTTCGTCGCCTACTTCTTCAACGTCATCTTCCTGATGGGCCTGTGCGGCATCCTCATCGTCGGCCAGAATCCGGAATTCTTCGAGGGTGGCGTCGTCGGCGGCAAGCTGATCGGCGGCGGCAACATGGTCGCCATGCACCTGTCCAAGGCAGTCGGCGGCGACATGCTGCTCGGCTTCCTGGCGGCGGTCGCCTTCGCCACCATCCTGGCGGTGGTCTCCGGGCTGGCCCTGGCCGGCGCCTCGGCCATTTCCCACGACCTCTACGCCCGCGTCATCAAGAAGGGCACGGCTTCGGAGGCCGCGGAAATCCGCGTCTCGAAGATCGCCACCATCTGCCTGGGCTTCGTCGCCATCGTCCTCGGCATCCTGTTCGAAAAGCAGAACATCGCCTTCATGGTCGGCCTGGCCTTCGGCGTCGCCGCTGCCGCCAACTTCCCGGTGCTCATCCTGTCGATGTACTGGAAGGGCCTGACGACGCGCGGCGCGCTGTTCGGCGGCTACGGCGGGCTGGTCTCGGCGGTGCTCTTCGTGCTGCTCTCCAAGTCGGTGTGGGTGGACGTGCTGCACAACCCGGCGCCGCTCTTCCCCTACACCCAGCCGGCGCTGTTCGCCATGCCGATCGCCTTCCTCTTCGCCTACATCTTCTCGAAGACCGATTCGAGCGTGCGGGCCGGCAAGGAAATCGACGCTTTCGACGACCAGTACGTGCGGGCCCAGACCGGTTTCGGCGCCGAGGCGGCGAGCAAGCACTAGCCTCGTCCAGCGCGAAAAAAACCCCGGGGGTCGAAGACTCCCGGGGTTTTTGTTTTTTTGGGCTTGGTGCTTGAGGCTAGAGGCTCGCGGACCGCTGCGGTCAACAGGAAAAAATTGCTAAAACCGAAATGTCGCCCCGGCCTGGCTGGCTCGCGTTCACGCCGTCTTGACTGCCTTGGCGTCCATCTTGGCCAGCGCCTCGCGCCCGGAAAGCAGGTGGTCGTGCATCAGCTTCTCGGCCTTGCCGGCGTCTTTGGCGACCAGCGCGGCGAGGATCATCCGGTGCTCGTCGAGCGACTGCTGCAAACGGCCTTCCAGCGACAGCGAATGCATGCGCGACAGCTTGAGTACCTTGCGCAGATCCTGGATCACCGAGAGTAGCCAGCGGTTGCCGGACAGTTCCTGGATCTTGCGGTGGAATTCCTGGTTGGCTTCGAAGAAATCGGTGATCCGCTCGTCGCGGGCGGCCGATTCCAGGCGTTCGTGGATTTCCTTGAGGCCGGCCAGGTCGGCCGGCTTCATGCGGTTGACCGCATCGGCGGCGCAGCGCCCTTCGAGCATGGCGATCAGCGGGAAGATGTCGTCGAGGTCCTGGCGGGAAATCTCGGTCACGTAGCAGCCGCGACGCGGCCGCAGTTCGACCAGGCCTTCCGAGGCGAGCACCTTCAGCGCCTCGCGCAAAGGCGTTCGGGAAATGCCGTATTGCTCGGCGAGTTTCTGCTCGTCGATCCAGGTGCCTGGCGTCAGTTCATGGGCGAAGATGCGCTGGCGCAGCCGCTCGGCGACTTCCTGGTACAACGCGGTGGGTGCGATACGGTTCATTGGCTTGGTATGGTGGATGAGCAGGCCGCTGTTGTCCGACTTGCTTCTATAATTATGGATACAGTATTATGCCGGACTTGGTGTGTCAATGTGGGTCCGAGGGCGTAGAATTTTGAATTCTGCATCATCGGCCCAAAAAAATCGAATCGGCGAGAGGTGTGTCATGTCAGAAAAGTTCTTTGATTCCAATAATCTGGATGCGTGGGCCAAGGCTGCGGCCAAGCAGTCGCCGGGCGGCGACGTCGGCAATCTGGTCTGGAACACGCCGGAAGGACTGGCCGTCAAGGCGCTCTATTCCAAGGCCGATGTCGCCCACCTCGAATTCGCCGACACCCTGCCCGGCTTCGCCCCCTACCTGCGCGGCCCGCAACCGACCATGTACGCCGTCAAGCCGTGGACCATCCGCCAGTACGCCGGCTTCTCCACTGCCGAGGCCTCCAATGCCTTCTACCGCAAGGCGCTGGCCGCCGGCGGCCAGGGCGTCTCGGTGGCTTTCGACCTGGCCACCCACCGCGGCTACGATTCGGACAATCCCCGCGTCGTCGGCGACGTCGGCAAGGCCGGCGTGGCGATCGACTCGGTGGAAGACATGAAGATCCTCTTCGACGGCATCCCGCTCGACAAGATCTCGGTGTCGATGACCATGAACGGCGCCGTGCTGCCGATTTTGGCCGGCTACATCGTCGCCGCCGAAGAGCAGGGCGTGAAGCAGGAGCAGTTGTCCGGCACGATCCAGAACGACATCCTGAAAGAGTTCATGGTGCGGAACACTTACATCTATCCGCCCAAGCCGTCGATGAAGATCATCGCCGACATCTTCGGCTACACCGCGCAGCACATGCCGAAGTTCAACTCGATCTCGATTTCGGGTTACCACATCCAGGAAGCCGGGGCCAACCAGGCCATCGAGCTGGCCTTCACGCTGGCCGACGGCATGGAGTACGTGCGCACCGGCATCGCCTCGGGCATGGATGTCGACACCTTCGCCGGCCGCCTGTCCTTCTTCTGGGCGGTGGGCATGAATTTCTACCTGGAAATCGCCAAGATGCGCGCCGCCCGCCTGCTGTGGCACCGCATCATGTCCGGTTTCAACGCCAAGAACGCCAAGTCGATGATGCTGCGCACGCACTCGCAGACCTCGGGCTGGTCGCTGACCGAGCAGGACCCGTACAACAACGTCGTGCGCACCACCATCGAAGCCATGGCCGCGGTCTTCGGCGGCACCCAGTCGCTGCACACCAACGCCCTCGACGAGGCGATCGCGCTGCCCACCGAGTTCTCGGCGCGCATCGCCCGCAACACCCAGCTGATCATCCAGGAAGAGACGCACATCACCAACGTCATCGACCCGTGGGCCGGCTCCTACATGATGGAAAAGCTGACCCAGGACATGGCCGACAAGGCCTGGGGCATCATCCAGGAAATCGAAGCTATGGGCGGCATGACCAAGGCCGTCGAATCGGGCTGGGCCAAGATGCAGGTCGAGACCTGCGCCGCCGACAAGCAGGCGCGCATCGACTCGGGCAAGGACGTCATCGTCGGCGTCAACAAGTACAAGCTGGCCAAGGAAGATGCCATCGAGATCCTCGACATCGACAACCACGCGGTGCGCGAGGCGCAGATCGCCCGTTTGCAGAACATCCGGGCGACGCGCGACAGTGCTGCGGTCGACGCCGCGCTGGCGGCAATTACCGCCTGCGCTGAAAGCGGCGAAGGCAACCTGCTCGACCTGACGGTCAAGGCCATCCGTCTGCGCGCCACGGTCGGCGAGGTGTCGGACGCCATGGAAAAGATCTTCGGTCGCTTCCGCGCCAACAACCAGACCATTTCGGGCGTCTATGGCGGCGTCGTCGAAGGCCAGGAAGGCTGGGAGCAGATCAAGGCCGAGGTCGCCCGGTTCGCCGAGGAAGAAGGCCGCCGGCCGCGCATCATGATCGCCAAGCTCGGCCAGGACGGCCACGACCGCGGCGCCAAGGTGGTGGCCACCGCCTACGCCGACCTCGGCTTCGACATCGACATGGGTCCGCTCTTCCAGACGCCGGAAGAGGCCGCCCGCCAGGCCATCGAGAACGACGTCCATGCCATCGGCTGCTCGTCGCTGGCTGCCGGCCACAAGACGCTGGTGCCGCAGATCATCCAGTGCCTGAAGGCGCAGGGCGCCGACGACATCATCGTCTTCGCCGGCGGCGTCATCCCGGCCCAGGACTACGACGCGCTGTTCGCGGCCGGGGCCAAGGCGGTGTTCGGCCCGGGTACCCGCATCGAGGATTCGGCCAAGCGCGTGCTGGAAGAAATCCGGAAGGCACGCGGCTAAGGCGCGGATGAAACTGGACGACGCGCCGGTGCAGGCGAACCTCCTCAGCGATGCCGACCGGCAGCTGGCCGACGGCGTGCAGGCCGGCCAGCGGCGCGCGCTGGCCAAGGCGATCACGCTGATCGAGTCGACCCGCGCCGATCACCAGCAGCGGGCGCAGCAGGTGCTGGGCGCGCTGCTGCCGAGCACCGGCAAGGCGATTCGCATCGGCATTTCCGGCGTGCCCGGGGCGGGCAAGTCAACTTTCATCGAGGCGCTCGGCGTCTGGCTGATCGAGCGTGGCCACCGGCTGGCCGTGCTCGCCGTCGACCCGTCGTCGTCGGTTTCCGGCGGCTCCATCCTCGGCGACAAGACGCGCATGGAGCTGCTCAGCCAGCGCGAGGAGGCCTTCATCCGTCCCAGCCCGTCGGCCGGTTCGCTGGGTGGCGTCGCCGAGAAGACGCGCGAGGCCATGTTGCTCTGCGAGGCGGCCGGCTACGACGTGATCATCGTCGAGACCGTCGGCGTCGGCCAGAGCGAAACGACGGTGGCCGGCATGGTCGACATGTTCTGCCTGCTGCAATTGCCGAATGCCGGCGACGACCTGCAGGCGATCAAGAAGGGCATCGTCGAGATCGCCGACATGGTGGTCATCAACAAGGCCGATATCGACAAGCAGGCCACCGCCGTGGTCCGCGCCCAGTGGCGCAACGCGCTGCACATGCTGCGCCCGGCCTCGAAGAACTGGGCGCCGCCGGTCATCGCCCTGTCGGCGCTGCATAAGCAGGGGATCGCCGATTTCTGGGAGCAGGTCGACAAATTCCAGACATCGCTGCGGTCGACCGGAGAATTCGAGCAAAAACGCAAACATCAGGCGCAGGCCTGGATGTGGCAATTGATCGAATCCGGCCTGCACCAGCATTTCCGCCAGCATCCCCGGGTCCGCGAAAACCTGCCGGCCTTCCTCCGTTCCGTCGAGGAAGGTTCCACGACGCCGGCTGCCGCCGCCTACACCCTGCTCGCTTACCTTAAACACTGATTTTTCGAATTACCCGCAATACAGAGGGAGATTTCTCTATGCATGACATCATTCGCCAGCTGGAAGTAAAGCGTGAGGCAGCCCGCCTCGGCGGCGGCCAGAAGCGTATCGACAGCCAGCACGCCAAGGGCAAGCTGACCGCCCGCGAACGCATCGAACTGCTGCTCGACCCGGAAACCTTCGAGGAATGGGACCTGTTCAAGGAGCACCGCTGCGTCGATTTCGGCATGGACAAGGCCGAGAAGACGCCGGGCGACGGCGTCGTCGTCGGCTACGGCACGATCAACGGCCGCCTGGTCTTCGTCTTTTCGCAGGACTTCACGGTGTTCGGCGGCTCGCTGTCGGAAACCCACGCCGAGAAGATCTGCAAGGTCATGGATCACGCCATGAAGGTCGGCGCCCCGGTGATCGGCCTCAACGACTCGGGCGGCGCCCGCATCCAGGAAGGCGTCGCCTCCCTCGGCGGCTATGCCGACGTCTTCCAGCGCAACGTCATGGCCTCCGGCGTCGTGCCGCAGATCTCGATGATCATGGGCCCCTGCGCCGGCGGTGCGGTGTATAGCCCGTCGATGACCGATTTCATCTTCATGGTCAAGGATTCGTCCTACATGTTCGTGACCGGCCCGGAAGTGGTCAAGACGGTGACCCACGAGGACGTCACGGCCGAGGAACTGGGCGGCGCGGTGACCCACACCAGCAAGTCCGGCGTCGCCGACCTGGCCTTCGAGAACGACGTCGAGGCGCTGTCCATGCTCCGCCGCTTCATGAATTTCCTGCCGGCCAACAACCGCGAGAAGCCGCCGGTAACGCCGACCAACGACCCGGCCGACCGCATGGATTATTCGCTCGACACCCTGGTCCCGGACAACGCCAACAAGCCGTACGACATGAAGGAACTGATCGTCAAGATTGCCGACGACAGCGACTTCTTCGAACTGCAGCCCGACTACGCCAAGAACATCATCATCGGCTTCGCCCGCGTCGACGGCCATCCGGTCGGCATCGTCGCCAACCAGCCGCTGGTGCTGGCCGGCTGCCTGGACATCAAGTCGTCGATCAAGGCCGCCCGTTTCGTCCGCTTCTGCGATGCCTTCAACATTCCGGTCGTCACCTTCGTCGATGTGCCGGGCTTCATGCCGGGCACTTCGCAGGAATACGGCGGCATCATCAAGCACGGCGCCAAGCTGCTCTACGCCTACGCCGAATGCACCGTGCCCAAGGTTACCGTGATCACCCGCAAGGCCTACGGCGGCGCCTACGACGTGATGTCGTCCAAGCACCTGCGCGGCGACGTCAATCTGGCCTGGCCGTCGGCCGAGATCGCCGTCATGGGCCCGAAGGGCGCCGTCGAGATCATCTTCCGCGAGGAAAAGAACAATCCGGAGAAGCTGGCCGAGCGCGAAGCCGAATACAAGGCCAAGTTCGCCAACCCCTTCGTCGCCGGCGCCCGCGGCTTCATCGACGACGTCATCATGCCGCACGCCACCCGCAAGCGCATCGCCCGCTCGCTGGCCATGCTGCGCGACAAGAAACTCGACAACCCGTGGCGCAAGCACGGCAACATCCCTCTCTAGGATCGAGTTATTAGGATCGAGGATCGAGTATGCGGTGGGTTACTAACAGCTCTAGCCCCTAAATCCTCGATCCTAAAAAACCAAGGACGACCATACATGTTCAAGAAAATACTGATCGCCAACCGCGGCGAAATTGCCTGCCGCGTCATCAAGACCGCCCGCAAGATGGGCATCAAGACCGTCGCCGTCTATTCCGAAGCCGACAAGGATGCCCTGCACGTCGACCTGGCCGACGAAGCCGTCTGCATCGGCCCGGCCGCCTCGAAAGAGTCCTACCTGGTCATGGACAAGATCATCGCCGCCTGCAAGCAGACCGGCGCCCAGGCCGTTCATCCGGGCTACGGCTTCCTGTCCGAGAACGCCACCTTCTCGCGTCGCCTCGAAGAAGAAGGCATCAAGTTCATCGGTCCCAAGCACTACTCGGTGGCCAAGATGGGCGACAAGATCGAGTCGAAGAAGCTGGCCATCGAAGCCAAGGTCAATACCATCCCCGGCTATAACGACGCCATTGCCGGCCCGGACGAGGCGGTCAAGATCGCCCAGGGCATCGGCTACCCGGTGATGATCAAGGCCTCGGCCGGTGGCGGCGGCAAGGGTCTGCGCGTCGCCTACAACGATGCCGAGGCGCACGAGGGCTTCTCGTCCTGCGTCAACGAAGCCCGCAACTCCTTCGGCGACGACCGCGTCTTCATCGAGAAGTACGTGCTCGAGCCGCGCCACATCGAAATCCAGGTGCTCGGCGACTCGCACGGCAACTACGTCTACCTGAACGAGCGCGACTGCTCTATCCAGCGCCGCCACCAGAAGGTCATCGAGGAGGCGCCGTCCCCATTCGTCGACCCGGAAATGCGCAAGGCGATGGGCGAGCAGGCGGTGGCCCTGGCCCGTGCCGTTAACTACGAGTCGGCCGGCACGGTCGAGTTCGTCGTCTCCGGGGCGACCAAGGAGTTCTACTTCCTGGAAATGAACACCCGCCTGCAGGTCGAGCACCCGGTTACCGAGTTGATCACCGGCCTCGACCTGGTTGAACAGATGATCCGCGTCGCCTACGGGGAGAAGCTGCCGCTCAGCCAGGCCGACGTCAGGATCGACGGCTGGGCCATGGAGTGCCGGATCAACGCCGAAGACCCCTTCCGCGGCTTCCTGCCGTCGACCGGCCGCCTGGTCAAGTTCCAGCCGCCGGCCGATGCCACCGATGCCAGCGGCACGACCCGCGTCGATACCGGTGTCTACGACGGCGGCGAGATCTCGATGTTCTACGATTCGATGATCGCCAAGCTGATCGTGCACGGCCGCGACCGGGCCAGCGCCATCGCTCGCATGCGCGATGCGTTGAACGCCTTCGTCATTCGCGGCATTTCCTCGAACATCCCCTTCCAGGCCGCGCTGATGCAGCATCCGGTCTTCCACTCCGGAATCTTCGACACCGGCTTCATCCCCAAGCACTACCCGACCGGCTTCGACGCCTCGATGGTGCCGCACGACGACCCGGCCCTGCTCGTCTCGGTCGCTGCCTATGTGTACCGCGCCTACACCGACCGCGGCGCCTCGGTCTCCGGCCAGTTGCCGGGCCATGAGCGCCTGGTCGGCGACCAGTGGTGCGTGGTCCGCCTCAATCCGGCCGGCAACGAGCAGCATCGCGTCGTTGCCCGGCCGATCGCCGGCGGCTATCACGTCGAGTACAACGGCCAGAGCTTCGAGATCCTCTCCGACTGGAGCCTGGGTCAGTCGCTGTTCAACGGGACCTGCAACGGCGAGCCCTTCACCATGCAGGTCGAGCGCCACCGGACCAAGTACAGCCTGTTCCACTGGGGCAACCGGGCCGACTTCATGGTGATGAGCGCCCGCGCCGCCGAGCTGCTCGCCCTGATGCCCGACAAGCCGGCGCCCGACCTCTCCAAGTTCCTGCTCTCACCGATGCCCGGCCTGCTCCGCGAAGTGGCGGTCCAGGTCGGCCAGGAGGTCAAGGCCGGCGAGAAGCTGGCGGTGATCGAGGCGATGAAGATGGAAAACATCCTCAAGGCCGACCAGGACTGCAAGGTCAAGAAGATTTCGGCGGCGGCCGGCGAGAGCCTGACCGTCGACCAGATCATCATCGAATTCGAGTGATTCGGATTTTGGCCGCTTTTTGCGGTTGACCGCAGCAATCAGGGCCCGCCATCCGGCGGGCCTTGTTCATTGGCGCTTGACGGCGTAGCGCACGAAATCGACGCCGCGCTCGAGCACTTCGGTGGGCGCGACATGGCCGTGGGCGCAGCCATCGAGCGCCACCTTGCTGAACAGCCGGACCCCGGCCGTGGCCGGGACGATCATCGACATCGCCGGCCCGTCGTGGAGCAGGAAGACCGGCGTCGCCGGCTGTTGCTCGCGGCCGGCAGGCCGGGCCACCCGGCAGACCTCGACGGCCTCGTCGTACCACGTCAGTTCGGCGCTCAGGGCACCATCCGCCTTGATCTGCAGGCCGCCCATCACGCCCAGGCGAGGTAGCTCGTCGCGGATGGCGGCGATCAGGCAGGGCGACAGGCGGCGGGCGCCGGCCCGGTCGGCCGGGCGCAGCGCCCGGCCGTCGACCAGGGTCCACATTTCGCCGGGGATGTTCAGCTTCTTGACGGCGGTCGGCATCGACGACAGCCGGTCGAAGCCGAACATGGCGACGCGCTGATGGGCCAACGAGGCGCTGGCCGCGTCGAGCGATCCCGGGGTGTTGAGCGCTTCGCCGGTGAATACCGAGAAGGCGTGTTCGGCGCCGAAGGCCAGCTCGATGTCGCCGATTTCGGTGGCATCGGGCCGGGCATGCGACTCGAGCCCGAGCTCGATGTCGCGCAGCAGGCGGATGCAGGCAGCGGCCGAGAGTTCGCGGCCGAGCTTGAGGTTTTCCGGTGTCTCGCCGCCCTGCAGCCCGGCGATGCGCTGCTCGATCTTGCGCACGATGCGGCGCACCTCCAGCCAGCGCGGGACTCCGGCCGGTAGCGCGCCGCCACCGAAAGGCGAGAGATCCACCGAATGGGCGCGCGGGTCGTCGTCCGGCGCCGTCTGGAAAGTCGCCAGTTCCCGCCAGCGGCTGATCGCCCGGTTGGCCACGGTGAGCTGGGCGGCGGACAGGCGGTAGGGGTCGATCAGGCGGAGGATGAAGGCCCAGGCCAGGTGGCCGGCGATGTTGGCTTGGCCGAAATGGGGAAAATCGGGGTCGGCCAGCGCTGCGCCCAGCAACTGGTCGGTTTCGCCGGCGGCGAGCACGGCGAAGAGCAGCCGGTCGAGCAGCGGCGGGCATTCGCGGGCCGCCGCGAAGTGGCAATACTGGGCCATGCGCAGGGCGCAGGCGGCGCGGTTCAGGGGCAGCGCACGCTCGGCCGCGCCCAGCTCGGGAACCCGGCGCAGGTAGGCGACGCCCAGCCCGAGCAGCAGGCGCTGGGCCAGCTCGAAATGGCGCAGGTCGTCGGCGGCCATCGGCAGCGGCTTGCGCAGGTAGCGCGGGGCGATCGCCTCGAGGGCCGGCATCGCCGCCGTGCGCAGCAGGTTGAGCAGTTCGACAGCCAGCGGCGGGGCCAAGTGAGAGCCGTCGATGGCCGCGACCTGTTCGGTGATGGCAGCCAGCAGGGCTAGCGGCTGGGTCGCCGGCTGGCCGGCCAGCCAGGCCCTGGCCGTCGCGGCATCGGCAAAGGCCGGTGTCAGGTCGTGGCCGGCTTCGGGCAGCGGGATCGAGTGCATGCGCGCTCCTTCCGGGGTATGCTTGGGCAATGAGCGGATTTGAACATTATGATCGTGAACTGCGCGAACTGGATCACGAAATTCATCGTTACGCGGCGCTTTGCCGCGTCGACCTGGCCAACCGGCCCGAAATCGATGCCTGCCTGCGTATCCACCATGACGGCTGGGCCGAGGACAAGGCCCGCGAGTCGCTGCACGGACTGCTGATCCTGCGCATCAAGCTGGAGGCAGAAATGATCGCCCTCGGCTTCTCGCCGCCGCCGCTGGTGCCGGCGCATAGCGCTGGCGAGTGAGACTCAGCGGACGCTGACGGCGACCACCGGGCAGGGAGCGACGCAGGCGCCGCAGCCGGTGCATTTTTCGGCGTCGATTTCCGGCAGCGGGTTGCCGCCCAGGCGCGGCGGGAAACGGATGGCCCGGACGTCGCAGAAATCGCCGCAAACCCGGCATTCGACACCCTGGCGAGGCAGGCAGTCTTCGCCGATGACGGCCTTGTAGGGCCAGGCCGGCTGCTCCGGGTCGGCCCGCAACAGGGCCTGCGGCTGGCAGGCCTTCAGACAGTCGGCGCAGAAGGTGCATTCGCCTGCGCTGAAGTCGACGGTCGGATAGCCGCCGTCGCCGGCGACCAGGATGTGTTGCGGGCAGGCCGTCAGGCAATCGTTGCAGCGTGTGCAGCGGTCGATGAATTCGTCTTCGCGGCGCGCCCAGGGCGGGCGGATTTGCTCCCGGGGCCGGGAGCGCCCGCGGAAGAAGGCGCGACGGCCGGCATCGACCATGCCCTAGCCGGCCTTCTTCTTCATTTTTTCGATGCCCTGGCGCAGCATCTGGTCGATTTCCGAACCCGGCTCGACTTGCGGCAGCAGGGCCTCCCAGTAGGCGATGCCCTTCTTGGCATCGCCCGCTTCCATGGCGGCGGCGCCGGCCAGGAAGAGGCTGTGGCCGTGCTGGGGATCGAGCTTGAGGGCCTTGTTGACCAGCTCGACCGGCTTGCCCTGCAGGCCCTTGCCGTTGGCCATGGCGATGGTTTCGGCGTAGCTGGCCAGCAGGTTGGGGTCGGCGTCGATCAGCTTCTCGGCCTTGCTGTAGGCGTCGACGGCTTCGCCGTAGCGGCCCATGGTCTTGTAGGAGCGGGCCAGCATCAGCCAGCCCTGGAGGTCGTCCGGGTTGGCCTTCATTTTCTCGGCCAGGGCGGCCACCATCTCGTTGATCTTGTCGGCCGTCATGGCTTGCGGGGCGGCGGTCTGGGCCGGGTCGAGCGCCTTCGGGTTGCCGAGCACGCCGTAGCCGAGCAGGCCGGCGACGGGCAGCAGGCAGAGGATGACGATGGCCAGCTTGCGGCTGGGGGCGTGGGCGGCGGCATCGGCGGCGTCGCCGGCGGTCGGTTCGACTTCCTCAAGGAGGCGGCGCTGCAGCTCGCTGCGGGCCTGGTCGAAATCGGCGTCGGCCAGTGTGCCGTCGGCCTTCTCGCGTTCAAGTTCGGCGAGCTGGTCGCGGAAGATGGCCAGGTTGGCGGCCTTGCGGTCGGCCTTTGCGCGGGGGGCGCGGCGCGCCGTCCACAGCGGCGGCAGGATGAAGGCGGCGACCACCACGATGAGCAGGGTGGAAAAAATGGCAAACTGGGTCATTTGTTGTCGAGTTCCTTGAGCAGCGCCTCGGCGCGGCTGGCTTCGTCGGCGGAGAGCGGCTTGTCCTGGGCGGCGACGCGCAGGGCGCGGCGGCGCTGGTAGCGAATGAGGACGATCAGGCCGAGGACGAGAAGGACGACCGGGCCGCCCCAGAGGAGCAGCGTAATGCCCTTGACCGGCGGCCGGTAGAGGACGAAGTCGCCGTAGCGGGTGACCATGAAGTCGATGATCTGCTGGTCGCTCTTGCCGTCACGGATCATGGCGCGCACTTCGCGGCGCAGGTCCTGGGCCAGCTCGGCATTGGAGTCGGCGATGGTCTGGTTCTGGCAGACCAGGCAGCGCAGCTCGGCCGACAGCGCCTGCAGGCGCTTCTCGGCGACCGGGTCGGCGGCTAGCGCGGCTTCGTTGATTTCCGAGGCGATTCCCGCGGTCGACGCGAAAAAACCGGCCAAAACGAAAAACAGGGTCAGGGCGGCGCGTTTCATTTGTTCAGCTCGGCGAGCAGCGGCATGATCTTCTGGGCGAGGACGTCGGGCGTCACCGGGCCGGTGTGCTTCAGGCGGATGGTGCCGGCCTTGTCGATGACGTAGGTTTCCGGCACGCCATAGACGCCGTAGTCGATGCCGACCCGGCCGTCGAGGTCCATCACGGTCAGCTTGTAGGGGTCGCCGTGCTCGGCCAGCCACTTGTTGGCACGCTGGTAGGCCAACTGGCGCTCCTCGTCGGCGCCCATCTTGCCCATGTCGAAGGCGCCGTCGCCGCGCACTTCCTTGTAGTTGAGGCCGATCACCGGGATGTCGACCTTCTTCGAGAACTCGACCAGCACCGGGTGCTCCTGGCGGCAGGAGACGCACCACGAGGCCCAGACGTTGAGCAGCCAGACCTTGCCCTGCATGTCCTGCGGGCTTAGCGTCTTGTCCGGCGTGGCCAGCACGTTCAGCGTGAAGGCCGGGGCCGGCTTGCCGACCAGCGGCGAGGGCACGTCGCGCGGGTTGAGGTTGAGCCCGATGGCGAGCAGCGCGACGAGGGCGGCAAAGCCGCCGAGTATCCAGTAGTAACGGTTCATGCTTGTTGGGTTCCGGCGGGGATGGTGGCGCTGGCGCGGGCCTTGATGCGGTAGCGGCGGTCGAGCATGGCGAGCAGGCCGCCCAGTGCCATCAGCACGCAGCCGCCCCAGATCCAGTCGACGAAGGGCTTGTAATAGACGCGCACGGCCCACTCGCCTTCCGGCTTGTCACGGTCGATCGGCTCGCCGAGCGAGACATAGACGTCGCGCAGGAAACCGGCGTCGATGGCGGCCTCGGTCATCGGCATGGCCGACGAGTGGTAGGTGCGCTTCTCGGGATTCATTTTGCGCACGAATTTGCCGTCGACCGCCAGATCGAACTCGCCCTGGGCAGCCGTGTAGTTGGGGCCCTCGACCCCCTTTACGCCGACGAAGGTGAAATGGTAGCCGGCGACATCGACCGATTCGCCCGGACCCATCTTGACGTCCTTTTCCTGCTCGAAGCTGCTGACCATGGTGACGCCGACGACGAAGACGGCGATGCCGATGTGGGCGACGTGCATGCCGACGAAGCTGCGCGGCTGCTTGGTGGCGGCGGCCAGGAAGGATTGCCCGGCGCGGGTGCGCTGCACGCGGTCGACGAAGTTCAAGGCGGCGGTGATGACGATCCAGGCGGCGAGCAGGATGCCCAGCGCGGTCAGCGCCGACCACTTGCCGTAAAGCACGGGCAGGGCGATGGCGACCAGCACGGCGGCGGCGAAGGCCCAGCGCACGGCGCCGACGATCTCGGCGACCGAGGCTTCCTTCCAGCGCGCGAAGGGGGCGATGCCCATGAGGAAGAGGATGGGCGTCATGACCGGCACGAAGACCGCGTTGAAGTAGGGCGGGCCGACCGAGATCTTGCCGACGCCCAGCGCGTCGATGAGCAGCGGGTAGAGCGTGCCGAGCAGCACGGTGGCACAGGCGACGACGAGCAGCACGTTGTTGGTGAGCAGCGCCGACTCCCGCGAGATCAGCCCGAAGCGCCCGCCCAGGCCGACCTTGGGGGCACGCCAGGCAAACAGGGCGAGCGAGGAGCCGATGACGGCGACCAGGAAGATCAGGATGAAGATGCCGCGCCGCGGGTCGGTGGCGAAGGCATGGACCGAGGTCAGCACGCCGGAGCGAACCAGGAAGGTGCCGAGCAGCGACAGCGAGAAGGCCGAGATGGCGAGCAGCACGGTCCAGTTCTTGAAACTGCCGCGCTTTTCGGTGGCGGCCAGCGAGTGGATCAGCGCCGTGCCGACCAGCCAGGGCATGAAGGAGGCGTTCTCGACCGGGTCCCAGAACCACCAGCCGCCCCAGCCCAGCTCGTAGTAGGCCCACCACGAGCCCATGGCGATGCCCAGGGTGAGGAAGACCCAGGCGGCCATCGTCCACGGCCGCGACCAGCGCGCCCAGGCGGCGTCGAGCTGGCCGGAAAGCAGGGCGGCGATGGCGAAGGCGAAGGCGACCGAGAAGCCGACGTAGCCCATGTAGAGCAGCGGCGGGTGGATGACCAGGCCCGGGTCCTGCAACAGCGGATTGAGGTCGCGCCCCTCGGCGGCGCCCGGCAGCAGGCGCTCGAAGGGGTTGGAAGTGACCAGGATGAAGAGCAGGAAGCCGAAGGCGACCAGGCCGAGGGTGCCGAGCACGCGGGCGACCATCGCCTCGGGCAGCTGGCGGGACAGCATGGCGACGCCGAAGGCCCACCAGGTCAGCATCAGCATCCACAGCAGCAGCGAGCCCTCGTGGCCGCCCCAGACGCCGGCGACGCGGTACTGGATGGGCAGCAGCGAGTTGGAATGCTGGGCGACATAGACCACCGAGAAATCGTTGTTGACGAAGGCGTGGGTCAGGCAGGCGAAGGAGAAGCTGACGAGCAGCGCCATCGCCGAAGCCGCCGGGCGGGCCAGGGCGATCCAGGCGACGTTGTGGCGGTGGGCGCCGACCAGCGGCAGCGTGCCGAGCAGCAGGGCGACCAGCGCGGCGAGGATGAGGGCGAAATGGCCGAGTTCGGGGATCATGCTCAGTAGCTCGCTTTGGGTTGGCTGACGGACGACGGCGAGACGTGCTTGGTCGCCGCCTTCTGGGCGTCATCGACGGCCTTGGCGGCTTCCGGCGGCATGTAGTTCTCGTCGTGCTTGGCCAGCACTTCGCTGGCCGTAAAGCTGCCTTCGGCGGTCATTTTGCCCTGGGCGACGACACCCTTCCCCTCCTTGAACAGGTCGGGCAGGATGCCCTTGTAGTGGACGGCGATGTCCTTGGCTGTGTCGGTGACGACGAAGGCGATGGTCACCCCGTCGGCCTGCCGCTGCAGGCTGCCTTCCTTGACCAGGCCGCCGATGCGGAAGACCTTGCCCTGCGGCGCCTTGCCGGCAGCGACGTCGGTCGGTGAGATGTAGAGGGCGATGTTGCTGTTCAGGGCGTTGAGGACGAGGGCGGCGATGATGCCGATGACGGCGAGGGCGCCGCCGATCAGGGCGAGTTTCTTGTGACGGGATTTCATGCTGCGGTGTTCCTTTGCTCGGCAGGCGAGCGGGTCGGTGATTCGGTACGCGATTCGGCGCGCATTTGCCGTTTCAGGCGGAGAATGGTGGCCCTTTGATGGCGGGCGACGACGACCGGTTCAATCGCCATGATCAGCGCGGTAAGGCCGAAAGAGCCCCAGACGTAGTGGCCGTAGCCGCCCATGGCCAGGAAATCGCCCAGACTGTTCCAGTAGATCATGCGCCCTCCCCGGCCAGCAGCGCCTTGGCCCAGTCGGTGTGGCGTTCGCGCTCGAGCATGATGGTGCGCGCCCGCATCAGGGCGACGGCGATCGAATACATCCAGAAGCACAGCGCCATCAGCAGCATGCCCCAGAGCATGGTCTCGGCCATCGACGACTTGGTCAGATTGACGCTGGAACCCTGGTGCAAGGTGTTCCACCACTTGACCGAGAAATAGATGATCGGGATGTTGACCACGCCGACCAGCAGCAACAGGCCGCCCGCCTTGTCGGCCCGGCGCTGGTCGTCGATGGCGGCGGTCAGGGCCATGTAGCCAATGTAGAGGAAAAGCAGAATCAGCTCGGAAGTCAGCCGGGCGTCCCACACCCACCACGTTCCCCACATCGGCTTGCCCCACAGGGCGCCGGTCCACAGCGACAGGAAGGCCATCAGGGCGCCGGTCGGGGCCAGCGCCTGGGCCATCATGCCCGACAGCCGGGTGTTGAAGGCCAGCCCGATGGCGGCCCAGAAAGCCATGACCAGGTAGATGAACATGCTCATCCAGGAGGCCGGAACGTGGATGAAGATGATCCGGTAGCCCTCGCCCTGCTGGAAATCGGTGGGCGCCACCAGCATGCCGAGGTAGAGGCCGGCCAGGCCGAAGACGACGGCGAGGGCGACGAACCAGGGGATCATCTTGCCGGCCAGCGGATAGAAGGTGGCCGGCGAGGCGAAGCGGTAGAGGTTGAAGCGGTCTTTCATTCGAGGGCGATCTTCAAGGCGGCGGCCGATGCCCAGGGGGCGAAGCCGACAGAGGCAAAAGTAATTGCGGCAAGCAGGGAAAGGTGACCTTCCCCCCCGAGACCGGTCACCGTCGCATCCACTGCGCCAGCGCCGAATATTAACACCGGAATGTAGAGCGGCAGCACGAGCAGAGAAACCAGTACGCCGCCGCCGCGCAGGCCCAGGGTCAGCGCCGCGCCGATGGCACCGATGCCGGAAAGGGCCGGCGTGCCGAGCAGGATGGCGCCGGTCAGGACGAGCAGGGCGTCGGCCGACAGGTCGAACTGGATGCCGAGCACCGGCGCGACCAAGGCCAGCGGCAGGCCGGAAACCAGCCAGTGAGCGATCACTTTTCCGGTAACCACCAGGCCGAGCGGATGCGGGGCCAGCGCCAACTGCTCGAGTGTGCCGTCGCGATGGTCGTCGGCGAACAGGCGGGGTAGCGACAGCATGGTGGCAAGCAGGGCGGCCACCCACAAGACGCCGGGGGCCAGCTTGCGCAGCAGGTCGGGTTCCGGGCCGATGCCGAGCGGAAAGAGGCTGACCACGATGACGAAGAAGAACAGCGCGGAGACAATGTCGGCCTGGCGGCGCATGGCCAGCCGGAGGTCGCGGCCGATGACGGCGGTGATGATCCTGAACATCAGCCGAGACGCAATTCGCGGACGGTGCCGGCCGGGATGTCGACCAGTTGATGGGTGGTCATGACGGCCAGGCCGCCGCGCTGCAGGTGTTCGGAAATCAGGCCGGCCAGCCAGTCGACCGCGGCGACGTCGAGGGCGACAAAGGGTTCGTCGAGCACCCACAGCGGGCGCCTTTCCTTGACCAGCCGGGCCAGCGCGACGCGCCGCTTCTGGCCCTGCGACAGGTATTTACAGGCAAGATCCTCGCGCCCGGCCAAGCCGACCTGTTCGAGGGCGTCGATGGCATCGTCCTCGGAGAGTTCCTCGTCGGCCAGGCGGGCTGCGGCGAGCAGGCTCTCGAGCGGCGTCAATTCTTCCTTGATGGCGTTGAGGTGGCCGAGATAGCAGAGATCGGCGCGGAAATCGTCGGATTTGATCGATCGGTCCTGCCAGCGGATTTCACCGCTTTCCGGCGGCAGCAGGCCGATCAGCATGCGCAACAGGCTGGTCTTGCCGGCGCCGTTGCGGCCCTGGAGGTAGAGCAGTTCGCCGGGGTCCAGCCGAAAGCTCAGGCCGGCGAAGAGGCGGCGCTCGCCGCGCACGCATTCCAGATTGTCAGCTTCTAGGGTCAAGGGAGAAAACCGATACAAAACAGGGACAAATTATGAACGCGCAAGTGTACTGGCAGATTGATGATCATCAAACAATAAAGCGGCCGTGCCGAGATTCGCCGACCGGCCCTTTAGCGGCGGCCGGCCGGCATGTTCATCAGCACCTCGGCCTGAACCTGCCGGATGAGGTCGGAGATGTGGCCGCTATACTTTTCCAGTTGCGGGCGCAGGGCGTCCACGGCGGCGCCGTCGCCGGATTCTTTGCGGAGGACCATCTCGCGGCCGGTTTCGTGCAGGGCGAAATGCGCCGCCTCCAGCGACTGGAAGGTGTCGACCGCCGCGTAGCGCTGGCGGTCCGGGCCATACAGCCATTTGCCGAAGCGGCAGCAGCGGTGATCGAGCGGCGGCGGGCTCGGCTCCTCGCCGGCAAGGTAGGCGCCCAGGGCGTTCTTCCAGCGGTTGTGGTCGACCTCGGAGATCAGCATCGGCAGGTCTTCGCGTGACCACTGGAAGGCGGTGGCCAGGCTCCACAGTTCATCGGGCTGGAAGCCGGCGATCCAGGCCGGCAGTTCGCCGGCCGGCATCGGGCGGGCGATGCCGAAGCCCTGGGCGAGGTCGCAGCCGAGCAGCAGCAGGACGAGGCCGTGCTCGACGGTCTCGACGCCTTCGGCGATCACCTTGCGGTGGAAGGCCTGGGTCAGGCCGATGACGCCCTCGACGATGGCCAGGTCGTCGGGGTCGTCGAGCATGTTGCGGATGAAGGACTGGTCGATCTTCAGCGTTTCGGCCGGCAGCCTCCGGAAGTAGGTCAGCGAGGAGTAGCCGGTGCCGAAGTCGTCGAGCGAGAAGCTGACGCCCAGTTGCCGGCATTCGGCGAACAGTTCAGCGGTATTGGCGACATCTTCGATGGCCGCGGTTTCGAGGATTTCCAGTTCGATCTGGCCGGGTGACAGGCGCGGGTAACGGGCCAGCAATTCGCCGAGGCGGCTGGAAAAGCCCTTGTGCTGCAGATGGTCGGCCGAGATGTTGATGCTCGCGGCCAGGCTCAGGCCCTGGTCGAGCCAGGCGTCGACCTGGCGCAGCACGTCGCGGATCACCCAGTCGCCCAGGTCGACCGCCAGGTCGGTGCCCTCGATCAGCGGCAGGAAATGCTCCGGCAGCAGGCAGCCCTGCTCCGGGTGCTGCCAGCGGATCAGGGCCTCGACGCCGGTGACGTGGCCTTTGCGCATGTCCACCTTGGGCTGGTAGTGGAGGACGAATTCGCCGCGGGCCAGGGCCTGGCGGATGCGGGCGATGTCGCGACGGCGGTCGCTGGCCCGCCGGTCCTTTTCCGGATCGAACAGGTGGTAGCGGTTGCGGCCGTTCTGCTTGGCGGCGTACATCGCCTGGTCGGCATGGCGGAGCAGGGTGTCGGCGTCCGAGCCGTCGGGTGGGAAGAGAGTGACGCCAATACTCGCCGAGACGGTCAGTTGCTGGTTGGAAATGGCGAAGGGCTGGGCCAGGGCGATGATGACCCGGCTCAGCGCCTGTTCGCACTCGTGCTGGCTGTCCAGGCCGCCGATGAGCAGCACGAATTCGTCGCCGCCCAGGCGGGCCACCGTGTCGCCGCCGCGAACGCAGGCTTTCAGGCGCTGGGCAGCCTCGATCAGCAGGTAGTCGCCGACCGAGTGGCCCCAGCGGTCGTTGATCGGCTTGAAGTTGTCGAGGTCGAGGTAGCCGACGGCGAGCAGCTTGCCGCTGCGTTCGGCCTGGGCCATGGCCAGCTGCAGGCGGTCGCCGAGCAGCATGCGGTTGGGCAGCTGGGTCAGGGCGTCGAAATGGGCGAGGTGCTCGAGGCGCTGCTGGTGCTGCTTGATCAGCGTGATGTCGGAGAAGATGGCGACGAAATTGGCGATCTCGCCGTTGCGGTGACGAACGGTCGAGATGGTCAGCTGTTCGACGAAGATCTCCCCGGATTTCTTGCGGTTCCAGATTTCGCCGCGCCAGTAGCCGCGCTCGTTGATGTCGCGCCACATGGCGGCGTAGAAATCGGCGTCATGGTGGCCCGAGCGGAGCAGTTCCGGCGTTTTGCCGATCGCCTCGTCGCGGCTGTAGCCGGTCAGTTCGCTGAAGGTGCTATTGACTTCGACGATGGTCTGCGCGGCGTCGGTGATGACGATACCTTCGTGGGCGTTGTCGAAGACGCTGGCCGCCAGCTGCAGGCGCTCTTCGGCGGCGAGCCGCTGGCCGATGTCCTGGGCGATGCTGATCACGGCCGGCCGGCCGTCCCACTGGCCGCGGGCAAGGCGGATTTCGACCTGGCGTTGCCGGCCGTCGGCGGCCAGCAGCGTTTGCGGATTGCTTCGCTCGCCCGGCCCGGGGTTTTCGCAAATTGAGCCATTTTCCCGGTTGACCGTAGCGATCGGCTGGCCGATCAGGGCTTCCGGTCCGTAGCCGAGATCGTCGATGACCGCCCGGTTGTAATGCAGGATGCGGCCGGCCGGGTCGAGGATGAAAATGAAATCGGTCAGGGTGTTGAACAGGCCGATCAGGTTTTGCTGCTGGCGGCGGGCGGCTTCCTGGGTTTCGAGCTGCTGCAGCGCCTGGCTGAAATAGCGGCTGAGCATTTCCAGCGAGCGCAGGGTGGCGGCCGAAATGCGCGAGGTCTGCCGGCCGGACAGGCTGAGGCAGGCCAGCGGCTGGCCGCCGACCAGGATCGGATGGGTGATCAGGCAATTCACCCCGGCATCGGCCATGACCGGCCCGGCCAGCAGGCCGTGGCCGGCGCATTCGTCCACCGGCAGCAGGCAGCTGCAGACCGTCTCGCCCTGCCGGGCGAGCTCGGCCAGCGGGCTGTCGGCGGCCAGCTCGGCGCTGCTGTCGACATATTCGGCGGAAAGCCCGTGGTGGGCGACCAGGTGGTAAGCGCCGTCGGCCTGCCGCCAATAGACGGCGCCGGCATTGATGTCGGGAAAACGCAGGGTGGCCTTGAGCAGCGCCGCGATGACCGCCTCGCGTTGCAGGCCGGCGGCCAGCGCCTGGGCCAGGTCGTGCTCGATCTCGAGGCGGAGGGCGGCGTTCTTGCGCTCGGAAATGTCGACGGCGGCGGCGATCAGCGCTGTCTGGCCGAAATACTGCGTGGCATGCAGGCGGACTTCGATGGGGAAGAGGCGGCCGTTGCGGTGGCTGGCCAGGCTTTCGAAAACCCGCGGTGCGCCGCCGGCCGCGGCGGCGATCAGCCGTTCGATGTCGGCCAGCTCGGTCAGGCCGGGTTGGTGCAGGAAGGCCTGGGTTTGTCCGATCAGTGTCTGGCGGGGATGGCCGAACAATTGCTCGGCTTCGCTGTTGACGTCGATGATGCGGCCATCGGGGGAGAGAATGAGGATCGCCTGGCCGATGCTGTCGAAAATGCCGCGAAAGGTTTCCAGGCTGAGGTTGAGCTGGCGGGCCCGCTGCTCGTGTTCGATGACCAGCGCCGCCAGCTGGGCGGCCTGGCGCAGGAAGCCCTCGGCCCGCCGGGCGCCCTCCGGGTCGCTCAGGCAGCTGCAGCGAATGCTGCCCAGGCGCCGGCCGTCGGCCCCGATCACCGGCATGCCGCATGTGCCATCGCCGTCGGCCGCTTCGTCCCCGGCGACGATGGCGCACGCGCAGCCGGGCACCTCGGCTTCGACGGCGTGGCCGATCATGGCCAGCACCGCGCCCGGCTGGTCGCCGCGCAGCAGCGCGGCGAGTGCCGCGTTGCGCAGGAGCAGGCCCTGCTCGGCGCGCTGGCGCTCGGAAATGTCGTGGGCGAAGCCGACCGTGCCGAGCAACGTGCCGTCCTCGCCGATCACCGGCGACTTCCAGGTTTCGTGCCAGACCGGCTGGCCGTCGACGAGGATGGGTTCGGTGACCACCTGGCTCCGGCGCGTCGCCATCACGGCGGCGTCGTCGGCCCGGTAGCGCTCAGCCAGGTCGGGCGGGGCGATGTCCCGGTCGGTCTTGCCGACCAGGGTGCCGGCCGGGGCCTTGCCGAAAATCTTGTCGAAAGCCCGGTTGGTGCTCAGGAAGCGCGATTCGGTGTCCTTCTGCCAGACGGGAAAGGGGAAATTGTCGAGCAGGGCATTGCGGTAGCTGTCCTGGCGGGCCGTTTCGCTGCGCATCTGGTTGTGTTCGATTTCCAGCGCGTGGCGTTCGGTCAGCGCGTCATCCACCATGTCGAGCTTGAGCGGGCGCATCAGCGCGTGTTCGGAGAGCAGCCCGACGAGGTGGCCGGCGGCGTCGATCACCGTCAGGTTGCGCACGCCGTGCTCGTGCATCAGCTCGGCGGCGGTGGTCAGCGGGCAGTCTTGACTGACGCTGATGGTCGGCTCCGTCATGATCTCGCCCAGGCTCGGGTTGGCCCGACCTTCGACAAAAAGGCGGACGACGTCGCGTTCGGTGACGATGCCGACCGGTCGCCGCTGGTCGACGATGACGACGCTGCTTGTCCGGCTCGCCTCGATGGTGGTCAGCGCATCGTCCAGCGGGGCGCTCGCCGGCAGCCGCGGGAAGCTGCGGTCCATCAGGGTTTCCGCCGTATTCAGGTGGAGGAAGAAATCGGGGCCGAGAAATTCCCGGAAATCGGCTTCGCTGACGATGCCGAGCGGGGCGCCGTCGCCGGCGGTGACGACGATGTGGCGGATGTCGTGGCTGGCCGCTTCGCGGTAAGCCTGGCGGAAATCGGTGTCGCCCGCCACGCAGTGCACCGGGCGGGTCATCACGTCGCCGGCTGTCGTTGTCGGCGCGGCAGGCTGGCGCATGATGTGCACGATGTCGCGCTCGGTGATGATGCCGAGGATGGCCTGTTGCTCGACGACGATGACCGACGACAGGCGGGCGGCCAGCATGTGCGCCGCCACTTGGCGCAGGGAGTCGCCGGGGGCAACGCGATCACTGCGAGCTGCGATCAGGGCCTTTATTTGGGTCATGCCTCTCCTCCGGGTGGTGATTCTAGACCGAGTTGACGGGCTTGCGCATCGGCCACCGTCAAGTCGCGGCATCGACCTTTGATCTGGCCTGGAATGATTGTTTGCAGAGTGGAAGCCTGGTTTGCGCATCCGTTGTCGGCGCAACCGCCGGGCGATGCGGCAAGTGTCTTGATTCTTATTGGAAAAAACCGCTTCCGATCGGCGTGGCATATGCCTTGCGTAATACCCCCACCTGAAGAATAACCACCGGGGGATATCCACGTGACCGAGACATTCTATGAAGTGCTGCGCCGCCAGGGCATCACCCGGCGCAGTTTCCTGAAGTTCTGCAGCCTGACCGCCACCTCGCTCGGCCTGGGCACCTCCGCGGCGCCGACCATCGCCCACGCCCTGGAGAACAAGCCGCGTACCCCGGTGCTCTGGCTGCACGGCCTGGAATGCACCTGCTGCTCGGAATCCTTCATCCGCTCGGCGCATCCGCTGACCAAGGACGTCGTGCTGTCGATGCTGTCGCTCGACTACGACGACACCCTGATGGCCGCCGCCGGTCACCAGGCCGAGGCCATCCTCGACGAGGTCAAGAAGAAGTACAAAGGCAATTACATCGTCGCCGTCGAAGGCAACCCGCCGCTCAACGAGGACGGCATGTTCTGCATCCAGGGCGGCCGCCCCTTCGTCGAGAAACTGCGCGAAACCTGCGCCGACGCCAAGGCCATCATCAGCTGGGGGGCCTGTGCCTCCTACGGCTGCGTACAGGCGGCCAAGCCGAATCCGACGCGCGCCACGCCGGTGCACAAGGTGATCACCGGCAAGCCGATCATCAACGTGCCGGGCTGCCCGCCGATCGCCGAGGTGATGACTGGCGTCGTCACCTACATGCTGACTTTCGACCGCATTCCCGAGCTCGACCGCCAGGGCCGGCCGAAGATGTTCTACGGCCAGCGCATCCACGACAAGTGCTACCGGCGCGGCCATTTCGACGCCGGCCAGTTCGCCGAAGCCTGGGACGACGAGGGTGCGCGCAAGGGCTACTGCCTGTACAAGATGGGCTGCAAGGGGCCGACCACCTACAACGCCTGCTCGTCGATGCGCTGGAACGGCGGCGTCAGCTGGCCGGTGCAATCGGGCCACGGCTGCATCGGCTGCTCGGAAGACGGCTTCTGGGACAAGGGCTCGTTCTACGACCGCGTCACCAGCATCACGCCCTTCGGCGCCGAATCGAATGCCGATTCGATCGGCCAGGCCGCGGCCGGCACCGTCGGCGCCGCCATCGCTGCCCATGCCGCGGTCACCGCGCTGGCTCGCGCCCGCCAGTCCAATGCTCACGGTCAACCGGAAAAACAGGGGGAAAACCAATAATGGCCGCCTACGAAACCCAGGGCTTCAAGCTCGACAACTCCGGCAAGCGCGTCGTCGTCGACCCGGTCTGCCGCATCGAAGGCCACCTGCGGGTGGAAGTTAACCTCGATGACAAGAACGTCATCCGCAACGCCGTCTCCACCGGCACCATGTGGCGCGGCCTGGAAGTCATCCTCAAGGGCCGCGACCCGCGCGATGCCTGGGCCTTCACCGAGCGCATCTGCGGCGTCTGTACCGGCACCCACGCGCTGACCTCGGTGCGCGCCGTCGAAGACGCGCTGAAAATCCAGATTCCCGAGAACGCCAACAGCATCCGCAACATCATGCAGCTCAACCTGCAGGTGCATGACCACCTGGTGCATTTCTACCACCTGCATGCGCTCGACTGGGTCGACGTGGTGTCGGCGCTGAAAGCCGATCCCAAGGCGACCTCGGCCCTGGCCCAGAGCATCTCGTCGTGGCCGCTGTCGTCGCCCGGCTATTTCCGCGACATCCAGAACCGCCTGAAGAAATTCGTCGAATCCGGCCAGCTCGGACCCTTCATGAACGGTTACTGGGGCAGCCCGGCCTACAAGCTGCCGCCGGAAGCCAACCTGATGGCCGTCGCCCACTACCTCGAAGCCCTCGATTTCCAGAAGGAAATCGTCAAGGTGCACACCATCTTCGGCGGCAAGAACCCGCACCCGAACTGGCTGGTCGGCGGCGTGCCCTGCGCCATCAACCTCGAAGGCGTCGGCGCCGTCGGGGCGGTGAACATGGAGCGCCTGAACCTGGTCAAGAGCATCATCGACCGCAGCATTGAATTCACCGAGCAGGTTTACATCCCCGACCTGATCGCCATCGCCAAGTTCTACAAGGGCTGGCTGTACGGCGGCGGGCTGTCGTCGAAGAACGTCATGTCCTACGGCGACATCCCGGACAAGGCCAACGACTACTCCTCGGCAAACCTCATGCTGCCGCGCGGCGCCGTCATCAACGGCGACCTGTCGAAGGTGCACGAGGTCGACCTGCGCGACGTCGAGCAGGTGCAGGAATTCGTCGCCCACTCCTGGTACAAGTACCCGGACGAGAGCAAGGGCCTGCACCCGTGGGACGGCGTCACCGAGCCGAGTTTCGTGCTCGGCCCCAACACCAAGGGGACCAAGACCAACATCAAGGAACTCGACGAGGGCGGCAAGTACTCGTGGATCAAGGCCCCGCGCTGGCGCGGCCATGCCATGGAAGTCGGCCCGCTGGCCCGCTACATCATCGGCTACGCCCAGGGCAACAAGGAGTTCAAGGAACCGGTCGATGCCCTGCTCAAGGAACTCGACGTGCCGGTCACCGCCCTCTTCTCGACCCTCGGCCGCACCGCGGCGCGCGGCCTGGAATGCGGCTGGGCGGCGCACAAGATGTCGTATTTCTTCGACAAGCTAATGGCCAACCTGAAAGCCGGCGACCTCAACACGGCCAATATCGAGAAATGGGAGCCGAGCACCTGGCCGAAGGAAGCCAAGGGCGTTGGCTTCACCGAGGCGCCGCGCGGTGCGCTCGGCCACTGGATCAAGATCAAGGACACCAAGATCGACAACTACCAGTGCGTCGTGCCGACCACCTGGAACGGCGGCCCGCGCGACCACAAGGGGCAGATCGGCGCCTTCGAGGCCGCGCTGATGGACACCCCGGTGGCCAAGGCCGACGAGCCGCTGGAAATCCTGCGCACGCTGCATTCCTTCGATCCCTGCCTGGCCTGCTCGACGCACGTGATGAGCCCGGACGGCCAGGAAATGACGTCGGTCAAGGTCCGCTGAGCGGTCCGGAAAGGAGGCTGAGATGCTCTCGCAACAGGACATGCTGGAAGCCGAACGGCACGGTAAACAGGTCCGTTCGATCTATGTCTACGAAGCGCCGGTGCGCCTGTGGCACTGGATCAACGCGCTGTGCATGGTGGTGCTGGCGGTGACCGGCTATTTCATCGGCAAGCCGCTGCCGACGGTGCCCGGCGAGGCAGCCGAGAACTTCCTGCTCGGCTACATCCGCTTCGCCCACTTCGCGGCCGCCTACATCTTCGCCGTCGGCCTCGTCGGGCGGGTCTACTGGGCCTTCGTCGGCAACCACCATGCCCGGCAGATCTTCAAGCTGCCGATTTTCAACGGCCAGTGGTGGAGCGAGGTTTTCTTCGAACTGCGCTGGTACCTGTTCCTCGAGAAGACGCCGAAGAAATACGTCGGCCACAACCCGATGGCGCAGCTGATGATGTTCTTCTTCTTCACCGTCCTCGCCATCGGCATGTTGTTCACCGGCTTCGCGCTGTACAGCGAAGGGGCCGGTGTCGGCAGCTGGCAGGACAGCCTGTTCGGCTGGGTCATCCCGGCCCTCGGTGGTTCGCTGCAGGTGCATAACGTGCACCGCCTGGGCATGTGGATCATGATGACCTTCGCCGCCATCCACATCTACGCCGCCATCCGCGAAGACATCATGAGCCGCCAGTCGCTGATCTCGACCATGATCTCCGGCTGGCGGATGTTCAAGGACTGATGGCCATGCTTGCCTGGGCTGCCTTGTCGGCGCTTGTCCGGGTGGCGCCGGGCCATCCGTCCTCCGGGCCAAGGGTTTCCTTGCGTTGGCCCCGGACTGCCAGTTGCGCAGCCCGGGGCGCCTTTTTCGAAGGTTCCTATGAATAGCAAACGCATCCTCATCCTCGGTATCGGCAACCTGCTGTGGGCCGACGAAGGCTTCGGCGTACGCTGCGTCGAGGCGCTCAACGGCGGCTGGGTTTTTCCGCCGCAGGTGACGCTGATCGATGGCGGCACGCAGGGCCTCTACCTGCTGCCCTACGTGCAGGAGGCCGATTGCCTGCTGGTCTTCGACGCCGTCGATTACGGCGACCCGGCCGGCACGCTGCGCGAGGTGGTCGGCGACCAGGTGCCGCGCTTCATGGGCGCCAAGAAAATGAGCCTGCACCAGACCGGCTTCCAGGAGGTGCTGATGGCCGCCGAGCTGACCGGCAAGCTGCCGGCCGAACTGGTCCTCATCGGCGTCCAGCCGGAAGAGCTGGAAGACTACGGCGGCAGCCTGCGCGACGTGGTCAAGGCGCAGATGGTGCCGGCCCTCAACCTTGCCCTCGACTGGTTGGAGCGCTGGGGTGCCGCCGGCTGCCTGCGCGATGCGGCGGCCGGGGCGGCCGTGGCGATCACCGATGCGGCGCTGGCCATCGACGTCTATGAAGACGAACGGCCGACCGCCGACCAGGCCTGCCGCCTCGGCGACGCCCGCTTCCTCGGCCAGCCGGCGGCCTGACATGTGCCTCGGCATCCCCCTGCAGGTCGTCGAATGTGGCGAACATTTCGCGCGCTGCATCGGCCGCGCCGGCGAGGTCCGCGTCGACCTGGCGCTGGTCGGCCCGCAGCCGCCCGGCACCTGGCTGCTGACCTTCCTCGACGCGGCACGCGAGGTGATCGACGCCGAGCGGGCGGCCGCCATCGCCAACGCCCTCGCCGCCCTGGAAGCCGCCCAGTCCGGCGCCACCGATTTCTCGGCCTTCTTCGCCGATCTCGACCGCGAACCGCAACTCCCCGAATTCCTGAGGACACCCCAATGATCGAACTCAAGCTCGCCGCCGGCCCGACTTCGCTGGAAAGGCTGGAAACCGCCATCGGCCGGATTTTGCAAAAACACGGCTTTTTTCGCGTTGACCGCAGCGATCCGCAATTCCCCGCCGGCCTGGCCGCCCTGCTCCTCACCGAGGACCCGCAGCGCAATGCCGAGGTGCTCGACGCCTGCGTCATCCTGCCCGAGGCGCTGAAGCCGCTCGGCGACCGGATCAGCCGCCATGTCGCCGGCCCCGACTTCGCCCCGGCCCTGATCCAGCGCTACGGCGTGGCCCGCGCCCCGGCCGTGGTCTTTTTGCGCGACGGCAAATTCGTCGGCGTGCTGCCCGGCATCCGCGACTGGAACGAATACCAGGCCGAAGTCGACCGCCTGCTCTCCGGCCCGGCCCAGCCCCGGCCGATCGGCATCCCGGTCCGCGTCGCCGCCAGCCAGGGAGCCTGCGTATGAACCCGGCCACGCTGCGTCCCTTCCCGATTTCCGTCGTCGCCATGGGCCCCGGTTCCCAGGGCGACGAGGCGCCCGACTACCTGGCCATGCCCAAGGGCATGGACACCTTCTCCCAGCCGCGCCTGCCCGACAATGCCTCGCCCGAGGTGGTCCGGCGGGCCGTCGCCCTGCTCGGCGGCTTGGCCGATGCTGCCGAGCGGGCCGGCTTCGCCGGCGGCGCCGGCCTCGACCTGCTCGGGCTCGACGCCGCGCTGCGCGAGGTGGTCAACCAGTCGCTCGGCTTCGGCGAAGTCAGCGCCTTCACCACGGCGCCGGCCCACTGGCGCGTCCAGGAAACGGCCTTCTCGGGCATCTGGCGCGTGCTGCAGGTGGCCGACGATGGTGCCATCGTCGTCGACCGCCTGGAAACCGGTGCCATCCCGGCGGTTCTCATCGACAGCATGCGGGCCAGCGCCGCCGCCGAGCTGGCCGCGCCGGACTACCCGGCCGGCTGCATGAATGCTCAGGCCCTGGTCGAGGAAATCCGCCTGCAGGCCGCTGCCGTCCGCCACGGCCGGGCCGCCCACATCATCAACCTGAGCCTGCTGCCGGTCAGCGACGCCGACCTCGACACGCTGTACGGCTGGCTCGGCCACCGCGAGGTGTCCATCCTGTCGCGCGGCTACGGCAACTGCCGGATCACCAGCACGCGGCTGAAGAACGTCTGGTGGGTGCAGTATTTCAACAGCATGGACACCCTGATCCTCAATTCCATCGAGATGGTCGACATGCCCGAGGTGGCCCTGGCCGCCGACGAGGACTTCGCCGATTCGCTGGCCCGCCTGCGCGAATATCTCGACATGATGGACGAGCCGGTCTAGGCTGACGGGGGCGGGCGCTGGTTCCCGCTCCTTGCAGGCAGGCTGAAAACGATGCGTTTCGAAGGCTCCTTTCTCGACGTCAAGCCGGACGACCGGCTGGAATGCGGCATCTGCTGGTGGGTCTACGACCCGGCGGTGGGCGACGACGTGCGCGGCATCCCGCCCGGCACCCCGTTCGCCGAACTGCCCGACGACTGGTGCTGCCCCGGCTGCGACGCCCCCCGCCACAAGTTCATGGTGACCGGGTGAGCTTGGCGCAACCCTTGCCCGGCGCCGCCATCGGCGTCTGGGCCGGCGACCCGTCGCCCGAGCTGGTCGCCGTGTTCGCGGCCATCGCCGACACCCGCATGCGCGACCTGCCGATCTGCAACCGCCAGCTGCGCGTCGAGGCCGTCGGCTTCCAGCGCACGGCGGCCGGCCACTGGGCCGGCGCCATGGTCACCCCGTGGGCGGTCAACCTGCTCTGCCTGCCCGGTGCAACCGGCTGGCCGGCCCTCGCCGCCTGCGCCAAGCACGAATGGGAATTCCCGTCCGGGTGCTACGAATTCACCGTTGCCGACGAGGCCAGCCTGGGCAACTACCACCTCTGCTCGCTGTTCTCGCCAGCCCTCGAATTCGACAGCCACGAGGCGGCCCGGCTAACTGCGCTGGCCGCCGTCCGGGCGCTCTTCGCCGAGCCGCTGGCCGAACCGGCCGCGCCGCGGGCCAGCAGCCGGCGCGCCTTTCTCGGCCTGGGCCGATGACGACGGCCGGCCTGCTCACCGTGCGCGGCCGCTTCGCCGACGGCGCCGTGCGCGACCTGGGCGTCGACCTGCAGCGGCCGACGGTCAGCCGGCTGTTCGCCGGCCAGTTGCCCGAGGCCGTGGTCAAGACCATCCCCTACCTGTTCACGCTGTGCGCCCACGCCCAGCGCGTCGCCGCCCAGGCGGCGCTGGCCGCCGCCCAGGGCCAGGCGCGGCGCCCGGTCGACAGCCGCGAGCTGTGGATCGAGGTCTTGCACGAGAATCTCTGGCGCCTGCTCCTCGACTGGCCGCCGGCTCTCGGCCTGGCCGCCGACAACGGCGCCTTCATCAACTGGCGCAACGGCCGCCAGGGCCCGGCCAGCCTCGAAGCCACCCGGCGCCTGGTGGCCGACACGCTGCGCCCCCTTGCCGAAAAATGCCTGAAAATTCTCGTCGACCGCGGCGATGACCACCCGGCCGCACCGCCGTCCGAACTCGACGCCGAGCCCTGGCTGGCCTACTGGCAGGGCATGGCCGGCGACATGCCGGGGCTGTCGCGGCCGGCTTCGATCAGCGCCGCCTACCGGCGCCGGCTGGCCGAGGTCGATGCCGCCGTGGCCGCCCTCGGCGCCGGCACGCCCTTCCCGGTCGAGGCGGCCGGCAACGAGGGCTGGGGCGTCGGCCAGACGCTGACGGCGCGCGGCGTGCTCACCCATGCCGTGCATGTGGTCGACGGCAAGGTCGCCAGTTTTCGCGTCCAGGCGCCGACCGACAGCCATTTTGCCAACGCCGGGTCGCTCGCCGCCCTGCTTGGCAACGGCCGTCTGGCCGATGTCGAGCAGGCCAGGCAGGTGGTGAACCAGGCCATACTGGCCCTCGACCCCTGCCTGCCTTATGTTGTGGAAGTGCACGATGCATGAAATGTCGCTGGCCGAAGGCGTGCTGCAACTGGTCGAGGACACCGCCCGCCGCGAAGGCGCCCGGCGCGTCAAGCTGGTGGTGCTGGAAATCGGCCGCCTGTCGTCGGTCGAGCCGGAGGCCATCCGCTTCTGCTTCGAGGCGGTGACGCACGGCAGCATCGCCCAGGGCGCGGCGCTGGACATCGTCGACGTGCCGGGGGCGGGCTGGTGCCTGCCCTGCGCGCAAACGGTGGCGATGAGCGAACGCTACGGCGCCTGCCCGACCTGCGGCAGCCACCAGGTACAACCGACCGGCGGCACGGAAATGCGGGTCAAGGAAATCGAAATCGAGTAAGGAGACGAGGATGTGTACGGTTTGCGGCTGCGGCGCAGGTGAAACGAAGATCGAAGGCGGGGCGCCCGATAATTCCCACGAGCACACTCACGTGCACGCCGATGGCACGGTGCATACGCACAGCCACGGCCACGAGCATGACCATGCGCACAGCCACGACGGCGCCGCGCTGGCCGGGGCGCACGCCCACAGCCACACCCACGCCGACGGCACGGTGCATGTGCACGAGCACGTCCATCAGGGCGACCATGGGCATGTCCACGGCCACCAGCACGAGCATGTGCACGCCGACGGCAGCACGCACAGCCATGCCCACGAGCACCCGCACGGTCATGAACATGCGCATGATCACCACCACCACGAGCACGGCATCGCCGGCGACCTCGACTACGGCACCGGCCCGGCCCGCGCCCACGTGCCGGGCATGAGCCAGGCGCGCATGGTGCAGATCGAGCAGGACATCCTGGCCAAGAACAACGCCTACGCCGACGCCAACCGGGCGTGGTTCGACGAGCGCGGCATCTTCGCGCTCAACCTCGTTTCCAGCCCCGGCTCCGGCAAGACGACGCTGCTCTGCAAGACCATCGAGGTGCTGAAGGACAAGGTGGCGATCAGCGTCGTCGAGGGCGACCAGCAGACCTCCAACGACGCCGAACGCATTCGCGCCACCGGCGTGCCGGCCCTGCAGATCAACACCGGCAAGGGCTGCCACCTCGACGGCCACATGGTCGGCCACGCCATGCAGCGCCTGCAGCCGGCCGACGACTCGCTGTTCCTCATCGAGAACGTCGGCAACCTCGTCTGCCCGGCCGCCTTCGACCTCGGCGAACACCACAAGGTGGCCATCCTGTCGGTCACCGAAGGCGAGGACAAGCCGCTCAAGTACCCCGACATGTTCGCCGCCGCCGACGTCATGCTGCTCAACAAGTGCGACCTCTTGCCCTACCTCGAATTCGACGCCGACCTGGCCGAAGCCAACGCCCGCCGGGTCAATCCCGACCTGACCGTGTTCCGCGTCTCGGCGACCAGCGGCGACGGTTTGAGCGCCTGGCTGGACTGGATCGAGGCCGGGCTGGAAGCGCAGCGCGCCAAGCGCTCGGAAACGGTCGATGCGCTGAAGGCGCGCATCGCCGAACTGGAGCGGCAGCTGGCGGCGAAATAAACCGCCGATGACCGGCCGCCTGTTCCGCATCCGCGGCGCAGTCAGTGCTGCGGTCGACGGAAAAAACCGGCCGAAATTGAAATTTTCTTGAACGTCCGTGCGACATATTAAAGTTTGCTTTAGTATATTGATCGTCAATTAAAGAAACTTTTCATATCATGCGCCAGACCGGGAGCTACGAGGTTTCCACCACGCTCGGCGAGGCCGTTCGGGCTTTCGTGCCGCATCCGCTGCCGCCGCGCCAACCGGCTTTGTCGCCCGCCGGTTTCGAGTCCGCCAATCGGGTGGCCGAAATGGCCCTGGCCCGGCTGGCCGGCGTCTCCGGCCTGGTGCCTTCCGTCGATTGGCTGCTCTATGGCGCGCTGCGCAAGGAGGCCTTGCTGACCTCGCAAATCGAGGGAACGCAGGCGACGCTGGTCGATCTTTTCGACGAGGAGGCAGGTTTTGCGGTTGGCAATGCCGACGATGTCGAAGAGGTGAGCAACTATCTCCGGGCCTTCCGCCGGGTCCAGGACAACCTGCGCGACCCGGCAGGCCTGCCGATCAGCGTCCGGCTGCTGTGCGATGCCCATCGCCTTCTGCTGGCCGGTGTTCGCGGCAGCGGCCAGCAGCCGGGCGAATTGCGCCGTTCGCAAAACTGGATCGGCGGACCACGGCCGGGCAAGGCGGTCTTCGTGCCGCCGCCGGCCGAGCGGGTGCCGGAATTGCTGGCCGACGTCGAGCGCTTCATCCACGCCGGGGAGCAAAACGACCTGCCGCCGCTGGTCAGGATCGCATTGGTTCACGCCCAATTCGAGACCATCCACCCGTTTCTCGATGGCAACGGCCGCATCGGCCGCCTGCTGATCGCGGCGTTGATGGAGCATTGGCAGCTTTTGCCCGAGCCTTTGCTTTACCTCAGCGCCTACCTGAAGCAGCACCAGTCGATGTACTACCAGCTGCTGTCGGGGATACGGACGCAGGGCGACTGGGAATCCTGGATTGCCTTCTTCCTCGACGGCGTGGCGACGGCGGCCGGCGAAGCGGAGCGCAGCATCGTCGCCATCGCCACGCTGGTCAATAACGACCGCCGCCGCCTGCTCGCCGCGCCCAAGGCGACCTCGGCCAGTTACCGCCTGTTCGAGGCGCTGCCGTTGATGCCTCGGTTCACGGTCGAACACGCCCGGCAAAAACTCGACACCACTTTTCCCACGGCCAACGCGGCGGTCGGGTTGCTGGCCGAACTCGGCATCGTTAGCGAACTGACCGGGCAGAAAAAGAACCGCAGCTACGGCTATCAGGCCTATATCGATCTGTTGACGCGATGACTGCCTGCCTCGGCCTTAGCCTTCCATTCGTCCCCGGTAAAACGGCATGACCGGCCGCCTCTTTCGCATCCGCGGCCTGGTTCAGGGCGTTGGTTTCCGGCCCTATGTCTGGCGGCTGGCCAGCGAACTCGGTTTGGGCGGCTGGGTGCGCAACGACGGCGCCGGGGTGATCGCTGCGGTCCACGGCAAAAACTGGCCAATTTTCAAAAAGCGCCTGCCGCTGGAGGCGCCGCGGCTGGCCCGCATCGACGCCATCGAGGACGAGCCGGCCGAGGTCGCGGCGCAGGGTTTCGCCATCCTGGAAAGCGCTTCCGGCGAGGTCAAAACCGCCATCGGCCCCGATGCCGGCATCTGCCCCGACTGCATCGCCGAGCTGTTCGACCCGGCCAACCGCCGCTGGCGCTACGCCTTTACCACCTGCACCCACTGCGGCCCGCGCTACACGGTCAGCCGGCGCATTCCCTACGACCGGGCGTCGACCAGCCTGGCCGCTTTCCCGCTGTGCCCGCCGTGCGCTGCCGAATACGGCGAACCGGCCGACCGCCGCTTCCATGCCGAAACCACCTGCTGCCCGGACTGCGGCCCGCAGCTGAGCCTGCTCGACGCGGCCGGCCAGCCGCTGGCCGGCGATCCCATCGCCGCAACGCTGGATCTGCTGCGCGCCGGCCGGATCGTCGCCATCAAGGGCCTGGGCGGCTTCCACCTCGCCTGCGACGCGCGCAACGCCGAGGCGGTGGCCGAGCTCCGCCAGCGCAAGCAGCGCGAGGCCAAGCCCTTCGCGGTGATGGGCCTGAACGCCGCCTCGCTGGCCGAGCATGCCCGGATCGGCGAGGGCGAACGGGCGCTGCTGTCCAGCGTCGCCGCACCCATCGTGTTGTGTCCCAAGGGCGAGGCCGAACTGGCCGGCGTCGCTCCCGGCCTCGCCTGGCTCGGCGTCATGTTGCCGGCGACGCCCCTGCACCTCCTGCTCTGGCACGAAGCCGCCGGCCGGCCATCCGGCACGGCCTGGCTGGACGAGACCAGCGAGTTGCTGCTGGTCATGACCAGCGCCAACCCGCACGGCGAACCGCTGGTCATCGCCAACGACGAGGCGCGGCAACGCCTCGCCAGCATCGCCGACGCTTACCTGCTCCACGACCGCGCCATCGTCGTCCGCTGCGACGACTCGGTGGTCCGGGCGGCGGCAGACGAAAACCGGGAAAATTGGAAAGAAAACAGGGGACAGACCCCGGCTTTCCAGCGCCGCGCCCGCGGCTACGTGCCGGTGCCGATTGCCCTGGCCGACGACGGCCCGACCGTGCTGGCGCTCGGCGGCTACCTGAAGAACACCGTCTGCGTCGTGAAGGGCCGGGAGGCCTTCCTGTCGCAGCACATCGGCGGCCTCGACAACGCTTCTGCCATCGGCTTCCTCGAAGAGACGGTGGCCCACCTGCTGGCCATCCTCGACGTCCGTCCGGAGGCCATCGCCCACGACCTGCACCCCGATTTCCCGTCCACCCACCTCGCCCTGCGCCTGGCCGAGCAACTGGGCGTGCCGGCCGTCGCTATCGGCCATCATCAGGCGCATATCGCGGCGATCTGCGCCGAACATCAAATCAACGAGCCGATCATCGGCCTGGCGCTCGACGGCGTCGGCCTCGGCCCGGACGGCGGCGCCTGGGGCGGCGAACTGCTGCGTCTCGACGGCAACGCCTGCCAGCGCCTCGGCCACCTGCAGCCGCTGGCCATGCCCGGCGGCGACCGTGCCGCCAAGGAGCCGTGGCGGATGGCCATCGCCGCCCTGCACGGCGCCGGCCTCGGCCACCGGGTCGGTGGCTGGATCAGGCAGACCTTCCCGGAGCGCGATCCCGGCCCGCTGCTCACCATGCTCGCCCGCCGCCTGCGCTGCCCGCCGACGACCAGCCTCGGCCGCTGGTTCGACGCCGCCGCCGGCCTGCTTGGCGTGCGCGACGCGATGTTCTACGAAGGCCAGGCGGCGATGGAACTGGAAGGCCTGGCCACCCAGCACGCCCCGGTCGGCCCGCTGCCCGGTGGCTACGCGTTGCGCGAACAGGGCAAGGTGCTCGACTTCTCGCCGCTGCTGCCGGCCCTGCTCGATTGTCGCGATCCTGCCTACGGCGCCGCCCTGTTCCACGCCACCGTTGCCGCCGGCCTGGCCGAATGGGCGATGGCCGCGGCCGGTGCTGCGGTCGACCGGAAAAAAGGCCAAAAATTGGCCATCGGCGGCGGTTGTGCGATGAATGCCGTGCTCATGGCCGCATTGCGTCACCACCTCGAAACTGCTGGCCTCGGCCTTCTGGAAGCCCGCCAGGCGCCGGCCAACGACGGTGGGCTGGCCCTTGGCCAGGCCTGGGTGGCCCGGTGGGCGGCCTTGGGCGCCAGTCCGTCGGCAGGACGCGGTGCGCCCTGAGCTGGGCGCTGCTCAGCCGGCTCGTCCCGGCTCCAGGCAATGGCGGATGTCGGCCAGCAGGTCGATGACTTCGCGACACAGGCGGTCGATGTCGGCCTTTTCATGGCCGCCCGACTTGAGGCCGAGATCGAGCGTCGCGGCCCGCTCGTGGATGGCCCGGAAGCCCAGGCTGCCGGCGCTGCCCTTGAGGCTATGGGCGATACGCCGGGCTGTTGCTTGGTCGTCGGCGGCCAGCGCACCCTGTAGGCGCTCGATGTCCTTGTGGGCGCTTTCGGCGAAGAAGGTGACCAGGGCCAGGTATTTTTCCGTCTTGCCGTTGAGCGCCGCCAACCCCTGCTGCAGATTCAGGCCGGGCAGTTCGGCCAGGCAGCCGAGGACGTCGGCGTGGTCATGGCCTGGCGTGGGCCCGGCCGGCCGGTCGCGGTCCAGCTTGTCCGGCGGATTGCCAGGTAGCCACCTGAGCAGCGCACGATAGAGCACCCCGGGATCGACCGGCTTGGCGACAAAATCGTTCATGCCCGCCGCCAGGCAGGCCGCCTTGTCGTCGTCGTAGGCGTTGGCGGTCATCGCCAGAATCGGCTTGTCCTGCCAGCCGGGCAAGGCGCGGATGGCGCGCGTGGCTTCCAGGCCGTCCATGTTCGGCATCTGCATGTCCATCAGGATCAGCTGGTAGTCGCTCCGCGCTGCCTTGTCGGCGGCGATCCGGCCATCGGTCGCGACATCGACGTGCATCCCGACGCCATGCAGCAGTTCCTCGGCCACCTCGGCGTTGATCGGATTGTCTTCGGCAAGCAGGATGCGGGCCCCGGCATGGCCTTCGCGCAGGGCCTGTTCGGCGTTGCCGGCCAGGAGGCGGATGGCCGGCTCGCTGCCATTTCCCTCGCCCAGCCAGGCGGTGAACCAGAAGCGGCTGCCCTGGCCGAGGACGCTCTCGGCGCCGGCATCGCCGCCCATCAGGCGGGCGATGCGCCGGGTGATGGCCAAGCCGAGGCCGGTACCGCCGTATTTGCGCGTCGTGCTCGGGTCCACCTGTTCGAAATCCTTGAACAGCTTGGGCAAGTTGTCGGCGGCGATGCCGATGCCGGTATCGCTGACCACGAAGCGGACGAGCAGGCGTTGGTCGGCCCGTTGCAGCACGTCGGCGCGCAGGCTGACCGTGCCCTGCTCGGTAAACTTGATCGCATTGGTGACCAGGTTGATCAACGCCTGGTTGAGGCGGGTCTGGTCGCCGCGCAGCCACAGCGACCCATCGTCGGCCTCCGTTGTCAGCTTCAAGCGCTTGGCCACCGCCGAATCGGCGACCAGCGAGTAGACATGGTCGAGCAACTGGCCGAGCGTGAAGTTGTTGTGCTCCAGCGTGATCTTGCCGGCTTCGATCTTCGACAGATCGAGGATGTCGTTGATCAGCGCCAGCAGGTGCTGGCCGGAGGCTTCGATCTTCTCCAGGCGGGGCACTTGTTCGGCGCTCGGGCCATCCTTGCGGAGCAGGTGAGTCAGCCCCATGATGGCATTCATCGGCGTGCGGATCTCGTGGCTCATGTTGGCCAGGAAAGCGCTCTTGGCGTGGTTGGCCTCCTCGGCCCGGCGCTGCGCCACTTCCAGTTCGGCGGTGCGGTCGGCGACGCGTTGTTCGAGGTCGGCCCGGTGGCAAGCCAGTTCGCCTTGCATGCGCTTGCGCAGGCTGATGTCCTCGATCACCGAAATAAAATAATCGGGCGTGCCGTCGGCCTTCCAGATCAGGGCCACGGTCAGCGAGACCCAGACGATGGAGCCATCCTTGCGGAAATAGCGCTTTTCCATGGTGTAGGTGTCGATCTGCCGGGCCAGCATGCGGCGTACCTGGTCCAGATCGGCGTTAAGGTCGTCGGGGTGGGTGATGTCCTGAAAGGTCTTGCTCATCAGCTCGGCCTCGCTATAGCCGGTGATGTCGCATAGCCGGCGATTGACGCTCAGCCAGCGACCGTCCGGCCCGACCAGCGCGATGCCGACCGCCGCCTGCTCGAAAGTCGCCAGGAAACGCTTGTCGCTGGCCTGGCGGGCAGCGGCTGAAGCATCGAGCTGCTGGCGGGCGGTGACGAATTCGGCGATATCCAGGTTGGCCGGCGCCTCACCGGCCAAGGTGCCGAGGGCGGCGACCTGGCGGTTCAGCCGCCGGGAGAAATAGGCGGCGCCGAGCAGGCCGACCAGTGCGGCGAGAATGATGCCGCCAATCAGCGTCGCGCCCTTGGCAGCCAACTCGTGCTGATACTGGCCACGCGGGATTTCCAGAACCACCGACCAGTTCGATTGCTTCAAATCGACAGTGAAGCGGCCTTCCGGAGCGACCTGGTCGCTGGTGAAGCCGGGTGGCGAGCGGCGGGCGATCACCTCGCAGGCGCCGTCGAGCAGCGACAGCGACCAGCCCTCGGCCAGTTTGAGCTGCTCGAGGCGGTTCTGGAACTGTTCCGTGGCGAAGACGGCGAGCACCAGATGGGTGGTTTTTCCCTGGCGCAGCACCGGCACGGCGACGGCGACCACGGTCGAATTGACCAGTGGGCCGACGACGATGTCGCCGACTTGCGGCTGGCCGGTTTCGAGGGCCAGTAGCGCCGCGGTCTTGCCCCGGCTGTCCGGTAGCCTGGGCAAGGCCGTGCCGAACGGCATGCGGGTATTGAACAGCATCTGCCGGTTGGCATCGGCCAGTATGACGTGGGTGCCGTAGCTGGCATAAAAGCCCTGGGCCTCGTCGTAAAGTTCCGCCCAGCGCTGTGGCTGGTCGATCAGCGGCGACTTGGCCAGGATGCTCAGGCCGAGGATGCGGGAATGCAGGCTGGCATCGATGCTGTCGGCAAAATTGTGGGCTTGCCGGGTCGCCTCGCGGACGCGGTGGGCATCCAGCGTCTGCACGTGGTCGACGGCCAGCCAGAGGACGAGCAGCGCCAGCGGGGCCATGCTCAGCAGGACCAGTTGCCAGAGGGCGTGGGAAAGGCGCCGGACTTTCATGGGCGACCTTCACCGAAGCGGTTCATGGCGCGTTGGCCAGCTTCGCCGTGCAGGCGAAGCCTGTCGTCCGGCATGCCGCGATGGCTGCCGACTGCGGCTTGCGTCGAGCGATGTCGAGAAATGGCATCCATCCGGTTTATTTCGCTTGACGTTGATAAACAGACTGCCTTGCCACTGCTATCCGCATCCAGCCCAACCGCTTTGATATACCAAAGATGCGATAACTTCATGATATATCAACAGGCTGCTGGCGCAAGGCTTACGTCAGTTATTGCCCTGTTCTCCGGCCAATGGCTTGGTCATCTGAGGTGCAAATCAACTAACCACCATGCTTGTCGAACTGGAAGGAATGGGCGCTTTTTTGCTTGTATTTCACCGACCATGTGTTGCAAGTTGATGAAAACAATGACTATTGTTTTTCTGGTCCGCTTGTTGCTGTTTCTACCCGATGAAACAAGTGCTGGTCCACCATGGGAATGAGTTGCGTCTGCTGCGCCAGCCGAGCGCAGCGCGCGTTGTCGAACGGGAAGGCTGCGGCGACAATGTCGGGAATTTCGCCGCGGGCGTTCGAGGTGAGCCGGCACGACGCCATCCCAGTGGTGAGGGCCGGCCGGTGGCTTCGATCAGCATCGGCACCCTCAGGAGATCGATCGCTCCCATGATTGAACGCACCCGCCAGTCCGCCCTGCAAACCGCGCCGATCCGTCCGGCCGTGTTGCGTGCCGAAGATCCGGCGGCACTACTCGAAGCCCATTACTGTAACGTTTGGCAGGTGCGCACGGCAGAACTGTCCTTGGTCAATGCCGCTCTCGTCGTCGAAGCCTTCGGTTTTCGGCGCCTTGATGGCGACTGGCTGGGGGTCGTAATCACCCCGTGGTTTCTCGATCTGCTGCTGCTTTCCGGTGGCGGTGCGCTGTGGGGCGACATTCCGGCCGGCCAACGGCGCTATCTGAACCTGCCCGGCGGCACCCTGCCGTTCATCGCCGCCGACGACCCGGAGATCGGCCCCTACCAGCATTGCCCGCTGGTCGCCTCGATCGACCAGGTGCCGGACATGGCGACGGCCCGCCTGGTGGCGGCCGACGCCATGCGGACGGTTTGCGGCGCGCCGCCGACCGTTGCCAAAGCTCCGCCAGAACCGGCGGCCGAGGAGCCGGCCGAGGTTTCCCGGCGCGGCTTTTTCCGCCGTCTGGCCGGGAAGCGCAATTGAACCGGGCAGGATAGACTCTGCCCAAGCAAAACGATATCGAGGAGCAACCCCGATGTGTCTCGCCATCCCCGCGCAGGTCGTCGAACTCCGCCCCGACGACAACGCCCTGGTCGACCTGGCCGGAGTCAGGAAGGAAATCTCGCTGGCCCTGGTCGACGGCGTGGCGGTTGGCGACTATGTCATCGTCCATGTCGGCTATGCGCTGAACCGCCTCGACCCGGAAGAGGCGGAGAAAACCCTGAAACTCTTCGCCGAGTTGGGCCAGTTGCCGGCCGCCGACGACCCGACGCTGCACTGATGAAATATATCGACGAGTTCCGTGACGGCGAGGTCGCCCAGACGCTGGCGGCGGCCATCCGCGCCGAGGCCGATCCGGCGCGCAGCTACCATTTCATGGAATTCTGCGGCGGCCACACCCATGCCATTTCGCGCTACGGGGTTTCCGACCTGCTGCCGGCCAACGTCAGGATGATCCACGGCCCGGGCTGTCCGGTCTGCGTGCTGCCGATCGGCCGCGTCGACCAGGCGATCCGCCTGGCGCTGGAGCAGGGCGTCACGCTGTGCACCTACGGCGACTGCCTGCGCGTGCCGGCTTCCAACGGTTTGTCGCTGATGAAGGCCAAGGCCAAGGGCGGCGACATCCGGATGGTCTATTCGAGTGCCGACGCCGTGGCCCTGGCCCAGAAGAATCCGGACAAGCAGGTCGTCTTCTTCGCCATCGGCTTCGAGACGACGACGCCGCCGACGGCGGTGGCGATCAAGCAGGCAGCGGCGCTCGGCCTGACCAATTTCTCGGTACTGTGCTGCCACGTGCTGACCCCGTCGGCCATTTCCAGCATCCTCGAGTCGCCGGAAGTCCGCCAGTGGGGCACCGTTCCGCTCGACGGCTTCATCGGCCCGGCGCACGTATCGACCATCATCGGCAGCCGGCCCTACGAATTCTTCGCCGAGGAATACAGGAAGCCGGTGGTCATCGCCGGCTTCGAGCCGCTCGACGTGATGCAGGCGATCAAGATGCTGATTCGCCAGGTCAACGAAGGGCGGGCCGAAGTTGAAAACGAATTCGCCCGCGCCGTCAGCCGCGACGGCAACCTCAAGGCGCAGCAGCTGGTTGGCGAGGTGTTCGAAATGCGCAAGCATTTCGAATGGCGCGGCTTGAACATCCTGCCCTACTCGGCGCTGCGCATACGCAGCCAGTTCGCCGAATTTGACGCCGAAAAGCGCTTTCCGCTCGCTTATGCCTCGGTGCCCGACCACAAGGCCTGCGAGTGCGGGGCCATCCTGCGCGGGGTCAAGCGGCCGCAGGACTGCAAGATTTTCGGGACGGTGTGTACGCCGGAGAATCCGGTGGGGTCGTGCATGGTGTCTTCCGAAGGGGCTTGTGCGGCGCATTACACGTATGGGCGGTATAAGGATGTGGCGTAAGTTTTTGCTGCGTTCGGCGCTGGGGTTTTTTTCTGAAGCGCTGGTTTCCGCGTTGACCGCGGGGGTGTTTTCTTTTGGGCGACCGCTGGTTTCCGCGCCTGACGCGCGGGCGTACTTTCTTTTTGATGGCAAAAAGAAAGTAGCCAAAGAAAAAGCCACCCCTGGGTCGGCGCCCCCTTCGGGGGTTCCCTGCGCTACTCGGCTGACGCGGGGGCTGCGCAACTCGGGGCTGCGCCCCTCAGACAGTGCTCGCCCTTTTTCCGCGCCAGCCTGCGTTGCTCGGCGCCTCTCAAGGGGCCCGGCAAACCCAAGGCAGTTTTTCGGTTTTTGGCAAAAATTCCCGTTGACCGCAGCATGCCCGTTTTGGGCAGAGCCTTCGCGCCGCGATGCCTTTCGGGTCCCCCTAGGAGACGCCGAGCAACGCAGGCGGGCCGGGGGTAGTCGGCGAGGACTGTCTGAGGGGCGCAGCCCCGAGTTCCGCAGCCGCCCGGCCCGTCGAGTAGCGCAGGGGACCGGGCAAAGCCCGGCGTCGACTCGGGGGTCGCCTTTTCTTTGGCTACTTTCTTTTGGCGAAGCAAAAGAAAGTACGCCCGCGGTCAACGCGGAAAACTGCCTTCCAGAAAGGAAAAACGCCCGCACGTCAGGCGCGGAAACCAGCATGTCAGAAAACCTTCCCCCCCGGTCTAACCACTAAAACCAGCACCCCATGACCCAAACCCGTAAAAACTACGTCCGTCCCCTCGACATCAAGCACGGCCAGGTCGACATGGCCCACGGCTCCGGTGGCCGCGCGATGGCGCAACTGATCGAGGAACTGTTCGCCAAACACCTCGGCAACGAATACCTGGCCCAGGGCGACGACGGCGCCTTGCTGCCGCACCCGGGCGAGGGCCGGCTGGTCATGGCCACCGACTCGCACGTCGTGTCGCCGCTGTTCTTCCCGGGCGGCGATATCGGCTGCCTGTCGGTGCATGGCACGATCAACGACGTGGCCGTCATGGGGGCGGAGCCGTTGTATCTGTCGGCCGGCTTCATCCTTGAAGAAGGGTTCAAGCTCGCCGATCTGGCGCGCATCGTGCAAAGCATGGCGGCGGCAGCGAGGGCGGCGGGCGTGCCGATCGTCACCGGCGACACCAAGGTCGTCGAGCGTGGCAAGGGCGACGGGGTGTTCATCACGACGACCGGCGTCGGCGTCGTCGCCCCGGGGCGGGAACTCTCCGGCCGCGGTGCCAGGCCGGGCGACGTCATCCTGGTTTCCGGCACGCTGGGCGATCACGGCATGGCGATCATGGCCGAGCGCGAAAGCCTCGGTTTCGAGTCGCCCATCGTTTCCGACACGGCCGCCCTGCATGGCCTGATCGCGACGATGCGGGCCAGTGGCGCGGATATTCACGTGCTGCGCGACCCGACCCGCGGCGGGTTGGCGACGACGCTGAACGAGATCGCCAAGCAGTCCGGGGTCGGCATGATGCTGCAGGAGAAGGCGCTGCCGGTGATGCCGGCGGTCGAGGCGGCCTGCGAATTCCTGGGTCTCGATCCGCTTTATGTGGCCAACGAAGGCAAACTGGTAGCGATCTGCGCCGAAAACGACGCCGAAAAGCTGTTGGCGGCGATGCGCGCCCACCCCTTGGGGGTGAATGCGGCGATTATCGGCACGGTGCATGCCGATGACCACCATTTCGTCCAGATGACTACCGCTTTCGGCGGCAAGCGCATCGTCGACTGGCTGAGCGGCGAACAGCTGCCGCGGATTTGCTGAGGCCTCAGTGACGCAGCGCGATCATCACCGACCGGACACTGCCGACTTCGGAAATGACCAGGTCGCGGGCGTCGGCCAGGCTGTCGGCATTGCGGATGTGGAAGAGGTCGCGCTGACCGTCGGGGTAGCGAATGGCGGCGATGTATTCGGGACGTTGCGTTGCTGCCTGGCGGGCGACGGACGATTTTCTCGGCTTGCGTTGGGCTTGCATGATCTTTCCCCTGATTCCCTCTTTGTTGCAGTGCATCGTAGCCGAGCCTGGACATTAAGAAAATATCGCCAAGGTAATAGACTTATGCAGTCTGGAAAGCCTTGTGCCGCAAAGCCTTTGCCCGTCTCGCTCCAGACCTATGGCATGAACCGGAAATAGTTCACGAATATGCGAATTCTCTTCCTGACGCACAGTTTCAACAGCCTGACGCAGCGCCTTTATTGCGAACTGGCGGCGCGTGGCCACCAGATGAGCATTGAGTTCGACATCGCCGATTCGGTGACCGAGGAGGCGGTGGCGCTGTTCAAGCCCGATCTGGTGCTGGCCCCCTTCTTGAAGCGGGCGATTCCCGAGTCGGTCTGGGCGCGCCACCTGTGCCTGGTCGTGCATCCCGGCATCGTCGGCGACCGCGGCCCGTCGGCGCTCGACTGGGCGATCCTCAACGGCGCCAAGGAATGGGGCGTCACGGTCCTGCAGGCGGAAGCCGAGATGGACGCCGGCCCGGTCTGGGCGTCGGCGACCTTCGCCATTCGGCCGGCGCGCAAGGCGTCGATCTACCGCAACGAAGTGACCGAGGCGGCGGTGCGGGCGGTGATCGCTGCGGTCGACCGGAAAAACGACGCAAATTTCAAAGCGGCGCGGGTTGCCGGCCAGGCCCATGCGCTGATGCGGCAGGCCGACCGCGCCATCGACTGGCAGAACGAAAGCTCTGCCACCGTCCTTGCCAAGCTCAACGCCGCCGACGGCTTTCCCGGCGTCGCCGACCTCCTGTTCGGCCAGCCCTGCCACCTGTTCGACGCCTGGCCGGAAGCGAGCTTGAAGGGCGAGCCGGGCAGCCTGCTCGGCCGGCGCGAGACGGCGATTTGCCGGGCCACCGCCGACGGCGCCGTGTGGATCGGCCACGTCAAGCCGGCCGGCGGCATCAAGCTGCCGGCGACGCTGGCCTGCCCGGCTGCGGCGGAGTTGCCCGAACTGCCGCTGGCTGGCTGGTGGAAATCGCCGACCCCGACCTGGCAGGACATCGCCTACGAGGAAGCCGGTGGCGTCGGCTTTCTCAGCTTCGAGTTCTACAACGGCGCGATGAGTACCGCGCAGTGCAACCGGCTCACTGAAGCCTTCCAGTGGGCGACGACGCGGCCGACCCAGGTGATCGTGCTGCGCGGCGGCGAGGATTTCTGGTCGAACGGCATCCATCTGAACACCATCGAGGCGGCGGAAAGCCCGGCCGACGAGTCGCTGGCCAACATCAACGCCATCGACGACCTGGCCGAGGCCATCCTGCGCTGCGACACGCAGCTGACGGTGGCGGCGGTCGGCGGCAATGCCGGGGCCGGCGGCTGCTTCCTGGCCCGTGCCGCCGATTTCGTCTGGGCGCGCGACGGCGTGATGCTCAACCCGCATTACAAGAACATGGGCAACCTCTACGGCTCGGAGTTCTGGACCTACCTGCTGCCGCCGCGCGTCGGCGACGAGGGGGCGAGGGCGATCATGCGCCACCGCTTGCCGATGACGGCGCCGGAAGCGGTCAAACTCGGTTTCTACGACGCCTGCCTGCCCGGCCCCGGTTTTGCCGTCGATGTCGCCCGCCGGGCGGCGGAACTGGCCGCCGCGTCGGATATCGCCGAAAAACTCGCCGCCAAGCGGGCCAAACGCCAGGCCGACGAGGCGGCCAAGCCGCTGGGCGCCTACCGTGAAGAGGAATTGACCGAAATGTGGCGCAATTTCTACGGTTTCGACCCCTCCTACCATGTCGCGCGCTATCATTTCGTCTCCCGGTCGGCGCATTCCTGGACCCCGCGCCACCTGGCCCGTCATCGCGATCTCGACTGGAATATCCCCGCATGAGCCCGACCGTGCTGCGCAAATTGCCCGCCATCCTCGTCGTCGACGACGAGGTGCGTTCGCAGGAGGCCCTGCGCCGCACGCTGGAAGAAGATTTCGAGGTGCTCTGCGCTTCCGGCGCCGACGAGGCGATGGCCATTCTGGAGCGCGAGCAGATGATCGCCGGCATCCGCATCATCCTCTGCGACCAGCGCATGCCGGGCACCACCGGCGTTCAGTTCCTGCGTGAAGTGCGCGGCCGCTGGCCGGACATCGTCCGCATCATCCTCTCCGGCTACACCGACGCCGAGGACATCATCAGCGGCGTCAACGAGGCCGGCATCTGGCAATACCTGTTGAAGCCCTGGCAGCCCGAGCAACTGCTGCTGACCCTGCAGCGTGCCGCCGAGGTCTGGCGCCTGCAGCAGGAAAACCAGCGCCTGTCGCTCGACCTGCGTACCGCCGAGCCGGTGCTCAAACGCCAGGTCGACCACAAGCAGGAAAAGGTCAAGAGCAGCTTCGGCCTGGCCGGCTTGATCCGTGCACCGGGCAGCCCGATCAATGCCGTCTGCGACCTGGTCGGCCGCGTCGCGCCCTACGACCTGTCGGTCATGGTCACCGGCGAATCGGGCACCGGCAAGGAAATGATCGCCCGAGCCATCCACTACGAGAGCCGCCGGGCGAGCAAGGCCTTCGTCACCGAAAACTGCGGCGCCCTGCCCGATACCCTGCTCGAGTCCGAACTGTTCGGCTACAAGCGCGGGGCCTTCACCGGGGCGGTCGAGGACCGCGTCGGCCTCTTCCAGCAGGCCGACGGCGGCACGCTGTTCCTCGACGAAATCGGCGAAACCAGTCCGGCCTTCCAGGTCAAGCTGCTGCGCGTGCTGCAGGAGGGCGAGTTCCGGCCGCTGGGCAGCAACCGCCCGGTCCATGTCGACGTCCGGGTCATTGCCGCGACCAACCGCGATCTCGAAGACGAAGTGCGCACCGGCCGCTTCCGCGAGGACCTTTATTACCGGCTGGCGACCATCGCCCTGCACATGCCGCCGCTGCGCGAGCGGCCGATGGACCTGCCGCTGCTCGCCCGCCGCCTGCTCGACAGCAGCTGCAACGCCCTCGGCAAGCCGGTCGAAGGCTTTACTAACGAGGCGCTAGCCTGCATCGCCGCCTATCGCTGGCCGGGCAACGTGCGTGAACTGCAGAACGAGATCCTGCGCATGGTCGCATTGTCCACGACGCCGCAGCTCGGCGCGGAACTGTTGTCGCCGCGCGTGCTGCGTACGCCGGTCGGCGACGTCGATGAAGACCGGGGCGACAGTGAACTGGCCTGGGCAGCCGGGCTCAGCGGAGGCCTGAAGGAACGCATGGACCAGCTGGAAATGCATGTGCTGAAGGAGGCGATGATCCGCCATCGCTGGAACAAGTCGCGGGCCGCCCGGGAACTTGGGTTGTCGCGCGTCGGCCTGCGCGCCAAGCTGGTCCGCCACGGCCTGGAGCAGGCGGAATGAAGGTCCTCTGGCTGCAAAGCGGCGGCTGCGGCGGCTGCACACAGTCGATGCTCTGTTCCGAACCGCGTTCGCTGTTCGACGAACTGCGCGATGCCGGCATTGAGTTCCTCTGGCACCCGGCGCTGTCGGTCGATAGCGGCCAGGAAGCGCTCACTATTCTTGAAGAGTGCGCCGAAGGTCGGCTTGCCTTCGATGCGCTGTGTATCGAAGGGGCCATGCTGCGCGGCCCGAACGGTACCGGAAAATTCCACCTGATGGCCGGCAGCGGCCGGCCGCTGACCGAGTGGGTGGAGCGCCTGGCCCGCCACGCCAAATGGGTGTTCGCCATCGGCTCGTGCACGGCCTACGGCGGTTTTTCCGCCAACACGCCGGGTAATCCGCTCGAAGCCTGCGGCCTGCAGTTCGACGAACAGACGCCGGGCGGCCTGCTCGGCGCCGGTTTCCAATCGGGGGGCGGCCTGCCGGTGGTCAACATCGCCGGCTGCCCGACGCATCCCGGCTGGGTCGTCGACACGCTGGAGAAGGCGGCGCTGGAAGGGGTGACCGGCGCCGACCTCGACGAATTCGGGCGGCCGCTGCTCTACGCCGGCGAACTGGTCCATCACGGCTGCGCCCGCAACGAGTTCTACGAATTCAAGGCCAGCGCCGAAAAACAGTCCGACCTCGGCTGCCTGATGGAAAACCTCGGCTGCAAGGGCACGCAGGCCCACGCCGACTGCAACCTGCGGCCGTGGAACGGCAGCGGCTCCTGCCTGCGCGGCGGCTTCGCCTGCATCGCCTGCACCGAGCCGGGCTTCGAATCGCCCGGCCACGCCTTCCAGGAAACGCCCAAGCTGGCCGGCATCCCGATCGGCCTGCCGACCGACATGCCGAAGGCCTGGTTCGTCGCACTGGCCGCGCTGTCCAAGTCGGCGACGCCGAAGCGGGTGCGCAACAACGCCGTGGTCGATCACCCGGTGGTCATGCCGGCGATCCGCAAGAAGGGCGGCGGCAAGTGAGCCGGATCGTCGTCGGGCCGTTCAACCGCGTCGAGGGCGACCTCGAAGTCAGCCTCGACCTCGACCAGGGCCGGGTCCAGGCGGCCTACGTCAATTCGCCGCTCTTTCGCGGCTTCGAACAGATCCTGGTCGGCCGCGCCCCGCTCGACGCGCTGGCCATCGTGCCGCGCATCTGCGGCATCTGCTCGGTCGCCCAGTCGGCGGCCGCCGCCGAGGCGCTGGGCGACGCCATGGGGCTGACGCCGACGGTCAACGGCAAATTATCGCGAAATCTGATCACCGCCACCGAGAACCTGGCCGACCACCTGACCCATTTCTACCTTTTCTTCATGCCCGACTTCGCCCGCCCGGCCTATGCAGGGCGCCCGTGGCACGCCGCCGTCGCCGGCCGCTTCACGGCCGTTAGCGGCGAAGCCGCCGCCGAGGTGCTCCCGGCCCGCGCCGGCTTCCTGCGCCTGATGGGCTTCCTCGCCGGCCGCTGGCCGCACACCCTGGCCATCCAGCCGGGCGGCAGCACGCGGGCGATCACCGCCGGCGAACGCATCCGCCTGCTCGCCCAGCTGCGCGAATTCCGCAGTTTCCTCGAAAGGCGCCTTTTCGGCGATACGCTGGCCGCCGTTGGCCAGCTCGCCTCGAAGGACGCCCTGCTCGCCTGGGCCGACGGCCGCGCCGCCGACTTCCCGGCCTTCCTGCAGGCTGCTGCCGATCTCGGACTGGACCGCCTCGGGCGCAGCGCCGACGCCTTCCTGTCGCACGGCGCCTACGGGCTGTTCCCTGCCGGCACCTGGCAAGCCGGCGCGGCGGCCGCCTTCGACCCGGTCGTCATCGCCGAGGACACGACCAGCGCCTGGCTGGCCGAAGGCCAGCCGCGCCACCCGGCCCGCGGCGAAACCCTGGTCTACGCCGACAAGCCTGGCGCCTACACCTGGTGCAAGGCGCCGCGCTACGCCGGCCAGCCGGTCGAGGTCGGCGCCCTGGCCCGCCAGGTCGTCGCCGGCCACCCGCTGCTCCTTGATTTCGTGCGCCAGGACGGCGGCAGCGTCATGGCCCGCGTCGTCGCCCGCCTGCTCGAACTGGCCCTGGTGCTGCCGGCCATGGAGAACTGGGTGCAGGCGCTGCAACCCGGTGAACCTTTCTGTGCCCAAGGCGACATGCCCGACGACGCGACCGGCGCCGGCCTCGTCGAAGCCGCCCGCGGCAGCCTCGGCCACTGGCTGAGCATCAAGCGCGGCCGCATCGAGCGCTACCAGATCATCGCCCCCACCACCTGGAACTTCTCGCCGCGCGACGCCGCCGGCACGCCCGGCCCCCTCGAGCAGGCCCTGGTCGGCCTGCCCGCCGGCGACGGCGCACCGCCGACCGTGCAACATGTGGTGCGGTCTTTCGATCCGTGCATGGTGTGTACGGTTCATTAGGTGTAACTGATTGATTTTTATGTGTGTGCGTCAAATTTACATCAGACGTGCACCAAATAAAAAATGCCATTGATGTATTTAAGTTCCATCTGGTTGGTGATTTAAATAAGGAAAAAGCCCGGGTTCCCGGGCTCTCTTTTGGTTTGTTTTGTCAGACGGAGATCTTTGGCCGGAACCATCCGTCCCGTTCATCTAAATAAAGATCGGTCATCTTCGCCGACTTGTGACCAAGCAGGGCATTGGCGAATTCCTTACCGTATTTCTCGGTGTAGAGCCGGGCCGATAACGAACGGACCTCGTGAATCGTGGGTGGGTTTTCCCCGGTGATTCCAACTAGCTGGCGAAGGCGTTTGAACTCTTGGGCAAGACTAAGTGCGCGGCACTTTGCTGCCAACTTTGGCGCGCCCTGCCTGTTTGGTGTGGTGAATTAGGTACTGGCTAACGACGTTTTTCGTCTTCGTGATCGTCGTCTGCAAATTAAACCCGGCGATGGCCAGTTCGAGTGGAATGGCAACCAAGCACTGGGAGGGTGGCCAGTAGTAAAGCGACTGACAGAGAACGTATGCACGCGGACGTGACCGACGTGACCGGAACGCGCCGGCGCGCCGGAAGCTTCCGGCGACTACGGCTTGTCATAACCACGAGGCACCGATTCGTCGATTGCCTTGCGGGCCATCGCGCATTGTTCGCTCGTGAAACGCCTGCCTTCAGTGCGCTGATTGACGAACATCTTGACCGACACCAAGGCGATGCCGACCTCTCGGTCGACGTCCTGGTCGGCGATTGGTCCCTTGGCTTCCTGACGGATCAAGCGGGCGAATTCCTTGGCGTAGTACTGGCTGATCGCCTCTTCCCGGTAGCCACAGGCTTTGCCCAGAGAAGTGGCATTGGCAAATTCTTCCAGCAATCGCTTCGCCGATGGCGTATTGGCTGCAAAGTTCGCGGTATCGGAGGCAGCCATTGCTGCCGCTGAAGATAGGCAGGCGCCGATGACTAGGCCATGGAGAATTAGCTCGGTCGCATTGGTAATGGATTTCGTCATTGCTTGGTGGTTCTCCTGTTAATTGTCAGTTCGCCGGCATGGCATCCAGCCAGCGCGGAACCTCAATTGGTTTATTTCTATGGAATATTTATTGTATCAAAACGAGATGTATAAACAGTAGAGTATTGGGCTGTAGATACAAAAGCCGTAGCGGGTCACTCTCTGCCGTACTATGGGTACGGATAAACATCAAACAGGGGAGGCTCGCCGGCGGATCGCTGTCAACGTCCGGCGGTTGAGGATGGAGCGTGGCCTAAGCCAGGAGGGGATGGCTGAACTGGCGGATTTCCATCGAACCTACGTGTCGCAGCTTGAACGCTGCGTAACAAACATCTCTATTGATGGACTTGAGCGTCTTGCGATGGCCCTTGACGTAGACATCACGACGTTATTAGAAATACACCCTGCATTAAACAGCGCTGGAAAAGGGTAGTTCCGAGATGAAAAAAAGACGATATTTTGCGGGTCAAGAGGTTGTTGGATGAGAGTGCAGCAGACCCCTTAAAGGAGTGCCAGCTCGATCAAAAGCTGATGCATGCTGTTGCTACGCTGGAGGGGTTGGGGGATGTCGGAGCTGCGGACCTTGTTGCGGAGTTGGTAATTGAGCAGGTCAAAGAACTTCGGTCGGAGAAATAAAATCCGGGACACTTGGCAGTGCGCCGAGTTTCTGAAGCTCTGAGGGGTATATTTTCGCCGAATTACGTTGAATTATTTTTCAGTTCGTAATTCCGAACGACTAGGGCCTGTTCACAGTAGCCGATTTGTGTTTACATCCTGGAATTTGGGTGCTGCACATGGATCGGCGAATGTTGAATGACGAACAGTGGTTGCGGATAGCGGATTTGCTGCCGGGAAAGCCGACTG
>SSXW01000024.1 GCA_009469585.1 Dechloromonas sp. Dech2017
ACGGCGATTTCGTCGAAGGGGTTCATGCTCATCTTGACGTTGGCCAGGTCGACACCCGTCCCGTCCGCTTTCACCCGGACCTTCACGTTGTAGTCAATCACCCGTTTTACGGGAACGAGAATTTTCACAGGCATCTCCTCTCTCGGTTTGGTTTTTTCGGTCATTGCCGCCGTTTGACAGGGCGTCGGCTAAGCCGCAGAATGACCATACTGTCTGGTATGGAAAAGCATACGGTAGCGTATGGAAAATAAATCTGTCAAGTCCTCGCAACAATCTACCCCGGGAAGAACGCGCGGCAAAGCGCCTGCGGCGCGCACCCAGCTCGACCCGAAACGCTGGGTGGACATGGCGATCGACGTGCTGGCCAAGGAGGGTGTGACGGGATTGCGCGTCGAAGTTCTGGCCAAGCGCTGCGGTGTGACCAAGGGCAGTTTCTACTGGCATTTCAAGGACAGGCAGGCCTTGCTCGATGCCGTTCTCGAGCACTGGAAGCTTGGCCGCATACGCGACATCGAGAAGACGACGGCGGTCATGCCGGGCAGCGAACGCCAGCAACTGCACTACGCCATCGAGGTTTACGGAGCCAGCCGCAACCAGAAAGGCATGTCGATCGAACTCGCGGTACGCGACTGGGCCCGCCACGACACGCGGGCCGCGGCCATCGTCGAGTCGGTCGACCTCTACCGGCTGGAATGCACAAGGAAACTGTTTGTCGCCACCGGCATGTCGGATGCCGAGGCAAAAAGCCGCAGCCTGCTGCTCTACGCCTGCGTTTTCGGCTTGTCGCTGATGCATTACGCACATTTCGACAACAATCTCGGCGACCTCAAGCAGCGGATCGCCGAGCGCATCGTTTCGGGTTAGTCGGCACAGCCGGGCGTACCCTGGCCATCGAACAGCCTCTCCCAGGCGCGCAATTGTTCCGCCAGACCATCAACCGCCGCCGTCAAGGCGGCAACGCCACCACGGGCATCGGCGGTCGGGGCATTCCGTTCGATATGGACCATGCGCTCGGCAAGTTGCCGACGTGACAGGTCGAGCAGCGCAACGCGTGCCCGCAAGACACCGACACTGTTCGCCGGGGCTGAAAAGGACTGGCTGAATTCGATCATTTCAACCCGGACGATGCAGCGCGCCCCGCCCTGTCCGGCCATTGCCAGCCCCAACCTCTGCGCCGTTCGCTGCTCGATCATCTGGGCCACCGGGCCGGCCCAGCGGGCGCGGGTGTACTCGCGCAGACGCGCCGCGTCAGCGTAGTGCAGGCGATAGGCGATGCTTTGCGAGTCGAACCACAAGGGCGCCCAGACTTCCAGTGCCGGTGATTGCCGAACCGGCTGAGCCAGGGCCGCAGGCGGCGGCCCGAAATCGTAGATGGCCATGGTCGCCCGCCCGCCACGCTGGCCCGAGGTATAGCACCCGGCCAGCACACCGCAGGCGACGATTAGAATGACTAGCCGGCGCATCTTATTTCTCCGCAGCCGGGCTGAACCCGGGCTCCCCGGGCCCCGGGGCCGGGGCCGGGGCACCCAGCACCAGACTGTGCGGCGTGTCTTCGATGACCCGCAGCACCCGTCCCAACTGGCGCGAAGTCAGCGAAAAGTCGGCAGCCAGTTCATTGAGTCGCGGCAGCAGCGCCGAGTTGAGGTTGGTCGACGCCGTGCCGATGGCCAGGTCGAGACGGTCGGTCGCCACCTGCATCTTGCCGATCAGCAAGCGGGTGTCGGCCAGCAAGGGGCCGACTTGCCCGGCGGCCTGCGACAGGTTGCTGATATTCGCATCGCCGAGCAGTTTGTTGACTTGGCCGAGGGTCAGGTTGAGGTTGTCCAGCGTCGGCTTAAGTTGAGCCGACGCCGTCTCGAGGTTAGCCAGGGTCGCCGACAGATGGCGCTGGTTGCCTTCGCCGAACATGGCGTTGGCACTCGCCATCAATTGCTGCGCCTGCTTCAGGGCGGCCGGCCCGGAATGGTCGAGCTCATCGAGCAGGGAGGGCACCATGGTGATGCGCGGCGGCTTGCCGTCGCCCGAGCCCAAAGCCTCGAGGTCGCGTCCTGAATCAAGCAGCAGGATGTGAGCAATGCCGGTCACCCCCTGATAATTGAGCTTGGCCACCGTTCCCCGGGTCAGCGGCACCTCTTCGTCGACGCCAATGCTGACCAGGATGTTGGCCCGGTCGTCGGGGTCGAGGCTGATGTCGGTGACTTTGCCGACCCGTATTCCACGGTAGCGCACCTGCGCCTGCGGATTGAGGCCGCCGACACTCTGCTTGGTAACGATGACGTAGTCCCGCCAGGCCTTTTTATCGCCGCCCAGCCAGTAGAGCGCCGCCAGGGCGGCGAGGCCGAAGATGATGGCGAAGAGTCCGGCAACGAAGGCGTGCGACTTGTTTTCCATGAGTGCGAATTAAAGCAGTTTCTGGCGATCGGCGCCAAAAAACCCGGCCACGAAGGGATGGTCGCTGGCTGCGATCTCGGCCTTGGGCCCGAAGGCGACGATTTTCTGCTCGGCCAGTACGGCGACATGCGTGGCCAGTGCGGCCAGGGTATTGACGTCGTGGGTAACCATGACGACGGTCAGGCCCAGTTCGCGCTGCAAGGCGCCGACCAGTTCGACGAAACTCTGGCTGCGATCGGGATCGAGGCCGGCAGTCGGCTCGTCGAGGAGCAGCAACTCGGGCTCGAGGGCCAGGGCCCGGGCCAGCGCGGCGCGCTTGATCATGCCGCCCGACAATTCGGCCGGCATCAACTGGGCATGCGTCATGGTCAGCCCGACCATGGCCAGCTTGAGATGAACCAGGCGGCGAATCCAGTCCTCGTCGAGATAGCGCAACTCGCGCAGCGGAAAGGCCACGTTGTCGAAGACCGACAGCGCCGAGAAAAGCGCCCCATGCTGGAAGAGCATGCCGAGACGTCGGCGCAGGTCGCGCTGTACCCGGGGATCGGGCTCGTTGAGATCGACTCCGAACAGCTCGACGCTGCCAGCCGACGGCCGGATCAAGCCGAGCATTTGGCGCAGCAAGGTGGTTTTGCCGCTGCCCGAACCGCCGACCAGGGCGACGATCTGGCCGGCTTCGATCTGCAGTGACAGGTCGCGATGCACGACCAGCCGGCCGAAGCGGGTGCTGACGCCGCGCAGTTCGATGACCGGGTCGGCCGTCATAGCTGCGGCACGCCGATGTGGCGGGTCAGGATGGCGAAGATGGCATCGGCCAGAATCACCGTAGTGATCGCCGTCACCACGGCACTGGTCGTGCACGCCGACAGGCTCTCGGTATTCGGCTTGACGCGCAGCCCGAAATGGCAGGCGACAAGCGCAATCAGGAACCCGAAGACGAGCCCCTTGCCGAGGCCGATGTGCAGATTGGCGACCGGCACCGCCCGCGGCAGATTCTCGACGAAGTAGACCAGCGACAGGTCGAGCTGGAGCAAGGCGGCCAGCATGCCGCCGAAGAGCGCCACGGCGGACGTCCACAGGACGAGCAAGGGCATCGCTGCGGTCAACCCGAAAATTTTCGGAAAAATGACACGTATGCTGCGCGAAACCCCCATGGTCGACAAGGCGTCGATTTCCTCGGTAACGCGCATGACGCCGATCTGCGCCGTCATCGCCGAACCGGAGCGGCCGGCGACCAGGACGGCGACCAGCACCGGGCCCAGTTCGCGGATGATCGAAATGCCCAGGATGTTGACGATGAACAGATCGGCGCCCAGGGTCTTGAGCTGCAAGGCCGACAGATAGCTCAGCGTGACGCCGATCAGGAAGCCGACCAGGGCCGTCACCGGCAAGGCCTGGGCGCCCGCCTTGTAGACGTTGGCCGCGCACTCCTTCCACGGCACTTCCGCCGGATGGCGCAGCAAATAGCCAAGATCGAGCAACAACTGGCCAAACAGCGCGACCATGCCGCGCAGGTTGGCCATGGCCTTGAGCACCAGGTTGCCGACGATTTCCGGCAACCGGGGCGGCGGCGCGGCCGGCGCCGGAATATCCCCGGGCAGCGCCGCCACCCGGCCGAGCACGGCCTTATGCACCTCGGACACCTGCAGTTGCTCCGGCCAGGCGCCGCCCCAGGCCCGCCAGAGGAGCACGGCGGCAGCGCTGTCCAGCCGGCTGACGGCAGACAGGTCCCAGGCATCCGCCTGTCGTGAGCGCTCCGCCAGCTGGGCCTGCAATTCGGCCAGCTGCGGCAACATCGCCGCCAAGGTCCAGGTGCCGGCGAGGATTACCCTCCCCGGCTCGATGGACAGGCGGGGAAGGGCTTTCACCCCGTTTTCCCCGCCGGCTTGCTCTTCACCGTGTAGCTGCGCCCGACCTGCCGCCAGACATTGGCCTCTTCGGTAAAGGCAGCCGCCGTCCACGGATTGGCGGCCAGCCATTCGGCCGGCAACTCGACCAGGAAGCCGTTGCCGCTGCGACTGACCCGCCAGTCGGGAATAGTCCGGTCATCGCGCGTGCGATGCAGCAAGACCGCCAGGCGCAGGCAGAAAACCAGCGTCCAGGCGCTGTCGGCGGCCGGCAGGCTGCAGATCTTCTCCAGCTTGCCGCGGTGGCCGAGGACGAGCAGGGCCAGTCGCCCCTGGTCCTTTTTCGAGAAACCGGGCATGTCGGCGTAGGTCAGGATGTAGGCGCCATGCTTGTGGTAGGCGTTGTGGGCGACGGAAATGCCGATCTCGTGCAGGCGGCTGGCCCACGACAAAAACTGCACGTCGGCCTCGTCGGGCGCCGCATCGGTCAGCTGGGCCAGGGCCGCCAGCGCCTTGGCCTCGACCCGCTCGACCTGGCCGCCCTCAACCTGGTAGCGACGCCGGAACTGAGCCACCGTCGCATCGCGCATGTCGTGATGATGGAAGCGCCCGAGCAGGTCGTAGAGCACGCCCAGGCGCAGCGCACCGTCGGCATACACCATGCGCTCGATGCCCAGCTCCTGGAAGATGGCCGACATGATCGCCACGCCACCGGGGAACACCGGCAGCCGATCGCCCTTGACGCCCGGCAGATCGAGCGCCTCGGCCGAGCCGGCCTTGACCAGCAGGGTGCACAGGCGATCCAGCCCGGCCCGCGTGATGCCGCTCTCGCCGTTCGGATTCAGGCTGTTGAGCTCGAGCACGTCAGCGATCGCCCGCGCCGAACCCGACGAACCGACGGCCTCTTTCCAGCCGGTCTGCTGGTAGTCGTGGGCGATCAGTTCGATCTCCTTGGCGGCGGCGATCTGCGCCTCGCGCAGCCGCTTGCGGTCGATCCGCCGATCGGGAAAGAAGCGCAGGGTGTAGCTGACGCAGCCCATGTACAGGGACTCCATCAGCTGTGGCTCGTGGCGCTTGCCGATAATGAACTCGGTGGATCCGCCGCCGATGTCGATGACCAGCCGCTTGTGCGCGGCCGGTGGCAGGGAATGCGATGCCCCCAGGTAAATCAGGCGGGCCTCCTCGCGGCCGGCGATGACTTCGATCGGGAAGCCGAGCGCCTCCTCGGCCAGCGGCAGGAATTCGACGGCATTCTTGGCCACCCGCAGGGCGTTGGTGGCGACTGCCCGCACTGCCCCCCTGTCCAGCCCACCCAGGCGCTCGCCGAAACGGCGCAGGGCATCGAGGGCGCGAGCCTGGGCCGCCGCATCGAGGCGCTTGTCGACGGTCAGGCCGGAAGCCAGGCGGACCGGTTCCTTCAGCGAATCGAGGGTATAGATCTGGTCTTCGACCACCCGCCCGACTTGCAGGCGGAAGCTGTTCGATCCCAGATCGATGGCGGCAACAGTTTCGTAAATCATTCGTTTGAAACACAGGAAAGATCGGACCGGCGGCCATTGTACCACCCGGGCGCAGCCCGGATTCCTGCTGCCGCGGGTCAAAAAAAACCCGCCGGATCGCTCCGGCGGGTTTTCGGCGAGGGCTGGCAGACTCAGCTGGCCAACGCCTGCTTGATCTGCTCCAGCGTCGACGGATCGTCGATGGTCGTCAGGTCGCCCGGATCGCGGCCTTCGGCCAGGGCCTGCAGCGAACGGCGCAGCATCTTGCCGGAACGGGTCTTGGGCAGACCGGTCACGAAATGCACGCGGGCCGGACGGGCGATGGCGCCCAAAATGCCGTCGACCGTAGCGAACACTTCCTTCTCCAGCGCCTTGACCATTTCCGGCGTGGCCACCTTCGAAGCATCCTTGACGACGGCGAAGGCCATCGGCATCTGACCCTTCAACTTGTCCTCGACACCGACCACGGCGACTTCGGCGATGGCGGCGTGGGCCTGGATCGCCTCCTCGATTTCGCGGGTACCCAGGCGGTGACCGGCAACGTTGATCACGTCGTCGGTACGGCCGAGGATGGTGAAGTAACCGTCTTCGTCCTTGATCGCCCAGTCATACGACGAGTAGACCATCGGCTCCTTGAACAGCGTGAAGTAGGTCGACACGAAACGGTCGTCCTGACCCCAGACGGTGGACAGGCAGCCCGGCGGCAGCGGCGGAATGACCGCAGCGATGCCCTTTTCGTTCGGGCCGCAGATTGAACCGTCCTCGCGGAAGATCTGCAGGTTGTAGCCATAGACCGGGAAGGACGGCGAACCGTACTTGATCGGCGTCTTCTCGACACCCGGCAGCGCAGCCAGCATCGGCCAACCGGTTTCGGTCTGCCAGTAGTTGTCGATGACGGGGATCTTGAGTTCGCCCATGAACCACTCGTGCGTCGGCTGGTCGAGCGGCTCGCCGGCCATGAAGATGTGCTTGAGCGACGACAGGTCGTACTTGTGCATGTAGGCCGGATCCTGCTTCTTGAGCACGCGGGCGGCAGTCGGCGCCGAGAACATGACGTTGACCTTGTACTTCTCGACGATCTGCCACCAGATGCCGGCATCCGGACGCAGCGGCGTGCCTTCGTACATCACGGTGGCCATGCCGGCGATCAGCGGGCCGTAGATGATGTAGGAGTGGCCGACCACCCAGCCGATGTCGGAGGTGGAGAAGAAGGTCTCGCCCTCGCCACCGCAGTAGATGTGCTTCATCGAGGAAGCCAGCGCCACGGCATAGCCGCCGGTGTCGCGCTGCACGCCCTTCGGCTTGCCGGTCGTACCGGAGGTGTACAGGATGTAGGACGGCTCGGAGGATTCCATCCACTCGCACGGCACCTTGGCATCCATGAACTTGGCACGCTCGGTGGCGTAATCGACATCGCGGCCGGCAACCTTGTTGAACGCCTTGTCCAGACCACGATCGACCATCAGCACCTTGGCCGGCTTGTGCTCGGCAATCTCGATCGCCTCGTCGAGCAGATGCTTGTACGGCACCGCCTTGCCGCCCCGCATGCCGGCGTCGGAGGAAACGATCAGCACCGGCTTGGCATCGTCGATGCGGGTGGCCAGCGAACCGGAAGCAAAACCGCCGAACACCACCGAGTGGATGGCGCCGATTCGGGTTGCCGCCAGGATGGCGAAGGTCGCCTGGGCAATCATCGGCATGTAGATCAGGACGCGATCGCCCTTCTTGACGCCGAGGCTCTGGTAAATCGCCGCCATGCGCTCGATTTCACGCTGCAACTCGGCAAACGAGTAGATCTTTTCTTCGTCGGTTTCGGTCGAGATGTAGATCAGCGCACGATCGTTCGGACGCTTGGCCGCATGGCGGTCAACCGCGTTGTGGCACAGATTGGTCTTGCCACCGACGAACCATTTGGCGAAGGGCGGACGGGAAAAGTCGCAAACTTGCGTAAACGGCTCCTTCCAGTCGACCAGGCTGGCCTGTTCGGTCCAGAACGCGTCCGGCTTCTCGATGGAATACTGGTGAAACTCCTTGTATGTAGCCATAAAGCTCCCTCTATAAGGTTATCCTGCACAACAAGTTACTGAACGGATTAATAATTTTAGGATTTCCGTTCGCTCAAACGGCGCTTGACCTCGGCCAGAGGCAAGGACAAGTCCAATTCCTGATCCATCAACGCCAAAAGCGGCAGCAAGCGCTCGGCCAGCGCGGGCAGATGCGGGACGACCACGCTTCGGCGATTGGCGGCCAGCAACTCCAGGGCATGGTGGATGGAAATCGGGCGGGAAGCCGGCAAGACGCCCCCCGACTCTGTCCGATTGCCCCCAGCCTGGCGCGCCGTGTTCATCCTTTCACCCGCCAGGTCGAGCAGCATGCCGGCCGAACTCACCGCATCGGTCGGCACGCTGGCCAGGCCGATGCTGACCGTTAAGGTCACCGTCCGCCCCTGGACCGTCAGTCGGGCCACCTCGACGGCCTCCCTGACGCGCTCGGCAAAGGTGGCGCAAAAAGCCGGCGCCGTACCTGGCGAGACGATGGCGTATTGCCCGGGGCCAAAATGTCCAAGGCTGTCTTCCTGGCGCATTTTTCCGGCCAACATGCGGGCAAAGCGATTGCCCACCTCGATGGCGACCGGCTCGCCCAGTTGTTCGCACATCCCCTCGAAACCATCGAAAGCCAGCACCATCACACTGACATCGACGCCATGCCGCACCGAGTGCGACAGGCCCTGAACGGCCTGCAGTTCGACATACTTCCGCGTAAACAAGCCACTGACCGGATCGTGGACCATGCGGTCACGCCCGGCCTCAAGGTTCTCCTGAGCCTCGCTCAGCACCAGCAGGTTGTTGAGCCGGGTCAGGAGCTCGACCCCACCGGCGCCCTTGGTGACGAAGTCCGACACGCCGAGGGCTTTCGCCCTGGCCCGCTCGTCCTCGGTTTCCTCGCCGGAAACCAGGATGAAAGGCAATTGCTGCAAGCGCCGGAGCTTGGACGTCCTGATCCGCTCCAGCAATTCGTAGCCGTTGACCTTGGGCATCTGCAAATCGGAGATCACCGCCCGGATCGAATGGTCGACGACCAGCGACTGCCAGGCTGCCTCGCCATCGCTTTCCTCGCGCACATCGTACTGACCCTTCAGATGCTGGATCAGCGCGATGCGGACAACCCGCGAGTCGTCGACGACAAGAATGCGCGGCAGTTCCGACACCTCAGCCTCCGCCAATTTTCACCACCACGCGGCCTTTGGCCTTGCCGCCAATGTACTCGCCAAAGATGGCTGGCAGTTCGTCGAAGGCGATCATTCGCGACATTACCGCCAGATGCGGTGGCCGAAGATCAGTCGCCAGGCGTTGCCAGACGCCTCGCCGATAGGGTTCGCGGATATAGCCCGAATCGATGCCGAGCAGGGAAACGCCCCGCAGGATGAACGGCGCCACCGTGGTGTTCAGCGACATGCTGGCCGCCAGACCAATGCTGGCGATCGTCCCGCCCTGCTCCATGGTGCTGGCGATCCAGGCCAGGACATCGCCCCCCAGGTTATCCACCGCCCCGGCCCAACGCCCCCGGTCGAGGGGCCTGATTTTCGAAAGATCGAGACTCTGGCGCAGCATGACCTCGCCAGCCCCCAGGCCGCGCAGGTAATCCGCTTCGCTTTCCTTGCCGGTCAGGGCGACGACGTGATAACCCTGGCTCGCCAGCATGTCGATCGCCAGGCTACCCACGCCGCCGGTCGCGCCGGTAACGATGACCGGCCCCTTGCTCGGGCGCAGTCCGTTTTCCTCCATGCGCACGACACCGAGGGCTGCTGTAAACCCGGCGGTGCCCAGCGCCATGGCCTCGAAAAGCGACAAGCCGTCGGGCAGCGGCACCACCCAGTCGCCTGGAACCCGGGCCACCTCGGCATAACCACCGTGGTGGGCCACGCCGATATCGAAACTGGTGGCAATAACCGGATCGCCCGGTTTGAAGCGCCCGTCGGCACTGTCGATCACCGTGCCGGACAGATCGATGCCGCCGACACAGGGAAAACGCCGGATGATCTTGCCGGCGCCAGTCGCCGCCAACGCATCCTTGAAATTGACGCTCGAGTAGGCAACGCGAATCGTGACCTCGCCGGCATCCAGGCGGCTTTCGTCCAGTCGGACAAAACCGCTGGCCACCTTGCCGTCGCGCTCGTCAATCAACAGTGCCTTGAAGGATTCCATCGCCACCCTTGTTTCCCGGGAAATAAATTGTATTCATAATTACGGATTATGAACATAGTTATTCGCTGGGAATTTCGTCATCTTTACAAGCTGCTACGTTTCAAATATATTTCGAGGCTATGCGTAAAGTCTTATCCTCCATCCTGCTAACCGCATCGCTCTGCCTGAGCGGCATCAGCGGCGCCCTGGCTGCCGAAGACGGGCGCAAACAGGAAGAGCACCAGTCCTTCTTGGAACGTTACACCAATGCCGCTCAGGATGTCATCCTGGAAGGCCTCAAGCTGGTTGGCGTCCGTTACCGCCTGGGTGGCAGCGACGAAACGAATGGCCTCGACTGCAGCGGCTTCGTCCAACTGGTTTTCAAGGACAGCATCGGCACCCTCCTGCCCCGCACGGCGCGCGAAATGAGCGAGGTCGGCCAGCGCATCGACGCCAGCCAGCTCAAGCCGGGCGATCTGGTGTTTTTCAACACCATGCGCCGCACCTTCTCCCACGTTGGCATTTACCTGGGCGACAACCACTTCCTGCATGCGCCGCGCAGCGGTGCCGAAGTACGTGTCGAGAGCATGAGCAGCAGCTACTGGATGACCCGTTATAACGGGGCGAGAAGAATTCTCGACGGCAACTGAGCCTCGCACCATGCGAATGAAGCGGCTTGTCAGCCGCTTTTTTTGACATTGCACAAGATAACCATTCTCATTTACAAAACGTTTCGAGGCCGGTAGACTTCAAGGCTATTGCACTCAACCGGAGTTGTCCCATGAAGCTGAAGTCTGCCCTGATCGCTGCGGCCGTCGCCGCCATGTCCCACACCGGCGTTGCCGAAGAAAACGTTCTCAATCTGTATTCGGCACGTCACTATCAGACGGACGAGGCGCTGTACGCCAACTTCACCCAGCAAACCGGCATCAAGATCAACCGGATCGAGGGCAAGGAAGACGAGTTGCTCGAGCGCATCAAGAACGAAGGCGCCAACAGCCCGGCCGACGTCTTTCTGACGGTCGATGCGGCCCGCCTGGCCAAGGCCCACGAACTGAACCTGTTCGCTCCGGTTGCCTCGAAGGTACTCGAATCGCGCATCCCCGCCCATCTGCGTACCGAAGACTGGTTTTCCTTCTCGACCCGGGCCCGGGTCATCGTTTACAACAAGGGCTCCGTCAAGCCCGAAGATGTTCAAAACTACGCCGACCTGGCCGATCCCAAGCTGAAAGGGAAGTTCTGCTCGCGCTCCGGTTCCCACCCCTACAACCTTTCGCTAATGGCATCGATCATCGCCCACCACGGCGAAGCCAAGGCGGAAGAAGTGGCGCGCGGCATGGTGGCCAACTTCGCCCGCGCGCCCAAGGGCGGCGACACTGACCAGATCAAGGCGGTGGCAGCCGGCGAATGCGGCGTCGCCATTTCCAACACCTACTATGTGGCGCGACTGCTGCGGTCGACCAAGCCGGAGGACCAAAAATTGATCTCCAGCGTTGGCATCGTCTGGCCCGACCAGAAAGCCAACGGCACCCATATCAACGTTTCGGGCGGCGGCGTGCTGCGCACCGCCCCGCACCGCGCGGCGGCAGTCAAGTTCCTCGAGTATCTCGCCTCCGACCAGGCCCAGGTTTATTTCGCCGATGGCAACAACGAATGGCCGGTGGTCGAAAGCGTCAAGGTCGCCAACCCGGCGCTGGAGTCGCTCGGGAAATTCAAGGCTGACAAGTTGCCGGTCAAGAACCTGGCCATGTATCAGACCAAGGCGCAGATCATTTTCGATCGCGCCGGATTCAAGTAAGCCCTCGTCAAAACCCTAGGTATTCCCTACAATCCGGGGAACTTCAACCTTCTCCGGATTATGACGATTTACGGAATCCAGGCCAGCCAGCTGATCGAAGCGATTCGCTCGGGCAGGCTGGTCAGCGTCATCAACGCCATCGACGATGGCGCCCAGATCGACGAACCCGACATCCACGGTTTTAGCGGCCTACCCTTGCGGACAGCCTGCTTCACCGGCAACCTGGCCATCGTTCGCGAACTGCTCAGCCATGGTGCCAACCCCAACGCCCCAGCCAGCGACGGCCCTGGCGCACCGCTCAGGCTGGCCCTGCGTTGCCGGCATTTCGATGTTGCTGCCCTGTTGCTGCAAGCCGGCGCCATCGTTCCCGACGGCATCACCGTTGATCCGGCGGTCTACGCGATTTCCTGCGCCCCGTTGGCCATCGATCTCGGCGCGCCGACGCTTCCCGTTCCGGCAGACAATAACCTCATCGAATTTGAAGCGGTCGAAGCCCACAACGACGAGCCCGGAATCGACTTCGGCACGCAGACCAACGCCCTGGGTACCGACCTGCTTTTTCTCGAAGAAGACCTGCCCGAGCCCGATATCGGCCACCTGGCGCTGGAGCCATTGCCCGAAGAAAAGCCGCGGCACAAATCGTAACCTGCGTCAGCCTCAAGTCCGACGGGCCGCGGTAATCTGCCGCGACAGCGCGATCAGCGGCAACAATCCGACCGCCACGATGGCCAGTGCCGCGGTCGACGCTTCGGCCAGGCGTTCGTCCGAAGCGAGCGTGTAGGCCTGGGTGGCCAGCGTATCAAAATTGAACGGCCGCATGACCAGGGTGGCCGGCAACTCCTTCATCACATCGACGAATACCAGCAGGCCGGCGGTCAGCAGGCTGCCGCGCAGCATCGGCACGTGCACCCGACGCAGCGTATCACCCTGCCCGAGGCCAAGGCTGCGCGCCGCATCGTCCATGCTCGGCGTGATCTTTGCCAGGCTCGATTCGACCGTATGCAGGGCAACGGCGAGAAAACGCACCAGGTAGGCGTAAATCAGCGCGGCGATGCCCCCGGTCAGTAGCAGCCCGGGATTGTGGCCGAACCACTCGGCCCATTGCCCGGCCAGCCAGTTGTCGAGCCGGGTCACCGGAATCAGCACGCCGACGGCGATGACCGCTCCGGGCACGGCATAGCCAAGGCCGACCAGGCGATTGAGGCCGGTGGCCAGGGCTGTTTTCGACAAACGCGCGCCATAGCCGAGCAGCAGTGCCAGAACGACGCCGATCAGGGCCGTCGCGCCGGCCAGCACGAAGCTGTTCCGCGACAGGACGAGAAAGCGCTCGCCGAACTGGGCGTCGCCTTCGGTCAAGGCCATTTTGAGGAGCAGCATCGCCGGCAGGATGAAACCGAGCAGCAAGGGCAGAGCGCAGGCCAGCGTGGCCAGCCAGGCCACCACCCCGTTCAATTGTGCCCCGGCCATCGGGCGGTTGCGGCCGGTGGTGTTGTGGTAGCGCGCCCGCCCCCGGGAAACCCGTTCGGCCATCAGCAGGAAAAGCACGAAGGCGAGCAACATGGCGGCCAGTTGGGCGGCGGCCACCCGGTCGCCCAGCGAGAACCAGGCGCGATAGATGCCGGTGGTGAAGGTATTGACGGCGAAGTAGGCAACGGTGCCGTAGTCGGCCAGCGTTTCCATCAGGGCCAGGGCAATGCCGGCGACGATGGCCGGCCGGGCCAGCGGCAGGGACACGGCGAGGAAGGCCCGCCACTGCCCCATGCCCAGCGTGCGTGCCGCTTCCAGCATGCCGCTGGCGCGTTCGAGGAAGGCGGTGCGGGCCAGCAGGTAAACGTAGGGGTAGAGCACGCAGACGAACATCAGCATGGCGCCGGGCAGCGTCCGGATGTCGGGAAACCAGTAGTCGCCGTGCGCCCAGCCGAAGGTGTCGCGCAGCAGGCTTTGCACCGGCCCGACGAATTGCAGGAAGTCGGTATAAACGTAGGCCATGACGTAGGCCGGCATGGCCAGCGGCAGGACCAGGGCCCACTCGAAGAAGCGCCGCCCGGGGAATTCGTGCATGGCGGTCAGCCAGGCGGTGGCGACCCCGACCAGCCCGACGCCGCAACCGACCCCCAGGCATAGCCACAACGAATTGGCGATGTACTCGGGCAGTACCGTGGAAGACAGATGCGACCAGGTGCTGCTGGTACCGCTGACAAACAGATTGAGGCCGACGCTGGCCACCGGCAAACCGGCCAGGGCGGCGACGAGCAGGCCGACGATGAGCAGGGGGGAGTATCGGGCGGTACGCATGTTTGTGAATGCGAATTATAATCGACCGCTATGGCCCAACTCGAACTAAATGGCGTCGTCCAGCGCTACGGCAAACACACCGTCGTCGACGGCGTCGACTTCCGCCTGGAGGCCGGCCGGATCGCCTGCCTGCTCGGCCCTTCGGGCTGCGGCAAGACGACCTTGCTGCGCTGCATTGCCGGCTTCGAGGAAGTGGCCGGCGGCGAGATTCGTCTGCATGGCCAGGTGGTCAGCCAGATCGGCCGCTGCGTGGCGCCGGAACAGCGGCGCATCGGCATGGTGTTTCAGGACTACGCGCTGTTCCCGCACCTGACGGTGGACCAGAACGTGGCTTTCGGCCTGGGCGCCAAGCCGGCCGAGGACGCCCATCTGCGCGTCCGCCAGTTGCTGGCCACGGTCGGCCTGCACGGCCAGGGCGACAAATACCCCCACGAACTGTCCGGCGGCCAGCAGCAGCGCGTCGCCCTGGCCCGGGCGCTGGCCCCCCGGCCGGAACTGATCCTCCTCGACGAGCCCTTCTCCAATCTCGACGTCGGGCTGCGCGAGCGGCTCTCGGTCGAAGTGCGGGAAATCCTCAAGCGCGAGGGGTCGACGGCGATTTTGGTCACCCACGACCAGCACGAGGCTTTCGCCATGGCCGACGAGATCGGCGTCATGTACGACGGCCGCATCCAGCAATGGGACGTGCCCTACAACCTCTACCATCGTCCGGCCAACCGTTTCGTTGCCGATTTCATCGGCCAGGGCGTGCTGCTCGCCGGCACGGTGGGCGACAACAACAGCGTGCGCATGGAACTGGGCACGCTGATTTCCGACACCCCGGTCGAGTGCAACGAAACCTGTTCGGCCTGCGATCACGGTTGCCGGGTCGACATCCTGCTCCGCCCGGACGACATCGTCCACGACGACGCCAGCCCGGTGCAGGCGGAAGTGCTGCACAAGGCCTTCCGCGGCGCCGACATCCTGTACACCCTGCGCCTGCAGAGCGGCAGCGAGGTCCTGTCGCTGGTGCCCTCGCACCACAACCACGCCCTCGGCGAGAAGATCGGCATCCGGCTCGACGCCGACCATGTCATCGCCTTCAAGAAGCACGAGGAATGCGACGACCCGGCCTGCGAGATCAAGCTCGAACAGGCGGCTGCCAAGCCGGTCAACTGGCTGCGGGAAACGCCGGCCCGCTGATTCGGCCGGCCGCCCGATGATTCCCTTCCTCGGCCCGCTCGACACCTTTCCGCCGGTTGCCGCGGCGCGCGAGGAGATGGGCGGCCTGCTGGCGGTCGGCGGCGGCCTGCAGCCGGACCGCCTGCTCGACGCCTATCGCCGGGGAATTTTTCCCTGGGGCACGGTGGACGGCCTGCCGCTCTGGTATTCACCCGACCCGCGCATGGTGCTTTTTCCCGCCGAGTTCCGGCTGCATCGCTCGTTGCGCAAGACGCTGCGCAGCGGTCGCTTCGAGGTTCGCCTCGACACGGACTTTGCCGCCGTCATGGGGGCCTGCGCTGCCACCCCGCGGCCTGGCCAGGACGGCACCTGGATCACCGCCGAGATGACCGATGCCTACTGCCGCCTGCATGAACTCGGCTGGGCCCACTCGGTCGAAACCTACGAAGCGGGCAGGCTGGTCGGCGGCCTCTATGGCCTGGCCATCGGGCGCATGTTCTACGGCGAGTCGATGTTCGCGCATCGCACCGACGCCTCGAAAGTCGCCTTCGCCCACCTCGTGCGTTATCTTGTCACCCACCACTTCGCCATGATCGACTGTCAGATGTATACCGACCACCTCGCCTCGCTCGGCGGCCGCGAAATCCCGCGCGCCGACTTCCTGGGCCGCCTGGCCGATCTGACGGCGGCCCCCGGCGGGCGCGGCACGTGGGCTTTCGCGGTGGCCCCCGCGGACTGGTAAGCCATGGCCCACCCCGACGACGCCGAATTGCCCTTCTCGCTGCTCCAGTTCTACGCCACGGCGCCCTACCCGTGCAGCTACCTGCCCGACCGCGACGCCCGCTCGCAGGTCGCCACGCCGCCCCACCTGATCGACGCGGAGATCTACAGCGGCCTGGTCCGCGCCGGCTTCCGGCGCAGCGGCATCTTCACCTACCGGCCGCACTGCAACGCCTGCCGGGCCTGCGTTCCGGTCCGCCTGCCGGTCGCCCGGCTGCACCCCAACCGCAGCCAGCGCCGCGCCCTCAAGCGTCATGGCGGGCTGATCGCCCGCGAACAGCCGCTGGTCTACCGCGAAGCCCACTACCAGCTCTACAACCGCTACCAGCAAGCCCGCCACCCGGGCGGCGGCATGGACGAGGACAGCCACGAGCAGTATGCCCAGTTCCTGCTGCATAGCCGGGTCGATACCCGGCTGATCGAATTCACCGACGGCGAGCGCCTGGTCATGGTCAGCCTGATCGACGTCCTCGACGACGGCCTGTCCTCGGTTTACACCTTCTATGACCCGGACATCGCCGAGGCCAGCTTCGGCACCTACAACATCCTCTGGCAGGCCGCCCAGTGCACCGCCCTCGGCCTGCCCTACCTCTACCTCGGCTACTGGATCGCCGAAAGCCGCAAGATGGCCTACAAGGCGGCTTTCCAGCCGATCGAGGGGCTGGTCGACGGCCACTGGTTGACCCTGCCCGCTCCCGAAAAGCCATGACCATCCGCCTTCCGTCCACCTTTCCTGCCCTGCTCTGCGCCCTCTCCCTGACCGCCCACGCCGACCCCGTGGCGCAGCGCTATGCCTGCGACGATGGCAGCCAACTCGACATTGCATTTTTTGCCGATAATTCCGGTCGACCGCAGGCGCAGCTCGAAATCGCCGGCCAAGCACTGCTCCTGCCCATGGTGCCGGCCGGCTCGGGCGCCCTCTATCGCCAGGGCGACACCCGCCTGCACACCAAGGGCGACGAGGCCTTGTTCGAAGACGGCCAGCAGGCGATGCGCCGGTGCAGCCGCGGCCAGGCGCCCGCCGTGGCCAACCGGCCTGCACCGGCGGCGGCCAGCAGCTTTCTCGACCTGCACGGCAGCGTCAGCTACCGCACGCGCCAGGCCCTGTCGCCCGACGCCATCCTCGACCTGCGCATCCGCGACGGCGCCGGGCGCACGTTGGTCGAGCAACGCTACGAACTGGCCGGGGCGCAGTCGCCGATCGCCTTCACCGCCACCGTCGACCGCGACCTGATCGGCAAGAAGCCGCGGCTGACCATCAGCGCCCGCCTGCAGTCCGGCGGCAAGCTGCGCCTGGCCGGCAGCAAGACCTACCGCACGCTGCCCGCCGACCACCGCCTCGACCTCGTCCTCAAGCCCGTCGCCGGGCGCTGACCAGCCCGGCGAAACGATTCCTCCCCGCCCCGGTCCAACCAATGGACCTGATGGCATGAGCGCGGCGGATTTTTCGTCCCGAAATTTCCCGTCGCCCACGCCCAGGCTGGCAGCTGAGCGGCGGCCAGGCCGGCGATCAGCGAATCGATTGGACGATGCCGGGCAAGCCGTGCCGGCGCCGACGATTTTGAGGAGACACGCCATGACCACGTACAAGACCCAATTGCGCTGGCGGGAAGAAGTCGCCGAGGGAACGATGGCCTTCCAGTTCGCCAAGCCGCCGGGCTTCACCCACCAGGCCGGCCAGTCGATGACGCTGACCCTGGTCGACCCGCCGCACACCGACGACGCCGGCAACGCGCGGACCTTCACCATCGCCAGCTCGCCGCACGAGCCGGAGCTGATGATCGCCACCCGGATGCGCGACAGCGCCTTCAAGCGCGTGCTGCGCGACCTGCCGATCGGCGCCGGCCTGAACATGGAAGGACCGGAAGGCGACATGGTCCTCGACGAGCACGACGAACGGCCGGCCGTGCTGCTCGCCGGCGGCATCGGTATCACACCCTTCCTGGCCATGGCCCGGCACGCACTGGAAACCGACCTCGAGCGCCCGATCCACCTCTTCTACGCCAGCCGGCGACCGGAAGAGGCGGCCTATCTCGAGGAGTTGGGCGAGATGCCGACGGTGAACCCGTATTTTCACTTCATCCCCGTCATGTCCGAGGCCAAGGCGTCCGGCACCGCGTGGCGCGGCGAACTCGGCCACATCGATGCCGCCATGCTCGCCCGCTACCTGCCCGACCTGCTGCTCCCGGTCTATTACTTCGCCGGCCCGCCGGCCATGACCGAGGCCATGGACGCTTTGCTCGCCGAAATCGGCGTTGGCCAAAACGACCGCCGGCACGAGACCTTCTACGGCTACTGAAACGGGTCGCCGGGCGACACGACGGGTCGGCCAACGCCGCCCGACGGCGCCGAAAAATTTCGAATTTCGGCCTTTTTTCCCGTCGACCGCAGCGATTGGCGGCCAGCCGGCCCTCAGGCGTTGGGCAACTGCTCGAAGCGGGCGAACTCACCGTCGCCCGGCGCCACGTTGACCCGCTCGACGCGAGCCAGCCGCGGTCCCTTTTGCGCCCACAGGATCAGTTCGAGAACAGCATCCTCCTCGCCCACCGCCATCGCCTCGACCCGACCGTCGGCCAGGTTGCGCACCCAGCCGACGACGCCCAGGCGCCGCGCCGCCTCGACCATCGACCAGCGATAGCTAACGCCCTGGACGCGGCCTTCGACGATCAAGTGGCGGGCAATTCGGGGCATGGCGACTCCAGGCTTCGGACGAGATGCCGGAAATACTGCCACAAGGCCGCAACCGCGCAAAATTACCCAATGTAATCATAATATTAGCAAAGCGTGAAACTACCCACGCCGGGCCAATGTCGAATAAACTATCGGCCCCCTAGCACGTTTTGCCCGAACACCGAGGTATTCATGAAGCAACTCATCACCCTCCTCTTCGTCGGCCTCCTGGCCGGCCCCGCCCTCGCCCAGACCACCAGTTTCGACCTGCCCATCCACGACGCCGCCCGCACCGGCAGCGGCGACGATGTCCGGCGCGCCCTCAGGGCCGACACCAAACTGCGCGACGCGCGCACCGCGCTCGGCTCGACGCCGCTGCACCTGGCCGCCATGAACGGCAACCCGAGCGCCATCAAGGCGCTGATCGCCGCCGGCGCCAACCCCAACGCCCGCGACAACGAAGGCGCCACGCCGCTGCACATGGCCGCCTACGCCAGCCGCGCCGACTACGTGCAAATCCTCCTCGAAGCCGGCGCCGACCCCCTGGCCAAGACCGACAACGGCCGCGACCCCGGCTCGATGGCTCGCAAGGTCAAGGCCGACGAAGCGGCCGGCGTCCTCTCGCTGTGGATCCTCAAGGGCTGCAAGGCCGGCAAGCCATGCTGAATCACCGCCTAACCCGCCGCCTCGCTACCCTATTCGGCCTCCTCGCCATGCTCGGCGCCACCGGCGCCACCGGCGTCCGGGCCGCCGGCCCCGCCCCGCTGCCGACCATCGACGTCTACATGCCCACCGTCTGCCTGGCCTGCATCGACTGGGCCGAGCACCTGCGCAAGAACGGCTTCACCGTCAAGGTCACCCAGACCAACGACATGGAAGCCGTCAAGCGCCGTCTGAAAGTGCCCAAGGAACTCGAAGCCGTGCCCAGCGCCAAGGTCGCCGGCTACTTCATCGAAGGCCACGTGCACGCCGACCAGATCAAGGAACTCCTCACCGAGAAACCGAAGGCCCTCGGCCTCGCCGTCCCCGGCCTGCCGCTCGGCGCCCCCGGCCGCGAATACTCGGCGCCGACCTGCGAAACCGCCTGCACCATGCTCGACAACGACAGCACCGCCACCCCCCGCGTCCGCCGCGAGTTCTACACCACCTTCCTGGTCAAACCGGACGGCTCGACCTCGACCTACGCCCGGCATTGAGGGGCGGTTGGGCGGGGTTGCGGTGTGGGCGCTGAGCAAACCAACTCGTTCTAAATTGTCTGGTTGCGGCCAGAAGCGGAAGTTGGCTCAAGTTTCCCAAAGCAGATATTCTTCCTGCACCTCAATGGAAAAGATTATGAATCGGTTCAAAGGAAGGCCTAACTAAGAGGCCAACACAGACAGGTCGAACTACGTATGCTCTCCGCCTAACTTGTCCAGCCCACCGGACGCTGCGCGATAAAACTGCCCAGCGCAGGTGACCTCTACGTTAAATTTCAGTGAGCGCAGACCGGAGGCCAAGATGCTCTACAAACGGATCAAAATCGCTGTCGCTGTACAGCAGAGCCAATCCGCTTTCGATGCATCGCGTGGCAATAACCGTGTCGATGGTCTTTCGCACCGTTACACCCAGCGCCCGCAGCGTACGGAAATTCCTGGCCGCTTGAATCGCTAGCTCCAGTCCTCCCAAATCAACAATGACCAACGAAGTCATCAATTTTTTAGCTTGGTTGAAGTCGCGCTCGCTCGAAAACCCCTGCAGCACCTCGGCCAAAATCAGATCCCCCGTTGCAACGGGCTCCACGCCAAGCAGAGAGTCCAGCTTTTCAGCCTGCGGCGTTGCGGTTCCGCGAAAATAGTCGATCCAAACACTGGAATCGACCAGAATCACTTGTCCGACCTCATCTTGTCGAGGTCGCCCTGCCAGTCCAACTTGCCGCGGAACTGGCGAATCTCTTCCTGCTGCCGAAGGCGAAGCAAGGTCCGCAGGCCAAGCTCTACTGCCTCACGCTTGGTCTTCAATCCGGTTGCGCGGAGTGCTTCGTTCATGAGCCGGTCGTCAATCACAATGTTGGTACGCATGATGTGTATCCTTTCGTTTCCACATACACATCGTAGTCTTTGGCGGCCATCCACACAACCTAAAATCCGCTCCACCGGACGGCAAGCTACGCCGCCTTCTGTCGCCCGGTTCTGTTACGAACCCTGCTTTATAGCCTGCGGAAAAACGTGGCGCTACATCAGGCCGCTAATCGGCCCGAAAACCCCAAAAAATCCAAATACCTCCGACTCTACGGCCGCAGGAAATCCCGGTACATGGTTTCCGCCCAGGCGATGTCCTCGCCGGCCGGGTTGGGGTTGCGGGTCTGTTTGACGGTCTGCAGCAGGAAGCCGTCGCCGCGGTCGCGGTAGCGGGCGTCGAGGTGCACGCTTTCGCGGGGTTCGATGCTGCTCTGCACGTGGCAGACGCTTTCCGGCAGCACGGCCGGGTGGCTCTTGCCGGTGGCTTCGCTGGCGATCTGGCGGGCAACGGCCAGGCCCATGCGGTTGGCAACGTGGCCGGTCTTGGGGTAGCTGCCGAAGGACGGCGAAACCAGGCCGCAGGCGTCGCCGATGATGAATACCCGGCGGTCGGCCGGGCTGCGGAAGTCGACCGCCCCCTGCCCGGCCCAGCCGCTTGGCCGGCCGTCCGGCTCGGGGCGGATCAGCCCGGCCTGCCAGAGCGGGTCGGCGGCCTGCTGGGGCGGGCTAAGCAAGGCTTCGGCGAAGGGGATGTCGTCGATGTCGGTGCTCACCGTGCGGCGCTGCGGGTCGATCCGCCGCACCTTGGCGTGGTCGAAATAGGTGATCTGCGGTTCGTAGCGTTCGAGCAGGATGTCGCGGAAGGCCGGCATCATCGGGTTGGGGTCGACGATGACCAGCTTGCCCGGAATCTTCTGTTTTTTCAGCCACCAGGCGATGAACAGCGCCCGCTCGTAGGGGGCTGGCGGACAGCGATAGGGGGCGGGCGGGATGGTCATCAGCAGGTCGCCGCCGCGGAAGGTGGCGAGGCGCTCTTTGAGGTTGACCAGTTCGCTGCCGTGGGCCATGGCGCCGGCGTGGCGGCGGCGCAGTTCGGCCACTGTCGCAGGGTCGTCGACCTGCCAGGCGGCCCAGTTTTCGCGGATGCCGGGAGCGACGACCAGCCAGTCGTAAGAGAGGCGCTCGCTACCGGCGACGACGAGACGGGCCTCCCGGTCGATGGCCTTGACCTCGGCCTGCACGAAACGATAGCCCCAGCGCTTGGCCAGCGCCGGGTAGTCGTGGCGCTCGGGCGCGGCGGCGGCGTCGACCAGCCAGCGGTTGCTCAGGGCGAAGGAGACGAAGGCCGGCTGGCGGTCGACCAGCACGACGTCGAGGTCGGGGGCCAGGGCCCGCAGGTGGCGGGCCGCCGACAGGCCGCCCCAGCCGCCACCGACGATGACGACGCGGCGCGGCGCGGCGCCGGCGAGGCGGAAGAAGGGCAGCAGGCCGGCGCCGGCGAGGAAGTGGCGGCGGGTGATCATCCTTGAAACCTCAGTTGAACGCGGCGGATGGCGCGTTTGGACGGGATGGCCGGCGCGAAGCGACGATATGTTCCCTGCGTAGCAGGGATCGGTATCCCTTGCGGACGCAGCAGGCTCATGCCTGCAAGGAGGAGTGACAAAGCCGGACGCCCGGCCAGACGTGCCAGTCGCCGCGTAGCGCCGTTACCCAACGGGCAGGTCGTATCGAAGCCGCCGGGGCCAGTGCTCATGCGGCTACCCAAGGTGAGATAAGCGGTCAACTGAGGTTTCAAGGATCATTGGTAGCGCAGCGCCTCGATCGGATCGAGCCGGGCCGCCTTGCGGGCCGGATACCAGCCGAAGAAAATGCCGACGGTGGCGGCGACGGCGAAGGCGACGAGGGCCGCGCTACCCGAGATGACGATGACCATGCCGGTGAAGGCGTTGATGCCGAGCGCGATGCCGATGCCGAGGAGCAGGCCGAGCAGGCAGCCGGCGAAGGAGATCATCACCGCCTCGAGCAGGAACTGGCTGAGGATGTCGCGCTGGCGGGCGCCGATCGCCATGCGGATGCCGATTTCGCGGGTCCGCTCGGTGACCGAGACGAGCATGATGTTCATGATGCCGATGCCGCCGACCAGCAGCGAGATGGAGGCGATGGCGCCGAGCAGGATGGACATGGTGCGCGTCGTTTCGGCCTGCGATTCGGCGGCGGCCGACAGGTTGCGCATGAAGAAATCGTTGGGTGTGTCTTCGCGCAGGCGGTGGCGCTGGCGGAGCAGCGCTTCGACGCTGGCCTCGACCTTGGCCATGTTCTCGGCCGACTCTGCCTGGACCATGATCATCCGCACCGAGCCCAGGAAGGGCGTGCCGAACACCTTGCGCTGGGCGGTGGTCAGCGGCACGATCACCGTGTCGTCCTGGTCGCGGCCGTCCAGGCTCTGGCCCTTGGCGCCGAGCACGCCGATGACGACGAAGGGGTTCTGCTGGATGCGCATGGTCTTGCCGACCGGGTCGTCGCCGGCGAACAGGTTCTCGGCCACCGTCTTGCCGATCAGGGCAACGCGAGTCGCCGAGCGCACGTCCGAATCGCTGAAGGCTGCCCCCTGGACGATGCTCCAGGCCCGTGCATCGAGGTATTCCGGGGTTGTGCCGACGACGGTACAGCTCCAGTTTTGCGAACCGTACACAAGTTGCCGCGTCCCCTGATGCGTCGGCGCCACGTTGATCACACCGTCCAGTTCGGCCACAGCTTCGCTGTCACCGACGGTCAGCGTCGGGCCGCCGGCCGAGCCGCTGCGCACGCCGGAGGTGGTGAAGGAGCCGGAGAGGACGATGAACAGGTTGGCGCCCATGGTGCTGATCGTCTGCTGCACGGCGAACTGCGCGCCCTGGCCGATGGCCATCATGATGACCACAGCGCCGACGCCGATCACCATGCCGAGCATGGTCAGCGCCGTGCGCAGGCGGTTGGCGCCCATCGCCAGCCAGGCTTCGCCGAGCATCGCCTTCAGCATGGCGACACCTCGCCGGCAAAGGGTCGCGGCCATCGCTGCGGTCGACGGCAAAAAACGGCCAAAATCGAAATGTTCGCGCTCATGCCGCCACCGCCCCGCTCAGGTGGTCGCTCTGGATCTGGCCGTCGAGAAAGCGCACCTGGCGCCGGGCGTGGGCGGCGATGTCGTTCTCGTGGGTGACGATGACGATGGTGATGCCCTCGCCGTTCAACTGGTCGAAGAGGGCCATGATTTCCTCGCTGGTATGGCTGTCGAGGTTGCCGGTCGGCTCGTCGGCGAGGATCAGGCGCGGCTCGTTGACCAGCGCCCGGGCGATCGCCACGCGCTGCTGCTGGCCGCCGGAAATGCGGTTGGGCAGCGACTCGGCGTAGCGCTCGAGGCCGACCTTGGCCAGCATGGCCCGGGCCCGCGCCCGCCGCGTTTCCTTGTCGAGGCCGGCATAGACCAGCGGCAGCGCGACGTTGTCCTGCAGGCTCATCCGTGGCAGCAGGTTGAAGCCCTGGAAGACGAAGCCCAGCGTCCGGTTGCGCAGGATGGCCAGGGCGTCCGGATCGAGGTGGGCGACGTTCTCGCCGGCCAGGAAGTATTCGCCGATGGTCGGCGTGTCGAGGCAGCCGAGCAGGTTCATGAAGGTCGACTTGCCGGAACCGGACGGCCCCATGATGGCCAGGTATTCGCCGGGACGGATGGCCAGGTCGACGCCCTTCAGCGCCGGGAACAGCCCGGCCGCCGTGGCGTACGACTTGCCCAGGCCGACCACCCGGATGACCGCCTCGCTTGCCGGCTGGCTCATCAGAACATCCGCATGCCGACGCTGGACGGCGGCTTGCTGCCGTTGCTGTTCTCGCCGGTGACGACGCGGTCGCCTTCCTTCAGTTCGCCGCCGACGATCTCGGTCATCCGGTTGTCGGTGATGCCGAGCTGGACGGCGACCGGCTTGATCTCGCCGCCGGCCAGCACATGCACGGTGCCGCCCTGGCCGTCGCGCTTCTTGCCCTTGCCGCCGGCCTTGGGCCCGCCGCCGTCGCTGCCGGAGCCCGAGCCGGGGCCGACCGCCGCGGTCGACGGCGATTTCTGGCCGTTTTCCGCTTTCTTGTCGGCGCCGTCGGCCGGCTTGAAGCGCAGCGCCGCGTTGGGCACGAGCAGCACGCCGTCGCGCTTCTGGACGCCGATATTGACGTAGGCCGTCATGCCCGGCAGCAGCACCTGCTCGGGATTGGCGACGTTGATGCGGACGTTGTAGGTGACGACGTTCTGCTGGTTGGTCGGGTTCAGCCGGATCTGCTGGACCTCGCCGAGGAAGCTGCGGTTGGGGAAGGCATCGACGGTGAACCTGGCCTGCTGGCCCTCGCGGATGTTGCCGATGTCGGCCTCAGCGAAGCTGGTGTCGATGCGCATCTCGGACAGGTCCTGGGCGATCTTGATCAGCGTCGGCGTCTGGAAGCTGGCCGCCACCGTCTGGCCGATGTCCACCACCCGGTCGATCACCACGCCATCGACCGGCGAGCGGATCACCGTGAAATTGACGTTGGCCCGGTCGCGCTCGTTCTGGGCGCGGGCCAGCGCCAATTGCGCCCTGGCCGACTTGAGGGCCTGCGTGCTCTGGTCGTACTCCTGGCGCGACACGTATTCCTGGGCGAACAGCGTCTTCATGCGCGCCGCGTTGGCCTCGGCCAGTTCCAGCGCCGCCTGGGCGTTGACGACATTGGCCGCGCTCTGCTTCTCGGTGGCCGAAACCAGCGCGTCGTCGAGTTCGAGCAGCGCCTGGCCCTTCTTCACCTTGTCGTTGAAATCGACGTAGAGTTTGCGCACCGTGCCGGAAACCTGGGTGCCGACGCTGATCAGCACCACCGGGTTGAGCGTGCCGTTGGCCGACACCGTCTGCGTCACGTCGCCCTTCTCGGCCACCGCCAGCTTGTAGCGCTGCTCCGGGTCCTGGGCGGCCCGCTGCTTGGCGTACCAGACGCCGCCGCCGGCCAGCACGGCCAAGACGGTAACGCCGATGACTATCCTGCCGATACGTTTCATGGTCTTCCCTCGGCTGCCCCTTGCAGCAGCGTGTAATCGAGCGCGCCGACGGCCTGGGCCAGCACGGCGCGAAAAACATTCCAGTCCAGCTGCGCCTGGATGCGCTGCAGGCGGGCGCTGGCCAGCGCCGATTGCGCCGTCAGCAGATCGAGCACGGTGCCCACCCCGGCCTGGTAGCGGCCAAGGGCGACGCGCTCCGACTGCGTGGCGCTGGCTACCAGGTCGTCCGCCGTAGTCAGGCTTTGTGTCGCCGTGCTCAGGCTCTGGTAGGCCTTCCACACGTCGAGCGCCACCTGGTTGCGCAGGCGGTCGCGCTGGGCGACGCGGACATCGACCTGGGCCGCCGCCGAGCGCACCCGGTAGGTCGTGTCGAAGCCGGAAAAAATCGGCACGTTCAGCGTCAGCCCGACGCTGCCGCCTTGCGTCACGACGCCGGCCGACTCCTGCCAGCTCGGCCCGGTCGCCAGCGACAGGGTCGGCCGGCCCTGGGCGCGGGCGATGTCGACGCTGGCCTCGGCCGCCCTGAGCTGGGCCTCGGCCGCCTTGAGGTCGGGACGCCGGGCCTGGGCCTCGGCGATCAGGGCATCGACTTCCTTCTGGAACACGCCCCCGGCCGGCGGCGGCGGCAATTCGGCCAGGGCCAGCGGCTGCCCGGCGGCGAAGCCGAGGGCGTTGGCCAGCGTGCCCAGCGCGTTGCGCGCCTCGCCTTCGGCCCGGATCCGGTTGAGCGTCGCCTGCGACAGCGCCGTCTGCGCCTGCAGGCGGTCGGCCGGGGTGGCGGCGCCGACCTGGTAACGCGCGTCGGCCGCGGCGAAGCTGCGGCGCGCCGCGCGTTCCGCCTCGCCAGCCGAAACCACCGCCGCCTGCGCCGCCTGCGCCGCGTAATAGCCCTGCAGCGCGGCCAGGAACAGCCCCTGCACGGTGGCGTCCTGGGTCGCCGCCGCCGCGTCGAGCAGGCGTTGGGCGTTGTCGACATTGGCCGAACGCAGCCCGAAATCGTAGAGCAGCCAGGACAGCGTCAGGGCCGCCGCCGCGTTGCGCGTGTAGGCGTTATTTTCCAGCGCGAAGCGGGTGCTGCTGGCGCTGGCGTCGAGATTGGGCAGCCAGCCGGCCCGCGCCACCCCGACCAGCGCCGCCTGGACGCGGGCCGCCGCCCACACCTCGCGCGTCTGCGGGTGATTGCACAGCGCCAGGTCGACGGCATCGAGCGCGCTCAGCGCCGTCGCCGGCAGGGCCGTCGCGCAGGGCGCCTCGCCGACCCGGGCGGCGAGTTGCGGCGACGGCTTGAGCGGGGCCATGGCATCGGTGGCGAAGGGGTCGTCGAGCCCTGCCGCCCAGGCCGGCAGCACCGCTGCGGTCAACAGCAAAAAACGGGGAAAACGCGAAAAAAATGGCATGGGCAGCAGTGTATCCTCGCCGCGGCGGATCGGTGGTTACAAGTTGTTTCCGGAAGCCAAGGCGTCGCAGCCGGGCTGCCCGCGGCGGACGGGAGGCAAAATCATCGTTTCCTTATACAGCGGGTCGCCGATTATCGCCAAGCGGCGCCGGCTTGGCTACCGGCCAGCGCAAGAAAAACGCAAACGGCCCCGGCCGGCACCGGACAGCCGGGGGTGCGATGCAGTAAAATCGCGGACTATGCTATATCCACTCATCCGCAAGTTTTTCTTCGCCCTCGACGCCGAAACCGCCCACGGCATCGGCATGAAGGGCATCGATCTGATGAACGCCAGCGGGCTGGCCTGCGCCGTCGCCAAGCCGGTAACGCCTTGCCCGGTCGAGGTCATGGGCCTCAGGTTCCCCAACCCGGTCGGCCTGGCCGCCGGCCTCGACAAGAACGGCGACCACATCGACGGCCTGGCCCGGCTCGGCTTCGGCTTCATCGAAATCGGCACGATCACCCCGCGCCCCCAGGACGGCAACCCGAAGCCGCGCCTGTTCCGCATCCCGGAAGCGATGGGCATCATCAACCGGATGGGTTTCAACAACGCCGGCGTCGACAACCTGCTGGAAAACGTGCGCGCCGCCGAGTTCCCGAAAAAGGGCGGCATCCTCGGCATCAACATCGGCAAGAACGCGACGACGCCGATCGAGAGAGCCGCCGACGACTACCTGATCTGCCTCGACAAGGTGTACAACGACGCCAGCTACGTCACCGTCAACATCTCGTCGCCGAACACCAAGAACCTGCGCGAACTGCAGAAGGACGAGGCGCTCGACGACCTGCTGGCACAACTGAAGGCGCGCCAGCTGCAACTGGCCGACCGCCACTGCAAGTACGTGCCGATGGCCCTGAAGATCGCCCCCGATCTCGACGACACGCAGATCGCCGCCATCGCCGACGCCCTGCGCCGCCACCGTTTCGATGCGGTGATCGCCACCAACACCACGCTGTCGCGCGATGGCGTCGAAGGCCTGCCCAATGGCGACGAAACCGGCGGGCTATCCGGTGCCCCGGTCTTCGCCAAATCGACCGCCGTGCAGAAAAAGCTGGCCGCGGCGCTGGCCGGTGAACTGCCGATCATCGGCGTCGGCGGCATCATGGGCGGCGAGGACGCGGCCGAGAAGATCCGCGCTGGGGCCAGCCTGGTCCAGTTCTACAGCGGCTTCATCTACCGCGGTCCGGACCTGGTCGGCGAAGTGGCCGAAACCCTGGCCCGGGTCATGGGCAAGAAAACCGTATAAGGCCATAAGGAGCGCGCGGTTGTTTGCACTGCAGCAAAGCCCGATAATGCGGCCTCTACGCTTGCCTACTCAATGAGCCACTACTTATTCATCCTCGTCGGCGCGGTGCTGGTCAACAACGTCGTGCTCGTCAAGATCCTCGGCCTGTGCCCCTTCATGGGCGTTTCCAAGAAGCTGGAAACGGCCTACGGCATGGGCGCCGCGACGACTTTCGTGCTGACCATGGCGACCGGCGCCAGCTACATCATCGACCACTACCTGCTGATGCCCTTCGGGCTGGAATACCTGCGCACGCTGTCCTTCATCGTCACCATCGCCGCCATCGTCCAGCTCACCGAGATGGTCATCGCCAAGACCTCGCCGACGCTGCAGCAGACGCTGGGCATCTACCTGCCCTTGATCACCACCAACTGCGCCGTGCTCGGCGTGCCGCTGCTCAACATTTCCAACGGCCACAACTTCGTCGAATCGCTGCTCTTCGGCGCCGGCAGCGCCTTCGGCTTCTCGCTGGTGCTGATCCTCTTCGCCGGCATCCGCGAGCGCGTCGAAGGCGCCGAGGTGCCCGTGCACTTCCGCGGTGCCGCCATCGCCATGGTCACCGCCGGCCTCATGGCGCTCGCCTTCATGGGCTTCGCCGGCCTCGACAAGTACCAGTAAGGCCATGGACATCCTCCTCGCCATCGCCATCATGGCCCTCGGGGCGGTCGTCCTCGGTGCCGCGCTCGGCTTTGCCTCGATCAAGTTCAAGGTCGAGGGCGACCCGCTGGTCGAGAAGATCGAGGCCATCCTGCCCCAGACGCAGTGCGGCCAGTGCGGCTACCCGGGCTGCAAGCCCTACGCCGAGGCGATCGCCAAGGGCGAGTGCGACATCAACCTGTGCCCGCCGGGCGGCATGGAAGGCGTGCAGCGCCTGGCCGACCTGCTCGGCCGCGAGGTCAAGCCGCTCGACGCCGAGGAAAAGCCCAAGCAGGTGGCGATCATCGACGAGAACACCTGCATCGGCTGCACGCTGTGCATCCAGGCCTGCCCGGTCGACGCCATCGTCGGTGCCGCCAAGCAGATGCACACCATCATCGCCCAGCAATGCACCGGCTGCGAACTGTGCCTGCCGCCCTGCCCGGTCGAATGCATCCACATGGAAGTCATCGGCGAGAACATCGACAACTGGAAATGGAAGTACCCTGTGGTTGAAATCAAGGCCGCGCCCCTCCCCGCGCAGAACGCCTCCGGCGACGGCAGCGATGGCATGAAGGACGCCGCCTGATGCTCTTCAACCTCTTCAAGTTCAAGGGCGGCGTCAAGCCGCCGACCAACAAGACGCAATCGACCACCCTGCCGATCGCCGCCGCTCCCCTGCCCTCGCGCCTGGTCGTGCCGCTCCACCAGAGCATAGGCGGCACGCCGCGGCCGGTGGTCGAGGCCGGCGACCGGGTGCTCAAGGGCCAGCTGATCGGCCAGGCCGACGGCTGGATCTCGGCCGCCGTGCATGCCCCGACCTCGGGCACCGTGGTCGAGGTCGCCATGCACGTCCAGCCCCACCCCTCGGGCCTCGATGCGCTGTGCGTGGTCATCGCGCCGGACGGCAAGGACGAGTGGATCGCCCGCACGCCGCTCGATTATGCCGCACTGACCCCGGAGGCCGTCCGTGAACACCTGCAACAGTCCGGTGTGGTCGGCCTGGGCGGCGCCGTCTTCCCGACCCATGGCAAGCTCACCGCCTCGAAAACGGTGCCCATGGAAGAGCTGATCATCAACGGTGCCGAGTGCGAGCCCTTCATCACCTGCGACGACCTGCTGATGCGCGAACGCGCCGAGGAAGTGGTGCGCGGCATCGGCATCTTCCGCGACCTGCTGCAGCCGAAGAAGGTGCTGATCGGCATCGAGGACAACAAGCCGGAGGCCGCCGCCGCCATGCGCGCCGCGGTCGAAACGCTGGGCGAGGATTTCGCCGTCGTCCAGGTGCCGACGCTCTACCCGGCCGGCGGCGCCAAGCAGCTGATCCGCGTGCTGACCGGCAAGGAAGTGCCGGCCAGCAAACGGTCGACCGACCTCGGCGTCCAGTGCTTCAACGTCGCCACCGCCTACACCGCCTGGCGCGCCATCGCCCACGGCGAGCCGGTCGTCTCGCGGCTGGTCACCGTCACCGGCAACGTCCATCACCCGCGCAACTACGAGGTGCTGATCGGCACCCCGATGGACGAGTTGCTCAAGCTCGCCCAGCCGCATCCGGACACCGACGGCATCATCATGGGCGGCCCGATGATGGGCTTCCTGGTGCCGCAGGCCAGCGTGCCGGTGGTCAAGGCGACCAACTGCCTGATCGCCCACGACGACCGCCTGTTCCCGCCCAAGGCGCCGGAAATGCCGTGCATCCGCTGCGGCGCCTGCGCCCAGGCCTGCCCGCACGAGCTGCAGCCCTTCGAGATGTACTGGTTCTCGCGCGCCAAGAATTTCGGCAAGACGCAGGAATACGCCATCTTCGACTGCATCGAGTGCGGCTGCTGCTCTTTTGTCTGCCCGTCGCGCATTCCGCTGGTCCAGTATTTCCGCTTCGCCAAGAGCGAGATCTGGGCGCGCGAACGCGAGAAGAACGCCGCCGACCAGGCCAAGTCCCGCTTCGAGTTCAAGCAGTTGCGCGAGGAGCGCGAAAAGGCCGAGAAGGCCGAGAAGCTGGCCAAGGCCGCCGCCGCCCAGGCCGCCAAGAAAGCCGCCGAAGCTGCCGCCGCCGCGGCAGCGGAAGCGCAGCCGGCGGCCGGCGAAGCCGCCCCGGCCAGCCAGGCGGTTGCTGCGGTCGACCCGGAAAAAGCGGCAAAACGGGCAACTATCGAAGCGGCCATGGCCCGCGCCAAGGCCCAGCGCGAGGCGGCCCAGCCGAAGAACACCGACCACCTGACGCCCGGCCAGCAGAAGGAAGTCGCCGAAATCGAGGCGAGAAGATCAGGATCGAGGATCGAGGATCGAGGATCGAGCGAGCCGGCGCCCGCTGAACCGGCAGCGCCTACCTCCCCACTCGATCCTAATAACTAACAGCTACCAGCTATGCTCCCCCCCGCCCCCTTCCTCCTCAAGGACACCAGCGTCAGCCAGGTGATGATCCAGGTCTGCGTCGCGCTGATCCCCGGCATCGCCGCCTACGCCTGGCTGGTCGGCCCGGCCATCCTGGCCCAGCTGGTCATCGCCACCCTCGCCGCGCTGGCCGCCGAGGCCGCCATGCTCAGCCTGCGCGGCAAGCCGCTCGGCCTCTTCCTGTCCGACGGCTCGGCCATCGTCACCGCCTGGCTGATCGCCCTCACCTTCCCGCCTCTCGCCCCGTGGTGGCTGGTCGCCACCGGCACCGTCTTCGCCATCGTCGTCGCCAAGCACCTCTACGGCGGGCTCGGCCAGAACCCGTTCAACCCGGCGATGGTCGCCTTCGCCGTGTGCATCGTCTCCTTCCCGGCCCTGATGTCGCAGTGGCCGAGCATCGGGCTGGAACTGCCCTTCGTCGACCAGGTGAACATCATCCTCGGCCTCGCCCCGCGTGTGGACGCGCTGACCGGCGCCACCCCGCTCGACGCCCTGAAGACCGCCCTCAAGCTGGGCGACGGCAGCATCGACGTGGTCAGGCTGCTGGCCGACCAGGACGTCTACGGCAATTTCGCCGGCCGCGGCTGGGAGTGGGTGGCCGCCGGCTACCTCCTGGGCGGCCTGTGGCTGTGGCACCGCCAGTTGATCACCTGGCACATCCCGGTCGCCTTCGTCGGCGCCCTGGTCGCCATTTCCGGCGCCCTCTGGCTGTTCAACCCGGCCCAGTTCGCCAACCCGCTGTTCCACCTCTTTTCCGGCGGCGCCATGCTCGGCGCCTTCTTCATCGCCACCGACCCGGTTTCCGGGTGCACGACGCCGCGCGGCAAGCTGATCTTCGGCGCCGGGGCCGGCCTGCTCGCCTACATCATCCGCGTCTTCGGCGGCTATCCGGACGGTGTCGCCTTCGCCGTGCTGCTGATGAACCTGTGCGCCCCGCTCATCGACCTGCTCACCCAGCCGCCCATCTTCGGCATGAAGGACAAGGCATGAGCGAAGTCCGCGAATTCACCGCCCAGGGCATGGCCATGCGCACGGCGGCCATCCTCTTCCTTTTCGTGATCATTTTCACCGGCCTGCTGTCCAGCGCCTACCTGTGGACCAAGCCGGCCATCGAGGCCTCGGAAAACGAGGAGAAGATGAAGCTGGTCGACGAAGTGCTGCCCCGCGCCGACTACGACAACGCGCTGCTCACCGACACCCTGACCCTGCCGCCCACCCCCGAACTCGGCCTGAGCGACCCGTCGATCGCCTATCGCGCCCGCAAGGGCGGCCAGCCGGTGGCCATTATCGTCGAGGCCGTGGCGCCGGACGGCTATGCCGGCAAGATCCGCCTGCTCGTCGCCGTCCGCGCCAGCGGCCAGGTGGCCGGCGTGCGCGTCACCCGCCACAAGGAAACCCCGGGGCTGGGCGACTACATCGAGATCAAGAAGGACAAGAACAAGGCGCAGCCGTGGATCACCCAGTTCACCGGCATGTCGCTGGCCACCGTCGCCGACAAGGACTGGAAGCTGCGCAAGGACGGCGGTCGCCTCGATTACCATGCCGGCGCCACGGTCACCCCGCGCGCCATCGCCAAGGCCGTGCACAAGGCAGTCCACTGGATAGACGCCAGCCGCGACCGGCTATTCACGCAAGGAGCCGCCCAATGATCAGCCGCGATGAACTCCGCAGCATCGCCCACAACGGCATCTGGAAGCAGAACAGCTCGCTGGCCCAGCTGCTCGGCCTTTGCCCGCTGCTCGCCGTGACCACCAACGCGGTGAACGGCATCATGCTGTCGCTCGCCACCATCCTGGTCATGGCCCTGGCCAACGTCGCCGTCGCCACGCTGCGCAACCTGATCCCGCACGAGATCCGCATCCCGGTCTTCATCCTCATCGTCGCCGCGCTGGTCACCGTCGTCGACCTGCTGTTCAACGCCCAGCTGCACGAGTTGTACGTCGTGCTCGGCATATTCATCCCGCTCATCGTCACCAACTGCATCGTGCTCGCCCGCGTCGAGGCCTTCGCCGCCAAGAACCCGCCGCTGCAATCGACGCTGGACGGCGTCTTCATGGGCGTCGGCATGCTGTGGACGCTGGCCGTGCTCGGCGGCCTGCGCGAACTGCTCGGCAGCGGCACGCTGCTCGGCGGCATCGACATGGTTTTCCCCGGCCTGCAGCCGATCCAGTTGCTGCCGGAAAGCTACCCCGGCTTCCTGCTCGCCCTGCTGCCACCGGGTGCCTTCATCCTGCTCGGCTGCATGATCGCCTGGAAGAACTGGATGGATGCCCGTGCTGCCGCCCGCACCCGGCAGAAGCCGCCGGTCGCGGCCGAGGCCATGGCCAGCCACTAGCCCGCCCAGGCGCTTCCACGGCCAGTTTCCCGATGCGTATCGAAGCGATCCGCCAGGCCCTGCGCGACACCGGCGCCAAGGACTGCCACGTCGAGCGCGTGCTGCGCGCCTGGAGCCAGGGCAAGGCGCTCGACGCCGGCCCCCGCCACCAGCCGGCCGACAGCTACCTGCCGCTGGCCCTGCGCAAGGCCCTGCCCGACCTCGCCGCCGAGTTGTCGGGCCTGGCCCGCCTGCGCTCGGAACACCCGGGTGAGGACGGCTCGTCGCGCCTGCTGGTCGAACTGGCCGACGGCCAGATGGCCGAGAGCGTGCTGCTGCCGCGCGACGGCCTGTGCGTGTCGACGCAGATCGGCTGCGCCGTCGGCTGCACCTTCTGCATGACCGGCCGCGACGGCCTGCTGCGCCAGGTGAGCAGCGGCGAAATGGTCGCCCAGGTGGTGCTCGGCCGTAGCCGCCGGCCGGTCAAGCGCGTCGTCTTCATGGGCATGGGCGAGCCGTCGCACAACATCGACAACGTGCTCGACGCCATCGACCTGCTCGGCACGGCCGGCGCCATCGGCCACAAGAACCTGGTCTTCTCGACGGTTGGCGATTTGCGCGTTTTTTCCCGTTTACCGCAGCAACGCGTCGTCCCGGCCCTGGCCATCTCGCTGCATTCGACGCGTGCCGAACTGCGTGCCCAACTGCTGCCCAAGGCCGCCCCCATCGCCCCGGCCGAGCTGGTCGACCTGGCCGAGCATTACGCCCGGACGACCGGCTACCCGATCCAGTACCAGTGGACGCTGCTCGACGGCATCAACGACAGCTTCGAGGAAATGGACGGCATCGTCGACCTGCTCGCCGGCAAGTACGCCATCATGAACCTGATCCCCTACAACGCCACGGCGGCGCTCGATTACCGGCGGCCGCCGCTGGAGCGGGTGACGGCGCTGGCCCGTTACCTGCACGGGCGTGGCATCCGGACCACGGTGCGCAATTCGGCCGGGCAGGACATCGATGGCGGTTGCGGCCAGTTGCGGGCCCGCCAGCACGAGGCTGAAAGCGGAGGCGACACCGGCAGCGCGCCGCTCAAGCGCCACCGCTCCCGCCGGCAAGGAGCCAATTCAGTCGTCTGAATCGGCCAGCACGGTGCAGTTCTTGCCCCGCCCCTTGGCCTGGTAGCAGGCCTCGTCGGCCCGCCGCAGTACGCTGTTCCAGTTGTCGCCCGGGCGGGCTTCGGCGACGCCGATGCTGACCGTGCAATTCATCGTTTCGCCCGAAGCCGAGCACACCCCCTGGCCGGCAAAGCCGGCGCGCAGCCTTTCGGCCATGGCGAAGGCGTCCCGGCCATCGGTTTCAGGGAGGACGACGACGAACTCCTCGCCGCCATAACGAAACGCCGCATCGGACAAACGCAAGCGCTGGGAAATCACCTCGGCCAGGCGACGCAGCACCCGGTCGCCCTCGAGATGCCCGAAGCGGTCGTTGATGCCCTTGAAATCGTCGCAATCGAGGATCAGCAGCGACAGGATGCGGCCGTAGCGCTGGGCCCGGGCCAGTTCGTGCGGCAGGAAGCCCTCGAGTTGGCGCATGTTGAACAGGCCGGTCAGCGAATCGGTGAGGCTGAGCTGGCGATAGCGCTCCTCGCTTTCGCGCAGCGCCCCTTCGGCCCGCCGCCGCTCGGTAACGTCCTGCAGGGTCTCGATGGCGCCGATGATGCGGCCGGCCGAATCGCGCAGCGGCGCCGCCGTGAAATACAGCCAGCGGCCGCTCTTGCCGAAATGCGGGAAGAAATCCTCGACCTCATAACCGCCGGGAATCAGCGGCGACACCCGGAAGCGGCCTTGGTAAAGGACGGGCACCTCGCTCTGGCTGACGTCATCGACCACCAGGTCGGCCAGGATAGGCCGCTGCGACGAATAGAAGGCCTTCCATTGCTCGCGGGTGCCGATCATCTGCCGGGCCGAGGTGCCGGTCAGCGCTTCGCAGGCGCGGTTCCAGTGGGTGACCCGGTGCTCGGCGTCGATGACCAGGGTGGCCACCGACGAACCGTCGACGATCTGCGCCAGATAGGCCTGGTTGTCGCGGATGGCGTTCTCGGCCTGGCGCCGCTCGGTGACATCCTGCAGGGTTTCGATGGCACCGATGATCTGGCCGGCCTCGTTGCGGATGGCTGCAGCCGTAAAAAACAGCCGGCGACCATCGGGGCCGAAATTGGGAAAGAAATCCTCGGCTTCGTAGGCATCGTCGAGCAGCGCCGAGCGGCGGAATTTGCCGTGATAGTAGCCATCGACCGCCGTCTCGTCGGCACCGTCCACGACGAAATCGGCCAGGATGGGGCGCGGCGCGTCGTAGAAAGCCCGCCAGTGCTCGGAGCGGCCGATCATCTCGGCGGCCGGCATGCCGGTCAGCGCGGCGCAGGCGCGGTTCCAGTGGGTGACCCGATGCTCGGTATCGATGACCAGGGTCGCCACCGGATTACCCTCGACCAGTTGGGTGACTGCAATCGTGTTCTCTGCGCCTTTTTCTTGCATGGCTTGCCCACCCCCTCTGTCGGGTAGAATTTTATTTTTTACAATATGGCGCATATCACCGCGCCTGACAACGTGTAGACACATATCCCTTGAAAAAAGCCGATATCGCCCAGTTCTACCAGCGCCTGCGCGACGCCAACCCGGCGCCGACCACCGAGCTGCATTACGCGACGCCCTTCCAGCTGCTGGTCGCCGTCATCCTCTCGGCCCAGGCCACTGACGTCGGCGTCAATAAGGCGACCGCCCGGCTGTTTCCCGTGGCGCCGAGCCCGGAAGCCATGCTAGCGCTGGGCGAGGAGGGGTTGAGCGACTACATCAAGACCATCGGTCTGTTCCGCACCAAGGCGAAGAACGTCATCGCCACCTGCCGCCTGCTGCTCGAACGGCACGGCGGCGCGGTGCCCGAGGACCGGGCGGCGCTCGAAGCCCTGCCCGGGGTCGGCCGCAAGACGGCCAACGTCGTCCTCAACACCGCTTTCGGCCAGCCGACCATCGCCGTCGACACGCACATCTTCCGCCTTGGCAACCGCACCGGGCTGGCCCCGGGCAAGACCGTGGACGAGGTCGAGAAGAAGCTGCTCCGCGTCACGCCCGCCGAATTCAAGAAGGATGCCCACCACTGGCTGATCCTGCACGGCCGCTACGTGTGCAAGGCGCGCAAGCCGGAATGTGCCCGCTGCGTGGTGATCGACCTCTGCGCCTATCGCGGCAAGACGGCATGAAAGCCGCGACCAGCCTGGTCGCCGGCCAGCGCGCCGAACCGGCGCTGGCCGAGGCTGCCGTCCAGGCTGCCCTGGCCGAAGCCGGGCTGAGCCGGGCCGACCAGGTCATCCTTTTCCTGACCCGCGAATTCAGCCGCCACGCACAGCCTGCGGTGCTCGCCGCGGCCCGGGCCGCCGGCTGCCTTTCGGTCAGCGGATGCACGGCCAGCGGCCTGCTCACCGAGCGCGGCTGGCACCTCGACCAGCCGGCGGCCGCCGCCCTCGTCCTGGCCACCGACGACGCTCCGCCCGAGGCGGCTGCACCCGTCCTCTCCTACAGCGGCCACAGCCGCCTGCCCTTCGACTGGCAGGCCGGCGTCGTCCGGGCCGGCCTGATCGATGCCGAGGCCGCCACCTGGTCGCACGGCCGGGTGGCCGACGACGGCTGCGCCGAATGCCGCCTGCCGGGGCTGCGGGCCCGGGTCGTCCGCTCCGACGGCCTGCGCCGGATCGGCGAGCCGCTGGCGGTCGACGCCGGCCAGGCCTTCGACGTGCAGCGCATTGGCGGCCGGACGGCGGCCGACAGCCTGTTGCGCGCCCTGCCCGCCGAATGGCGCGCCCGCCCGCCGCTGCATCAGATCGCCGCGCTGCGCGACGTGGACGGCCCGGGCATCGCCATCCTGTCGATCAACGCCGATGGCTCGCTCAGCCTGGCCGAAGCCCTGCACCCGGGCGAGACGATCAACTGGGCGATCCGCCAACCGCTGGCCGCCGAGGAAGATATCCGCCAGGCCTTGCAGGCGGCCCGCGACGATTTCCCGACTGCTGCGACCATAGAATCAAAAGCTGGCCCCAGGGTCGACGGCAAAAAGCCGCCAAATTTCGCATTCATGTTTTCCTGCATCGGCCGCGGCCCGCTCTTCTACGGCGGCGAAGACCGCGACCTGCTGGCCTTTCGCGACATCTTCCCGGGCACGCCGCTGATCGGCGCCTACGGCAGCGGGCAGATCACGCCGCTGGTCGGCGGCAACCAGTTGTTCCAGAATACGGCCCTCACCCTCCTGTTTGAAAGCGCCCATGTTTAATCCCACCCGCGAGCAGGTCCGCCGCTTTTTCTGCGACGCCTGGAAAAAACATCTCGAACGCCTGCCGCTGGTCGGTGCCGAAGTCACCGCCGCCGACATCGCCGCCCGCCACCCGGAATACCAGGCCCTGCTGGGCGATGCCGACGGGGCGGTGGACAAGGAATGGACGCCGGAAGGCAGCGCCATGAACCCCTTCCTCCACCTCTCGCTGCACCTGGCCATCCACGAGCAGGTCAGCATCAACCAGCCGCCCGGCATCCGCCTCGCCTTCGAACAGTTGCGCGCCCGCATGGACCCGCACGACGCCGAGCACGTGCTGCTCGAATGCCTGGGCGAAACGATCTGGCGGGCCCAGCGCGAAGGCCAGCCGATGGACGCCGCGGCCTACGTCGATGCCGTCAAGCGCAAGGCCAGCCTGATCTGAGAGCCTGTGAAATATTTGTTCACACCCGCTCCCGGCGCCCAGACCAGCCCGCTCGGCGTTGCCAATGCTCGCCATAGCCCGAGCTATGGCTGTGCTTGGCGCCTTGATCGGGCTCGCCTGGGCACCTTGCTCGGGCGCGCCCAAATAATTCACAGGCTCTGAGGAGTCCCCCATGCAATTCGAAGGCACCGACACCTACGTCGCCACCCGCGACCTGACGCTGGCGGTCAATGCCGCCAACGTGCTGCAGCGGCCGCTGCTGATCAAGGGCGAACCGGGCACCGGCAAGACGCTGCTCGCCGAGGAAGTGGCCCGGGCGCTGAACATGCCGCTGTTCCAGTGGCACATCAAGTCGACGACCAAGGCCCAGCAGGGCCTCTACGAGTACGACGCGGTGTCGCGGCTGCGCGACTCGCAGCTCGGCGACCCGCGCGTCGAGGACATCGCCCACTACATCGTGCATGGCGTGCTGTGGCAAGCCTTCGAGTGCGATGAACCGAGCGTCGTGCTGATCGACGAAATCGACAAGGCCGACATCGAGTTCCCCAACGACCTGCTGCGCGAACTCGACCGCATGGAATTCCACTGCTACGAGCTGCACCGCACGATCAAGGCCAAGCACCGGCCGCTGATCATCATCACCTCGAACAACGAGAAGGAACTGCCCGACGCCTTCCTGCGCCGCTGTTTCTTCCATTACATCAAGTTCCCCGACCGGGAGACCATGACGCGCATCGTGGACGTGCACTTCCCCGCCCTCAAGCGCGAGCTGCTGCGCGAGGCGCTGGAAGTCTTCTTTGAACTGCGCGAGGTGCCCGGCCTGAAGAAGAAGCCGTCGACCAGCGAACTGATCGACTGGCTGAAGCTGCTGCTGGCCGAGGACATCCCGCCCGAGGCGCTGCGCGCCAGGGAGGCGAAGGACGCCATCCCGCCGCTGCACGGCGCCCTGCTCAAGAACGAGCAGGACGTGCACCTCTTCGAACGCCTCGCCTTCATGGCCCGCCGCAAACCCGGCTGAACGGCGGCCGCATGCTGGTCGACTTCTTCCTGCACCTCAAGGCCCGGCAGATCCCGGTGTCGACCAAGGAATTGCTGGCCCTGCTCGAAGCCCTGCAGGCCCGACTGGTGACGGCCAGCCTCGACGATTTCTACCTGCTGTCGCGCGCCATCCTGGTCAAGGACGAAGCCCACTACGACCGTTTCGACCGCGCCTTCGGCGAGTATTTCAAGGGGGTCGAGAGCCTGCCCGGCCTGGAGGCGATCATTCCCGAGGAGTGGCTGGAACTGGCCGCCAAGCGGCATCTGTCGGAAGAAGACCGGTTGAAGCTGCAAAAGCTCGGTTACGAAAAACTGTTCCAGCAGTTCAAGCAGCGCCTGGACGAGCAGAAGGAACGCCACGCCGGCGGCAGCAAGTGGATAGGCACCGCCGGCACCTCGCCCTACGGCCACGGCGGCTACCACCCGGAAGGCATCCGCCTGGGCGGCGACTCGGTCGGCAACCGGACGGCGATCAAGGTCTGGGAGCAGCGCGAATTCCGCAATCTCGACGACCGCCTCGAACTCGGCGTGCGCAACATCAAGGTGGCGCTGCGTCGCCTGCGCCGCTTCGCCCGCCAGGGCGCCGCCACCGAGCTCGACCTCGACGGCACCATCGCCGGCACCGCCCGCAACGGCGGCTGGCTCGACCTGCACCTGCGGCCCGAGCGCCACAACGCCATCAAGGTGCTGCTCTTCCTCGATGTCGGCGGCTCGATGGACGACCACGTCGCCGCCTGCGAGGAGCTGTTCTCGGCGGCCCGCGCCGAGTTCAAGCACCTCGAACATTTCTATTTCCACAACTGCGTCTACGACGGCGTGTGGCGGGACAACCATCGCCGGCACAGCGAACGGCTGTCGACCTGGGACCTCATCCACACCTTCGGCCCGGATTACAAGCTGGTCGTCGTCGGCGACGCGACGATGAGCCCCTACGAGGTCGATCGTCCCGGCGGCAGCATCGAGCACTGGAACGAGGAGGCCGGCAGCGTCTGGCTGCAGCGCCTGGTCGACACCTGGTCGCGGGCCGTCTGGCTCAACCCGCAGGACGAACGCTACTGGCACCACACGCCGAGCATCACCATGATCCGCCAGCTGTTCGGCGAGCGCATGTTCCCGCTCACCCTGGACGGCCTGGAGCGGGCGATGCGCAGCCTGTCGCGCTAGTGGTCTGCTTCGTAATTGGCGGAACTGAATGAAAGCGATGGATTTGGCCCGCTGGCTAGGCGCGAACCGCAGCGATAGCCGAAGCTATCGCGAGGATGAGCAACAACGCCAGCGGGGCAAAGACAAGCTTTCATGTTCCGTTAATTGCGAAGCAGACCACTAACGGCCTTCAGCCCTCGTCGGAGGGCGGCACGACCTTGATCACCTCTTCCAGCGAGGTGATGCCCTGCGCCACCTTCAGCGCGCCGGAGATGCGCAGCGGCCGCATGCCTTCGCGGAAGGCCTGCTCGCGCAGCTTGGGGATCTCGGTCAGCGGCTTGATCTGGCGGCGGATTTCCGGCGAATTGATGAGGATCTCATAGACGCCAACCCGGCCGGAATAGCCGGTCATCCGGCATTCCAGGCAGCCGACCGGCTGCCAGATCTTGGTCGGCTCGGCCGATTTCCACGGGGCGACCAGGGTCCGCCAGGCGGCGCGCTGTTCCTCGCGCATGCTCACCGCCTTCTTGCAGTGCGGGCACAGGGTGCGCACCAGGCGCTGGGCCATGACGCCGAGCAGCGTCGAGTTGATCAGGTAGGCCGGCACACCGAGGTCGAGCAGGCGGGTGATGGCCGACGGCGCGTCGTTGGTGTGCAGCGTGGACAGCACGAGGTGGCCGGTCAAGGCCGCCTGGATGGCCATTTCGGCGGTTTCCAGGTCGCGGATCTCGCCGATCATCACGATGTCCGGATCCTGGCGCATCAGGGCGCGCACGCCGTCGGCGAAGCCGAGGTCGATGGCGCGGTTGACCTGCATCTGGTTGAAGGCCGGCTCGACCATCTCGATCGGATCCTCGATGGTCGACACGTTGACCTCGGGCGTCGCCAGCTGCTTGAGCGTCGTGTACAGCGTCGTCGTCTTGCCCGAACCGGTCGGCCCGGTGACCAGCACGATGCCGTTGGGCGCCGTGGTCATCTGCTTCCAGCGCGCCTGGTCGTCGTCGGAAAAGCCGAGCGAGCGGAAATCGCGGACCAGCACCTCGGGGTCGAAAATGCGCATCACCAGCTTTTCGCCGAAGGCGGTGGGCAGCGTGGACAGGCGCAGCTCGACCTCCTGGCCGGACGGCGTGCGGGTCTTCACCCGGCCGTCCTGCGGCCGCCGCTTCTCGATCACGTCCATGCGGCCGAGCAGCTTGATGCGGCTGGTCATGGCGTTCATCACCGCCATCGGGATCTGGTACACCTGGTGCAGCACGCCGTCGATGCGGAAGCGCACGATGCCGACGTCGCGCCGCGGCTCGATGTGGATGTCGGAAGCCCGCTGGTCGAAGGCGTACTGCCACAGCCAGTCGACGATGTGCACGATGTGCTGGTCGTTGGCGTCGAACTGGCGGTTGCCCTTGCCCAGTTCGACCAGCTGCTCGAAGCTCGACAGGCCGGCGGTGATCTCCCCTTTGGCCGCCGCCTTCTTGACCGACTTGGCGAGGTTGAAGAATTCGACCAGGTAGCGCCCGATGTCCTCGGGATTGGCCATCACCCGGCGGATTTCCTTGCGCAGGATGTGCTGCAGTTCGTCCACCCATTCGCGGACGAAAGGCTCGGCGGTGGCGATAACGATTTCCCGCGTCGTCACCTGTACGGGCAGGATGCCGAAACGCCCGGCATAGGCGCTCGACATGACTTCGGCGACACCGGTGAAGTCGATCTTGAGCGGATCGATGTGCAGGTAATCCAGGCCGGTCCGTCCGGCCAGCCATTCGGTCAGGGCTTCCAGGCCGAGCAGGCGGCCGGGCGGCTGGGCGCTGCGCCACTTCTGGTCGGCGACGACGATCAGTGGATGGGTCTTGCCGCCATGCAGGCGGCGTTCGCTCTTCAGGGCATCGGCCGGGCCGCGCTCGACCAGGCCGTCGGCCACCAGCCAGTCGAGCACTTCGCTCAGGGCCAGGCGATGTTCGCCGATGTGTGTGTCGTTCATGCGCGGCAATATAGCACGCAGGACGTAAGCATTTGTAAGCGCCGGCGCCCCTGTTTGCAAGCCTTTACAACTTGCCGGGAACAATCGCCCGGTGGCGTCTAACATGAAATCGAGACCAACCGACAAGGAGCCAAAAATGAAATCCCGTCTGATGATGATAGCCAGCCTGATGCTGGCGACGCTGGTCAGCCTGCCGGCCGGCGCCCAGCTCGGCCCCGGCATGGGCGGCATGGGCCCGGGGGCGACCCAGGGCATGGGTCCCGGCATGGGACCGGGCATGATGCAGGGTGGCGGGCCGCGCGCCCGGGCGCCGCGCGACTGCAGCCTGGCTGCCAACCCGGCCGCCTGCAACGCCCATCGCGAAGCCCGGCAGATGGCCCGCCAAGCCTGCCAGGACAAGGTCGGACCGCAGCGCCGGCAATGCCTGCACGAGCAGATGCAAGGCTTCGACTGCGCCAAGGCGGCCAACCCGCAGCGCTGCGAATCCCGCCAGATGGCCTACAAGGCCTGCCAGGGCCAGGCCGGCCCGGCCTTCCGCCAGTGCGTGCAACAGAAAATGCCGGCCATGGACTGCAGCCAGGCGCCCAACCCGGCCCGTTGCGAACAGCACCAGAAAGCCCGCGCCGCCTGCCAGGACAAGATCGGCCCGGACCACATGAACTGCCTGCGTGAGCAGTTCGGCGTCCGGTAAGCCGGGAGCCGACTGCCCATCGCCCCCGCCGCCGGCGGGGGTTTTCATTTTTGGCCGAAATTTGCCGTCGACCGCGGGAAGATCGCCGGCTGCCGCTAGCGCCGCCGCTTCCCCGGCCGGGCGGCACTGATTTACACTGGTTTCGATGTCGGCCCGTTGGGCCACGCACCGGGAGCCATGATGGACGTCGAGCTTGCCGAAATCCGCGATTTTCTCGCCGAGTACCCGCCCTTCTCGCTGCTCGACGGCGAACCCCTGGACGCCCTGCCCCGCCTCTTCGCCGTGCGCTACCTGCGCCGCGGCAGCGCCTTCCCGCCGCCCGACGAAACGCCGGCCGGGCTCTACGTCGTGCGCAAGGGCGCCATCGAGCGGCGCGACGCCGCCGGCCAGCTGATCGAGACGCTGTGCGAGGGCGACGTGCTGGCCAGCGACGGCACGGGCGAAAGGCCGGGCGGAGGCGAGCCGGCCAGCGCCACGGCCATCGAGGACAGCCTGGTCTACCAGATGTCCGCCCCGGCGCTGCGCGACTTGCGGCGGGACAACCCGGCGCTCGACGCCTATTTCGTGCGCAGCGCCGCCGAGCGCCTGCGCCACGGCCGCCGCGCCCTCGGCGACGGGGCCCGGCAGTCGAGCCTGATGACGCTGCCGGTCGGCGATTTCGTCCGCCGGCTGCCGGTCGTCGGCAGCCCTGGGCTGAGCGTCCGCCAGGCCGCCGAGCTGATGACTGAACAACGCGTCTCGGCCCTGCTCGTCGTCGACGCCGGCCGGCTGCGCGGCATCGTCACCGACCGCGACCTGCGCAGCCGCTGCCTGGCCGCCGGCCTCGACCCGGCGACGCCCATCGCCGCCATCATGAGCCGCGAGGTGGCCAGCATCGGCCCGGAAAGCGCCGCCTTCGAGGCGCTGATGCAGATGACCCGGCACGGCATCCACCACCTGCCGGTGGTCGACGCGGGCGGCCTGCGCGGCCTGGTATCGAGCACCGACCTGATGCGCTGGCAGAGCGCCAATGCCGTCTACCTGGCCTGCCTGGTGCGCCAGGCCGGGTCGCTGGCCGAACTGGTCCGGGCCAGCGGCGAACTGCCCGAACTGCAGGTCCGCCTGCAGGCCGGCGGGGCGACGCCGAGCCAGGTCGGCCAGGCCATTTCCTCGCTCAACGACGCCATCACCATCCGCCTCATCGAACTGGCCCAGGACGAGCTCGGCCCGGCCCCGCTGCCCTTCGCGTGGACGGCCTGCGGCTCGCAGGGAAGGCACGAGCAGACGGTGCATTCCGACCAGGATAACGCGCTGATCTTCGCCGACGACTACGACGAAGCCACCCACGGCACCTATTTCGCGGCGCTCGCCGAACGGGTCAACGACGGGCTGGACGCCTGCGGCTTCCGCTACTGCCCGGGCAAGGTGATGGCCGGCAACCCGGCCTGGCGGCAGACGCAGGCCGCCTGGATCGTCACCTTCCGCGGCTGGATCGAGCAGGCCGACACCATGGCCGCCATGCTCGCCGCCAATTTCCTCGACATGCGCGTCGTCTTCGGCGACCCCGCCCTGCTCGCCCCGCTGCACGACGCGATCAACGCCGCCTGCGCCAGCCGCGAGCTGTTCCTCGCCCGCATGGTCGACAACGCGCTGAAGAACCGGCCGCCGCTCGGTTTCTTCCGCAACTTCATGCTGATCGGCGAAGGCGAGCACGCCGCCAGCTTCAACATCAAGCTGGGCGGCCTCATCCCGATCACCGACCTGGCCCGCATCCACGCCCTGGCCGGCGGCCAGGCCGAAATCGGCACGCTGGCCCGGCTGCGCGCCGGCCCCTCGCCCGGGCTGAGCCGGGAAAGCGCCCAGGAACTGGAGGCCGCCTTCGAGTATTTCGGCAGCCTGCGCCTGCGCCACCAGGCAGCGCAGATCCGCCAGGGCCGGCCGCCGGACAATTTCATCGAGCCCGAGACGCTGACCGCCTTCGAGAAAGGCCACCTGAAGCAGGCCTTCGCCGTGCTCGGCCGCCTGCAGGGCGTCTTCGCCCAGCGCTACGCCGGCTACCTCGGGCAATGATTTTTGACCGCCTGCTGAGCAGCGATTTCCGGCGCCGCCGCCTGCTCGCCAGGGCGCCGGCCGGCCCGTTGCGCGACTACCTGGCGACGCCCTTCCCCGACCGCAAGGCGGCCAGCGCCGCCGTCGGCTACCTGGCGCTCGACCTGGAAACCACCGGCGGCGACCCGGCCCGCGACGAGATCGTCAGCTTCGGCTGGGTGTGCGTAAACGACGGCCTGGTCGAGCTGGCCACGGCCCGCCATGTGGTCGTCCGCGTCGAAGGGGCGATCACCCCGGGCTCGGCGGTCATCCACGGCATCACCGACGACGAAGCCGGGCGCGGCTGCAGCCTGCAGGCCGCCCTCGACGAACTGCTCAAGGCACTGGCCGGCCGCGTGCTGATCGCCCACCGCGCCGAAACCGAACTCGATTTCGTCGGCCACGCCTGCCAGAAAATCTACGGCGGCCGCATCCTGATCCCGGCCGTCGACACGCTGGCCATCGCCGTCACCCAAGCCCAGCGCCGCCAGCAGCACCCGCAGCGCGGCGCGCTGCGCCTGCACGCCCTGCGCCAGCACTACAACCTGCCCCGCTACCCCGCCCACAACGCGCTGAGCGACGCCCTCGCCGCCGCCGAACTCTTCCTCGCCCAGCAGGCTGAAGGCGGCCCGGGATCGCCGCTAAAAACCTGGCTGACGGCCAGCCCGAGCCGCTTCGCCGCCTGACGGGCGGAGCCGGGATATTTCGAAATTGGGCAAAATTTCCGGTTGACCGTCGGAATCACCCCGCTGCCTGGGCGAGGAGGCAATAGACGGGAACCAGCGGAACCCGCCATAAGATCGCCCTTGTTCCTTCGGCGGGCCCCGGTTGCGCCGGCAGCCCCGCACCCGCCAGCCACGGTTGGCAAGACAAAAGGTGGCCAGCCGGGTATTACCTAGGTGATAATTATTCGCAACCTTCATCGACTGGAATCCCTGTCCTCGCGATGTCCACAAACCACGCGTGTAATGGCAACGGGAGCGTCCTGGGTCAATCTGCTCCCGGGACGTTCATGCTGCTCGCTTCGCTTCGTAGAACCGGCCAGGCCGCCCACTCGGCCCTGGCGCTTTGCCGGACCCTGCTCGTCGGCTTCTGCCTCGCCCTTGCGCTCCCGCTGGCCCAGGCTGGCCAGTCGATCACCGTCCAGTTGAACTGGAAGCACCAGTTCGAATTCGCGGCGTTTTACACGGCACTGGAAAAGGGCTACTACAGCGCTGCCGGCCTCGATGTCAGCATCAAGGAGGGTGGCCCGGGCATCGACGTGGTGACCGAAGTCGTTTCCGGCCAGGCCGATTTCGGGGTCGGCACTTCCTCGCTGGTCATCGACCGCTACCAGGGGCGGGAAGTGGTCGCCGTGGCGACCCTGATGCAGCATTCGCCGATTGCCCTGATGGCCCGCAAGACCCCGTCGCTACGCAGTGTGCACGATCTGGCCGGCCTGCCGATCGCGGTCGACCCGCACAGCCGTGACGAGATCGAAGCCTATCTGCGGGCCGCCGGCGTGCCGCCCAACCAGATCAAATTTGTCGACCAGACCGATTGGCGCCTGGATTCGCTGGATACCGGCAAGGAGGCGGCCAAGGTCATCTACGTGTCGAACGAGCCCTTCTGGATCCAGGGCCGGGAGCACGATTACCTGACCTTCACCCCGCGCTCGGCCGGCATCGACCTGTTTGGCAACATGCTGTTCGCCGCCGAGCAAACCGTTCGCCAACAGGCCGACAGGGTTCGTCTGTTCCGCGAGGCGACGACGGCCGGCCTGGCCTACGCGCTGAAGCACCCCGAGGAAATCGTCGAGCTCATTCTCGCCAAGTACAACAGCCAGAATAAATCGAAGGAGCATTTGCTGTTCGAGGCGGCGCATATCCGGGAGTTGACCCGGGCTGACATTGTCGAGCCGGGATACATGAGCCCCGGCCGCTGGCGCCACGTGGTCGACGTCTATGCCGGCCAGAAAAAGATTCCCGAGGATTTCTCCCTCGACGGCTTTCTCTACGAAGACCACAAACCCACGGTACCCCAGTGGGTTTGGTGGGTCGGCCTGGTCATTCTGGCCGCCCTGTCGATGACCTCCTACCTCGTGGCGCGGTTCAGGGCGCTGAATTTCGAGCTGCAATCGGAAGTCGCCGAGCGTTTGCGGGCCGAGGCCGAACTGCGCGCCAGGGAAGCCCAGTTGCGGGCCAACTTCGAAAATACGCCGAACGTTTCCCTGCAGTGGTACGACGAGCAGGGCCGGGTCACCTACTGGAACCCGGCCTCGGAGCGTCTGTTTGGCTGGAGCCAGGAAGAAGCCGTCGGCAAGACCCTCGACCAGCTCATCCTGTCGACCGAGGATGCCGCCACCTTCCTGGGCTGCCTGACCGACATCGCCCGCACCGGCGAATCCTATGGCCCGTACGAATCGACGTTACGCAACAAGGCCGGCGAGGAACGCTGGATCCTGTCGACCATCTTCGGCTTCCCGCTGGGCGAGGACCATGTCGGCTTCGCCTGCATGGATGTCGATATCACGGCGCAAAAGCGAGCGCAGAGCGAACTCAATCACTACAACGAGAGCCTGAAGCAGCAAGTCGATTTGCGGACCAGCGAACTGTTGCTGGCGAAAAACCAGGCGGAGGCGGCCAGCCAGGCCAAGAGCACCTTCCTGGCCAACATGAGCCACGAGTTACGGACGCCCTTCCACGGCATCCTCGGTACCATCGCCCTGGCCCGCAACCGGATGCAGGACCCGAAAGGCCTGGATTGCCTGGACCGGGCCAAGGGGGCGACCAAGCACTTGCTCGCCGTGGTGAACGACATCCTCGATATTTCGAAAATCGAAGCCGGAAGAATGCATATCGAGCAGCATGATTTCCAGCTGGCCACCATTTTCGAGAACCTCGCTCATGTCGTCGAGCATCAACTCGATCAGAAGGAAATTGCGCTACACCTCGACTTGCCCGGGGAGCTTTCACGCGTATGGTTCTCCGGAGATTCCGTTCGCCTTGCCCAGGTGCTGATCAATCTGGTCGGCAATGCCGTGAAATTCACCGATCACGGCAGCGTCAGGCTGAGCGTCACTAAGCGTAGCCCGGCCCGGCTCGGCATGGACACCCGATTGCATTTCGAGATCGCCGATACCGGCATCGGCATAGCGCCGGAACGACAGCAAGCTATCTTCGATTCCTTCGAGCAGGCCGACAATTCGCTGACCCGACGCTATGGCGGAACCGGCCTCGGCCTGGCCATCAGCAAGCGACTGGTCGACATGATGGGCGGAGAAATCGGCCTGCGCAGCACGGCCGGCCTCGGCAGCACCTTCTGGTTCACCTTGCCGCTGGCCAAATCGGTGAAGGGCGACCACCCGGCATCGGCGCCCATCTCGGAAAGCGCCGAGGACGCCATCCAGCTGAAGTTCGCCGGCCGGCGCGTGCTGGTCGTCGATGACGAACCGGTCAACCTGGAGATCGCCAAGACCTGCCTGGAGGATGCCGGCCTCGCCGTCGATACGGCGAGCGATGGCGGGCAAGCACGGGACCTGGCGGCCCGCAGCCGCTACGCGCTGATCCTGATGGACCTGCAGATGCCGGTACTGAACGGCCTGAAGGCGACGCAGGCCATTCGCGCCGACACGGTGAATGCGGGAACCCCGATCATCGCCCTGACAGCGAATGCCTACGCCGAAGACAAGGTGGCTTCCATGCAGGCCGGGATGAACGACTTCATGTCGAAGCCGGTTGACCCCGCCCAACTCTACGAAAAGACCCTTTTCTGGCTGGAACGCGCCAATCTCGGCGGCGATTCCGCTCAATCGACCAGGTCATCCGACGCCTGATGGCCGGCCGCTTCAGCCGACGTGCTCGCCCCGCCGCAAGGGCTTCAGCAGATCGGCCAGGCCGTTGTGGTCGATTTCCTGCATCAGTGCCAGCAGGCGGCCGATCTCGCCGGGCGGGAAGCCTTCACGGGCGAACCAGTTGAGGTAGTTGCCGGGCAGGTCGGCGATCAGCGTGCCCTTGTGCTTGCCGAAGGGCATGGCGCGGGTCACCAGCAGTTGCAGGTCTTCGGGGTTCATGGTCGGCGGCTGGCGGGTTAAGCCGCCATTGTGCCAAAAACTCAGCCGTGGCCGATCATCCACAGCGCGGTAGCCAGCAGCATGGCCGAGAAGGCGGCGCGCAGGCGGCGTTCGGGCAGGCGGAGGGCGATCCGGACGCCGGCCGAGACGCTGAGCGCCCCGCCCACGGCCAGGGCGATGCCGGTTTTCCAGTCGACCAACCCGGCGCCGGAAAAAGTGGCGAGGGCGATGGCCGAACTGGGGGTGACCAGGGCCAGCGCGTAGCCTTGGGCCATGGCCTGGGTCTGGCGAAAGAAGGTGACCAGGATGGGCGGCACGATCATGCCGCCGCCGATGCTGATCAGCCCCTGGCACGATCCGCCGAGCAGGCCGACCAGCGGGATCAGGCGTTCCGGCCAGGCCGGCGACCACGACGAGCCGCCCCGGCGCAGCGACCACAGGCTGTGCACGGCGAGCCAGAGCAGGAACAGGCCGAAATAGCGGCGCAATTCGGCCGACGGAAGGTTGCTGGCGTAGCGGGCGGTCAATGTGGTGGCGGTCGCCGCGCAGACGACGAGCAGCGCCGTACGCAGTTTCGGCAGCGGCTGGCGCTGGCTGTAGCGCCACAGGGCGATGGCCAGGTTGGGCACCATCATGACCAGCGCCGTGCCCTGGGCCAGCTTCTGGTCCATGCCGAAAAGGCCGGTCATCACCGGGATGGCGATGATGCCGCCGCCAATGCCGAAGACGCCGCCGGTGAAGCCGAGGGCGGCACCGATCAACAGGGGAATGGCCAGACTGGTCAGCAAAAGCATGGAAAACTCGGCATGGGTGAGTCGGCATCGGCAACCGGTGGTGCGTGGGGAGCCATGTTACTGCTTTTCCATGGCGACAAAATACGTCTAAATTTACTCGATTCGTAACTTTGATTTAGCAATAAGACGATGCCCTCCGAACTCGCCTTTTTCTCGCTGCTCGTCCACCACGGCAGCCTGGCCCGGGCTGCCCGCGAACTGGGGCTGACCGGGCCGGCCGTCAGCCGCCGCCTGGCCCAGCTCGAACAACGCCTGGGCGTGCGCCTGCTGGCCCGGACGACGCGGCGCATGAGCCTGACGCCGGAGGGCGAGCTTTACCTGGCCGAAAGCCGGCGCATCCTGGCCGACATCGAGGCGCTGGAGCAGACGCTGACCGGCAGCCGGGCCGAACCGCGCGGCCTGCTGCGCCTCCACGCCACCTTCGGCTTCGGGCGGCGGCAACTGGCGCCGGCGGTTTCCGACTTCGTCCGCCGCTACCCGGCGGTGGATATCCAGCTGACCCTGGGCGACCAGCCGGTGACGCCGGGCGAGCAGCCCTTCGACATCGCCATCCGTTTCGGGGAGCCGCCCGAGGCGCGGGTGGTCGCCCGCCAGATCGCCTCCAACCAGCGCTACCTGTTCGCCGCGCCGGCCTACCTGGCCCGGCGCGGGGTGCCGGCCGGGCCGGACGACCTGGCCGGCCACGACTGCATCGTCATCCGCGAGGGGCCGGGGGCCTTCGGCACGTGGACGCTGTGCGCCGGCAAGCAGTGCCGCAAGGTCAAGGTGCGCGGCACGCTGAGCACGAACCACGGCGAGGTCGCCGTCGACTGGGCGCTCGACGGCCACGGCATCCTGCTCCGTTCGTTCTGGGATACCGCCGCCGAGGTCCGAGCCGGCCGCCTGCAGCGGCTGCTCCCCGAGTGGTCGGGCAGCCCGGCCGACATTTACGCCCTCTACCCGCCCCGCCTCGAGTTGTCGGCCAAGGTGCGCGTCTTTCTCGATTTCCTCGTCGAACGCTTCGCCGCCTACCGGGTGGCCGGCGACGACCCGGCTGGGTTGCCCTGGTAGGGGCCGCTCAGCGGCCGGCCCGCCACATCGGGTAAAGCCCGAGCAGGCCGAGCAGCGGGCCGGGTAGCAGCAGCCAGGCGATGGCCGTGCCCCAGTCGGCGATCCAGGCGGTGCCAAGCTGGATGGAGATCATGGTGATGGCGAAACCGATCGAGTTCTGGATGGCCAGCGCGCTGCCGACGATTTCGGGCGGGCAGGCGCGGGCCGACAGGGCCGAGAAATGCGGCGAATCGGCAACGACGGCAGCGCCCCAGACGAGCAGCAGCAGCGCCTTGGTCCACAACGGCCAAGCGTCGATCAGCGGGAAGATTGCGCAGCACAGGGCCGAGGCGGCCAGTGCCGTGGCCGCGACGCGAGCGCTGCCGAGGCGCTGGCTCAACCAGCCGCCAAGCAGGCAGCCGACGGCGCCGATGCCGATGACGGCAAAGGCAAAGCCGGAAAGCGCCCGGCTGCCCGGCCCGGCCAGCCCGCTCAGGATGAGCAGCGCCGGGGTCAGCGTCCAGAAAGCGTAGAGCTCCCACATGTGGCCGAAATAGCCGAGCGCCGAGGCCCGGAAATCGCGTCCCGAGAAGGCGTGGAAGACGCGGCCCAGGCGCAGTTGCGGCGCATCGTGGCGGCGCTTGAGATGCGGCCCGTCGCCGAGGCGGAAGATCATCGCCGCCGCGACCAGGGCCAGGCCTGATGAAACCAGGATCACCGCCGGCCACGACCAGCCCGCCCCGGCCAGGCGGATGCCGTGCGGCAGGGCAGTGCCCAGGGTCAACATGCCGACCAGCTGGGCGAGCGCGGCGCCGGCCCGCTCCGGCACCCAGCTGACGACCAGCTTCATGCCCAGCGGGTAGACCCCGGCCAGGCAGAAGCCGACCGCGAAGCGCAGCGGCACGGCGCTGCCCATGCCGTCGGCGAGCAGCGCGAAGGCGGCATTGCCGAGGGCGCCGAGCCCGGCGCAGACGGCAAAGATGCGGCTGGCCGGAAAGCGGTCGGCCAGCCCGGAGACGGCGAAAGTCAGCGTGCCGAGGATGAAGCCGAGCTGCACGGCGTTGGTCAGCAGGCCGATGTCGGCCGGCGCGATGCCCCAGGCGCGGATCAGGTCGTCGGCCGCGCTGTTGGCCGAGAACCACAGCGAGGTGCCGAACAGCTGGGCGATGACGATGATGAAAACCGGGCTTTTCATGGCAGGATCGAAAAATGGCGTGGACCGCAGCTTAACCGCTCCGGCCCGGTGGGCGACAGGGAGCACCGCCGACTTCCGGTAAAATCGGCGGCCTGCCACCAATCACCCGCCATGCCGCCGAAACCGTCGACCAACTACCTTGCCGGCTATCCCGAGCACCTCACCGCGCCGGTCTGGCAGCTGATCGATGCTGGCCGGCTGGGCAACATATTGCTCGGCAAATACCCGCAGGCCCATGCGGTGCGCACCGACAAGGCCCTCTACGACTACGTCCAGGACCTGCGCGGCCGCTATCTGCGCAACGTGCCCCAGCCAAGCCGGGTGGCCTTCGACGGCAAGCTGCAAGCCATCCGCCAGGCGCTCGGCACCCATACGCGTATCGCCCGGGTGCAGGGCGGCAAGCTGAAGAGCAAGCGCGAGATCCACATCGCCAGCGTTTTCCGCGACATGCCGGAAGAATTCCTGCGCATGATCGTCGTCCATGAGCTGGCCCACTTCAAGGAAGCCGACCACGACAAGGCTTTCTACCAGTTGTGCCGGCACATGGCGCCGGATTACGCCCAGCTCGAATTCGACCTGCGCGTCTATCTCTGCCACCTCGAAGCCGGCGGCCGGCCGCTGTGGGCCGGTGAAGTTTCCGAACATAATGTGTGAATCCAGCGGTCAACCGGAAAAAACGCCGATTTTCAAATTCGAGACACTTAAGCGGAGCAGAAAGCCATGCGACCCATCCTGAGCAGACTACTGCCCATTGCCCTTTTGTTGCTGCTCGGCGGCTGCGTGTCGCGTGGTATTCCTGAGGCCACCGGTAGCGACGAGCAACCGTCAGCCCGAGCCGTGTTGCAACGATCAGCGGAGGCGCACGGGCTGATTGCCTTTCGCCAGATTGACGACCTCAGCGTCAGTTATGCCGGGGAGTGGTACGGACTGGTAAGCAAGATTCAGCCGACCTTGATCGACGCTGATTTCCGCCAGGGCTCGCAGGAACGGATCATTTTCAAAGGCAGCCTGCTGATCGGCCAGCGCCACCTTGGATCGAAAGGCAGCAAGCAGGTAATCCGGCGCAGTGACGGCGTGCAGGTTTTCTACAACGATGCGCCGGCCGACGACCCCGAGGTACTCGCCGCAGCTGCTCTGGTCGCCGATGGCTACCTGATGTTCCTGACCGGACCGTTCTATTTTCTCGACGGCAACCTGAGCCTGGAAATCGGCAAAAACGAGGATGTCGAAGGCCGCCCCTGCACCACCTTGATTGCCGTACGCCGCCCAGGCCACGGGCTTTCCGCAGAGGATCGCTACCAGTTGTTCATCGACAGCGAAAATCACCTGCTACGCCGTCTCCGCTTTACCATGGAAGGCCTGGAATCGACTCGGGGAGCCGTTGCCGAGGTCGATTTTTTCGACCACAAGGAGATCGCCGGGGTAACTTGGCCGACCCGCTTTTACGAGCGCCTGCGCAAGCCCATCCCCAACCTGCCGGTGCATGACTGGCAGCTTACCGGGCTGGACGTCAATCGCGGCTTGAACGCAGCCGATATATCCGGCCCGGCCTTTTCCGGCAAGGCAGTCGCAAGCGCCCGGGGTATCGACTGATCGATCAATGAGACAGCCCCGGCGTGCGTGTCTTGCCGATCGGGTGCGACACTGCCAGCCAACGAGCGAAGGGGCAGCCTGACTACAAAGGCTCGATGCTGCGACCAATTTGATCGGCCCTGGCCTGCACCGCCTGCAGGTCTCCTGGACTCATTCTGGCCAGTTGCCGATAGACCATCGCCAGTCTTGGGTTGGTCGCCAGGCGTTGGCTGTTGCGGGCGAAAAAATCCCAGTACAAGGCATTGAACGGACAGGCCAGCGAGCCGACACGCGCTTTTTTGTCGTAATCACAGCCTTTGCAGTAATCACCCATACGATCGATGTAGGCGGCGCTCGAGACGTAGGGCTTGGTCGCCAGCTTGCCGCCATCGGCAAACTGGCTCATGCCGACGGTATTGGGCAGTTCCACCCACTCGAAGGCATCGATATAAACGCCGAGATACCAGCCATGCACCTCCACTGGATTGAGCCCGGCGAGCAGCGCAAAATTGCCGATGACCATCAGGCGCTGAATGTGGTGGGCATAGGCGTGTTCCAACGACTGGCCAAGGGCGTGGGCCAGGCAGCGCATTTTCGTCTCGCCGGTCCAGAACCATGAAGGCAGCGGCCGCAGGTGAGCGAAGAAATTCTGCGCCGGGTAGCCTGGCATGTTGGCCCAATAGACGCCACGCACGTATTCGCGCCAGCCGAGGATCTGCCGGATGAAACCTTCCGCTGCCGCCAGCGGCACATGGCCGGCAGCGTGGGCGTCAACCGCGCGGCCAACCACTTCGCGCGGATTGAGCATCTTGGTGTTCAGCGCGAAGGAGAGCAGCGAGTGGAAAAGCCGCCAGGCGCGATAAGTCAGCGCATCCTGAAAGTCGCCGAAACTGGGCAGCGCTTCGGCGATGAAATCGTCGAGCTGCTGCAAGGCTTCGGCCCGGTTCAACGGCCACCTGAAACAGGCGGCCGAAGGCTCGCCAAAACTGGATACTCCGGACTGCCGTATGTTTTCCCATAGCGCCGAATGGTCGTGCTCGCTGCGCCAGTCGGCCGGCTCGCGCGGCAGACCAGGCCAGGGCTTGCGGTTTTCGTGATCGAAATTCCACTGGCCACCCAGCGGCTTGCCGTTGCCGGCCATCAGCACGCCGTGACGCATCCGCATCTGGCGGTAGAAATGTTCCATCAGCCATTGCTTGCGCTCGCCAAACAATTCAGCTGCTTCGTCGCGGCGTGAATAGAAATGCTCGCTGTCGACCATCCGGCCGGGGATGGCGAGCTGGCTCGCGTACTCGGCAAGTTGCTGATCGAGACGCCATTCGTCCGGCGCCTGATACTCGAAGGCGCAGGACGAATACTGGACGAGCAGCACATCGAGATTCGCTGTTAGCGACTGACGGTTCGCCGGGTCGTCGATCCCCAGGTAATGCACGCGATGCCCGGAGAGGCGCAGTTGCCGCGCAAAGTCTCGCATGGCGGCGAAGATGGCGATGATTTTCTGGGCATGGTGCCGGACGTAATCGGTTTCCTGCCGAACCTCCATCAGCACGTAAACCGCGTTGTCATCATGCGCCGAAAACCAGCTGTGTTCCGGATTAAGCTGGTCGCCGAGTATCAGGCGAAGGGTGGTCATGATTTTCCCTGGCGATTTCTTCGGCAGCGCTCGGAGCAATACTTGACCTCAGCCCAGATCGCCGCCCATTTTTTGCGCCAAAAATACGGTCGACCGCAGGCATCGCAGACTTTGCTTGGCAGGTTGGATTTTTTCGTGGCATGCATTCAGAAAGCCGGCTGACTTAATTCTGATCGGTCCGTTTTTGCTCGACCCAGATCAGCTTGTCTGTCGCAAAGCCCAGCGCCCGCGCCTGACTGACCAGTTGCTCGCGGACCTCGGCCGGCAGCGTTTTATCGCGGGCGAGAATCCACAAATAATCGCGGTCCGGACCGGCGACCAGCGACCAGCGATAGTTCTGCTGATCAAGGGCAATCACGTGATAGCCACCGTAAAACGGGCCGAAGAACGATACCTTCAAAGACCCGATAGCGCTGTCACCAATAAACAGGGCGCGGCCGACGGCCTCCTTCCACGCCTGCCGCTGCGTGTCGTAACCGCGATTGACGACCTTGACGCTGCCGTCTTCCTGCAACTGGTAGGTGGCATTGACGTCGCTCATGCCGCGCTCGAACGAATGGTCGAGCCGGGCGATTTCATACCACTGCCCGAGGTAGAGATTGATGTCGAATGACGTCACTGGGCGCACCCCATCGGGCGGAGCCGTCGAACACGCAGCCACTGCAAGGGCGCATATAACGGCAAGGATGACTGAGCGGATGGTGTTCATGAGCCGACTTTCAGAGACATTTCATTAAAGCGTTAGCACAGTGCGAAATTTATTTTGTCCTAGACAAATAATGCATCTAGTAGCAATAATAAGCTAATTACGCACGATTACCAATTTTCGTTCAGGACGTTATGGCCCAACAAGGACCCAACATGAACAAGATCGCACTGGTCACCGGCGCCGCCGGAGGTGTCGGGCGCGCCGTGGTTGGTCGCCTTGCCACCCAGGGTTGGCAGCTGATCGTGAGCAGCCGCCAAGCCAACCACCTGACGGAAGCCTTTGGCGACCAGCACCTGCAAGTGGTGGCCGATTGCTCGACGGTGGCTGGCGCCCGGCAGATTCTCCAGGTGGCCAAGGCGCACGAGATGCTGCCCACCGCGCTGGCCCATTGCGTCGGCAATATCCGCCTCGGCGCCCTGCACCGCATGAGCGAGGCGGATTTCAATGATTGCCTGAGCGCCAATCTGATCAGCGCCTTCCACACGCTCTCGGCCTTCGTCGGAGCACTGCGCGAAGCGCGTAGCCCCGGTACTGCCGTGCTGGTTTCATCGGCCGCCGCGCGCATTGGCACACCCAATCACGAAGCCGTCGCCGCTGCCAAGGCCGGGCTGGAAGGTTTGGTCCGGGGCGCCGCCGCAACCTATGCGGCCAACGGCATCCGCATCAATGCCGTCGCCCCGGGCATCATGGATACGCCGGCATCGGCCAGCGTAATTGCCAGCGCTGCGGCTCGTGACGGCGCCGCCCGCCAGTACCCCTTGCCCGGCATCGGCTCGCCGGATGAACTGGCCGAATTGATGGTCTGGCTGCTTTCCGATTCGGCCACCCGCGTCACCGGACAGGTCTGGTCACTGGACGGCGGATTTTCCAGCATCCGCCCCTTGGTCAAGTGAGGTCCATCATGGTTGAAGACAATTCCCTTCCGCTTCCCCGCATCGTCGCCTGGCTCGGTTATGGCGGCCTGCTCCCCTTTCTGGCCTTGGCCCCGGCCAGCCTGCTCGACCATCATCATGGCCCGGCATGGAGCGATGCACTCTACGCCTACGGGGCAATCATCCTCAGTTTCATCGGCGCCTTGCATTGGGGGCTGGCGATGAGCCTCCCTCAACTCTCCGAACGGCAGCGCTCTGGGTGGTTTGCGTGGAGCGTCGTGCCCGCCCTGATAGCCTGGCCGGCCGTTCTTTTCTCGCCTGTTCTCGCCGCGCCCCTACTGGTTGTCGGGTTCGTCGCCCACTACCTGCAGGACCGGCGACTGGCGAGACAGGCAACGCTGCCGGCATGGTACCTGCCACTCCGCCTCCGTCTGAGCTGCGTCGCCGTCGTTTGTCTGGTGGCTGGTGTTTTTTCGTCCTGTGTTTAACTACGAAATCCCTTGGGAGATCGAGCCATGAAGCTGTTTAATCGTTTGCCCGGTTTTACCCGCACACCGGCGGGCCAGGAACGTGTTGTCCTCCGCATGCTTCCCAAGGGATTTTTTCTCGGCACGCTACTGCTCGCCCTACCGTCCCTTTTGGCTCACCTGATTGCCAGCCCGGATGATGCGCTAGCCGTGACGACCACCGATATTTACGTGATCAGCCTGGTCATTCTGCACTGGACAGTCGTATTCACCATCGGCATCGCCGCCTTCATCGTCATGATGATGAAGGGCCCCGCTTACGTTGCCGACGCCTACCCGCTGAACGAAGCGGAGACGCTGGATTCGCCACCACGATGGCAAGCACATGGCCAATGAGCCAGCAACCAAGCCCTCCGCCGTTCCTGACAGCCGCTGGTCGCGCCTGGCTCGGCTGGGTTCACTGGCCGGCGGCGTCGCCGGCAACATGCTGGCGGAGGGAGCGTGGCAGCTTGCCCAGGGTAAGCGGCCGCAAATGCATCAACTGCTACTGACGCCGGCCAACGCCCGTCGCGTGGCCGATCAACTGGCCCAATTGCGTGGCGCGGCGATGAAAGTCGGGCAATTGTTGTCGATGGATGCCGGCGAACTGTTGCCGCCGGAACTGGCTGAAATACTCTCCCGGCTGCGTGCCGACGCCATACCGATGCCGATGAGCCAGGTTGTCAGCGCCCTCAACGCCAACTGGGGCGAGGGATGGGATCGCCATTTCGAGCGCTTTTCCTTCACCCCGATGGCGGCTGCCTCGATTGGCCAGGTGCATTTTGGGCAACGCAAGGACGGCAGAAATGTCGCCGTCAAAATCCAGTATCCCGGCATCCGGCGCAGCATCGACAGCGACGTCGATAACGTCGCCAGCCTGCTGCGCGTTTCCGGGCTGTTGCCGAAGTCGCTGGACATCAAGCCGCTGCTTGATGAAGCGAAAAAGCAGTTGCACGACGAAGCCGACTACCGCCGCGAAGGCGCCTGCATGATGCAGTTTTCCGGCCTGCTGGCCGATACCGAAGAGCTCATGGTGCCGGAAATGCACGACGATTTGACGACGAAAAACATCCTGGCCATGACGCGCCTCGACGGCGATGCTGTAGAGACTTTGATCCACCTGCCACAGGCCGAACGCGACCGCATCGTGAGCCAGCTTTTCCGCCTGCTGTTTCGCGAAATTTTTGAATTCCGGCTGATCCAGACCGACCCGAATTTCGCCAATTACCGCTACGCCGCGGCAACCCAGCGGCTCGTTCTGCTCGACTTCGGCGCTACCCGCGCCTATCCGGCGGCGATGGTCGACAGCTATCGGCAACTGATGACCAGCGCCATGCGCAACGACCGGCAGGGAATGAACGAAGCCGCCATGGCCATCGGCTATTTTCAGCACGGGATCAAGGAAGGCCAGCGCCAGGCCGTGCTCGACATTTTTGCGCTGGCTTGCGAACCCCTCAGGCACATCGGCGCATACGATTTTGGCCGCTCCGACCTCGGCGTGCGCATCCGCGATGCCGGCATGGTACTTGGCCGGGACCGTGACTTCTGGCACACGCCGCCGGCCGATGCGCTCTTTTTGCACCGAAAGCTGGGCGGGCTGTATTTGCTGGCCGCGAAGCTCAAGGCGCGGGTCAATGTAAATGACCTTGCAGGCAAGCTGCTCTCGCAGAAAACACCGAATTGTGCCGCCTAAGGCGGCTTGCTGCAGTCAACCGGAAAAAACCGCCAAATTTGAAATCACACCAATGGCTGGGGTGATTTCAAACTCGCTCAATTGGTCAGTATGCGTGCCTTGACCGTCTTGCCCTTGAGCTTGCCAGCCGACAGCTTGCGTACCGTTTCCTTGGCCAGGCTGCGGGTCACGGCGACGTAGGTGCTCTGATCGGCAACTGTGATCTTGCCGACCTGCTCGCGGGTCAGCCCGGCCTCGCCGGCCAGCGCGCCCATCACGTCGCCCGGCCGTATCTTGTCCTTGCGGCCACCGAAGATGAGCAGCGTGGACATCGGCGGCACCAGCGGAGCATCGTCGGTCACGGTCAGGCCGGACAGCTCGAGGACTTCAAGCTGGCAGCGCATCATCTCGGCGATGGTCGCCACCCGGCGACGGTCGCCCGAACTGCACAGGCTGAGCGCCCAGCCTTGCTGGTCACCGCGACCGGTACGGCCGATGCGGTGAATGTGGATTTCCGGATCAGGCGTCACGTCGACGTTGATCACCGCTTCCAGCTGGTCAATATCCAGGCCGCGGGCCGCGACGTCCGTCGCCACCAGCACCGAGACGCTGCGGTTGGCGAACTGGATCAGCACCTGATCGCGTTCGCGCTGCTCGAGATCACCGTTCAGCGTCAAGGCCTGAATGCCGGCGTGACGCAGCACATTGACCAGATCACGGCATTGCTGCTTGGTGTTGCAGAAGGCCAGCGTGCTGACCGGCCGGTAGTGCTTGAGCAGGCGGACCACGGCATCGAGGCGCTCTTCAGGCTTGACTTCGTAGAAACGCTGGCGAATCTTGCTTTCTTCGTGCTGCTCGAGCAGCTTGACCTCCTGCAGCTGGCGCAGGAACTGTTTGGCCAGCCGGGCGATGCCTTCCGGATAGGTGGCCGAAAAGAGCAGCGTCTGGCGCGAGCCTGGGCAACGTTTGGCAACGTAGGCGATGTCGTCGTGAAAGCCCATGTCGAGCATGCGGTCGGCTTCGTCCAGGACCAGCGTGGTCAGTTCGTCGAGCTTGAGATGGCCGCGCTCCATGTGGTCCATGACCCGGCCGGGCGTACCGACGACGACATGCACGCCGTTTTCCAGGCTGTTGGCCTAGTTGCGCAAGGTCGAGCCGCCGACCAGCGACAGCACCTTGATGTTGTCTTCGAAGCGCCCCAGGCGGCGGATTTCCTGGGTCACCTGATCGGCCAGTTCGCGAGTCGGGCAAAGCACCATGGCCTGCACCGCGAAGCGCTTGGCGTTCAGCCTGGCGAGCAGGGCAAGGCCGAAGGCTGCCGTCTTGCCGCTGCCAGTCTTGGCCTGGGCGATCAGGTCGTGGCCGGCCAGGGCTGGCGGCAGGCCGGCCGCCTGAATCGGCGTCATGGTGAGGTAGCCAAGCTGGGTCAGATTGGCCAGCATGGCCGGCGGCAAACCCAGTTCAGCAAAAGACCCGGCGCTACTTGTCTGGCTCATGACCGCCTCAAACCTTGCGCTTGCGAGCCGGCATCGGCCGACGCTGGCGCTGGCCGGGGCGCTGGACTTCGGCTTCCGGCTTCGGCTTGGCAACCAGCAGGTTCTTGACCTTGAGTTTTTCCGTCGCCCGATGGGCCAGGATGGCCTCTGCGACCTGGTCGGCAGTCAGCACCACGGTGGCGTGCTCGCCCTTGACGTTATAGTTGGAAAGATGGTCCTTGATGGCGAACAGGCGCTCGGCCGCTTCCGCTTTGCGCGGCAGGCCGGTGACGATCTTCAGGGCCGCCGCAGTCAGGGCATAGCCGCCATCGATTTCGCAGATCAGGCCATGTTTCGACAGGCGTTCGAAAGCTTCAACGACATTGGCTTCGCCGGGAATCTTGTTATTGACCAGATCGGCTGCCGCTATGATGTCGACCAGCTCGGCCGGCCGTCGCTTCGAAGCCAGCGCGATGGCCAGGATGATAAGAGGGTCAACGTCGTGGACGGGATGCATGCGATTGCCTTTGTAACTCGGGGAATGAGAAGCGGGAAACAGAAAGGGCGGCGAAAACGCGCCGGGGGTTTCCCGAAGGGATGAGAGTGTACTGCTTTGTCGGCCTTCGCGCCGGCAAACCTGCACCGGCGAGCGGAAGAAAGTTGGCCGCCCGGGCATAAATGCCCATTGCTGCGGTCAACCGGAAAAAGCCGCAAAAATTCAAGGCGATAAAAAAGCCGCCCGGGAACGGACGGCTTTTACCGATGGCCCGCGCTTACTACTTGGCGGAAAGCGCCATCATCAGGTCGTTGGTGCGCTTGACGAAGCCGGCCGGATCGTCGAGCTGGCCGCCTTCGGCCAGGGTGGCCTGCTCAAAGAGCAGGGCCGCCCAGTCGGCGAAGCGGGCCTCCTCGTACTTCAGGCGGTGGACGACCAGATGGTGCGGATTGATTTCGAGAATCGGCTTGACCTCCGGCGCCTTCTGGCCGGCCGCCTTGAGCAGACGGGCCAGGTTGCCGGACGGATCGTGCTCGTCGGACACCAGGCAGGACGGCGAATCGGTCAGGCGGTAGGTGACGCGCACATCCTTGACCTTGTCGCCGAGCGCCGCCTTGACCTTGTCGATCAGCTCCTTGTACTCGTCGGCCGCCTTCTCGGCTTCCTGCTTCTCGGCTTCGTCCTCCAGCTTGCCGAGATCGAGGCCGCCCTTGGCAACCGACTGCAATGGCTTGCCGTCGAACTCGGTGAGGTGGCCGACCACCCATTCGTCTACGCGGTCGGAAAGCAGCAGCACCTCGATGCCCTTCTTGCGGAAGATTTCCAGGTGCGGGCTGTTCTTGGCGGCGTTGAAGGTATCGGCCGTGACGAAGTAGATCTTCTCCTGGCCTTCCTTCATGCGGCCGATGTAGTCGGCCAGCGACACGGTCTGGTCCGGGGTGTCGTTGTGGGTGGACGCGAAGCGGAGCAAGCCGGCGATCTTTTCCTTGTTGGCATGATCCTCGCCGACGCCTTCCTTGAGCACGGCGCCGAAGGCTTCCCAGAACTTGGCGTACTTTTCCTTGCCCTCAGCCTCGTCGCTGTTGGCCAGGTCTTCCAGCATGCCCAGCACCTTGCGCGTACAGCCGCTGCGGATGCCGTCGATGTCCTTGCTCTGCTGCAGGATCTCGCGCGAGACGTTGAGCGGCAGGTCGCTGGAATCGACCACCCCGCGCACGAAACGCAGGTAGAGCGGCATCAGTTGCTCGGCATCGTCCATGATGAAAACGCGGCGCACGTAGAGCTTGATGCCGTGGCGGGCGTTGCGGTCCCACAGGTCGAACGGGGCGCGGGCCGGGATGTAGAGCAGCTGCGTGTATTCCTGCTTGCCTTCGACGCGGGCGTGGGTCCAGGCCAGCGGATCCTCGAAGTCATGAGCGACGTGCTTGTAGAACTCCTGGTACTGCTCGTCGGTAATGTCCGATTTGGAGCGCACCCACAGCGCGTTGGCCTGGTTCACCGTCTCGTCCTCGTCGGTAACGACCTGTTCGCCCTTTTCCTGATTCCATTCCTCCTTCTTCATCACGATGGGCAGCGTGATGTGGTCGGAATATTTGCGGATGATCGATTTGAGCTTCCAGGCATTGAGGAATTCGTCCTCGCCTTCGCGCAGATGCAGCGTGACATCGGTGCCGCGGCTGGCCTTGTCGACCATCTCGACCGTGTAATCGCCCTCGCCGCCCGACTCCCAGCAAACCGCCTGATTGGCTTCGACACCAGCCCGCCGGGAAACCACGGTGACCTTGTCGGCAATGATGAAGGAAGAATAAAAACCGACGCCGAACTGACCGATCAGGTGCGCATCCTTGGCCTGGTCGCCGGTCAGCGCCGAGAAAAACTCCTTGGTACCCGACTTGGCGATGGTTCCCAGGTGCTCGACCGCCTCGTCGCGCGACAAGCCGATACCGTTGTCGGAAATCGTGATGGTGCGGGCTTCCTTGTCGAAAGCAACGCGAATCTTCAGGTCGCTGTCGTCGCCATACAGCGCGCTGTTGTTCAAGGCTTCGAAGCGCAGCTTGTCGCAGGCATCCGAGGCATTGGAAACCAGCTCGCGCAGGAAAATCTCCTTGTTGCTGTACAAGGAGTGAATCATCAGTTGCAGCAGTTGCTTTACTTCGGCCTGGAACCCCAGGGTCTCGCGGTTATGCGTACTGTTCGCAGTAGCGGACTCGGACATGCTTGAAACTCCCCATGAAACAAAAATGTGTTTCTGGAGATTGGGGCACTGGGAGTATTTTCAAGAGCTGATTTCTAAAACGCCAAAGACAAAGCCCCTCTACGGTATAACCGAGAGGGGCTTTGGAGTAGGGAGTCTGGCGTTGACCTACTTTCGCGAGCGAGATGCTCACTATCATTGGCGCGATGCTGTTTCACGGTCCTGTTCGGG
>SSXW01000025.1 GCA_009469585.1 Dechloromonas sp. Dech2017
ACGGCGATTTCGTCGAAGGGGTTCATGCTCATCTTGACGTTGGCCAGGTCGACACCCGTCCCGTCCGCTTTCACCCGGACCTTCACGTTGTAGTCAATCACCCGTTTTACGGGAACGAGAATTTTCATTTTGTCTCCTTTTCGGGACGCAAAAAGTCCCCTACCGGCAGCGAGCCGGCAGGGAAAACGCAAGGATTACTCGATGGCGAGCGCCGAATTGGCGTGCTGGCGCAGGACGTACTTCTGGATCTTGCCGGTGGAGGTCTTGGGCAATTCGCCGAACACCACCTGCTTGGGCACCTTGAAGCGGGCCAGATGGGCGCGGCAATGCTCGATGATCTCGGCTTCGGTGCATTGCACATCGGCCTTCAGCTCGATGAAGGCAGCCGGCACTTCGCCCCACTTCTCGTCCGGCTTGGCGACGACGGCGGCGGCGATCACGGCCGGGTGGCGATAAAGCACGTCCTCGACTTCCAGCGACGAAATGTTCTCGCCGCCAGAGATGATGATGTCCTTGGAGCGGTCCTTGATCTTGACGTAGCCGTCGCTATGCACCACGGCCAGGTCGCCGGTGTGGAACCAGCCGCCGGCGAAGGCTTCCTCGGTCGCCTTGGGATTCTTCAGGTAACCCTTCATGACCAGGTTGCCGCGGAACATGATTTCGCCCATCGTCTCGCCGTCCCAGGGCACCGGCTCGAGCGACACCGGATCGAGCACGGTGATCGCTTCCTGCATGTGGTAACGCACGCCCTGACGGCCGTTGCGCGCGGCGCGCAGGTCGATCGGCAGCTTGTCCCATTCCGGGTGCTTGGCGCAGACCGAGGCCGGGCCGTAGGTTTCGGTCAGGCCGTAGACGTGGGTGATGTTGAAACCCATCTTCTCGCAGCCTTCGATGATCGCGGCTGGGGGCGCGGCGCCGGCGATCAAGCCGTTGACCTGATGTTCGATACCTTCCTTCAGTGCGGCCGGAGCGTTGATCATCATGCCGTACACGATGGGCGCGCCGCACATGTGGCTGACCTTGTGCGCCTTGATCAGGCCGAAGATCAGCGCCGGATCGACCTTGCGCAAACAAACGCTGGTGCCGGCATTGGCCGCCAGCGTCCAGGGGAAGCACCAGCCGTTGCAATGGAACATCGGCAGCGTCCACAGGTAGACCGAATGCGGCGCCATGCCCCAGGAAATGATGTTCGACGCCGAATTCAGGTAGGCGCCACGATGGTGATAGACGACGCCCTTCGGGTTACCGGTGGTGCCCGAGGTGTAGTTCAGCGCGATGGCATCCCACTCGCTTTCCGGCAGTTGCCAGGCGAAATCGGGATCACCTTCGTTGAGCAGCGCTTCGTAATCCTTCTCGCCAATGCGTTCGGCGTTCGGGTAGTCGGCATCGACAATGTCGATGACCAGCGGCTTCGGACCTTCGAGCAGAGCCAAGGCGGCCTTGATGGTCGGCAGGAATTCCGGATCGGTGATCAGCACCTTGGCTTCGCCGTGGCCGAGCATGAAGGCGATGGCTTCGGCATCGAGGCGGGTGTTCAGCGTATTGAGCACGGCGCCGATCATCGGCACGCCGAAGTGGCACTCGAACATCGGGGCGCTGTTGGGCAGCATGACGGCGACCGTATCGCCCTTGCCGATGCCGCGGTTTTTCAGCGCCGAGGCCAGCTGGCGGCAGCGGTCGTAGCTCTCGCGCCAGGTATATTGGCGATCACCTTCGATGACCGAAATGCGCTTCGGGTAGATGAAGGCGGAACGCTCGAGGAAGCTGAGCGGGGACAGCGAAACATAGTTGGCCGGGTTCTGCTCCAGCCCGACGGAATAGGGGTTTACCACGGGTTATCTCCTCACGATTGCTTGCCGAGTGCTGTTCTCGAAGGGGCAATTTGCTTTTGTTTTTCATGAGGATGACAAAACACTCTTGCACAACTATTGGCAGAATGTAACGAATGGTTACATCGAGGATTCCGGCCCGGGGTCTGCACTAGAATCGCCGCATGCAGCCTGCCGATACACCGCCCGCCCCCGCCCCGCGCCATGAAATGCTGCAGGCCGGACTGGACCTGCTCGACCAGGGCCTGACCGTCTTCGACGGCGACCTGCGGCTGGTGGCGTGGAATCGTCCCTTTCTCCGGCTGCTCGATTTTCCCGACCAGTTGGCCCATGTCGGCGCGCCGTTCGAGAACTTCATCCGCTACAACGCGGCGCGCGGCGAATACGGCCCGGGCGATGTCGATGCGCTGGTCGCCGAACGGGTCGCCGCGGCCGGCCATTTCGCCTCGCACATCAGCGAGCGCCGGCGGCCCGATGGCCGGGTCCTGCTGCTGCGCGGCGAGCCGCTGCCGGGCGGCGGTTTCGTCACGCTGTACAGCGACGTCACCGAACAACGCTACATCGAGAACCTGACCGAGCACCAGAACATCCAGCTCGACGAGCGGGTGCGCCGGCGCACCGCCCAGCTCGAAAACGCCAACGCCAACCTGCGCCGGGCCAGCAAGGAAAACGAGCGCATCGCCGGCGCCCTGCGGCGCAGCGAGGAGCGCCTGCGCCTGATCAACGACACCGTGCCCATCCTGATCGGCTACGTGGACGACAAGGAGGTCTACCAGTACGCCAACAAGGGCTATTCCGACTGGTACGGACACCCGGAAGGCGCCGTCACCGGGCGCGCCGTGCCCGACGTCATCGGCCCCCACGTCTATGGCCAGGTGCGCGATTCGGTGCGCAAGGCGCTGGCCGGCCAGCAGGTGACCTACGAGTACCAGATGGAGCGCCGCGGCCAGACCGTCTTCGCGCGCAGCACGCTGGTCCCCGAAATCACCGCCGAGGGGCGGACGCTGGGCTTCTTCGTCTTCTCGCACGACATCACCGAGCAGAAGCGGATGCAGGCCGCCCTCGTCCAGGCCCAGAAAATGGAGGCCATCGGCCAGTTGACCGGCGGCCTGGCCCACGATTTCAACAACCTGCTGACCGTCATCATCGGCAACCTGGCGGCGCTCCAGGATCACCGGGCCGACGATCCGGCGGTCAACGAATTCGTCGAGCCGGCCCTGCAGTCGGCGCGGCGCGGCGTGCAGCTGATCAAGCGCCTGCTCACCTTCTCGCGCCAGCAGCCGTTGGCCCCGGAGGCGGTGGACATCGGCCGCCTGATCGGCAACCTGGCCCGCCTGGTGCGCCGCACGCTGCCGGAAAACATCGCCGTGTCGACCGACCTGGCCGGCGCCGACATCCACGCCCTGGTCGACCCCGGCCAGCTCGAAAGCGCCCTGCTCAACTTCGCCCTCAATGCCCGCGACGCCATGCCTGACGGCGGCCAGCTGCACATCGCCGCCCGCGCCGTCGAACTAAGCAGCGAGGCGGCCGGCTTCGACGTGCTGCCCGGCCGCTACGCCCTGATCGAAGTCGCCGACAACGGCTGCGGCATGAGCCCGGAAACCCTGGCCCGGGCCTGCGAACCCTTTTTCACCACCAAGCGCCTCGGCCTGGGCAGCGGCCTCGGGCTGGCCATGGCCCACGGCTTCGTCCGCCAGTCGGGCGGAGGGCTGGCCCTGCACAGCCAGCCCGAACAGGGCACCACGGTGCTCGTCGTGCTGCCGCTGACCCGGCCCGAAGCCGACCGCGAGGCCGATGCCGAAGGCGCCGACGAAGCGCCCGAAGCGGCCGAAACGGCCGTCTCCCCGGCCGGCGGCGGCGAGCTGGTGCTGCTCGTCGACGACGATGCCAGCGTCCGTCGTGTCGTCCGCCAGCAACTGGTCGATCTCGGCCACCCGGTGATCGAGGCCGAGGACGCCGCCCAGGCCCTGGCCATGATCGACCAGATCGACGACATCGCCATCGTCGTCAGCGACATCCTGATGCCCGGCGGCATGGACGGCCGACAACTGGCCGGCGAGGTGCGCGCCCGCCGCCCGGCCACCCGCATCGTGCTGATCAGCGGCTACGCCGACGAAGCCGCGGCGGCCACCGCCAGCGACCTGCCGGTGCTGGCCAAGCCCTTCGACCGCCAGGACCTGGCCCGCGCCCTGCACCACCCTCACCGGGAAACGCCATGAAAGAAACCGAATCCGCCAAGCTGATCGCCATCGTCGAGGACGATCCGGATGTCGCCAAAATCATCGAGCAGGTGCTCGCCGACTTCGGCTTCCACACCGCCTGGTGCCGCAGCGCCGGCGACCTGCTGCGCCGCCTGCGCACCCTGTCCCCCGACCTGTGCATCATCGACCTCGGCCTGCCCGACATGGATGGCATCGAGGTCATGCAGCGGGTGCGCGCCCAGTCGGCCTGCGGCATCGTCATCCTGACCGGCCGGGCCCATGTCAGCGACCGCGTCATGGGCCTCGAACTGGGCGCCGACGACTACGTACTCAAGCCCTTCGAGCCGCGCGAACTGGTCGCCCGCGTGCGCAGCATCCTGCGCCGGCGCGAGGCCGGCGAAAGCCAGGCCCGGCTGATCGCCGAATTCGCCGGCTGGCGCTTCAATCTCGGCAACAACACGCTGGTTTCGCCAAATGGCGCCGAACACGCGCTGAGCACGGCCGAGGCTGACCTGCTCAAGGTCTTCGTCAGCAACCCCAACCGCATCCTGCAGCGGGAAAAGCTGATGGGGGCGCGCGACCTGGCGCCAACCGACCGCGCCATCGACGTCCGCATCTCGCGCCTGCGCCGCAAACTGGAGCCCGATCCGCAAAGCCCGGCCTTCATCAAGACGGTGTACGGCGCCGGCTACCTCTTCCTGGCCACCGTCAGCTGGGCGGGCGACAGTACCGCCGAGCGCTGAACACGGGCCTGCCAGGCCCCGGGAACCCGGAGCAATCGCTGCGGTCGACGGCAAAAACCGGCCAAAATCAAAAAAGCCCGAGATTCATCACAATTTCTCGAGGAGCGATGCAGTAAGATCGTCTCAAGGATGGCGGTTCCGGGGCGATTTCCAAGCCTGCGGTCTGCCTGGTTTTGGCAAATGAACGAAAGGCGACACCGGCTGGATTTTCCGGGCACTAGGCCATGCGCGACAATGGGGCGGTAAGCGGCAAGGAAATCGAACTGCGCGACGAGCAGGTGCTGATTTCGCGTGCCGATCCGCAGGGCCGCATCACCTACGTCAACGCCGATTTCATCGAGATCAGCGGCTTCACCGAGCCGGAACTGCTCGGCCAGGCGCACAACATCATCCGCCACCCCGAGGTGCCGGCCGCCCTCTTCGCCGACCTGTGGCGCGATCTCAAGGCCGGCCGGCCGTGGGTCGGCATCCTCAAGAACCGCTGCAAGAACGGCGACGCCTACTGGGTCGAGGCCCACGTTTCGCCGATCTGGGAAAAAGGCCAGATCGTCGGCTACCTGTCGATGCGTCGCAAGCCCGACCCCGACCTGGTCGCCGCTACCCGCCAGGCCTTCGCTGCCGCGCCGGCGGATGCGACCGGCGCTTTCCACCATGGCGAACCGGCCCATGCCGGCGGCTGGGGCAACTGGCGCGACCGCCTGGCCGACGCCCCGCTCGGCCTCAAGTTCGTCGCCGCCGCGCTGCTCGCCACCTGCCTGATCCTGGGCAGCGGCAGCTGGTACATCGCCGACCACCTGTCGCAAACGCTGGGCGACGACGCCCGCCGCAACCTGCGGCAGAACGTCAGCCTGCTGACGGCGGCGGTGTCGGCCCGGGTCGAGAGCGCCGAAATCGAAGTCGTCGAATATTCGAAAGTCCTCGCCGAGCGCATCTACGAAGCCATGGGCGGCCGGCAGGCGACCACCGCCGCCTCGCTCGAGGCCCTGGTCGCCCCCCGCCAGTCGTCGGGCGAAAAGGACAGGCTGGCCGAGTTCCTGCGCGACCTGCGTGGCACGGCGACCATCTTCGTGCTCACCGAGAATGGCTTCGAACGCCGCCTGACCACAGCGACCAACGAATCTGGCCTGCAGGCCACCCGCTCCTACCTGGCGCCCGACCACCCGGCCCTCGCCATCCTGCTCGCCGGAAAGATCTACCAAGGCCCGGCCCGGGTCTTCGGCCGGCATTACCTGACCCGCTACACGCCCATCCTCGACGCCAAAGGCAAGGTGATCGGGGCCAGCGCCATGGGCATCGACACCGCCGGGCAGCTCGATTCGCTGAAGGAGCGGGTGCGCGACATGAAGGTCGGCGACACCGGTTACTACTACATCGCCGACGTCACGCCCGGCCCCGATTTCGGCCGCATGATCCTCCACCCGTTCAAGGAGGGGCAGAGCTACAGTGCCGAGCAGAACCAGGTGGCCATCGACCTGCTCAGCCGCATGGTCAGGCAGCGGGCCGGCGAGATCACTTACGCCTGGCAGAACGCCGAAGCCGGCGAAAGCGCCCCGCGCGACAAGATCGTCATGTTCGAATCCCTCGACGACCCGAGCTGGGTGGTCGCCGGCGGCTCGGCCACCGACGAATTCACCGCCCTGTCGCAGCAGGTGGTGTGGATGGTCGTGGGGGGCGGCCTGGCCATGACGGTGGCCATCTTCGCCATCATCCTCCTGGTTCTCCGCCGGATATTCCTGCAACCGCTCAAGCGCAGCGTCTTCCCGACCTTCCACGCGCTGGCCGCCGGCAAGTTCGACACGCCGCTCGACGTGCGGCGCAACGACGAGATCGGCAAGATCAACCAGGGCCTGGAAAGCCTGCGCAACCGCCTGGCCTTCGAGAACGAGCGCGAACGCGCCCTCTCGGCCCTGCGCGAGGCGGCCCGCCAGGAGGCCGAGGCCCTGGTCCGCGCCCGTTCCGAGTTTCTTGCCAACATGAGCCACGAGATCCGCACCCCGCTCAATGCCGTCATCGGCCTCGCCTACCTGCTGCAGCAGGGCCGGCTGGAGCGCCAGGAAATGGAATACGTGCGGCGCATCGAGGGGGCCGGCAAGATGCTGCTCGGCATCATCAACGACGTGCTCGATTTCTCGAAGATCGACGCCGGCAAGATGACCATCGAGGAGAGCCCCTTCCGCCTCGACGACATCCTCGACAACCTGGCCGACCTGATGCGCAACCGCATCCACGAGAAGCACCTGCTCCTCGACTACGTGGTCGCCCCCGGCACGCCGCAGGCCTGGCGGGGCGACGCCCTGCACCTGGCGCAGATCCTCATCAACCTGGTCGGCAATGCCATCAAGTTCACTTCGGAAGGCGCCATCACCGTCTTCGTCGAGGCCAGGCCAATCGACGCGGCGCGCAGCGAACTGGAATTCCGCGTCCGCGACACCGGCATCGGCATGTCTGCCGAGCAGATGACGAAGCTGTTCCACGCGTTCTCCCAGGCCGACAGCTCGGTGACCCGGCGCTTCGGCGGTACCGGGCTGGGGCTGGTCATCTGCAAGCGCCTGGTCGAGATGATGGGCGGCTCGATCTGGGTGGACAGCCAGCCGCAGCGTGGCACCACCTTCGGCTTCCGGCTGCCCCTCGGGCTCGGCCCGGCCGATGCCGCCACCCCGCCCCACAGCGGCTACCGGGTGCTGGTGGTGGACGACCACGAGGCCTCCCGGCTGGCCGTCGCCGACCTGCTCGGCAGCCTGGGCTGCCGGGTGAGCACGGCGGCCAGCGGCGAGGCGGCGGTCGATGCGCTGCGCCAAGCGGCGCCGGCCGGCTTCGACTGCGTCATCATCGACCTCCGCCTGCCCGACATCGAGGGCCTGGCCGTCGCCCACCACATCGCCGACGGCGGCAAGCGCAAGACCCGGCTGGTCATGCTGTGCGGCGAGGATGTGCATTCGTCGCGCTACCAGCACGCCGTGGAGGATTTCGACGAGTTCATCGAAAAGCCGGTGACCGCCGCCCGCCTCGACGAAACCCTGTGCCGCCTGCGCGGCACGGCCCGGATGGCCGCCGGCAGCGCCCGCGCCGCCCGGCAGAGCGCGCCGCTGGCCGGGGTGCACATCCTGGTCGCGGAAGACGTGCCGACCAACCAGTTGGTCATCCAGGACCTGCTCGAATCGCTCGGGGCGACGGTCGAGGTGGCCGACAACGGGCGGATCGCCGTCAACCGGCTGAGCGAGGCGGTGCGCCTGCCCGACCTGGTGCTGATGGACATCCAGATGCCGGAAATGGACGGCCTGGAGGCGACGCGGCGCATCCGCGCCGGCCGCCAGCGGCCGGACATCCCGATCGTCGCGCTGACCGCCCACGCGCTGGAAGGCGAACGCCAGCGGGCGATCGCCGCCGGCATGAGCGATTTCCTGACCAAGCCGATCGACCCGGAGCAACTGATCGCCGTCATCCAGCGCTGGAAACCGCGGCCGACCGGGGCCACCGGCACGCCGCCGGCCGCGCCCCGGCGCCAGCCCGGGCCACCGGTCAGCGCCGATTTCCCGGCCATCGACGGCCTCGATGTGGCCGATGGCCTGCACCACATGGGCCAGCGCCGGCCGCTCTACGAAAAAGTGCTGGGCGATTTCGCCGAGCGCTTCGATGGCGAGGCCGAGCGCATCCGGGCCAGCCTGACGGCCGGCGACCTGCCGCTGGCCAGGCGCCAGGGGCACAGCCTGAAGGGCACCGGGGCGACCGTCGGGGCCCGGGTACTGGCCACGCTGGCCGCCGAACTGGAGCAGGCGATCGGCGACGACAGCGCCCAGCGCGACGTCGTGCTGGCCCGTTTCGCCAGCGAGCTGGCCAAGGTGATCGGCGGCATCAAGGACCACCTGGCCGGCCAGCCTCCCGCCTGAGCCGGTCGACTGGCGACAACAAAAAAGGGCCGTTTTGGCCCTTTTTTCCGTCGACCGCGGGAATCTCCCGGCGGCCCAGAAAATTACTCGTCTTCGTCGTGCAGCTGGAACTTGCCGGCCAGCTGTTGCTGGACGTTGGGCGGCACCGCCGCATAGCGGGCGAACTCGACGGTGTAGCTGCCCTGGCCGCCGGTCAGCGACTTGAGCCGCGACTGGTAGTCGTTGAGCTCGGCCAGCGGCACTTCGCCGCTGATCGCCGCCATGCCGTGGCCGCGCCCGTCGGTGCCGGTTATGTGGCCGCGGCGGCCGGCCAGGTCGCCGGTCAGGTCGCCGATGGCCGTCTCCGGGACGACGATGTCGATGTTCACGATGGGCTCGAGGACGATCGGCCGGGCGTTGCGGATGGCCTCGATCACCGCCTTGCGGCCGGCGATGGTGAAGGCGACCTCCTTGCCGTCGACGGCGTGGGTCTTGCCGTCGTAGACGGTGACCTTCAGGTCCTCGACCGGATAGCCGGCGACGACGCCGCCCTCCAGGCCCTGGCGGATGCCCTTCTCGACGGCGGCCATGAAGACGCCGGGGATGACGCCGCCCTTGACGGCATCGACGAATTCGAATCCCTCGCCGCGCCCGCGCGGTTCGATGCGCAGGTGCACCTCGCCGAACTGGCCGGCGCCGCCCGACTGCTTCTTGTGGCGGTACATGGCCTCGGCGCTGCCGGTGATGGTTTCGCGGTAGGGAATGCGCGGCGGCTTGGTGTCGACTTCCAGCTTGTACTGGCCGGCCATCTTGGCCAGCTTGGCCTTCAGGTGGATTTCGCCGAGGCCGCGGATCACCGTCTCGTTGCTGCTCGGGTGGCGCTCGACGAAGAAGGTCGGGTCTTCCATGGCCAGCTTGCCGAGGATGTCGAAGAGGCGCTGCTCGTCGCCCTTCTTCCGGGTTTCGACGGCCAGCCCGGCCATCGGCCGCGGGAATTCGAGGGGCACCAGGTGGATGTGGTCCTCGTCGTGCGAGTCGTGCAGCACGCAGTCGAATTCGATCTCGTCGACCTTGGCGATGGCGCCGATGTCGCCCGGCAGCAGTTCGTCGACTTCGACCGTGTCCTTGCCCTGCAGTTGGTAGAGGTGGGCGACCTTGAACGGCCGCTTGCCGTCGCCGACGAAGAGCTGCATATCCTTGCGAACGGTGCCCTGGTGCACGCGGAAGACGCCGATCTTGCCCATGTAGGGGTCGGCCACCACCTTGAAGACGTGGGCCAGCACGTGCTTGCCGGCATCCGGCTCGGCCTGGAAGGGCTCGCTCCGGTCGCCCGGCTCGCCGCGATAGAAGGGCGGCGGGTTGCCTTCGGCCGGGTTGGGCGCCAGCGTCGCCAGCACGTGCAGCAGTTCCTTGATGCCGGCCCCCGTCTTGGCGGAGGTGAACAGGATGGGCACCAGGTGGCCCTCGCGCAGCGCCTTCTCGAAGGGGGCGTGGAGATCGGCGGCGCTCGGGTCGGCGCCGTCCTCCAGGTATTGGGCGAGGAGGTCCTCGTCCTCCTCGACGATCTGGTCGATCAGCGCCCGGTGGGCGGCGGCGACCGACGCGAAATCGGCGTCGCCGGCCGCGTGCTCGAGCACTTCGACGACATCGGCGGCGCCGTGGGCCGGCAGGTCGAGCAGCATGCACTGCTTGCCGAAACGCTCGCGGATGTCGGCAACCAGGCCGGGCAGGTCGAGGTTGTCGGCGTCGATCTTGTTGATGACAATCATCCGGCACAGCTTGCGCTCGGCGGCGTGGCGCATCATGCGCTCAGTGGTCAGCTCGATGCCGGCCTGGGCGTTGATGACGACCAGCGCCGTGTCCACCCCGGCCAGGGCGGCGATGGCCTGGCCGGCGAAATCGGGATAGCCCGGGGTGTCGAGCAGGTGGACGTGGGTGTCGTCGCAGCTGAAATTGACCACGGCGGTATTCAGCGAGTGGCCGTCTTCCTTTTCCTGGGTATCGAAATCGGCGACCGTGCTGCCCTTGTCGACGCTCCCCTTGCTGCTGATGGCCCCGGTGGCGAAGAGCAGGGCCTCGGTCAGCGTGGTCTTGCCGGCGGCGCCATGGCCGACCAGGGCCACGGTGCGCAAGGTCTCGGTGGTGTATCTCATCGTTGTTCTCCCTCGACTTGTTGAACTAAGCAAAAGCCTGTGGCCGCCGGACGATCGACGCATGCACCCGGCCGGCCGCCGGATCTGGAGCGGGGTGACGGAGGGGTCGCTAGCCTCCCGTCACTTCCGGGTTTTCTGCGGCCGCGCCCAGCCGCTCAGCGACAGCTGCTTGGCCCGCGACACGGTCAGGGTGTCGGGCGGCGCATCCTTGGTCAGCGTCGTGCCAGCGCCCAGCGTGGCGCCGCGCCCGACACGCACCGGCGCCACCAGCTGGCTGTCGGAGCCGATGAAGACGTCGTCCTCGATCACCGTCAGGTGCTTGTTGGCACCGTCGTAGTTGCAGGTGATGGTGCCGGCGCCGACATTGACCCGCTGGCCGATCTCGGCGTCGCCGATGTAGGCCAGGTGGTTGGCCTTGGACTGGGCGGCGATGCGGCTCTTCTTGACCTCGACGAAGTTGCCGATGTGCACCTCGGGGCCGAGCTCGGTGCCGGGGCGCAGGCGGGCATAGGGGCCGAGCACGCCATCCGGGCCGATCACCGCGTCCTCGAAGTGGCAGAAGGCGGCGATGCGCGTGCCGGCGCCGACCGTGACGTTCTTCAGCACGCAGTAGGGGCCGACGTCGACGGCATCGCCCAGTTCGACCTGGCCTTCGAAGACGCAGCCGACGTCGATCGCCACGTCGCGGCCGTGGCGCAGCTCGCCGCGCACGTCGATCCGGGCCGGGTCGGCCAGGCGGACGCCGGCGACCAGCAACTGATCAGCCAGGTTACGCTGGTGCTGGCGCTCCAGCTCGGCCAGCTGGACCTTGCTGTTGACGCCGAGCACCTCCCACTCGCCTTGCGGCTGGGCGGTGCGCACCGGCAGGCCTTCGCCGACGGCGAGGCCGACGATGTCGGTCAGGTAGTACTCGCCCTGGGCGTTGTTGTTTTTCAGACTGCCCAGCCATTCGGCCAGGCGGGCCGTCGGCATCGCCATGATGCCGGTGTTGACCTCGCGGATCGTCTTTTCCTCGGCGCTGGCGTCCTTTTCCTCGACGATGCGCACGACCTGGCCGGCCGCGTCGCGCACCATGCGGCCGTAGCCGGTGGGGTCGGCGAGATCGACGGTGAGCACGGCGAGGCCGTCCTTGCCGGCCTGCAGCAGGCGCTTCAGGGTCGCCGCCGTGGTCAGCGGCACATCGCCGTAGAGAACCAGGGTCTGGGCGGCATCGGCCAGTTGCGGCAGGGCCTGGGCGACGGCGTGGCCGGTGCCCAGCTGCTGCGCCTGCTCGGCCCAGCGGATGTCGTCGGCGGCCAGCGAGGCGCGCACGGCGTCGCCGCCGTGGCCGTAGACGACGATCAGCCTGGCCGGGTCCAGCGTGCGCGCCGTGTCGATGACGTGCTGGGCGAGCGCCTTGCCGGCCACCGGGTGCAGCACCTTGGGCAGGTTGGAGTGCATGCGCTTGCCCTGGCCGGCGGCGAGGATGACGATATTCATGGCGATGGAATGGTGGATTGGCAATGAGCAATTCTCACACGATCGCCGGAGGCTGTCGAAGGCAAAATGCGCCCGGACGGCCGATTGCCGCGGTCGACAGGAATTTCCGGCCAAATTCGAAAAACAAAAAACCCCGCTCACCTTTCGGTGGGCGGGGCTTTTTCGGCCGGGTGGCGTTCAGCGCGGCAGGGTTGTCGAGCCCATCAGGAAGGCATCGACCTCGCGGGCGGCCTGGCGACCCTCGCGGATCGCCCAGACGACCAGCGACTGGCCGCGGCGCACGTCGCCGGCGGCGTAGACCTTGGCGACGTTGGTGGCGTAGCAGCCCTCGCCGTCGGTGGTCGCCCTGGCGTTCTGGCGGCCGTCCTTGACGACGCCGAAGGCGTCGAGCAGGCCGCCGACCGGGTTGGTGAAGCCCATGGCGAGGAAGGCAGCATCGCACGGCAGCTCGAATTCCGAACCGGCGACTTCGCTCATCCGGCCTTCTTTCCATTCGACGCGGACGGCCTTCAGGGCCTTGACCTTACCCTGGCCGTCATCGACGAAGCCCTTGGTGGCGACGGCGAAATCGCGGCTACAGCCTTCGTTGTGCGACGACGAGGTGCGCAGCTTGTACGGCCAGTAGGGCCAGGTCAGCGCCTTGTTTTCCTCTTCCGGCGGCATCGGCATCAGCTCGAACTGGGTGACCGAAGCGGCGCCATGGCGATTCGAGGTACCGACGCAGTCGGAACCGGTGTCGCCGCCACCGATGACGATGACGTGCTTGCCCTTGACGTTGATCGGATTGGCCTTGCCCTGCTGGACTTCCTTGTTCTGTGGAATGAGGAATTCGAGCGCGGCGTAAATGCCCTTCAGTTCGCGGCCGGGCACCGGCAGGTCGCGCGGCACTTCCGAACCGGCGGCGAGGATCACCGCGTCGAAATCCTTCTGCAGTTGCTCGGCCGAAACGTATTCGCCAGCGTCGTTGGCGATGCCGGCCGGCAGGTCCTTGCTGCCGACGATGACCTTGGTCTTGAAGCTGACGCCCTCGGCTTCCATCTGGGCGACGCGGCGGTCGACCACCGACTTTTCCAGCTTGAAGTCGGGAATGCCGTAGGCCAGCAGGCCGCCCAGGCGGTCGTTCTTCTCGAACACGGTGACGGCGTGGCCGACCCGCGCCAGCTGCTGGGCGGCGGCCAGGCCGGCCGGGCCGGAGCCGACGATGGCAATTTTCTTGCCGGTCGCCGTCTTGGCCGGCTGGGGCACGACCCAGCCCATGGCCCAGCCCTTGTCGATGATGAAATGCTCGATCGACTTGATGCCCACCGGGTCGGCGTTGATGCCCAGCGTACAGGCGGCCTCGCAGGGGGCCGGGCAGATGCGGCCGGTGAAATCGGGGAAGTTGTTGGTCGAGTGCAGCACATCCAGCGCCTGCTTCCAGTTGCCGTTGTAAACCAGGTCATTCCAGTCGGGAATGATGTTGTTCACCGGGCAGCCGTTGTTGCAGAAGGGAATGCCGCAATCCATGCAGCGCGCCCCCTGGACCTTGGCCTGCTCGTCGCTCAGGGAATGGACGAATTCCTTGTAGTGCTTGAGGCGCTGTTCGACCGGCTCGTAAGCCTCGGAAAGGCGGTCGAACTCCATGAATCCTGTCGGCTTGCCCATTATGCGGCCTCCTTCGTTGCTGCAGCGGCCATCTCGGTGAGCGCGCGCTTGTACTCGTGCGGATAAACTTTGACGAACTTGTCGCGGAAGACTTCCCAGTTGGCCAGGATGTGCTTGGCGATGGCGCTGCCGGTGTATTCGGCATGGCGCGTCACCAGGTCGCGCAACTGGGTCTCGTCGGCCTTGTCGTTGTGCAGCGGCTCGCCGGCGGCATGGCGAGTGGCCGGAACGACCTTCTCCAGCGCCACCTGGGCCAGGTTGCAGCGATGCTTGAAGCTGCCGTCCTCGTCGAGCACGTAGGCGATGCCGCCCGACATGCCGGCGGCGAAGTTGCGCCCGGTCATGCCGAGCACGACGACGGTGCCGCCAGTCATGTACTCGCAGCCGTGGTCGCCGACGCCTTCGACGACTGCCGTCGCCCCCGAGTTGCGGACGCAGAAGCGCTCACCGCCTACGCCGGAGAGGAAGGCCTCGCCGTCGGTCGCACCGTACATCACGGTGTTGCCGACGATGATGTTGTCCTGGGTATTGCCGCGGAAATCGGCGCTCGGCTTGATGATGATGCGGCCGCCGGACAGGCCCTTGCCGACGTAGTCGTTACCCTCGCCGGTCAGCTCCAGCGTCACGCCGCGGGCCAGGAAGGCACCGAAGGCCTGGCCGGCGGTGCCGGTCAGCTTGACGTGGATGGTGTCGTCGGGCAGCCCGGCATTGCCGTAGCGGCGGGCGACTTCGCCGGAGAGCATGGTGCCGCAGGTGCGGTTGACGTTGATGATCTTCGTCTCGATCTGCACCTTCTGGCGGTTCTCGAGAGCCGGGCGGGCCTGCTCGATGAGCTTGTGATCGAGAGCCTTTTCCAGGCCGTGGTCCTGGACTTCGGTATGGAAGCGCGACACCTCGGCCGGCACCGCCGGCTGGTGGAAGACCTTGCTGAAATCGAGACCCTTGGCCTTCCAGTGCTCGATGCCCGGACGGGTGTCGAGCAGGTCGGCCCGGCCTACCAGTTCGTCGAACTTGCGGATACCCAGCTGGGCCATGATTTCGCGGACTTCCTCGGCGACGAAGAAGAAGTAATTGACGACATGTTCCGGTTGACCGGAGAAACGCTTGCGCAGCACCGGATCCTGGGTGGCGACGCCGACCGGGCAGGTGTTGAGGTGGCACTTGCGCATCATGATGCAGCCTTCGACGACCAGCGGAGCGGTGGCGAAACCGAATTCGTCGGCGCCGAGCAGCGCGCCGATGACCACGTCGCGGCCGGTTTTCATCTGGCCGTCGACCTGGACGCGGATGCGCGAACGCAGCTGGTTGAGAACCAGAGTCTGCTGGGTTTCAGAGAGGCCGAGTTCCCACGGCGTGCCGGCATGCTTGATCGACGACTGCGGCGAAGCCCCGGTACCGCCGTCGAAACCGGCGATGACCAGGTGGTCGGCCTTGGCCTTAGCGACGCCGGCGGCAACCGTGCCGACGCCGACTTCGGAAACCAGCTTGACCGAAATCGAGGCGTCGCTATTGGCATTCTTCAGGTCATGGATCAGTTGGGCCAGATCCTCGATCGAGTAGATGTCGTGGTGCGGCGGCGGCGAGATCAGGCCGACACCGGGCACCGAGTGGCGCAGGAAGCCGATGTACTCGGACACCTTGTGGCCGGGCAGCTGGCCACCTTCGCCGGGCTTGGCGCCCTGGGCCATCTTGATCTGGATCTGGTCGGCATTGACCAGGTATTCGGTGGTGACGCCGAAGCGGCCGGAGGCCACTTGCTTGATCGCCGAGCGCAGTGAATCGCCCTCCTTGAAGGTGTAGTCGCGCTCGATGCGCGAGGCACCGATCACTTCGGACAGCGTCTGGCCGGCCTTGAGCGGCGTGAAGCGACGGGCATCCTCGCCGCCTTCGCCGGTGTTCGACTTGCCGCCGATGCGGTTCATGGCGATGGCCAGCGTGGTGTGCGCTTCGGTCGAGATCGAGCCGAGCGACATGGCGCCGGTGGCGAAACGCTTGACGATTTCCTTGGCCGGCTCGACTTCATCGAGCGCGATGGCTTGGCCTTGCGGCCGGAATTCGAACAGGCCGCGCAGGGTCAGGTGGCGCTTGGTCTGATCGTTGATCAGCTTGGCGTATTCCTTGTAAGTGTCGTACTGGTTCGAGCGCGTCGCATGCTGCAGCTTGGCGATCGAATCCGGCGTCCACATGTGGTCTTCGCCGCGGATGCGGAAGGCGTATTCGCCGCCGGCATCGAGCATGTTGGCCAGCACCGGATCGGGCGAGAAGGCTTCCTTGTGCAGGCGGATAGCTTCTTCGGCAACCTCGAAGACGCCGATGCCCTCGATGTTGGACGGCGTGCCGGTGAAGTATTTCTCGACGAATTCCTTCTGCAGGCCGATCGCTTCGAAGATCTGGGCGCCGGTGTACGACATGTAGGTCGAGATGCCCATCTTGGACATCACCTTGTTGAGACCCTTGCCGATCGCCTTGACGAAATTCTTGACGTATTTCTCGGCCTTCTCGGCGTCGCCCTTGGCCAGGCTTTCGATGGTGTCGAGCGCCAGGTAGGGGTGCACCGCCTCGGCACCGAAGCCGCCGAGCAGGGCGAAGTGGTGCGTCTCGCGGGCCGAGCCGGTTTCGACGACGAGGCCGGTGCTGGTGCGCAGGCCCTGCTTGACCAGATGCTGGTGAATGGCCGAGGTGGCGAGCAGCGCCGGGATGGCCAGATGCTCGGCATCGACCTTGCGGTCGGAGACGATCAGGATGTTGGCGCCGGAACGGACGGCATCTTCGGCATCGGCGGCCAGCGAAGCGAGGCGGGCTTCGATGCCTTCCTTGCCCCAGGCCACCGGATAGCAGATGTCCAGTTCGAAGGACTGGAACTTGCCCGAGGTGTACTTGCCGATGTTGCGCAGCTTTTCCATGTCGGTGCAGCTGAGCACCGGCTGCGAAACCTCGAGGCGGATCGGCGGATTGACGTCGACGGTGTTGAGCAGGTTGGGCTTGGGACCGATGAAGGAGACCAGCGACATGACCAGTTCCTCGCGGATCGGGTCGATCGGCGGATTGGTCACCTGGGCGAACAGCTGCTTGAAGTAGGCGTAGAGCGTCTTGTTCTTGCTCGACAGCACCGGCAGCGCCGAATCGGTACCCATCGAACCGGTCGCTTCCTCGCCGTTCTGGGCCATCGGCTCGAGAATGACCTTGATGTCTTCCTGGGTGTAGCCGAAGGCCTGCTGGCGGTCGAGCTGGGAAGCCGGCGAGGCGGCGCAGGTTTCGTCGGCAGCCGGCACTTCGTCGAGGCGGATGCGGATCTTGTCGATCCACTCGCGGTAGGGACGGGCATTGGCCAGCGAATTTTTCAATTCCTGGTCGTCGATGATGCGGCCTTGCTCCATGTCGATCAGGAACATCTTGCCCGGCTGCAGGCGCCATTTCTTGACGATCTTCTTTTCCGGGATGGGCAGCACGCCGGATTCGGAAGCCATCACCACGAGGTCGTCGTCGGTGACCAGGTAACGGGCCGGACGCAGGCCGTTGCGGTCGAGCGTGGCGCCGATCTGGCGACCGTCGGTGAAGGCGACGGCGGCGGGGCCGTCCCACGGCTCCATCATGGCGGCATGGTATTCGTAGAAGGCGCGACGGCTTTCGTCCATCTGGGTGTGCTTTTCCCAGGCCTCGGGAATCATCAGCATGACGGCCTGGGCCAGCGAATAGCCGCCGCCCATGACGAGCAGTTCGAGGGCGTTGTCGAAAGCCGCCGAGTCGGACTGGCCGGGATAATGCAGCGGCCACACCTTCTGCAGGTCGGCGCCGAGGATGGGCGAGGAGATCGCCTGCTCGCGGGCCTTGAACCAGTTGACGTTGCCGCGCACGGTGTTGATTTCGCCGTTGTGGGCGATGTAGCGGAACGGATGAGCCAGATCCCAGGTCGGGAAGGTATTGGTCGAGAAACGCTGGTGCACCAGGGCCAGCGCCGATACCGTGCGCTTGTCCTCGAGATCCTTGTAATAGACGCCGACCTGGTCGGCCAGCAGCAGGCCCTTGTAGTTGATGGTACGGGCCGAGAAGGACGGCACGTAGAATTCCTGGCCGTGCTTGAGCTTCAAGGACTTGATGGCGTTGGCGGCGCGCCGGCGGATGATGTACAGCTTGCGCTCGAAGGCGTCGGTGACGAAGACGTCCGGGCCGCGGCCGACGAAAACCTGGCGGATGACCGGCTCGGTGGCGCGGACGACCGGCGACATCGGCATGTCGGCATTGACCGGCACGTCGCGCCAGCCGAGCAGACGCTGGCCTTCGGCTTCGACGGAACGCTCGATCTCTTCCATGCAGGCATGGCGGGAAGCCGCTTCCTGCGGCAGGAAGACCATGCCGACGCCGTATTCGCCGGCCGGCGGCAGGTCGACGCCCTGCTTGGCCATTTCCTCGCGATAGAACTGGTCGGGAATCTGGATCAGGATACCGGCGCCGTCGCCCTGCAGGGGGTCGGCACCGACGGCACCGCGGTGATCGATGTTTTTCAGGATCAACAAACCCTGCTCGACGATGCTGTGACTCTTCTGACCCTTGACATGGGCCACGAAGCCCACGCCACAAGCGTCGTGCTCGTTGGCAGGGTCGTACATGCCCTGCTGCTCAGGTAATCGCTGTTCCATCACACGCGTTCCTTCAAGTAACTTTGCCTGTTATTGACAGGCGAATGACAAAAAAGCCGGGCGTCATAATCCGCACGTCGGCCTTCACAAAATTCAGAGGCAACCATCGAATATACTGGTAAACCCCTGCCGATTCAAGATGCTGCGACGCACCAATGCAGCACAGGATGTGGCCGGCACGCCCTCAGCGGGTGCATCGTGCCTCGATGGCCCGGCCGATTTGCGCGGCGCTGGCCTGGTCCGAAACGACGGCTTGACCGATGCCCCGCAACAGCACCAAACGTAGCTTGCCATCCTGAACCTTCTTGTCATGGCTCATCAGGTCGAGATAGCGATCCACGCCGAGTACCGGCCCGGTAACCGGCAAGCCGGCACGGTGAAAGAGTTCTTCGATCCGCCGCACCGATGCCTCGTCAATCCAGCCCAGATCCTGCGACAGTTGCGCAGCAATTAGCGTGCCGGCCGCCACCGCTTCGCCATGCAGCCATTCGCCATAACCGAGCCCGGCCTCGATGGCATGGCCGAAGGTATGGCCGAGATTGAGCAGAGCACGCTCGCCGCGCTCGTGTTCGTCGGCGGCAACCACCTCGGCCTTGTTGGCGCAGGAACGGTGAACCGCATAGGCCAGCACTTCCTTGTTCCGCACCAGCAGTTTTTCGAGATTGCCTTCCAGCCAGGCGAAAAATTCCGGATCGCGGATCAGCCCGTACTTGATGACTTCCGCCAGGCCGGCTTTCAACTCGCGATCGGGCAGCGTGTCCAGCGTCGCGATGTCAGCCAGCACCAGTTGCGGCTGGTAGAAGGCGCCGATCATGTTCTTGCCGAGCGGGTGGTTGATCGCGGTCTTGCCGCCCACCGAGGAATCAACCTGCGACAACAGTGTGGTCGGAACCTGGATGAAAGGCATGCCACGCTGGTAACAGGCTGCGGCAAAGCCGCCCATGTCGCCGATCACCCCGCCACCGAGCGCAACAAGAGTAGTTCCGCGCTCGCAGCGCGCGCCGAGCAGGCCATCGAAAATCAGGTTCAGCGTTTCCCAGGTCTTGTATTGCTCGCCATCCGGCAGGACCACGGGAATCATTGAAATTTCGGCCTTTTCCAGCGTCGACCGCAGCGATTCCAGGTAAAGCGGGGCGACGGTGACGTTGGTCACGACGACAACCTTTTTCTGCTTGAGACAGGGCAGGATCAGGTCGCTACGCGACAGGACTCCGGCACCGATATGGATCGGGTAGGAGCGCTCGCCCAACTCGACCTTGAGCGTTCTTGTCACTGCTTGCATAAGCGATTGAATTCCTTGAACAGATACTGGACGATACCGGCTGCCACCAAATGCGTTCCATCAACCACGAGGTGCGCCGTTTCCCGATATAGAGGATCGCGCGTGGCGTGAAGTTCCTCCAAGCGGGCCAGCGGATCGGGGACATTGAGCAGCGGCCGATTGCGGTCGTGGCGAGTCCGCTCGTAGAGCAGGCGGGGCGGCACATTGAGATAGACCACCCAGCCGGTATCGTGCAAGCGCTGGCGGTTTTCCGGATTCAGTACGACTCCGCCGCCGGTGGCCAGCACGATGCTGCCGGACTCGGTCAACTCCTGGATGGTTTGCGCTTCGCGGCGACGAAAACCCTCCTCGCCCTCAATTTCGAAGATGGTCGGAATCGGCACGCCTGTCCGCTCGACGATCTCGTGGTCGGAGTCGAAAAATGGACGCCCCAGGCGTTTGGCCAATTGACGGCCAACGGTAGTCTTGCCCGCACCCATCAGGCCAACGAGGTAGATATTTCGACGAGATTCCATCCTGCGCGATTTTATCCGAGTCTGTGACGGTGACAAAAAATAAGGGCCGGCACTGCCGACCCTTGCAATGGAGATCCGATCCGATTAGTCGAAGCGCATCTTGTCCGACATCAGGCGCGGCGTGATGAAGACCAGCAACTCGCGCCGGTCGACCGTCTCGCTTTTCGTCTTGAACAACCATCCCAGGCCCGGAATGTCGCCGAGAAGCGGAATTTTGCTGACCGTATCGCTGTTCTTGGTCACAAAAACGCCCCCGATCACCACGGTGCCACCATTCTCGACCACCACAGCAGTCTCGACGACCGAGCTCTTGATCGGCGGATTCAGGAAACCATTAACGGCGACAGCGCGCTCCCAGTCCGGCTCCTCTTTTTTGACGATCAACTGCATCCGTACCGTACCCTCGGGCGTGATCTGGGGGGTGACCTCCAATGACAGCTTGGCCGGCTTGAAGTTGACCGTGTAGGTTTGGGCACCTGTCGTCACCGCTTGCGTAGTGATGTACGGAATCTCCGTGCCATCCTCGATTTTGGCCTTGACGTTGTTGGCAGTGATGACCCGCGGACTGGAAATGATCTTCCCGATGCCATCTTTTTCCAGCGCCGACAATTCGAGATTCAGGATGCGGGTAATCGACGCATTGAACAGTGAGAGCGCCAAGGTGCCACCACTCGAAGCGCCGGAAGGCAGATTGACGCCGAACATCGACTGCTGGTTCAGCCTGGCAGGCGTTGTCGTGGTTCCCGAGGTAACGGCGGGACTCACCGTCCCCCCTGCCGTGTAGACCCCGGTCCCGCCAATCTGCACCGGCTTGGAGTTGATGAAGCCGAGCTTGACCCCAAGATCGCGATTGAACGAATCGTTGGCCTCCACCACCCGCGCCTCGATCAGCACCTGGCGGGCGCCGACGTCGATGGCGTTGATGAAGGAGCGGATCTCTTCGAGCTTGGACGGAATATCGTTGATGAAGATTATATTGGTCTGCGGATCGGCTACCGCACTACCCCTCTTGCTGAGTATGCGCTGTACCGGGATTCCAGTAGTTCCCCCGCTGGCCGTTGACACGCCGGCCAGCAAACGGGCGACATCAGCCGCCTTCTGGTAATTAAGCTGGAACTGCTCGAGCTTGATCGGTTCCAGTTCGCTGATCTGCTGCCGGGACTCGAAATCCAGCTTTTCACGGGTGGCGATTTCATCGCGTGGGGCAATCATGATGATGTTGCCCTTCTTGCGCATGTCCAGCCCCTTTTGCTGGAAAATGATGTCGATCACCTGATCGGCCGGCACATCCTTCAAGACCAGCGTCGTGGTCCCGGTCACCGTTTCGCTGATCACCGCATTGAGCCCGAGCTCTTCGGCCATCAGGCGAAGCAGAGCGCGAACGTCGCCGTTCTGGTAATTGATGCTAACCCGCGGTCCCTGGTAACCGACCTTGGAACCCTGCACCAGCTTGTTCGGATCCTCGACGACACGCTTGACCTCGACGACGAACTGGTTATCACTCTGGTAGGCGTTGTGCTCCCACAAACCAGTGGGCGTGATGGTCATGCGCACATTGTCGCCATAGGCCTTGGTCTCGACCATGGTGACCGGGGTGGCGAAATCGGTCACGTCGAGTTTGCGACGCAAGCGGTCGGGAACAGTCGTCTTGGCAAAGTCGACAATCAGGTTGCGGCCCTGCTGCCGGATGTCTATCCCAGTACCGGAATCGCTAAGATCAACAATGATCCGCCCCTCGCCATCCCGTCCGCGACGAAACACCACGTCATTAACCGAATGCTTGGTCCCAACTAGGCTTTCCTCGGCAAATCGCGTCGTCCTTTGTGCCGCGGAGTCGGACACCCGTTCGATCGGCGACAGGGTCACGTAAAGCGCCTTGCCGTCGAGACGGGTCCGGTAGTTCAAATTCCTGACCAGATTGAGCACGACACGGGTCCGGTCACCGACCTGGACGACATTCATGCTGCGCAGATCGCCCTGGTTGAACACCTCGGCATTCTTGCCCAGGCCATTCGCGGTCGACTGGAAATCAAGTGCAATCTTGGCTGGGCTGGCCACGCTGAAACCCGGCGGCGGCGAAGTCAAGGGCTCCTTCAGATCGATCTTCAGAGCGATGTCGTTACCCTGCTGGGCCACGGTCACCGCCTCGATGCTATTTGCTGGCGCCGGCTCGGCACGCACCGCAGACCACAAGGAAAGGCAGGCAATGGCGACAGCTATCTTGTAATTGATCATTTTCATTTCTTGCTACCCTCCGTACTCTGCAGGTAAAGCGAACTCTTGCGCTCGGTCCAGTCGCCCGCAGAATCCTGAATCAATTCCCGAAGTTGAAGCTCGTTATCGGAAACCTGAGTCACCATGCCAAAATCGAGTCCCATGTAATCCCCCACCTTGACCTGCTTGACCTTGTCATCAACCTGAATGACCGCCATGGGGCGCTTGTTGACATTGAGATAGCCAATCATCTTCAAGGACTCGATTGGATACTTCTCAAGAAGACTATTGCGAATTTCACGTGCCTCGAAATCGGGCTGAAAGGCCCCGCCTTTTCCGGCCAATTGCTTGTATTTCGAATCCGGCTCGATCTTGCTCGACTTGTAAGGATCGACGATGCCATCCACTTCATAGGGCACCGGCTCGTAGGGCTTGACCTCGGGGAGCTTGGGGACGTTCCCCCGCATATCCCGCGAGTTTTCCGCCATCCACTGCTTCAGATCTTCGTGGTCGCCATCCCCGCAACCCGCGAGAACGCCACACAAGGCGACAAGCAATATCCGCTTCACTTTCTCGCTCCTTGCTCGGCTTTTTTCTGTTGCTCGGCCTTCCTCTGCTTGGCCACTTCCTCTTCATCAAGATAGCGGAAAGTCTTGGTGATTGCGTCCAGCGACAGTTGCCCGCCATCCTTGACCGGAACGATGGAGATATTGTTCAGGGTGACGATGCGTGGCAATTTGGCGATATCCGCAGCAAAAGCCCCCAGATCATGATAGCCCCCGTTGATCTTGACCGAAATGGGCAATTCGGCATAGAAATCATGAATTTGCTCTTGCCCAGGCTTGAACAGTTCGAATTGCAACCCGCGGCCCAAGCCAGCCTGGTTCACCTCGATCAGCAAGGCTTCGATCTCGGACTTATCGGGCAGTTGCTTGAGCAAGGCGCCGAACGAGCGATCAATTTCGGCCAATTGCTGGATATATAGATCGAGATTGACGGCCTGCCGCTTTTTTTCTAGGTATTGCTGCTTGAGCGTTTCTTCCTCGCGCTCCCGGGTCTCCAGTTCGATGAATTGGTCGTTCCATACGAACCACCATCCCGCCAGCAGAAAGGCCGCAAACAGGCCGACCAAAACGGTCACCTTGGGAATGACCGGCCAGGCACCCGGATCATTCGGATTCATGAACCGGAAGTCGTCGGCGACGGCCTTGAAATCGATCGCGGGAAGGGAAATAGCCTTGGCTTTCACTTCTTCTCCTTCACTTCCTCAGCCTGAACACGCGTCAAAACGAAATTCATCCCGAACTCATTGGCCCGACGCCCGTTCAGAACAACCGCCTTGCTCTCGATCAACTGCGGCGCCTCCAGCCACGGTGAAGCCTCGAGATTACGCATCAAGGCCGACAGACGCGCATTCGATTGGGCGTATCCGGTTATATTGACCTTCAGACCATCCTGCCTCAAGGACTTGAGATAGATACCGTCGGGCACCTGCTTGACCAGTTCGCTCAGCAAATAGACGGTTTCGCCACGATCGCGCTGAAGGCTTTCGATGACCTGCTTGCGTGCCAACAGGGCCTGGGTCTGCTCCTTCAATCGCTTGATCTGATCGAGGTCCTTGTCGAGCAGGGCGATTTCCGACTTGAGGAAACTATTGGCACTCTCCTGGTTGCTGATGGCACCGCCGATCAGCGTGTAGCCGGCGAATACCACCAGGGCACCCAGCACGGAAACCAGCCCGGCGAGCACGATGAACTGTTCGCGCCGCGCTTTTTTTGCTTGTTCACGATGGGGAAGGAGGTTAATGCGAATCATGATGGATCGAACCTCCGCAAGGCCAGGCCGCAGGCCACCATCAACGACGAAGCGTCAGCCAGCAGGCTCTTTGCCCGTACACGATCCGAAAGCACCATGTTGGCAAACGGATTGGCAATCAGGGTATTGACCTGGGTACGCGTCGCCACCACCTCGTCGACCCCGGGAATCACCGCGCAACCGCCGGCCAGGACGATGTGGTCAACCTGATTGTACTGGGTGGAGGTGAAGAAGAACTGCAAGGCCCGGGAAACCTCGAGCGCCAGATTCTCCATGAAAGGATTCAGCAACTCGACCTCGTAGCCATCGGGCAGATTCCCCGAACGTTTAGCCGTCTCGGCGTCTTCGTTGGTCATTCCGTAGTGACGAGCGATATCCTGGGTCAACTGGCTGCCGCCAAACGCCTGCTCCCGGCCATAGACCTGCTGCCCATTACGGAGCACGGTCAGACTCATGACGCTGGCTCCGGCGTCGATCAGGGCGACGACCTGGTTCTTGCCGGCTTCCGGTAGCTGACGCTCGATCAATTCGAAAGCAGCCAAGGCGGCAAACGACTCGACATCAACGACCATGGCCTTTAGGCCAGCCGCATCGGCCACCGCCACCCGGTCCTCGACCCGTTCCTTCTTCGAGGCAGCGATCAGCACCTCGATTTCGTCGGGCACCGCCGGGGCCGGCCCGATGATCTGGTAATCCAGATTGACCTCGTCGATGGAGAAGGGAATGTACTGATTCGCCTCCATCTCGACTTGGGCCTCGAGTTCTTCGTCGCGCAAACCTGCCGGCACGATGATTTTCTTTGAGATGACCGCCGAACCGGGTAAGGCCATGGCGACATTTCGCGTCGAAGTACCCATGCGCTTCCAGGCACGCTTGACGCAGTCAACCACCCCTTCCAGATTGGCGATATTGCCATCGGATACCGCATCCTTGGGCAACACCTCGACGGTGTAGCGCTCAACGCGATAACCCTCTTTCCCGTTGGCGGTCAGCTCGACCATCTTGACGGCGGACGAACTGATGTCCAACCCGAACAGGGAGCGCGCCTTGGGATTTAACAACGCCGAGATATCGAAGCCCACCAGACCCCCAAAAAGTCCTTACGGATTACGAAGTTACAAATATAACCAATAATTCACTTCAGATGCTAGCAACAAGCCACAGGCATGTAAAGCATTTTCCGGACGGGAAAACGGCGCAGCGTATAATCGGCGCAACTCAAATCACAATGCGTCCCTCACCGTGCCTTCACTGCCTACGGCTGCCCGCCTGATCCTTTACCCTGTCATATTGGTGCTTGGCCTGGTCGCCATGGGCATCGCCATGGTTCTGATCATACTCGTCCTGACCTACCCCAACCTGCCGTCGCTCGAGGTTCTCACCGACTACCGTCCGAAAATTCCCCTTCGCGTCTACACCGCCGACGGTTACCTGATTGGTGAGTTCGGCGAGGAACGCCGGGCCGTGGTGAGCATCCGGGATGTGCCCGAAGTGATGAAGCACGCCATCCTGGCTGCCGAAGATGATCGCTTCTACCAGCACGGCGGCGTCGACTACACCGGCATCCTGCGTGCCGCCGGCGCCAACCTGCTCGGCGGAGGCAAGCGCCAGGGCGCATCGACCATTACCCAGCAGGTCGCCCGCAATTTCTTCCTGACCGGTGAGAAGACTTATACCCGCAAGCTATACGAGGCCCTGCTCTCCTTCAAGATCGAGAGCAACCTGAGCAAGGACGAGATTTTCGAGTTGTACATCAACCAGATCTTCCTCGGCCAGCGCGCCTACGGCTTCGCCGCCGCCGCCCAGATCTACTTCGGCAAGCCGCTGAAAGACATCTCCATCGCCGAGGCGGCGATGCTTGCCGGCCTTCCCAAGGCACCGTCGGCCTACAACCCGGTGGTCAACCCGAACCGCGCCAAGCTGCGCCAGCGCTATGTCCTGCGCCGCATGCGCGAACTCAGCCACATTTCGGACACGCAGTACGAAGCCGCACTGAAGGAGCCGTTGGTCATCAAGCGCGAATTGTCGGGCTACGCCGTGCATGCCGAATACGTCGCGGAAATGGCCCGCCAGATTACCGCCGAGCGCTTCCCCGAGGATGTCTACTCGCGCGGCATGAAGGTCTACACGACGATCATCAAGGCCGAGCAGGAAGCGGCCTACAACGGGCTGCGCAAGGGGGTGATGGATTACGACCGGCGGCACGGCTATCGCGGCGCCGAATCCTATCTCGACATGAAGGGCATCAAGTCAGACCAGGACGAGGCCATAGACGAAGCCCTGCAGGACATCGCCGATGCCGGCGACCTCATCCCGGCCCTCGTCCTCGCCGCCGACGCCAAGGCCATCAAGGCCTATCGCAAGGGCGGCGAGGTGGTGACCCTGAGCGGCGACGCCATGAAATTCGCCGCCCGGATGCTGGACGACAAGTCGCCGGCCAACAAGCGCCTGAAGCGCGGCGCCATCATCCGCCTGCACAAGGACGACAAGAACAACTGGCAGATCAGCCAGCTGCCCGAGGTCGAATCGGCCTTTGTCGCGGTCGACCCGAAGGATGGCGCAATTCGCGCTTTGGTCGGCGGCTTCGATTTCAACCGCAACAAGTTCAACCACGTCACCCAGGCCTGGCGCCAGCCGGGCTCGAGCTTCAAGCCGTTCATCTATTCGGCCTCGCTGGAAAAAGGCTACAACCCGGGCAGCGTCATCGCCGACGCGCCCATCGTCATCCCGGCCAGCGAGACCGGCTCGCAGGCCTGGGAGCCGCACAATTACGACGGCAAGTACGAGGGGCCGATGAAGATGCGCACGGCGCTGGCCAAGTCGAAGAACATGGTATCGATCCGCCTGCTGCAGGCGATCGGCACCGGCTACGCGCAGGATTACGCCACCCGCTTCGGCTTCGATGCCGCCCGCCACCCGCCCTACCTGACCATGGCCCTGGGCGCCGGCTCGGCGACGCCGTGGCAGATGGTCAGCGGCTACGCGGTTTTCGCCAACGGCGGCTACCGGGTCAATCCCTTCGTCGTCCGCGAAATCCGCGACGAGCGCAACCAGGTCATGGCGCATTCGGCGGAAATCGAGGCCGGCGACGAATCGCTGCGCGCCATCGACGCCCGCAACGCCTTCATGATGGACAGCATGCTGCGCGACGTGACCATCTACGGCACCGCCGCCAAGGCCTCGGTCGCCCTCAAGCGCCACGACCTGGCCGGCAAGACCGGCACCACCAACGAATACGTCGATGCCTGGTTCTGCGGCTACCAGATGACGGTGGCCGGCTGCGCCTGGATCGGCTTCGACCAGCCGAAGAAACTGGGCAACCGGGAAACCGGCGGGGCGGCCGCCCTGCCCATCTGGATCGACTACATGGCCCGCGCGCTGAAGGATGTGCCGCTCCAGGTGCCGTCGGCGCCGGACGGACTGATCGCCATCGGCGAAGGCCGCGACCGCTATTACATCTACGCCGAGAACATCAACCTCGAGCGTAGCGCCGAGGAGGAAGCACTGGCCGGCGTTCCGCCGCAGGCGCCCGACTTCAGCCTGCCGCCGGCCGACTGATCAGCCCAGCACGACGGCCTCGCCGGCCTGCTGGCTGGCCAGTGCCGACAGTTTCTGCATCAACTCGGCGTGGTCGCGGGTGTCGCGCCAGGCGGCGCCATCCCAGCGGAAATGGAAGCCGCCGGCCTTGGCGGCAACCCAGATTTCCCTGGCCACCGCATGGCGGTTGACGATGATCTTGCTGCCGTCGGCGAATTCGATTTCGAGCACGCCGCCGGCCGCCAGCTCGAAGTCGAGATCGGCATCGGAAGCCTCCAGGGCGGCGTCGATACGGGCCAGTGCCTGGCCGGCCAGGGTGTTGAATTCGCCGTCATCCATCGTGTGCTACCATCCCGCTCTTCGCTGACCGCGCCCCGAACATGTCCAGAATCGCCGCCTTGTTGTTGGTTTTTTGCCTTTCCGCCTGCGGCATGAAGGGCGCCCTTGAACGGCCCACCGGGCCGGCGCCGGAACCGCTGCTGGGCAGCGGCAAGCCGGCTGCCAAGGATGTTAGCACGACCACTCGCCCCCAAGCCCAATGAGCCAATTCACCCTGAAGAACGGCGTCCTGCACGCCGAATCGGTACCCCTGCCCGCCATCGCCGAACAGTTCGGCACGCCGGCCTATGTCTATTCCCGCGCTGCGCTGGAAGCGTCGCTGGCTGAATTCCACGACGTCCTCGGCGCTCATGCAGCCGGCCGGGGCGCCCTGGTCTGCTACGCCGTCAAGGCCAATTCCAGCCTCGCCATCCTCAACGTCTTCGCCCGCCTCGGCGCCGGCTTCGACATTGTGTCGGGCGGCGAACTGCAGCGCGTGCTGGCCGCCGGGGCCGATCCGAAGAAGGTCGTTTTCTCCGGCGTCGGCAAGACCGCCGAAGAAATGAAACTGGCGCTCGACGCCGGCATCTTCTGCTTCAACGTCGAATCGATCCCCGAACTGGAGCGCCTCAACGAGGTCGCCGGCCAGTGCGGCAAGAAGGCGCCGATCAGCCTGCGCGTCAATCCCAACGTCGATCCGAAGACCCATCCCTATATTTCCACCGGCCTCAAGGGCGCCAAGTTCGGCGTCGCCTACGACGACGCGCTGCCCCTCTACCGCCGCGCCGCCGCCCTGCCCCATATCGAGATCGCCGGCGTCGACTGCCACATCGGTTCGCAACTGCTCGACCCCTCGCCCTTCGTCGAGGCGCTCGACCGCATCCTGGCCCTGGTCGACCAGCTGGCGACCGAGGGCATCAAGATTCACCACCTCGACCTCGGCGGCGGCCTCGGCATCAAATACAACGCCGAGCAGGTGCAGCCGACCGTCGCTGCCTACCTGACGCCGCTGCTCGACAAGCTGGCCGGCCGCGGCCTGCAGGTCGTCCTCGAACCGGGCCGCCGCCTGGTCGGCAATGCCGGCCTGCTGCTCACCCGCATCGAGTACCTCAAGCAGGGCGAGGCCAAGAATTTCGCCATCATCGACGCCGCCATGAACGACCTGATGCGCCCGGCCCTCTACGAGGCCTGGCACGACATCCTGCCGGTCGTGCCGCGCCCCGGCGCCGCCACCGAGTACGACGTCGTCGGCCCGGTCTGCGAGACCGGCGATTTCCTCGGCCAGGACCGGCCGCTGGCCGTCGCGGCCGGCGACCTGCTGGCGGTGATGTCGGCTGGCGCCTACGGCATGGCCATGGCCTCCAACTACAACACCCGGCCGCGCGCCGTCGAAATCATGGTCGATGGCGACCGGATGCACGTCATCCGCCGGCGCGAGACGGTCGAGCAACTTTACGCCGGCGAGTCCGTCCTGCCCGCGTGAGCGGCCTGCGCGTCGACAAATGGCTGTGGGCGGCGCGTTTCTTCAAGACGCGCTCGCTGGCCAGCGACGCGGTCAGCGGCGGCAAGGTCAAGCTCAATGGCGCGGCGACCAAGCCGGCGCGCGACATCAAGGTCGGCGACCGGCTCGACATCGCCAACGGCGAAACGCGCTGGGAAGTGTGCGTCAGGGCGCTGTCCGACAAGCGCGGCCCGGCGCCGGAAGCGCGGCTGCTCTACGAGGAAACGCCGGACAGCATCGCCGCCCGCGAAGCCGAGCAGATGCGGCGCAAATTCACCGTCGAACCCGCCGCCGACCTGCACGGCCGGCCGACCAAGCGCGACCGGCGGCAGATGGAACGCTTCGGCCGGTAAAACCGGACCGCTGCGGTCGACGGCAAAAAACCGCCAAAATCACAAAACGTAGGCCAGCGCCAGCGGCAGGAAAAGCAGCGCCGCCAGGTTGCCGATCAGCACGATGGAAGCGACGCGCTGCGGCTCCTGCTGGTAGCGCTCGGCGAACAGGAAGTTGAGCACGGCCGGCGGCAAGGCACCGAAGACGAACAACATCGCCGCCTCCCGCCCCTGCAGGCCGAGCAACTGGATGATGCCGGCGGCGATCAGCATGCCGGCCAGCGGCCGGACGAGGGCGCTGCCGACGGCCAGCTTCCATTCGCCGAAGGACACGTCGGTCATCCTCACGCCGAGCGAGAAGAGGAGCAGCGGCACCGAAACATCGCCGAGCATCTTGATGGCGATGACCAGCGGCGTCCACACCGGGATTTTCAGGATGGCCACGGCCAGGCCGGCGATGGCGGCGAACACGACCGGGATGCGCCACAACGTCAGCAGGCGCGTCTTCGGGTCGAGCAGGCGGGCGCCAAAGGAAAAATGCAGGGTGTTCTCGACCATGAAGAGGATGACCGCCGCCGGCAGCGCCGCCTCGCCCCAGGCCAGCACGGCGAGCGGCAGGCCGATGTTGCCGGAGTTGTTGAACAGCATGGGCGGCACCAGGGTCTTGGGCTGGACGCCGATCAGCCGCGCCACCGGCCAGGCGAGCAGGCCGCAGGCGGCGAGCAGCAGGAAGCCGCCGAGGGCGAGCGGCAGGTAGGCGGCCAGGTCGAAGGACTTGCCGGCCATCGCCGCGAAGACCAGGGCCGGCACGAAGACGTCCATGTTCAGGCGATTGGCCACGGCCATTTCCGGCTTGTGCCGGCGGCCGTAGAAAAAGCCGGCGGCGACGATGCCGAAAATCGGAAACAGAATGGCCAGCAGGCGGAAACTCAGGCTTTGGTCGTCCAACGCAACCTCGGGCGGCTTTCAGGGGAAAGCGCCATTGTGCCCGGCCAGAGCGGCCGGGCAATAGGGAATCTCCCTCGGTCCGGCCGCCTACAGCACGTAGCGCGACAGATCCTCGTCGGCCGCCACCTCGCCGAGCTTGGCGTTGACGTAGGCGGCATCGACCAGCACCTTGTCGAGCCCGACCTTGCCGGCCTCGAAGGACAGCTCCTCGAGCAGCTTTTCCATCACCGTGTGCAGGCGACGGGCGCCGATGTTCTCGGTGCGCTCGTTGACCTGGAAGGCGATCTCGGCCAGCCGGCGGATGCCGTCGTCGGCGAACTCGATGTGCACGCCTTCGGTTTCGAGCAGCGCCTGGTACTGCTTGGTCAGGCAGGCGTCGGTCTGAGTCAGGATGCATTCGAAATCGGCCACCGACAGCGAATCGAGCTCGACGCGGATGGGAAAGCGGCCCTGCAACTCGGGAATCAGGTCGGACGGCTTGGACAGGTGGAAGGCGCCGGAGGCGATAAACAGGATGTGATCGGTCTTGATCATGCCGTACTTGGTCGACACCGTCGTTCCCTCGACCAGCGGCAGCAGGTCGCGCTGCACGCCCTGGCGCGAGACGTCGGCGCCCTGCATCTCGGAACGGCTGGCGATCTTGTCGAGTTCGTCGAGAAAAACGATGCCGTTCTGCTCGACCGCCTTCAGCGCCTCCAGCTTGACCTCCTCGTCGTTGACCAGCTTGGCGGCCTCCTCGTCGGTGAGCAGCTTGAGCGCTTCCTTGATCTTCAGCTTGCGCGACTTCTTCTTGCCGCCGCCGAGGTTCTGGAACATGCCCTGGATCTGCTGGGTCAGCTCCTCCATGCCGGGCGGCGCGAAAATCTCGGCCTGCATGCCGGGCGCGGCGACCTCGATGTCGATTTCCTTGTCGTCCAGCTCGCCCTCGCGCAGCTTCTTGCGGAATTTCTGGCGGGTGCTGCCTTCCGCCGCGGTCGACTCGGAATTCTCGGCAAAAAAGCCGGGGCTGCGGGCCGGCGGCAGCAGGGCATCGAGCACCCGCTCCTCGGCGGCGTCCTCGGCGCGGGCCCGCATCAGCTTGATGGCCTGCTCGCGGTGCGACTTGATGGCCATCTCGGCCAGGTCGCGGATGATGGTCTCGACATCGCGCCCGACGTAGCCGACCTCAGTGAACTTGGTCGCCTCGATCTTGATGAAAGGCGCGTTGGCCAGGCGGGCCAGGCGACGGGCGATCTCGGTCTTGCCGACGCCGGTCGGGCCGATCATCAGGATGTTCTTGGGGGTGATCTCCTGACGCAGCGGCTCGGCCACCTGGGCCCGTCGCCAGCGGTTGCGCAGGGCGATGGCGACCGATTTCTTGGCCTTGTTCTGGCCGACGATGTGCTTGTCCAGCTCGTGGACGATTTCCTGCGGGGTCATCGCGCTCATTCGAGGGCCTCGATGGTGAAATTGCGGTTGGTGTAGATGCAGATGTCGCCGGCGATTTCCAGCGACTTGGTGACGATGTCGCGCGGCGACAGGTCGGTGTTCTCGAGCAGGGCGCGCGCCGCGCTCTGCGCGTAGGAACCGCCCGAGCCGATGGCGACGATGCCCTGCTCCGGCTCGAGCACGTCGCCGTTGCCGGTGATGATCAGCGACACCTCCTGGTCGGCCACCGACAGCATGGCCTCAAGCCGGCGCAGGGCGCGGTCCGAGCGCCAGTCCTTGGCCAGCTCGACGGCCGAGCGCAGCAGGTTGCCCTGGTGCTTTTCCAGCTTGGCCTCGAAGCGCTCGAAGAGCGTGAAGGCATCGGCCGTGCCGCCGGCGAAACCGGCCAGGATGCGGCCCTGGTAGAGGCGGCGGACCTTGCGGGCGGTCGCCTTGATGACTACGTTGCCCAGCGTCACCTGGCCGTCGCCGCCCATGGCGACGACCTTGCCCCGGCGCACCGACAGGATCGTCGTGCCGTGATATTGCTCCATGCTTGTTTCCTCAGGATTTGCGAACGATGATGCGCGCCATCTTGTTGAGCCCGACCACGGCCATCAGTTCGGCGACCAGGTGATTCGGGCTGCGGATGACGATCTCGCGCCCGGCCGCCTTGAACGGGGCGAGGCGATTGACCAGCTGGCCGGCCGAGACGAAATCGAGCCGCCTGACCGCGGAAAAGTCGATGACCGCCGGCTCGGCGCCTTCCAGCACGTCGACCAGTTCCTCGAAGCGACTGCCCTTGATCTCGCCGCTCAGATAATAAGCACCGTCGCTCGGCGTGGCCGTCGCCTTGGCAGCCGGCCCGGCTGCCTGCACCGGCTCCCAGGAGGGCGGCGACAGTTCGAAGGTGACGGCGTAATCGATGGCCCGCTCCTCGAACAGCTCCTGCTTGCCGTGGCGCTGCAGCAATTCGAGCAGCAGCCGCCAGGCCGGCTCGTGCGCCGCCTCGCCGGCGACCAGGCGGCCGTTCAGGCGGTCGACGAAGGCCTCGATGCCGTTCAGCTGCAGGGTCTGCCGGCGGCGGCGGGCGAGATAAAGCGTTTCGCCGAGCTGGGCGGCGACGTCATCGTCGCAACCAACCAGCTTGCCGCATTCGACGACGGTCGGCACCTTCTGCTCGACCAACTTGGCCAGTTCGGTGACCGGCAGCTTGCCATCGGCAGTCAGCACGCCCTGCAGGAAGACCTTGCGCTGGCCGTTACCGGCCGCCTCCGGTTTTTTCTCGGTTGGCCCGAGCAGGCGCCAGGCGGGCGGCGAGGTCTCGAAGGTTTCGGCGAAATCGACCGCCAGCTTGTCGAAGGCGGCGCGCTCGCCGGTCTGCTGCAGGAGGTCGAACATGAGCAGCCAGAAACGCTTGCCCTCGGCGCCATGGTAGGCGCGGACGAAGGTCTCGAGCAGCGAGCGGGCGGCGCTGTCCTGGCCGTTGGCGTAGAGCACGACGACCTGCTCGACGCAGGCCTGCAGCGGGTCGACGTCCTGGTCGACGTCGATGCCCATGACGCTGGATTCGGTGAAATCGTCGTGATCGAAATCGTCGATGGCGAAATCGTCAGCGACCGGCGCCGCCGATGGCTCAGCGACCGGCGGCTTGCCGGGCGGGGCCTTGGGCAGGCCGATGTTGCTGCGGGTGAATTCGAGGTCGGGCAGCGGTTCGGGCAGCGGCGCCACGTCCTCCTCGGCCGCCGCCGGGCGGGCCACCGGCTCGGGCTGAGGCTCCGGCGCGCGCGGCTTGGCAGCCGGCCGTTCCGGCATCTTGGTGGGCTGCTTCTTGAAAAACGAAAAGACCATGAACACTCCGCATGCAGGGTACCCGTTTTAGCACGCCCCCCGGCTTCATGCAACGAGGAGTCCGACCAGGACGAGCAGGCCGGCCAGCACCGGGCCGAAGGGCTGGTCCAGCCACAGGGCCAGCCCGAAGGCGACGACGTAGGCGAGGACGCCGATGCCCAGCGCGCCGAGCAAGCCGGCCCGCCAGCGGGCGGCCCGCCGGAAGGCCAGCCAGGTTGGCACGAAGACCAGGGCGAAGGCGCCCATGACGCCCAGGCTCATGGTGGCCAGGGCCAGGACCAGGGCGGCCAGCAGGTCGAAGCCGGTCTGCGTCGGCCAGCTGCGCAGGCCGCGGATGCGGAAAAAGTCGGGATAGGTGTGGGCCAGCAGCAGGTGGCGCGACATGGCGCGCAACAGCAGCAGGGCGAGCGGCACGCCGAGCGCCACCTGCCACAGTGCCGCGTCGCCGGCGAAATAGAGCTGGCCGTCGAACAGGGCGTGGCCGAGGCGTTCGGCCATCGGCTGGTTGGCGGCGAGGAGGACGGCGACCGCCCAGCCGCCGAGCAGGAGCAGCGCATAGCTGGCGCCGCCGCTCAGGCGGCGGGCGAACAGGCGCTTGCCGGCCCCGGCCAGGCCGGCCGCGGCGATGCCGCCGAGGGCCGGCGGCAGGCCGCCGACCAGGGCGAGCAGGGCGCCGGCCGCGGCGACGTGGGAATAGGCCAGCGCCGCCAGCCACTCGTCGCGCAGGCGCAGGTAGCAGCCGAGCAGGGGCAGCAGGATGGCCAGGCCGAGGCCGGTCAGGAAGGGGGCGAGGAAGAGCTCAGCGTTCATCGGCGGACTCCAGCACGACGACCCGGTCGCAGGCGGCGGCGACGAAGGCGGCATCGTGGCTGACGACGATGATGCCGGCGCCCTCCCCGGCCCGCTCGTGGAGGTGGGCGGTGAGGTGGCGGACGCCGGCGGCGTCGAGGTTGTTGGTCGGTTCGTCGAGCAGCACCAGCTCGGCCGGCGCCTGCAGCACCGCCCACAGCGTCAGGTAGTGGCGCTGGCCGCCGGACAGGCGGTCGAGCCGTTCATCGAGGCGGTCGGCCAGCCAGGCGGGCAGGCCGACCGGGCCGGCCCCGGTGAGGGCGAGCAGGTCGCGGCCGGACAGCGGCAGGCCGGCGACCGGCGGGACATCCTGGGTGCGCAGGGCGATTTGCAAATTCGGCCTTTTTTCCAGTTGACCGGCGAAGACCCTGGCCCGCCCGGCAAAAGCCGCCAGCAGGGTGCTCTTGCCGACGCCGTTCGGCCCGGTCAGGCCGACGATCTCGCCGGTCCGCAGGGCGAGGTCGAGCGGCGGCGTCGCCGGCTGCTCCCAGCCGGCGACCAGGCCGCGCGCGGTCAACAGGGCCCTCACTTCACGGCCTTGAGCAAACGCTGCACGGTGTCGTCGAACAGACCGAACAAGTCCTTGGCCTCCGACGTGCCGCCCACCGTGAACGGCAACATCACGGCCGGGATGCCCGCCTTGCCGGCGATCCAGGCGCTCGGCCCGTCCGGCTGGTAGGCGGCGCGCAGCACCAGGCGGGCCGGCTGGCTCTGCTGGCGGGCGAGCAGGCTGCTCAGCTGGCCGCTGCTCGGGTCGATGCCGGGTTTCGGTTCGAGGGCGCTGACTTCCCTGATGCCCAGCCAGTTGAACAGGTAGCTGAAGGATTCGTGGTGCACCAGCACCGGCACCCCCCTGAGCGGCGCCGCGTCCTTTTCCCAGCGCGCCATCGCCGTCTGCCATTTGCCGGCGAAGGCGGCCCAGCCCGCCTGGTAGGCCGCCGCCTGCGGCGGGTCGAGCTCAGCCATGCGGGCCGCCAGCTTTTCGCCGACCTTGAGCACGTTGCGCGGATCGAGCTGGATGTGCGGATTGCCGCCGGCATGGACGTCGCCATGCGCACGGTCGACGCTGGCCGGCACCTCGAGCCGGACGACCTGGGCCGCTGCCTCGAAATAGCCGGGCTGGCCGACCTGGATGGCGGCGTTGCCGGAATCGCGCTGGACCAGCGGCAGCCAGCCGATTTCCAGTTCGGCGCCGGTGGCGACGAGCAGGTTGGCGCGCCGCGCCTGGGCGAGCAGCGAGGGCCGGGCCTCGATGCGGTGCGGATCCTGCAGAGCGGTGGTCGCCGTGTAGACCTTGACCTTGTCGCCGCCGATTTCCTTGGCCAGGGCGCCCCACTCGGGCACCGTGGCGAAGACGGCGAGGTCGGCGCGGGCCAGCGGGGCAATCGCTACGGTCAACCCGAAAAACAGGGCAAAAATGAAATTTTTCATCGCCGCCTCCTCAGAACTTGTGCGCGCCGTGGGCGCCCAGGCTCATGATGTACTGCACGGTCACCTGGTTGTCGGTGATGCCCTGCATCGACTTGTCCTGCGCCAACTGCAGGCGCAGGCGCGAGAACTCGCTCCAGCTGTAGTCGACCATCGCCGTCGCCTTCTGCGGGCGATAGCTGTCGACGACGAAGTTCGCCGCGTTGTCTCCGAAATCGCGCGTGCCGCTGGCCAGTTGCTCGTAGCGCAGGCCGGCGCGCCAGTTGGGGGTGAATTGATATACACCCTGGGCATACCAGCCGGACTGGCGGGTGCGATAGCTCGACACCACGCCGTCACAACTGACCGTTGCGCTGGCATCCTCCGGCGTGGCGCAAGTCAGGTCGCCCTTTTCCCGACGCTGGAAGTATTCGGTCTGGAACTTGAAGTTGCGGTATTTCGGGTTGCCGTCCGGCGCCCATTTCCAGACGAAATCGGCAATCCAGGTGCCGGAACGGCCAGAGAACTGACCACCGATCTCATCGTCATTGATCCCGGCAAAATGCGCTTCGCGGCCCTTGGCCCGCGTCTTCAGCCAGGACAGCCCGGCCCGCCAGCTGTGGGCGACGCCAACGTCGCCGCCGACATGGGCGAAGAGCGCCGCGGCGCCGCTGCCGTTCTGGTTGCGGTCGGTGCCCGGGAAATTGGCGCCACGGCCGATTTCGGCCCCGAACTCGAGGAAGGTCGCGGTCGGCGCCAGCCACTTGAGCTGCACCCCGTCATTGGTGTAATTGCCGTGGGTGCCGAACATCGCCTGATACATCAGCGGCGCATCGGCGAAATCCCAGGCATGCGGATGCTGCTCGTTGAGGTAGCCGATGCCGGAACGCAAGCGGCCGCCCTTCAGCCCGACGCCGTGGCCGATGGCCAGCGACTGGAACCAGGCCTCCTCGACCTCGACTTCGCCATCGGCCATGGCCAGCACGGCCTGGCCGCGCCAGTAGGGATCGATGCTGGCGCCGAGCACCAGCTCGGTATGATCGACCGAGAAGCCGCGCTTGTTGATGCCTTCGATCGTTCCCTCGCCGTGGTCGTGGCCGCCGGCCGGGAAAAAGCCGGTGATGCCGCGCTCGGCGACATCCTTCATGTTCTTGTACTGGCCCTGCAGGATCAGCGAGACCTCGGGGTTGAAGCGGCTGGCCGAGGCGGCGGCGGGCGTGGTGGCCGGCAAGGGGGCCGGGGCCGGGCCCGCGGCGGCAACCGCCTCCCGGCTGTCGGCCGCCGCCGGGGCGGCGGCGCGGGCTTCGGCCCGGGCCAGTTTCTCTTCGAGCGCCGCGATGCGCTGCTCGTAGCTCTGCTTCATTTCGCTGATCTGGCTGCGGATGGCGGCCAGGTCGGCATCGTCGGCCGCCGCAGCGGCGCACGAGGCGGCCAGCATGGCCGCCATGGCAAATGTCTTTTGCATGGAAAACTCCTGAAAACGCGTCGAATCGGCCGGCCGCGGCAATGCGGCGGTCGACCGTCAAAAAGAGGCAATTTTCAGAAGCGGGGTGGCGCCCCCTGGCGGGCGGCCGGCGGCGGCAGGGCGCCGCGGTCATTGACGGTGAGCGCCTCAGGGCGCAGCTGGCCGGCCGACACCGGCGGCACGGCGGCCAGCGCAGGCAGCGCCGAGCCGAGGTCGTGCGCCGTCAGGCACAGCTGGCAGAGATGCGTGGGCAGGCCGTCGCCATCGTTGGCCACATGCTCGACGGCATGCGCCCCGGCCGCCATCTGGGCGACGAAGAGCGCAACAACGAGCAGGAGGCGGCGGAGCGGATTCACGACGGCAGTTTAACCTTGAAACCTCAGTTGACCGCTTATCTCTCCGTGAGCAGCTGCATGAATGCTGACCTTGGCGCCCTCGATACGACTCACCCGTTGGGTGACAGCGCTACGCGGCCGCTGGCACGTCTGGCCGGGCGTCCGGCTTTGTCGCTCCTCGTTGCAGGCATGAGCCTGCTGCCTCGTCGCTTCGCGCCGGCCATCCCGTCCAAACGCGCCATCGGCCGCGTCCAACTGAGGTTTCAAGGTTTAACCGACCTGGACGAGCAGGCCTTTGAGATATTCGCCTTCGGGAAAGTTCAGCGCCACCGGATGGTCGGCCGAACCCGACAGGCGGCGGACGATGCGCGCCGCCCGCCCGGCGTCGAGCGCCGCGCCGGCGACGATTTTCTGGAACAGTTCGAGCCCGACGCCGCCCGAACACGAGTAGGTCATCAGCAGGCCGCCCGGCTTGAGCAGCCTGCAGCCGAGCAGGTTGATATCCTTGTAGGCCTTGGCCGCCCGGTCGGCGTGGGCGGCCGAGGGGGCGAACTTGGGCGGGTCGAGGACGATCAGGTCGAAAGTCCGTCCAGCTTTACGGAAATCGCGCAGTGCCGAGAAGACGTCGGCCTCCAGCCATGCGGCGCGCTCGGCCGGCAGCTCCGGATTGAGCGCCAGGTTGGCCCGGGCCTGGGCCAGCGCCGGGCCGGAGGAGTCGATCGACAGCACCGACGCGGCGCCGCCGGCCAGCGCCTGCAGCGAAAAGCCGCCGGTGTAGCAGAAACAGTTGAGCACCTCCTGGCCGGCCGCCAGCTGGCCGAGCAGGGCGCGGTTGTCGCGCTGGTCGAGATAGAAGCCGGTCTTGTGGCCGCCGGCGATGTCGATGGCCAGCCGGACGCCGTTTTCCTCGATGGAGAGCGGCGTCGCCGGCGCCTCGCCATGGACCCAGCCGGTCACCGGGCCGAGGCCTTCCAGCCCGCGCACGTCGGAATCGGAACGCTCGTAGACCCGGGCGCAGCCGGTCGCCTTGACCAGCGCGGCGACGATGGCCTGGCGCCACTTGTCGGCGCCGGCCGACGTCAGCTGAACGACCACGGTGTCGCCGTACTGGTCGGCGATGACGCCGGGCAGGCCGTCCGATTCGGCGTGGATCAGGCGCAGGCCGGCCTGGCCGCGCAGTTCCGGCAGTGCCTGGCGGCGGGCGACGGCGGCGGCGATGCGGCGCTTGAAGAAGGCGTCGTCCACCGACTCGTCGGCCTCGAAGGTCCAGAAACGGGCCCGGATCTGCGATTGCGGGCTATAGGCGGCGCGCCCCAGCGGCTTCAGGTTGTCGGCCAGCACCTCGACCGTGTCGCCCGGCCGGGCCCGCCCCTCGAGACGGCCGACCGAACCGGCAAACAACCAGGGGTGGCGCTTGAAAGCCGAACGTTCCTTGCCCGGCAGCAGAATCAGCTGAGCCATGTTTTTCCTGAATCAGGTGGTCTGCTTTGTAATGGGCGGAACAGATGAAAGCGCCGGATTCGTGTTCCTGGCTAGGCGCCGAGTTTGCCAACCCCGACAGCGATAGCCGAAGCTATCCCGAGGATGAGCAACAACGCCAGGGACGCGAAGACCAGCTTTCATGTTTCGTCAATTGCAAAGCAGGCCACAAAAGCAAGAAGCCCCGGCCGCCTTGCGGCGACCGGGGCCCGGAATGCTGGCAAAAGCTTAGGCGCCCAGGGCCTTGCGGTTGCGCTGCTGGCATTCGGCGGCGTACATGACCTTGAACATGGTCTTGCCGGCGCCCTTGAACAGACGCTTGGTGGACTTGGAAACGCAGCGGCGTTCCAGGGAAGAACGGCGGTTACGGTTGATGGCCATGACTAACTCCTTGAATCCGGCGATTTTTCGAAACCGTGAATCATAGTGGCTGGCAAACGACTCGTCAATTGACGCCTTGATTTTTAGCCATTTTTTGCCGTCGACCGCAGCAATCGCCGGCCGGCGCTCAGCGCTTGGCGCGCGGGTGCGCCGCGTCGTAAACCTTGGCCAGGTGCTGGAAATCCAGGTGCGTATAAACCTGGGTCGAGGCGATGCTGGCGTGGCCGAGCATTTCCTGCACTGCCCGCAGGTCGCCCGACGACTGCAGCAGGTGCGAGGCGAAGGAGTGGCGCAGCATGTGCGGATGCACGTGGGTCGGCAGGCCGAGCAGCACGGCGCGCCGCGCCAGCCGGGCCTCGACCACGCGCCGGCTGATGCGCGCCCCGCGCTGGCCGACGAACAGCGCCTTTTCGCCGGGCCGGGCCAGTTCGTCGCGCACCGCTGCCCATGCCACCAGCGCCTGGCGCGCTTGGCTGCCGACCGGCACCAGCCGCAATTTGCTGCGCTTGCCGAGGACGCGCACTTCGCCGTCCTCGGCGACGGTTGCCAGTGCGTCGCAGTCGAGCGCCACCAGTTCGGCCAGGCGCAGGCCGGAGGAGTAGAACAGCTCGAACATGGCCAGGTCGCGGGCGGCGAGCAGCGGGTTGTCGTCGTCGACCGGACTGAGCAGGCGGGCCGTTTCGTCGACCGACAAGGCCTTGGGCAGCAGCCGCGGCGACTTGGGCGGGCGGATGCCGTCGCAGGGGTTGGCCTGGATCAGGCCGCGCTCGCCCAGCCAGGCGAAGAAGCCGCGCCAGGCCGACAGCGTCCGGGCCAGCGAACGCCCGGCCAGACCGCCGCCATGCAGCTGGGCGACGAAACGGCGCAGGTGATGGACCTGCAGCTCGGCCAGCGGCATGGCGCCGGCCGCCGTCAGCAGCTTGCCGAGATCGCGCCGGTAGTTCGAAACAGTATGCGGCGACAGGCGACGCTGGTCGGCCAGTTCGGCCAGCCAGGCGTCGATCGCCGCCGACGGGCTCACAACACGCTCTTGGTCACCCGGGCCAGCGCGGCGGAAACCATTTCGCCTAGGCGTTCGAGGTAGAGGGTGCCCATGTCGGGGTAGAAACGCTGGGCCTCTTCGCTGCCCAGCGCGATCATGCCGATGGTGCCGCCGCCGTTGCGCAGCGCGATCAGCGCCTGCGAGCGGATGTGCGCGGCGCTGGCGCCGAACCACGAGGCGGTGCCGAAACCGGCCGTCGACCCGCAATACGGCTTGGCCAGCGTTTCGGCGAAGACCTGCAGTTCTTCGCTGACCGCGGCGAACTCGGGCAGGTCCTCGATGCCGGCCGGCTTGTCCCACAGGCGCAGCGCCACGTGCGGCACCGAGAAATCGTCGTGGAGATGGAAGTTGAGCAGGTGGATGACCGCCTGGAAGGTCTCGGCGGCAACCAGCGCCACCGCCAGGCGATGCACCTTCTCGCTGATCTGGTCGTTCTCCTCGCCGAAGGCGATCAGCTCGGCCAGCTTGCTCTCGGTCGCCCGGTTCTTGTCGCGCAGGGTCAGCATCTGCCGCTCGGCCAGCGAAACGGCGCGGCCGCCGTGCGGATGGGGAACGAATATCTGCGCCATCAGGTCGGCGTACTGCTCGAAGAAACTCGGGTTGTTCTTCAGGTATTCGGCAATTTCCTCGGGAAAGAGGGCGCTCATAATTCGATTTCTCCAGTAAATACCGTGACGGCCGGGCCGGTCATCAGGACCGGACGCCCGTCGCCGCCCCAGACGATGCTCAGATCGCCGCCGCGCGTCGTCACCCGCACCGGCGAATCGAGCAGGCCGCGCCGGATGCCGGCGACCACCGCGGCGCAGGCGCCGGTGCCGCAGGCCAGGGTTTCGCCCGAACCGCGCTCATAGACGCGCAGCTTGATGGCGTGGCGATCGACGATCTGCATGAAGCCGGCGTTGACCCGCTGGGGGAAGCGGGAATGGTTTTCGATCAGCGGCCCGTGCTCGCCGACCGGCGCCGTGTCCACGCTGTCCACCACCTGCACGGCATGCGGATTGCCCATCGAGACGACGCTGGTTTCCAGCGTCTCGTCGGCCACGTCGAGCAGATGGACGATCACGTCGTCGTCGGCAAGGAAGGGAATTTCGGCCGGCCGGAAGCGGGGAACGCCCATGTCGACGGTCACCGTCCCGTCGCCCTCGAGGCGCGGCGCAATGATGCCGCTGCGCGTCTCGACGCGGATCTCGCGCTGCCCGGTCAAGCCTTGGTCATGCACGAAACGCACGAAGCAGCGGGCGCCGTTGCCGCACTGCTCGACCTCGCCGCCGTCGGCGTTGAAGATGCGGTAGCGGAAATCGACGCCAGGCTGGGTCGGCTTTTCGACCAGCAGGATCTGGTCGCAACCGACGCCGAAATGGCGGTCGGCCAGGTAGACCAGCTGTTCCGGGCTGAGGGAAACCGGCTGGCGAATGCCGTCGAGGACGACGAAATCGTTGCCCAGGCCGTGCATTTTGGAGAATTTGAGTTTCACGTACCGCCTCGCGGAATAATTCGGAAAATCATAGCAGAGACAGTGGCTTGCCTCAAAATCTTAAAGCACCTTCTCCATAACGAAATCGTCCATCACGTAGCCGTGACCGATGTCGTCCACGGTCACCTCTCGGACGACGAAGCCGTATTTCTTGTACGAGTTGATGGCATTGACGTTGCGCTTGTTGACCTGCAGCACGACGCAGGGGTAGCCCTCGCGCCGGGCCCGTTCGGCGACATGGGCAATCAGCTGGCCACCGACGCCCTGGCGCTGCACGTCGGGATGGATGTAGAGCTTGTCGAGCTTGAACTCGCCCTTGTAGATTTCGCTGAAGGCGAAGCCGACTCGCCGGCCGTCATGAAAGGCCTGGTCCAGCCATTTGTGCAGATCCTCGAGGTCGTCGTACAGCCGCTCGTGGCCGTAACGCTGCTCAAGCATGAAATCGATCTGTTCCTGGGTGATGATCCCGGGATAGGTCGCCTGCCAGATTTCACGGGCCAACGCGGCAATGGCCGGGACGTCGGGCGGCGTCACGGGACGAATTTCTACTTTCAGGCTGCTCATTTATAAAACCCCTGTTCTCCGAGTGGCCGGGTCTTGAAACGCTTGTGCAACCAGTAATACTGCTCCGGCATGCGCAGTACCTGGCCTTCGATGAAACGGTTCATGAATTCGGTATCGGCTTCGACACTGTCGCCGGGGAAATTCTCCCAGGGCGCCATCACCTCGACCTCGTAGCCGTCCGCCACCTGCCGGGTGATGACCGGCACGACCCGGGCCCGGGTCAGCCGTACCATGCGCGACAGGGCGGGGATGGTCGCCGCCGGAACGCCGAAGAAAGGCACGAAGATCGATTCCTTGCGGCCAAAATCCATGTCCGGCAGATAGTAGAACGGATGCCCGTCCTTCATCGCCTTGACGATCTTGCGCATGCCGTCTTGGCGAGACAGCAGCACGGCGTCATTGAAGCGCCGCCGGCCATCATAAAGGAGCTTGTTCAGCACCGGGTTCTTTTGCCGGGAAAACACGCTGCACCCGACGACGTGCATGGAAACCACGGTGCCGCCGGCATCGAGGCCGACGAAATGCGGCGATAGCATGATCACCGGCCGGCCGTCCGGGTCGGTCAGATGCTCGACGCCATGGATGCGGATGATGCGTTCGAGGCGCTCCCGCGAAGCCCACCAGCCTAGCGTGCGATCGAGGAAGGCCCGGGCGAAGGCGACGAAGTGACGGCGCACCAGGGTGCGGCGTTCGGACTCGTCGAGATCGGGAAAGCACAGGCGCAGGTTGGTCAGCGCGATCCGCCGGCGCTCGTTGCCAAAGATATGGAGCAAGCGGCCCAGGCCGTAGCCCAGGGCGCGCAGGACCGGCAGGGGCAGCCAGTGGAGCAGCCACAGGAACCCGACCAGGACGTAGGAAAGCAATACCTTCACGGCCTTACTCCACCGGCGGCGGCTCGGCGCCGCGCGGTTTCTTGTAACGGTTGTAGCCCCACAGGTACTGGCTCGGGCATTGGCGGATCAAGGCCTCGATTTCGCCATTGATCTGTTGCGCCCGGTCGACCGTAGCACCCGTCAGCGGCTGACTTGGCGGCAGGAAGTGGACGCGAAAGCCGCGGCCATCGGGCAGGCGCTCGCCCCAGGTCAGCAAGGCGGCAGCGCCGGTTTCGGTGAGCCGGGCAGCCAGCGTCATGGTATAGGCATGGCGCCCGAAAAATTTCAGCCACACACCTTCGCCGGTTTTTGGCGCCTGATCGGGCAACATGCCGACCATCTGGCCCTTCTTCAGCGCCTTGATCAGCGCGCGGACGCCGGACAGGTCGGCCGGCGCCAGATGCAGTTGCGCCCGCTTGCGCCCCATCAGGATCAGTTGCTGCGCCGCCGCCGACTTGGGCGCCCGGTAAAGCACCGTGATGTCGCCGAACGCGGAAAGGTATTGCGCCGTGATCTCGAAACAGCCGAGGTGCGGCGTCAGGAAGACGATCCCCTTGCCGGCCCGCTGGGCGGCCTCGACATGTTCCCAACCGACGACTTCGGCGACCAGGGGCAAGGCATCTTCCAGCGGGCGCATCCAGATCCGCGCCAGTTCGAGCATCTGCTTGCCGGTCTCGGCGGCGACCGCGCCGCGCAAGGCCGGGGCCACCCCGGCCTGTGCCAGGTTTTCCCGCAGATGGCGCCGGTAGGTCGGCGACAGCCAGTAGGTCAAACGGCCCAACCCGCCGCCCAGGATGTGCAGCAAGCGCAACGGCAGCAGGGAAAGGAGGCGAAAAAGAAAAACCATGAGGCTCCGGGGGTTGAATCCCCCTGAGAAAAGTCTACCATTATCACTTCGCCGAGTTAAACAGACAACTTGCGGGGCGATCAACAAATACTGCTAAAGCGTCACCCGCTCGTGGTCCGAAGCCGGTAACGCCGGAGCCAAGGACCAACTGGAGTTTTCATGAGCGAGTATTTCTTCACCTCGGAATCGGTTTCCGAAGGCCACCCCGACAAGGTCGCCGACCAGATTTCCGACGCCATCCTCGATGCCATCCTGTCCCAGGACAAGCATTCCCGCGTTGCCGCCGAAACCCTGTGCAACACAGGCCTGGTCGTCCTGGCCGGTGAAATCACCACCAACGCCAATGTTGATTACATCCAGGTCGCCCGCGACACGATCAAGCGCATCGGCTACGACAACACCGACTACGGCATCGACTACAAGGGCTGCGCCGTGCTCGTCGCCTACGACAAGCAGAGCCCGGACATCGCCCAGGGCGTCAACAAGGCCTACGACGACGATCTCGGCCAGGGCGCCGGCGACCAGGGCCTGATGTTCGGCTACGCCTGCGACGAAACGCCGTCGCTGATGCCGCTGCCGATCTACCTGTCGCACCGCCTGGTCGAGCGCCAGGCCATGCTGCGCAAGGATGGCCGCCTGCCTTGGGCGCGCCCGGACGCCAAGTCGCAGGTCACCATCAAGTATGTCGACGGCAAGCCTTACTGCATCGACACCGTCGTGCTGTCCACCCAGCATTCGCCGGACATCAGCCTGGAAGACCTGCGCGAGGCGACCATCGAGCAGATTATCAAGCCGGTGCTGCCCAAGGAACTGATCAAGGGCGACATCAAGTACCTGGTCAACCCGACCGGCCGTTTCGTCGTCGGCGGCCCGCAGGGCGACTGCGGCCTGACCGGGCGCAAGATCATCGTCGACACCTACGGCGGGGCCGCCCCGCACGGCGGCGGCGCCTTCTCCGGCAAGGACCCGTCCAAGGTCGACCGTTCGGCCGCCTACGCCGGCCGCTACGTGGCCAAGAACATCGTCGCCGCCGGCCTCGCCTCGCGTTGCCTGGTGCAGATTTCCTACGCCATCGGCGTCGCCGAGCCGACCTCGATCATGGTCGACACCTTCGGCACCGGCAAGGTCAGCAACGAAATCCTGACCGGGCTGATCAAGAAGCACTTCGACCTGCGCCCGAAGGGCATCGTCAACATGCTCGACCTGCTCCGTCCGATTTACCAGAAGACCGCCGCCTACGGCCACTTCGGCCGCGACGAGCCGGAATTCAGCTGGGAAGCGACCGATCGCGCCCTGCTGCTGAAGTCGGACGCCGGCCTATAAACAATTTTTCGGGCAATTCAAGGGGAGCCACACGGCTCCCTTTTTTCGCTATATTTGCAAAATATGCTCAAAAAAATATCAGTGTCAGAATTGCAAGTTGGCATGCATCTGCACGCCTTTTGCGGACCCTGGCTGGATCATCCGTTCTGGCGAACGCAATTCATCGTTGCCAACCCGGACGATCTGGCGCTGATTCGTGCCGGAGCGATCCGGGAGGTCTGGATAGATGTCAGCAAGGGTCTCGACCTTCCCGCGGGCACCTCACCCGTGGCTGTCGTCAATGAGGCGCCTCTCGTAGCCACCCGACCAAGCAAACCGGACAAGGCCAGCCTCGATGACGAACTGAAGCGTGCCGCCAAGGTCTGTCAGAAGGGCAAGGCGGCGGTCGTCTCGATGTTTCAGGAAGCGCGCATGGGCAAGGCCGTCGAGGCCGATGCAGCGGCCCCGCTGGTCGAGGAAATTGCCAACTCGGTAATGCGCAACCCGGGGGCCCTGATCGGCCTGGCCCGACTGAAAACGGCCGACGATTACGTCTACATGCATTCGGTGGCAGTCTGCGCCTTGATGATCGCCCTCGCCCGCCAACTTGGCCTCGACGAAGCGCAGGCGCGGGAAGCAGGAATGGCCGGCCTGCTGCACGACCTGGGCAAGGCGATGATTCCGTTCGAAATATTGAACAAGCCGGGCAAGCTGACCGACGCGGAGTTCGCCGTGGTGAAAACACACCCCGACGAAGGTCGCAAGCTATTGTTGGCCGGTCGCGGGGTCAGCGAAGCGGCACGCGATGTCTGCTTCCATCATCACGAAAAGGTCGATGGCAGTGGCTACCCGGAAAGCCTGAACGGCGAGACGATGAGCCTGGTCGCCAAGATGAGTGCAGTCTGCGACGTCTACGATGCGATCACCTCGAACCGGCCGTACAAGGCTGGCTGGGACCCGGCCGAATCGATCAGGCGCATGGCCGAATGGACAGGCCACTTCGACCCCACGGTCTTCCAGGCCTTCGTCAAGAGCCTGGGTATCTACCCGGTCGGATCCTGCGTCCGACTGGAGTCGGGAAAGCTGGGCGTCATTGTCGAGCAGTGCGATCAGTCGCTACTCAAACCCCGGGTCAAGGTATTTTTCTCGACCAAATCCCAGGCCCATATCCGGCCGGAAATCATCGACCTGGCGCGCAGCGCCGAGAAAATCGCCGGCCACGCCGACGCCGCTGACTGGGGCGTCAAGGATATCGATCGTTACTGGGCGGGCGACAAGGCGTAAAAGCGGTTTATAATCGTCCACTTACCGAGGGGCGCTGCAGGTGGGTGGTTGTTACAACTCTCTCTCAGGCTCGGTTCTAAACTGCGCTCACTGTTCAACCCTGCCAGGCGCAGGGGCCGCCGGTGAGCTAGCAAGCCGTCTTTCCCCGCCCTGGTCACAGTTATTTAGGAGCTTGCTGTGGCTGAATTCAATGACTACGTTATTGCCGACTTGAACCTTGCCGATTGGGGCCGCAAGGAGATCCGCATCGCCGAAACCGAAATGCCGGGCCTGATGGCCATTCGCGAGGAATTCGCGAAGACCCAGCCGCTCAAGGGCGCCCGCATCACCGGTTCGCTGCACATGACCATCCAGACTGCCGTGCTGATCGAGACGCTGACCGCGCTCGGCGCCGAAGTCCGCTGGGCCTCGTGCAACATCTTCTCGACCCAGGACCACGCCGCGGCGGCCATCGCCGCCCAGAACATCCCGGTCTTCGCGGTCAAGGGCGAAACTCTGGTCGATTACTGGGACTACACCCACCGCATCTTCGAGTGGACCGACGGCGGTTACTCCAACATGATCCTCGACGACGGCGGCGACGCCACCCTGCTGCTCCACCTCGGCGCCCGCGCCGAGAAGGACATTTCGGTGCTGGCCAAGCCGGGTTCCGAGGAAGAAACCATCCTCTTCGCCGCCATCAAGGCCAAGCTGGCCGTCGATCCGACCTGGTATTCGGTGCGCCTGGCGGCCGTCAAGGGCGTCACCGAGGAAACGACGACCGGCGTGCATCGCCTGTACCAGATGCACCAGCGCGGCGAATTGAAGTTCCCGGGCATCAACGTCAATGACTCGGTGACCAAGTCCAAGTTCGACAACCTTTACGGCTGCCGCGAATCGCTGGTGGACGGCATCAAGCGCGCCACCGACGTGATGATCGCCGGCAAGATCGCCGTCATCGCCGGCTACGGCGACGTCGGCAAGGGCTCGGCCCAGGCCATGCGCGCCCTGTCGGCCCAGGTCTGGGTCACCGAGATCGACCCGATCTGCGCCCTGCAGGCCGCCATGGAAGGCTACCGCGTGGTGACCATGGAATACGCCGCCGACAAGGCCGACATCTTCGTGACGACGACCGGCAATTTCCACGTCATCACCCACGACCACATGGCGGCGATGAAAGACCAGGCCATCGTCTGCAACATCGGCCACTTCGACAACGAAATCGACGTCGCTTCGATCGAGAAGTACCAGTGGGAGGAGATCAAGCCGCAGGTCGACCACGTCATCTTCCCCGACGGCAAGCGCATCATCCTGCTCGCCAAGGGCCGTCTGGTAAACTTGGGTTGCGGTACCGGCCATCCGTCCTACGTGATGTCATCGAGCTTCGCCAACCAGACCATCGCCCAGATCGAACTGTGGGCGGAAGCCCAGAAGGGGTCGAACAAGTACCCGGTCGGCGTCTATACGCTGCCCAAGCACCTCGACGAGAAGGTCGCCCGCCTGCAGTTGAAGAAACTCAACGCCCAGCTTTCCGAACTGACCGACGAGCAGGCTGCCTACATCAACGTGCCCAAGGAAGGCCCGTACAAGCCTGAGCATTACCGCTACTGATCAGGCCAACCGTTCCGCAAGCCGCGCCGGCTTGCGGAACCCGGAAGATCAAGGAGATCGCATGAGCCCAATTCGGATTCGTTCCACCCGGCCGGAAGACCTGCCAGAGCTCATCGCGCTGCAAACCCGGGTTTATCCCGACATCCCGCCCTGGGATCTCGACAAGCTCAAGGCCCAGCTCGCCATTTTCCCGCAGGGCCAGATCGTCGCCGAAGACGACAACGGCCTGGTCGGTTGCGCCAGTTCGCTGATCATTCTCTGGGACGACTGGTCGGAAGCGCACAACTGGGAGGAAATCACCGCCGGCGGCAGCTTCGGCAACCATAATCCGCAGGGGCGGACGCTCTACGGGGCCGAGGTTTTCGTTGATCCGACCCGGCACGGGGCGGGCATCGGCCACCTGCTCTACGAGGGGCGGCGCAACATCTGCCGGGCCATGAACCTGAAGCGCATCATCGCCTGCGGCCGGCTGCCCGGCTACCATCTGTGCGCCGGGCGGATGAGCCCGGAACTCTACGTCCAGAACGTCGTCTGGGGCGACCTGAGCGACCCGGTGCTGAGCTTCCAGATCCGCGAGGGCTTCAGCTACTGCCGCATCATGGACGGCTACATTCCCGAGGACAGCGAGTCGTGCGGCAACGCCGCCCTGATCGTCTGGCTCAACCCCGACTACGACCCGGAACGCCCCACCACCATTCCCGAGGAGGTTTCCCCATGATCGTCCGCATCGCCGCCGTGCAATACCTGCTGCGCCAGATTCACGACTGGTCCGGCTTCGAGAACCAGGTGCGCTTCATCATGAAGGCCGCCGGCGACTACAAGCCGCAGTTCGTGCTGTTGCCGGAAATCTTCACCAGCCAGCTGCTGTCCTTCATGGACACCACCGACGTGCGCGCCGCGGTGCGCAACATGAACGACTACACCAAGCGCTACAAGGACCTGATGCTGGAACTGGCGGCGCAATGGAACGTGCACCTGATCGGCGGCACGCACCCGACGGTGAATGAAGACGGTCGACTGCTCAATACCGCCTTTTATTTCACCCCGGACGGCCAGGTCTTCGAGCAGGACAAGATCCACCGCACGCGCTGGGAGCGCGAGAAGTGGAATACCGACGCCGGCGACCAGCTGCGCCTGTTCGAGACGCCCTTCGGCAAGATCGCCATCCTCATCTGCTACGACATCGAGTTCCCCGAGCTTTCCCGCATGGTCTGCGAGGCCGGTGCCGACATCCTCTTCGTGCCGTCGTGTACCGACGACCGCCAGGGCTTCCTGCGCGTCCGCTACTGCTGCCACGCCCGGGCCATCGAAAACCAGGTCTTCGTCGTCATGACCAGTACCGTCGGCAACCTGCCGGTCGAGGGCCTGGGCCTGCACTACGGCCAGGCCAGCATCATCACCCCGTCCGACTTCGCCTTCGCCCGTGACGGCATCGCCGCCGAAGGCACGCCCAACGTCGAGCAGATCGTCGTCGCCGACGTCGACCTGGCCGACCTCGAGAGCGGCCGCATCAATGGCACGACCATCCCGCTCTACGACAAGCGCAAGGACGTCTACGAGCACCCGGTCGAGATCATCAAGGTCGCCGGGAAATAGGATCGCCACCCCTTGTCGATGAACTCCTTCCACCGGCGCAGCGCCCGGGCGGCTGCCCCGGTTGCCGCCGAGCGCCCGGTCGAGCGCCACGGCCTGAGCCGGCTGGACAGCCTGCTGGTCAGCCGCGGCCTGGCCCCGTCGCGCACCGTCGCCCAGCGCCTGATCGCCGCCGGACGGGTGACGCTGAACGGCAACGCCCTGCTCAAGCCTGCCCTTGAGTTGCCACCGGATTCCCCGCTGCAGGTGGCGGCCGACGATGACGAACGCTTCGTCTCGCGTGGCGGCCTCAAGCTGGCTGGGGCGCTGGCCGCCACCGGCATCGCCGTGGCCGGCAAGACCTGCCTCGATGTCGGCCAGTCTACCGGCGGCTTCACCGACTGCCTGCTGCAGGCCGGAGCCGGCCGGGTGGTCGGCGTCGATGTCGGGCACGGCCAGCTGCACGCCCGGCTGCGCGCCGACCCCCGGGTCACGGCGCTCGAAGGCATCAACTGCCGCACGCTGGACGCCGCCGACCTGGGCGCCGCCCTGCCGGCCGGCGGCTTCGACCTGATCGTCGGCGACGTCTCCTTCATCTCGATGACCCTGATCCTGCCCCAGCTGCCGCCCCTGCTCGCCCCGCACGGCGACCTGCTGCTGCTCGTCAAGCCGCAGTTCGAGGTCGGCCCCGGTGGCATCGGCAAGGGTGGCATCGTGCGCGACCCGGCGCTCTACCGCGAACTGGAAAACCGCTTTGGCGAATTTGCCCGAAAATCCGGGTTGACCGTGAGAGCCTGGCTGAACAGCCCGATTACCGGCGGTGATGGCAACCGCGAATTTTTTATCTGGTTAAACCCATGAACACTGAAATCTCAATCGAATTCTTCCCGCCCCAAACCCCCGAGGGCATCGACAAGCTGCGCGCCACCCGGGCCCGGCTGGCTGAACTGCAGCCGGCCTTCTTCTCGGTCACCTACGGCGCCGGCGGCTCGACCCGCGAGCGGACCTTCGCCATCGTCAAGGAAATCGCCGCCGAAGGCTTCGACGCTGCCCCCCACCTGTCGTGCATCGGCTCGACCCGCGAATCGATCCGCGAAATCCTCGACGAGTACAAGGCAGCCGGCATCAAGCGCATCGTCGCCCTGCGCGGCGACCTGCCGTTGGGCATGGCCGAGGCCGGCGAATTCCGCTACGCCAATGAACTGGTCGAATTCATCCGTGCCGAAAGCGGCGAGCATTTCAGCCTGGAAGTCGCCGCCTACCCCGAATGGCACCCCCAGGCCCGCAGCCCGAAGGACGACATGGACGCCTTCGTGCGCAAGGTCAAGGCCGGCGCCAACTCGGCCATCACCCAGTATTTCTACAACGCCGACGCCTATTTCCATTTCGTCGACGAAGCCCGGACCCGTGGCGTGGACATTCCCATCGTCCCCGGCATCATGCCGATCGCCGGCTTCACCAAGCTGGCCCGCTTCTCGGACGCCTGCGGCGCCGAGTTGCCGCGCTGGATGCGCCGCAAATTCGAGAGCTACGGCGACGATGTCGATTCCATCCGCGCCTTCGGCCTCGACCTGGTCACCGAACTGTGCCAACGCCTGCTCCAGGGCGGCGCCCCTGGCCTGCACTTCTATTGCATGAACCAGTCAGCTTTGACCACTGAGATATGTAAAAGGCTCGGCTGAAAGTAACTTTCAGTAAGAAATTTAGCTCGGTACAACGAACGGACTTTCGCAAGGAAGTCCGTTTTTTATTGCAGGAAGGTGCCCACCACGTTTTCAATCAGCCAGAAACAGTCAGGCATATTTTGGATCTGACAGACCGTTCCTCGGCCAGAACGGTCACTGGTGTGCTGCGCCACCAACGACTGCAATTCTCAGGTCAGCGGTCGTAGGCTATGAATTTGGCACGAACGTCCGCTTGCCTCCTCAGGCAACTTCTGGATTGTGCCCATTTCGGCCATCCAGTCTTCTCCAGAGCGGTCGGTCACCCGATCACGGGCTCTTCTAACTTGACTGCGCCGAAGCGGACGTAGCTGGCCTCACCCAATCGGCCATTACCTGCCGGTAAGGTTGAATGCCGGGATGGCAGCTTCAAAACTGTAAGCCGCCAACGGTCTTAAAAGCATTAGTCACGTTGACTGTAAGAACTTCAGCACTCTCGCGAGGACTTCCTTGTCCCATGACCACATGAAGGAATGTCCCATATCAAGGATTTCAAACTGGGCGCTATGGATGTTTGTCGCCAAGTATTGACCGTGGGCCAGTGGAAGCAAGGCGTCGTATCGTCCATGTATCACCAGGGTCGGCACGTTAATTCGGGTAACAAGTTGCAAACGGTCAGGCGATGCTGCAACTGCCAAGCCATGATGGAAACCTACTGCGATGTCAGGCGAGCGCTGAACTGCAACTTGTAAAGCCTGCTCCACTTGAGTCTTCGGATATGGGCGCGGGCCGCCGTAGGTCACTTTCCAACCGTCACTCATGCTTTGCAGAATCCTGTCCAGCGATTGTGGTGGATTCAGAGAGGTAGCGGAGACATAGTCGAGGTAACTTTGTTCCGGGCCAGGAAGCGAAAAGCCTACGGTACTTTTTCCTGTTGTGGCGGCCATGTAGGGACGATGGTCAGCTGTCGATGAAATCAGCACAATGCGCTTGGGAATATGCGGAAAACTAGTCGCCAAAAGTTGGGCGATGTATCCGCCCATCGACAGACCTATGACGGTAGGCTGGTCCAATCCGTAGCTGTGAATGACATCAACCGCGTCATCCGTCAGCGCATTGAGGTCATAGGGGGTCGCTTGAAAATCAATCTTTGACGACTTTCCAGTGTCGCGGTGGTCATAACGAACTACGTAAAAACCCGCCGAGGCCAGTTCTTCGCAGAATCTATCTGGCCAGAAGATACCTTGATTCATCGCCCCCATTATCAACAAGATTGAGGGGTTCTCAGACTTTCCAAATGATTGGGTCCAGAGGGTTAAGCCTCGGGCTGAAGTAATGAGTTTCTGCATGAATTAGCCACCATTTTGCAGTTGTCCTGCAATTGACCCCCCCTCAAATGGTCAGCCACTAACGGGAATGTTCAGGACCACAACTACTTGGTTCATTATTGCAGCAATTTGTCTGCACATATGAGAGTGGCTTTCCCGAGTGTCCCCATCCGCTGCATTTCTGCCGATGGGGCGCAAACCTCAAACGGCTGTTATGGGCACCGAAGCGCCTGTCATCTCATCTGATTCATCGCCTGAAAGCGGTCAGTGGCATTTCGATTCCCGGAAGCCGCCGTTCACCACAGGCAGAAGCGTGCCCAAAGCGGAAGTAGCCGGGTCGGGAATGCGGACCCTCAAAAAAAGCCCAAGCTCACCCCATGCAGCCCTGTAGCGAAGCGGCGGCGTGGGGTCGCGGCGCCTTGTTGACTGCTCCTTTTACAACTCTATTGTTTTTCAAGACACTCAAAAAATTTTTGAGCATATGCCGCTGTTATTCTGGCGTTGTCCATTGAGCCACCATTAACAATCCTGCGTGCGTTCAACCAATCGGTTTTTGTCTCATTGAAGTACCTGTCAAGAGTGTGTGTGCCATGAGTAAAAACACCCTTATCCATACCTACGACGATTATTTTTATGGCCGTATTAAGATTAAGTGCAAGGTCTGGATTGTCGTAGAGTTGATCTCCCATGCCTAATGCTTTTCCTATGCGCCGATAATTCTCGGGTTTTGTAATTTGAACTAAGCCGCGACCATAGTATGACTTCCCGTTCTCTTTCAGCGGAAGGGCATAATTTGTTTTGTATTTTTCGGGTTTCTTTTCTATTAACCTATCTATTGCATCGATAGCACATTTATCGCTGCCGCATTTTCCCTCTCTTATTGGGGTCATCGTGAACCATGATTCCCGATACGCCGTTCCGAGGATGTAAGCTATTTTTCTGTTATCTATTTTGTTCCAATGCGATTCTGATAAGTCGAAAATACCCTCAATGGTTTTTTTCCCTGGATTATTGATAACTGGATCAGCTTTTAGCCAGTGTTTTTCTGTTCCAGTTTTGGTTTTGTGATAAAAAATATCTTTTTTTGCAATTACCGATTCACAAGATTTGAAAAAATACTCTCTGTCAATGCGCCCTTGCGCTAGAACGTGACCAGAGCCAATGGTAACAATTATGATGAACACAAGATTTGTAATTGATTTCATTTGCGCCTCTCCTTTACTGGATAACGATGAGAGGCGACTGGGAGCCGGCGAAGCCAGCTAGAGCGGGGCCTCTCGATGAAAGATTAGGTGTCACTTTTGCGGGAGAGCCGATGGAGCTAGATTCTGGGTATTCTGCTGTATGACGGGAGTGTTTTTCTCGATCTCTTCCGTCTTCTTCTGAATAGACGCATTCAGCAAGATCTTCATACCGTTGGTCGTGCAATGGAAAATGTAGTCACCTAACGCTCTCTCCGCTTGATCAAGCGTTTCGAGTCGGTCAGGCCAAGAACCTGATGTGGCATTGACCTTTTTATAGATGATGACCTCTTCCTCCTTCTGCTTCTCCTTGACCAGTCGCTCGATATTCGAAAGTTCAGGTGACACTATGAATGCTTCGTTGTACGAGTCAAAGGACGCTTCGCTAAAGCTAAATAGTGCGCCCGTCGCTGCGACCGAGGCAGAACTCGCCTTCGCCAAGCCCAATAAGGCACTCGCCAGTCCAGCAGTCAGGTTAGTTTCACTTTTCGCGAAATCTCGATGGGCTTTAGTAAGGGTGAGCTTGTCGAAGTAGTCTTTGCATAGAAGCTGAGAGTACGTAACACCTGCTCCTACGTATTTCTTGATCGTGATCAAGTTCTCACCGTCGCGGGCCGCCTTGTAGGTGTCTACGAACGCTTGTGCCTTCTCCGCGAGATACGTTGTATCGGAGCCGTTCTTGTCCTTCATGCTTCCGTGAATCAAAGGATTGCGGACGCTAAACGGTGTTTGATAAGTAGGAAAAGCAGAACACCCGGCCAATATCATGACTAGGGAGGCCATCACAGGCATGCGCATACGATCCCTTCCAATGTTTTCATAGGACGACGAGCGTAGCTGAGGGTCCTTGACGTCGCATCCATCGAGTTGATGACATCTAACAGTTATTGATCTGTCCTGCTAGGTCCGAATGACAATGAATATTCACGAGCAGACTATGCACATGTAATTGAATGATAGACAAAATTTGCGCCTTTACGAGCTCCGTATAACAACGCAAATAATAGGGAAGCCAGCAGGCAACCGAACGTCTGCTATGGGCCGAACTGCGCGATGACCGCTCCTGGCTGGGTTAAGGCAGTGAGGTCATCAATTGGTCGCCGAATACCGGCCATTCAACTCGATCACCGGGCACACCACCAGCAGAAATTGAAACGTAACCCTGACCGGCAGGTTGTGGCCGGTAGCACTAGCCTGGCTTCTCGCCGCAAAGCGGTCATAGCCCAGAACGATGTTTTTTCGACTGACTGCTTACAGGCGTCACATCGAACTCACACAACCGGCCAGGAGCTGGCCTTCGCGTTTCCCACTGAGCGGTCACCCAAGGGGCCGGTTCACTTTGAAAGCTGCCGGACCCCCTATGGGTGCTTGTCGGCCAAAGCGGACCGTGGGTGTTTGGCCAGCCTCGGGCGGCAAAGCGCCGGTTACCGGCCGTTCAGATAGAACTCGCCTAGAACGTCAGCTTCTCGTTCCGGCGAACTAACACACCCGACCCAAAACGGCCAAAGCGATTTCCTGAAAGCTACCAGTCGGCGAAACCGATGTACTACGAAGTCGGCCACGCAAAACCCCCGTAAGCTCCATGGTTACTGGGATTGCCGTAGATTTCATAGCATCGGAATCTTCGAGAATTAAAATGTTCGGTCGACAGTAATCTAAATTGCATTGCCATTTTGATCTCTAAAATGACGGAATCTCCAACTATTTCTATTGCATGAGTACATGAGTGCAGTATCGATACCAAACACTAGCAGTCTGAGTTCTATTTGAGGGACCAAAAAATCCTCAAAAAAATCCATCCAACACTGACCATCAGTGTTATTTTGAATATAGTAAAGGTGATCGATCCGTCCTATAACTGATATTTCATCCCCGCCCGATAAATACGGTTTTACCATGGTCGATAGTGCGTCTGAAGTTACTAGCACAGTTCCAAGTTCATGGCCTCCCAGCCTGCCTTTCGGCGTTGACAGAATATCCTCGTTGCGCGAACTAGAAGGCAACGAACATCCCGCAATGCATGCGCCACTATTAATGGTTCGATATATTTCTTTAAGGGCGAGATATAGAAATATTCTTCCGGAATAAATGGCATACCGATAGCCCCCACCAGTGTCTTTCAAACCAGCAGCAAGTCGAGCCAACCTTATTGCGCAAAGTTTAGCCATGTTTCTAGCACGTCCGGGGGAAGCGCTACAGGTTTCAATGTCCATACCTCGCAGTTTTAGTCCCTGATAATCAAACCAATCTGGCTCTTCCGGAATGTGTGAAGCTAAAACGAGCTTCTCTGAAAATTGCTTCACTTTGTGAATGCAAACGTGTAGATCACTTGGCCACGCTATCTGAGGTTCCGCAATAACGGAAGACTTTTGCGCGTCAGCGTCGCCAAGCCATTTCTCAAACATATGACGTATTGGCCAGCCATCTGAAGCAAAGTGAATCCAATCGGTAGTTTTCTCTTCTCTGATGGACCGAATCGTTTTGACAAGGCGAACAATTGCTTGGTCTAGGCTTTCTCTTGTAGAGACACCCGGCCGATCCCGCAGAGTTTTAGGAATTTTTTCTATTTCGTCTTCCGCAAGATCATGGAGCATAGGAACCACGACGCAGTTTGGCGGGTTCTCAAACTCTAGAGCCAAAGTCATTTCCCTGATTGTCCATTCTTTTGAAAGAAATCTCGAGCTAATAACGAGAACAATGACTTGTGAATTTTGAAGCCCGTCCACTATCTTTTCGTTAAGTGGATTATGAGCAAACATTGAATCTTCATCGAACCAGGTGGTCAATCCATGTGTTTGCAGTGCCAAAGCAAGCGGTCGCCCTATCGAATTTTTATCTTCGCTAGCATGAGATATGAAGACATCCCACATAACAGGCTCCCTCCTTGATTTATCAGTTCATTGTTGAACGTTGAACATCACCGGTGTTGCGCGGCATTATCGCGCAGCACCCAGTGGACAGAATGATCAGGTGTCACCGAAAGCGCATATGTCTTCAATTTTTTGTCCGGGGTGCCATGAACCAGAAGTTCCAGAACATGTGCTTCTATTACGTTACGGAACCTTTTCCAAGCTGTAAAATCTTCAATCAAATGGTCAACGTTCCCCCGTTTTCAGTAGCAATCGGCTAGGAGCAGCCTGCGATCAAATTGCCTGAAAGCTGCCTGAATGCCATTGGCACATAGAGGCATTTTCCTGGGTAATGGCATCCGCAAATATTATTCAGACAATGACTTGCACCTATGAACACTGCCAGGTTTTACGTCACGAATCCGAGAAATCCCACAATATTGCTGCCCACTTCACGTAAAGCGCCCGATGACTCTTCCCCTGCGCGGGATTCACACCATGAGAGAGACACCCGACCACCGGTCCGTTTTCATTAGCTTCAAGACAGAGGAGTACGCTGCAGCTGATTGCCTTCAACGAGTACTTAGCGCCAAAGGGTACAATGTTTGGTGGCATGAGAAGCTGCAGTGCGGACACATCTGGCACGCAGACATTGACGACGCGCTGCAGGCTGCCGGGTGCGTGGTCGTGCTTTGGTCGCCAAAATCGATGGCCTCAGAGTGGGTCAAACACGAGGCATCTCAAGCCATAGCGCGTCGGGTTTACGCTCCGGCCCGATTGAGTGCAATTAAGATTGACCCACCCTTCGACAGGATTCAGGCTACCGATCTGATTGACTGGGATGGTGAAGATTCACATGCAGGTTTCAGGAATCTCCTTCGACGCATAGACGAGTTACTACCTGCTAAACCAACGCTTGCTGCTCGCGCGATCGAACTACTGAAGCGGAATACGTTCGCAATCGGTCTCCTCGTGTTCGCCATTGCTGCGGTCGTCTTGTTGCTGCGTATAGGCGCTTCAGTGGAAGTCCAGATCAACGCTCAAAACAGCGCTTTGGACCAGCTTCGAAGGGCAGAACGCTCTTTGACTTCCATCATCGCCAACACCGAAAAGATGATTGAGCCGGAACTGCGTTTTACCTACAGTCTTACCATTGGAGCGCAAAAAAGTGGCCATTTAACCCTAGAGAACTCAGGCGGTGGCATGGCTAAAATTGTGGCTGTGCGAGCAAGTATTGATGGAAGGCCTATATCGACGGAAGCTGGAAGTCTGTCAGCAGTTGGCGGACCGTATGGAATGGTGGGGTACACGCTGAAGGTTGGCGAGACAATCGGCCCAGGAAGGGGAGCGAAGATATTCGACATTCCCGCGCGAAGTCTGATTGGCTCGCAGATTTGCCGGGCCGACAAAGAGCGCAAGCGCTTCCTCGAGCATTTTCAACTAGAGGTCGACTACACCTCGCTCCTTGGGACTCTCAAGACCCAAATGCTTGACTACAAGTCACCAAAATCTGAGGATTGCTGACGGTGAGGCACAACTCAAACTTCGAACGTCCGCTTTTGGTGTCGCCAACCTCTCTCAGGACGGTAATCCCCCCATTTTTAGCAGCGGTCAGAAGTAGAGGTGGTTAAAAGTGCTGACTTCTGTTTCGGGGTAATGCCGCCGAGTGCCATGTTGGGGCGCTCGTGATTGTAGGTCCACATCCAGTCGGT
>SSXW01000026.1 GCA_009469585.1 Dechloromonas sp. Dech2017
ACCGACTGGATGTGGACCTACAATCACGAGCGCCCCAACATGGCACTCGGCGGCATTACCCCGAAACAGAAGTCAGCACTTTTAACCACCTCTACTTCTGACCGCTGCTAAAAATGGGGGGATTACCAGACGATCTACTTCTGTTTGTTCAGGATCAATCTTAGAGGAAGCAGTATCAATCGTTTCTTCCGTCTCGATGATCTCTTCAAGGGGATCAGCAACAGGTTCGGCAATGGCTTCCTTTTCTTCTACAACAGCTTCAAGGACTTCAGATTCTTCACTAAAAAACTTACTGGACTTGCGGGACATCTCAGACTCCTTCGATTTGCTTGATGAGAACGATGCTGATTGATTTTTTGGAGCCGGTAATTTGTTCGACCAGCTTCTTCAATTCCGCTTCACAGTCATCGATGTTGTGAACTTCGACAACATCTCTAAAGCAGGGGAGGAATCCTTTAACGGTGTAGAGAACTTCGTACTTCATGATGCCTTCCCCTGCTGATTGATGTTGAGTCCAGCATCAAACAATCAGAGGAAAAGACAACGGCGATTTATGTTGTTGTAGGGCTGGTGCTCGGCCTAAACGGCCGGTGGCGACCTCAGTGAAAAATGGCCGGTTCTGAGTACAGACCGGCCATTGCCATTCTGGGGGGACGTCGAATTTATGGAAGATTTCGTCAAGCAGTCTCTCGCCGAATGGAACTATTCATCCTGATTAAAGGGGGGCGACAAGGGAAATTTATCAACCAATTGTTTGGATCAATGGAGCGCGATTGCCTAGGTGGACGGTGCACGATAGATTAAGATGTATTGGTTTTACATCTTAACGTAACGGTGCTTCACGGCTCCGAAAAGCGAGCCAATATGTCAGCAACGCCCAAGCCGCGAAAGATCATTCCGATCGAACCGCAGCCGCAATCGATGTATAAATCCGAGCCCAAGGTTTATCCGCGCTCAATCACAGGCCTCTTCCAGAACTGGCGCTGGATCATGGCCTGGCTGACCCAGATTGTCTTCTACGGTCTGTGCTGGTTGCCCTGGAATGGCCGCCAGGCCGTTCTGTTCGATCTCGACCGCCGGCGCTTTTTCATTTTCGATTTCGTCCTCTGGCCGCAGGACACCATCTATCTGGCCATCCTCCTCGTCCTCTCGGCCCTCGCCCTGTTCCTGTTCACCGCCGTTGCCGGCCGCCTGTGGTGTGGCTACACCTGCCCACAGACGGTCTACACCGAAATCTTTCTGTGGATAGAAAAAAAGATCGAAGGTGAACGGCCGCAACGCATGAAACTGGATGCCGGCCCGTGGACCCGCAACAAGCTGGTGCGCAAGTGCGTCAAGCACAGTTTGTGGATCGTTTTCTCGCTATGGACCGGCTTCACCTTCGTCGGCTACTTCACCCCGATTCGCGATCTGATGGCGGCTATCGCCGACTTCAGCATCGGCCCCTGGGACATTTTCTGGATCTTGTTCTACGGTGGCTTCACTTACGGTTTCGCCGGCTTCCTGCGCGAGCAGATGTGCAAATACATTTGCCCCTACGCTCGCTTCCAGTTCGTCATGTTCGATGCCGATACGCTGATCATCACTTACGACGAAGCCCGTGGCGAACCGCGCGGTGGCCGCGCCAAGACCGCCGAACCGGCAAAACTCGGGCTGGGCGACTGTATTGACTGCGGCATCTGCGTCCAGGTGTGCCCGACCGGCATTGACATACGCAATGGCCTGCAGGCCGAGTGCATTGCCTGTGCCGCCTGTATCGATGCCTGCGACCAGGTCATGGACAAGATGAACTACCCGCGTGGCCTGATTCGTTATTCGACCGAGAATGCACTCAAGCACGAACTGAGCACCCGTGAAATCCTCCGTCGCACCTACCGGCCACGCACGCTGGTCTACTCGCTGGCCTTCATTGTTCTGACGCTGGCGACGGCCTGGTCGTTAACCACCCGCATGCCGCTGCGGGTGGATGTCCAACGTGATCGGGCAACACTGGCACGCGAGGTCGATGGCGGCATGATCGAAAACGTTTATCGCCTGCAGATCAGCAATGCCAGCGAACAGCCGCATCGCTATCGCGTCGCCGTCGAAGGCTTGGCCGGTATCCACCTCAACGACGACAGCCACGATCAATTGACCATCGCCGGCGCAGATTCCGCCGAAATCACCGTCCGCGTTCAGGTCGAGGCCGATTCAACCAGCAAGGGCGCCCACCCGATTCGCTTCCACGTCGAAAACAGCGACGATCCAGCAATCATGATCAACGAAAAAACCAAATTCTGGATGCCATGATACCCCCGTCGATGAAGAGAATCCGCGAATTCGTAAGCCGCTACCTGGTTGCCGACGCCGCGCCCCTCTCCGGCGGCGAGCGCTGGCGTAGCACCATTGCCGCCTTTTGCGGCATGTGTGTGATCGAGGCGGTCCTGAGCATCGCGCCCGGCGACCCCGACGCCCGGCATTTACTGGCCCCGTTGGGAGCGACCTCGGTAATTCTCTTCGCCCTGCCTCACAGTCCGCTCGGCCAACCCTGGTCAACCGCTGGCGGCCTCGTCCTCTCGGGCCTGATCGGGCTGCTTTGCCATCAATGGATCCACCCCGCCTGGCTGGCAATTGCCGTTGCCCTGGCGATGGCCGTTTGGCTGATGGCTCGCCTGCGCTGCATCCACCCGCCGGGCGGCGCCATGGCAGTGGTTTTCGCCAGCGGCCTGACGGTCGGCAATGGCAGCGCCATCGAGATGAATCTGCTTAATACCGTGGCCGCACTGCTCGCCGCCCTCGCCGTCAATGCCGCCATTCCCGGCCGGCGCTGGCCGCAGTGCTTCCAGGAAATGCCCGGCCAGCGCCAGCCACAGCAGGTGCACCGACCGGGCATCAGCCACGACGACCTGCAATATGCGCTGACCCGCATCGATAGCTTTCTCGACATCACGGAAGACGATCTGGTGCAGGTCTACGACCTCGCCCTGAGCCATGCCTACGAACGCCACGAACAACGCCGCTGCGGTGACATCATGACCGCTTCTGTGGTCAGCGTTGAATTCGGCACCTCGCTGAACGAGGCGTGGACCCTACTGCGCCAGCACCACGTCAAGGCGCTGCCGGTGGTGGACCGGGCGCGCCGGGTGATCGGCATGATCAGCGCCGATAATTTCCTCAATCATGTGCCCCCTGAAGGCAGCCCGCGGATCGGCGAAAACATTCGCCGCCTGCTGCGTTACGACGCAACGCCCTTGAGCAGCAAGCCGGAAGTCGTCGGCCAAATCATGGCGCCGCCAATCGTCATCGCCAGCATCGGCGACCCGATCAGCCGCGTCGCGCATTTGCTTGCCGGACGCAGCCACCATTCGGCGGTACCGGTTGTCGATGAAAACCGCAAGCTGGTCGGCATTCTCGGCCAGACCGATCTACTGGCTGCGCTCTATCACTACCGCGCCACCAGCCTCGCCGCCGGCATGCCGCTCGTCTGATCAGCCAGGCGCCGCCCACAGTCGCTCAAGGGCGGCGAACATTGCCCGTTCTTCAAAGCGGACATGTGCCGTCAGGCGCTCGGCAAAGCTGTGCAAGGCCGCACCATCCGGCTCGGCAAGCTGCGCCGCCAACTGCCGAAGGTCGGCGTGATCGGCCTCCGTTTGCTGTACCAGAACATCCTCGCCAGACTGGCGCAGCAACGGCAACAAGTCACGTTCCTCCTGCTGAAAATGCGCTTCCAGTTCACGCTCAAAAGCCTTCCGGCAAGCGGCAGCGGCAATCCGAATTTGTTCGTGGTCGCCCGAGGTCGCGGCGCGCTTGGCGTCCAGCGCAAGCTTCAAGGCGCGGTAATGCTCGCGCGAAAGATCCTGCAATCGTTGGTGACGTTTCATGTGTCCAATCGACCTGACTCAGGCGCTGTGCCAATCACTCGTCATTACCAGTATTTTTCAAAAGCCATCTGGCCGAGGATACCGCGTCGATTGGTGGCAAAACCCAATTTACCCAACAACTGACGAAGCTCGGTGGCCATGGCCGGATTGCCGCAGATCATCAAGCGCGAATGATCGACGCCGATTTCGCATTTCGCGGCTTTTTCAAGTTGACCGTCAGCCAGCAAGACCGGTATGCGCTGGTTCAATGCCGCCGCCCCGGGATCGCGGGTGACGATAGGCAAATAGCCGAGGCTGGCTCCTCCTTCGGCCAGGAAATCGACTTCGGGCAAGGCGGCAATTTCATCGCGATAGGCAAGCTCGTCGGCATGGCGCACGCTATGGACGACAATCAGCTTATTAAAGTTTGCCCAGACCGCCGGATCGCGCAGAATGGAAATCATCGGTCCCAGTCCGGTGCCACTGGCCAGCAGCCAGAGATCGTTGCCTGGCGCCAACTGGTCGACGGTCAGGAAACCGTAACTGTTCTTATCGACCTGTATCGTGTCACCGACCTGCAAACGTCCCAACGCCGCCGAGAAGGCGCCCTCAGGAACCAGGATCGCCAGGAATTCGAGGTATTCGTCGTAGGCCGCCGAAACGACCGAATAGGGGCGCCAGACCGACGCTCCCTCGGCATCCGGAAGCGCCAGACGAGCGTAATGGCCCGGGGTGAAGCGGAAGCCGCGATAGCGGGTGGTGCGGAAGGACAGCATGGTCGGCGACCAGTGACGAATCGCAGTCACCGTTTCCGCCGTCCACTTATCTTCGCTCCCGGTGTCGCGAAATGCCTGTAATCCAGGTTCAGCAACGTAGCCCATGATCGACCTCCTTCTTCTTTGACGTCTTCCGGGCAGTCGCGTTCCGACCCTGGCGCATGCTGCCGAGCAGCATAGCGATGAACAGCGCCAGCGTTAAGGCATTGGCCATCCCGCCGAGCTTTCGCCCGTCGAAATCATCGAGCAGGTTGGCGCCAACGTGCAGTAGCAACGAAGCGTGGAGGAGTAGCAAGGGCAGATAAAAAACCGGGTGAAATGGAATTTTCAGGCGGGTGATCGCCGGAAAAATGATGGGCGCGTGGCCAAACACCATGGCAAACACAAAACCCGGTCCGACCGCATGCAAGCTGCTGTCGCGCCAAACGTGGCCAGGCACGAAGCCGCCGCCGATGCCGAGCAAGCCGGCAAAGACCAACCAGAAATAGCCGCTGAGCAGACAAATCGCCACGAACTGGGGTAGTCCGGAGAGGTGGGCATTGCGCCAGGCAATATCGAAACGCAGCAACCACAAGGCCAGCGCCAGCAAACCGGCTGAAAAAATGACCAGCCCGCTGGCCGGCTGCCAAAGGCTGAGCATATTGCCAAACAGGAGGCAGCCGACGATCCCATAGAACACTCGCCGTGCTAGCGCCGGCGTTGGCAGAAACCGACTCAATTCGAGACGCTCACCGGCAATTGTGGTGACCAGAAAGGACAACCACCAGGGTACGGCCGGCGCGATCCAGTCGGCGGTCAGCCATGCCAGGCTGCCGATCAACCAGCAAACGCTGCCGATCGCCAGCACAATGGTGAACGGTGCCGTCTGCCGGCGCAGCACTTGAATACTGGCGGCAAGCATGATCGTTGCGGCGATGACGCTCAACGTCGTGGCGATGATCGGTGGCCAGCCGGCCAGCATGACGATGCCGCTGGCACCGGCGGCGGCCGGCGCCAGGTAGGCCCAGCGCCGACCGATGGCCACGGCCCCCTCGAGGCTGATGACCGTACCGAAGAAAGCGGAAATCATCAATGCACCATGGAGCCCGGCGGCGTCGGAAGCAACAGCCGGCACCGCACAGGCCAGTCTCGCCAGGCCGGCCAGCACGCCGCCGAGCAGCGACATCATGCCAAGAATCAGGATGGGCATTCTCGCCAGTGGTGGCAGGTCGTTCATGTTTTTCCCCCGTTCTGATCGCCTGGCGGCTGCGCGCCTGGCGAGCTCACTGGTCGCCCCACCCGAGTTCGCGACGGCTGCGCTCGCTCATCATTTCCGGGTCCCAGGGTGGATTCCAGACCAGGGTGATTTCCGGTTCGCAGCCTTCAGGCAGGGCTTGGGCCAGAACATCGTTGGCATCGTCGACAATCATCTGGCCCATCGGGCAGGCTGGCGAGGTCATGGTCATTTCGATCCGTACCCGCTGCGACGAGACATCGATGTGGTAGATCAAGCCGAGATCGACAATATTGATTGCCATTTCCGGATCGACCACTTGCCGGAGCAGCGCACGCACCGCTTCGACATCGGAAAGGCTGGATTCATTGGGCATGTTCATCTCGGCATAGAAGATGTAATATAAATACATCTTTATCGTAGAACGCCGACAAAACTAAGCAATATATTTTTTACATCTTATAAGAATCGGGAGGAAATCAATGAAACTGACCACATTCTCGGACTACACATTGCGCGTCCTGATGTTTCTGGCTGCGGCGCGGGATCGCCTGGCAACCATCCCGGAAATTGCTGCGGCCTACGAAATATCGGAGAACCATTTGATGAAGGTGGTTCATCAACTGGCGCGCCAAGGGGTCATCGAATCGGTACGCGGCAAGGGTGGCGGCATCCGCCTGGCGCACACACCGGACAAGATCAGGCTCGGCCAGATTGTCCGTAACAGCGAGGGAAGCGCGCCTATTGTCGAATGTCTTTCCGGTCAGCCGGTAATCTGCAAGATCGCCCCGGCCTGCCGCCTGACACCTATCCTGATCCGCTCGTTCGAGGCGCTTTACAACACACTCGATCAATACACGTTGGCCGATCTGGTCCCGGACGATGCGCAGCTCAGCCACTTGCTGAGCGGCTCAACCCCGGCCCCGTATGCCGTGCAGGCATCGGCAGAAAGCGTCGACTGATACCATGCCGCCGACGCGCCGCCGTTCCAAATTTCGCTCTACCGCCCCACGCGCTCCGTTATTTGCTGGCGACATCCGGCACGAACTTCAGCACATTGCCGTTGATGCAATAACGTTTGTAGATCGGAGCCGGTGACACCAAGGGAATAACCATGCCGAAAGGGAACGGTTATGCCTCAGATTCGGAGAGGCACATAAATGTCTTTCGCCGCGCGCCACAACCAAGCAAAAACCGTGGGGCAGGTGATCGGCGATGCTGTGTGGAAACGCTCGGGGATTTCGGCCACCATGGGTTCGATTCAGAAATTCCGACCACTAATTTTGGGTTTGCCGGTTGGCATTCCGAATAAGAATAAGAAGGGCAAAAAGGCCTGGTTAGGCCTGCATGGCTGCCTTCAGTTCCCCAATCCCATGATCTTCATCACCCGTTTCATGTTGTAGGCAAGAACATGCAGGCTCATTTCGGTACTGACTCGCTCCAAGGTTCTGGTCAGGAAATGCGTGGCCCCCATCCAATCCTTCAAGGTACCGAACGGATGCTCAACAGTCTGTCGTCGCGTCCGCATCGATTCAGGTTTTTTATCGAGGCGTTTTTGCATTGCTTCCAGGCTCGATTCATATTCGCCGCGAGCGACACGCCGATAGGGGCTCGGCGTACATTTCTCCTTCATCGCGCAGCGTGGGCAATCGGAGCTCCAGTATTTATGGACCAGCGCTCCCCGGTCGTCGGTTGAGAAACGCCAGATCAGTCGGCTGCCGGCCGGACATGTGTACTCACCAGACTCAGGCTCGAAGACGAAGTCCTCTTTGTCGAATCGGCCATTCGCTTTGGCCAAGGACGTCATGGGCTTCGAAACGAACGGGGTGATGCCCGCTGCCTCGCAGGCGTGAGTCTCTTCGCCGTGGTAATAACCTCGGTCCGCAATGACCTGGAGATCGGGCGTGACCATCGCAGCCTTGGCTTGCCTGGCCATCTTAGCCAACTGGCGCCGGTCGCTACCCATATTAGTGACCTTGTGGGCAACGATGAGATGGTGTTGGGTATCGACAGCAGTTTGAATGTTGTAGCCCACCAATCCCCGACTGGTACTGGTTGCCATGGCGCGGGCATCCGGATCAGTGAACGAGATTTGCCCGGTGGGCGATTGATCCAATTGAGACTGTATTTCCTTCAGTTGCTCCATCCTGGTCTTCAGCGTGGCCATCTTCTCTTTGAGTCGCGTCGTTCTCGCTTCGGCAATCTCGGCAGGTTGGCGATCGGCGGTATCCATCTCAGTCAGATAGCGCTCGATGCAACGGTCGATTTCCTGCATGCGCTTTTCGAGTTTGCCTCGCGTGAAGTTGCGATCGTGGGCATTGACCGCTTTGAACTTGCTGCCATCAATAGCCACGACTGCATGGGTAAAGAGATTCAGTTGGCGGCACAGCACAATAAACTGCCGGCAGACATTGCGGATGCCGGCACCGTTGTCCCGCCGGAAGTCAGCGATAGTCTTGAAATCAGGCGATAGCCGACCGAGAAGCCACATCAATTCAATATTTCGCTGTGCTTCCCGTTCCAACCGGCGACTCGATTGAATGCGATTCAGGTAGCCGTAGACATAGAGCTTCATCAGCGTCGATGAATGATACGAAGGTCGTCCAGTAGCCGCTGGCTCAACTGAGAAACCCTGGCTACCGAGATCAAGCTGATCGACAAACAGATCAACGATACGGACTGGATTCTCTTCGTCGATGTACTCATCGAGCGACTCCGGCAATAGCGTTATCTGCTGCCGATTGGCACCTTCAATGAATCGCTTCATGTCAGCCCCCAGACATTCATCGTCATAGAGGGTTTAACGCATCAACCACCTGTTTGGAGTACACAGTCCGGGTGTTTTCACACAGCCTCCGGCCTTTGCTGCCATTCCAGCAGGTCGGGGGCAATTGATTCAGAAAGCTGCTTATTGCGCGTCGGCTGGCGCGCTGTTCCTGTGGTGATTGCCGTGGCTTGATTGATATCAAGTATGGATTCCCCTGAAAGCCGCTTCCGGTCGTGCTTTTTCGGCACCTTGATCTCAATCAAAGTAACAAAGTAACTGCTTGAGAAAGTGCGACTCCCTATTCAAATTTGAGAGGTCCAAGGGAGTCATGATTTCAAGAAAATTCAGACATAACGTGCGCTTCGCGTTGCCAGTTCTGGCGGTGTTGACGCAGTTTGCCTTTGCGCAAGCGCCAGCCGCACATAGCGACGGCACCATGCGCGATTATCAGACCGCCGGTGGTTCTCCGCTGGCAGCCGTTCCCATGCATCAGGACATCAACCCGCTAGCGCCCAAGATGTCGGAGGCTGAGTTTGACAAGGCTAAACGCATCTTTTTCGAACGCTGCGCCGGTTGCCACGGTGTGCTGCGCAAAGGCGCAACCGGCAAGCCGCTGACGCCAGATATCACGTTGGAAAAGGGCCTGGAATACCTGAAGGTGTTCATCAAATACGGCTCGGCCGGTGGCATGCCGAACTGGGGTACTTCCGGCGTCCTGAGCGACGATGAAGTCGATCTGATGGCTCGTTACATCCAGCAGACGCCGCCCGCGCCGCCGGAATTCGGCCTGAAGGAAATGGAAGCGACGTGGAAAGTTATCGTTCCGGTCGAAAAGCGCCCGACGAAGAAGATGAACAATCTCAACTTGGAGAACCTGTTCTCGGTCACCCTGCGCGATGCCGGCGAAATCGCCCTGATCGACGGCGACAGCAAGAAAATCGTCAGCATCCTGAATACTGGCTACGCCGTGCATATTTCACGCATGTCGGCCTCTGGCCGCTACCTGTTCGTGATCGGCCGCGACGCCAAGATCAACCTGATCGACTTATGGATGGAAAAGCCGGATACCGTTGCCGAAATCAAGGTCGGCATGGAAGCTCGCTCGGTTGAGAGCTCCAAGGCTAAGGGCTTCGAGGATAAGTATGCCATCGCAGGTACTTACTGGCCGCCGCAGTTTGTGATCATGGATGGCGACACGCTGAAGCCGCGCAAGATCGTCGCCACTCGCGGCATGACGGTCGGCACGCAGGCCTACCATCCCGAGCCGCGTGTTGCTGCCATCGTCGCCTCACACTTCAATCCGGAATTCTTCGTCAATGTGAAGGAAACCGGCATGGTCTATTCGGTCGATTACCGTGACCTGAACAATTTGAAGATCAAGATGATCGAGGCGGCACCGTTCCTGCACGATGGTGGTTTCGAGTCATCGCATCGCTATTTCATGGATGCAGCCAATGCGTCGAACAAGATTGCCGTCATCGATACCAAGGATGGCAAGCTCGAAAAACTGGTCGAGGTCGGCAAGACCCCGCACCCCGGACGCGGTGCCAACCTGGTCGATCCCAAGTTCGGGCCCGTATGGGCAACCGGTCACCTGGGCGATGAAACGATCAGCCTGATCGGTACCGATCCGACGAAACACCCGGAAGGTGCGTGGAAGGTGGTCCGGACGCTGAAGGGTCTAGGCGGCGGTTCGCTGTTCCTGAAGACACATCCGAAGTCGACGAATCTTTGGGTGGATACCACGTTGAATCCCGAGCCGAATATCAGCCAGTCGGTCGCTGTCTACGACGTCAACAATCTCGACAAGGGGTATGAATTGATTCCGATAGGTGAATGGTCTGGTATTAAGGACGGTCCGAAACGGGTCGTTCAGCCTGAATACAACAAGGCTGGCGACGAAGTCTGGTTCTCGGTCTGGAATGGCAAGGATCAGGAGTCTGCGATCGTTGTCGTTGATGACAAGACGCGCAAACTGAAGGCTGTCATTCGTGACAAGCGGCTGGTCACGCCAACAGGCAAGTTCAACGTTTTCAATACGCAGCACGACGTTTACTAAGACTAAAGGAGGGGGTGGCTCCTCCGTGAGAGGAGTTAACCCCGTTCGTCGTTTTGCTTAGCATGTCACTCGTTCCCAATAGAATGTTCGGTAATTGAACGCAAGATTGAATGACTCTCATCGCGCCCAGCGCGAATTGCTCTCCGGTTGTCCGCTATTTGCTGGCTTGCCTTTGGCGGTACTGGACGATTTGAGCAGTGCCTGCCGCATTGTTGAAGTAGCAGCCAATGGCATCGTGTTTCGAGCTGGTGATCCCATCCGGGAAGCCCATGTGCTGTTCAGAGGCAGCATCAAGCGCAGCACGATCAATCCCGGTGGTGCCACACGTGTCGTCGAGTTGGTGCAAAGCGAGCAACTGCTCAGCATGGGCGAGATATTCGGTACGACACACTATCTCTCTTCATGCGCTGCTATAAGCCAGACCCTGATGCTGGCCATGGACATCCGCAAGCTGCGGGATACAGTGCGTCAGAACCAGGAGCTAGGCTGCCGTATCATCTCGGCGCTGGCCAGGCAGCAATGTGCCACCGAATCTGCCGTGGCCGGCTATCACTACGGGATGACCGGCACCCAGCGACTGCTGGACTATCTGCTGGAACTGGCCGGTGATCGAACCGAGTTGGCCGGGGAGACCTCCATTTTGCTCAGGGCTAGCAAGAAAATGATTGCAGCGCATATCGGCATGACGCCGGAGTCGTTTTCCCGGAGCCTGAGGGAGTTGAGCGACACCGGCGTTATCGTGGTCGATGGCCGCCACGTGCATATTCAGAATGCCGCGTTGCTCGACACAATGAACGGACAAAACAAGCAACGGCTCAATTTCTGTCGAAAGCGCAAAGGAGAAGGGCCGCTATCGTCGAGGGCACCGTCGTCCGGAGCCTTGGTCAACCATTGTGGTCGCTTGAGACTGTTCTCGCAGCGCCTGGCCCTTGCTTGGGCGGCGATCGTGACCGAGGTTGCGCCGATCAGGGCAAGAACACGGCTTCGCCAATTTGAAAAGGAGTTCGAACGCAATTTGGTGTGGCTGGATCGCCTTGGCCAGGAGGGCGAGTTCCGTCAGAGTCTGGATGCCATCAAGCCTTTGTGGGCATGCTATCTGCAGACGATGGCGAGCGAGGTGATTACCGAATCGCTGGCCGAGAGGGTGTTTGGCCTGAGCGAGGAAATGCTACTTGCAACGGATGGGCTGACTGCCTGTGCCGCGCTACTTGCGGGAATTCCCGCTGCGCACTATGTCAATATGGCCGGGCGCAACCGGGTTTTGTCCCAACGAATCAGTAAGCTTTTCCTGTTTCGGGAGTTGTCTTGCCTGGATGAGCAGATTTCCAACTTGTCCTTGGCCTCGCTCCAGGAGTTTGAAAGTAACCTGCAGCAGTTGGCAATGACCGGAAACGATCAGCCCGAGGTGGCCGCACAGCTTCAAATCGTCGCGGGGCAGTGGCAGAAGTATATTCGAGTCCTGTGTCCGGACTTGTCGCATGCCGGCAAGGTAAAACATGCCCGAATCGTACTTGCCGAAGGCGAGCGCTTGTTGCGCTGCGTAGACACGACCGTCAAGCTGTTTGAGCGCCTAACCTGATCGCCAGTGCTTGATGGCTATCAATATGGCAATCGATGCCAAGCCCCATCCTGGATTGCTTGAGCTGACTTTTGATTCTCATCAAAGCGAAATTTTGCAGGGTGGCGACATTACGCCCTCGCATATTTCAACGAGGAATTAAAGAAATGAAAGCTTTCTATGTCGCGATGATGATCGCCATTGGTTTTGGTGTTTCGAGTCAGGTCATGGCTGATGAAGCGCTGGCCAAGGCCAAGAATTGCATGTCCTGCCATACGATTGATAAGAAATTGGTTGGTCCCGCCTACAAGGATGTCGCAGCCAAGTACAAAGGCGATGCTGGAGCAGTCGATAAACTGGCCGCCAAGGTCAAGACTGGCGGCAAGGGCGTCTGGGGTGCGATTCCCATGCCGCCGAATAACGTGACGCCTGAAGAAGCCAAAAAGTTGGTTACTTGGGTTCTTTCCCTGAAGTAATTAACATTGTTCTGTGGCGAGCGCCGGCGATAAATCAAAGTTGTAGCCTGCCGTTGCCGGCGGTGCTTGCAAATGGAAAGGCCTACAGCCCGAGGCGTGGGCCTTTTTGTTGATCTGGTGGGAGCCGAAGGGCGAAGCAGGTGCTCGGCGGCGCGGAGCGCGGTGGTTGTACAGGTTCCAATGAGTTGATGATCTGCGTGTAAGGCGGGGCGTGTAGTTGCCTGCTGCGATGACGGCCGGTGGCTTGGTCTGTCGGTAGTTTGCAGAAACTCCGAAAAGAGAACGTCAGCAACGGGTCGGGAGGGTGAATTCGCTAGGCTAGGGAGCTGACGTTCGCAGCCACGCTGGTCTCAAGGTCCGTTGATCGGCGCTTTGCTGCCCGACACTAACCGCAGGCCCACGGTCAGCAATGGCCGAACAACGACCTTATGCCTAATGCAACAGAGGGAAGTCAGCCGAAGCAGCCTTAGGTCATAAGCCACGATTTGGTCAGCAATCCGTTGGATTCCATCCCAGTGTTATGCTGTGGATATTCTTGGCAAGAATCGATGACCGCTTACATGACCAATCACCTCGACCGCCTACTGTTTGCCCAAGGGGGCCAATGCTTCTTCTGCCGTAAGCCCTTGCCGAAAGCCGAAGCTTCCGTTGAACATCTGGTGGCCAGCGCTAACGGTGGCACGAACGACGATGGAAACTGCGTGGCGTGCTGCAAAGCACTCAACCACCTGCTGGGCTCCAAGTCCATAAAAGAAAAGATGCAGATTGTCCTCAACCAACGGGGCAACTTTCAATGTCCAGGTAATCTCGGCCAGCAGCCGATTACAGCACCAAGCCCCAGTCACGTCGTCCCCGCACCAAAGCCTGTTCAGGCAACCACCAATGGCGGATCCTCATCTATCGACTTGGTTTTGTCAGACTTAAAGAAACGGGGCGCATCCCGGCCACGAAAAGTCTCAACGTTGACCAGCACGATCAAAGCACTACTCAAACAGCATCAGAAACCGAATACCGATGCTGAGGTAGAAAGCTTGGTTACCGAGCTTCATAAACGGGGCCGGCTGATCGTTACCGATACCAAAGTCACTTACAAGCTAGGGTAACCGAAGAGGTGAATAGCAGTTTGTTCTGGAGGCTGGTTTTCAACTTTGTCGAGGGTGACGAAGAAGTCCTTGATCCAGTGCAGTAGGTGGAGGTCTTAACGTGCGCCGGGAGCTCGCGGAGCCGGACAGCCAGCCGCTAGAGATACGGCCTCAGTTCGCTAACAGGAATGGCGAGACAGGAATTTTGATAGCGATACACCGCAAAATTAAGGCCGATTAATTCGCCACGAGCATTCAATACCGGCCCCCGGACGATCCACCCGAACAAAAAGCCCCCAGCCTCAAGGTTTTTCCACCATCGGCATACCCAAGGACAGCCCCCTGACCTATTACCGGAATCTCCGATGGGTATCCATACAACCAGATGTTTTCCCCTTCGACGATCTTTCCACTGAGCGCAACCGGCCGACCCTCGAAACCCCCAACGAGAATACAGGCGTCAAGGTTTGCGAGCTGGTAGTACTTTGTCACCTTGAACCAATCACCTGTTTTCCGCTGCATTACCCTCGGCCATCCGCCCTTACCCTGGAAAATATGACAATTCGTCAAAATCTTGTCGGGAGACAACAGCACGCCCGTACCGAGATAGGTTGAATTGCCAACCGAAACAACAACCTTATAAATTGCGGATTCGACCGCGTAAGGATTATCGGCAACGACAGAAGCCGACAACAGCGAGATGAATAACATGACGATGGATTTCATGCTGCGATTAAACACTAAACAGAATTTTTCTGCCGCAATCGCCTGAAGGTCCGTCGACTGCAAGACACTTATCTGACAATGGCTGTACAGCAGCTCAGTCCGGGGTGCCGACGCAGCGGGGCAGCACCCATCGACTGCTCCGATCAGAAAACCGCCTGTTGAACCGCAGAGTTACGAACGACAGCCACGTTCGAATAAGCGACGTCAGCACTCTTGCAATTCGGTAACGAACTGACGAATTTTTGTTGCTCTCTCTTCGCCTTGAAGACGAGACAACTTGAGTAGCAACTCAGCAACCTGATCATCCTCACAATACAGATACGCCAGAGGAACGCTTAGAGCATCTGCAATCAGCCTGATCGTTGGCAGTGGCGGCTCATGAACGCCAAGTTCATAGCGGCTGATCCGTGCTCTGGCACTGGATTCGTCTATCCCAATAGCAACACCAAGCTTTTCCTGCGACCACCCGAACTCCTCACGTAGCGCACGAATGCGGCGTCCTGTGATGTTCTGAGGGTGTGGCTGCTTCGCACGAGACATGTTGCGAGTCTCGTGACAAAGAGCATCCGAGTTGTCACGTTATTCGTTACAATTTACCCAAAACACCCATTGTGCATAGGAGTGCATCAGAAAATGAATAAATTCGGAAAACCTTTGATCATAATCGGGTCAGTTATTCTCTTGGTCGCATTCAACATGGATGTATCTGTTGAAAGCGGATATGGCCGAGTCAATAACATTGGCCTTATGGCAGACCGCAGCAAATATCTACTATTGGGGGCGTTATTGGTTATTGCCGGTCTGTTCGTGAATTTTAAGAACGCCGCCAACAAATCAACAGACACTGTTTTGGATTCGGGCGAAATAAAATGTCCATTTTGTGCTGAGTTTATAAAAAAAGACGCCAAGCTTTGCAAGCATTGCAAAAGCCCTATCCCCGAATCTCAATCCCCCATCTTGCCGATTAGAATTACTCCAGATACAAACACCAATCCAGCACAAGAATCCATACCAGAGTCACCTCCAGCCGGATTGCCAACGCTCCCACAGACATCGCCAACAATTAACAGATCAGCATTCAACAAATCATTTACCGCAGAATTTAGTACTCCTTTGAATGAGGACAAAATTAGAACAGCCCTGTCGAATGAACTAAGTGGCACAATTAAAGGATTTCAGCAAGATAGCCTGCTATACATTCAAGGTAAATCGGTTTATGCAGAGGCAAGCCTGTCAAACATAGAAGGCACCAAATGGTCTGTAAAAATTGACTATCTTGAGGAAATGAGCATCTGGTCATCAATCGGACTTTTACTTGCGGCAATAATCATTTCAGCGACCACCGATAGCTATAAACTGTTCGCTTTGTTCTTAATAGCCGGCCCAATCATAATAATACTTCGAGCAATTTTCAGCAGCAGAATAAAAACAAGCAAGATAAAAACGGCAATCGAATCGTTTAAGCAATCAGTTCAAGCGACGCCCGTTCCATCCGCAGAAAACCAGAGATCAAATCTTGAACGCACTTCTTCAGGCACCTACGCCCTCAAACTTGTATCAACCGGAAATCATGCAGAAGAAGTGAAAGTAGCTATCCGGGAAATACTAGGGCTTGGCATAAATGACACAAACGATTTAATAAGCAATCAACCTTGCATAATAATTTCTGGCTTATCGGCGTCTGAAATTACACCCATTAAATATAAATTAATGAAGGCAGGAGCATCTGTAGAAGTCGAAAACTACTAATTCGAATCCTCCTTAACACCTTATAACTCAACGCCCCCTGGAGAAATCCTCGGGGCGTTTTCTTTTGTCCATTCATAAAAGGAAATGTCATGCAAGACATCTGTATCACCAACCAGCCATACCCTCTCAACCTTACTCAAAAGAGAACCCGCCGTAGCCGCCTCCCCAATCACCCTCGCAGCAATCCATTTATGGAGACCAACCATGGTCATCGTTACTGACCAATCTCAGCTACACCGAATCAGCCATCCCGGCATTCACCATCTGATATCCATTCGCCTACAGCAGCTAGGCAGCGATGCCAGCACTTCCACGGAATTGATCGTCGTGGAAGCAGGGGATGCCACCTCGGCCATAGAGCAGGCAGCAGGATTTCCAATTCTGACCAGCCTGTTCGACGACCTCCCCTTTGACCATCCCGACTACACACCCCCTTTTGAAATCATGGAGGAACACCACTATGAGCATTTCCAAATCTACGAAATGGTCTTCATTGGCAATGACGATGGGGCTGCTACCGCGCTCTTTATCCCAGACCAAGAAAGCATCGACGCCAGTTTGTTGGTTATGTGTCGATCATGGGCGACGCCAGCCGTGAGTACGCCATGAGATTTCGAAACTTAATTGCCCACCACCCGCCCCCGACTGGTTCTGCCTCTCGGGGGTTTCTCTTTTATGGAGCCTCGTATGTCGCAAAACGGCAATCAGCAACACCCCATCTTGACCGAAATGTTATCTGCGCTCGATGAAGGACAACGTGAGTTCTATGAGGAACGAGCCGGAGTGCTTGAGTACGACGCAGGCCTTGACCGCCAAATTGCCGAAATGCTGGCGCTATTGGCGGTCATTCGACGGACAGGCTGGCCACCCAGCAAGACAGGATGACGTTCGGAAATTTAGCCACCTTATATGAAGACAATCCATTTCAAAGGAAATGACATGCCTGATGAAGTTATACCAACTATCCCCATGCGAATCCTGAAAGTCAGCGCCTGCCCAAGCTTGTCCGGGCGATCGGAACTGACGTACCACATCGGCTGCAATGCCGAAGGTGAAATTCAGTTTCGCGTCGTCAGCAACAGCGGCTCCGGCCAGTTCAATGCCGATGCCGTTTCATTCAACCAAATCACCAATCTACTCGCAGAGCATCCAGCCGAGAAGCCGCTCACCTCCAGCGTGTTAGTCCCTGTATTTCGAGGAAAAAGTAGCAACAGCCCGGCATTCCTGTTTGCAGCACTGAAGGCTGAACTGATTGTGTTACCTGGCTCAAATAAGGATGCCGGCTACACGATTGGCGACATTGAGGTATTCAGGCACGAAATGAATGTCCTGAAGGCCAGTAACTCATCAATTACCGACACTTCGGCAGATAAACCTGCCAAGAAGAAGCCTGTCGGTCGCAAACCTTCCGGAAGGCCGACTCCATGACTTTGATGGTCGCAACCCTGCTGTGTTTCGTCGTGCTTCTCTGCCTTGGCACCTTCAAAACCTTGCTTGCTATCGTTGCTTTGGCTGCGCTGGCACTCATCTCACCCTTCGTATTCATTGGCCTACTGGCAGTGCTGGCCACATTTTTCTTACTTACCAAGTGAAGGAGTAACACCATGAAAGACCTGTGCATCATCACCGCCATCGATACCATTTCTCAATGGGATCAGGATTCCGCTTTCTCCTGCGTTACATCGCTGGCAGCACTTCGCTATCGGGACTGAGTTCCTTGCAGCTCCCCGCTCGGCCACTCCCAGCGCCGACATAGCAGCATCCGGCCTGAACACCGCAGGCATTCACCTCTAGCACCAGCCCTCCGCAGCCCCTTCCCTAAATTCGACTGACATCTGACCTGCATTGGCCCACCAGCCAAGGATTTCGCACGTCTGTCGATCATGGGAAGGGGCTGGCGGAATATTCTTTCGGAGTATTTATGGACAACATTATCACCGCAGCTCGCGTATCAGAATCTCAACGTATGGATGTAGCCGATGAGCATTTCGGTATCCGCTTCCCAATCACCGTAGAACCAATGATCTACCAGTTCGCCACACAACTTTCCTCGGCCTATTCTGGAGGCTACTGGCATTTTTATACGCTATCCAATGGCGGGTTCTACATGGCACCGGACATGGCAGAAACATTTGAAGTCATTGCCGACAACGGCTATCAAGGCAGCATGTCAGCGGAAGCCTTGGGTATCACGGCCTGCCTCTATGCGTTCAGCAATCTATCGTTTATCAACGGGCAGTTTGGCGAGAAATGTGCCGAACGCTATCACCAGCTTTATGAGTTTGCGATGCAGCATCCCGAGGCGGCTGCAATTCGGGCAGCCATCGACTGAAATCACCCGACGAAACCGACGCATCTGACGCCAAAGCACTTTCCCATCATGGCATTGACGAGCGACAAGTCGTCGGGTGCGTCAGGTGTTTGGAGTCGCAAGATGCGGACATGAGGAATCAGCCAAGGGTAGACTGCCGGAACTAAGACATAGCCTTGATAAAGCACGCCATGATCAATCCAGAAGACGAGGTCATTTACGACCACCGTGTCAGTTGCACGGAAGAGGAGGCAGTCGCCAAATTGCTTGGCTGGATGCAGGGGAGTAAGCGCCTGCGTTACCTGACCGTTACGGAAGATGGCCTGAAGCCCGATCAATTTACCCACATGTACCAACTGCCATCGCCAATCGCACAACTCCTGCTGGGCGAACGGGAAGCCGCAAGTATCCGTTTCTACAACGCCTGTATGGCCAAGGACTTCGACGAAGCTGCCAGATGGGAAGCGGCAGTGGAGCACTGGGATACGATCAATGAGCGGGCAGTGCGATACAAGCAAGGATTGGCCGAAGAACTATCTCGCCCAAGACCTCGACTCATATCAGACAAACATATGACGGAAGAGACGGGTACTCTTCACATTACCTTGTCTAGCCTTGATCACTGGGCGCGCATTACCTATGGCAAAGGCATTTTGGATCAAGACCAAGAGCCTCAGATTACAAACCTTCCTTTCAGGCCGAAACAGGCACGGGTAAAAGGGCTGCAAAAGGAGTGCGCCATCATTGAGACCATCAGGCTACTTGGCATCAACCCGGAACAATTACCACCCAAACCGCCCGGCAAGGCTGGTACCAAGGCGAAGGTGTGGGAAATTCTCGAAAAACAGCCATCTCTCTTCGTCTCGAAAAGATCATTCGACAAAACCTGGGATGATCTTCGATTTGAAAACCGCATAGCAGATAGCGGGCCTCCCCCCAAATAACGCCGGGGGGAGACTTGCGAGGGGTAATAGTCTGTCGCTCAGTATTCGTATCGTCATCTAACACATAGGAGAAATGACGATGCTTAAGAAACAGCAACAGCCTGAGTGCTTTCCTCATCAACGCCCGCCCGAAATCCAATGCAGCGATGCCAAGTGGAATGAAATCTTGGCCATGCAGGCCCGCGAGGATTTTAACTTCGTGCCGATCGGCGACTACTTTGTAACCGTCAGCTTCATCAGTGAAGTCCATCGGCATCTTCTCGACGCCGATAAATGGGACGAACACATCGGCGTGGAGAGCATCATTGAGCAGTCATTCTGGCGATCTCTTGACGATCAATCGCGTAACCTGATCGGCCCGATTGTCGAATTTCTCAAGGAGCACAAGGAGTGGTTCGACTCTTTAAGGCGTGAAATTGCCGCCAGTGCTGCCCAAATGAGGGGCAAGCATGACTAAGCCCAATAATCCTCACAAGCGTGATTTCGCCAAAACCACTGCCTTGGGCATTCTGAATCCTGATAGCACGCTGCATTTCAGGGTGCCGGACCAGAATGCCCCCACTGCGCCAATCGCCGTCAAAGCCAATATCGCATCAACAGTGGAAGCAACGGTCGACGGCCTACCCGTTCCGATCTATGACGAACAATACATCCAGAAATACAAGACCCTCCCTTACAACCTGCATAACGAGATTCGTCTAATCCGCACGCCGTCCGGCAAGCTTTACGCCGTTCTCGAAATAAACGGCAAACGGGTCGCCCTCCCCATCCGTTCCAAGAAGCTCAATGCCATTCTGTCCGAACGCGCTCGTCACAGCGGCGGCCGCCTCCAGAAGGCTGATCTCGCAGAGCTCAACGACGCATTGGAAGCCTATGCTGAGCAGTACGGCGAGGTCATCGATGTGTGGCTACGGGTGGCACCTATCGAGGGGGGTATTGAAATCGACCTTGGGGACGATCAGCACACGCGTATCCGTATCACCGCTAACAGGGTTGAGATGGCCGAGGAGTCGGTTGTGGTGTTCTTCCGCACCTCCAATTCCCAAGCGATGGCCATGCCTACCGAGAAGGGGGATTGGCAATTACTGAAGAAGTACCTGAATGTTCATGCAACAGACACGCTTCTGCTTGTGGCTTGGATCACCTATACCCTCGCCCACCCCAAAACGCCATCCAGCAAGTTCCCAATACTTGTACTTCAAGGAAATGAAGGAAGCGGCAAGACCTCCCTTTGCAGGAACATCATCATCCGCATCATCGATCCAAGCGCTCTTGGTGTCCAAGTCTTCCCTCAAAACCCAAAGGATCTCGCCATCGCCGGCCTCAATGCACATGTGTTGTGTTTCGACAATCTCCGTAGCTTCAAGGCATTCATGGCTGACATGCTTTGCATCGCGGCAACGGGCGGAACGATCAGTAACCGTCAGCTTTACACCGATGCCGAGCAACAAGCCATCCGGTTACACGTAGCGCTTGTCCTCAATGGCATTCATTCGTTCATCGATACGCCGGACCTGTCGCAGCGCTGCCTTCCTATACATCTGATTGCGATGGACAAGAGTAAACGAAAGTCCGAAGAAGAATTGACGAAGGAGCTGGAGGCAGACCTCCCTAGCATCATGCGCGGTCTGTTCGACCTCATCGCTTCAATATTTGCGCACCTCCCGAATGTCGAGATCACCCATCCGGAACGCATGATCGATTTCGTGGCTTGGTTGGGCGCCATGGAGTTGGTCGACAATATTCCAGCTGGCATCTACCAAGAACTGTACAGCGAGGTTCTTCAACAAGGGCAACTTGATACCTTGATGGACAACCCACTGGCCGCAGCCATCATCACGTTCATGGACGAATTCAAGGGTGATGTCTGGTCGGACACGCCCTCAGAATTGCTAACAGCGTTGAACAGCCGTGTCTGCAGGGGAACCCTGTTTTCCCGTGAATGGCCTCAGAACGCAATTGCCTTATCGAAACGCATTAGTGGATTGCAGGCTGGACTCCTCTCCCAGGGAATTCGCATTGAACTCTCACGCGGCAAGCAAAGGACAGTGACCTTGTCCAAGGTGGAGGTGTAAGCATGGATATCCTCGATTCCAAGCAACTGGCCAAAGCCCCGCTAGACAACAAGGTGCAGGTTTTAGGAGGCCAGTGGGCACCACGCTCTCTCTACGACCAAGTATCCCGAGACATTGCAGGTCGGATTGCGCAGTTGGTTCCCGGCAAACTTTATCGGCTCCAAGATATCTACGGCGATCAACCATGGAGAGCCCTTGGTAATGCTTGGGTAAAACGCAAAGCTGGTCGTTGCTTTGCGCACATGGTCTCGATGCGGAGATTTCCCCTAACGTTCGTGCAGTACAAGCGTTCTGCCACGAAGCGATATCTGCTCAATTCCGGATAGCGCTCAGCAACAACCGACGTACCCGACGACTCGACGCCCCCAGTAGACCGCCTCACCGGGCAGCGTCGGGTTCGTCAGTTACGTCGGAAATTTCCAGTTGGCCCAGCTTGCGTTTAGGTCTGGCGGAGGTGAAGCAGTGACCTCCCTATCCGGCCACGCCCTGCGCTGCCCTATCGCACGCGACGGCCACCTCTCGGGGCAAACCCTACGCCACCCCTATGCCTCGTCACCAGCTCTAACCCCATGACCCTTAACGAAATCAAGCAATCAACAAATTGCGTTTGAAGCCACCCGCCAGCCAATCAGCTCAGCGATCAATCGGCGCATACCGTCTGAACATCACACCAATTTAAGGAGCATTACCATGCCAACCGCTAGCCTAGACGCTGCCTTTGTGCGCAGCGCCAAATGCCCGGAAGGGAAAAACCGAATTGACTTTTTTGACACCAACATCCGGGGCTTTGTTCTTGAGGCACGGATCACCGGAGGGAGTACTTACTATCTTCGTTATCGCGACGAACATGGTCGCCAGCGTCAGCACAAGATCGGTGATGCCAAGTCAATCAGCTTCGACAAGGCACGGTCGGCAGCAGAACGACTGCGCTCTCGTGTGGTCTTGGGTGAAAACCCGGCCGAAGCCAAGAAGATCAGGCGTTCTATCCCAACCATCGCTGAGTTTTACCGCGACACCTACTTGCCATTCCTGCAGAGCTATCGCCGCAACATGGGATCTGACTTCAGCTTCCACCATACGCATTTACTGCCGCGTTTTGGGAAGAAGCACCTTGATCAATTGACCACCCAAGATGTGATTGATGCCCAGCAATCAATGACCAAGGCTGGCTATGCTCCCGGGACCGCGAACAAGTTCATCGTGCAGATTCGCTACATGTACAACGTAGCCAAGAAGCAGGGCATTCCGGGCGCGGACTTCAATCCTGCAGCCGGGGTAAAACAATACCTCGTACAAGGTCGTGAGCGGTTCCTGACCCAAGAGGAGATTCAACGCTTACGAACTGCCGTGGAAAAAAGCCAGAACAAGCAACTGAAGTACATTGTGGCGCTGCTTTTGATGCTGGGGTGCCGAAAATCAGAGCTATTGAACGCGAAATGGGAGCATGTCGACTTGGAGCGACGTACTTGGAAGATCCCTCTATCTAAGTCAGGCAAGATGCGTCATGTGCCTCTTTCCAACGCTGCTGTCGAATTGCTGAATGGATTACCACGTTGGAAAGGCTGCCCCTATGTCCTGCCTAATCCGCAAACCCGCAAGCCTTTCGTGGATTTTCATACCCCCTGGAGCACAGCGTGTCGAAGGGCTGGCCTGAAGGATGTTCGCATTCACGATCTACGCCATACGTTTGCCAGCAATCTCGTCAATGCAGGCCACTCGCTATTCGTGGTCAGCCGTGCTCTTGGTCATGCCAACATTGTTCAGACAGCCCGGTACTCGCACCTTGCAGATGACACATTACTGAAGGCGGCTGATGCTGCTGCCAGTGCTATGGGTAATACTTGGAGCGGGTTGTAAAAGTCCAGCGCACACTCCTAAAACTGGGCAAAATAGAAGCTTCCACCACTACCCGAACATCATTTTTTCCTATTGATGGTTGGGTCAGTGGTGGGGTGAAAATTCGGCCTTTTCCTAACGAAAAAATTTTCACTCGTTCAATGCTGGTACAGCATACGTTGTGCAGATGGGAAGTTTGTGGGTGACACAATATAGGCAGTCTGAAATCCGCCAAACCTCTTGTGACACAATAGAAGGCAGCACTTTCAAGAAGAAATTGCATGAACCAGAGCGCGCTGACCCTGGAAATCTGTCGCCAGCTCGGCTGAACCAGATTGCTGCGGTCGACGGGAAAAACTGGCCGAAATCCGAATTTCCGTCGACCGGTGCGCCATCCGCAGCCAGCCCGAACTCGCCAAAAGGCGCAGTTTCGTTGACGCTCCGGGGCCTCGTCTATATAATGCGCCCTTCCCTTTGGGCGGGTCGGTAGCTCAGTCGGTAGAGCAGCGGACTTTTAATCCGTTGGTCCCGAGTTCGAATCTCGGCCGACCCACCAGGCATCTTTCGGGATGATCGGGGCGTTAGCTCAGTTGGTAGAGCAGCGGACTCTTAATCCGTAGGTCCACAGTTCGAATCTGTGACGCCCCACCAGAATTTCCCGGCAGCATCCGCGGCATCGCCGCCTGCTTCCGGTACCACTTGCAAACGGTTGGCATCAGCCGACCGAACGGACGCGGGGTGGAGCAGTTGGCAGCTCGTCGGGCTCATAACCCGAAGGTCGCAGGTTCAAGTCCTGCCCCCGCAACCACGAAACACCAAGCAAAAGGCCAGTCTGATGACTGGCCTTTTGCTTTTTCGTTGGCTCAACGCCTTACTTGCGGCCGAATTTTTCGGTCAACAAGGTCAGCTTTTCCTGCCGACGCTGCTCGGCCTTGGCCTCGAGTTCCGCCGCCTTGCGTTGTTCGGCCTGTTCCTTGCGCTGCTCGGCCTGCTTCTTGAAACGCTCGCGCAACTGCTCGGCGGCATGCTGGCGGTTTTCATCGGTCACCTCGCCGGCCGGCGTGCCGTCCAGGTTGAGGCGCACCGTGCCTTTTTCCATCTCCTTCAGGTAACGCGTCGAAATCGTGTGGCTGCGCAGGGCCAGGCGCAGCGATTTCTTGCTAGCTTCCGGCAACTGGGCGAAAACCTGCTTGTCGATGCCAATGGCCAGCGGGCTGAAGTTGCGGAAGACATCGAAGCGCGCCTGCAGGTCCTTGAGCAGGGCACGGGCATCGGTCGGCTTGGCGGTGGAAGTTTCGGTCGTCATGATGGAACGGGAACGGATCAAGGCGCGAAGGTTAGCACGAAGGGGCCTCTTTTCGGCCCCGAATCGGCTTTTACACGCCGTTTTTGCGGAACCAGGCGAGCATGCGCCGCCAGCCGTCCTCGGCATCTTCCTTGCGGTAACTGGGCCGATAGTCGGCGTGGAAGGCGTGCGGCGCATTGTCGTAGACCACGATCTCGGAGGCTCGCGCCGCCGGACTCCCCTGCTGCAGGGCCTTCTCCATGGCTTCGACGGTTTCCAGCGGAATGCCGGTATCGAGGCCGCCATAGAGGCCGAGTACCGGCGCCTTGAGCTGGCCGACCAGATCGCTCGGATGCTTCGGGGTCAACGGGCTGACCGTGCCGACCAGCCGGCCGTACCAGGCGACGCCGGCCTTGACGCCGGGATTGTGGGCGCTATACAGCCAGGTGATGCGGCCGCCCCAGCAGAAGCCGGTGACCGCCAGCCGGCCGGTGTCGGCACCCTGAGTGGTGGCCCAGGCGACACAGGCGTCGAGATCGGCCATGACCTCGGCGTCAGGTGTCTTGCCAGTGATCTTTTCGAGGATTTCGGCGACGCTGGCGATCTGCCGCGGGTCGCCCTGCCGGGCGAAGAGATCGGCGGCGATGGCGAAGTAACCGAGCTTGGCCAGCCGGCGACAGGTGTCGCGGATGTATTCGTGGGCCCCGAAGATCTCGGAGATGACCAGCACCACCGGCGGTTTTTCCAGGCCGCCGGGCGCCGCCCGGTAGGCGACCAGTTCGCCGTCCTTGACCGGCACCCTGACCTCGCCGGCGAGCAGGCCGACCTGGTCGGTGGTGATCGCCGTCTGCGCCATCACCGGCTGGGTGGCCAGCGCGAAGCCGGCGCCCAGGCTGGTCGCCAGGAAGCTGCGGCGGTCGAAGCTTTGGGCCGGGACGAGACTGTCGAATTCCGCTTCGGTTTTCATGGGTGGTCTCCTTTTGGGGGCTTACATCAACACGATGTCGTACTGTTCCAAGATGAAAATACATTAGATAAATCTATCAATTACTTACCGCATCTAAACCTTGGCTTTATTGCCATTAGCTACCCATCTAGCTACCAATCGATCGCAAGTATCGCCGTGTTTCGATTTAGGGCGCTTTCTGTCTGGTAGTACCTAGTTCAAGTTGATGCGTCTTGAACAGCCACAGAACAGTCAGTCCCATTTTACTCCACAGCCCCCGCGCCTATTCTCAAAGCGACCAGCCATCAATACAGCGACCACAAAACAAAATGTTTGTCAAGGCGCAATAACGAGTGGCTAGCTCACCTTCGGTAACCGCCCTAAACCCTCCAGAATCCGCTTCACCGTGAAACGTTACAGATAAAGGAGAACAAAGCGGATGCAAAGCAAAGATCTCGCGACGTTTGATGAGTTGCCGAATGCAGCTCACGTAGACGTAAGCGTCGTAGCAGCACTCTTCGGATGCAAGACTCCAACGATTTGGGCTCGTCTGCGCCGAAACGAGTTACCGAAACCGAAAAAGTTCGGTTCTCACACTCGGTGGAATGTTGGCGAGCTGAGAACTGCGCTGAACACACAGAAATCTTAAAGGAGAAAAACAGAACCCGCGCGACAAAAATAACTACTGAAATCGAAACATCGAAGAAAGGAGTAACTTAATAAAACTGGTTTAGCTACCGGCATAAAGTGAATCTAGGGCCCAGATCCACACATGCCAGCATTTCCAAAATCGAATCCACGTTGTGGATCGAGGTTTCGCATCATCCTTTTTTAAGGGTCAATTTTTATGAGCAATAAACAAGCATCATCGGTTGCATCTTTTTCAACCGCTCTCCCGATTCAACAATTCTTGTTTCTTGGCAAGGGGGCTAAAAAATGAATCCTCGCCAAACTGAATTTCCATTTTACTGTCTCCCTCCCGTTGCTCAAGGATCAGGCTGGGAGCTGATTAACAACATTGGCATTCCACCAGAAATGGCTGCGGCAATAATGCTGCCATGCATGGCTGCTTCAGTTCAGGGGAGCTTTGACGTAGAGCTAGCCCCTGGCATGCGCGTGCCGCTGTCCTTGATGACGATGATAGTTGCTCCAAGTGGGACCGGAAAAACCCCAGCCCAAGATCGGCTTACTTCCGGCATCAAAAAATTTGAAGACGAAATGCGTGAGCAATTCGATGGCGATTGGATTCAGTACCAATCCGCCACGGACGCCCATACAGCCGAGCGCAAAGCCATCTTGGGTCTGCTTAAGGAACAAACGAAAGCGGGTAAAGATACTGCGTACCTGCGTCAACAGCTAAGCGAGCTCGATAGTAGCGCTCCCCCCATGCCAAAGCTGGTCAAGATCATTGCCAAAAACACCACATTGGCCGGAATTGAAGATCGCCTTTCATCAAATTGGCCGAACATCTTGGTACCCCAGGATGAAGCAGCTCATTTTCTTGAAAATCGATTCGAGGAGCAGCTCAGCGCTGCCAACTCAACTTGGTCAGGATCACCAATCGCCGTCGACACCGGCAAACGGAAATTTTTTGTCAAAGAGCCACGCATCACCTGGCTTCTTCAGGTGCAGCCGAAAGCCTTCGAGCGATTCAAGAAAAAGCTTGGCCCCAGGCTCACGGATGAGGGATCAGCGGCACGTATGCTTTTCACCTACGTGGAACCCAGCCAGCATCAGCCAGGACCATTGGCCAATCAACAATGGGGCGCAACTGAACAGTTCAACCAACTTTGTTATGAGCACCTTCACGCAAGCGTGAGCGAAACTGGAAAACCTGTTGCAAAAAAGGTCCTAAAACTTGACGCCCAAGCGCACGCCTTGTTAGACCAAGAGCGTCAGCGCATCAAGACGTTGAAATGCCCGGGTGGCCCACTGTTCGAGCAACAGGAATTGTGCGCCAAAGCCCCAGATAACATTGTTCGCATCGCGGCCATTCTCCATGCCTTCAGTAACTGCATGGGTGAGATTTCTGGCCAAACCATGATGAATGCAATTGATATATTTACTTGGTTCGCAAACGAACAAATCCGTGTTCTGACCCCGGCGCCAAAACCTCCGCAAGAATGGTGCGATGCCAATCTGTTACTGCGTTGGTTTGCAAATTTCGTACGTACGCACAACCAGCTCTGCATTCAGAAGAATCACCTGCTGAAGCAAGGCCCTCGCGCAACCCGTAGCTCCGCACGTCTCAATGCTGCATTGCTGCTGTTGTGGCAACAGGGGATCCTTCAAGAACACGTTCCGGAAGGATCCAAGGCCACATTCATACTCTTGCAGCCGAATGCATTCCAGCCGTACCAAATCGCTCAATTACTCAACCAGAACCTCGCTTTTCCGACTTAAGAGGTGAAACAGGTGGCTACAGCGGCGACAGTCGCCGCTGTAGCCACTATTCCCGGTGGTAGCACTGGAAATTCTGTGCAAACGGCTCACGGGACCAGGAGCGCGTGAAAAAGCTTTGCGCGACCTTAATCAACCGACCGATCACAAAACAGGCCAGCTAACCAGGTATCTCTTTTTGCCAGCGCAAATGGGGGGAGCAATTCCGGAGGCTGTCTGAAGATGCTCAAAGCCACTCTAAACACCATCATCAACTAATGCGCCCTTGCGACAACTTCGTATGGACAAAATACCTCAACGTGCCTTGACTGGCTTGGCCATGGATTTCCGTATACAAACCAATTCAGGCAAAAAAACAAAAGCATGAATTAAGGTTAAATTAATAATATATACAATATGTATTATTAACCCGTATCACAGCTTATCCAAAACCATGTTCATCCAAACAATGTAACAACAACCCACCATTACCGTTTGAGGTATCGTATTTCTATGGCGAGTAATTTTTCAATGATTCCGTATACATAGTTTGGCAAATTCGCCAGACATTAAACGGGAGTATTGAAATGGACGAAACAAGAAACAACAAGCACATGGTTAAGAGCACCTCGACATATATCGACCAACTCCTGGAAAACCATTCAAAGATTCAAGTGATCCGACTGGATTTGAGCTATAAGAAGGAACATGCCAGAAAGGCATCACTGGAAAATATCAACCAGGATTTCACACACTTGCTCAACAATCGTCGGACTAAGCCTTCCATTTTCGAGAACATGGTCGGTTACATCGCCAAGCGGGAATATACGGAAGACAAAGGACCGCATATCCACAGCGTCTTCATCTACGACGGACAGAAGATCCGTAAGGATGCCCACATGGGTGATCAAATTGGCCAGTACTGGAAGAACGAAATTACCGACGGCAAGGGCATCTACCACAACTGCAACCGCGAGAAGGACACGTATGCCGAATGCGCTCTAGGGCTGATTGAGCATACGGATGACACAAAGCGCACCGTGCTGAAGGAAAAGGCTATCGCCTACCTTTGCAAGGAAGAGCAAAGCATCGATCCGCTCAAGCAATCCGGTTCCGAACGTTCATTTACCCGTGGCATTGCGCCTCGGAAAAAGAGCCAGGCTGGGAGACCTCGCCAGGGTGATTCTGTCGGAGGGGATACCGGCGATACGCAGGACGATGAGAGCAGTAGTTTAGATGGCCACGATGCTTCAAATGAGAAGATTCTGAACTGATTGGCTATGTGACGACGGCACTTGGCTTCGACAGCGAGGCCAAGTCTGCAGAGCAAAAGTAAAGTCGGTAGGGTGCAATAGGAGTCTGGAAGTCGGCCAGAGCGGACGGTGAAGCTGCATTTCATGAACGACCGCTGAACAGCCGCAGCGGAAATTCGAGCTACTTCCCTACACCACTCCGTTTGCCATTATCCCCAGTGGGTCAGCTATTCGGCATAGTAACCAATCGTCTGATCCAGATTACGCAAACCTCGAGATGCTGCGTTTAGCGTCCCGACAATATCTATTGGCCCTGAACGCCGATCAATAGCAAATATCCTGCTCACGATATTGTCTTGCAGCAACGCCCGGCTTCGGTCATTTTCTTCGCAATGGTCGATACCCCTGACAAAACCAATCATTTCCCCATAATTGATTGACGATAATCCTACCGATCGCACTTGGACGGCTGCTAACCTGACCGTCATCAAAACCAGTCGAGCCGATCGTGGAAACATCCAACGCTAACGCCCCCCTTCGCAGCCGCCTGATCAAGGCGGCGCTGGATTGCTTCCTCGCTAACGATTATCACAAGGTCAGCACCCGCCGCATTGCCGAATGCGCTGGCGCCAACGTGTCGATGATCCGCTACTACTTCGGCAGCAAGGAAGGGCTCTACGAGGAGATGATCCGCGAGACCCTGAGCCCGCTGCTCGACGTTCTTGATGGGCAGCTACTCGCCTCGACGGCCGGTTTCGCGGATTTCCTCGGACTGTATTACCGGACCATGTCGGCCCGCCCGGAATTCCCTAAGCTGATTCTCAAGGTGCTAGCACTCCGCCACGGGCCGGGCCGCCGTTTCATCCAACAGCTACTTGAGCGCGGACGCACCCGCGGCGCAGGCAAGGTCGCCGAGTTAAAGACGCACGGGCAGATCGCAGCGGCCATCGATCCTGACATCCTGCGCCTGGCCTTTGTCAGCCTGGCCATGACACCCATGCTGCTCAAGGAAATCTTCGAGGAACAGATGGAGCGTCCCATGGACGAGGCCTTTCTGCATAACCTGGCAGCGTTCAACGGCCATCTGTTCGCCGCCGGCCTGGCGCCGTCTGTCTCTGGCAAGGAAGGAGAAAAACCATGACGCTGCAAATGAATACCGGAGCGGTACGCCGATTCGCCAAGGCCATGAAATTCGGCGCCTGGTTGCAGTCGATTCCCGGCAAACTGACGCCTGCGCCTTTCCGGCTCGTCCAGATCGGTTCTGCCTACTGGCAATCGCGGGCGCTCTTCGTGGCAGCGCGACTCGATGTTGCCACGCATCTTGGGGAAGAGTGCCTGAGCGCAGCTGAACTCGCCGGGCGCCTTGGTGCAAGTGGCGATGCGCTCGGACGCCTGATGCGCCTGCTCGCAGCAATTGGCGTATTCGAAGAAACGGCACCCATGGTTTTCCGCAACAACAAGCTCTCCCATTACCTGCACAGTGACGATCCGCACAGCGTTCGCGCCATGATCCTGCTGCACAACTCCGAAACCATGAGCCGCCCCTGGTTCGAGCAACTAGAAGCCGGCATCCGCAGCGGCACGCCGCCCTTCCTGCTCGCCCATGAGGAGGAACTGTTCGATTATCTCGACCATCATGCCGATTTCGACCGGCTTTTCTCGGGCGCTATGGATAGCGTCGAAAGCCTGGCCGGCAAAGGGTTTGCCACCGATATGGACTGGGGCCGGTTTGACCGGCTGATCGACCTAGGCGGCTCGCGAGGCAGCAAGGCACTGGCCATCGTGCAACGCCATCCCGGACTGTCCGCGCTGGTGGTAGACCGCCCGCAGGTCGTCGAGGAAGCCCAACGCTACTGGGCCAATCACCCGGCACAAGGAGTCGAGCGCCTGCATTTTGAGGCCGGATACCTGCTCGATAGCATTCCCGCCGCCACTGGTCCGTGGGATATCTATCTGCTTTCGGCCGTCCTGCATGCCTTCGACGATGCGACCTGCGTGCGGCTCATGCGCCAGCTCCGTGCCGCCATGGGCGACAGTGGCGCCCGCGCGGCAGTGCTGGAAATGGTCGTACCGGAAACCGGCGCTGATGTCGCCAGCGCATCATTCGACATGCAGATGTTCGTCGGGTGCCGCGGGCGAGAACGGACGCTCAGTGAATGGAAATCGCTCATTCAGGCCGGCGGGCTGGCGCTCGAAGAAGTCGTTGGGCTGCGCTCGCTCGGCAGCATTCTGGTCCTGCGCTCTACCTGAACAATCGGCAGCTTCCAGAAATTGGCATGACGTCTCGTTGCACGCCCGTTTCGCGGAAGCTGCCATGGATCTACGACTTCAGAGGCAGGTAGATATCGGTCACCAGTTCATGCTCAGGTGTTTCCGGCATCAAGTTGAGGTAATGGAAATAGAGCGGAAAATCACGCAGCTCCTCGCCACTCTCCGGTAACCAGTTGCGGTAGAGCGGGTAGATACTCTCGCCAATCCTAGTGTGGGAGCCGTTATGCCGCACCCGCGCGCAACGGCCGCCGGGAATGTATTTCGTGATCACGCCCTGCGGGTTGGCCGGCACCTCGTCATGCACTTCTCCGCAGATATCGAACCGGAAGTCTGCAGGTTCGCAGGTGTCCGGGTTGTCGTAGACAATGCCGAAGGACCGGCTGCTGTTCTTTGGCGAAAGACCGCTCGCCTTTCGCCAGTCAATGAATTGGCCGACAGAGTCATTGACCCTTTCCGTCGGGCCGCGATGCTCCATGACGGCGACACGGGTGGTTTTAAAATCGACGATCTCGACTTGCACGGTTTGTTTCCTTTCCGGGATACGGAAGCGATAGCGGTCATGCCAGGATTCCCAGTCCGGTTGCCGCCTGAATGCGGAGGGCGACTGGCCGAAGGTGTTCCTGAAGGCGCGCGTAAACGATTCCGGGTTTTCGAAGCCGGCGTCCAGGGCGATGTCGATGATTTTGTCCTGGCGACTGAAAGCGAGCCGATAACTGGCCTGCCGCAGACGCAGCAACTGGATGTAACGACCAACGCTGGTACCGACGTATTCGGCAAATTGCCGATGGAAGTGAAACTTGGAGAAATTGGCGACCTGGCTCAGAAGTTCCGTGCTCAGCGTTTCGCCCAGGTTGGACTCGATATGGTCGAGCACTTTCGCGAAGCGCCTTGCGTATTTTTCAGCCTGTGTGTTGCTCATCTTTAATCCTCGGTTCACAGCGCACACTATGCGCGGGACGCGCCGACAAATCCTGACCGCAATTGCTCTATCTACCGGCGAATCTTCAATGGGCAGGAAGCAGTTGCGCGAGTTTGCCCAGGATGATGGTTTCCTGTTGCTTGACGACAGCGTTTGGCTCCGCTTCCGCCCGATGCAGTAGCGGGCCTATGCTGGGCAGTTCCGGCATGCCTGACAAAATCTGCAGATTGCCCGGCAGACCGGCCGGGTCAGGATCGTGATGCCGAACCCAGCTCCACCGCTGCCAATATTCCGCTCAGGCTGGCGCTGGTATCGGCCAGGGGCGGACGGTCGCCTGTCTTTATCAGCACCCATTTGAATGACTGGTTAGGCTGATACCCGCCGCAACGCCTACACGATAAACTCTGATACATCAGTTCCTTAAGTATCGCTCAGTGCATAACAAAAATTGAAAGAATAACCAATATGGGTTATGCCAAGGATGCTTGAACTTGGGCTGAAAATATCTTCGGTAGGCGGACTCAACAAGCAACGGAAACCCGTCTTGGCTTTAAGCTTGCGTTAAGATTAGTTGACTATATTGGTTGGGTATTGCACCCATGAAATAGGAGACCCGATGAAAACCATATTCGCCGTAGTTCTGACTGCCATTGCGCTTGGAGCTTCGCCCAATATCCTCGCAGCTGAAAGTGCCGCACACAACCATAGCCATGGGAGTGTCGAACCGACAAAGCTCCACCTTAACGTTGGAAAAAAATGGGCAACTGATGAGCCGCTGCGTCAGGCTATGAACGACATCAATCAAGCGATGGCGAAGGCAATACCGGCGATTCACAAGAATCAATACGGCAACGACGACTATCAAGCATTAGCGACGACAATCAGTGAAAAGGTGGCCTATGCAATTCAGAATTGCAAACTCGAGCCCCAGGCTGATGCGATGCTTCACTTGGTTATTGCAGACCTGATGGAAGGCGCCGAGACCATGAGAGGAAAAACTTCAAAGTCGCGCCACGATGGCGCGGTGCAAGCACTTGAAGCTCTGAAGGCATATGGAAAATATTTCCAGCATACGGGTTGGAAAGCCGCCAAAGGCTGAAGAATCATGATGCGCCAGGGATGAACTCTGATTAACTAGTCATCTGCAAATGGTTAGCCACCAATACTTGCGGCCAGGAGAGGCGGGCAAAACGGGCGCAGCATCTGATTTCGCTTGAAATAGGGCATTGTCTGCCCGCCTATCTGAGACTCAGCTCAGAGCCTGGCCTTTTTCTTCAAAGGTTTTGCCATCGCGAATGTGGTAAATCCGCTTGAAGGTAGGAATGATTTTCTCATCGTGGGTCACCACGATGATGGCCGTATTGAACTGCTGCGCCATCTGGTTGAGGATGCGCACGACACTCAAGGCGCGTTCGCTGTCCAAAGGTGCGGTCGGCTCATCGGCGAGGATGACGGGCGGCTGATTCGCCAGGGCCCGGGCAATTGCCACGCGTTGTTGCTCCCCTCCCGACAGTTGCGATGGCTGGGCCTTGGCGCGGTGCCCGACATCAAGCGCTTCAAGCAACTCGAGTGCACGCTTTCTCGATTCCCCATTCGGTCTGCCTGCCAGCATGGGTAACAGGGCCACATTGTCGATGACATCGAGGAATGGAATCAGGTAGGGGGCCTGAAATACGAACCCGATTCGGTCGCGGCGCAAGGCGCGCAGGTCCGGAATCTTCCAGCCATTGTCGTAGATGACCTCATCACCCAGGGTCATCTTGCCGGTTGTCGGCTCAATCACCGCGCCCAGGCATTTGAGCAAGGTGCTTTTTCCGGAACCAGAGGGGCCAATCAAGCCAACCACCTCTCCTGGGGCGACGGTCATATTGACATCTTTCAAGGCGTCGACTGCGGTATCGCCCTCACCGTAGCGCTTGCTCAAACCTTCGATACGAATGCCGAAACCGTCCATCTCATCCTCCAATGGCGGTGGCAGGGTCTACGTGCAGGGCAGCCCGAATCGCCAACGTGCTTGCCAGCGCACAAATAACCATGACCACGACAAAGCCGCGCGCAGCATCGCCGGGCTCCAGCAGAACATACTTGGGAAAGAATGGCGCCCATACGGTTGCCGAAACCTTGCCAACCAGAAAGCCGATAAGCCCCAGGCCCAGCGCCTGCTGAAGAATCATGCCGGCAATGGTCCGGTTACGCGTGCCTATCAACTTCAACACGGCAATCTCACGAATTTTGCCCAAGGTCATCGTGTAAATGATGAAAGCGACGATGGCCGCGCTGACCACCGCGAGAATGACCAGAAACATCGCGATTTGTTTGGCAGAAGTAGCAATCAGCTTGGACACCAGAATTTCTTCCATTTGAAGCCGGGTGAAAGCCTGCAAGTGCTTCCAGCGCCTGACTTCATTTGCGACGGTCTCGGGGTGACTTCCTGGAGACACCTGGACCAGCACGGCATTGACGTTGCGATTCGCGTTCTGCGATGCCTGGATGGCCTCGAGCAAACCCGGCACGCCCGGGCGATTCAATGTCGGATTGGCCGTTGTTCTTGCCCGCTCATTGAGGATGGCATCGTTGTCCTTCAGGAACTGTGCCTCCTGTGCATCCTTCAGCGGAATGAAGACCATGGGGTCGCCGCCGGACGAAACCATGCGTTTGGTCAGGCCGACGACCCGGTAGTCGTGCCGACGAATCCGAATGCTATCGCCCAGTTGGAACCCGGTTTTGACGTCGGCGACGGCCTCGTAATGGTTACGGGTAATGTGACGTCCGGCAATCAGGTAGCCGGGCTCTCCCGGCTGCCCTGGCTCGAAACCTACAACCATCGCACGCACATCGGTATTGTCCAGACGAACCTGCATGGTCAGATAAGTCACGTTGGCGGCGCGAGCCACGCCCGACAGGCTGAGCATTGAACGGTACACGTCATCATGTATGCTCGAGGACTCCGCATAAGGCCCCTGCGTGTCCTGCTGAACGACCCACAAGTCAGCGCCACTGTTGTTGAGCAGCGCCTTGGCATCATCGACCATACCTCGATAAACTCCGGCCATGGTCAGCGTCACGCCAATCAGCAAGCCAAGACCGATTCCGGTCAACACGAACTTCGACCAGGAATGCAGGATGTCGCGCCCGGCCAGACTTATCACTGGCGTTGTCCTGCCAGTTGTTCGACAACTTTGACACGGCTACCTTCAGACAGCTCGCGCTCGCTGAAAACGATGATTTCGTCACCTGCGCCAAGTCCTTCCAGTACCTGCACCGCACCATCCAGGGTGCTGGTGCCGAGTTTGATGGCGACAAAGACGGGCTTGCCATCGCGTAGTTTCCAGACACCAGAACCCTCAGGCATTTGTTTGATGGCTGCATTGGGCAGTGTCAGGCCAGATTGATTGGCTGCCGTTTGAACGGTCACCTCGGCCATCTCGCCAATGCTCAGGCCAGGAGGAATCTGGTCGAAGGTAATCAGGGTGATGCGCTCCTCGGTCACGCTGTCACTGACCGGTTCAATCCTGACTACCTTGCCGGTTAATGGCATTCCCGGATTGCTGCGCAGGGCAATGCTTGCGGCTTGTCCAGCAGCCAGGCCGCGGGACCGCCCCTGGTCCAGCCGGACCTTGACCCAGAGACTGCTGGGCTCTATCAACTTGAGCACTGATTGCCCTGCAACGACTGTCGAGCCAGCTTCAGCATCACGGCTGGTCAGCACGCCGTCAACGGGTGCGACCAGGCGCAGGTTATTCCGTTGCTGCCGTAAAGCATCCTGGTCGGCCTTCAGGCGGATGACTTCCTGCCGGGCACTTTGCAGGTTGGCATCACTTGCATCGACGGCTGCCTGAGCCGAGGTCAGTTCCTGTTGTTTGCTCTCAACTGCACTCGGGCTGACGAAATGCTTATCGCCGAGGTCGCGATAGCGTTTCGCATTCAAGCCGGCAATCATCTGGCGGGCCAGAACATCCTTGCGCTGAGCGTCAGCCGCCAGAACCGCGCTGGATGCCCGGGCGTATGAGGCTTCAAGCGAACGTAGTCGTTCGTCCAGGTCGACTGGGTCGATTTCTGCCAGCAGTTGCCCGGCCTTGACCTGTTCACCCACATCGACATGAACTGCTTTGACGCGACCAGCAGCGGTGGGTCCAATAAAATAGCTGCGTCGCGCTTCGACCGTGCCAATGCCGAACAGGGATGATGACAGACTGCCGGCTTCGACCCGAGTGATGGTGACTTTGGTCGGCGCTAGGAGGCCTGAGCGGGCGACCACAAAGCCAAATCCAACCAGAAGAACCACTGCAAAAGCCACCAGGCCAAACTTACGACTGAGAAGACTATCGAGCTTCATGACTTGACCCCAAGGGCGGCAAGATAAAGGTCCAGAACGCCGACCGCCTGTTGCTCCATCTGCTCAGTGTGGCCGCTGAGCATGGATTGAATGACCAAGCCCTGAATGGCACCAAGGAACAGGGCTGCGGCCGCTGCGCAATCGGCATCGGCGCGAATCAACTTCGCCTCAATAGCCGCGGCCAGGGTTTGGGAAAGGGTTTGCCGATAGCGCTGCATGATTTGCTGAACCCGCTGCTTGACGGGGGATGAAGCAGGTTGCTGAAGCTCGCCAAAAATGAGGCGAGGCGCTCCGGGGTGTGCTTTGGCAAAGCCGACGTGAGCCATGAACATGGCCTTGAGAGCAGCCAGCGCATCAGTGGAGCGCTCCTTGGCAGCAAGGAGTTCGAACATCAAATGTTCATCTATCCATTCGACCACGGCCAGGCGGATGGCCTCCTTGGTGGCGAAGTGCCGAAAAAGCGCCCCTTGAGTAACCCCCATGGCTTTGGCAATGTCCGTAGTCGTTATTTCGGCAGGGCTGCGCTCGGCCGAGAGCCGAACCATGGTGGCGATGATTTCTGCCTGGCGTGACTCGGTGGTTTGACGAGGGTTGATAGACATGGGCGCTTGTAAGTATTAAATTACTTACTAGTATAAGCGCCTAATTCATACTTTCCTAATATGCTTCACGTAGCGTGCAACCCAGGGTGACCTATCGCTTACCTGGATTTGTTGACATGGCACCAGCGCATCAAGCTAATTCAAGAGTGCGCGTCAAAGTGTTACCAGAAAATCGTGCGCCAGCTCGAGTTTTGATTCAAATCAAACTATGATTTGCGCATTGTCATTTGCCTCGGGACGAATATGCGCGACCACAAGTTAATCAGCCTCGAAAGCCATCTGGCTCACTTGCCCCTGTTTGCTGGCATGGCTGCCAGCGATATCGAACACATTGCCAGTTGCTCCAAGCTTATCCACGCGCAAAAAGGCGATGTACTCTTTCGTGCCGGAGATGCTTGTACGGGCTTTCATCTTCTGGTTTTCGGCCAGGTCAAACTAGCATTCACATCATCTCAGGGCAACGAGAAGATTGTGGAAATAATTCAGCAGGGTCAAAGTTTTGGCGAAGCCATTATGTTTTTGGACCGGACCTATATTGTCTTTGCTCAAGCGTTGCAGGATTCGATGCTGATTCATGTCCCCAAGGAAGCCATACTGAATGAGTTGGAACACGACTACGGCTTTACCAAGAAGATGCTAGCCGGGTTGGCAAAACGCACACACGACTTGATGACGGACGTCGAAGCCTACTCGTTGCAGTCGGCCAAGCAGCGAATTATCGGATATCTGATGACTGATGTGCCTCAGGCAGCAATAGACACAGACAAACTGGAGTTTGAGCTCACTGTAGGCAAAGGGGTCATTGCCTCACGCCTCAACATCACTCAGGAACACTTCTCCAGGGTTTTGCACGACCTGTCGGATAGCGGGCTGCTTGAGGTGCATGGCAAGAAAATTCGGATTCCGAGCGTGTCCAAACTCCTCAAAACTCAAGACAACCCGTAGCGGTGAGAGCATCGCTAGTAACCACTGAAGGCTGTTCAGGGTCGAGGGCTGTTCTTCGTTACGGCAACTAGTTGGTATCGGCTAGGAGCCGGCCAGGAACTGCCGGTGAGCTATGTACGGTGGGCTGACTGCCTTAAGCAAACAACCGACATCGTCCTTCACAGTTAATACGGTGGCAGAGCACTGATAGAACGAAGTATGTTGCGCGTAATTTCTTGCCGCTTTGAGAGGTCATTCAGTCTGTTGGGCGTATCGATGTTCAGCGCAAAAAATACCGGTCCGGTTGGCCACTCGACCCAGCCTACCCACCAGCCAACCTTTCCACTCCAGCCGGTCTTAGCCCGCAATATCCAATCACGACCTGCCTCATTCACCATCACGTCCTTGATGAGCCGCTGATGCTCGACCGGGAATGGCAGTTCATTACGATAGAGATGACGCAGGAACGATATTTGTTCATTTGCCGAAATTGCTAGGTCGCCTTCGACCCAGAAAGGTTTGCCGCCTCCCGCAACTGCGTTGCCATACGCAATCTTTCGCATGTACTCAGTCTCACGCGCATCGCCAAGCTGCCGAGCAAATCGTTCGTAGACCCAGACAGTCGAATTACGCATCGCGGAGCGTAGGTTTTGGTCCTCATTCCACGCCTTTATCGAACGCTTGATGCCATCCCAGGGAATTACCTGGAACTCATCACGGAGAATTCCCGCGTCAAGAGCAAACAAGCTATGAGGAATTTTGAAGGTTGAAGCCGGCGAGTAGCGACGCCCCGCGCGCTCCGAGTCGTAAACGAAAGCCACTTCCTTCCCATTGCGGTTGTCTAAGACAACGATGGTGCCGTGCACCTCGGCTGTAGTAAAGGAACTGGACCAGTCTGCGCGCTCTTGTGAAGCAGACGCAGCAAGCGTCCTAAACGCAAGGACAATTGATAGCGAAAAGAGAATTAGGCTACGTCGATTCATCGCACTAATTGTAGCCGTCTAGCCAAGCTTGAATGACTGGTCTGTGCTTGATTGCAGCCGTGCTGCCTGAGAACTGTAACCGGCTGCAATGGGTCGTGAGTACTCAGTAGCGACTGGCCGCTTCCGGGAATTGGGTTTTTACTGACCGCTTTCCGACCATCAATTCGAAGAGGCAAACTGTCGCAAACCGACGCTTTGCCGACATGGTGGCTACTCGGTAACAGCCGTTCAGCCATACTCAATTTATGCGAGCTGGAATGCTACGAAGCGGCCGTTCTGGATATCTCAATACTGGGCTGCCCGTTGGCGAACACCAGTTCCCTTGAATCGTTTTTTTCGCCTCTGGTATGGCGTTGAATATCTATTCACTTCGCAGCTTGATTGTTATCAAGACTAAATTCTTCCGAAGACAGCCTCAATTGGTGCCTTCATTACCCCTTGATCTTGATCAAAGCAGCAAAGCCAAGGCTTGCGACAGTGCCGATCCTTATTCAAATTTTGAGAGGGTCAAGGGAGTCATGATTTCAACAAAATACAAACGCAGTAGCTTGATGGCATTGCCGCTTCTGGCGGCGCTTGTCCAGTTTGCCTTTGCCGAAACACCGGCCGCGCACGGCGACGGCGCGATGCGCGACTACCAGGCGGCAGGCGGTTCGCCACTGGCTGACGTGAAGATGCATCAGGACATCAATCCGCTAGCGCCCAAGATGTCGGAACCCGAGTTTGATAAAGCCAAGCGCATCTTCTTCGAACGTTGTGCCGGCTGTCACGGGGTGCTGCGCAAGGGCGCAACAGGTAAACCGCTGACCCCGGATATCACCATCGAAAAGGGGCTGGAATATCTGAAGGTCTTCATCAAGTACGGCTCGGCCGGTGGCATGCCGAATTGGGGCACGTCCGGTATTCTGACTGATGATGAAGTCGACCTGATGGCTCGCTACATCCAGCAGACGCCGCCAGCACCGCCGGAATTCGGCCTGAAGGAAATGGAAGCGTCGTGGAAGGTCATCGTTCCCGTTGAACAGCGTCCGAAAAAGAAGATGAACAATCTCAATCTTGAGAACCTGTTCTCGGTGACCCTGCGCGATGCCGGTGAAATCGCCCTGATCGACGGCGACAGCAAGAAGATCGTCAGCATTCTGAACACTGGCTACGCCGTCCATATCTCGCGCATGTCGGCTTCTGGCCGCTACATGTTCGTGATTGGCCGCGACGCCAAGATCAACCTGATCGACCTGTGGATGGAAAAACCGGACACGGTGGCCGAAATCAAGGTCGGCATGGAAGCCCGCTCGGTCGAAAGCTCGAAGGCGAAGGGTTACGAGGACAAGTACGCGATTGCCGGCACCTACTGGCCGCCACAGTTCGTAATCATGGACGGCGATACGCTCAAACCGCGCAAGATCGTCGCCACCCGTGGCATGACCGTCGGCACCCAGGCTTACCATCCTGAGCCGCGCGTTGCCGCCATCGTTTCCTCGCACTTCAACCCGGAGTTCTTCGTTAACGTGAAGGAAACCGGGATGGTCTATTCGGTCGACTATCGCGACCTGAACAACCTGAAAATCAAGATGATCGAAGCGGCGCCTTTCCTGCATGACGGCGGCTTTGAGTCGACGCATCGCTACTTCATGGATGCGGCCAACGCCTCCAACAAGATTGCGGTCATCGACACCAAGGAAGGCAAGCTGGAGAAACTGGTCGAAGTCGGCAAGACACCGCACCCGGGTCGTGGCGCCAACTTCATCGATCCCAAGTTCGGCCCGGTGTGGGCGACAGGTCACCTCGGTGACGACACGATCGCGCTGATCGGTACTGACCCGAAGAAGCATCCGGACAATGCCTGGAAGGTTGTCCGTTCGCTGAAAGGCCTGGGCGGCGGTTCGTTGTTCCTGAAGACGCATCCGAAGTCGAAGAACCTGTGGGTCGATACGACGCTCAATCCGGAACCGAAAGTCAGCCAGTCGGTAGCGGTATGGGACATCAACAACCTCGAAAAGGGTAATGAACTGATTCCGATCGGCGAATGGTCAGGCATCAAGGATGGCCCGAAGCGTATCGTCCAGCCGGAATACAACATGGCCGGTGACGAAGTGTGGTTCTCTGTCTGGAACGGCAAGGACCAGGAATCGGCAATCGTGGTGGTCGATGACAAGACGCGCAAGCTGAAGGCTGTCATCCGCGATCCGAGACTGGTCACGCCAACCGGCAAGTTCAACGTCTTCAACACTCAACACGACGTCTACTAAGACTAAAGAGGGGGTATGGCTCCTCCGAGAGAGGAGTTACACCCCCTTTTCGTTTTGCTTAGTATGGGGTTGGGAACAACTTCAGGAAATATTCTCCAATTGAACGCCCGCTTTAACGATCCGTATCGTGCCCAGCGCGAACTGCTCTCCGGCAGCAAGTTCTTTGCCGCGTTACCGCCTGCCTTGCTCAACGAGCTGGCCGAGGCGAGCCGCCTGCTCGAACTTCCGGCCAACCAGACGCTATACGAAGCCGGCGATCAGATCCGTGAAGCGCACCTGCTGTTCAACGGCAGCGTCAAGCGCAGCACGACCATCCCCGGCGGCGCCACCAAGGTCATCGAACTGGTGCAGAGCGAGCAACTACTGAGCCTGGGCGAACTATTCGGCGCCACGCACTACGCCTCGACTTGTTGCTGCATCACGCAGACCCTGCTGGTGGCGATCGATATTCGCAAACTGCGCGAGACCACCGAGAATCACCACGAACTGGGCATGCGCATCATTACTGCCCTGGCCCGCCGTCAATGCGCGATTGAGTTCGATGTCACCAGCCACCATTATGGCCTGACCGGCACCCAGCGCTTGCTCGACTACCTGCTTGAATCGGCGGGCGAAAAAGCCAATCTGGCGGGTGAAACGACCGTCATTCTCAAGGCCAGCAAGAAAGTGATCGCGGCGCGCATTGGCATGACGCCGGAGTCCTTCTCCCGCAACCTGCGCGAACTGAGCGACAGCGGCGTTCTTGTCGTCGATGGCCGCAAAGTCCATATCCAGAATGCTGCCCTGCTCGATACAGTAGGCGGCGACAACCGGCAGAGGCTGAACTTCTGCCGCAAACGCAAAGGCAACGCGCTCGATGCCGAAACCCCGCTGTCGGCTGGCGCGCTGGTCAACATGTGCGGCCGCCTGCGCGTCCTTTCGCAGCGCATGGCTATCGCGTGGTGCATGATCGTTTCGGCGATTGCCCCACACAAGGCACTGGTCAAGCTCAACCAGCTGGAGAAGGAATTCGACCGTAACCTGGCCCGCCTTGAAAAGCTTGAGCTGGCCGCCGAGTTCGCCGAGAAACTCGCGCTGATCAAGGTTTTGTGGCCGCGCTATCAACACCTGATGCATGGCGACGGGTTATCCGTACAAAAAGTTGAAGATGTATTCGAACTGAGCGAGCAGTTGCTTCAAGCAACCGATGCGCTGACTGGCCATGCGGCTGATCTGGGCGGACTCCCTGCGGCGCACTACGTCAACATGGCCGGCCGCAACCGCATGCTGTCGCAGCGTATCGGCAAGTTCTTCCTGTTTCGCGAGTGGCCAAGTCTGGACGAAAGGATTGCCGCGCTGACGCCGCCTTCCTGCCAGGAGTTCGAAAGCAACCTGCAGACCCTGGGAAAAACCGCGAATGTCCCGCCGGAAGTCGCCGCCCAGCTTCGGGTGGTTGCCAGCCAATGGCAAAAATTCATCCACACGCTCTGTCCGGATCTCTCCCATGCCGCCAGAACCCAACACGCCCGCCTGGTCATTGCCGAAGGCGAGCGCCTGCTGCGCAGCGTCGACACCACCGTCAAGTTGTTCGAACGGCTGACCAAGTAGCGGAGTCGCCAACGACTCGAAGATACGAAGTCTTGATGTTCATCAATTCGACGCATTGAGCAACGTCAGATTCGGACGGGCTTCGGCAGGCTTTTGATTCCCATCAAAGCGCCAATTTTTCCAACCGCGACATTACGCTCCCGCATTATTTCAACGAAGGGTTCATCCAAATGAAAGCTGTCCATATCGCAATGATGTTTGCCGCTGGTCTCGGTATCTCCGGCCAGGTACTGGCCGACGAGGCACTGGCCAAGGCCAAGAACTGCATGTCCTGCCATGCCATCGACAAGAAACTTGTCGGCCCGGCCTACAAGGACGTCGCCGCCAAGTACAAGGGCGATGCCGGCGCGGTCGACAAACTAGCCGCCAAGGTCAAGGCCGGTGGCAAGGGCGTCTGGGGTCAAATCCCGATGCCGCCGAACAACGTTACCCCTGACGAAGCGAAGAAGCTCGTTACCTGGATTCTCTCCCAGAAGTAACAAACGCCAGTCTTCAACGAGCAAGCAGCTTCTCGTATTGTTGGACTAAAACAAGCCGAGAGCCAATAAACGGAACTCTTCGTAGTTCCGTTTTTTATAGCAGTGATGTCTCTGCACAAGCGCTGCGCAGTTGCCTGTTGCTTCACGTCTCCAAGTCTGTGATCTTCGACGAACTGGATCGTGATCGCGACTATGTATGAAAAGTGCAGGCCGGGATGGCCATGCGCATGCATCAACTCATGCTCAATGTTGAAGCTTATTCCTTGTATTCAGGGAAGCAGCGCATCATTGGATAGTTGATGCATGAATTGCCGGAAAGCCGGCTCGATGACGAAAATACCGTTCTCGAACTTCACGTAAATAAAGGGCTAATTGCCTCCCGCCTCAACCAGACGCAAGAATACTTTTCTCGCATCCTTCGCGAATTGAGTGAGCTTGGTCTGATCAAGGTTGAAGGAAGGCGGATACTGATCCCAAGCGTTGACCGCTTGCACAAGTATCAGACGGCGTAGCACCACCCTACCTACTTATTCATGCTAATGGCGGCATCTTTTTCCCGAAGAACACGTTCTGTCACGTCTCGTGCCATGGCAACCGAACCAATGACCTTTTCGGATTCGTCGGTTACCAGAGCAAAGCTCATTTCGACAAAGATTCTCTCTCCCGATCTACGTTCTGCTCGTGTCAATGTGGGGCGGCCATGTAGGCGTGTAGAACCATTAACCATCGCAGCCTCAAAACCTCGCCAGTGCGCTGGACGAAGGTGTTCAGGAATTATCAGATCCAAGCTTTGGCTGTAAGCCTCGGCAAAGGTATATCCGAACATTGATTCTGCAGCTTGGTTCCAGCGTTCAATCACACCCTCTCGATTGGCGTAGATGAGCGCATCAGAGGTCTGCTCAAGGATTAAATCACTGAGTGAAGAAATTGCTCGCGAATACCCGTCCATAGCGGTCTACCTCAACAATTTACTTCCAACTTAGAAATTTGAACTCTGTAATCGTTCCACCAAGCCTTCTGTGAAACCATCTGGCAATTTCTACTCTTTGTTACTGCTCCCATTGCCGTGAGCTAAGCCAGCTGAATTTTCGAGATCAGTCTGAAATTTTTCGCTCCCAACGCCAACGATTCGCCATGCATACATCACGCTGGTTTCACTGAATTCCAGGCCGGATTCCATATCGAGCCACCACGCGTTGGACTGCGCCCCTGGACCGAGATAGCGCCAGTGGCGCAATTCTCCGCTGCACAATTCGATCACATAAATTCCGTCGTTTTTTGGCTCAAGCATCGAGGAGCGAGAACATCCAACGAGCGTTTTCGCGCCAATATCTACCGGATTGTCATTCTTTGCTGTCATTGCTGGTTTTTGAGCCCGGCGCTACGGCGACTTCATCTCTTCGGCCCTGCTTCTGCACAATGCGTGCATTTTTCGCTGGGTTTGCGAACACGTAGCGACCATAAAGCACACAACCTTTCATTCCAGGGTCACAAGTCTGACCACCAACCTTGTGACACAAGCCATTAATTTCGTGTGGGCAACCCCATGAGCCGGCCATATTCAAGAACTCATCACTGGCGTTTCCGCCGAGTCGATGCCCCAATCGCCCCACTTGTACCAATCGTCTCCGAGCATTTCCGCCGGATGCTGGGTACGACCAGAACCATTGCCGCACTGCAACGAATTCACTGAACAATATTTATCGCAGCCCCAACAAGTCCGTTCAGGATGTTTAGGATGCAACGGAAATTTTTTTGCCATCTCGGGAGATTTGAAAAACACAGGGTCTTTACTCATAACCTCGGCCTTAATATCTGCTCAGTACTTATTATTGACCTGAATATACCTGACAAGATTACTCGGTTATGGGCGCAATCATTTGATTTCACTTAAACAATCCGCGATGTGGCGTTTGCTACACATGGCGAGTTGCAAATTTGTTGCATGCGCGGGATTTTCGGCGGATCTCGTGTCAAGCAGTCGTATGTTTGCTCACCGAATACCGGTCGTACAAGCAGCTCTGAGAAAGCTGCAACTATTGAAATTGGATAGCCACTTGGACCGTCCGCAGATGGCCGGTTGGGCGTGGTCGCGACCGGCCGCTTTGTAGATGTCTAGTCCGTAAAACCAGGGTTTGCCTGACCGTCGGGTCTGGAGAAGGCTGGATGTCCGCAATGGGCGCGGAGTACGCATTCGCCAGAAATGGAAGCTGCCGTTCGCGACCACTCAAGGTGGAACGGCAGGTAAGCGGCGGATTGCTGCCCGATTGAGCGCCTCAGGCCAATGGCCGTTATGGCCGAGTTGTGTGAATTGGCCGTCAACCTCGGTCAGAATGTTGTCTGAATCGTCCCTACATTTCCAGAGGCTGCTGCAACGCTTGATTTCCATTAAAGCTACCAGATCGTTATCTGAGTATTTTAATCAAGTATTTTTCCTTTCCCATGATGAATCGGATGAAAAGAAATCTCTTACTGGCATTGGTCGCGCTCGTTCTCGTTGTATCGGCTGCGCCTAAACAAGTGGCGTTGGGTGCTGAGGATCATAACCATCATGGCGAAAGCACCACTGCGGTGCAAAAGCTGCAACAGAATGCCGGAAAGAAATGTGCGACAGATGCTGCCCTGCGGCAATCGATGGATCGCATCAACCAAGCAATGGCTACGGCGCTTCCCCTGATTCACAAGCATCGTTTCAGTGATTCCGATTGCGCGACCCTTGCCACCACGATCAATCAGAAGGTCGGCTATACCATCGAGCACTGCAAGCTCGACGTAAAAGCTGATGCCATACTCCGTCTCGTCATCGCCGAACCCATGGCCGGCGCTGAGATCATGGAAGGCAAATCGACCGCCACGCGCCACGATGGCGCTGCGCGCGTTAGGCGGGCCCTGGAATCCTACGGAAATTACTTCCAGCATCCCGCCTAGAAAGCCACCCATGCTTGAGCACAAACAGTATTCGGGGCTGCGATGAACGAACCGATCATAAACGCCGTGTATGCGATTGAACTCTGCAGTGGCGAAGTGCGCTACTGGCAGTACCTTGGTCCGGATAGTCGAAGATTGATCTGGTGGCTTGATACCGAAACGAAGCAGGAGTTCAACGAGGCTAGCCTTATGTACGCATGGTCAATCAAGGGCCTGCATTCAGGTCGACGGCATGCTACGCAGCAGTGCAATCCGGGAAAAAACAAGTGGAAAATTTAAATGTCATCAAACGGGGCGAAATCGGTTGGAATGGAGATGACGGGATATGAGTACAAAACCTTTGTTTTTCAAATCTTCCGACATGGCCAAAAAATTTCCTCTGCATCCAAAACACCCCGAGCGCACCTGCTGGGGATGCGACAAATACTGCTCGGTGAATTCGCTACAGTGTGGAAACGGTTCCGGTCGCACCCAGCACCCTGCTGAAATGCTCGGAGAAGATTGGTACAAATGGGGAGACTGGGGAATCAACCCGAGTGCAGAGTCGCTCTAGCCGGCGATTGACGTGCGTTGAAAGTTGTAAATCCGGAAACGATAGGATATTGATTGCATCGGCAACGCCGGAGCAGTCATGGCTTCCCCTGCGCCACTCCTTTGGCCAACATCCTCTCGCGCTCCATGCGTTCGCTCACATCACGCGCCTTTGCGGTCGTTGGCATTCGCCAATCTGTTCGGCAGCATTGTTGCAGTCACCTGCCGTTCGGTCGTAAGGCGAGGTCAATGCCTGTTTTTACATTGGTTACAGCCGGCCCCGACTCTCTGCAAACGTTAGTCTACTAGCCGTCCCGGCAACAACAGCCTCACACTGGAAGACATATATGAGAGCCGTGTCGGGCCTAGGGTGATCGTTGAAACGCTATAAGATTTGAGATACTTGGGATGCGGATAGATCTACCACTAATCAGGATTAAGCCGCGCGCGGAAAGGTCACTCAGAATCCTGGAGAAATGCTCTTGGGTGATATTCAGCATTGAGGCGATGACACCTTTATGTACTTGCAATTCCAACTCCAGCTCATCTGCCTTAATCGCGTCATCAGGTATCTCTTTCGTAAAATATCCGATGATCCGCTGGGTGGCGGATTGCAACGCGTAGGACTCAATGTCATTCATGAACCGGACATTTTGCTTCGCAAGAACAATAATCATCCGTGCCGTCAGTTTCGGATCGTTGTTCAGTTCCGCCAAAATCGCCGCCGTCGGTACATGAAGCACTAGTGAATCCTGAAGGGCATAGGCAGAAGTAATGTGATTCTTCTTCTCTGCAAGCATGATTGCCTCACCGAGGCTCTCACCTTGTTGAATAATTTCAACGACTTTCTCAGCACCTACGAAGGAAGTAAAAACGCGTTTAAATTGCCCGAACACAACGAGATACATGCCCTTGCAATTGTCTCCAGCATGAAAAAGTGCATGACTCTTCAATACGGTGATCGGCACGACCTTGTGTGCAATTCGCTCGATGACGTCGACGCTTAAGCCTGCAAATAATGGCATTCGAGTAAGATGACATTGAGCGCTTACAGGCTCGCAATTACGCATCACTTTCCCCTTTAAGCATGGCTATGTATTTATCTTAAATTGATTCACCTCAAATTACCGAGGAATATCTCTATCGACCCATGTCTCAACACGCCAATATGCGCGGATAGTCCATCACTGGGCCGAGGCTGCCGGTCTTGATTCATCTGCCTACGGGACCGCATTCCATGCTGAGGACGAAGGCAGGTACCTGCCTAAGCCGACGTTGATTAACTCACCGAAGCGCTCGATTTAATCAAGCAGATTTGATAGGTGTAGGGCGCTTAAACTTAAACGAATGACCCTACATGTCGCTCTCTCGCTCTTCCGAAAGGAGAACGAACTTTCCAAGGTTGATCTCCCTCGGTCCTCTCAACGGCTCACTTCGGCTATAGCTGCTATGACGGAGAAAGCAGCTTCCGTAACAAACAGTTTCAATTGGCGGATGGAATATTAGACAAGTCTAAAATTTATTGGCTATACTTGTAAGTAACTTATTACATACAAGTAGCTATGTCTCTTAATGCTCGCCAGTCAACTGAGTCCCGACAGTCAGAAATCATCGCCACCGTGGTGGCCTTGGCTGCCGAGCGAAATCCTGCCGAGGTCACGACGACCGACATTGCCAAGGCGATGAGTGTGACGCAGGGGGCACTGTTCCGTCACTTTCCGACCAAAGAGGCAATTCGCCTGGCTGTCATCGAATGGGTTGAAACGCAACTGATGGCCAACCTCGCGGATGCACAAGCATCTGCCCCTGATGTCCTGAGCGGCCTGGAAGCGATGTTCCTGGCTCATGTGAAATTCATTCGCCAATTTCCAGGTGTTCCGCGCCTGGTCTTTGCCGAACTCCAGCAGCCGGATAGCTCGCCCCTACGGCAGCGCGTGCAACAAATCATGCAGCGATATCGGCAGATGTTGGCTGAAGCCTTGGGCAAAGCAAAAGCTGCCCATTTGATAAGAGACGATGTGGATGTCCAGGCTGCCGCTGTGCTATTTCTCGGTGCCATCCAGGGGCTGGTGATGCAGTCCATGCTTGGTGGCGTCTCACCAGATGCCGAAGAGCCGGTACTGGGCGTCTTACGCCTCTACCTTGCCAGCCTGGGAGGCAAATCATGAAACCCAGCCAATTCATTAGCCGTAAGTTTGGACTTTGGCTGTTTGCAGTCGTGCTCCTCTTAGGATTTGGTGTGGTTGTCGCTCGTTCAGGGCCGCTATCTCCTATCCAGGTCACAACACTCCGAGTAGAAGCTGGTTCGCTGTCCCCTGCGATATTTGGTATCGGCACGGTCGAAGCTCGCCGTAGCTATCTCATCGGCCCAACGGCTGCGGGACGCGTTAAAGCCGTGCATGTGGATGTGGGCGAGACGGTCAAGGCTGGACAATTACTTGCGGAAATTGACCCCGTTGACCTGGATGAGCGCCTTCGTTCGACGGAAGCCGCTTATGCCCGGGCGGCCAGTGCAGTCACCGCTGCCGAAGCGCAACGCAAGGATGCCTTGGCCAGACGCCAACTCGCGGAACTCAATGCCAAACGCTACCGTGATTTGGGCGGAAAGAATTTCGTCAGCACCAGCGCGGTGGAAGGCAAGCAACAGGAACTGGATTCGGCTCAGGCCGCAGTTGAGGCCAGCGAGGCTAACCTGCAAGGCGCCCGCCAGGACCAACTTCGCCTGAAGGCTGACCAGGAAGGCATCCGCCAACAACGCGGCAACCTGCGTCTGCTGGCCCCGCGGGATGGCTTGGTGACTAGCCGCGATGCGGAACCGGGCTCGACGGTGATTGCCGGCCAGGCGGCGCTCCGTTTGGTTGAGCCTGACAGTCTCTGGGTCAAGGCACGCTTGGACCAGGGCCGCTCGCGTGGCCTGGCCGTAGGCCAAATGGCGGATATTGTGTTGCGCAGCAATGCCTCGACCCACTATCCCGGCAAGGTGGCACGTATAGAGCCGGTGAGTGACAGCGTCACGGAGGAGCGCATCGCTCAAATCGCGTTCGAACGCATCCCCGAGGGACTGAGCGTTGGCGAGATGACCGAAGTTACCGTGAAGACTGGGGCAACTCAATCCGGACTGCTGCTCCCTAACGCCGCCATCAAACAGATGCCCCAAGGCCGCGGCGTCTGGAAGCTGAAGGATGGCAAGCCCAGACTGATTCTGGTGAAGCTGGGGGACACAGGTCTTGATGGAACCGTGCAGATTCTCGAAGGTCTGGCTGCGGGTGACGAGGTGGTCATCCACAGCGAGCGCGAACTCAACGAAGGCACCCGCATTAAGGTCGTCAGCCAAATCGTGGGGAAACCCAAGTGATTAGCCTGGCCGGGCGGGATATCCTGCATTCATGGCCAAAGTTCGTCCTGACCGGTATCGGCCTGGGTTTGTTGATTGGCGTGACATTGAGCATGGCCGGTATTTATCGTGGCATGGTCGACGACGCCAAGGCGCTGCTCAACAACAGTGGGGCCGACATATGGGTAGTGCAACAAGAGACCCAAGGCCCTTACGCCGAATCATCGAGCCTGCGTGATGATGTCTATCGGGCCTTACTCGCTCTGCCGGGGGTTTCCCGCGCGGCCAATGTCACCTATTTGACGATGCAGGTTCGCCTCGACAATACGGATGTTCGGGCCATGGTGGTTGGCTTCGAACCTGGGCAACCCGGCGAGCCCAGCTACCTGATTGCCGGCCGGCACATCACCCGCAGCCATTACGAGGCAGTCGCCGATGTGAAGACCGGTTTTCAATTGGGCGACACAATACGTATTCGCCGCCACGACTATCGCGTGGTTGGCCTTACACGGCGCATGGTCTCGTCGGGCGGCGACCCGATGGTTTTCATCCCGCTCAAGGATGCGCAGGAAGCACAGTTTCTCAAGGACAACGACGCCATTCTCAATGAACGCGCCCGCACAACTGCCAATCCAAGCCTGAACCGACCCGGCGTACCAGGCCTGCTCGACGCCATCCTGGCTGCGCAGAACGCCAATCACAACGTCAATGCGGTACTGGTTCAGATTGCCCCAGGCATCGAGTCTGAACAGGTGGCAAGTGAAATTCGCCGCTGGAAGCATCTGCAAGCTTTTACCCGTGCCCAGATGGAGGAGATTCTGGTCTCCAAGCTGATTGCCACCTCCGCCAAACAAATCGGCATGTTCCTGGTCATTCTGGCCATCGTCAGCGCCGCCATCGTCGCTTTCATCATCTACACCATGACGCTGGGCAAAATAAGGGAGATAGCTGTTCTGAAGCTCATCGGCACCCGCAATCGGACAATTGCAGGGATGATTCTTCAACAGGCCATGGGCCTGGGCCTCATTGGCTTCATGGTCGGCAAGACCGCCGCTACCCTCTGGGCGCCGTTTTTTCCGAAATTTGTCCTCCTCGAACCTGGCGACGCGGTACGAGGATTCATCGTGGTGATGCTCATCTGCGCTCTGTCCAGCACGCTCGCCATTCGTGTCGCCTTGCGTGTCGACCCGGCTACGGCTATCGGAGGTTAAGGTGAAAGGCTTCGGGATTCACATCGAGGGCCTGCGCAAACGCTATGGCGAAGGCGATACGGCGGTCGACGCCCTTAAAAATGTCAATATGACCGTGGCGCCCGGTGAGGTGGTCGGTCTGATAGGTCCCTCTGGCTCGGGAAAAAGCACCTTGCTGAAATGCCTGGGCGCCGTCATTGAGCCGACAGCTGGCCGGATGACTCTGGGTGATGAGGTGATTTTCGAGGATAGCTGGAAGATTCCGGACCTCAGAGCCCTGCGTCGCGACCGGATTGGCTTTGTATTTCAGGCGCCTTACCTGATTCCTTTTCTGGACGTCACCGATAACGTGGCCTTGTTGCCGATGCTGGCCGGCAAGCCAAATGGCGAAGCGCGAAAGCGGGCTAATGAATTACTGGATGCGCTCGATGTCGGTCACCGCGCCAAGGCGAATCCCTCACAGCTCTCCGGTGGCGAGCAGCAACGCGTGGCAATTGCGCGCGCTTTGGCGAATCAACCGCCGGTGATTCTGGCAGACGAACCGACGGCCCCGCTGGATAGCGAACGGGCGCTCAGCGTCGTACGTATTCTCAACGATATGGCCCAGCAGTTTCGAACCGCCATTATTGTGGTTACCCACGACGAGAAAATCATTCCCACCTTCAAGCGCATCTATCACATTCGGGACGGCAAAACCTTTGAAGAGCAAGGACTCGGGGCAGCCTAGTTTGAAATCTGAAAGCTCGTATGCTGTCTAGGGCTTTAGACAAAGGCACCATCGAGCATGTCAGTTGAAGAATGGCTGCTTTTCGGTGCATTGCGGCTGGATATTGGGCGGAGGCTGAAGGTCCGTTTTGGCCGACGACCGGAAGTTGCCTACCATCCCCAAATCCTTGATGGTCCCCATATCGAACAACGGAACGGGACCTCATCATGGCCATCATCAAACGGGGAAACAGCAAGTACTGGTACATCTCATTCCAGTTCAACGGCCAGCAGTACATCCGTTCCAGCAAGACGACGAACAAGAAAGTCGCCGAACAGATGGAAGTCGAGTGGAAGGCACTGATCCACTCCCAGCAGTATCAAGGACGCAAATCCCGCATCCCCCTGATCGATGCCTTTAATCAGTACAGGGCAACCAAACAAGGAATGGCCAGTTACAAGAACCTGACCGCCCACGAGACAGTCCTGCGCCGCTGCCTCCCGATAAACAAGCACCTCGACGAACTGACCTCCCATGACCTCGAACGCTTCAAACAGAAACGGATGAGTGAAGGCGTCGGACCGGAAGCAATCAAGTACGGACTCCAGATCATCAAGGGAACATGGCAATTTGCTCGGAAGTTGGGATATCAAGTCAGCGAACTCGAATTCCCAACCGTCAAAATCCCGAAAGCACCTCTTCGTTATCTGACATCTGAAGAAGAATCCCGTTTGCTGGCCGAGTTGAACCCAAATCGTGAAGGTCGGGGATTGCCATCACTCTCTGAACGAAGCGACAAACTGAAGCGCACAATGCAGGATGCTTACGACTTGGTGATCCTGTTACTGGATACCGGCGCCCGTTACAGTGAGATCGCCAATATTGAATGGCGTCGGATTGATCTGACCGAACGGACCATTAATCTGTGGCGTTCCAAGGTCGAGAATGAAACGGTTCTATACATGACAGACAGAGTGTTTGAGGTTTTGTCCCGCCGATCTGCCAAAGACACCCAGTACGTCTTCAGCAACCGGGATGGTGACGCCCGTGGTTACTGCACCCACTCAATCCATAAGGCGATTGCTCGGGCAGGTCTGAAGAACTGTCGAGTCCATACCCTTCGCCATACTCATGCCTCCCGTTTGATCCAGAACGGCATGAGCGTTTATGAGGTCCGTGAAATCCTCGGTCATAGCGACATCAAAACCACTATGCGGTATGCCCACCTGGAACAACGTCAAGTCACCGCCAAGGCACGGGATGTAATGAACCGCTTAAATCATTCCACGGTCTCGCATCCGGTAGAGTAGTTCGACCGGGTGAATCCGATACTTCCCCTCGTCGATCCGGATAGTGAATGGGGGGTAGCCAGAGGTCTTGGCACCCATTTCTGAATTAGCCAAGATCACTGACAAGTAATTGTCAGAAAACTTGCCCTTGAACTTCTCCATGACCTGCTGTCGGGTAACAACAAGTCCGTCGCCCAGTTCGCCATCGATGACAGCATTGAGAATCTGCTCTCGTAGTGCTTGCTCTACTTTCGGATCGCTCACCAAATTCACCTTTTCCATTTCAGAGTTGAGAGGAGCATGACGCTCGTATCTCGAAAATGGTATCAGTGAATTCGGATGTCCGGTTCAGGAAGATGACAAGACGCTACCCCTGAAGTGACAATGAAGAAGACTGGCGCAGTTTGGCCAGATTTTCCTGTGCCTTCTTCATCTTTAGCCGCTCCTGTGCGGCTTTTGCCATATCTGCTTGGTGTTTTGCGTTTGCCTTCAATCTTTGGATGTTCTTCTGTTCTTTGGACAGATCAACAATTTCAGCCAGTTTCATGATGTACCTCCTGTGATGAGGTATTTATCCTGAACTACCGAACGGCATCATCTTGGACAGAAAACACTGGTCAAACACTACTCTGATCTACCTCATAACCTTCTAGGGGTTATGACGTACCTCAATTTCCCCACTAAATTCATTGGGTTAGAAGTACGAATTTGAAACTGGTATCAGTTTCGGTCAAGTCGAGCAATATTTACGTCTGGTTTTGCTGTTTGAACCTTGCTCGAAACGGGGATCAGTCAGCACCATTGTCTTTGAATGATCCGGGGAGGATGAAAGGCAATCTTCATCCCCATTGTCACCACTATCCCGCCTCTCATCATTTCAGACAACGGATATGGGGACCGGGGATTATTGGTCCAGATGGGGACGGAGAGAACCAAACCCGCCCTATGCCCCACGTTGTCTTGTTGTCCAAAATTGAAGACCATGGCCATACTGGAGAAGGTGTCTGCTTGCGCCGGCCAGTTGTTATCAAAAGGATCGTTGTTGGGGAACGATGTTGACAGGAAGGTGGCATCTCCATTAATCGCACGGAGAAGCACCATGTCCCCCAAATTCCCCCTTGGTCAAATCGTAGTCACCCGCAATTGCCTCGACTACGCACAAGAAAACAATGTCAATTTAACGGAACTGGTCACTCGTCATGCGTCTGGTGATGATGGCGATCTGTGTAAGGCCGACCAACAATTGAATGATCTCGCCATTGAAACAGAAGGACGTATCTTCTCCACTTATCTGATCAACGGCACAAAGTTCTATGTGATCACCGAATGGGATCGTAGCTATACCACGGTGATGCTGGCCGAAGACTACTAATTTCCCCTTTGTTCTTCATATAAATAGCGGAACAGGAGATGAAACATGTCTGATACCTATCGCTATTTTAAGAAACAACAGAAGCACGCTATTGATATGATCGAGTGCAGTGACATCGACTCTCTTCTGAAACACCAAGAGTTCGCCACTGTTGCTTTCATCATCGATACATTGTCCCAGATTTACCATGAAGGCCAACCGCTTAACGATGACCAGAAAGATGTCCTTCTGTATCCGTGGAAGTTGTGGGGAAAGAAGGCAGGGTATATGTTGTACGAAATGAAGAAATAAAAAAAAGCTGGTTAGTCTTCGGTACTTGGTAGCGTTATATCTCATCGGAGTGATGAACAACCGACACGCTCTCTGCACAGTCACCCACCAAACCAAAGATGACTGCACGCTACCTTATTTCCCTACACTAACCAGCTTGGCATGTTGGTGATGAACGGGCCAGCCCATCACCGCCACAAGGTACTACTACATCGTTATTGTTTTACCTTCACATCAACGAGCAACCTTTCTCCTTTTCCGAAGAACATCAAACATCTCATCAAGAGTCATTTCGTTCTTGATCTCAATAAGTGGTTCGGGTTCGTCTGCTTCATAGTCGTTATCAAACTCTTCAACATCGAAGTACTCTTTCACTGACGGTTCGTTATACTTACCGTTCATAGCGCGTCGTTTGAATTTCTCAAGGGCATTGATTTCATCTTTCGCATCGATGAAGTCAAAAACATAAACTGTGTGCATACGGGTTACTTGATAGGTTTTCATTTCAGTTCTTTCTTTAGATGTTGTTTAGTGAATTGCGACTTCACGTTCTTGGTACTGACCCATAATCAATGTGTCGATTACTGGATTGATATAACCAAGGTTGTCACGTTTGACTTTTACGTTGCCATTCGCTTGAACGATAAAGTCACTATCTACAAACTGAACACAATAGTTCGGAATGTTTGATTCAGATGGTTTCTTGAACACTTTCTTCATCTCACAGGCCATAAAGATCCGTGACATCGGGAAGTAAGTTGTCTCTCTTTCTTTGATTCGATCAACACTCTCTTCAAGGTCTTTAGTACCAAAGAAAATTGCTTCAAGAACATCATTCGATAGACTGGCAAATAGCTTCTTCAGTTTGGCTGGGTTGAACGGTAGCAGTTTGACGATAAGGTAATCAGGATGAACTTCAATGGTCGCATGGGACACATTTGTTTCTCTGTTCGGTGTCCGTGTCATGTTCACAAGGTGCATCGTTGTGTCTTCTAAAATGATCAACGTATCGAAGTTCTTACGTTGTTCAAATTCATCGACAAAGGTTTCTGTAAAGGTGATCATTTCAGTACTTCCTTTCGTTTAGTTAAGAAGGTTTGTCTGTATCGACAGAACCCATTGTCCGCTTCACTAAACCTGTAGTAATTTGCTTACCTAGCCCCAAACCCTAGATTGTCAACATGCGCCATTCATCACAACTAATCGATTTCCCATACGCCGAACCGATGAAAGAAAAAGAAGAAGAGTCGGTTTATTACTGGTGGTGGCGGTACTTGAAGAAAGCAACCGGACCAATCAATCCTGACTTTGGAGATGTCAGTGGTGATGACTTTTATTCGTGGTGGTCAAGTCCCGCTCCAATAGACGACGGGCGTAAAAAGGCGGTATTGGGGAGGGAGAAGTGGCGGTCGACTTATCTGTTCGCTAATCCTGAAAAACGGTGGGTGTTTACAAGGGTCAAGAAACCGTTACCCAAGGATGCCTACACAGACCCTACCATTTTGATTCTGACTGTCCCGTTGGATGAACCCAGCGCCTACCTGATCGACCGTTTCAAGGCGATCATTGATACGTTCAAGGAAGAACACGAGCCGGGTGAGAGAGCGGCCAGACATAGCCAAGCACGGTATCCTGTATTCGGACAACCGAACGTCACTGCTCTCAAGAATACGTTAGCTATCTATGACTATCGAATAGCCAATCCCGACAAACCTCTGTGGGAGGCGTTGATGGTTCTACCCCAGTACAAAACTAACAAGATTGATACAACTCTCAAAAGTAAGTACAGTGTCTTAGCTAGTCGCTATATGAAAAAAGCGAAAATCCTAATCAGCAATGCGGCGCAGGGCAGGTTCCCTGACATCAACTAGGGAGAGTATAAAAGTGGAACCAGTAGATTCGCTCACAAAGGAACTGATCAAGAGTCTTCGTTATACCTACTATGGAGCGAACTCAAAAAGCATCGTGGTTCGTTACGGCCCAGAGTTTGAAAAGTTCTTTTTGGATAAGGTAGAAGGATCGTATGAATACAGTCTCCAACTACTCATCCACAAAACGATGTACCACGAAGGAATATATAAAAAGTTTCTCAATGACAGATGCTTAGCCGATGTAGAAAAAGTCATTCAAGAGTATCCGGATTCAATCTATGGACCGAACGAGGATGAATTCACGGAGGAGGAAGAGGCAAATGGTTACACCTACTCTCTCGTACAGGAAACCTATCTTGATGAGCTATACAACAAAGGCATATTTTTCATAGGCGATCAACTAAACAAGACCGGCCACAAGATCGGTTCGACCTTCGCTGACTGGGGTATCGAGGGAGAAGAAGAGGATGACGATGAGGAAGAAGACGAATAAGTAAACTCGTATCACTCACAACGAAGACCCTTTATCACTTTTCTATCACTATGGTAATCCCCCCGGAAATTAGCGGCGGTTAAAAGTAGAATTTTCTCCAAAGCAGCCCGAGGAACTTTTACATGAAGACGTCACGCTTTTCCGATAGCCAGATCATTGCCGTACTCAAGCAAGCCGAG
>SSXW01000027.1 GCA_009469585.1 Dechloromonas sp. Dech2017
TCATCAAAAACTCACAGAAATTTGCAAGGAATCAAGGCGTTATTATCTCATTCCCGGTAAATCAACACCTGTCAAATTGAAAAATTATTCAATCAAAACATCAGCTTGGAGGTTATTCAGGACGGACGAAGTAGAAAGCCCGGCCGTACGAAAATAGTAGTGGCCGGCTTGTGCCAAAGAAGGGGCTTGTGCTTATCTAGGGGGGCCGCGATTTTGTTGGTCCCGGATCAGTACCTTTCAGGTACCCAATTAGCCTTCGTCGTTGGCCGACCCATCGTAATGAACGAGGCCCGTCTTTCGGCCAACCAAAATCAACCGACTGCTCCGTAGCGCATATTCAGAACGGCCATCGCCCCACGGGGCCTGTATCCACCAGCAAGGCTCAGCCGGCTCGTTATAGATGTGGAATTGAGGCGGTTTCCTGCCGTGACAGATCAGCGCGACATCGGCCTGCGCCATTTTTTGGGCCGCGATCTCCAGTGCATCCCGCCGAGTAACCGGCGGGAACAGGTAGATGCGCAACTTATCTATCGCATCCTTGATCATCGCGGCTTCAATCGCCTTTCCACATTTTTGTCGTTACTTGGCCAGCGCAAGCCACACGTGCCCCAGCACCTGGTCACGAGTCTGAACATAGCCTTCTTCAGGATCTTCATCGCGCCCCATGTCCCAGTGCTGCGGATCGAATTCCGTAGTGAAGAAGCGGCGAATCTCGGATTTCAGCGCTGACGCCAAGGTGGCCCGATCGACAACACCTTCCAGCAAGATTTCGTTTTCGTGACTGCGGGTGACGCGTAGCAGGACGCGTGACGGATTTTCTGTGCGCAGTACCGTCAACACGGCTATCTGGCCTTCTTCGTCGATCTCCATCTGGATCGGCAGATCGCCTTCGTCAATCTCCTGTCCCCATGCGACCAATTCGGGAAATGGATCGAACACATCGGACAAGCAAATTGAAACCGTGGTGTCACCGAGCGTCAGGTGCAACTTTGCCCAACCGTATTCCTTCATCTCCAGGCGCACGCCAAGATTCGCGTTGGGCAGGCCGGGTCGGATCACAAACCACTTCGACGGCTCTTCGGCAGGCGTGATCAGCCCTCGTCGCGCCCAACGTTCAGTGCTGTAGGAGTGCAATGCCCCTGTGTCGCCGCAGACATAGAACGGGGTCAAGGCCGACCACCCACCGAAACGATCCGATCCGCGCAGTACGTGATACCACTCCATCAATTCGCCAAAACTGCGCCAATGGAAGTTGGTCGTTTCGGTCACATGAACCGCCCCTGCCGGGTTGTCCAGAACCGAGATGATGTAATCGAAGGACTCGTGCAGCCGCTTGAACAGGCCGGGGCCAGGCTTGAACGCGAAAAATCCATCCAGGCCCTCCCGTTCCTCAATCATCAACTCGCCGCCGAAAGCGTCATCAAGCCTGGCCTGCACAGCGCACCGCCGCTCAGACATCGTGGTGTTCTTCGTGCCATCAATCAGTGCGGGAATTTCCAGCAGTGTGGTGCGTACCTTTTCATCTCGGCACAGGTTTATTGGCAGCACCAGCCCAACACGAGGCGCGACGCCAGGACGGTCTCCGCCCGTCCGCGCCCCAATGGCAAAGAGCCCGGCCGCCTCATCGGTCGTCCGCTCGCGCAGCTCACGATCAGATGCCCCGTACTGTGCGATGTAAATGAAGGGCATTATTTCGTCGAGTTGGCCGAGCAACTGGCCAGCGTTGCGGGCGATCTCTCGGTCCAGTTTTTGCCCCTCTGGTTTGTTGTTTTTGCTCCAGGCTAACTTCATGGTTTTCCTCCCTCGGTCTGGCTGATGTCCGCGACACTCAACCAGCCATCCTTGCGATACAGTTTGACGACAGGGCTCGCTCCCACGGCAGCTTGAAGCACCATGGCAATGCTGATCGCCTCTTGTTCGTGGTGTTCCCACCAAGCCTTGTCGCCCATTTCTGGTGGATTCATCGTGTCGTCGTAATCCCGCTGCCACGCTGCGATACGCCGGACCAATGGGAACGGAAAATCGAGCAGGTCGTAACCCAGCATCTTGCCTTCGTCATCCCACAGGCCGCTGCTGCCGAAATCGCTGTCGAGTCGGATTTCCTTTAACTGCCTAGTGAAGGCCGCACGCTGCACCTGCTGTGCCGACACCCGTTCGGGTACCCCGCGCTTCTGCAAGCAGGTGTCCGGGTTGTATAGCGACATGCCGTCGGTGCTGTAGTAATGGACATTGACATCATTGTTGAGTGCCAACCATAAAAGATCTTCACTCTGCTCAGATAGCATGAGGTCGAAGCCTGATTTGGGGCGTGGTTCATTTGCGAGAACAAATATTTCATCGACCGAGGCCAGTATTTCGATGGGCTGATCCAGCTTGCCGTCGTACAAGTACAGCACTGTCCAGTCGCGGCAGTAACGCGTCGCGTGCTTCACCCATGCGTCGGTCGCCAGTTCCTTCGGCGCAACGATGAAAGCGTGGGCGCCAATTTGCTGTGCCAGCAGCGACTGTGCAACTTCGCTGGCCTGCTCGGTCAGAAACACGACACCGACTGTTTTGTGTGTATCCGGCGGTAGGTAAGTGAGGCGGCAAGACAGGCTCTCCATCCCGAAGAATGCGCTGTTCATCTCGAACGGATGGGTATAACTGGCCGGGTCGATCAGCGCCGCCTTGAGTTCCTCAACATCCTTGGCACCGCTGACCTTCAACAGAAAGCGCACGAAGGCCGAATCTGGCTTGTACGTGCAACACCAGTGCAGGACGAGAAAACGATGTACATCATCGTCGTCCAAGTCGTCTCCTAGCTCCTTGAAGTAATAGACGGCCTTGCCCAGAGCAGTCTCGAGTTCCTGAGCGATAGGGTGCATGGCCTCACGCCACTTCAGGAATGGGTTGTCCTCTTTCTCCCAATCGATTTCTAGGTCATTCCACGGCGGACCGGGGACGAACTCGATCATGGACTTTGGCGTCGACAGCGCAGGCAAGTCCTGTAGCGACCACGGTTTTGCCCAGTTGTCAGGTCCTCGGAACATCGGCGTAGTGGCGGCTACCGCTGAAGCCTGCTCGAAGAAGTCAAGGATGTCCGGCGCCACCAATATTTCCTCGCTGGCCAGATCGTTGAGGCCATGGTGGCTGTCTCGAATACAGTCGCGCCGCAGCCACGCCACAAAGTCGGGCAAAGCCAGACATTCGGGCGATTCCGGTTCGAGGTCATCGAAAAAGTTGATCCAATGATCCTCGGCTAAATCCGCCTTCATCCGCGCTACAGCCTCGATTGCCCGTGCTTTTGCAACCTCCAGCGCGACGCCCTGGCGACGAAGTATCTTTTCCAACGCACCAACGGGCTCGATGTAAGGAACGCGCCGGCCTGCTGGTGGCTCCAAGAGCGCGATAGTCTCCTGCCAGCGACGATCCTTGGGAACATCGATAAAGCCACCCACTGATGCCAGACATTGCGGCTCCAACCCCGATACGGGCAAGGCACGCATCAATGCCTGACAATCAACACGTTGATGGCCATCGATAACGTGCTTCACTGTGACCCCCTCTGAAATGGGAAATACTCCGCTTCGCACAGCGCTGATGGTCTGCGGAATGCATAGGTCATAGCGGGAAACCTTGCCATCATGGATTTCAAAAAGTACGGCAGCCTGCACTTCGTTGAAGTGCCCCTGAGTCATGAAGGCGCAAGGCCTACCGCCATCTCCGTGAGCAGTGCGGCCAATCTCTACCCGAACACGCGAATTCGGCTCATTGACGCTGTGAGCTCGCACCGTCTTCATCTTGCTCCGCAAGTAATCCGAAATTGCCGAAACGCCAACCAGTTCTTCGAAAACCCATTGGGAGGCATATCGTGCATCAGGTGAAAGCAGCGCCAGGAAGCCATCGGGCTCCAGTCGGTTCCATGCACTGGCGAAAGCGAAAACCACTTCTTCTTCCGTCAAACCAGTCATGTCATCCACTCCCTATTCAGTTCGCTTTCAGTAACCAATGTCCAGCCACTTATTTCCCTGTTGGCTTACATCATGTAGCGCATGGGCGCGGCCTGCTTTTCTTTGATCAGCCTGGTGATGAGAGTGCTTGTCACATCGATCTCTTTTTCATCGAGTCTCAGGATCACCTGCTCGGATTCGTCGAAGCGCCCAAGCTCTCGGTACAACTCAGCAAGCTCCATGGTGTATCTCTGCCGGGATGCCACACCCCATTCCCGTAATATCTCGCTCAAGCGCCGCATGTTTTGAATTTGTTGGTCCGAGGGGGCGAATGCTGGGTACGTGAAGGGACTTCCCGGTGGTCTGCTGTAGCTGGGTGCTTGTCGGCCACGCAGCTTGTCCCACCATGTTCTTCTATCTGGGTTGGCTGCCTCCCATGCCGCCTTGGTGGCGGCCTCTTCAGCATCTCTGTGTTGGCGGTACTGCTGCCTGTACGGGTGGTTGAGATGGCGCCAGTGCCCAAGTCTTGCTGCAACCTCAATTTCCTCGCTGGTTGCCATGGCAATGCACTCGGACAAAAGATCATCTGGTACGTGATCCATGTAAGGCAACTCAGAGGTGTCTGCGGTATCGACGGCGACCATGTCTTTCACCAGGACGTACTGACCGCATTTGCAGCGTCGCAGTCCTTCGTCGTTGGGCATCAGCGAGCCTTCCCGCCAGCCGTCTGTCCAATACTCAAATGCCATGAAGTTCATCGAAACATACCTGGGAAATGAATACTGTGCGCCACAACAGGGCGAGTTCATGATTCGGACACCACGAATAATTGTCATGTTGAAATTCGCTTTCCTATCTCACAATATTTGTACGCGCTCTGGCAGAAAGACACTGAATGGCCGTAAATGCCGCCGTAATTCCGGATGAACTAAGCTGGAGCGCAGGTGACTGAGAGACGCTGAAAGTTGTTGCCCATCGGTTGTGAGCCTCTTTGAAATCTGCGCAGTCATGTTTTTTCTTCCGGGGATGCTGTACAGCGATCAAGCACGGAGAGCGCCAGTGCATAGATGCCAGGGCGTTTTTCCTCTCGCGGACCCGCCACGTTGAGCGTGCTGAACTTGCCTGCGATCAGCCACTCAGTAATGCTGTCTGCCAATTCGTCGAGTGCGACTTGATCAATCTGAACCACGAGATTTGGCTTGCCCATACGTTCGGCAAATTGCAGCGTCTGTAAACTACCGCCGTCCAATTCCCCAACATTGATAATCAGCGTTGCGTCGCTGTCCTGCACATTGAGCTTGGTGCGCTGGCGGTAACCGGCCGACTTGGTTTCGCGTAACTGGTATTTCACTGACAGAGTGCCATCCGAGGCGCGACGCCCCTGGGGGCACCAGCCGCCATGCGGGATGCGATGGTTGCATGCCCAGTCCAAGGCCGCGCGATCGACACCTGTCTGCCCACCGGAAACAACCATGTTCGGCAACCAGTCGGGCAATGAGGTCTGCAAGCGCCGAGGGAGCATAATTTCGACATTCGTACCATCGGCAAGAAGCTCAACACGTTCATGGATGCGCTGGTTTGGATCCTCAACCGGCTTTTCGTAATAGACCCGCGCCGCATCCCCCAACTCCGCTTTGAGCTGGCGAGCCAAAGCCATGCCTCGCTCGTGAAAACTCGGCCAATCAAGAACTACGATCCCTGCTTTCCAGTCGTTTGGCGCTCGCGCGAATTCCGTCTGCCAGGCAGCAAAGGCCTCATGTAGTTCATCGGAAATCGGGTGGTCGCCACTCCAGCCGCAGGTGTCGGCATGGTTGGGACCAAGCGTTTCCGTCCCATTCCGATTGATCCATCCGTAAGCACCGCCGTAATCCGGCATGATCGTGTAACGCACCATGGACTGGCACTCAGCGTCGTGATTCACGTTTCTCCTCCATATTTGCAGACCGAGAATCGGGCTGAAGCCAGAAATCCTCCGTGGCCACGCCATACAACGGAATAGCCTTGATCGTTGGCAAATCGGCCAACCACAGCACGGGCACATTCACCTTAACGAACGTTCCAGTCAGATCTGCAAAAACCTCAGCTTGACCCCGGTGGCGAAACGGTTTCGTGATGGGCACGCCAGACCGGTTGCGCACGACCCAGCCATGATCGGCAAGCTCAACCCAGCGGGTGTTGCTGCGAACCGTCATGCTGGTCTGCGCCAATTCCAGATTCAGGGTCTTGGAAATCGATCGAGCAGCATCTGGCAATGCAGACCGATAAAGCGCTTCCGGTGGGCCATAGCTTCTCCAGCGCGCCGATTGGAGTTCAGCCGTACTCCAGGCCACGCCATCCAGCTTCTGTGCCTGCGACCACCACAGCATTAACTTCAATGCCAGCAGAGGCCAGTCCTTCCGAAACGGCGCATCCGGGGGCGGTACCTTGTTCTGCGACGAAGGATCGTCCTTGGCTGCCGCGTGAAGATCGGCATGCCAATCGCTCTGGATTTCATCCAAGAACAATACTCGCCGTCCATCGTCGGTTTCCCGAATACCTGTCCGGACATGGACAAGGACGTTGCGTGTCCGATAGTGGCGCGGCTTGTAACTCCCGGGCCAATCATCCAGTTGAATCAGTATCTCGCGATAGCCGTCGTTGCCCGGCAGAGAGTAGCGTTCCCATTTCGCCACGGCATGTTCCCTGCCCATCGACGAGAAGCGCTGGTTGATTTTGTGCTCGGCGTATTCAATGGCATCTTCCGGCGAATCGAACCCTTCCATCGGTTGAGCAAATGCCTTGCCACGCTCGTCGAGTACCCACCACCAATCTGACCTTCTCGTAAATAGGTCGGCGTAACGGCAGCGTACGATAGACCACCCCAGAGCCCGATGCCTATAACGAATGACATACCAACTCCCGTCCCCCTTGGATCCCCATAGACCGCGCTTCTTATAGTCTTTCGCCGGCACCCACTGGCAGCACTCGTTCCACCCTGCCATCGTCTTGAAGCCAAACCGCGACTCGCAGACAAACTTCGGTGTCACGTGGCGAAGATTGATCAGACGGACAACCTGTGCCTGCGACAATGTTTCCCCTGCTAATTGGGTTTCAAGGCGAATCAGCACGCCTGACTCGTCCAACTCCTCGGGCTTCACGCCTTTGCTGGCCAATGCCCGCAGGGTTGCCGCCCATTGCTCGGCGCTGGCTCGCTTCAACGCCAGCCCACGAATCAGACTTGGTAGGGATGACGTCAGGGGCGGCCACGCCAATTCGATGCTATAGAGGTTTTCCGGAGATCGGGGGCGCTTTCCTAGTTCCGCCAAGACAGGGGCAACAAGGGACTCATACCACTGTGTAAAGCGATGAAGTTCGGGGGACTTGCGCCGCTCCAAGTCCGCTCTCCATTCGGCTGCCGACTTGCCCGAAAACAGATGTGCATGCCGACCACTATCCCGGCAGATGACATCAATTAAGGGCGAATAATCCCAGCACGAAGCGTCTTTTGGAAGATGGTGACGCTGACGACGTTGGCGCTCATCAAACCGACAATCGTGCAGTGAAAGCACAGTTCCATCGAGTGCGGTAAAGGAAAAGTGGGGCGGTGCTTTGGTAGGCATGGCGACATCCACTAACCATAGCTACCTGGACTTATCAGGCTGTTGGCAAAAAGGCGGGATAGCTCAGTCGACAGTGCTTCATTTTCCGTTTCCGGAAACCCGTAGCTCTCGAACAAATAATTCACGGCGGTAAAGCCCCGCTCCAGAAAGCGTCGCAGGCCATCTGGATCGATGTGGGCAGCGCCCGGCACAACCTCGATGGATGAAGCCAGGCACAACGCGATCAACTTGATGGAGTCATCCACCTGGTTGAAGAAAAACAACCAGAACGGCCACTGCTCATCCAAGGCGCGGAGATACCGACAGACCTCCGGGATCTCGAACAACTCGCGCGGATCCGTTTCATAGCCTGCGATCACCAGCGACAGCCGTCCCTTGTAAGCCCATGCATGGTGAGGGTGTGCAGTGGGTACCAGGGAGTGCAGGAATTCGAGGGGTTCATCGAGGTCAAGCGCCTCGACCTGTTGGCGCGAGATAACAAAAACCACGGGATCAGAAAGACCTGGGCGAAGATCAAAATGCGGCGTGGATGTGTCTGAATGACCAGGCTCTCGATCCGCGTCCTCGTCGTCCTCTGGGTCATCCTCGTCATCATCATCGAGTTCGTCGAAGCCATCTTCATGCCGCTGTAGGAAGCGGCGGATGCTGGGACTTTCATGATTTGCAGCGGCCGATAGCAGGCCGTCCATCAGCATGGTGACAATCTCGACAGCATCAACTGGGATATCCAGAGCGGCTTCATCGTCGGCCTGATGGTCATCGATATAGTCCCGGCCGCTCTCGGTACGTGTCCATAGCGCAAGTCGGGCATTGGTATCGAGCAACTCGACAAACCCGGCGAGCAGCCCCTCCATGGTCTCGACGTAGGTTTCCCAGAAGAAGGATTGCTCGTCCTGAACCTGGACACAGACTTCCTCCCAGACATTTTTGAGGCCAGAGTCCCCGGAAAGCATTTCCTGGGAATCCATTTCTTCCAAAGTCTGGATGGCATCCTTTATCAACGTTTCCGAAAGCTGGGATGCCCAGGCGGCGGCGAGGTGTTGTTCGATGCGCATCCGATCCTCCTTTCAGAGAAGCTCTGACTGCCTGGCAAGAAGCCCATCAAATACGGCTTCCAGCCCAGGATGAACCCCACGGAGACCAGCCACTACCCGGGCGGCCCAGTTGAAATATGTCTGCTTACGTTCGGCAGACCAATCCGCCGGCGGCGAGGCCAGAATGTCCCGCAGATTGCAGATTTTGTCGGCGAGCTTCACCAGTTTGGCCTCGGTGGAGATGTGCGGTGCGTGCCGAACCTGCTCTTCCTTCCGAACTTCTTTGGCGAGTAATTTGTCGTCGGTGACTTCCAGTACGATGGATGTCACCTTGGCGCCAAACAGTTGCCTGAGTTCATCGGCAGTGGTCTTGGTATCTTCGATAGTGTCGTGAAGTACGGCGGCGCTTAAAATGGTTGCATCGACCACGCCACCCTCGTTCGCGAGTACATTCGCCAATGCAATCGGATGATTGATGTACGGCGACGCGTCTGCATCCTTCCGTCGTTGATTGCGGTGTTTTTCTGAGGCAAATGCCACCGCGCTGATGAACGCGCCCGATACGATATTTGCAGATTCCATTGCTTGCCTGCCTTTCGATAATCATCACGTTTATGCGTATAGATCATAATCATAATGCAACTGATATGCAAGCTTGTTTGAGCCAATGGACTTGCTACTTCGCAACTCATATACTGAACTCCAATATGCCTACAAGCCATTTTTCACCGCGGAACGGCTAGTCAAGATGTCGAACGATAAGCTTGAACAATTGACTCAGCCGCAGCGCGATAGACTCGCATTTATCGAATTGCGCATTCGTTTTATCGGGGATATACGCCGCCAGGATTTGGTGACAAGGTTTGGCATTCAATCCGCCGCCGCCACCAGGGATTTGGCGCTCTACAAAGAATTGGCGCCCGGCAACATCGACTACGACCCCAAGGCGAAGTCGTACATCATTGGCAACAATTTTCGTCCAGTGTTCGACTACCAGACTGACAGAGTCTTGTCCTTGCTTACGCAGGGTTTCGGTGACGGAGGGCCGCTTCGACAAAGATCCTGGGTTGCCTGTGAAATTACGTCACGCCTGACCCAGCCAGATTTGGATACCCTTGCTTGTGTCACCCGGGCAATTCACCAGGATGCCGTACTCAAGATTGAGTATCACTCGATCTCAAGCGGTCGAAGCAAGCGGGAGATCATTCCATTCGCGCTCATCGATAACGACATGCGCTGGCACGTGCGCGCATTCGATCGCAAGCGGCAAGGTTTCCGTGATTTCGTGATTACGCGGATCAAGCACGCGCAAATGGTGAAGGACGGTACGATCGAATCCCATGAACGAAGCGACCAAGACATTCAATGGACTCGCATCGTCGAACTCGATCTCGTCCCGCACCCAGACCAACCCTATCCAGAGATAACCGAGATGGATTACGGGATGGACGACGGCGTGCTGAAACTCAAAATTCGTGCAGCGATGGCAGGCTACATGCTGCGCAAGTGGAATGTCGACTGTTCCGCAGACCACAAGCTTCAAGGCCCTGAATATAGGCTGTGGGTGAGAAATCATCTGGCTCTTTACGGCGTCAAGAGCGCCATTCTGGCTCCGGGGTACGAAAGTCCGGAGCCGATGCAACTGGAACACGACAGCGACTGACATGAAATCTTCGAATAGATCAACAAGCCTTCTGGCGACGACATCAAGTGTCGTATTTTCGGAGTCCATCCATGATCAGTCGTCAGAAGATATTCATCTCCAAAAATTAAAAATGAATAAGGGAGAAGAGGGCGGGCTGACGCTTCACTAGAAAGCAATATTCAAATGAGCTGAACTCTTTTCGGAGTGAGTCGGCAAAAAAATAGCACAATATTTACTCAATCATCATTGGATGGCGGATCATTCCATTTTTGATCCTTGAGTGGGTGTTTTGCAGAAAATGGCTTAGCACTCGGAACAATGATTTACGACAATTTTCAAAAATCCTCACTTCAGCCCCCGGCGCCAGGTACTCGCGTCCTGATTCGCGATGAGGAATGGCTGGTGCGAAACTCAGATCAATGTGGCTCAGGTGGGTACGAGGTGCGTTGTGTCGGCGTGTCGGAAATGGTCCGCAACCGCGCGGCAATTTTTCTGTCTGCATTAGATAGCATCGAGATCATCGACCCACGTGAGACTGAGTTGGTGAATGATGATTCACCCGGATTCAAGGCCTCGCTGCTGTATCTCGAGGCACGGCTGCGTCAGACCGTTCCGACCACGGAGAATCTGGCTATCGGTCATCAGGGGGTGATGGATCCGCTGCCGTTCCAGCTTGATCCAGCGCATCGAGTTCTCAAGCAGTTGCGGCCTCGTTTGCTGATTGCGGACACGGTTGGTCTCGGCAAGACGCTTGAGGCCGGCGTTCTGACGGCGGAATTGATCCGCCGGGGTAAGGGGCGGCGCATTCTGGTTGTCACTACCCGCGCCATGATGCGTCAGTTCCAGCAGGAATTTTGGAGCCGGTTTGCCATACCCCTCACGCGGCTGGATTCAAGCGGCATCCAACGCATCCGTCGACAAATTCCAGCGAATCACAACCCGTTCCAGTATCTCGACCGGACGATCATTTCCGTCGATACCCTGAAGCGTGATGGTGAATACCGGCACTACCTGGAAAAGGCGTGGTGGGACATCATCATCATCGACGAGGCCCACAACGTCAGCTACAAGGGCAACCGCATGCAGGCGTTCCGCCTCGCGGAGTTGCTGGCGCGCCGTTCGGACGCGTTGATCATGCTGACTGCCACCCCGCATAACGGTAAGCGCGAGAGTTTTGCCAGCCTGATGCGCATGCTTGATCCCACCGTGCTGCCGGCCAAGGCGGATTACACCAAGGAAGATGTCGAGCATCTGTTCGTGCGTCGCTTCAAGAGCGATGTCCGCGAGCAGATTCGCCAGGAATTCCCTGAGCGGGAGATATTCAAGTTTTCCGCCCGGGCAACGCCAGCCGAGAACGCTGCATTCGACGCCCTCGCCATACTCCGACTCAAGTCGGACGAGAGCGCGCGCGACGGTGCGATGTTGTTCCGCACTACCTTGGAGAAATCCCTGTTTTCATCCCCGGCTGCCTGTCTTCAGACGCTGGACGAGCGTCTGCGCCGTACCCGTGCCAAGGATGTTGCCCATCCCGATCTGGTATCGCTGCAATCCCTGCGCGACGCAGTGGCGGCCATCGGCCCGGCGCAATTCTCCAAGTTCAATGAACTGGTTTGCCATCTGCGCGGTCAGGCATCAGCTGCGGGTGGTGATCGCTGGCGGTGGGACGGCAAAACTGCGGATGACCGCCTGGTGGTTTTCACCGAGCGGATTGAGACACTCAACTTCCTGCATGAGCACCTGCCAAAGGCCCTCGGCTTGCCTGCCAGTGCCGTGGCCATCCTGCATGGACAGTTGCCGGATGACGACATGCAGAAGATCGTCGAGGATTTCGGTAAGACCCTGTCTCCCCTGCGTCTGTTGATCGCCTCGGATGTCGCATCTGAAGGCCTCAACCTGCATTACTGCGCGCATCGCCTAGTGCATTTCGACATCCCTTGGTCGCTGATGGTTTTCCAGCAGCGCAACGGCCGTGTCGATCGTTATGGGCAGACCAAGACGCCGCTTCTCGCTTATTGCATGACCGAAGCTGCTGACGAGAAAATTCGTGGTGATCTGCGCATCCTCGAGATATTGATCGACAAGGATGCCGAGGCTGCGCGCAACATCGGCGATCCCTCCAGCTTCATGGGGCTCTATGACGAAGAGCTCGAGGTTGCGAAAATTGCAGAAACCATCGAGCAAGGCACGCAGCCGGAAGCGTTTTCTGCATGGCTGGACAACACCGGAAAAAGTGGCTTCGAGTTGCTGGACGACATCTTCAACAACGCGCCCGCCCTGGAAGTGCCCGCAGCCGGGCTGGCCGGTTCATCCAATGCCGCCGGTATTCCGGCCAATAGCTTGCCGTCCCTTTTTTCCGATCATTTCGCCTACGCCCGAACAGGCCTTGAGTGGTTGCACGGGCTCAATCCCCGCGAGCAGGCTTCACCCCGTTGTGACGAGGCAAAGCGCTCGCTGGCATTTCAGCCGAATGCCGACCTGGCGCTGTTGCTCGAGCGCGAACTGGCGCCCGAGATGTGGCCGAGCGACAACGTGTTCGCCCTGTCATCCTCGAAAGAGGAAGTCGATCGCGCCATCCGGCATGCCCGTGACACGCAGGAATGGCCGGCCATCCAGTATCTCTGGCCCATCCATCCAGTCCTGCAATGGCTCGACTACAAAATGCTCGCCCTGTTCGGCCGTCAGAAAGCGCCCGTCCTGCGGGTGCCGAGTGGCTTGGCGGCGGGAGAATCCATCATTCTGGTCACCGGGCAAATCCCGAACCGGCGCGGCCAATCTGTCCTGGCGGAATGGTTGGGGGTGCATCTCGACGCCCAGGGGGTTCCGCTGTCGACCTTGCCCCTGGCTGAAGTCATGGCGCGCACCGGGCTGGGCAGCGGTAAGCTGATCAATGATGGCTCGCCCATTGCTGTTCCCGATTGGAAACGCCGCCTTGCACCGGCGCTGGACGAAGCGGCCAAGGTGCTGCGCGAGAAGAAGCGGGCATTTGATGCCTCCCACGGCGAGAAACTGAAAACCGAGCTGGATCGCCTGCGCAAGCTGCGCGACCGCCATATCGCCCAGCTCGAACTCGACTTTGCCCAAACACCAGATGCACTGGCACAAAGCCGCAGGAAGAAACGCGAAGCGGACACCGACGATCTGTTTGCCCAGTATCAGGAATGGGCACGGCAAACGCTGGAGCTCGATGACCGCGCGCAATTCACTGTGCTGGCGTTGTTGGTAGCGGGAGGATCTGCCCAATGAGTTTCACCGCACCTGGCCTGGAAAACGCCAACGAGTTCTACAGCCAGCACTACCTCGACGAGATCGTCGAACGCGATCTCAAGGAAATGTTCGAGCGCTGGAAGGCCGAAGGTTCAGCCAGCCCACCAAGCCGCTTGCGCGCGGCGATTGCCGGGTATTACCGGCAACACGAGAAATTCCTGCGCGAAAAATCGCTGCCTGGCCGGGTGGCGCTGCTGCTCGATCTGGCCGAGCCGATCCTGTCGGCCCTGGGTTACGCCTTAAAACCTGAATCCCTGGCGCTGGACGACTTGGCCATGCCGTCCCTGGCCATTTACCGCAATGCCAAGGCAGCCCCGGATCTGGTGGTTCTGCCGGCGTTGGCGGCGCATGGAGATGAGGAACTTGGCGCCTTGGGTCTGGTGCCTCGGCAGCTGGAAGGGATGTGCGACCCACTGACGAAGGCCGGTGAAACCTGGGAAGAATCGCTTTCCAAGGTCGTATTTTCCGATAGTGCCCCACCGCGCTGGGTACTGCTGGTGCATCACGAAGAATGGTTGCTGATCGACCGCGACAAGTGGGGCCGCAAGGCGCACCTGCGTTTCACGCTCCCGGACCTGTTTGCTACGCGCGACGACAAGCTGCTGCGCGCCTTTGCAGCCCTGGCCTGTCGCACGTCGGTGCTACCCGTCGAGGGCGTCTCGCTGCTCGACACCTTGACCGACAGTTCGCATCGTCATGCCTTCGAGGTGTCCGGTGACCTGAAGTACGCCCTGCGCGAGGCCATTGAACTGATTGCCAACGAAGCCATCCGCCACAAGCGCGAGATTGCCAAGGAAAAGGTCTTCGACCGTAACGACATCGACCTTGCCCAGGATCTGTCGCGCGAATGCCTGCGCTTCATGTACCGCCTGTTGTTCGTGTTCTACCTCGAGGCCCGGCCCGAACTGGGGTATGCCCCGGTGGAGGCCGATGCCTACCTCAAGGGTTACAGTCTGGAACATCTGCGCGATCTCGAGCAGGTTCCACTCTCCACGCCCGAGGCACTCGATGGCAACTACATCCACGAAAGCCTGAAGCTCCTGTTCAAGCTGATCTGGAAAGGCTTCCCCGTGGCGAGCCAGGACGGCCAGCACCAGCTCCCGGGGGCCATGTCAGATAACACAGGCTTCCTGCTTCCGCCGCTGCAAGGTCACCTGTTCGACCCAGAGGCCACACCGATCCTCAATTCCGTGCGCCTGCGCAACCGGGTGCTGCAACAGGTCATCAAGCTGATGTCGCTGTCGCGTGAGGGCAGCAAGCGGCGCGGCCGCATCAGCTACGGCACCCTGGGTATCAACCAGTTGGGCGCCGTCTATGAGGCGCTGCTGTCCTTCCGCGGCTTCTTTGCCGAAACCGACCTGTATGAGGTCCGCCCCGATCCAAATCGCAAGAAGGACGAAGGTGAAACGGAGCGTGCCGACGACGAAGGTGACGCCGAGGATGTCAGTAACGGCGACCTGTTCGCCGGCGAGGGCGACGATACCCCGGTCGTGAAGGACAAAGCGAAGAAGGAAGCCTTCAATCCGCTTGATCCGGCCTGGTTTGTTCCAGCCGCAGACATCGGCCAATACACCCCGGCGGAAACCCTGTTCGGCGGCGAGCCTCGCAAGTATGGCAAGGGCAGCTTCATTTATCGCCTGGCCGGGCGCGAGCGTGAAAAGAGCGCGTCCTACTACACCCCGGAAGTGCTCTCTCGTTGCCTGGTTGAGCATGCCGTCAAACCCTTGCTGGAAACCTGTGCCAGTGCCGACGACATCCTGCGTCTGACCGTGTGTGAGCCTGCCATGGGTAGCGCGGCCTTCCTCAACGAAGCCATCGACCAGTTGGCCGAAGCCTATCTGCGGCGCAAGGAAAAGGAAGTTGGCGAGACAGTGCCGCATGACCGCCGCGCCGAAGAAAAACAGCGCGTGAAGATGTTCATCGCCGACAACAACGTGTTTGGCGTCGATCTCAATCCGGTGGCGGTCGAGTTGGCCGAAGTGTCCTTGTGGCTCAATGCCATCTTCAAGGGCGCCCATGTGCCCTGGTTCGGACTGCAACTCTTTAATGGCAATTCGCTGGTCGGCTGCCGGCGCGATGTGTTCACCACCGCCCAGCTTTCGCCGGGCAAGGGCGAAACTGGCAAGCCCGAGCGCGACTGGCGTGCCGCCGTGCCGAGCCGTCTCGCCTGCACCAACTTTCGCAAGGCTGGCCAGATCTGGCACTTCCTGTTGCCGGCCGATGGCATGGTCAGCGTTACCGACAAGGTGGTCAAGGCGCTGGAACCCAAACGCGTCGAGACCATCAAGGCCTGGCGCAAGGCCTTCCTGAAGCCCTTGGAGAAGGACGAAATTACCCGCGCCGAGGCGTTGGCCGAAGGCGTCGAGTCGCTCTGGAAGCAGCATGCCGAAGAGCTGGAACGCGTGCGCAAGGCGACGGCGGACGAATTGCACGTCTGGCCCGACCCGGCCGCCAACCGCGCGCCAACCACCACCAAGGAAAAGGACGCCATCTACGCCCGTGAGATGCTTTCAGAGCGGGTACGCAACGCTTCTCCATATCGCCGGCTCAAGCTGGTCATGGATTACTGGTGCGCGCTCTGGTTCTGGCCGGTGACCGGGGCTGAAGATCTGCCGACGCGTGAGGAGTGGTGGTTCGACCTCGAAACTCTGGTGCTGGGGAACGCCAGTTTGGCCCCGGCCAGCATACCCACGGACTTCTTCCCCGAGACCATTCCGCAGCAGACCATCGACTTCACTATCGAACGCGACCGTTATGGCCACGTCAATCTCGATGCCCTGCTGGAAAACAACCCACGTCTGAAGCGTGCCGCCGCCATCGCTGGTACGCAACGCTTCTTCCATTGGGAGCTGGAATTTGCCGATCTATTCAAATCGCGTGGTGGCTTCGACCTGATTCTCGGCAATCCGCCGTGGATCAAGGTGGAGTGGAACGAGAAGGCGCTGCTGGCCGAGTATTCGCCGCTGTTCGCTTTGCGCAAACTGTCGGCCAAAGAAGCCGCTGACCGGCGCGACGCGGTGTTCGCTGCCGCACCGAAGGCGCGTGAGGACTACATTGAGGAATGCGCTGGGCAGGAGGGGATGCAGGCGTTCATGAACGCCACGCAGAACTACTCGCTACTCAAGGGTTCGCAGACCAACCTGTTCAAGTGTTTCCTGCCGGTGGTCTGGCGATTGGGTAATCCAGCGCGCGGCATTCAAGCGCTGCTGCATCCGGAAGGTATCTACGACGACCCCAAGGGCGCTGTCCTGCGAGCGCCGACTTTTGCGCGGCTACGGGCGCACTACCAGTTCGAGAATCAGTTGCTGCTCTTTCCCGAGGTGCATCACAACACCAAGTTCAGCATCAACATTTACGGGCCGCCGCAGCCACCGCAATTTCTGCACATCGCCAATCTCTTCGACCCGACCACCATCCGCGCCAGCCTCGAACATCCCGGTGGCAGCACGACGCCAGGCATCAAGTCGGATGCCGGGCGCTGGCAAACTGCCGGCCACAAAAATCGCATCATCGAAGTCAATGCCGCGACACTAGCCACCTTCGCCAAGCTCTACGACGAACCCGGCACGCTACCGGAACAGGCGCGCCTACCGGCGGTGCATTCGAGAGAGCTGGTTTCAGTGCTGGAAAAGTTCGCCCAGGTGCCGCGACGTTTGGGCGATCTGGCTGGTGAGTATTTCACGCTGGAAATGTGGCACGAAACCGGCGCCCAGCGAGATGGCACCATTCGCCGAGAAAGCGGCTTCGTCAGCGACCCCGGCGATCTGGTGCTGTCTGGTCCGCATTTCTTCGTTGGCAACCCACTCAACAAGACCCCGCGCGCGGTCTGTACGCAGAACAGCCATTACGACATGCTCGATCTGGAAGCGCTGCCGGAGGACTACCTGCCACGTACTAACTATCGCCCGGCATGCGATGTGGCGACCTATGCTGCCAGGATTGCGCGTGTAAGTTGGAGGGGCGAGGGGGAGCTTGAAGGAAAACCGGTAACGAAATTCTATAGGCTTGGTTTTCGCGGCATGCTTTCCCAGGCTGGGGAGCGAACTCTTATCGGTTCGTTGATCCCTCCCGAAGTTGCTCACATACATGGTGTGCAAACAACCGCCTTTAAGGCAAACGAGGTATTGGTTCGGCAACTGGCTTTCTCAATCTCAGTTGTTGCCGATACATTTATCAAGACGACGGGCCGTAGCAATCTGCACTATTCTTGGGAGCAGTTCCCGCTTTTTGATTATTCGGAATCGTTGGTTTGTCGCGCACTCGCCCTTAACTGCCTCACAACCCACTACGCCAACCTCTGGTCCGACTGTTGGCAGGACGAGTTCCTCCGCGACAGTTTCGCCAGCACTGACCCACGCCTGCCGGCCGATTTCTTCGCCCAGCTCACCCCGGAATGGCAACGGAACTGCGCCCTGCGTAGCGACTACGCCCGCCGCCAGGCGCTGGTGGAAATCGACGTGCTCGCTTCGCTGGCACTTGGCCTGACACTTGACGAGCTGCTGACCATTTACCGCGTGCAATTTCCGGTGATGCGCCAGTACGAAACCGACACCTGGTACGACGCTCACGGCCGCATCGTCTTCACCGCCAGCAAGGGGCTGGTTGGCGTCGGCCTGCCGCGCAAGGCTGGCAAGCGTGATGCTCCGTGCGAAATCGTCTTCCCGGACGGCAAGACCCAATCGCGCAACCTTGGCTGGGAAGATGCCCGCAAGTTCCCGGACGGCACCCGCATCCGCCGTCCGATCAGTGCTGACTTTTTGCCCGGTGGCCCGGTGAATAGTATGGTGGAATATGTGGCACCGTTTGCCCTGGCCGATCGCGAGGCGGATTACCGGGTGGCGTGGAGGCATTTTTCCGAAAACTCTCAATGTATAAGCTAATTTAGTTTGAACGCTCTGACCATTTGTTAATCTATAGGTTAAAATTTGAAACTCGTTGCTCTCAATGAAAAGCGCTTCAAGGTAGCTGCCGTCGTGGAGGGCAATGAGGCACCGGTGTTGCGCTTCCTTCAGGACGCACCGTCCGACATGCAGGGTAGTGCGCGCGGTATGCCGGCCCTGTTTGACCGGTATGCGACGGATGGAAGGCGATTGTTGAGTAGCGAGGTGTTCCACGAGGCCAACAAGGAACAAGGCATCTGGGAGTTCATCAAAGGTCGCTTGCGGGTGTTTTGCTTTATGGATACGGATGGCACCCTGTTGGTGCTGACACATGGTGCAGTAAAGAAATCTAAAAAGGCCGACCCGATGGAGGTCGCCCGAGCAGTACGCATCAAGGATGCCTTCCTTGTTGCGAAACGGCAGGGAGCATTGGAATGGGAGCCGAAAAAATGAGTGGCGTACAGGAACAATTGAACTGGCTGGCGGATGTCGAGAAGTCGCCGGAATACGCGGCTGAGCAAGCCAAGATGGATTTTGCCGTCGGGATCGAGCGGCGCATGGAGCAACTGGGCATCAAGCGCACCGAGTTCGCTCGCCGTCTTGGCACCAGTGGCGCGGCGGTAAGTGTGGCGTTGCGCGGGGATGCCAACCTGACGATCGATCGCATGGCGCGTATGGCGCATGCGTTGGATGCTCAGGTGCGGGTGCATGTCGCGGCAAAGACGAGCAGCGTGCGCTGGCTTGAGATTCACGACGGTGTTCCGCAGGAGCAGATCAGCAACGGCAAAACTTGGGCGAATGCTCAGAAAGGTGGAAAGCATGGATATGCCATTCCCATTGCGGCTTGAGGAACTGTTCTTTCCGGTTCAGGAGGTTCGGGCGAACCCTGAACATGACCCTCAAGGCGAGCGAACCGGCACCAATCTGAAGCATTCATTCAACACCCAGCCAGTTGAAGGGCAGCCTGGTCTCTATGGTGTAGAAATGCTCATCGAATGCGACCGTGAGACCAGCAGCAACCCGCCTTATTTTTTTCAATTGCAGGTCTATGCTTTGTTTCGCGCCGAAGGAAATATTGACCCAGCAGCATTGCAAGGCTTGATTGTTTCAACGGGCTTTTCCGTGCTGGTTGGTGCGGCCAGGGAGAGGCTGCTGGACTTAACCTCGCGTGCCCCTTGGGGGCGTTTCACCATGGGTATTTTTCAGTTGATTCCCCCGTCCGTTGCCGAAGCAAACGAACCGGCGAATTGATGATTTTCCATGCAGCCGCTGATCGTCGCCAATGAAGTTCGCCGCAGTGTTGCTGATTTTCTCGCGACCGCATTTCCTTCTACAACTTCCGGTTTTCAGGGGCTGATCGACCGCTTCCTGGGGCAACCCGGTAACCTGTTTCGCGGCCCCTATCTCTCGGTAGCCTTGCCTTTTCGCACCGGGTTGGCGGGAAAAACATTTTCCTGGTTGCCGGCTGCATTCACCCCTCATGCCCATCAGTCGCGTGCTTGGCAGCGGTTGGCTGGAGACGCTGCATGTTCGACTCTGGTGGCCACCGGCACCGGTTCCGGCAAGACCGAGTGTTTCCTGTATCCGATCCTTGAGCATTGTCGCGAGCAGGTGGCGCAGGGACAAAAAGGCATCAAGGCGATCATCCTTTACCCCATGAATGCGCTGGCGACCGACCAAGCCAAGCGTATGGCGAAGGAAATTCTGTCGCGCCCCGGGCTTTCCGATATACGAGCCGGGCTCTATGTCGGCGATGCCCCCGAAGAGACCTCCGACTGCGTCCGGCAGTTGCCCGATGATAGCTACACGCTGATCACCGATCGGGCGGAAATGCGCAAGCGCCCACCGGACATTCTGCTCACTAACTACAAGATGCTCGACTTCATGCTCATCAGGGCGGATGACGCCGGGCTCTGGGCGCACAATCGCCCCGATACGCTGCGGTATCTGGTGGTTGATGAATTGCACACCTTCGACGGGGCGCAGGGTACCGATCTGTCGTGCCTGATCCGGCGCGTCAAGGCGCGCCTCGATACGCCGCCCGGGCACCTGGTCTGTGTCGGCACGTCGGCTACCTTGGGCGACGATGGCGAACGTTCGTTGCACGACTTTGCCGGCGATGTTTTCGGTGAGAAGGTCGATGCCGATGCAGTGATCGGCGAAGACCGACTGTCCGTGGGCGAATATCTGGCCGATTGCACCGTCGAATACATGGGGTGGCCCCGTGCGACGGATGCCGATCTGCTTGACGGCAGCCGGGGTGAATCGGTCGCCACCTATCTGGCCGACCAGTTTCGGCTGTGGTTTGACGAGACGGTAATCTCGGATGAGGTTGAAAGCCTTGAATGGCGTGTCGCCCTCGGCGAACGACTGAAATCCCACGTGGCGTTCCAAAACCTGTTGCGGGATCTGGATAAACTGGGGCGTCGAGCTGTTCCCTTGGAAGATATGTTAGCCCATGTGGGGCGTCGGCTACGGGCTGAGGAACAGCCGCTGTATTTGATGCGTTGGTTGGAAAGCCTGGTGGCGCTTGTGGCCCATGCACGCCGTCGGAAGGTTCCTGGCAAGCTCGCCATCGAGTCCGAAGACGATGTGCTGCCACTGCTTTCGGTACGGGTCGAACTTTGGCTGCGGGAATTGCGGCGCATGGTGGCTACGGTGGCAACCGAACCGGTGTTACGTCATCAGGCGGACCTTGGCCAGGTCGACAAGGGCCTGCATCTGCCGGTGATCCACTGCCGCGATTGTCATGCCACGGGGTGGGGGGCGACGATTCCGAAGACCAGCCCGAATCAGCTGAACGCGGATCTGCAAAGTTTCTACACGGCGTTCTTCGCTGAAGATGTCTCGACGCGCTTTGTCTTTCCAGGAGGCGAGGCATTGCCGGATCGTCGCTTCTTCGAGCCGAAGAAGGTGTGTGTCAGTTGCGGTACCTTGCATACGCTCGAACATTCCAGTTGTAGCCATTGTGGGGCGGGATCGGAGGTTGGTCCGGGGCTGCTGCGAGTCGATCTGGCGGCGAATCGCAAGGAGGTCCGGCGCAACGGCAGCCCGCTCAGCGTGGCGCATCACAATTGCCCTTATTGTGGTGGCCACAAGACGCTGACGATTCTGGGTTCGCAGGCTGCCAGCCTCGCCAGCGTGGCAATCAGTCAATTGTTCGGCAGCCGTTTCAATGCCGACAAGAAACTGATCGCGTTCTCTGATTCGGTGCAGGATGCCGCGCACCGCGCTGGCTTCTTTGCGGCACGTACCTGGCGCTTGAACCTGCGGCCCGCTCTCGCGCAAGTTATCGCAGCAGCCGATGCCGCCGGCACGCCGTTGCCCCTGGGGGCGCTGTATCCGGCGTTTGAAAAGTATTGGCACGAGCGGCTGGGGCTTTCCGGGTTTGTTGCCAACTTTCTGCCGCCACAACTAAATTGGCTACGCGATGCGGAAACCTTGTTCGATACTGGCGAGTTGCCAGTGGGCAGCGATGTCCCGCGATTGATGGGCAACGTCCTGCCCTGGGTGGTGCTGGCGGAATTCGGTCAGGATGCCCATGTTGGCCGCACCTTGCCGGCCACCTTGACCGCGACTGTGACGGTGGATGAAGGTTTGCGCCATCAAGCGGCTCACGCTCTGGCGGCGCGCCTGAGAGAGGAAATTGAAGCGCTGGCCGGCGTACCCGAGGACGTTGCTCGTCGCTTTCTCGACGGGTTGATTGCCCGTATGCAAGAAGTCGGCGCCTGGTGGGACAAGGGGCTGGTGTTCTACGCCAAGCAGGGCGCTCGCGCTTTCGCCTACCGCAAGAATCCGGCTGAATACCGGCTTCTGTCGGGCCCCCGGCCACCGCGCTTCCTCACCTTGCCGGAATACTTCAATTGCGACAGCGTCTTGCTCGATACCGCGGGTGTTTATCGTGATTGGGCCTTCAAGAGCTTTCCCGCCTTGGCATCGGTTGCCTTGGGGGCAGACGCACTGGTCGCCGAGGTCTATCGCTTTGCCCTGCAAAGCTTGCAGCAAACTGGCATTGCCCGCGCCGAAGAAGGTGAAAAGGAGACCTCCGTCTGGGGATTGATCCCGGATGTGTTCGTCCTGAAAGCGGGGGCCTCGCGCTGGCAATGCGATGTCTGTCGTCAATCGCTGGTGGCAGCACGCTCTCTCGACATGTCGGGGGAGCCGTGCCGGCGCCTCGGGTGCAATGGGCATCTTGCGCCGGCCGACGATTCGGGCAGTTTTTACCGACGGTTGTATTTGTCGGCCGAAATCCAGCGCGTTTTCGCGCGCGAGCATACGGGTTTGCTTGACCGCCCCACGCGTGAGGGCATCGAGCGCTCATTCATGACCAGGGAACCCCGACCGGGCAAGGTCAATCTGTTGTCCGCCACGCCCACGCTTGAGATGGGCATCGACATCGGCGACCTGTCGGCTACCTTGTTGTGCTCGGTGCCGCCGGCGCAATCGAACTACCTCCAGCGGGCAGGTCGTGCCGGACGTTCGACGGGTAATGCTTTCTTGCTGACCCTGGCCGCAGCGCGTCCCCACGATTTGTATTTCTGGGCATCACCCCGCGAGATGGTGGCGGGGAACGTGGCCTCTCCAGGTGTGTTCTTGAACGCATCAGCCGTGCTGGAACGGCAGTTGACGGCATTTGCCCTCGATTCCTGGGTGCGAGAAACCGGGGCGAAGGCCCGGATTCCGGCCACCATCCGTCCAGTCTTGGGGGCAGTGCTGAAATCGAACCTCACACAGTTCCCATATCCCTGGCTGGCTTATGTCGATCTGCACCGCTCGTCCTTGCTTGATCGCTTCATCCGCATGTTCGATCACGGTGCCAATACGCTGATGGCAGAGACCTGCGAATGGCTGGCCCGATTTGTCGAAGGCGATGCCAAGACAGAGGGGAGTTTTTCATGGAAGGTCGTCTCGCACCTGCGGGCCATTGCTGAGGATGTCGAGGAATTTCGCAAACGGCGTGAGCGTGTTGATGGTGAAATCAGTAAGGTCGGTGCGAAACCCTTGAAGGGGGAAAGCGACGAAGAGGAACTGGTCGAGTTAAAGCAGGAAAGCGCTGCCCTTGGCAAGTTGATCGCCGCGATCTACGACCGGGCAACACTCAATGTGCTGACAGACGAGGGCCTGCTTCCGAACTATGCATTCCCGGAACAGGGCGTGTTGCTGCACTCGGTCATCCTGCGCAATCGCAAACCAGGCACCAGTGCGGCCGCAGACATGCTGCCACCACTGACGCTGGAGTATGAACGACCGGGCGCGGCGGCCATTACCGAATTGGCGCCGGGCAGCTTGTTTTACGCCGAGAGCCGGAAGGTCACCATCGAGCAGGTGGATGTTTCAAAGGATCGACCGACTCAGTGGCGTTTCTGCCGCCAGTGCGCCTATTCCGAACCCGATGGTTTGGGCACCAAGCATGCCGCCTGTCCCCGTTGCGGTGATCCGATGTGGAACGACATGGGGCGTGTTCGTGACATGCTGCGGCTGACCAAGGTGTATGCGCGCACCCCCGATCACCTGGCGCGTATCGCCGATGATTCGGATGAACGGGAACGTCGCTTCTACGTTCGGCAGGCCCTGGTGGATAGCCCACCAGATGCCGTGCGTCAGGCCTTCGCCATTGATCGATCTGAATTCCCGTTTGCCTTCGAGTTTCTCAACCGAGTCTCTTTCCGCGAGATCAACTTTGGTGAGCGACAGCCTGACGCTGCGCCGATGACTATCGCCGGCATTGAGCAGGCCCGTCCTGGGTTCGCCATTTGTCCCGATTGCGGTACGTTGCAGCGCCGCCGGCGCCAGGGTGAGGAGTTTCGAAATCATGCGCCGTACTGTCCTCGACGCAAGGATGAGGAAGCTATTACCCAGCAATGTGTGTTCCTGTATCGGGAATTCGATAGTGAGGGTATTCGCCTGTTCCTGCCCGAAGCAACCTTCGGTGGGGCCGACGAACGCTTGCAGTCCTTCGTCGCGGCCTTGCAGCTCGGACTTTCGAGGCGTTTTCGCGGGGCCGTCGATCATCTGCGGATTGCCTTGGATATTCGCCTGGCCACCGGCGATGAGTCACCGCGCCAGTACCTGGTTATCTACGACAGCGTGCCGGGTGGAACGGGGTATCTGAAGGAGTTGATGCGCGATGAACATCCGATGTTCGAGATCTTTGCGGTCGCGCTCAAGGCGATGGATGAGTGCGAGTGTAACCATGATCCGGACAAGGATGGGTGCTACCGCTGCGTCTACGCTTATCGCAACAGCCACGACCAGGAAAATATTTCACGGCGCTTGGCGCAGAAACTCTTGCGCGAGATCCTGGATCATCGCGATCAACTCAAACCGCTGGATAGCTTGTCCAAGCTGAAGCCGGCTAACCCGTTGTTCGACAGCGAACTCGAAGCTAGATTCGTTGAGGCGTTGAGGCGCCCAGGTGCGGATCCCTTCGACCGGCTGGTGGTGACTGACGTCCTGGTCAAGGGCAAGCCTGGTTATCAGGTGTCCTGCGGAGGTTCCGGTGGAAGCCGTTGGCGTCTTGAACCCCAGGTCGAACTGGGGCCGGGCGATGGTGTAGTGATTCCATCGAAGCCGGACTTTGTGTTTTGGCCGGATGATGACCGAGGCGATTTGCCGGTGGCCATTTTTCTGGATGGATGGCAGTTCCATCGCGACATCATCGCGGTGGATTTGGCAAAGCGCATGGCCATCGCCAAAAGCGGCCGTTTTTCGGTCTGGACACTGACCTGGGCCGATGTCGAGCTCTGGTTGAACCCGAAAGCGGATGCGACGGTGTCTCCATGGCCCACGCTGCTGTCGTCTGACAAGGATATTGTGGGTGACCTGATCAAGCGCTTGGGTCTTGGTCACATGCTGGGATTCCGTGCCTTGCCGTCGATGGCACAGTTGCGGATGCGCCTTTGCTCGCTCGATCACGAGATGATCCGTCGCCATGCTTCAATTCTTGGCTTGGGTGTCCTGATGCCGCATGGTGATCCGGGATTGGCAGAGGAGGTTGGGTTGTCATCGCTTGGTGAGCAGTTGAGCGAATCTGGCCTAGTCAGTCTTCCCTCCGAAGCAGATCGGCGCATGGGCGGACGCAAGCTGGGTGATGGGATGGTTCGCATTGCGACCGGAATATCTTCCGACCAGATTTCCCGATTGATCGGCGGTCAAATCAATCGCGATGCCGAGCCTGGCGGCTTAATGTACTGGCGTCCGGATGAAAACACCCCCGATGCCGAATTGCTGGCGGGATGGCATGCGCTTTGGCAAACCGCCAATCTGTTGTTCCCCTTGTCCCGGTTCTGGGCGGGTAGCGATGCAGGATGTAATTGGAGCGTATTCCAAGAGGCCTCGCTGGTGCGTGTTTCTGCCGCTGGCATGATGGATCTGGCCTGGATCGAAGTGGCCGAGTATGCCTTGCAGGAAGTTCAGGGGTGGATCCAGGCACTTGCGTCGCTCGACATTGACGCGCCGGTGGTCGGATACGAATTGGTCGATGAAAAGGGCAGGATTGTGGCCGAAGCCGAGTTGGCCTGGGTTAGGCAGCAGGTTGCTGTTTTGGTCGGAGAGGGCGCGGAAGAGTTGGTGCAGATTTTCGTGAAGCACGGCTGGCAATGTTTCGTCGCCAAGGGCCCTGAAATTGATGCGGGTTTGCTGGCTATCCTGCAAGCCAAGGAGAGTTCAACATGAGTGTGGCACCGAAGATTGCGCTGTCGGATGATTTCCTGAAATCGTTCGCGGCGATCCCCCGTGATCGTCAACAAGCTGTTCTGAAGTTCGTTGCTCAGTTCCGCCAGAATCCGCGCGCTACCGGGATCAACTATGAAACGATCCATGGTGCTGCCGATTCGAACATGCGTTCAGTACGGATCGACCAGGCTTTGCGCGGGATTGTGCTAAAGCCGGTCAGCGGCGATGTGTATTGCCTGCTGTGGGTTGATCGCCATGACGATGCTTACCGTTGGGCGAAGATGCATCGGGTGGCAATTCACCCGGATCTGGGCAGCATCCAGGTGTTTGCGGTCGAGGAGGCAGCCGTTTCCCCCGCAGATGACCTTCAAGTGCAACAGGAGGCAATCAAGACCAGCAAGGGATTGTTCGAGCACCTCAAGGACCGCGAGATTCGCCGCATGGGCGTTCCCGAAGTGGCCTTGCCGAGAGTGCGCCAAGTGCTGACTGAGGACGATCTCGAGTCATTACAACAGCATCTTCCTGACGATGCGTTTGAGGCTCTGTACCTTTATGCAGCTGGCGATAGCTACGACAAGATCATTGCGGATCGTGAAGCGTCCGTTGAGACGGTCGATACAGACGACTTCGCCAAGGCCCTGGATCAGGACGCCAGTCGCCGCCACTTCGTGGTTATCACCGACGACAGCGACCTGGATGCCTTGATGGCGGCTCCTCTGGAGCGGTGGCGTGTGTTTTTGCACCCAAGTCAGCGTCGTCTGGTGGCGAAAGAATGGGGCGGTTCGGTGCGTGTTCTCGGTGGTGCCGGGACGGGGAAGACCGTGGTCGCGATGCACCGGGCAGCATGGCTGGCACGCAAGTTTGCCGATGTTCCGGGTAAGCCGATTCTTTTTACCACCTTCACCCGAACCTTGGCGGACGACATTCGTGCCCACCTGGCGTCGCTTTGCACACCGGCCGAGATGGAGCGAATCGCAGTAACCAACATCGATCAATGGGCGCTCGGATTGCTGCGCCGCTTCGGTTACCAACACGAGTTGCTATACGACGAAGGTCGGCGGCGGGATTATTGGCGCTTGGCACTCACACGCGCTCCCGCAGGTAACACATTCCCGTTGGCCTTTTATCGCGCCGAGTACGAGCGCGTCATTCTTCCCCAAGGTTGCGAAACCGCAGACGACTACATGCGCGCCAGCCGCATTGGGCGTGGCGGGCAGCTTGGGCGTGTTCAGCGCAAGGCCCTCTGGCCTGTCTTCGCCGAATACCGTGCGCAGCTCCATGGTGCCAATCTGCGTGAGCCTGAGGAGGCATTTCGGGATGCGCTCGCGCTCTTGCAAAGGCAGAAAGAAACCTTGGGGGTGCGCGCAATCGTTGTCGACGAAACGCAGGATATGAGCGCGGCTGCGCTGTCATTGCTGCGCGCGGCAATTCCTTCGGGTGCGAATGATTTGTTTCTGGTCGGGGATGCCCATCAGCGTATTTATCGGCACAAAGTGGTGCTTTCGAAGGTTGGCATCGATATTCGCGGACGCAGCCGCCGTCTGAGGGTGAATTACCGGACCACGGATGAAATCCGCCGCTGGGCGGTCGCGCAGCTGGAGGGCTGCGATGTTGATGATCTGGATGGTGAGCTGGATACTCTCAAGGGCTATCGCTCCTTGACCCATGGGGCCAAACCAGATGATGTTGCCCCGAAGAGAGGGCAATCAGAAGCTGATTGTCTTCGAGCTCTGATTCATGATTTCGAGCTCGATAAATTGGACTTAAATGATATTTGTCTTGTTGGTCGGACAAATGAAGTCGTTGATCATTACCAAAAAACTTTAAGCTTGGCCAACATTCCGACGTTAAAACTTGACAGAAATACCGCCGACGACCGTCAAGTCAAAGGTGTTCGTTTAGCAACCATGCATCGTGTAAAGGGCCTCGAATTTGAGGTGGTGATCATTGCGGGACATCAAACACCCGAGCACTACGCGGAGCTATTCGCTCGTGAAGAGGATGCTGCGGTGACCGAGGAAACATTGGTCAGTGAGCGTTGTCTGTTGAATGTTGCTGCAACTAGAGCAAAACGGCATCTGGTTCTCTTGCGGTGATAAAAATATAGGTTTCGTACAATACGCAATGCCCCCGATGCCGCAACAATCGTGGCTATGGCAAACCTATCCAGTTTGCAGTGAATCGCCGTTGAAGCGCAGACTTGATCCAGTCAGCAACTGAAGGTCTATTACTTGAGTCGGAGCCTCGCGTAGGCAGTGGCCGCGGCACTGCCTTCGGCGATGATGCTGTCGTCCCCGAACTCAACATCAATGCCATCGGGCAGCATGTCACGCGCCATCGATTTCAGTTTTTTGTGCGAATACTACACTTCGTCGTCGCCGTGGGAAGGCAGATGATGATTGGATATGTGACGCGTATCCACTGTCTCAGTTAGGTGGCGGTGAGCGACGATCTACAGAAGATGAGCGATTATTGCTCAATCATCTGCTAGAGAAGATATACCATCTCTGAGCTATGGCTGCCAAAGCGCGATGGCAATATGAAGATGGTATATTTTCTCTCAACTATCTTTGCAAAATGATCATGGGTAGATTGAGGATGCTGCCCTGGTGATATCGGTAAATTAAGACAGGGCAGGCTCAATCCTCAGCGCATTCGGCTCGCCACGCTTCGACAACCATGGCCATGGCCAGCGTGTCGAGCTCACAGTAACGAAGCAGGGCAGACTTGATTCGGTCCCGAGTGAGAGTGTCCATCTGCTCAAACTGGAGCCTGGCGTAGGCCGTGGCCGCGGCACCGCCCTCGGCAATGATGCTGTCGTCGGCAGCACGCTCATCAATGCCGGCAGGTAGCATGTCACGCGCCATCGCTTTCAGCCGGTTATAGGGATCGGACACCGTGCCGTCACTGCCGACATCGATCCACGCGAATCCTTCAGGACGGGCGAAATTGAGGCTCGGCATCCCGCTGGGGGCGCCGTAGACCTGCCGGCTGTATTTCGCCTTCAGTTCATCCGATCCCTTCAGGATGGCAGGCAACACTTTCTTGATCGAGCTGCTGCCATGCGTATCCGGGTGGAAATATGCTTTCCCAGCGAGATCGCAGAGATCGACTATCGCACGATCTCCACCTTTGGTCAGGCTACCCAGGAAATTCATCAGTTCTTCCTGGTCATCCTGTGGGTTGTCGTCCTCCATCAGTTGCCGCGCGATGGCGTTCAAGATCGTGTTTTCGTGATGGCTCCACATGAACACGGTGCCGTCGTCATTGCATAGATCACGCATCAATGCCCGAGCGAAATCGTAGTTCGGAAAAACACCCGGCTCGGCGCACAGGAACTGGCCAACGTGGCGCACATCTCCATTTGCTTCCATCACATGGTGGGAGAACTGAAAGGCGAGCGATTCGTAGGGACGCATCCCCGCATGAAAAGGCAATGCAACCGCCGCGGTTTCGAAATCAATGAAGTGGTACGGGAAGCGCCACCCGGTCATCTCGTTGCGGACGAGCGTCGTCTCCAGGTAGTAGCCCCGTGCGCGGTCTTCGTCTGGAAGTCCGGCGACTTGCATCCATTGCCTTTGCTTGATCGACATCCCGTTTGGACCAGGTTCTTCATCGAAATCCCCGAGATCGTCCTTCTGGACCTGCGAGAGCTTGTAGATGCCTTGATCGATCAGACTCTGCTTCTTGCGGCAGTTGTACAGGTCAAGGACCGTACCGATGGCAAAATCAGCATCAGTCCAGCCAAGTGCCTCCTTCCAGCACTCACGAAATCCGCTTGTGAGATATCCATCCGCCGGCGCATCGAACTGGCACCCGCCACAATGCGCGCCAATCGGTGGCACCACCGGTTGGTCGGTCGCGTAATGTTTGGCCCAGAAGTTGGCCGCCTCGGCAAAGGGCAGAGGGCCGCCAGGAAATCCCAGGGGCGATGCCAGGATGTCGGCAACCGAGGTGGAGACATCGACCTTTGCCAGCAGGAGTTCAGCCAGTGCCTGGCCATCGACGCCGGGCGGGATTTTGGTTTCTACCTCCCGGTCGGGTAGGATCCGAAACATTTGGTTGATCCCACCAACCGGGGCGGTCTGGGCTTTGTCCGGCATCATCAGGAAGGTCTTGATAACAGCGCCCGGGAAGGCTTGTTGCAGCACCCAGGTCTGGAACGCCGCGTCCTGAAAATAAGGGAGCATGTTCGATCGGATGCCGCCCCTAGCCCCGAAAAGCTCGGGTTTCTCTGAGTTATACGACTTGGCTTTCACTTCGATGAGCTCGAAGCTATTTCCGTCTTTCACGAGCACGTCGATGCGAATGAAGAAGTCGCCGACGCGGATGGCGGGTTCGAACAGGACGACGCGGTCGCGGGCCAGAAGCTTCATGGTGGTTGCTTCGGCGGTGGCGTGATCGGTATCGTGGATCTCGATACCTTCGGGATAGCGCAGCTTCGCCAGGGCGCCGACTTGGTAGCCACCCTCAGCGAGCATTTCCATGAAAGCGTCACCGGCCATCATGTCTGGGTAGATGTCCCTTTTCCCGGTGTAGAACAGCTTACGCGGGCAGTCGACGGCGAGCTTGAAACGAGACTTGGTGAGGTAGCGTGGCTTGCTCATTTCAGTGTCCCCCGGTATGGGTTGCGAACCACGAATTCAAGCACGCCCACGCAGCAAAAAATCCAGAATCGCCCCGTTTTTTCTCACGGATTGCGCCGATGAGATTGATGATCGCCGACCCCGTCAGTAGGGCAAAACCAAGCATTGGGATACCGGTCGCAAGTGCGACGCCGCCTGCGACGGATGCAAGTTTGGGGACTTGTTGAAACAGATTGGGGTGGGGCATGTGACCTCCGAAATACGCTTAAATTGCGCTTGGGAGGCCGGGAATAGCATGCCCAAGCTACGTCAGTTCTGTGATAGATTTCCAATTGGCATAGGTGCAAGAAATCGTATTGATGAATTTTTCTTAGGCATAGCTAGATGACTCCATTTAGGCAGTTCAGGTCTCGCTTAGGTAAATCGACTTCAAGTTATTGATAAATATATATAAATTATGGTCAGGTAAACCGCTACATGAATTTCGATCAGATCCCGGAATTCGTCGAGCAGGCCGCCACTGTTGAGATGTAAGCGATTTAAGGAGGAGTTGTCTGTCTAAGCATTAGGCAGATTTACCTCTTTTTAAGTTGTTGATTTACATAGATGCGCCTCGCTGATCTTAGACAGGTCAGTGAGGCGTTTCTATTGGTAATGTATGAATTTGGCATTGGTCGGATTGCTTGGAATCGCCAGCGAGCCAGGGTGTGCTTGTTCTGGATAATCCTTGGCCAGAAAACGCTTAGGTTCCAACTGCGCGTAGCATGCTGCATGCAATGAATTCCGCGAAGGGTCGAAGGTCTTCATCGACGCTGGCGGTCTCCAGTGCCTGCATGTAGATGGCACGATCCTCGACATGGATGACGGTCCAGGGGTAGCCCCCGGCGGCGAGCAGGACGTTCATCGCAAAGCGGGCAGTGCGACCATTACCGTCCTGATAGGGGTGCACGAAACCAAAAAGCCAGTGTCCGAGTACGGCGCGGACAAAAGGGTCTATCTCGGCCTGGATACACTCGCGTAGCGCCTCCATGCCGTCGCGTACGTCATCCTTGTGAGGAGGGGAGTGCAGGGAGCCGCGGAGGAAGGCCGAGTCTCGACGGTAACCCACCAAGTCAGCAATCTTCAAAATGCCGGCAGTCACGGACGGGCCGAAGAGTTTCTGGTACCAGGACTGGTGCTTTTCTGCGAAAAGCAGTCCTGCCAATTCAGGCTTGCTTTCCCGGAACTCATAAACCTGCGCTGCCGCGTCGCGCACAAGCTCAAAGGCGTCCAGATAGCCGCGGGCTGCCATGGCAGCGGCTTGCTGCTGATCGGCGACATCAGTCAGTGGGTTCCAACCTTCGTCGGCAATTCGACGAATCAACTCTGGCGTAACGCGGTATCGCTCAATTGAAAGCGAGTGGTATGCATCTTCAACGCGGATTGCCTGGACTCTCGCCAAGTATTCAGTGGCTGTTACGTTGAGTGTGCCGCCAACAGGTTTGCTCGCTATGACGGTATTGCGGTGCTGCGCCCAGAGCGCATGCACGCGGGCATACAGGGCTGATTTTCCCAGCGTCCCGAGCGCAAAGACCGGTGTCTCGTCGAAGGGGCGTTCATCCGTCTTGAGCTGGATGCCCAAACCGGCAAGTTGGGCGAGAACAGCATCTGAAAAATCACCGCGGCCTACCTGGCGATAAGCCGACAGTACTCGCTGAAGTCCGGCCCGATTGACGTCCGCCAAGGCGGCTAGCTCGGCGGGATCCTGCAATTGCGCCATGACGATCTGTACTTCGCGGCCGTACACTGCAAAATGCCGGGGTGGCAAGTTGACCAGGCAATAGGGGGCCGTCATGCACCGTAAGCCGTGGATGTACAGCGTTTGCTCGGGCGTCGGAAAAGTCGAGCGCCCCGGGAACAGTGCAACGGTGTGGCCGAAGGCCAGTTCTTGAACCTGACTCTGATTGACGGCGAGCATGACGTTGACGGTTTTCGGAATCACCGTATGTTGCGCATGCCGGAGTAGCGAATGCTCTGCCGTCAGGCAGTAGCCTGTGTCGAAGCGCTCACTCAGATAGCGCGTGAGGTACTCCCAAAAATTCGCAAAAAATGGAGTGGTATCGCCCTGCTCGGCCGTGGGGTGGGAAACGAAATACCATCCCCGCAAAATTTCTCGTAGATAGCCGGCTTCGAGCAGGAGCAGGCGATTGGCGTTGCTGATTTGCGGCCCGCGGACAACACCGCGCTCCGAGCCAAGGACGCCATGCAACTCCTCAAGGGCTCGGGCTAACTTCTGTCGTGCGCTTAGACGGGGGCGGGCCATTTGATTGCCATGTTTGAGCGGGATTTATCACCATGTTTTGATGATTAAAATCTACATGTTTAACTAAAAATAATCAACATGTTTTGTTTTTATTAACCCGTTGTGACTCCGTTGGCGTGAAGCGACGGTCGAGATGTAAATTTCGATTTTGGCCGGATTTTCCGGTCGACCGTAGCATTCAAAATGGCCCTCCTCGGGAAACCGGCGGGGGCTATTTATTTGTCGTATTAGGCATGATCGTTCCGGAGGAATTCGTTGTCTGACCCCGAGGGTTCCTGCGCTGGTGGCGGCACCCAAGTTCATCCCCGGAGCGTCAGCGCTTCGCTGTGTGGCGATACCAGCCCACGAATTCATCCGATGTCATTGGACGGCTGATCAGATAGCCTTGGGCATGGTCACAGCCAAAGTCGCGCAAGCGGCTTATTGCCGCTTCGGATTCGATGCCTTCCGCGACCACCTTCAAACTCAGGGTCTGGCCCAAGGCGATGATGGCCTTGGTAACGGCCATGCTGAGAGGATCGCTTTCCATCCTCTGCACGAAGGACTGGTCGATCTTGAGCATGTCCAGCGGCAATCGTGTCAATAGATTCAGACTGGAATAACCGATCCCGAAATCGTCCAGGGCGATCCGCACGCCGAGCTCGCGAAGGCGGCGCAGGCTGGCGATGACCTCGTCTACGCGTTCTATGAAGGCGCTTTCCGTCACCTCCAGCTGGAAACAACTCGGGTTGTTTCCACCGCCCGAGAGGATGCGCGTGAATCGTTCGACGAAGTCGGGCTGCTTGAACTGCAGCGGTGATACGTTGATGGATACCATGACTGACCGAATGCCCTGCTCCTGCCACTGTTGCTGTTGGCGGCACACGGCTGCCGCGACCCATTCACCGAGAGCGCCAATCAGACCGCAGGATTCTGCAACGGGTATGAATTGCTGCGGCTCGGTCATCTTGCCCGAGTGGCCGGCGAGGCGTATCAGGGCTTCCACGCCCACCAACCGACCGTTCTGCAAGTCGATGACAGGCTGATAGTGCAACAAGAATGCGTCATGCTGAAGCGCGTGGCGGATCTGCGTTTCCAGATCAAGGGTCTGGGCCGCGCGCTGCGCCATATCATGCGAATAAAAGTGGAAGGTAGCCCGCCCCGAACTTTTGGCCTGATACATCGCCAGGTCGGCCGCGTGGATCAGGGTGTCGATGTCGCGACCGTGATCCGGGTAACAGCTGATCCCGATCGAAGGGGTGATGGTGAGGTGTTTCGATGCGAATGAAATCGGACTGCTCAAGCTCGAAATGATGTGTCGGGCTACCGTAGCGGCCCGCTCGCGGTCGGCGTTCAAATGCGGCAGCAGGATCACGAACTCATCGCCGCCCAGGCGTCCCACCAAGTCCGCCTGGCGTGTGCATTCGGTCAGGCGCTTGGCAATCTCCAGAAGTACCTGGTCGCCCGTTTCGTGTCCGAACTGATCGTTGATCTGTTTGAAGCGGTCCAGATCGACGAACAGGATAGCGCCTTCGCTTTGGCTACGTTGCGCCTCGGCAAGCTGGTGGCGGCTGTACTCGAAAATCAAGGCTCGATTGGGCAAGCCGGTCAGGGGGTCGTGCAGGGCAACCTCCCGGGCGTGCTCTTCGGCACGCTTGCGCTCATCGATATCCGTTACCGAGCCGATGTAGCCGATGAACTCCCCGTCCTGCGAAATGCGCGGCCGGCCGGTATTGATCACCCAGCGATAGCTGCCATCGGCACGACGCAGGCGGTATTCGTGCTCGAAGGCTTCGCGACGCCGGGTCGCCTCACGAAATCCGCCGTCCACCGTCCCTCGGTCCTCGGCATGAAGTGCCTCCAGCCAGCCATGTCCCATCCCGGCACCAACTGCCAGCCCGGTGAAGTCATACCAGCCCTGGCTGATGTAGTCGCAGAGGCCATCGGAATCGGCGACCCACAGCATGGCGGGCGCGGAATCGGCCATGTCGCGGAAACGCGCCTCGCTTTCACGCAACGCAGCCTCCATATTCTCCCGTTCAGTCATGTCGATGAGTACCATCAAACATTCACCTGCCTTGCCGCTATCGTTCGTCTGCGCAAGGGCCTCGACATGGGCGGTGAAACAGGAACCGTCCGGCCTCGCCATTTCGAGCTCGCAGGTCGCTCGTCCACGGCACTTCATGGCATGACGCAGACAGGCGAAGAAGTGGTCCTGATCCTGGCTGTCGACGAAGTCCTGGAGGCGCATCTTGCTCAGAGCGTTCCCTTCCGCAGCAAGCAGTTCGACGCCGGTGCGATTGACCTGAAGGATGTGACCCTTGGCATCGAGTCTCAAGTACGCCACCGGAGCTTCGTTGAACAAATGGGAATAGCGGTCGCGGGCCTTTTCGAGCGCAGCCTGACTTTGGCGCAATTCGTCGTTCTGCATCTCCAGTTCGATATGCTGCACGTCGAGTTCATGCACCAGCTGGCGAATCTCATCAGGGGCGAGACAGGAGACATCGCGCTCATCGCGGGGCTGTTTCCGGGCACGTATTTCTGCCCGGCTGCGCAGTCGGGCGAGACCCTCCTTGGGGTGCACGGGCTTGTCCATCACGTTTGCTCCGTCGGCAAGCCGAACTGGTTCGCGATGAGCGAGAGGATCAGCCCCAGGCTTGCCGACAGTGTTGTCCACAGAACGAACTCCTCCTGCGAAAAGGCATCGGCTTCTCCTGCCGTCACGGCGAGCACGCCCATGCGCCGGGCTCCGGCCGTCAGCGGCACGGCGAGCAGCGATCGGCATCCCCAGGTCGGCGCCCCAGCCTTTAATGCCTGTGGGCAGTCGGCCGCCAGCAAGTCGCGCTGGACGCGGGGCTTTCCCGAGCGACCCGGGTCGACCCAGGCGGAATCCAGCAGCATTTCGGCGCCGTTTTCGGGAAATCCGACATGGACCACCAGTCCGAATCCGGAAGGATTTTCAGGGTCCTCAAGTCCCAGCCAGCACTGGCGATACCCGCCGTGCTCGACGAGCCGGGCGCACAGAGCTTGCAGGGACTGCCTGAGCGATTCCCCACCGAGAATATGCTCCTGATGCCATCGGCTGAATTCGTGAAACAGGTGGTTGGTACGCTCCAAGGCGAACTGCGCGCGGTGGCGTTCGCTCACGTCGCGGATGGTGGCGAGGACCAATAGTCCATCCGGCGCCTGGATGGGGCCGATGGCGATGTCCGCCGGAAACTCGCTACCGTCCTTGCGCCGTGCAACCAACTGGAGGCCGGCCCGGCCCATGGCGCGCGGACGCGCCTCCCTTTGATACGCGCGTCGGAAATCACTGTGGCGCGCGCGCAAGGCCTCCGGTATCAGTGTTTCCACCAGCTTTCCGACGAGTTCGTCGCGGGCATAACCAAAGGCCCGCTCCGCCTGGGCGTTGATGCGGACGATCTCGCCGTTCGTATCGGTAAGCACGATGGCGTCCGGCGTAAGCTCCAGGAGGTCGTAGAAGCGCTGCTCGGCAAGCAGGCGTTCCGTAAGGTCGACGAAAGTGAGCACGACGCCGTCGATGGAATTGTTGCCGGTCCGGTAGAGGGTCACGCGCAGCGAGTACCACCGGCCGTCGCGGCTGCGTACATCGACGGCGCGTGGCTGCAGGCTGTCGAGCACTGCTTCGGCATCGGCGATGAGGTCCTGGTATTCCAGCTTGTGGCTGAGGTCTGCCAGCGAACGTCCGATGTCTTTGTCGATCAGGTTGATCACTCGCGTCGCGGCCTCGGTGAAGCGGCGCACGCGAAAATCCAGATCGAGGAAGATGGTTCCGATGTCGGTGCTGGCGAGAAGATTTTCGAGATCGGCACTGGTCGTTTGGAGTTGTTGGACCTTGTCCTCTAATTCGCTGTTGACCGTATGCAACTCTTCGTTGATTGAACTCAGTTCTTCCTGGGAAGTGGTCAACTCCTCGTTGGATGATTGCAGTTCCTCCACCGTCGATTGCAACTCCTCGTTGTTGGTCTCCAACTCCTCGTTGGTATTCTGCAGCGTCTCACGCGTATCCGCCAATTCCTGTTCAAGCCAGGCAATACGCGTGTCGGACTCCGGTTCCGCTCCTTCCACTGGTGCGGGCAAGAGAGGCTTTGGCGGTTCGACGGGACCTGCATCTTCGAAGATCACCATGAGAAAGGCGGGCTGTTGGGCATTCCCGGGCAGCGTTCGTACCGTGAAATGGGCCAGCCGCATGCCATGGGGGCTATCGACACGAAGCCGCTCGTGGCGCCGGCTTGCTTTGCCGGCGATGACATCGCGGATGGCGCTGCCCAGTTCGTGCCTGATACCTTCCCGGGCCATTTTCAGGACGTTCATGCTGGCCTGGCCCCGGGCGGGCTCCAGAAAGAGTCCGGTGTGGCCGTGGACATAGAGCACCTGTTCCCGATCGTCGATGATGACACAGGCTGGTGCATATTCGGCCAGCAGGGTTGCCTCGATCAATTTCTGCAGGCCGTCACCGCCCGGATCGGGAAGGGAAGGCTGCGCGAGCGAGGGGGGGATGGGGAACATCCGGCGCCGGCTGAATGTCGTAGACGGGACAAAGGATGCGATGATCGCGTCGCGGCGCCGGTAAAGTTTGGCGGTCTTGTCGACGGGTTCATAGAGCTCGGCGAGTTTGCCCAGGCTCTCGGACTGGCCGAGAAACAACACGCCTTGGTGCCTCAGGGCATAGGTCAAGCCTTCAAGCACCCGCGTTTGCAGGTGGGGGCGCATGTAGATCAGGACGTTGCGGCAGGACACCAGGTCCATGTGCGAAAACGGGGCATCCCGCGTCAGATCATGGCGGGAAAAGACGAGCATGCCACGCAGGTTCTGGCTCATCTGGAAACCTTCAGGATGTCTGACGAAATAGCGCCGCAAGTGTTCCGGGGGCACGTCGGCGGCCACGCTCGGCGGATAGACGCCGCGGCGCGCGATCCGCAGGGCATCGTCATCGATGTCGGTGGCGAAAATCTGTACCGTGTAGGAGCGGCCTGCTCGTTGCATGCCTTCGTGCAGCAGTATGGCGATGGTGTAGGCCTCCTCGCCGCTGGAACACCCGGCGATCCAGACGCGGATCGCCCGTTCCGGCGGATGGCTCTTGAAAATCTGGTCGATGACCTTTTCCTGCAGCGCGATGACGGCCTTGGGATTGCGATAGAACTGGGTGACCCGGATGAGGAATTCCTTCCACAGTTGTTGCTGTTCGCGTGGATTCTGCTGGAGCAGCTTCACGTAGTCCGCCAGCGTATCGGTCTGGTTGATTGCCATTCGCCTTTCGATGCGACGGCCTATGGTGCCCTCCTTGTACTGGGAGAAGTCGTAGCCGGAACTGTTGCGAATCAGCACGAAAAGCTTGTCGATGTCACCACCGGATTCCATCGCACGCTGAATCTGCGTGGCGATTCCCGTCTCCCGCATGCGTTTGGCGATGGTGTGGAGCCAAGGCCCCATCTGCGCGGGCGTAAGGACCGCGTCGGCTAGTCCGGTGGCATCGGCGCTGCGGGGCATGCTTTCGTAGGCAGCCGTTTCGGGCGACTGAACGAGTACGAGGCCGCCTTCTCCCTTGATGACCCGTAGCCCCATGGCGCCGTCCGAGCCGGCACCGGAAAGCACGATGCAGAACGCGTTGAGCCCCTGATCCTGGGCGAGGGAGCGGAAGAAAAAATCGATGGACAGGCGCAGGTGTCTGGGCGCCACTGGCTCCATGAGCTGGAGCACGCCATTCAATATCGCCAGATCGCGATTGGGCGGGATGACGTAGATGTGGTTCGGCTCCACGCGAAGGCCTTGGGCGGCTTCCATCACCGGCATGCGCGTGAATCGCGAAACGAGGTCGGTAAGGATGCTATTGTGGTTGGGATCAAGGTGTTGCACCAAGACGAAGCCCATGCCGGTATCGGCAGGCATGTGCCGGAACAGCGCCTCGATGGCCTCAAGGCCGCCGGCGGAAGCGCCGATCCCGACAATGGGGAAGGGCTGTACCGCATCATCAAGTTCGGCACCCTCGGATGGCACGACGCTCTTTCCGGACCGGGAACTCCGCGCCCGCTTGGGTGCTGATGAATCCTCGGCAGGTGGAAGCTTCTTGTTTGCCATTTTTTATTCACTCCCCGACGTGCCCGACAGATTGCGTTTGTCCGAGGGCGAATTCGAGATGACAACTTGTAGGTTTGATGGCGCCTCTTCCCATTGGTTCCGGCCGCCTTTCTTGGTGGATCCAGTAGGCCGGCGCCGATCCCGCAACGCGCAGTCGGCGGCGCGGGCAGTGCGGATCGGTGGAGGATGTCGTCACATGTACTTCGACCCGGTTCCGGCTTTCTTGCAAGTGGCTGAAACGGTCGAGATGCAATTTCGAGTTTGGTCGGAATTTCCGGTTCACCGCAGCTGTTCGGAAAGCCCCCGCCTGGAAACCTGCAGGGGTTTTTGGATCTTATCCCGCTGTGGCGTTGTCTTATTTCGTATTCCGGCCATTTCCCGGTTTTCTGCGATGCAATTCGACTAGGTATTAACCTTGTGTCATGCGAATCAAATCGGGTGTAGGATGCGGGGAGAGGTTTGGACGGTTGGCAAGGTTTTGCGGTGCCCGCCGCTTGTTTCTTTGGAAAAGGCTGGGTTATGGCGTACGAGTTGGTCTGGGAGCCCGACGGTGTGGTCCGGAAGTTTTCCGGCGCGGTTTCGGCTCGCGAATTCATCAATTCGGTCGAGCGCGTGCAGAGCGATGCGCGTTTTGACGATGCGCGCTATGTGATCAACGATTTTTCGGCCATTTCCGGGCACGGTCTGTCGGAAGAGGCGCTGACCGAAGCGGCCATCCTGCAGTATGGTGCCTATGCCTCCAATCCCAATTGCCGGGTCGTTTTCGTTACCGCCGATGCGGCGCTGGCCCGTTTGGTCAGCGATTCGCAGGCGACCAGTCAGCTCCAGTCCTACCAGACGGAAGTCCTGCCGACCCTGACCGAGGCGCGCGACTGGCTGGACAGCCAGCCGCAGTTGCAGTTGATGAGCAACGTCATGGGTTTCCGCGTCGAGTGATCGGCGGCCGGGCCGGGCGTTGTGGCCCGGGTAGTCCGGTTCAGTCGGGAATTCGCGCCAGGAAGCGGTCGAGTTGGTTGGCGAAGGCTTGCCGGTCGGCCTGGCTGAAGGCGGCTGGGCCGCCGGTGTCGACGCCGGCGCTACGCAGGCTTTCCATGAAATTGCGCATGCTCAGGCGTTCGCGGATGGTGCCCGGGGTGTACAGTTCGCCGCGCGGGTTGAGGGCATGGGCGCCGCGCTCGATGACCAGCGAGGCGAGCGGGATGTCGGCGGTGACGACGAGATCGCCGGCTTCGACCTGGTCGACGATGTGCGCATCGGCCACGTCGAAGCCGCTCGCCACCTGGATGGCGCGGATGAAGCGCGAGGGCGGCGTGCGCAGCATCTGGTTGGCGACCAGCGTGGTGCGGATCTGCCGGCGTTCGGCGGCGCGATAGATGATTTCCTTGATGACCCCGGGGCAGGCATCGGCATCGACCCAGATCTGCATGCGCCGCTACCGGGAGACGAGGGTCGGCCGATCGGCCGTTCCCGCGGTCGACGGGAAAAATCGGGCAAATTCGAAATCGGTGCGGGCCGGGCGTTGCCAAAACCGAGAGCGGGTCATCGTCGTCTTCGTTTCCAGGATGGGGGCGGTTATCGTACACCAGGCCGTCCGCCCCGGGAAATGGCCGTGGCTTGACAAATGGATAAGGTCTGCCGTCTGATGATGCGACGGCCAGGCGATGGCCGGTCGTTCGCATTGCGGGAGAAGCCGATGGCGTTGAATATCAGTTGCAGGATGCTGCTCGGGTGGCTCGGCCTGGCCGTGCTCGCCACGGCCGTGGCCCAGACCGGCGACAGCTTGCCGGTGCAGCCCGATTACATCGGGGAAATTCGCCGCGGGCCGGATGGCCGCCTGCGCGCCGTACCGCCCGATCCTGCGTCGGCCGCGCCACGGTCGGCCGCTCCGGCCCGGGCGACGATGATCGTCGGCCCCGGCGAGCGGATCGCCACGCTGGGCGAGGCGGCCCGGCTGGCCCGGGATGGCGAGGTGATCGAGATCCGGCCCGGGCAATACCGCGGCCAGACGGCGGTGTGGACGCAGAACGACCTGCTCATCCGCGGCGCCGGCGACAGGCCGGTGATGCTGGCCGACGGGCGCAGCGCCGAGGGCAAGGCAATCTGGGTGGTGCGTGGCGGCAAGGTGCGCATCGAGAACATCGAATTCCGCGGGGCGCGGGTGCCCAGCCTGAACGGCGCCGGCATCCGCTTCGAGAAGGGCAGCCTGCAGGTACGTAATTGCGCCTTCTTCGACAACGAGATGGGCATCCTGACCGCCAACCAGGGTGACATGTCGCTCGAGATCATCGACAGCGAATTCGGCGAGGCGCCGCGCCATGCCGGCGACCTCCATCACCTGCTCTACGTCGGCGCCATCGACCGCTTCGTGCTGCGCGGCAGCCGTCTTAGCAAGGGCTACCTCGGCCATCTGGTCAAGTCGCGGGCCCGGCACAGCCAGATTCTCTACAACCTGCTGGTGGACGGACCGGGCGGCGCCGCCTCCTACGAGCTGGAATTCCCCAACGGCGGCATCGCCACCGTCATCGGCAACGCCATCGGCCAGAGCCCCGATACCGACAACCCGGTGCTGGTTTCCTACGGCGCCGAAGGCCAGCGCTGGCCGGACAATGCGCTCTTCCTGGCGCACAACACGCTGGTCAACGAGCACTTTGCCGGCAGCTTCCTGAGCGTGCACAGCGAAAAATTCCCGGCCGGGGCCGAGGTCTGGTTGATCAACAACCTGCTGGTCGGCAACGGCACTTTCCCGCCACCGGCGCTCGGGCGTTTCGAAGGCAACCAGCGGGTGACCCGGGCCGGGCTGCTCGACTACGCCGGCTACCCGCTGCGCCTGGCCAACGGATCGCCGCTGCGCGGCAAGGTCCGGCCGCCGGGCAGCGCCCGGGGCACCGATCTGCTGCCCGATGCCGAATTCGTCCCGCCGGTCGGCACCCGCCCCCTGTTTCCGGCCAGCGCGCTCGCCCCCGGCGCCTTCCAGTAAGTAGTCTCGACTGCCCGGTCAGGCGATGATCGGGCTGCCCAGCCATTTGAGCAGGGTTCGATAGAGCGCGTCCGGGTCGACCGGCTTGGCGATGAAATCGTTCATGCCGGCCGCCTCGCAGGCCCGCCGGTCTTCCTCGAAGGCATTGGCGGTCATGGCCAGGATCGGCGTCGTGCGATTGCCGGCCTGGGCGCGGATGGCGCGGGTCGCCTCGAGACCACCCATGACCGGCATCTGCATGTCCATCAGGATCAGCGCGTATTCGTTCTGGGCGGCCAGTTCGACCGCCTGCCGGCCGTTTTCGGCCAGTTCGGAAATCAGGCCGACCTCGTTGAGCAGCAGGGTGGCGACCTCCTGGTTGATCGGGTCGTCCTCGACGAGCAGGATGCGTCGCCTGGCATGCAGGCGCTTGACCATGGCAGCAGCCGATTCCTCGCCGGCCGACGGTAGCGTGGCGTATTCCTCGGCAGCCGGCCGGCCGAGCCGGGCAGTCAGCCAGAAGGTGCTGCCCTGGCCGGGTTTGCTGATGACGCCCACCTCGCCGCCCATCAGCTCGGCGAGGCGGCGGGTGATCGCCAGGCCCAGCCCGGTGCCGCCGTACTGCCGGGTAATCGACGAGTCGGCCTGGGCGAAGGCCTCGAACAGCCTGGCCTGGTCGGCCGCCGAAATGCCGATGCCGGTATCGCTGACCTCGAAGCGGACGCCATAGCTCTCGGCCGATTCATCGATCAGGCGGCCCTTGACGGTGATGCTGCCGGTGTCGGTGAATTTGGCGGCGTTACCCAGGAAGTTCACCAGCGCCTGGGCCAGCCGCTTGCAGTCGCCGCGCAGCGTCTGTGGCATACCGGCGGTATCGATGCGCAGTTCCAGGCCCTTGGCCCGGATGCTGTCGCCGACCACAGCCTGCACATCGGCCATCAGGTCGGTGAGCAGGAAATCGGCGGTCTCGACGCTCAGCTTGCCGGCTTCGATCTTCGCCAGGTCGAGCACGTCGTTGATGACCGCCAGCAGGTGACGCCCGGAAGCGGCGATCTTGGCCAGCCGATCGCGCTGCTGTGGCGTCGCCTCGCTTTGCTGCATCAGGTAGGTCATGCCGAGGATGCCGTTCATCGGCGTGCGAATCTCGTGGCTCATGTTGGCCAGGAAGGCGCTCTTCGCCCGATTGGCGGCCTCGGCGGCCTCCTTGGCCTCGGTCAGCAGGTGGTTGGCGACGGCCAGGTCGGCGGTGCGGTTGAGCACCCGCCTTTCGAGGTGGGCGTTGAGCTTGCGGATCTCGATCTCGGCCAGCATGCGCTCGGTGATGTCGAGGGCCGTGCCGAACAGGCGGCGCGGCTTGCCCTGGCTGTCGTATTCGGCGGCGCAGCTGATCTCCAGCCAGCACGACTGGCCATTCGGCCGCAACAGGTGCGAGATCAGCGGCGGCAGGGTCTTGCCTGGCGGCAGGGCGGCCAGGCGTTGCAGGTAATCGTCGTGGGCTAGCCGGGCCTCCGGGGCGATCCAGCTGCGCAGGGTTGGCCAGTTCAGTTCGCTGGGGCTGCGTCCGGCCATGCGAAACAGCTCGGCCGACCACTGGATGCTGCCGCTGGCCGGATCCATCGACCAGTCGCCGAGGTGGGCGATGGCCTGGGCCTGCTCTAGTTCCTCGTGGCGGTGCGCCAACTCGTGTCGCAGCTGGCGATTCCACAGCAGGACCAGAAGGTAGCCGACAACGGCCACGCCGAGCAGGCCGAGCAGCCACGGAAAGGCCCGGGTGATCAGGGTCGGCTGGCTAAGGTGGGAGATCTCGTTGGCATCGACGGGCAGCCAGGCGCGCCAGATCTCGGCGCGCCGGGTCGCGGTCAGCGTACCCAGCGCCCGGTCGATGAGCCGGGCGAGCTCGGGCCAGTCCTTGCGGATGCCGAAGCGCTGGCCGTTATCGGACATGTCGAAGGCGGCATTGACCTTGAGGTTGGTCATGCCGTGCTGGCTGGCCAGGTAGGTGTTGACGCCGAGCACGCCGACATAGGCGTCGGCCGCGCCCGAGGCAACGGCACGCAGCCCGTCGAGCGGCTTGGGCACGTAGATCGGCCGGAGGTCGGGGTAGAGGGCGACAACTTCCTTGCTCGACGAGTAGCCGTTGACCAAGGCCAGGCGGAGATCGGCCAGTTCACCCGGCGAGTGCAGTTGCGGCCAGTTGTCGCGGGTCATGATGACCAGCGGCGTCGGCAGGTAGATGCTGGTGAAGGCGAGGAAGGCGTCGCGCTCAGGCAGGCGGACGACGGTGGCGACGGCGTCGATGCGCCGACTCTTGACGGCTTCCATCAACTGCGGCCAGTCGAGATCGGCAGTGATCTCGAAGCGGATGCCGAGGGTCATCTCGATATGGTTCAGGAAGTCGCGGACGACGCCCTGCAGATTGCCCTGGTCATCGACGAAGGAATAGGGCGCGTAGCTCGGGTCGATGCCCAGGCGAACAACCGGGTGGGCGACCAGCCAGGCCGATTCGGCCTCGGACAGGACCAGCGCCGCGCCGCGGTTGCCGGCCTCGGCGCGCAGTTGGCCGGCGATGACAAGCAGCAGCGCGAAAGCCAGTGCTTGCCACAAGCGGACGGCATGCCGGGCAGTGCTGCACAGGCTGGGGAAGGGGGTGGGCGGGTTGTTCATCGGGCCTTGCTGGCGAGCCGCTGCGGGCTATCGGGCCGGCGGTTTATCGTTCGATGCTAATGCGGCCATGATGCACCGGCCGACCGATCGGATCAAGTTCGGGCTGCCTCCCCGGGGCAGCGCCGGCGCCGGCTCAGTTGCCCGCTGCCACCCGGCCCATGGCCTCGCCCATGCGGATGGCGCCGGCCGGCGCCCAGGCCGGGTTGAAGGCCAGGGTGTCCTTGGGAAAGAGCATGACGACCGTCGAGCCGAGCAGGAAGCGGCCCATTTCATCGCCTTTTTTCAGGTCGACCGAAGTGCTGTCGTCGTAGCGCCATTCACGGACGACGCCGGGGCGAGGCGGATTGACCACGCCGTGCCAGACGGTGGCCATGCTGCCGACGATGGTGGCGCCGACCAGAACCAGCACGAAGGGGCCGAAGGCCGATTCGAAAACGCAGACGACGCGCTCGTTGCGGGCGAAGAGGCCGGGCACGCCGCGCGCCGTGGTCGGGTTGACCGAGAACAGCGCGCCGGGCACGTAGATCATGCGGGTCAGCCGGCCGGCGCAGGGCATGTGGATGCGGTGGTAGTCGCGTGGGCTGAGGTAGAGGGTGGCGAAGCTGCCGTTCTCGAACTGTTCGGCCAGCTGGCGGTCGCCGCCGACCAGGGCGGTGGTCGAGTAGCTGTGGCCCTTGGCCTGGAAGATCTGGTCGCGCTCGATGGCGCCGAACTGGCTGATCGCGCCGTCCACCGGGCACAGGAAGTCGGCTTCGGCGAGCGGCCGGGCGCCGGCCTTGAGCGGGCGGGTGAAAAATTCGTTGAAGCTCGGGTAGCTGGCGATGTCGGGATTGGCCGCCTCCGCCATGTTCACGCCGTAGCGGCCGACGAACCAGCGGATGACGCGGGTCGTCAGGCTACCGGCCTCGGCCGAGGCGAGCTTGCCGGCGAGGATGGTCAGCGCCTGTTTGGGCAGAAGGTATTGGGGGAGGACGGCAAGGCGGTCGGACACGGGCAGGTTTCCGGATTTGAAAAATGACGATTATACGGGGTCGACCGCAGGACCGGCCTCGGCAGCCAGCGTTGCCGGCCGCTCGGCTTCGGCCGGGGCGAAAGCCGGTTGGGCGTCGCGGGCCGGGGCGCCGAAGGCCGGCGCCGACGACCAGCGTTCGCGCCGCCATTTCTCGCGCTCGCCGTTGGCGCAGAAGGTCCAGGCGACCAGCCGGCTCTGCTTCTGGCCCTGGGCCATGGCAATGATGCGCGATTCGACGACCCTGGCCTTGTTCAGCGCGGCTTCGATGTGCGGCAGGTTGGCGGCCTGCGACAGCAGGCTGGTAAACCACATGACGCGTTTGGGAATGTGGGCGCTCTGCTCGATCATGTTCTTGACGAAGGCGCGCTCGCCGCCGTTGCACCACAGCTCGGTGCCACCGCCGCCGAAATTGAGCCGCGGCTGGGCGGCGCCTTTCTTGGCGCCGGGTTTGCCAAGGTTGTTCCACTTGCGCTGGCTGACGGCCAGCACCTCGTCGGGCGAGTTGTGGAAGGGCGGGTTGCAGATCGACAGGTCGAAGGATTCGCCGGAGCGCAATAGGCCGGTGAAGATGTTGTCCCACACCGGCTGGTGGCGCAGTTCGATAGTCCCGGCCAGTTCCGGGTTCTTGGCGATGATGGCGGCGGCGTTGGCCAGCGCCGCCTCGTCGATGTCGGTGCCGAGAAAGGACCAGCCGTATTCGGCGTGGCCGATCAGCGGATAGACCAGGTTGGCGCCGGTGCCGATGTCGAGCACGCGCACGCCGGCGCCGCCCGGGATGTTCTTCTTGTTGCAGGTGGCGAGCAGGTCGGCGACGCTGTGGATGTAATCGGCCCGGCCGGGGATGGGCGGGCACAGGTAGCCGGCCGGGATGTCCCAGCCCTTGACGCCGTAGTGGTGCATCAGGATCGCCCGGTTGAGCATCTTGACCGCGGCCGGGTTGGCGAAATCGATGCTGGGCGTGCCGGCCGGCGTCGTCCGGATGTACTTGGCCAGCGCCGCCGAGGTGGCGGTCAGCGCGGCGAAATCGTAGCCGTCGGCGTTCTGGTTGCGGGGGTGCATGGCGGTCCTTGGTGTGGCGCGGGCGAAGCGGGGAGCGGATTGTCCCACGAAAGCCCGGCCGCGACGACCGTCCGGCCATCCGGCAAACGCCTGATTTCCCGAAATTTTCCGGGGCGGCCGGCGGGAGCGACGCCGGCGCCATCGATGCCGGCGAGCGCGGCCCTTGCCGCAAGGCCGGGCCGACTTTTCGATTTTTGCCGAAAATTCCGGTTCACCGCAGCGATGCCGCGGTCAACCGGAAAAAGGCGCCAAAATCAGGCCATCAGCAGCGTCTCGTCGATCAACGCGGCGATCACCGAGCCGCCGACGCCATCTTCCGGGTCGAGCGCCAGCACCCGCCTGATCGCCGCCTCGGCACGCTCCGGCCGGCCCAGGCGCAGCTCGATGAAGGCCAGCCCCTTGAGGGCGGCCAACGCGCTGCCCGGCGCCTATTGCCAGAGCAGCCAGTCTGCCGGCAGCCCGGCCTGGCGGGCGGCGGGCAGGGCCTTGTCGAATTGCCGACAGCGGTTGTAGTGTTTGACCAGGCAGCGGTGCGCCGGCAGGGTGTCCGGCGCCAGGGCCAGGGCGGCGAGGAAATGGCGCTCGGCCAGCGCCGGGTCGGCGAAATGGGCGGCCACGCCTTGGTGCAGCAGGTGGTCTACGGCCGGCGGCAGGTGGCCGAAATCGAGTTTGTCGTCTTCGTCGAATGCGATCATGTCGGGGTGCAGGTGGTGGCGGTGGCGCCATTCAAGCAACAAGCATGCGCAGTTTTTTCAACGACCGTTCGAAAAGGAAATCCGATGTTTCTCGCCATGAATCGCTTTCGCATCGCCCCCGGCCAGGAGGACGCTTTCGTCGCCCACTGGCGCAACCGCAACAGCTACCTGAGCGAGGTGCCGGGCTTCGTCTCCTTCAACCTGCTGCGCGGCGACACCACGGCCGAGCGCACGCTGTTCGCCTCGCACACCGTCTGGGAATCGGAGCAGGCCTTCGCCGCATGGACGCAGTCCGACGCCTTCCGCAAGGCGCACATGGCGGCCGGCCAGTCGCCGCGCGACTTCTACCTCGGCCCGCCGCAGCTCGAACTGTTCGAAGCGGTTCTCTGATCAGAGCCTGTGAATTATTTGGGCGCGCCCGAGCAAAGTGTCCAGGCGAGCCCGATCAAGGCGCCAAGCACAGCCATAGCTCGGGCTATGGCGAGCATTTGCAACGCCGAGCGGGCTTGTCTGGGCGCCGGGAGCGGGTGTGAACAAATATTTCACAGGCTCTCAGTGCTCGCGGCCGTCGAGGCGCGGCCGCAGCAGCATGGGGACGACGCGCCAGGCGAGGATGGCGAAGGCGATCAGCCAGCAGGTCGCCGCCAGGTGGATCCACCCGAGGTAGGCGGCCGGGACTAGTTGCGGCAGCACGACGCGGACGACCAGCGCCAGCAGCATGATGTAGAGCACCGCCCGGTCGAGGCCGTCGAAGACCACCTTGCGCCCGGTATGGCCTTTCGAGATGCGGATGATCATCGCCGGGATGACCGCGCCCATGGCGCCGAAGGTGAACACGTGCACGGAAACCGAGCCGACCCAGACGAAATCGACGACCTGGCCGAGCGCCTCGATCAGCAGCTGGCCGACGATGGCCAGGTAGCCGATGTACATGATGCCGATGTCGATGCGGGTGAAGGCCAGCTGCGGCTTCCAGTAGAAAAAGCGGACGGCGAGCAGGACGGCCAGGGCCAGCGAGACCGCTGCGGTCAACGGCCCGGGCAGGGCAAAACCGATGACGAGGACCAGGCCGAGCAGCTTGATCGCCATGTCGAGCAGCGGGTGGCGCAGGATCTGCGCCTGGAAGGCGGCCTTCATGAAGCCGGTCAGCGTGCGTTCGAGCATGACCAGGAAGGCCAGCCGGAACAGCGCGATGGCCATGCCGTAGCCGGCGGCGAATTCCTCGCCGGCCAGCATCAGGATCTTGGCGACCATGAAGGCCGGCAGCAGGACGAGGAAGAAAACGTTGTCGCGGTAGCTGTCCTGCTGGCGGTGGCGGATCAGCGTCCACATCAGCATGGCGATGATGCTGCCCAGGAACAAATGGTTGCTGAGCAAAAAGAGCGGCAGCGGCCAGTTGCCGCCGAAGGCCATGCCGAGCCGCTCGATCAGCCAGGCAACGGCGAGCAGCAGCAGGGCCGGGCCATGGTAGCCGCGGATATTGACCCAGTTCTTGGTCGAGGTCAGCAGGAAGCCGCCGAGCACGGCCCAGCCGAAACCGAAGAACATCTCGTGGGAGTGCCACTGCACCGCCGAGAAGGTGGCGGCCGGGGCCGGCAGCAGGCCGGTGAACATCATTGCCCACGCCACCGGGAGCAGCATGCCGCTCAGGCAGGCGAGAATGAAGAAGGGGCGGAAGCCGACCAGCCAGAGAGGGTGAGTCGAGAGGCGCATGGCGAGGGTGGGGGGGACGAGGATCGGAAAGGCGCCAGTTTAACGGCAGAGGCGCCCGGCAAACTTGATTTATCCCGGGCCGGTCACGCATCCGTAGGAACAATGGCGTAAAATTCAACCCTTGGTCGTGGGCTTACGCTGTCGCGGCTGGTTTCCATAAGGACAATGATGAAGCGTGTGGACGATTTCCGCTTGCGCCTTGGCAAGCACGAACTGGTACCGATCATGATCGGCGGCATGGGCGTCGACATCTCGACGGCTGACCTGGCCCTCGAAGCGGCGCGCCTCGGTGGTGTCGGCCACATATCGGACGCGATGATCAACACGGTCGCCGACCGGCGCTACGAAACCAAGCACGTCAAGGAAAAGCTCGCCCTCTACAAGGCCAACGTCAAGAACGAGGACAAGTCCTCGGTCAAGTTCGACCTCGGCCGTCTCGCCGAGGCGACCCGCCTGCACGTCGAGGCGACCATGGCCCGCAAGCAGGGCAGCGGCCTGGTGCTGATCAACTGCATGGAAAAGCTGACCATGAACGCGCCGCGCGAGACGCTCAAGGTCCGCATGTCGGCGGCGCTCGATGCCGGCATCGACGGTATCACGCTGGCCGCTGGCCTGCACCTCGGCTCCTTCGCGCTGATCGAGGACCATCCGCGTTTCCGCGATGCCCAGCTCGGCATCATCGTCTCCTCGGTGCGCGCCCTGCAGCTCTTCCTGAAGAAAAGCGCACGGACCAACCGCCTGCCCGACTACATCGTCGTCGAAGGCCCGCTGGCCGGCGGCCACCTCGGTTTCGGCATGGACTGGGCGGAATACGACCTGGCCACCATCGTCGCCGAAGTCATCCAGTTCCTGAAAAACGAACATCTCGACATCCCGGTCATTCCGGCCGGTGGCATCTTCACCGGCAGCGACGCGGCCGGTTTCCTCGAACACGGCGCCGCCGCCGTGCAGGTGGCGACGCGGTTCACGGTGGCCAGCGAGTGCGGCCTGCCGGACGAGGCCAAGCAGGAATATTTCAAGGCCAACGAGGAAGACATCGAGGTCAACCAGATCTCGCCGACCGGCTACCCGATGCGCATGATCAAGTCCAGCCCGGGCATCGGCGACGGCATCCGTCCCAACTGCGAGGCCTACGGCTACCTGCTCGACGCCAACGGCAAGTGCGCCTACATCACGTCGTACAACCGCGAAGTGGCGGCCCATCCGGAAGCGCGCAAGGTCAAGGTGTGGGACAAGACCTGCCTGTGCACGCACATGCGCAACTTCGAGATCTGGACCTGCGGCCAGCTGACCTACCGCCTCAAGGACACCACCCATCGCCTGGCCGACGGCTCCTACCAATTGCTCAGCGCCGAACACATCTTCAAGGACTACCAGTTCAGCACCGATCAGAAAATCGCCCTGCCGCCGCTCGTCGGCGCCTGATCGCATCGCGCCGCTGGCGGGCGGCGGGATGCCTGCGGTCGACGACAAAAATAGTCCAGAATCGAAATGGCAATTTTCCCGAATCCGAGTCGTATCCGGGCCGCTCGCCGTGTGGCCGGCGTCATGCTCCTGCTGGCCTGCTTGGGCGGGTCGCTGCCATCCCGGGCCGATGACGCCAGAGCCTTTTCGGTGCAGGGCTTCGGGACGCTCGGTGCGGCGCGCACGACCAGCAATGACGTCGAGTTCGTCCGCGACCTGTCGCAGCCGACAGGCATCGGCAATGAGTGGAGCGCCAAGGTGGACAGCGTGCTCGGCGTGCAGGCGGCGTGGCGCGTCGCCCCCGAGTTCGAGGCCGTCGTCCAGGCCATCAGCCGCTACGGCAGCGCCGGGAATTTCCGGCCTGAGGTCGCCTGGGCCTTCGTCAAGTACGATCCGGCGCCCAACCTCGCCGTGCGGGCCGGGCGCCTGGGCACCGAGTTCTTCATGCTGGCCGATTCGCGCTGGGTCGGTTATTCCTTCCTGACCGTCCGGCCGCCCGGCGACTACTTCTGGTACCTGCCGTTCTACAGCATTCACGGCGCCGATGTCGCCTTCACTGTGTCGCTCGGCGACAGCCTGATCCGCAGCAAGGCCTTCTACGGCCTGTCGAACGGGAAGATCCCGCTGGCCGACCAGAAATGGGACATCGAGGGTTCGCCGATGGCCGGCCTGTATGTCGAATACCAGTCCGGTCCCTGGCAGGTGCGGGGCAGCTACGCCAACATCCGTTTCGAGAACGACCTGCCGCTCGCCGCCAATCTCAAGCAGAGCCTCAACTACGACCTGAAGCCGGCCCAGGCGGCCTTCCTGTCCACGCGCAACAAGCTGACCCATTACTACTCGCTGGGCGTTCTCTACGACAGCGGGCCGTGGCAGGCCCAGCTGATGTTCAATCACATCCGCCAGGGCAGCCATGCGCTGGAAAATTCGAGCGGCGGCTACGGCCTGCTCGGTTACCGGGTCGGCCAGGTGACGCCCTTCATCGGCTATTCGTGGATCCGTTCCCGCGAGAAAGACCGGCTGGTCACCGGCGATCCCATGGCCGACGCTGTCACCGCCTACGTGATGAGCGACTCGCATTCCGACCAGAAGACGACCTTCGCCGGCCTGCGCTGGGATGTCCTGCGCAATGTCGCCGTCAAGGCCCAGTGGGATGGCATCCGCGGCGACGAAAACTCCTACTTCCCGTACCGGAAGGAAGATCGGGCGCGCTGGGATGGCAAGCTCGACGTCTTTTCGCTGACCGTCGATTTCATCTTCTGACCCGATGAAAGCGCGTCGCCCGCTCTTCCTGTCGGTGTGCTGCTGGCTGCTGGCCATGCCGGCCATGCTGCACGCCGAGCTGGTGGTCGTCGTCAACGCCCGCTGCGGCGTCGCGGCGATGACGCGCAGCGAGGTGATCAACGTCTTCTTCGGCCGCAACCGCCAGTTCTTCAACGGCATCGCCGTCGAGCCGGTCGACCTGGCCGACGCCCATCCCGATCGCCAGCGCTTCTACAACAGCCTGGTCGGCAAGGATCTGTCGGACGTCAATGCCTACTGGGCGCGCCAGGTCTTCTCCGGGCGCATGCCGCCGCTGGCCCGTGTGGCTTCGGCCGACGAGGTCCTGCGCTGGGTCGTCTCGCATCCCGGTGGCATCGGGTTCATGGATTCGACCAAGGTCGACGCGCGGGTCCGCGTCGTCTATGAGTTGGGCCAATAAATTTTTGAGATTGTCATTGAACGTTGAACTGATCGGCATGGTCATCATCTTCGTGGCCATAGTGGTTATTGTCATCAAATCGCGATAACCTGCCGCTATGCTGCGTGGGCAGTGCGTCCTGCACGGCATCGATGAGTTCAACATAAAAGGAGACAATCCATGCAAGGAAGAATGATCAGCGACATCATTGCCGGTCGCCCGCTGTTTACCGCAAGCAAAGACATGACGGTCAGAGCTGCCAGTTGCCTGATGGCCGAAAACCGAATTGGCGCCTTGCTCGTCGTCGACAAGGACAGGATCGTCGGCATCTTTACCGAGCGCGATGTGCTCAACAAGATCGTCGCCGGTCGGCTCGATCCGGACAAGACCGCATTGTCGGAGGTGATGGTCGGCAATCCGCAGACCATACGCGCCGACAAGCCCCTCGGTTACGCCCTGCAGTTCATGTTCGACGGCGGCTTCCGCCATGTGCCGGTGGTCGACGAGAAGGGCGCTCCGCTCGGCATGGTCTCCGCCCGCGACGCGCTGGGCCAGGACATGGTGCAACTCGAACGCGACCTGCAGTTCCGCGAGCACCTGGAAGAAAACATCGCTTAAGCCCCGGTCGGGCACCAGCCAAAACGCGCCAGTGTGGCGGCGAATTCGCCGGACACTGGCGCTTTGATTTCCACCCGCCGGCCGTGCGCGGGGTGGTCGAAAGCCATGCCGACGCAGGCCAGCAGCAGTCGGTGGCAAGCCAGTTGGCTGGCGAAGAAGCGGTTGTGCCGGCCCTTGCCGTAGGTGGCGTCGCCGATCACCGGGTGGGCGATGTGCTTCAGGTGGCGGCGGATCTGGTGCCGGCGGCCGGTGACCGGTTCGAGTTCGAGCAGGGCGTAGCGGCTGCTCGGTTAACGGTCGACCATCACTGGCAGTTCGATCTCGGCCAGTTTGCGAAAGCGGGTCAGCGCCGACTGGGCCTCGTCGCTGCTCGACTCACCCTGGAATTCATAGTCGTCGCGCTGGCGCGACAGCGGATGGTCTATGCTGCCCGCCGCCGGAGGGTGGCCGCGCACCACCGCCCAGTAGCGTTTGTCTATCGTCCCCGCCTCGAACTGCCGGCCGAGCTGGCCACCGATTTCCGGGCTGAGGCCGAAGAGCAGGATACCCGAGGTGCCCCGGTCCAGCCGGTGGGCCGGCCACACCCGCTGGCCGATCTGGTCGCGCAGGATCTGGATGGCGAAACGCGTTTCGTGGCGATCGATTTCCGAGCGATGGACGAGCAGGTTGGGCGGCTTGTCGATGACGACGATGTGCTCGTCGCGGTACAGAACGAGGAGCGGGGCTTCGGCCACTGAGTCCGACGGTCGACGGGAAAATCAGGCAAAAAAGCGAATTTTCGCCTCGGCCGGAATGGCCATGCCGGTGACGTGGGCGCGATCGAGCAGTTCCCAGTAATAGCGGTAGGAGGCGCGGTCGTGCAGCTTGCCCGCGTGCTGGATCGGACCCCAATCCTTGTCCTGGGCGGCGATGAGGATTTCCGCTGCGGCCTGCACTTCGGAAAAATCCGGGCGCATGGCTTCGACGATGGGCACGATCTGGTTCGGGTGGATGCTCCACATGCGCAGGTAGCCGAACTCGCAGCGGGCGCGCCGGGCATCGTCGTGGATGGTGTCGATGTCCTTCAGTTCGGTGGTCACGTTGTGCGACGGGACGACGCCGTTGGCCAGCGCCGCCGCGGTGATCTCGCACTTGGCGCGGGCGACCAGGGGGTGATCGAACTGGCCGGGGCTTTTCATGGCGCTGCCGGGAATGGCGCCGTGGTGGCCGGAAACGAAATCCATCAGGCCGAAATCGAGCGACTCGACGCCGGGCAGGGCGGCGATCTCCCACACCTCGCGCAGCGCGCCGTGGGTTTCGATCAGCACGTGCACGGGAATCCGGCGGTCGACGCCAAATTTTTGCTCAATTTCACGCAATGCCTCGATCTGTATCTGCACGTCTTCCGCGCTGCACGGCTTGGGCAGCGTGATGAAAGGTAGCCGACTGCCAGCGATGCCGACCAGGATTTCCATGTCCTGCCGCCAGTGGGCATGGGTCACGTCATGGACGCGGGCGCCGACCCGGTTGAACAGGTTGTCTTCCGACATGATGACGCCGGCCGCCATCTCGGCGTGCTCGCGTTCGGCTCCGGCGTGGGCGCCATCCTCGCAGTCGCATGTGATGTCGAAGATCGGCCCGAGTTCCTTCTGCAACTGCAGCGCCTTGCGCATCAGTTTTTCCGAGCCGGCGTAGTGATCGACGGCGGGCAGGATGGGGAAGGGCTTTTCGCCGGCAAAGAGGACAGCTTTCGGGTGGCGCATTTCAGTTGTCAGGATCGAGTTGTCAGGGGTTTGAGCCAAAAGCAAAAGGGCCGCGGTATTCTACCGCGGCCCTTTGTTTCGCTAACAGCTAATCACTAGCAGCTAACAGCTCGCCTTACAGCATGCCCTTGACGGCTTCGGCTTCGTCGGTCAGTTCCTTCAGCGTCAGGTTGATCTTTTCCTGGCTGTAGGAATCGATTTCCAGACCCTGGATGATCTTGAACGAACCACCCTTGCACTCGCACGGGAAGCCGAACACGATGCCGGCCGGAATGCCGTAGGAACCGTCGGACGGAACGCCCATCGTGACCCAGTCGCTGGAACCGAGGACCCAGTCACGGACGTGGTCGATGGCGGCGTTGGCAGCGGAAGCGGCAGACGACAGGCCGCGGGCTTCGATGATGGCGGCGCCGCGCTTGCCGACGGTCGGCAGGAAGACGTCGTTGTTCCACACGGCGTCGTTGATCAGGGCCTTGACGTTGTCGCCGTTCGATTCGCAGTTGCGGTAATCGGCGTACATCGTCGGCGAGTGGTTACCCCAGACGACCAGCTTCTTGAAGGAAGAAACGGCGCGGCCGGTCTTCTCGGCCAGTTGCGACAGGGCGCGGTTGTGGTCGAGGCGCAGCATGCCGTGGTAGTTGTTCGGGTTGGTGCGGCCAACCTTCTTGGCGGCGGCAGCGGCGATGTAGGCATTGGTGTTGCAGGGGTTGCCGACGACCAGGACCTTGACGTCTTCCTTGGCGTTCTCGGCGATGGCCTTGCCCTGGACGGTGAAGATGGCGCCGTTGGCGGTCAGCAGGTCGGCACGCTCCATGCCCTTGGTACGGGGGCGGGCACCGACCAGCAGGCAGACGTCGGCATCCTTGAAGGCGACGTTCGGATCGTCGGTGGCGACCATGCCGGCGAGCAGCGGGAAAGCGCAGTCGTCGAGTTCCATCATGACGCCCTTGACAGCTTGCTGGGCCTGCGGCAGGTCGAGCAACTGGAGGATCACCGGCTGGTCTTTGCCGAGCATTTCGCCGGAGGCAATGCGGAACAGCAGGCTATAACCGATCTGGCCGGCGGCGCCGGTAACAGCTACGCGCATGGGGGCTTTGGACATATGTCGCTCCTGTATGAAACAGCGTGATAGAAATTGTGCGGGTCTGCTCGAATGCCGGCTTTAATGGTTTCCTTGCGTGGCAGGCACTGGAGACCGCCGATGTTAGAAGTTCGTCGTTAACCTGTCAATTCATCATCTGTCTTATATAAGACAGTCTAGCCGCCGCTGGATTCCCGCCTGTCATACTGCGGGTTTCCAAAGCCCGCAGTGATAGGGTAATCCCCCCATTTTTAGCAGCGGTCAGAAGTAGAGGTGGTTAAAAGTGCTGACTTCTGTTTCGGGGTAATGCCGCCGAGTGCCATGTTGGGGCGCTCGTGATTGTAGGTCCACATCCAGTCGGT
>SSXW01000028.1 GCA_009469585.1 Dechloromonas sp. Dech2017
CGGCCCGCGCCCCGGGCTGGCCCGCTGCAGCGTCGGCGGGCTGAGCGCGCTGGCCGGCCGCAGCGCCGCCGCGGCCGGCAGGCTGACGATGCGGCGCGCCACCTGCCTGGCCTCGACCTCGGCCGCATCGCCCGGCGCCGAGACGCGCAGGCTCTGGCACTGCACGCGCAAGGGCGCGCTGCCGGCGACCACCGGCTCGGCCACCCGGACGACCGCCGCCGGCAGCGGCGGCGACGGGCGGTTGACCAGGCGGGCGGCGGCTTCCATGGCCTTGCCTCAGGCGCCGGGCCGGCTGGGCGGGTAGCCTACCGCCAGTAACGCCGGCCCCGCCGCCGCCCCTGACCCGGGCTGGAGGGGAACGCTAGCGGCGAACAACAAGGCCAAGCCCCCTTCCGGGCGGCCCGGCGCCGATTGACCGGGGGTGATGGCGCGGGGCAGTTGGCGGCTATGCATGGCCCGCCGGTCAGAAGCCCCGGCCCTCCTTGTGCAGCTCGCGGCGCAGGCCGTCGTCGATGTCCTCGGCGGCCAGCCGGCGGTCGCCACGGACCAGGCTCTTCAGCGCCGCGTAGCGGATGATGTTGACAATGGTGCCGCCGGAAATCTCGTGCTTCTCGGCGAGGCGGACGAAATCGAGCTCGCCGTCGCGTTCGAGCAGGGCCGGCACCGATTCCGCCCACAGCCGGTAGCGCTGCTCGGCCTCTGGCATGGGGAAGGCGATCACCGACTGGAAGCGGCGGGTGAAGGCCTCGTCGATGTTGCCGCGCAGGTTGGACGACAGGATGACGACGCCGGGGAAATCCTCGATGCGCTGCAGCAGGTAGCTGACCTCCTGGTTGGCGTAGCGGTCGTGGGCGCTGTCGACGCGGGTGCGCTTGCCGAACAGGGCGTCGGCCTCGTCGAAGAAGAGGATCCAGCCGCGCTGTTCGGCCAGGTCGAAGACGCGGGCCAGGTTCTTCTCGGTTTCGCCGATGTATTTCGAGACGACCATCGACAGGTCGACGCGATGCACCTCGCGCTGGCACAGCTTGCCGAGCAGGCAGGCCGACAGCGTCTTGCCGGTACCGGGCGGGCCGTGGAACAGGCAGGTGTAGCCGGGGCGCAGGCGGGCCGCCATGCCCAGCGTGTGGAGCAGCGTGTCGCCGTGCTCCAGCCAGTCGCGGACTTCTTCGAGCTGGGCCAGGGTGGCCGGCGGCAGCACCAGGTCGTTCCACTGCAGCCCGGTGTCGACGCGCTGGGCGGGCAGCGCCTCGCCGTCGCCGCCCGGCGCCTCGAGGCCGAACAGGGCGAGCAGGCCGGGTGCCGGCTGCAGGCGGCCGGCGAGCAGCGATTCGCCGGGCGGCGCGACCAGCGGCTGCAGCACCTCGCCGCCGAACAGCGCTGGGCTCTCGCCGAGCAGCTTGATGGCGCGCAGGCGTTCGCCCAGCGCGTCGCCGGCGAGCAGGAAACAGGCCGTCTCGCCGGTCGGCAGGAAATGCCCGGAGACCGCGCCCTGGATGCCGCCGAACTCGCTGTAGCCGCGCTGGGTGGCCGGGTTGGGCGCCCACAGCACGTCGAGCAGCTGCGGGCTGAGATAGGGGGCGAGGGCGAGCAGCACGATCAGGCGCTCGGCGGCGCCCAGCCCGTGCCGGCGCAGGAATTCGGCGTAGGACGAAGGGCTGTCGGCCAGTCCGGGCGGCGGGCGCTCGGCGGGCAGCGGCGGGTTGGCCGGCGTTTCGGCGAAATAGGTGTCGAGGCGCAGCTGCAGCAGCACGGCCAGCCAGGCGAGGTCGGCGTCGAGGTCGCGGGCGGTGGCGTTCAGGCGCTCGGCCATTGGGTGTGCAGGCTGCGCGTCATCCAGGGCAGGCGCAGGTAGGCGATGCCCCAGGGCAGGCGGTCGAGGAGGATGTCGAAGGATTCGGCCTGCGGCCGCAGCAGCCAGCCGTCGCTGGCCGGGTAAAGCAGGCCGCCGCGCTGCAGGAAGGAGACGCGCAGGCCGTTCAGGCTGGTCTTGCCGAGCGCCGACCAGTGGCCGACGACGGCGGCGAGCAGGGCGCTGCCCTCCTCCTTTTCGGCCACCCCGAGCAGGCCGCCGGCAACCGGCAGCGGCGCTTCGGGGGCCAGGCCGAGCAGCAGCTTGGCGGTGCCCAGCTCGAATTCATAGGCTTCGTCGCGGCCCGTGGCCAGCCAGTGCAGCAACGCCGCGGCGCGGGGCAGCAGGCCGGGCGGGAAAGGCTGGCCGGGGCGGTGGTCGGCCGCCACCCAGCCCAGGCCGGAAAAGAGGCGCAGCAGGTAGGGGTGAAGCAGGACCAGGCCGGCGGCATACACCGGCAGGCCGGGGGCCGCCTCGGCGGCTTGGGCGGCCGGGTCGGGCCCGCCGCCCAAGGCAGCGCTGCGGTCGACGGGAAAAATCGGCGAATTTTCAAATTCTGGCGGCGCTGCCGGCGGCCGGCCGGCGCCGCCGGCGAACAGCCCGCCGATCTGCTGCCACAGCGAGCGCTCCTCGGCGCTGCGCGGGAAGGCGCCGAGCGGCGAGGCGCCGACGCCGATCAGCCCGGCGCAGTCGGCCACCGCCGCCGACCAGTCGCGGCGCCCGGCGGCGCTCGGCAGCGGGCCGCTGGCAACCAGCAGCAGGGCCAGCGCCTGCAGGCGCAGCGCATGGTCGGCCGGCCGCCCGGCAGCCAGGCGACACAGCGCGGCGACGGCATCGGCCAAGGCGCCGGAGGAGCCGGGCGCCGCCTCGGCGAAATCCCACCAGGCGGCCCGCCCGTCGTCGTCGAGCAGTTGCAGGAAGCGCAGCAGGCCGTGGCGCCGCGCCTCGCCGGCTGGCAGGTCGGCGAGCAAGGCGGGCCAGCTGGCGGCCGGATCGGCGCTGCGCCGGCGGGCCTCGTCGGTGAGCAGGCGGGCGACGTCGGCCGGGTCGCGGTCGGCCTCGAACCAGGCGATGCGGCCGCTCGCCAGGTAGAGGTGCAGGCGCTCGGCCGGTGTCGTTTCCGGAGGGGGTCGGGAATCGCCCCCGGCCGGGGCGGCCGCGATGGCGGCGGCCAGCGCCTGCCGCGCCGCTTCGCCGAGCCGGGCCGGCAGCGCCTCGGCCAGCTGGGCCGGCGAATCGACCGCCACCCTGACCTCCAGCCGCGCCAGGCGGATCACCCGGCCGGCCTCGTCGCAGGCATCGAATGCCGTTTCCAGCGCCGTCTGCAGGCCGAGTTCGCACTCCCGGCGCAGCGTGGTGCGCAGCGCCAGCGCCTCGCCGGCGCTGGCCGTGTTGACCTGCCAGCGTTGGCGGCGAATGCGGTGGGTGGCACTGGTGGCGCGCATCGCCGTCCCGCCTCAGCCGATGCCGACCTTGTTCATCAACTGGTTGGCAACCAGCGCCGAACTGCCGCCCTGCACGTTGCCGGCGTTGGTCGCCGTCTGCTTCAGGTTGTCTTTCAGCCGGTTGCTGACCTCGCGGTCGGTGACCTGGTTGACAGCCAGCCCCACCGTTTCGTACACCGCCGCCTTGTCGGCCTCGAAGCGCACCGTCTCGGGCGCCGCCACGGCGAAGTACTCGACCGTGGTGCCGACCGAGTCGGCCAGCTGCTCCTCCATCTGCTTGATCTGCGCCTGCGCCTTGTCGCGGGTCTCGGCCGGCAGGCGGTCGTCGCCGGCCACGTCGCGCAGCCCCTTGATCTGCGCCTGCTGGCCCTGGATGATGGCCAGCATCTGCGCCATGTAGCTGTCGTTGGTCGCCGTCTTGCTGCCGGCGACCTCGGCCACCGTCGCCGTGCGGGTGTTCTTGATGACCTCGCCCAGGCTGCCCAGCGATTTCTGGAAAAAGCTGCTGTAGTTTTCCTGGATCTTGATTTCGGGCAGCACGCTCATCACCTTGAAGTCGTCGAAAGCCAGGTCGCGTGGCTTGATGAAGCTGATCGGCGGCACATCGAGCGGCAACCGCAACTCGATGTCCGGCTGCTTCAGGACGGGCTCGACCAGATCGCTCTCGTCGTTGTCGTCGAGCCAGTAGGGCAGCATCAGGTCGCCGATGACATCGCCGGCATCGTTGTAAACCAGCACGAAGGTGCCGCCCGGCACGGTGCCCCCGGCATGTTCGAGGCCGGGATGCTCGAACAGCATGTTGGTCAGCAGCAGACGGTCCTTGTCGTCATCCTCGCGCTTCTTGAGGATGTCGCCCAGCCAGTCCACCCAGAGGTGGGTCTTGGTGCCGGCAAAGGCGTCGAGCGGCGAGATGACGTCATTGCGCGCCAGATCGCCGATCTCGATCTTGGCCTTGGCCGAGCCGACGATCAGGCTACCGATGGCCGGCGCCACACTGGTCTGCTGCGCCTGAAAGGCCTTGTAGCTGCGGGCGGCCAGGGGCCCGCTCCCCGTCGTGCCGACCAGCTGGTCGCGCCCCCTTTCCAGGGCGGCCTTGGCGGAACCGAGCGAGACGGTGTAATCCTTGGTCAGCGCCGCATACTGGACGACCGGCATGCCCACCTTGAGCTTGCGGTTTTCGTCCGCCACCCAGCCTTGCTGCGCCGTCTTGACCGAACCGGCCAGCGTGCTGCTGTAGGCGATGTTGTCGTTGAGGTGACTGACCAGATCCTGGCGCAACAGGTAGTGCAGGCTGTGCAGGCCTGTTCTCTTGAATTTCGGGCCGCGCACGATCAGGCGGCGCTCGTTGTGGGTCAGCGCGCTCATCACGGCGATCGGCAGGTTGCGCTGACGGACCAGCTTTTCGAGGGCAATCTCGGCGGCGTCGGCCTTCTGCCCGAGGAAGCCCTCGATGCGATAGAAATCGACGCCCCCCTGGTCGCTGGCGAAGGGGTCGTTCGGGTCGCCCTGGGCCGGGGTCGGCGTCCAGTGGTAGCCGAGCGTGTCGTCCGTCTCGCCGCGCGCCGCACGCCCCGGGTTCCAGCGCTGGCGCAGCGTGGCGTCGGCGGCATAGTAGGCCGGCACGGCGCGCTCGCCGAGGGCGGCCGTCTCGCGCCGGCTGGGGGTGATCTTGATGGTCTGCCCGGCGGGCAGGGAAAAAGCGGCGAGCAGTGCTCCGAACAGTTGCATGGCGTCGACCACGCGGCGCCGCTCGGCCGTGCCGCCGGACAGCCAGGGCGCCGGGTAGCAGCCGGTACGCAGTGCCGTCGGCTCGGCCAGGGCGCCGAGCAGCAGGTGCTTGGGGAAAGCCTCGGCGGCCGGCGCCAGCACGCTGTCGTCGGCAAACAGCGCGGCCCGCAAGTCGCCCCAGACGGCCACCAGATCCTTGGCGTGGGCGTGGAAATACTGGATGCCGGCCACCGTGCCGGGTAGCGCGTCAAGGCGCTTTTTCAGCTCGCCAGACCACGTGGCGGGGCTCGGCAGGCCGCCGATGGCGTGCCTCTCGAGCTGCTTGGTCAAGCGTTCGACAGCGGCCGACAGGGCCTTGAAAGTCGCCTCGGCCTGGCTGCGGTAACGGGCGGCGAAGCGCTCGGCGCTGGTCACGTCGACCCGGGCATCGTTGCCGGTGCCGAGGTCGGCGCGGCCGGCCCGCAGCCGCGGCAGCGAGGCGGCCAGGTCAGCGCCGGTGGGCAGGCTGACGGCAAGGCCGGATTTCTGCCCGATATCGCGGTCGACCAGCAGCAGGCGCTGCGTATTGCGGGCCGTACGCCCCTTGTTGTCGCAATCGCCGCCGGTGCACAGGTCGGGATCGTTCTCGTAGCTCTCCATGAAGACGATGGCCAGCTTGTCCTTGAGCTCGTTGGCCAGTTCGGCCAGCGGCTTGCCGTCGCGCCGGTCGCCCTCGGCCAGCAGCTCGATCAGCGGCAGCATCCGGCCTTCGACATAGAACGGCTCGTAGGCCGGCGCCGTCTCGTCGTAGGGCAGCCAGCGGTCGAAAACGGTATCGGCGGCGAAGCCGAGCAGGTCGCCGTCGCTGGTCACCCCGACGCCGGCGCCGATGTGCAGGCGATCCTTGGCCAGACTGGGCCACAGGCCGCCGACGATGCCGACGCCGAGCAGCTGGGTGCGGGTCAGCCGGCCCTGGTCGTCCAGGTACTCGGTGACGCTGTTGAGCTGCCTTTCGGTCAGCACCTGGTCGCGCTCGAAAACGGCGTAGTCGGTGGTGACCTCGTTGAGGCGGCGGACGATCTTGAGGGGCTCGGCCATGGTCGGACTCCCGGTCTAGGCTTCTGGAAGCTCGGTGGCGCTGCCCAGGGCGGCGCGGCCGAGAATGAAGGGGGGCGGCTCCAGCTGGCCGCAAGGATGCAGGCCAGTGGGCGGGTAGACGTTCTTGGCGCGGGTCAGCGCATCGATCAGCCGGCCGCGCTTGGCCGCTGCATCGGCGCTGGCGGCGCCGGAACGGATGGCCAGCCAGTCGCGGTAGGCGCCCTCGATGGCCGCCATGTCGTCGGTATTGACCCAGCAGATGCGGGCCAGCAGGTGGGCCGGCGCCTCTTCGCGCAGCGTGGTTTCGACGAAACGGCGGAAATCCATGTCGCGGAAGCGGCCGGTGTAGGCCGGCAGGACGATGGTCAGGCGGTGGCTGTAGGGGTCGAGATCGGCGCAATCGGCACAGCCGGGGTCGATGCAGATGTCCATCAGCGGGTCGTCGGCAGCGTCGGCGAGGAGCAGCAGGTGCTCGATGACGTACAGGCCCTCGCCGCTGTATTGCGCGCGTAGGTGGGCGATCAGCTCGGCGATGGCGCCCTCCATCGCCGCTTCGCTGGGGAAATATTCGATGCGCCGGGCGAGCACCTCCCCGGCCGCATCGACGATGTTGAAATACCAGCGCCGTTCGGCCTCCGGCGTCGCCTCGCTGCCGGTGCGTTTGCGCTGGTAGCCCTCGGGCATCTGGGCCCGGGCGATGGCCTGTTCCATCTCGGTCCGCGCCGCCGCGGCCGTCGCGTAGTGCGTGCTGCTCGACAGCAGGATCTTGGCGCTGACCGGGTGACGCAGGCGGAAGCGGTACTCGGTGGCGTTGTCCGGCACCTTGTCGACTTCGGCGTACATGTCGTAGGCGACATCCGACAGGTTGCGGCGGGCCGGGTTGGCGATGTCGAGCAGGCGGGCGATGCGCCGCTCGTAGCCGGAAAGATTGCGCGTCGTACCCCACAATTCGTCCGCTCCCTGCAGGCTGGCGTCGTAACCCAGGCCACGCTCGCCGCCGATCGCCGCGTAGTCGGCGAGAAAGCGGCACTTGGCCTCGGCCGCCTGGGCCGGCCCCATGCCGAAGCGCCCCTGCATGACGGCCACGTAGTCGGCGAAATCCTCGGCGTAACGGGCCAGCAGGTGGTCGAGAAAGCGGTTGCGGCGAACCAGGCCGCTGTCGTCCGGCTCGACGATGCCGGCCAGCGTGGCGCCATCGAAGCCGGCGACGTAGATCTTTTCCCAGTCCGGGTAACTCGTCACCTGCTGCCCGAAATAGCTGGCAGCCACGGCGGGATCGGCCGAAAAAAGGTCGCGGACATGGGCCAACTGCGCCGCATAGCCGGCCAGGACGTGATCGAAGACGGTCAGCCAGCCCTTGAACTGCAGGGCCTGGGCCTGGCGCGGCAGGCTGGCGGCAGGCGGCAGGCCGGCTTCGGACAGGCCATAGATGGCCGGGAAATCGCCCTGCACGCTGCGGTAGGCCGCCAGGTTGCGGTAGCGGCCAAGCGGAATCGCCCAGTCGCCCGGGTTGCCGGCCTCGACCTTCTGCCGCTCGGCCTCGCCCAGCGCCTTGAGGCGGCTTGCCACCTGGCCGGGGTCGGCGACCACCGGCAGGTTTTTCTTGTAGAAGGCCAGCCGGCCGATCCCTTCGGCCAGTCGCGGCTGGCAGCCCGGGGCCACCGGCAGGCGCCACTTGTCGGCCGGTGCCTGCGGCTGGCCGGCCGCATCGAGCGGGTTGAGCAGGATGTCGCGCACGGCGACCACGCCGGGGATGTCCATGATGACGCTGATCACGTCGGACAGGCGGACCTCGCTGCGCAACTCGCTGGCCGCCAGTTCGTCGTCGGGGATGAATCCGTTGGCCAGGTGCGGGCCTTCGAAGATTTCCGGCACCGTCCATGTCGTGCCGTCGGCATGGCGGCGGACCAGCATGTCGGACAGCGGGTAGTTGAGCACCGGCGGCGCCAGGAAGCGGTCGACAGCAAAACGCAGGTCGGCGGCGACTTGCACGATATCGGCGTCGGCCGCCAGGTCGACCTCGGCGCACAGGCTGAAGCCGGCGACCCGCAGCTCGCGCACCGGGCCGACGAAATCCATGCCCAGGCCGCGGTTGTCGTGCAGGGTGGCGAGCACGTCGCGGCGGATGCCGTCGCGCTGCTCGGCGGTCCGCACCTCGTCCATGTACTCGATGGTCGCCTGGTAGCGGCCGGCCACGGAAATCGGCCGCTCGGCCGGGTGGCCGGTCGGCTGGCGGTGCACCTTGCCGGTCGCCGGGTTGGCGATCAGGGTGACCGGCACCGGGTGCAGCCAGGCGTTCTTGACGCCCTTCAGGTCGATCAGCAGCTTGCGGTAGTCGGTCAGCGTCACCGGGGCGTTGGGCAGGATGTCGGCCGCCCTGGCGAACAATTTGCCCATCGCCGTGGCGTTGTCGGCGGGCGCGGCGAGCAGGTCCTCGACCGGGAAACGGGCGCGGAAGGCAAGATCGGTCAGGGCGTAGGCCAGCAACTCGAGCTGGGTGATGCCGGGGTCGTGCGTGTTGTGGTCGGTCCACCCCTGGCGCGACAGGCGGCGGATGGCGGCCAGGCCGCGTTCGAAGAGCTGGCGCTGATCGAGCGCCGGGTCGGTCTCGGGGCGGCTGGCGATGGTCGGGCGAAGGAGCATGTCGGTCCCGTTCAGGCAGTGGCTTCGCCGATGACGTGGCGATCGGCGGAAACGAGGATGACGTCGGGCCGGTCGGCGACGATTTCGGCGACATCGGCGAGCAGCAACTCGCCAGCCCCGGCCGGACCGAAGCGGAAGTCGGTGACGAAATCGACGTAGGGCAGCTCTTCGACGAAATCGAGCAGCGCCGAGCGGTAGAGGCGGCCGCCGAAATCGAGCGGCCGGCCGCTGGCAAAGGCCCAGGGCGACAGCGCCTCGACCAGCGCGGCGTGCAGTTGCTGGCGGCTGTAGTCGAAAGGCAGCCCGGGGCGGAAGCGCACCTTGAAGTCGAGCCGTACCGCCAGGTAGTCCGGGTTGCGGACATGGACGACGACACCCGGCGCGGCATGGGCCTGGGCGTGCTCGCGCATGCGGGTCAGGGTGTCGAGATCGACCTTGGGCTGCAACAGGTCGGGCCGGTTGTGGTTGCTCAGGTCGGGCACGGCGACGACCAGGACATGGCCGGGCGCCGTCCACGCGCGGTCGCTGGCGTGCGGAATGCAGCGGACGCGATGGACACCGGGAAAGGCTTCGAGCAGCAGGCGCTCGTAATCCCACGGCGTGATGCAGCGCTGGCGGTGACGCAGGCGCTCGGCAGCGCGGCGGCGGAGCATGGCGGGTGTTTCGCCGGCCCGGCCGCCAAACGTCGCATAAGGCTGCGTCACCTTCTTGAGCCCGGCGGGCGGCGCCAGCAGCTTGGCGACCGTGCCCGGGGGCAATGTCTCGATCGGCGGCGGGCTGCCCGCGGGCCACTGGCGCACTGCCTCGACGGCGTTGGCGTGGACGCCGAGCAGCCGGCAGGCGGCGGCGCTGCCGCTGGCGATGCCGGCCTTGAGCCAGACCGTGCCAGTCGGCAGCCAGGTGTTGTCGGTGGTGGTCAGGCGCGACAGCACGATGCCGACCAGGCCGCTGGCGCGCAGGCCGCGCGTGGTGTCGAGGGCCAGTTCGTCGGGGGCGACGCGCCGCCAGTGGTTGCCGCAGAGCACCGACCAGTTGACCGGCTGGGCCGGCAGGTCGGGATCGGCGCTGCCCTCGGCGACCTGCAGCAGCAGGTGGATGCTTTCGCCGGCGCCGACGCCAGCGATGCCGACGAGGAACTCGCCCTCGTCCGGGTAGGCCGGCAGCAGGCCCGGCTGCCGCTCGGCGACCCAGGCGAGGTCGCGGCGCAGGAAGGGATGCTCGCGGCGGGCGCCGAAGGCGCCGACGTGGAAGAACTGCAGGTCGGCCGCGGCGGCGAAGGCTTCGGCCGTGTCGCCGCGCAGGTCGGTGAGCGGCAGGCGGGCGCTGTAGTCGAGGCTGATCTCCTGCACGGTCGGCGTGTACGGCTCGTTGCGCGCCGTCTTGGGGTCGGCCATGACTTCCTTGCGGTAGTCGGCGTGCAGGAAATCCTCGATCAGGGCGAGGGTGACGAAGCCGGGGCGGACGGCCGGCGGCGGTGGCGGCTCGGCGCCGAAGAAGATCGGCTGGGCCATGAAGAATTTGGCCCCGATCCAGCGGCTGAAGGCATGGCCGCCCTTGAACAGGTGGTAGCTCAAACCGAGCGGCGACGGCGGCGGCGGGCTGTAGGCGGGGGCGGTCGGGCTGAGCGTGGTGACGCCGTTGACCCGGTGCATGACATTCAACTCATGGCGGGTCTGCACCCCGGCCCCATCCTGGTAAACCAGGTTGGCGCGCACCCCGTCGGCGATGCTGGCGCGCCGGCTGTAGCCGCTGTACCAGTCGTCGAGACTGGCCGGCGCGCCCTGCCAGGTGACGGCGATGGACAGGCTGCCGAGCGGCTTGGCCAGGGCCTCCGGGCAACCGATCAGGAAGCGCGAGCCGGCCACCGGCTGTGGCCCGAAGGGCTGGAAGGCCTTTTTCGGGTTGAGGCTGCCGAAGTCGTTTTCGAGAATCAGGTCTTTTTTGCCGTTGACCGCGACATCGAGCTGGACACGGTCGACACGCAGGCCGGCCAGCGCCGCGTACAGCCCGCCGGCACCGGGCTTGAGCACGAACTGCACGGCCGGCAGCGCGGTGGCGTAGGCAGCGCCATGCAGCGCGGCAACGGCGTCGACCACCGCCGGTTCGCCGGCCGGCACGGTGAAGGCGAGCACGACCAGGCCGCCTTCGCTCGTCCCGGTCGGCGTGTACGGCCCCAGCCAGCCCTCGGGACCGGTCAGCCAGGCCTCCAGGCCGGCGCCGATCTGCGCCGCGCTCAGGCCGCTGGCGGCGAGGAAGGCGAGGTCGAGGCCGAGGCGGATGCGGCGCCGGCCTTCGGCCAGACGCAACAGCGACGAGGCAAAGGCGAAGCCGACCGGCGCCGCCGGCAGCCCGCCGTGACCGAAGGCCGGCCACGACGGCCGGGCTTCGTCGAGCGCCTCGCCCAGGCCGTCGGCAGAATCGGCGAGCGGCGCGAAGTGCACACCGCTGCCGTCGCGATAGACGCTGCGCAGGCCGGCCAGGCGCCCCTGGCCGATCACCGTCTGGCGCTGCGGCACATAGCGACGCTCGGCGCCCGCGCCATCCTTGCCGCCGGAAAAAACCATGGCGGGCGTGACGGCGAAGGGCGCGGCGCCTTTCTTGGCCTCCAGGCAGAGGTGGACGTGTTCGGGCTGGGCAGCCAGCGGCGTAAAGCCGAGGACGCGCTCGAAATGAAAATCGAGATGGCGCTCGCCGAGCTGGTTGAGGGCCGCCCGGGCCGGCTCCAGCATGTCGAAAAAAGCGCCGAGCAGGCCGAGATGGGGTGGCGTGGCGCCGTCGTCGGCCTCGACGCGGCTTTCGGCGTCGGCCGGGAAGAAGGCATCCCAGCGGCCCTCGGCCTGGCTGGGGTCGGCGGCGTAGAAGTTGAGCTGGGCGGCGAGGCGGCGGGCTTCGCCGACGCGCTCGGCCGGGGTCCGGGCATCGACCGGGGCGTAGGCCGGATCGAGCGCGGCCGGCGAACGCTCGGCCTGGCTCTGGCCGAGGCGGGCGATGTCGTTCTGCAGGATGCGCTCGGCCGCCATGCCCGGTCAGCCTCCGCCGGCCCGGACGACGGCGGCGCGGAGTTCGTTGCCGTCGGTCTTGTAGAAGGGAAAGACGAGATTGAAGCGCGAGTTGGTGGCGCGCACCTCGTAGTCGAGGCGGATGCTGAGCTGGCCGCTGTTGGCGTCCGGGCTGTCGACGGCCAGGGCGAGCACCTTGATGCGCGGCTCGTGGACCAGGATGGCGGTGCGGATGCGGTCGAGAAGCAGGGTGCGCAGCGTCGTGCTCATCGGCTCGAACATCAGTTCGTGCATGTCGAGGCCGTACTTGGGCGCGAACAGCCGTTCGCCGGCCGCTGTGCCGAACAAAATCTGCAGGCTCTCGTGGATGTCGGCCTCGTCGGCCACCATCACCGCGCCGCGCCCGGCGAAGCGCGGCGGGAAGCTCCAGCCGGTGCCGAGGAAGGATTCGTAGCGGTCGGCGGCGTCGCTCATCGTTGGCCTCCGTCGGTCAGGCAGCAACTGCCGCGGTCAACCGGAAAAAGCGGCCAAAATCGAAATTGCATGGCGGGCCTCATCCGATCACCACCGTCGGGCAGCCGACTGCCGCCGAGGCGCCGCACAGGCAGGCGTCGCCGACGCGCAGGGCGGGCCGGCCGGCGATCAGCACCGTGGCGCTGCCCATCGGGAAGGGGCTGACCGTCGGCTGGTGGCCGCTCGGCGGCAGCACGCAGGCGTGCAGGTCGCCGACCACCGCCGCCGGCTTGCCGCCGATCAGCACGGTGGGCGAACCCGGCCCGGTGATCGTCCCGCCGTGGGTGCTGAGGTCGCCGACACAGGCTGCTGCGGGCATCTTCGTCTCCTAGTTGATCTGGACCAGGGCGCCGGACAGCTTGGCCGTCCCACCGCCCTTCAGTTCGGCGCTGGCCCCGCCTTCCAGCTTGAGGTCGCTGCCGGCCTTGATCTCGAAGGCGGCCGACGCTTCCATCCTGGTCTCGGTGCCGGCCTTCCAGGCGATGGCCTTGGCGCTTTCGAGGCGGATGCCGTCGGCGTCGAGGACGATCTTGTTGCCGTTCTGGTCGGCCAGGGTCAGCGACTTGCCGTCCTCGTCGAGGGCGATCGAATTGCCGGCAGGCGTGTCCAGGGTCATGACGATCTTTTCGTCGTTGAAATGCAGGCGCATGCCGGAACGGGTCTTCAGCAGCTTCTCGTGGTTGTCGTCGGAGCCTGGCAGCGGCGCAGCCTTGGCGCTGCTGTGCAGCATGCCGAGGATGACCGGATGGCGCGGGTCGTCGTCGAGGAAGCCGACCGTGACCTCGTCGCCGATCTCCGGCCGGAAGAAAAAGCCGCGGTCGTCGCCGGCATCGAGGCTGGCCACCCGCGCCCACAGACCGTCGCCGGACAGGCCGAGGAGCGGCAGCCTGACCCGCACGCGGTGCTCGCCGGCCGGGTCCTCGTTGCTGGTGACGACGCCGATCTGCAGGCCGGCAACGCCGGGCAGCAGGCGGTTGGCCGCGGCCTTGCCGGCCGGCAGCTGGGCGACACCGCCGACCTGGACATGCGTCTTCCAGCCCTGGACCAGGCTGAACTCATGGCGCACGCCGGTGACCAGCGCCTGGCCGTCGAAGCGCCGGCCCAGCCCGGCCAGCGCGACGACGACGCCGGGCTTGACGGTGGCGATGCCCTGGCACTTGCCGCGGCCGCTGACCTGGTCGAGCCGCCGACCGAGCGCGATGCCGTCCACCCAGGCCTGGGCCTCGGCTTCCGGCAGCGCCGGGTGGCGCACGTCGAAGGGGCGGTCGGCAACGCCGGCCAGCTCGGCGCTGCTCAGGTTGCCCGGCGCCGCCAGCGACGGCGCGGCGGCTTCGACCTCGACCAGTTCCTGGCTGGCCGGGTCCCAACTGGCGCCCTTGACGGCCGGGTGCTGCAGGCGGGCGTCGATCTCGCCCTCGAATTCGAGCAGCGTGGCGCCGTGCTGCAGCGTGCACACCGGAGCGCCGGCCAGCGCCGGCTTCCTGACCACGACTTTCTCGCCCTCGCACCACACCAGCTGGCCGTTGGCCCGGGCCCGGGCGAGCAGGAAATCCCAGTCGGTGCTCTGGTATTGCAGCGTCTGCGGGTGCTTCACTGTCGTCGCCTCGACCTCGGCGCCGACGCCGGCCGCCCCGAGCAGGGCTTCGATGATCTCGCTGTCGCTCTGCTCGAAATAGTCGGTCGACCGGCTGGCGACGCTCAGCTTCATCGCCGCGTGCCGGCAATCGACGACCAGTTGCGAGGCGGCGGCCTCGCGCACCTTCACCCCCTGGCGCACGACGGTGCCGATGAACAGCGAGACGCTGTCGCGCCCGGCCCCGGCCAGGATCTCGATGCGCTGGCCGGGCGTGAACAACTCGCCGTCGCTGAGCGGAAAGCGCCCGGTGGCGGCGGCGCCGTCGACGTAGACCAGGCGGGCCGAGGCGATGCGGTTGGCGGCCAGGCTGACGCTGACCGCCAGCAACTGGTGCTCGCGCGGCACGACCTCGCCGCCGGCCTTGACGGTGAATTCGCGGTGTTCTGCGGCGATCGGCAGTGCGCGGGTTTCCGGCATGGGCTATTTGGCGAGCGGCGGAAAGAAGATTTCGGTGCCCGGCGCGATCTGCCGGAAGTCGTCCAGCCCGTTGGCCTCGGCCACCCGCAGGTAGAGGCCGGGGTCGCCGTAGATGGCGGTGCACAGCGCCGGCAGGCGGTCGCCGGCCTTGAAGATGCGGCGATGGGTGAGGTCGGGCGACTGGTCCTGGGCCATGGCGACGCGCGTCTGGTCGTCGGAATTGTCGGTGAAGGCGGCGGTGATCACGGCGCGCAAGGGCACGCCGTCGGGGCGGAACAGCTTGTAGGCGATCGAGGCGCTCTTCAGCACGCAGCGCTTGACCTGCAGCGTGCCCCAGACGATCTTCAGATAGTTGGGGCGGTGGATGTCGCCGTTGTAGCCGGTCACCGTCTGGAACTGGTGCACCGCACTCTGCACATCGAGCGGCTGGCCGTTGGCGCCGGTGCCGTCGAGGAAGAAGGTCAGCGTCAGGTCGCCCGGCTTGATCTTCTTGAACTCCATGCGGCTGTTGGTCGTCCCCGCCCCCTGCGCGGCGTCGTACTCGACCTCGTAGCCGAGGGTGATCTCGGCCGGATTGACGTAGGCGGCGAAGCTGTCGACAGGCGGGTCGCTGTAGTCGGGCTGGGTATGGGCGAGGATGGTCAGCTTTTCCAGCTGCCCCTTGTCCAGCTCCTGGATGATGGACTGGATGCCGCTGCCCAGGCCGCTGGCGATCATGGTCAGGGTTCCTCCCGGTCGCGCAGGATCTCCAGCACGCGGGCGACGCATTCCTCGACCAGCACCTGACGGTCGCCGACCGGTGCCGCCGGGCTGTTGTCGCCGCCGGCCTCGCGGTTGCCGACTTCGACCGAGATGACCACTTCATCGATGATGATGGGCATGGGCGCCTCCTATCCCTTGTCGACGGTGAAATACTGGTAGGCGAGCTGCATCGACTCGACGGCATAGACGTTGCTGCTGGCGTTGAGGTCGGCCACCGCCCACTTGGTCGGCCAGGCGCCGATGACGTGCCAGGTCATCAGCGGCTCGTGCGACTCGTTGAGCAGGTGGATATCGACGTTGCTCGGCTTGATGGCGTAATCGACGATGCTCTCCTTGATCCACTTCCACACGCCGGAATCCTTGAGCAGGCCGCGCTTGAGCACCAGTTCGGGATACTTGGCCCGGGTCGGGTACTTCTGCACGAAGCGGTTCTCGCCGCCCTCGGCCACTTCCTCGCTGCCCATCTCGACGGCCAGCCCGCCGACCTCGGTGAAGCGCGTGTCGCCATGGTTGCCGAGGCCGATGAACTCGACCTTGAAGTGGAAGCCGACCGGCGGGTAGAACTGGGCCATGGATATTTTCCTATGCCATTTCCGGGTCAGTCATGACGCGAAGACGAGCCGATGACAGTGCACCCGGCACGGCGAGGCGAAGTCGACAAAGTCAGGGCTGGTCCGGACATGGCATCAGCCGTTCTGCACTTCCAGGCCCTCATGGGCCAGTTCGATCGACTCGATCGCCACCTCGTTGCCCGAGGCCTTGAGGGCCGGCCCCTCGACCTTGACCGGGAAGGCGTTGATCGCCTTCCAGACCATCACCGGGTTGTGGCTCTCGTCGAGCAGGCTGATGGTCAGGTCGCGGCGCTCGACGGTGTTCAGCTTGATGGTCGACAACCACTTGAAGAAGTCGTTGTCGGCCTTGATCACACCGCGCTTCAGCGTGATGTTGCTGAACTTGCGCAGGCCGGGCATCTTGATCGACGAGTATTCCATGAAGGAACCGTCGCGGTACTCGATGGCCTGGTTTTCCTGGGTCAGGCCGGTGACCTCGGAAAAGCCGATGCGGGTGCCGCCCCACTCGACGCGGAAGTGGAAGACGGGCAAGGGATATTGGGCAGGCATGTTGGGTTTCCTTTCGCGTTGGCGTTAGCGTGTGCGCTCAGCTCGTTTGCAGCTTGTGGGAGAACTTGAGGATGATGAATTCGGCCGGCCGCACCACGGCCATGCCGATCTCGACGTTCATCCGGCCCTCGAGGATGTCCTGGGCGCTCATCGTCACGCCCAGCCCGCAGCGCACGAAGAAGGCATCCTTGGTGGTCGCCCCGGCCAGCGCGCCCTCGCGCCACTTTTGCGTCAGGTAGTTCTCGATCATGCCGCGCACCTTGACCCAGGTGTTGGCGTCGTTCGGCTCGAAGACCGCGAAGTAGGTCGATTTCTTGATCGATTCCTCGACCATGTTGAAGAAGCGGCGCACCGACACGTAGCGCCATTCGTTGTCGTTGCCGGCCAGCGTGCGGGCGCCCCAGACCAGCGTGCCCTTGCCGACGAAGGCGCGGATGGCGTTGATCGACTTGCCGGCGGTGACATCGACATTCAGCGCATCGGTCTCGCTGGTCGTAAAACTGGCGGCCGGGGCGATGACGCCATTCAGGCTGACGTTAGCCGGCGCCTTCCAGACGCCGCGCTGGTTGTCGACCAGGGCGTAGATGCCGGCGATGGCGCCGCTCGGCGGGCACAGGGTCAGCGTCGACCCGATGCCGTTGATGACGTTGCGGTAGGGGGTGAAGCTCTCGTACAGCGTCTGCTCGTGCAGCGCCCGGTAGTTGGCGATGGCCGAGGCGATGGCGGCGAGGCCGGCGCTGGCTGCCGAAAAGCCCTTCTGGATGCCGGCCAGGGCGCTGTCCATGACGGCCCGCACGGTGGCGCCGGCGGTGTTGCCGGCCGAAGCGGCCGGCGAGTTGCCGCCGAAGATGCCACCCCAGGCGGCGGTGGCGGGCGGCGTGTTCTGGTCCCATTCGACGGTGTAGGCGCCGCCGGCGGCGCCGATGTCGGCGGCCATTTCCTTTTCCAGCGCAATCAGCGCCGAGAAGGCCGGGGCCAGCGTTCCGGCGATCATTGTGTTGATGTCGGCGACCAGCTTGGCGTTGCTCAGCGGCGAGGCGTCGACCAGGCCATCGACCACGCGGGCGATGGCGAAGACATCTTCAAAAAGCAGCGCGACATCGGCCTCGACCGGCGCCGGCTTGGCCTTGTAGGCGGCCAGCTTCTTGGCGAAGGCGCTCGACAGGGTTTCGCCGGGGCCGGCCTGGGCGGCCAGCGCGGCGTTGAGCGCCGTGCCGTCGGCGGCCAGCTGGTCGAGTGCGGCGAGGGCGGCGAGCAGGCCCGGCTCGCTGGTCAGGTCGGTCAGCGGCTGCTGGACGCCGTTGCGGAAAACCTTGTCGCGGACCTGGGCGTAGCCGACCGACTTGTTGTAGTTGAGCTTCAGCCACGGCGTGTAGGCGGCGCCGTACTTGAGGTTGTTGATGCCCAGCTTGTCGCGGAAGCTGGTGCCGTTCGGGTCGCTCTGCCGGAGGTCGAGCACGGCGACGCGGTCCTTCAGTTCGCCGCACTGCTTGAGCGCTTCCTGCTGCACGGCGGCCAGGTCGTCGGCGGAGAGCGTCGCGGCGTCGGGAAAGAGCAGGATGGTCGGCTCGTCCACCTTGGCCACGGCCTGCACGCCGGTCTTGATCTCGTCGCGCAGCACCGGCGCGCCGCTGGTCTTGTAGGCGCCGGTGGAGACGATGTAGCAGTCGCCGCCGCCGTTGTCGTAGAAGAGCCGCAGGCTGTCGTACATGAAATAGCTGTTGCTGATCTCGGCCGACAGGAAATTGCCGGCTTCGTCGATATTGGCCGCCGTTACCGTGTAGCTCGGCCCCTTGCCGTAGAGGCCCTCGAATTCGAGCAGCGACTTGATGCGGCGCGGCGCATTGACCAGGTCGCCGGCGGTGATCAGCGTGGTGTTGGCGGTGTAGCCGACGAAGGCGGGAATGGCCGTCTCGACCTCGGCGACCGAAGGCGGGAAGACCGATATTTCCTCGATGTAGACATCCGGTGTGCGGTAGGTTGGCATGGGCGGACCCCCTTCTAAGGTTTGGCGAGGTGGACGATGAAGCGCGCCTGCGCCCGGTCGGAGCCGGCCTGGGGCAGATGCTGGACGAGAATCTCGTTGTTGCGCCGCAGCTGCAGCTTGCGGTAGCCGCCGGCCCGGCGGGCGACCGGGGCCTGCGAGCGGAAGAGGACGATGCGGCTGTCGGCGCCGCCGAGCGCCGCCGGCGGCAGGTCGTCGGCCGTGAAGTCGGCCGGCGCCACCTTGTCGAAGGCAAGCGGCGGCCGCCCCTGCTCGACGGCGCCGGCGTCGGTCAGCTGCAGCTGGCCGAATTCGGCGGCGCCGTAGTTGCGGGCGACGACGTAGTAGTGCAGCGACTCGGCACGGGCCTGCAGGGCGACCCGGAAAACCGGTGGATTGGCGTAGAAATTCCGGTCGACCGTCAGCGCGACGACGCCCCACAGGCCGTCGCCGGCCAGCGCCGGGGCGTGCAGCCAGTGCGACTCGACGGCCGGGCCGCCGGCCAGTTCGCGCAGCAGGAAGCGGCCACCCGGCCAGTCGCGGGTCTCGAACACCGCCTCGTTGTCGCCGCCGGCCAGCGTCAAGCCGACCAGCGAGACCCCGCCCTGCTGCCAGTCGAGGCTGAGCGGGCGGACGGCCGACTGCGGCACGATGCGCTGGTGTGGCTCGATGAAGTCGGCCGGCAGGGCGGCGTCAAGGGCCGTTGGGACGGCGGTATTGCCGTACAGCGCCAACCGGTCGGCGGCCACCGGCGGAGCGGTGAAATTGGCGAAACCGGGGTTGCCGACGCGCAGGCCGACCAAGAGCGTGGCGCCATGGATGTCGCGGCGCGGATTGCCGTCGCCATCGGCTTCGAACAGCACGTGCAGGCGGCCGTCGCGGACGCGCACCAGCAGCTTGCCGACGGCCAGCGCCGCGGCCGCTTCCGGGACGACGAAGGCGATGTCCTGGCACAAGCCCTGGTAGTAGCCGTGAACGACCTCGAGCTCGCAGAGCGTGCGAAAATGGATGCTCATTTGTCGTGCAGGTCGAGCGCGATGTCGGTGACCGGCGGGCCGGAGAGCAGGGGTTCGCGGTCCTGGATGGTGACCAGCCGGGCCCGGTAGAGCACCGACGGCTGGTACTTGGCGCCAAGGCTGGCCCAGATCTGGTTGAGCGTTTCCGGCGTCACGCTGTACAGCTCCATGACGATGCGACCGATACGCGGATCGAGCGCCGGGTGGTCTTCGGCGCTGAAGGCGGGATGCGACTGGAAGAAGGTCAGCACGTTGGACAGCGCCTTCAGCGTCGTCGGGTAATCGGTCATGCGGGCCGCGAAGAGCAGCGTCAGGTTGAGCTTGAGTTCCGGCTGCAGCAGCATCTCGCGACCGCCGACGCTGACCCGGGCCGGCGCCTGCTCGCTCAGCACGCGCTCTTCCTCGATATTGACCAGGCTGAGCGCCACCGTGCCGTTCGGAATGGCCAGGGCGCTCTTGTCGTCTAGCAGGGCGCCGGGCACCACCTGGCCGAGCGTCGCCGAACCGGTGCGGCGCAGCAGGTAGGCATTGAATTCGTCGGCCAGGAAGGAGAGCGCTACGTCAAGCATGCCACCTCTCGTCTGTCTGAGCCGGCTCCGGAAGGCCGGAAGCCGCGCTGCTCAATAGTCACGACACAATTGGGCGAGGCAAATCGCGAAAAACCAGTTTCGAGTAAAGCACAGGATTTTTTGTTTGTCACCGACATTTTCAATATGCATATTCCCTGATGATCGACTTCTTGCGACGCAGCAAAAATTGCCAAAAACAACAACTTCAATTTAAACGATCGTTTATATTCAAATGTGACTTTAACCACCAGTTAACCGACATTTATCGAACTTTGCTGGCATTAAAAAAATTCCGGTTTGTTCAAACGAGCATTTGAACTAAACTCGGCAATGACATCTCAATAGCCTGATAAGGCACCGCTTTCTGCCGCCAGCCGGAGCGCATCATGCAGATACAGTGTTTCGCCCGTGTCAAGAAAATCGGCAATTTCCGGGTCAGGCCGCATCTTTCGCCCGACCACCCAGTCCCGCGGTCGACCGGAAAAAATGCCGAAAATCGAAATCCCTGCCGCGCCGCCGGCAAACCGGCTGCCCGTCGAAACTTTCACCCCTGAACCGAACGGAGAGTCACCATGGCCAGAAAAGCCCTGTGCATCGGCATCAACAACTACCCCGGCACCCACATGGACCTGCAGGGCTGCGTCAACGACGCCAACGACTGGGCGGCCGAACTGACGGCGCGCGGCTTCAAGGTCGCCAAGCTGCTCGACGACCAGGCAACCAAGGCCGCCATGCTCAAGGCGATGGGCGAGCTGATCGGCAAGGCCGCCAAGAACGACACGCTGGTCATCACCTTCTCCGGCCACGGCACCTACCAGCCGGACACCGACGGCGACGAGGCCGACGGCCTGGACGAGGCGCTCTGCCCCTACGACCTGCAGACCAAGGGCGCGGCCCTGACCGACGACGAGATCCGCAGCCTGTTCCTGACCCGCAAGGCCGGCGTGCGCATCGTGCTGATCGCCGACAGCTGCCATTCCGGCACGGTGACCCGCGCCGCCAAGGCCGAGAAGGATGCCGACACCCGGCCCCGCTTCATGCCGATGGGCAACTGGCTGCCGGAAAAACTGTTGCCGAAGAACCGGGCCGGCAAGCCGGCGACGACCATGGCCGCGCCGACCGGCAGTTCGCCGCTGATCGCCGCCTACTCCAACAAACTGGGCGACCTGCTGCTCTCCGGCTGCAAGGAAGGCCCCAACAATTTCAGCTACGACGCCCGCATCAACGGCCGCTTCAATGGCGCCTTCACCTACTACGCGCTGAAAGCCCTGAAGGGCATGAAGGCCGGCGCCAGCTACGCCGACTGGCACAAGGCCACCGCCAGATACCTGCCCTCGGCCAGCTACCCGCAGGTGCCGCAGATGGTCGGCAGCGAGGGGGCGCGCAAGGGCAAGATTTTCGAATGACGACCGATGAACGGGCCAGCGTAGCGCCCCAGACCGAGGAGACGCCATGAGCCAGCCGACCTACAGGATTCGCGGCATCGCCGAACCGACCGCCCGGCGCACGGCCGGCGGACTGCAGCCGATGTTCAGCCTGCTGCCTGGCGCGGCACGCGACGGCGCCGGCGATGTGCGTGAGGTGCCGGCCGACACCGTGGTCCGGATCGAGATGGAAAACGGCTTCGTGCTGTGGAGCCGGGTCGACGACCTGACCCGCGACTTCGGCCGCCTGCCGGCCCGCGACGCCGGCGGCGCCTGGGAATTCTCGCGCCTGGTGCCGAAGCGGCCGGGAACGGCCGAGCGCGGCACGGCCGGCGTCGCGGTCAAGGTGCTCGACTTCTTCGGCATCGACCTCGCCGAAAAGTCGGCGGCCAAGCTGGGGGCAGCGCTCGAACGCAAGCAACTGGGCCACGACGACGGCCTCTACCGCATCGACCTCGCCGCCCCCTTCGCCCTGACCGCCGTTGCCGCCGGCGCCACCATCCCGGCCGGGGCCGGCCCCATCCTGGTCTTCCTGCATGGCACGGCATCGTCCACCAAGGGCAGCTTCGGTGAGCTGTGGCAAGGCAGCAGCGGCGAGAAGCTGCGCCAGAAACTAGCGCCGATCTACGGCGAACGCAGCTTCGCGCTCGAGCACCGGACGCTGACGCAAAGCCCGATCGAGAACGCGCTGGCCCTCGTCAAGCGCCTGCCCGACAAGGCCGAACTGCACCTGGTCAGCCATTCGCGCGGCGGGCTGGTCGGCGAGCTGATCTGCCTGGCCGGCTGCCCGGATCTCGGCCGCGTCGTCGACGCCGAGCGCATCAAGCAGCTGTTCGCCGCCGACCGCACGCTGGCCGCGCAACTGGGCCTGCCGCCGCTGGAGGACGCGCGCGCCGACAAAAATCGCAAGAAAGGCGCCAAGAGCGAGGCGGAACTGCGCGACCAGGCCTACGATGCCGACCGCCAGCGCCTGCTCGAACTGGTCGACCTGCTCGCCAGGAAACAGCTGCGCGTCAGCCGCTTCGCCCGCGTCGCCTGCCCGGCCCGCGGTACGACGCTGGCCTCCGGGCGGCTCGACCGCTGGTTGTCGGTGCTCGACTACCTGGCCAAGGCGGCCAGCGGCGACGGCCTGCTCGGCGACGGCGTCGAGTTCCTGCACGCCGTGATCAAGGAACGCACCGATCCGCGCACCCTGCCCGGCCTCGAGGCGATGATGCCCGGCTCGGCGCTGACCCGCCTGCTCAACAGCACACCGGACCTGGTCAGCGAGGCCGACCTGTCTGTCATCGCCGGCGACATCGAACCCGGCGACGGGGTGTGGAACACCCTCAAGGTGCTGGCCACCGACTGGTTCTACCGCAACGACCACGACCTGGTGGTGGACACCGCCTCGATGAGCGGCGGCCTGCCCCGCGCCGGCGGCGGCCGCATCCGCCAGGACAAGGGGCCGCGGGTCAATCATTTCCGCTACTTCACCAACGACAAGAGCATCGCCTGGCTGCAGGCTGCCCTGACCCGGGGCGACGGCGACCACGCCGGCTTCCAGCCGATCGCCCTGCCCCCCCGGCCGGCGCCGCGCCTGGCCGAGATCGCCCGGCGCAGCCGCGGCACCGACAAGCCGCGGCCGATCGCCGTCGTGCTGCCCGGCACCATGGGCAGCCAGTTGAACGCCGGCAACGACGAAATCTGGCTGCACTACTGGCCGCTGCTCAAGGGCGGCCTGAAAAAGCTGGCCATGGGCGAGAACGACATCCGCCCGGTCGGCCTGGTCGACGATTTCTACGGCCCGCTGGTCGAGTTCCTTGCCCGCTCGCACCAGGTCGAGATCTTCCCCTACGACTGGCGCCACTCGGTGCGCCAGGCGGCGGCCCGCCTGGCCGACCGCCTCGAACCGCTGGTCGCCCAGGCTGAGCGGAGCAAGCAGCCGCTGCGCCTGGTCGCCCATTCGATGGGCGGCCTGGTCGTCCGCTCGCTGATCGCCGACGGCGGCGCCGGCAGCGCGCTGTGGAAACGCATCACCCAGCTGCCCGACAGCCGCTTCCTGATGCTCGGCACGCCCAACCTCGGCTCCTACGAGGCGGTGCGCTGGCTGACCGGCTTCAACCCGACACAGGGCAAGCTGTCGCTGCTCGACATCACCCAGAGCACCGACCAGATAATCGGCCTGGTCGCCCGCTACGCCGGCCTGCTTGAACTGCTGCCCTTCGCCCCGGAGGACCCCGATTTCGCCGAGCCGGGCCGCTGGCAGGCGCTGAAGAATGCCCTCGACGCCCGCTGGAACACCGCCGTCGCCAGCGACCTGCAGCAAGCCGCGGCGACCTGGAAATTCCTCAAGGCGGCGCCGCCCGACCCGCGCTTCATGTGCTACGTCGCCGGCTGCCAGCCGGCCACCGTCGTCGACTACCAGGTGGTGCCGACCGACGCCCCCTTCCGCCCCGACCTGCAGCGCATCGAGTTCATCGCCTCGCCCGAGGGCGACGGCACGGTGACCTGGGCTTCCGGCCGCCTGCCCGGCGTGCCCGTCTGGTACGTCGCCGACACCGCGCACGACATGCTGTGCGCCCAGCCCAGCGCCTTCCCGGCCTACCTCGACATCCTGGTCGGCGGCCAGACCAGCCGCCTGCCGAGCACGCCGCCGGCCCGGGCGCGCGGCACGGCGGCCGGCGAACGCTTCGTGCTGCCGCCGACGCCGGCGGGCGACGGCATGCCGAGCGAAAACGACATCCGCGGCCTCGGTTTCTCCGGTCAACTGGAAATTTCGGCCAAAATCGAAAACGCCGCGCCCAAGGTCGCGGTCAGCGTCCGCCATGGCAGCCTGAGCTATGCCCGCCACCCGGTGCTGGTCGGCCACTACCAAGGCGACACCGTGGTCAGCGCCGAAGCCGCCCTCGACCGCCAGCTCGACGGCCACCTGACCCGCCGCTTCGACCTCGGCCTCTACCCGGGGCCGCTCGGCAGCCACAGCATTTTCCTCAACGACTCGCCGATCGCCGACCCGAAAGGCGCCATCGTCGTCGGCCTCGGCCAGATCGGCGAACTGCGGCCGAGCCAGCTCGAAGCCTCGGTGCGCAGCGCCCTGCTCGACTTCGCGCTGAGCGTCGCCCAGTGGCCGGACAACCGCTTCGGCGAAGCCGGCCGGCCGCGCTCGGCGGCCGTCACCTGCCTGCTGGTCGGCACCGGGGCCGGCGGCATGCCGGTCGCCGATTCGCTGAAAGCCATGCTCAACGCCGCCATCGACGCCAACACGGCGCTGGTCGACAAGGCGCTGAACGACAAGGTGATCATCGACCGCCTGGAAATCCTCGAACTGTACGAGGATGTCGCCATCAACGCCGCCAACGCGCTGCGCGAAGCCTTGCGCGACGAGCGCCTGGCCGAGCGCATCGCCTGGGCCAAGGAGTGCGTCGAGCCGGGCGAGGCCGGCCACCGCCGCATCCGCTTCGACGCCCCGGACGACTGGTACCAGCGCCTGCAGATCAAGCGCGAAGGCGACTGCCTGCGCTTCGTCTTCCCGACCGACCGGGCCCGTGCCGAGGAAACCATGGCGACCGGCCAGCTGGCCCTGGCCGACGACTTCGTGCGCGTGGCGAGCAGCGACACCCGGCAGAATTCCGAAGCGGCCAAGACCCTGTTCGAAATGCTGCTCCCGCTGCGCCTGCGCGAAATGGCGCCCAAGCAGGGCAACGTCGTCGTCATGGTGGACAGCGATTCGGCCCGCTACCCGTGGGAACTACTGGAAAACCGCTGGGGCGGCAACGCCAAGCCGCCGGCCGTGCAGGCCGGCTTCATCCGCCAGTTCATCACCCAGCAATTCCGCCAGCGGCCGCTGCAGACCGGCGAGCGCACGGCGCTGGTCATCGGCAACCCCGCGCTGCAGGGCAGCACGGAATTCGATACCCTGCCCGGCGCCGCCGCCGAAGCGGCGCAGGTCGCCGAACTGCTCAGGAACGAGGGCTACGAGGTGAACGACTGCATCGGCGAATCGGCCATGCCCATCCTCGAAAACCTGCACAAGAACGGCTGGCGCATCCTGCACCTGGCCGGGCATGGCGTGCACCGATTCGAGCGCCCAGGCGGCAAGCCGGTTTCCGGCATGGTGATCGGCAAGAACAGCTTCCTGACGCCGGGCGACATCCAGCAGATGCGCTTCGTGCCCGACCTCGTCTTCATCAACTGCTGCCATCTCGGGCGCATCGACGGCGGCCGCCCGCTCGACCGCCTCGGCCTGGCCGCCAACCTCGGCGAGGAATTCATCGGCATGGGCGTGCGCGCCGTGATCGCCGCCGGCTGGGCCGTCGACGACCAGGCCGGAGCCGCCTTCGCCACCGCCTTCTACGCCGGCATGCTCGACGGCAAGCCGTTCGGCGAAGCGGTGCGCGCTGCCCGCGCCGACATCCATCACCGTTTCGAAGGCTGCAACACCTGGGGCGCCTACCAGTGCTACGGCGACCCGGATTTCCGCTTCTTCCGCAAGGGCGAAGCGGGGGGCGGCGCCGGCCAGGTCTTCGCCGCGCCGCGCGAGCTGATCACCCGCCTCGACAACCTGGCGGCCGACCTGCGGGCCGGCGGCAACGAGGCGGCCGAGGAAAGGATAGCCGCCCTGCTCCAGCGCATTCCCGACAGCCGCCGGGCCGACTGGCTGGCCCTCGCCGACCTGCAGGCCGCCCTCGGCCTGGCCTGGGGCGAAGCCGGCCGCTGGGAGGAGGCCATGGCCAGCCTGGAGAAAGCCCTGGCCGCCGAGCAGGGCGAGTTCAGCATGCGCACGCTGGAGCAATACGCCAATTTCCGGGTGCGCAGCACGGCCGACCGCTGGCAGCAGGCCCCCAAGCGCCAGCCGGCCCGCGAAAGGACGCGGCGCGAACTGCTGGCCCGCATCGAGGCGGCCATCTTCGACCTCGACACGCTGTGCCGCTGCGCCCAGACGGCCGAGCGCCTCAACCTGCTGGGCAGCGCCTACAAGCGCATGGCGGTGATCGAGGAGGCGCCGGAAAAGCGCACCGAAGCGCTGGTCAACATGGCCAACCACTACCGGCTGGCCTACGCCATCAAGGCCAGGGCCTACCCCTACACCAACTGGCTGGCCGGCCACCTGCTCGCCAGGCAACTCGACCCGGTGGCCGCCGCCATCGACCCGGCACCACAGCTGGCCGACCTGGAAAAGCTGATCGCCGGCCTGACCGCCAACCGCGACCAGGAACCCAACTTCTGGGACAGCGCCAGCCTGGCCGACCTGCAACTGGCCCGCCTGCTCTGGCAGAGCCAGCTGCCGGCCCGCCGCCGGCGGGTCGCCATCGCGCCGGCCACGGTGATCGAGGGCTATCGCCTGGCCATCACCCGCGGCGCCAGCCCGCGCCAGCGCTCGTCGGTCGCCGAGCACATCCGTTTCCTCGACGCCGTGTGGAAGGACGCCGATGCCGCCGCCGACCAGGCGATGCACGACGTCTTCGCGGAAATCCTGGAGAGCCTGTCATGAGCCCGCGCCCGAAAACCTCGCCGGCCGCCGCCCCGGCTGTGTCCAAGCCGCCCCGCCGCCGCGCCGCCAGCCGGGCGGTCGCCGCCCCGCCGGCCGAGCCGCCCGATCTGTCGCAGGCGCCGCTCGAGCAGATCGGCCTCGACCTGCCGCCACGCACGCTGATCGCGCCGAATTTCTGCCTCTACGAGCTGACCCGTTCCGACCTCGCCCTGCGCCTCAACATCGACAATGCCTTCGAGACGGTGCTCCAGTTGCGCTCGGCCGTGCATCTCGCCCGCCAGGTGCTGCAGCCGGTGCGCAAGCACTTCGGGCGGTTTTCGCCGAACAGCGTGTACCGCGGCCAGGCCCTGGAACGCGCCTTGAAGAACAAGCCGTCGACCTGGGTCAGCACCAGCCAGCACGCCAAGGGCGAGGCCTGCGACATCGAGATCGCCGGCCTGCCGACGCTCGAGCTGGCGAGCTGGGCCGAGAAGAACCTCGACGATTTCGACCAGATCATTTGCGAGTGCTACGACCCGGCCAAGGGGCCCAACTCGGGCTGGGTGCACATTTCGCTGAAACCGCCCGGGGCCGGCGCCAACCGCCAGCAGCTGCTGAGCTACGTGCGCGACCCGGCGAGCGGCCGCCTGGTCTATGTTAGCGGCCTGACGGCCATGGTCTGAAGCGTGCTGTCGGGCAAGCTGGCGACGCTGCTGATCATCGCCGTCGTGCTGTCGGTGATCGCGGCGCTGGTCGTCGCCAACCGCTACCGGGCGGCGATGCAGCGTTTGATGAAAATTGGCCCGGATTTGCCGTCGACCGCAGCGGTCGACGCCAGCGAACGGGAAGCACCGGCCCTGCCCTGGAAGGCGGCCGGCCCGCCCCGCCCGGTCAGCCTGGCCGACAACCGCCAGGCCGCCCGCCGGCTGATCGGCGGCTTCGTCGGCCTGGCCCTGGTCATCGCGCTGAGCCGCACGCTGTTAGCGCAGATCGTCGCCGACGGCCCGATCAGCTGGAAGACGGTGCTGACCCTGGGCGCCGCCTACGCCTGGCCGGTCGTCCCGGTCATCGCCGTGCTCGGCCGCTGGTCGCGCCGGCGGCTGGTCGGTGCCCTGGTGATCTGGTTCATCGCCGCCGTCGCCCTGCTCAGCTGGCGGGTCAACGAAAACGTCAGCTTCGCCCAGATCCTGTTGTGGATGAGCTTCGACATCGGCGTGCCGCTGGTCGTCGTCTGCGCCCTCTGCCTGGGCGGCGCCACCCGCGCCATCGCCCCCTGGCTGGCGCCGCCCTTCATCGTGCTGAGCTGGGCCTCGCAGGCCGGCATCGACCTGCTCGCCGTGCTCATCGAGCGGCAGAGCCCGCTCATCTACTGGCTGGTCAGCTGGGCCAGCCCGCCCGTCGGCTTCGCCCTCTTCGCGCTGCTGCCCTGGCTGCTCGCCTGGTGGCCGGTGCGCGCCCTCGGCCGCTGGCTGGCCGCGGCCTACGCGGCGCGGCGGATCTCCGAGCTGTTCTACCTGTTCACCGCGGTCTGGGTGATCGCCCTGACCGGGCCGGCGCTGGGCGCCATCGCCGACCTCGGCTGGGGCGCCCTCGGCTTTTTCGCGCCGCTGCTGTGGATACCGGCCGGCGCCGCCCTGATGCGCCGCCAGGCGGCCAGGCAGTTGGTCGGGCGGCCGCCCACCCTGCTCGTGCTGCGCGTCTTCCGCCAGGACGCCAACGTCCAGGATCTCTTCGACCGGGTCATCGAGCGCTGGCGGCTGAGCGGCAACACCGTGCTCATCGCCGGCACCGACCTCGCCGAGCGGACGATCGACGCCGACGACATCTTCACCTTCCTCGACGGCCGTCTCGGCGAACGCTTCATCCGCCGCCCGGCCGACGTCCGGCACCGGCTGGCCGCCTTCGAGTGGCGGCCGGATGCCGAAGGTCGCTACCGGGTCAACGAATGCTATTGCCACGACACCACCTGGCAGGACGCGCTGGCCGAGCTGGTCCAGGGCAGCGACGTGGTGCTGATGGACCTGCGCAATTTCGTCGCCGGCAACGCCGGCTGCCTGCACGAGTTGCGCGTCCTGGCCGGTGCCGGCGAACTGGCCCGCGTCGTCGTGCTGGTCAACGAGCCGACGCAGTTGCCGGCGGCCAAGGAGGCCATCGACCAAGCCATCGCCGGCGCCCCGGCCGGCCGCTTCGTGTGGATCGTCCAGAACGGCCGGCAGGCGCCGGCCACCGAGCAGGTGCTGGAGTCGCTACTCGGCGCCCCGGGCTAGTCCGGGTCGGCCAGCCACTTGAGGACCATGGCGTAGAGATCCTCGGGATTGGCCGGTTTGGCCAGGAAATCGCTCATCCCCGCGGCCCGGCATTTTTCGCGATCCTCGACGAAGGCATTGGCCGTCATGGCGATGATCGGCACCCGCTGGCCGTTGGCCGCGGCGCGGATGGCCCGGGTCGCGGCCAGGCCGTCGAGGCGGGGCATCTGCATGTCCATCAGGATCAGGTCGTAGTCGTTGGCGGCGGCCATGGCGACGGCTTCCTCGCCGTCGTTGGCGACGTCTACGCAAAGGCCGGCGTGGCCGAGAACCTCGCGGGCGATTTCCTGGTTGATCGGCTCGTCCTCGGCGAGCAGCACGCGGCGGCCGGCGTGCTCCCTGGCCAGGATCATTTCGGCGTCTTCCGGCCGGCTGGCCGGGGTGGCGGCCACGCCATCGGCCGCGGCCGGCACCTCGAGACGGGCCGTGAACCAGAAGGTGCTGCCCTCACCCGGTTGGCTGCTCACCCCGACCTCGCCCCCCATCAGCCGGGCGAGGTGGGCGGTGATGGCCAGGCCGAGACCGCTGCCGCCGTAGCGGCGGGTGGTCGAACTGTCGGCCTGTTCGAAGGTCGAGAACAGACGGTCGAGGTGCTCGGCAGCGATGCCGATGCCGGTATCGACGACCTCGAAGCGGATCAGCACGCTGCCTTCGGCTTTCTCCTGAACGCGGGTGCGCAGCGTGATATGCCCCTGCTCGGTGAACTTGACCGCGTTGTTGGCGTAGTTGAGCAGGGCCTGGGTCAGCCGCATCGGGTCGCCGCGCAGGCGGCGCGGCAGCGGCCCGGTTTCCATGACCAGGCGCAGGCCCTTCATGGCCAGGCGCGGGGCGAGGATGGAGGCGATGTTCTCGAGCAGGCCGTGGATGGCGAGGTCGGTGTTCTCCAGCCGGAACTTGCCGGCCTCGATCTTCGACAGGTCGAGGATATCGTTGAGGATGCCGAGCAGGTGCTTGGCGGCCAGGTCGATCTTGTTGAGCTGAGCCCCCTGCTTGTCGCTGACCCCTTCGCGCTGCATCAGGTGCACCAGGCCGAGGATGGCGTTCATCGGCGTCCGGATCTCGTGGCTCATGTTGGCCAGGAAGGCGCTCTTCGCCTCGGTCGCCGCCTCGGCCCGCTCCTTGGCCAGGGCCAGTTCGCCGGTGCGCTGATGGACCAGCTCGACCAGGTGGTCGCGGTGCCTGGCCAGTTCCCTTTCGGTTTCCCGGATGGCGCCGACATCGACGCCCATGCCGACGATCAGCGCCGCGCCGTCCACCGTGATGCGCCGGCTGGTGAACAGGTAGCGCCTCGATTCGCCGCCCCTGACCAGCAGATTTCCCTCGGCGGTCGACTGGCCTTCGGCCAGCGTCGCCGCCATGCGCTCCGTGACGGCCTCGCGGTCGCCCCCGGCGAACAGCTCGCGCGGGGTGATCGCTGCCATCTGGCCGGCTGTCAGCCCGGTCACCTGCTCCAGGTTGCGGTTCCAGCGCAGGAAACGGCCAGCCGGCGACAGCACGTAGAAGACGCCGGGCAAACTGTCGGTAACCTGGGCAAAGAAATCGCGCTCGCCGCGGTAGCGCTCGAGCAGCAGGTCGCGCTCGGCGCTTATCGCCCGGCGCTCGGTGATGTCGCGGACGAAGACCAGCGAGCCGTTCTTGTCGGCATAACGCAGCGGCACGGCCGATACCTCGACGGCCACCGGCAGGCCGTCGAGGCGCAGGTAGACCAGTTCGAGCGGCGGCACGGCGTAGCCGTCGTTGAGCAGGCGGATGCGCTGGGCGACCTCGGCGCGGGATTCGGGATGGATGCGGTCGAGCACCTTGCGACCGAGCAGGTCGGCCTCCCGCTGCGCTCCCAACAGGCTGACGGCAGCCTGGTTGACGTAGGCGAAACAGCCGTCGGTCTGGACAAAGATGCCTTCCGGCGCCCCTTCGACGAGCAGCCGGAAACGTTGTTCGCTGTCGATCAGCGCTTCCTCGTAGCGCTGGCGGTCGACCAGCAGGTGGTTGAATTCGCCGACCAGATGCCCGACCTCGTCGTCGCGCCCGACCGGCAGCGGCTGCAGCTCGTCGCTGCCGACCATGCGGCGCAAGGCGGCGCTGGCCTCGTCGAGCGGCGCAAGGACCCGGCCGACCACGGCGCTGATCACGAAGAAGGCGAGCAGGGAAAGCAAGCCGGCCGACACGTAGAGCACGTGGCGCATGTCGCGGATCGGCGCGAAGGCGATGTCGGCCGGCAGCGCGGCGATCACCAGCCAGTTGGCAGTCGGCACGCGCACGCCGGAGTAAAGCTTGCGGATGCCCTGCGAACTGTCGGCGACGCCAGCCCCTTCGTAGCCGTCGACCATGCGGTCGAAGAGCAGGTTGCGGCCGCGCGCCGGCGCCGCCGTCATGGCCCGCGCCCGGTCGGTGGCGGCGATGATCATGCCGTCGTCGAGCGAGAAAATGAAATACTCGCCGCTGCCGGTCTGCGCCTTGTCGGAAACGAAGCCGAGCAGGCTGGGCTCGTTCAGGCGGATCACCCCGGCCAGGATGGCGCGCCGCTTGCCTGCCGCGTCGATCACCGGAACGCCGATAATGAGCAGCGGTTCCTTCTGGATCCTGCCAACGAAAGGCGGACTGATGCCCGGCTGGCCTGTGGCCACGATGCGCAGCACATACTCCCGATCGCCGACCGACATGCCCCGCCGCCCGGGGATTTCCGGGTAGTCGGCGACGATGCGCAGGTCGGGCCCGATGACCGTGATGCCGCCCGAGAACAGCAATTGCAGCAGCGGTCTTTCCTTCAGGTAGGCGACCAGGCCGGCGTGCTCCAGATCGCCCGGCAGGCCGGCGGCGACCAGTTGCAGGCTGGCGATGCTGCTCTTCAATTCGTCATTGATCTCGCGGGCAACCTGGCGGGTGGCGGCCAGTTGCTGCTCGGCCAGCACGGCTTCGAAGCGGCTTTGCAGCACCGGCGCCGAGAGCAGGGCCAGCCCCCAGACGAAGGCCGCCACCAGGCCGACCGTGATGCCGACCAGCCGGCTGCGCAAGGACAGGCGGCGCAGCCGGGAAACCAGGTCAGTCCGGGGTTTGGACGAGTGGGCGGCGGGATGCATCGGGATGTGGCGGACGAATCTTGCGGGCAATGAATTATAACGAAAGTTATAGCATTGCCATTGATTTGTCAATTATGCCATTTATTGAGATTTATCAAATAAGCATCGCTCCCCAGGCGCTATTGTTGAAAATTCCTGCCGGAAAATCGCGGCGGGACTGCCTGCCGGCGGCCCGCCCATCGGATCGAGCGCCGGCGCTACGCCGCCCGCTCCCCTCCGCCCTCCCGATAGCGCTCATCCTGCTGCGCCCTGGCCAGCGCCGCCGCCAGGTTGTCGACCAGCGCATCGCAATCCTCGGCCCGCACCGGCTCGCCCTCGTTGTAGCCGTAGGGCACGCAATACACCGCGCAGCCGGCGTTGCGGGCGGTGGCGATGTCGTGGCGGGAATCGCCGATGTGCAGGTTGCGCTCCGGCGCGCTGCCCATCAGCCGGCAGGCGAGGTGCAGCGGCGCCGGGTGGGGCTTCTTGTACGGCGTGCTGTCGCCGGAAACGATGGCGGCGAAGTAGCCGCTCAGGCCAATCGCTTCGAGCAGGGGCTCGGTGAAGGCGGCCGGCTTGTTGGTGACGACGGCCAGCGGCAGTCCGCTGGCTCGCCACGCCGCTAGGCCGGGCAGCACGTTTGCGAAAATTCGGCAAAATTTCCCGTTGACCGCAGCATAGTGGCGCTGGAAGACGGCGACCGCCTCGGCCAGCACCGCTTCGTCGGGCGGCGCGTCGCCGGTCAGGCAGCGGCGGACCAGCACGGCCACCCCCTGCCCGACGAAATCGCGGATTTCATTTTCGCTGCGCGGCGGCAGGCCGAGTTCGGCCAGCGTGCGGCGAGCCGCTTCGTGGAGGTCGGGCACGGTATCGAGCAAGGTGCCGTCGAGGTCGAACGTGACTGTTTGGAAGATCATTTCAGGATCGAGTTGTTAGCTATTAGGATCGAGTAAAGGCGGCGGCGGAGACTGATCGGTTTTCACTCGATCCTAACAACTGGATCCTCGATCCTGCAGTTCAGCGCGCAGCGCCGCGATGATCGTGTCATAGCGATGCGGGTCGCCATCCTTCCCGGCGCCATAGACGGCCGAGCCGGCGACGAAGGCGTCGACGCCGGCGCGGGCGATGTCGGCGATGTTGCTGACGTTCACGCCGCCGTCGATCTCGAGGCGGATGCGTCGGCCGGATTCCTGCTCGTAGGCGTCGAGTTTGGCCCGTGCCTGCCTGGCCTTGGCCAGCGTGCCGGGGATGAATTTCTGGCCACCGAAGCCGGGGTTGACGCTCATCAGCAGCACGACGTCAATCTTGTCGAGCACGTAATCCAGGTAGGCCAGCGGGGTGGCCGGGTTGAAGACCAGGCCGCCCTGGCAGCCGCCGTCGCGGATCAACGAGAGGCTGCGGTCGATGTGTTCGGAAGCTTCGGGGTGGAAGGTGATGATGTTGGCGCCGGCCTTGATGAAGTCGGGGATGATGCGGTCGACCGGCTTGACCATCAGGTGCACGTCGATCGGCGCGCTGGTGCACGGCCGGATCGCCGCGCAGACCAGCGGGCCTATGGTCAGATTCGGCACGTAGTGGTTGTCCATCACGTCGAAATGGATCCAGTCGGCGCCCGAGGCGATGACGTTGGACACTTCCTCGCCGAGTTTGGCGAAATTGGCCGAGAGAATGCTCGGGGCGATGATGAAATCAGGCGGCATGGTGTTCTCCAAAAAAACGGCCCCAGGCTGCGGGGCCGCAAAACCACAAGGCACTGCAGAGTCGATATCCGGCGACCGGTGCTGCGGTCAACGGTAAAAAGCGGTCATTTTTTCAAGCGGCAGCGGCTTGATGCGGCTGGCCTGCCCGGCCGCCCCGAAGGCCTCGAAGCGGGCCCGGCACAGGTCGCGCGCCGCCGCCACCGCCGCCTTCAGGAAAGCGCGCGGGTCGAATTCCTCGGGCTTTTCGGCCATCCCCCGGCGCATGGCGCCGGTCATCGCCAGGCGGATGTCGGTATCGATATTGACCTTGCGCACGCCGTGCCTGATGCCCTCGACGATCTCCTCGACCGGCACGCCATAGGTTTCCTTGATCGCCCCGCCGTACTGGCGGATGGTCGCCAGCCACTCCTGCGGCACGCTGCTCGAGCCGTGCATGACCAGATGGGTGTTGGGGATGCGCGCGTGGATGGCCTTGATACGGGCGATGGCGAGGATCTCGCCGGTCGGCGGCCGGGTGAACTTGTAGGCGCCGTGGCTGGTGCCGATGGCAATGGCCAGCGCGTCGACGCCGGTCTTGGCGACGAAGTCGGCGGCCTCGTCGGGGTCGGTGAGCAGCTGCGAATGATCGAGCTTGCCGGCGGCGCCTATGCCGTCTTCCTCGCCGGCCTCGCCGGTTTCCAGCGAACCGAGGCAACCGAGTTCGCCCTCGACCGAGACGCCGATGGCGTGCGCCATCTCCACCACTTTCGCCGTCACCTCGACGTTGTAGGCGTAGCTGGCCGGCGTCTTGCCGTCGCTGCCCAGCGAGCCGTCCATCATCACGCTGGAAAAGCCGCTGCGCATCGATTGCTGGCAGACGGCCGGCGAGGTGCCGTGGTCCTGATGCAGGCAGACCGGGATGTCCGGGTACTGCTCGATGGCGGCTTCGACCAGCTTCCTGAGGAAAGGCTCGCCGGCGTACTTGCGGGCGCCGGCCGAGGCCTGCAGGATGACCGGCGAATCGCAGGCCTCGGCGGCCTGCATGATGGCCTGGATCTGCTCCAGGTTATTGACGTTGAAGGCGGGCAGGCCGTAGCTGTGCTCGGCGGCGTGGTCGAGCAGCTGGCGCAGGGAAATCAGGGCCATGGTGTGTCCTTTCAGCAAATGGAACAGCGTTGAAGCGCAGAGGCGCAGAGACGCAGAGAAAAAGCCAGGAGTTACCGACTTGTGCCGTCTCCTCATGCCAGTGAATGGCAGTAGCCGGCCAAGTCTTCGTACTTAAGGATTTCTCTGCGTCTCCGCGCCTCTGCGTCGAGTTTCTAGGGTCATTGCGCGATGTGGCGTACCAGGCGCAGCAGGTTGCAGGTATAGCCGTACTCGTTGTCGTACCAGGCGACGACCTTGACGAAGGTCGGGTCGAGGGCGATGCCGGCGCCGGCATCGAAGATCGACGGCTGGGCGCAGCCGCGGAAGTCGGTCGACACCACGCTGTCGCCGGTGTAGCCGAGCACGCCGCGGAGCGGGCCGGATTCCGAAGCGGCCTTCATGGCGGCGCAGATGTCGTCGTAGCTGGCTGGCTTGTCCAATTCGACGGTCAGGTCGACCACCGAGACGTCGGAGGTCGGCACCCGGAAGGCCATGCCGGTCAGCTTCCTGTTCAAGGCCGGGATGACCTTGCCGACCGCCTTGGCGGCGCCGGTCGCCGACGGGATGATGTTTTCCAGAATGCCGCGCCCACCGCGCCAGTCCTTGCCGGAGGGGCCGTCTACGGTCTTCTGGGTGGCGGTGGCGGCATGCACCGTGCTCATCAGGCCGCGCTTGATGCCGAACTTGTCGTGCAGCACCTTGGCCACCGGGGCCAGGCCGTTGGTCGTGCAGGAAGCGGCCGAGACGATGTCCTCGCCGGCGTAGCTGTCGTGATTGACGCCGTACACGAACATCGGCGTGCTGTCCTTGGCCGGCGCCGACTGGACGACCTTCTTCGCCCCCGCCGCCAGGTGCCGGGCGCAGCCCTCGTGATTGAGGAAATGGCCGGTCGCCTCGATCACCACGTCGGCCCCGACCTCGCCCCACTTCAGCTGCTCGGGATGGCGCTCGGCGCTGAGCCGGATGCGCCGGCCGTCGACCAGCAGGTCGCTGCCCTCGGCCGCCACCTGGCCGGGGAAGGGGCCGTGCACCGAGTCGTACTTGAGCAGGTAGGCGAGATAGTCGGCGTCGAGCAGGTCGTTGATGGCGACCACCTCGATGTCTTCGAACTCCTTTTCGCGGGCGATGGCGCGGAAGGCCATGCGCCCGATGCGGCCGAAGCCGTTGATGGCGACCCGAATGGGCATGGTGTTGTCTCCTGATGACTAAGAATTCCGGGACGAGCCGCCCCGCCACCCCAGCCCTGGCGGGGGTGCGGCACGGCTGCAATGGGTTGGGGAGCGCCTAGGCCGGCATCAGAAATCGCCGTCGCTGCCGCCGGCGCTGACGATGCTGCGCAGCACCGTCTGCACCAGCTTGTCGGCGGTCAGGCCGTAGTGCTCGTAGAGCGCCGGGGCCGGGGCCGAGGCGCCGAATTCGTCGATGCCGAGCACCTCGCCGTCGAGGCCGACGTACTTGTGCCAGAAGTCGGTCTGCCCGGCCTCGATGGCGACGCGGCCGATGTCGGGCGGCAGCACCTGCTTCTTCCAGCTCGCCGGCTGGCGGTTGAAGCGCCGCGTGCACGGCATGGAGACGACGCGCACGGCGACGCCGCCGGCCTTGAGCACGGCCTGGGCCTGCATGGCGATGGCGACCTCCGAGCCGGTGGCGATGATCACCGCCTGCAGCGGGCCGTCGGCCTCGGCCAGCACGTAGCCGCCGCGGGCGATGGCGGCCGCCCGGCCGGCGTCGCCGCCGTATTGCGGCAGGTTCTGGCGCGACAGCAGCAGGGCCGACGGCCCGCTGTCGTCGCCCAGGCGTTCGAGCGCCTCGCACCAGGCGACGGCGGTTTCCAGCTCGTCGCACGGCCGCCACACGTCGAGGCCGGGGATGATGCGCAGGCTGCTGGCGTGCTCGACCGGCTGGTGGGTCGGGCCGTCCTCGCCGAGGCCGATCGAGTCGTGGGTCAGCACGTGGACGACGCGCTGGCGCATCAGGGCGCTCATCCGGATGGCGTTGCGGGCGTAGTCGGAAAACACCGCGAAGGTGCCGGCGTAGGGGATCAACCCGCCGTGCAGCGCGACGCCGTTGATGATCGCCGTCATGCCGAATTCGCGCACGCCGTAGGAAATGTAGTTGGGCACGGCGTCGGCCAGCGCCTCGTGCAGGGCGACGCTGGCCTTGCCGGCGGTCAGGTTGGAGCCGGTGAGGTCGGCCGAGCCGCCGAGCAGTTCGGGAACGCTGCCGACCAGCCGGTCGAGGCAGTTCTGCGACGACTTGCGGGTCGCCGTCGCCGCTTCATGGCGGCCGGCGGCGGCGAGCAGTTCGTTTCTGATTTCGGGCCATTTTTCCGGTAGACCGCCGGATTGCGTGCGCTCGAACTCGGCGGCCAGCTCCGGGTATTGCCCGCGGTAGGCGACGAAGCGCGCCTGCCAGCCAGCCTCGGCGGCGGCGCCGGCCGGCCGGGCGTCCCAGGCGGCGCGCAGGCTGTCGGGCACGACGAAGGGGGCGTGCGGCCAGCCGAGGGCGGCGCGGGTGGCCGCCGTTTCGTCGGCGCCGAGCGGCGCGCCGTGCACGTCATGCGTTCCGGCCTTGTTGGGCGAACCCCAGCCGATCTGCGTGCGGCAGACGATCAGCGTCGGCCTGGCGCTTTCCGCCTTGGCCTCGGCGATGGCGGCCGCCACTGCGTTGCTGTCGTGGCCGTCGATCGGCCCGACGACATGCCAGCCGTAGGCACGGAAGCGGGCCGGGGTATCGTCGCGGAACCAGCCCTCGACGTGGCCGTCGATCGAAATGCCGTTGTCGTCGTAGAAGCAGGTCAGCTTGTCGAGGCCCCAGACGCCGGCCAGCGAGCAGGCTTCGTGGCTGATGCCCTCCATCAGGCAGCCGTCGCCGAGAAAGACCCAGGTCCGGTGATCGACGATGGCGTGGCCGGGGCGGTTGTAGCGGCGGGCCAGCAGTTTTTCGGCGAGCGCCATGCCGACGGCGTTGCTCAAGCCCTGGCCGAGCGGCCCGGTGGTCGTCTCGACGCCGGGGGTGTGGCCGACTTCCGGGTGGCCGGCGGTGCGGCTGCCCAGCTGGCGGAATTGCTTGAGGTCGTCGAGGCCGAGGTCGTAGCCGGTCAGATGCAGCAGCGCGTAGAGCAGCATCGAGCCGTGGCCGTTCGACAGCACGAAGCGGTCGCGGTCGGGCCACTGCGGGTTGGCCGGGTTGTGCCTGAGGTGGTCGCGCCACAGCACTTCGGCGATGTCGGCCATGCCCATCGGCGCGCCGGGATGGCCGGACTTGGCCTGGTTGACGGCGTCGATGGCCAGGAAGCGGACGGCGTTGGCCAGCTCGCGGCGAAAGGTGGTTTCGGTCGGGTTGCGGTCCATGTCTCTCTCCATTGTTCTGAGTCAGGCGCGGCGCTTGAGGTCCATCAGGCGCAGGACCATCGGCGTGAAGATCATCTGCATGGCCAGGCCCATCTTGCCGCCGGGGACGACCAGGGTGTTCGGGCGGGTCAGCATGGCGCCGTGCAGGATGTTGAGCAGGTACTGGAAATCGATGCCCTTGGGGTTGGCGAAGCGGATCACCACCATGCTCTCGTCGGCGCTCGGGATGTCGCGGGCGATGAACGGGTTGGAGGTATCGACGATGGGCACCCGCTGGAAATTGACGTGGGTGCGGCTGAACTGCGGGCAGAGGTGGTTCACGTAGTCCGGCATGCGGCGCAGGATGGTGTCGACCACCGCCTCCTGCGAATAGCCGCGCATGCGCTGGTCGCGGTGCAGCTTCTGGATCCACTCCAGGTTGATGATCGGCACGACGCCGACGCAGAGATCGACCTGGCGGGCGATGTCGATGTCGCCGCCGGCCCAGGCGCCGTGCAGGCCCTCGTAGAACATCAGGTCGGTGCCGGCCGGGATGTCCTGCCAGGGCGTGAAGGTGCCCGGCTCCTGTTTCCACGGCTCGGCTTCGGCAGCGTCGTGCAGGTATTTGCGGACCTGGCCGCTGCCGCGCGTACCGTAGTTGATGAACAGCTGTTCCAGTTCGGCGAGCAGGTTGGCTTCCGGCCCGAAGTGGCTGAAATTGCGGTTGCCTTTCTCTTCCTGCTCCTTCATCTGGGCGCGCATGCTCAGGCGGTCGAAGCGATGGAAGGAATCGCCCTCGACGATCTGGGCGTTCAGCTTCTCGCGGCGGAAGATGTGCTGGAAGCTCTGCATCACCGTGCTGGTGCCGGCGCCGGACGAGCCGGTGATGGCGATGATCGGGTGTTTGATGGACATGGTTTTTTCGCTGCAGATGTGAATTCGGTGGCCGGGTGGCTCAGGCCGGATCGCGGAACAGGGAGCGATCCGAGAACAGCGGCGAGACGAAGGGGCGGTCGGCGCCGGTGTCGTACTCGTGGTGGTAGCGCTCGACGCGCTCGACCTCGTTCTTCGAGCCGAGGATGACCGGCACGCGCTGGTGCAGCGCTTCCGGCGCCACGTCGACGATGCGCTGGCGGCCGGTGCTGGCGGCGCCGCCGGCCTGGGCGATCAGCATGGCCATCGGGTTGGCCTCGTACATCAGGCGCAGGCGGCCGGGCTTGGCCGGGTCCTTGTTGTCCTTGGGGTACATGAAGATGCCGCCGCGCATCAGGATGCGATGCACCTCGGCGACCATGGAGGCGATCCAGCGCATGTTGAAATCGGCGCCGCGCACCCCCGTCTTGCCGGCCTTGCACTCCTCGACATAGCGCTGCACCGGCGGCTCCCAGAAACGCTCGTTGGAGGTGTTGATGGCGAATTCGCGGGTATCCTCCGGCACCTTGATGTCGGGGTGGGTGAGCTGGAAGTTGCCGCTCTCGCGGTCCAGCGTGAAGCCGTGGGTGCCGGTGCCCACCGTCAGCACCAGCATGGTGGCCGGGCCGTAGATGGCGTAGCCGGCGGCCAGCTGGCGGTGGCCGGGCTGCAGGTAGTCGGCGGCCTCGGCATCGCCGGCCTCGTCCCGCTGCAAAATGGAAAAGATGGTGCCGACCGAGACGTTGACGTCGCTGTTCGACGAGCCGTCGAGCGGGTCGAAGATCAGCAGGTAGCGGCCGCGCGGATATTTCTCGGGGATGCGGTAGGGTTCGTCCATTTCCTCGGAGGCCATGCCGGCCAGCTGGCCGCCCCACTCGCAATGGCGCAGCATGGCTTCGTTGGTCAGCACGTCGAGCTTTTTCTGCACCTCGCCCTGCACGTTGGTCGATTCCAGCGCGCCGGAAAAGCCGCTCAGGGCGCCCTTGCCGACCATCGCCGAAATGGTCTTGACGGCCGCCGCCACGTCGATGAGCAGGGCGCCCATCTCGCTGTGCTGGCCCCGGGTCTGTTCGATGACGAACTTGGAGAGGGTGGTACGTCCGAATTGCATGGTGTCTCCAATCATTGTTGTGTTACCGCGTTGAAACCGAAGATAAGTGACTTATTAATTAACTGATAGTCAGGATTTCTTAAGCGGGCAATAAGCCATCACTGAATAAGCCAGTGCTTATCTCCCGGTTCAAAAGGTCTGACTGGGCGCCCAGGCCAAGCGGGGCTATCGTGAGCAATCATGGATACCGCACTCAAAGCTCTGATCTTCGACGTCGATGGCACGCTGGCCGAAACCGAGCGCGACGGCCATCGCCCGGCCTTCAATGCCGCCTTTGCCGAATACGGCCTGGACTGGCATTGGGACGAGTGCCTGTACGGCGAACTGCTCGCCGTGACCGGCGGCAAGGAGCGCATGCTGCACTACGCCGAGCACCTCGACCCGCAGCTGCTCGACGATCCGCACTTTCCCGAACTGGTCAGAACACTGCACCGGGCCAAGACGGCCCACTACGTCCGGATTGTCGAACAAGGTGGATTACCGCTGCGCCCCGGTGTCGCCGAACTGATCGACGAGGCCCGCGCCGCCGGCATCCGCCTCGCCATCGCTACCACCACCTCGCCGGAAAACGTCAATGCCCTGCTGCGCACCAGCCTCGGCCCCGATTCGCGTGACTGGTTCGAAGTGATCGGCGCCGGCGACGTCGTGCCGGCCAAGAAGCCCGCCCCCGATATCTACCAATGGGTGCTGGATCGACTTCAACTGCCGGCCAGCGCCTGCCTGGCCATCGAAGACTCCGACAACGGCCTGCGCGCCGCCCTCGGCGCCGGTCTGCGCTGCCTGATCACGCGCAACGGCTACACGGCGGATCAGGATTTCTCAGGCGCCTGGAGGGCAGTTGACCAACTCGCGGACGTCTCGCTCAAGAATATTTCCGTACATCTCGACCGACTGTAGCTACAGCCGCCAGTCCCCAGAAGCTCGCCTTCACTAACAAACCGCACGCCAACGCCGGCAAGTGGGGAAAAGTGCCCTGATCTCCGTCGGTCAAACGATCCCTTGGGCCAACGCGATACGATTCCCGGGAATTCAGAAAATCCGGTGTGCGTTGAAATCTCCCTACCGTTCAATGCTCCTTCATATGCACCTTGGCATTCTGTTCATTCAAACAGACGGCAAGAGTCCGATCGCTTTTAAGAATATGCTCGTACAGCCACGCATTGAGGAAATCGACCAGGTCTTTCATGGCGCCAGCAGTATCCGCAGACGATTGGTCACGCATTCGTGAGAGTTCCTCTATAAACCGGCGGTGCTGCTGACAATGCTCCTCGAAGTCGGGCCGCCCCTTCAGGCTAGTCATCAGCGCTTCCTCAGTACCGAAGTGAAAAATGGTATACGCCGTGAGTCGTTGAAGAACATCGTCCAATACAGACAAGTTCTGCCCAGCCGCATAAGCCGCACCAAGCTCATTCAGCATGCCGATCAATTCTTCATGCTGAAGGTCAATCGTCCGCACGCCTGTTGCCAGCTCATTAGTCCAGCGTATTCTCATGAACCACCCCATCGGGATAAAACCATTACCAGACGATTTTTTTGGTTACACTACATCGAATGCAAAAATAATCAAAAACAATCATTCTGACAAATGAACGACGCCAGACGAACAGCTGCAGGATCAACCAAAACAAAAGGGCTCGCACCGATTCGGCGAAATGCGATCTGGCTGCTGATCGTATTCCTGCTGGCGTTATCGTTTTTTGTCATCCACAGCCTGATTGATCGCTTAGCGCAACTCAGTGACGCGAAGCTTGATGGAAAGTGGCTGCGCGCCAATAGCGCGATCGGTCTGCTTATTCATGAGCTACAGAAAGAAAGAGGGCTTTCAAGTGGCTATATTGCATCGGATGGCGAGCGCTTCGGCCCGGCGCTAGTTGCTCAACAAAAAGTGACCAGCAGCGCAGAGCAAGAACTGGTCAGCATCTTTAGCGAGAACAAAATCGGCGGCGCCATCCTTCGAAGCGTTGATGAAGAATGGATGTTGCTTCAGGTGCTACGGGGACGCGTGCAAAAACTGGAGCTATCGCGCGACTACACAATCGACCAATACACAATCCTTATCAAGACGCTCTTCGACCTACAGATGAGCGCCTTTCACAGTCCGGTCGACGCATCGATATTGCGCAAACAGATCGCCCTTGTCGCATTTTCGCAGGCCAAGGAAGCGGCCGGCCAAGAACGGGCTTTGATCTCTGCAATCTTGTCTGACCACGATTTAGCCAATGGACGAATAGAGGTGCTCAATAGCCTCTGGGCAACAAAGCACGATCGCCTCACAAATTTTTCCCGCCTGGCCGACGACGAGACGAACAGCATGTACCTCAGCATGCTGGCTGAACAGCACATCAAAGACACGGAACGCATTCGCCAGAAGGTCAAAGCTGCCGTCTTTTGGGAGGAAACTCACCGAAATAATGCCACCTCCGGGGAACTCCCCGTGAGTCTGCCAACACCTGAGCGATGGTTCGAACTGGCAAGCCAAACCATTGATGCGATGAAGCATCTCGAAGATCAGCAGAATTACTCCTTGCGCAATAGCGCCGAGCAAGTGGAGGCTCGTGCATCGAAAGAACTTCTGGTCAGTGGATCGCTAGTCGCGTTGGCCTTCATTTTCATTGGCATTCTGATGCGACAGATCCAACGGGGTCATCGACTCGCGGAACACGAACTGAGTCTGGCAGAAACAGTCTTTGACAATAGCGTTGAATCCATCATGGTCACCGACGGCCAGCAACGGATCATCGCCGTTAATTCTGCTTTTCTGAGGATTTCGGGCTACAGCGAGGCGGAAATCATTGGACAGCAACCCCAAATCCTGAACTCCGGCCGACACGACCCGTCCTTCTATAAACGTATGTGGCAAGACTTAGACGAATGGGGCACTTGGAAAGGCGAAGTTTGGAACCGAAGAAAGGACGGTGAGATTTTTCCCGCCTTGTTGTCCATAGCAGTTGTTCGAGGGCAGGATGGGGAAGCAAAGAACTACATCAGCATGATTTTCGACCTCAGCGAGCATAAAACTGTCGAGACATTGCTGGCACAGCTCAGGACCTTCGATGGGCTGACGTCACTGCCCAACAGAGAGTCGTGGCTTTCAACGCTTGATCAACAACTGGCTACTGCAAGAAGGAACAATGCTCAGTTTTCTGTGCTTTTGCTTGATCTGGATCGATTCAAGTCGATTAATGAATCACTTGGTTTTTCCGTCGGTGATCAGGTGCTGGTCGAAACTGCAGAACGTATCAAGACGACGCTACGCAAACATGATGTCGTGGCACGTCTCGGCGGCAATCGATTCGCCATCTTGCTGAGCGAGATCACCGACCCAAAGGCAATCGGGAGTGTCTGCGAAAAATTGCTGACCGCGTTTTCGACACCGTTCGAGATCAATGGTCTAAACGTTCATTCCACGCTCAGTATCGGAGCGGCAATTTTCCCGAGCGATGGGGAAGACACTAAAACGCTGATGATGGGGGCTGAATCAGCCCTATATAGCGCCAAGGCTGACGGACGCAATCTATACAAATTCTACGCCGCAGCGATGAATGAGCTCGGAGGCCAACTCTTCAAGCTTGAGCGGATGCTGAGACTGGCGCTGGAGCGGAATGAGTTTTCGGTCGTATATCAACCGCAAGTCAACGCTAGTGACGGCAAACTGGTCGGCGTCGAAGCACTGCTACGCTGGTCAAATCCTGAACTTGGCAACGTTTCTCCAGTGCAATTCATTCCGATTGCCGAAGAGACCGGCCTCATCATTCCGATCGGTGAATGGATCATGCGCATGGCCTGTCTACAAGCGCGGCAATGGCAAGTCGAATTGGGCATCGATATACCGGTTGCTGTGAACCTCTCGGCCCGGCAATTCCGACGTGCGGATCTTCTTGCCTCAATTCAACTCATTCTCGATGAAACCGGCCTGCCCAGCAGACTGCTAGAACTGGAAATCACAGAAGGTTCTTTGATAGTCGATCCCGCTGGCGCAACCGACATCATGCGTGGTCTCAATATCCTGGGCATCAGGACGGCGCTGGACGATTTTGGGACCGGCTATTCATCGCTTTCCTATCTCAAAGCCTTTCCGCTCAATCGCCTCAAGATTGATCGCGCCTTCGTTCGAGACCTCCCGGACGATGAAAGCGATTGTGCGATATCGAACACAATTATCGCGCTTGGCCGCAACCTGAACATGGAGGTTTTGGCGGAGGGCATTGAGACCGATGCTCAGCGGGAATTCCTGACCCAAGCCGGCTGTCATGTCTTCCAAGGCTATCTTTTTGGCAAGCCCGTTTCAGCAGAAACCATCAACCAACTCCTCCTCGCCGGCAAATTGATCGCCGCATAGCCAAACTGTTTTTTCTCGACCCGATACTAGGGCGTGTTCACAGTAACCAGATATAGGCACAAGCGAGATGCAGGAAGGCATTGAATCGATTGGCGAGTTTGTCGTATCGGGTTGCGATGCGGCGGAACTGCTTGAGACGATTGAAAAATCGCTCGACGA
>SSXW01000029.1 GCA_009469585.1 Dechloromonas sp. Dech2017
CTTTTTCGACTTGCTCCACCACTGCCAGCTTAAAAGCCAGCGTGTAGTCTCGCTGCGTCCTCTTCACCCCAGTTTCCATCGGACTTCCCCTTTCTAGATAGAAAAGGTGTCAACTTCTGCTAGGACGGGTCAATAAAGTGAAAAAGGCCGGCCCCTTGTGGGAGCCGGCCTTTGTTGCTGCCCGGTCGGGCAGCAAGTTCAAGCGTTCGCTTCTTAGTGGAACTGCTCTTCTTCGGTCGAACCGGTAAGGGCCTTGACCGAGGAGGAACCGCCCTGGATGACGGTGGTGACTTCGTCGAAGTAACCGGTACCGACTTCCTGCTGGTGCGAAACGAAGGTGTAACCGTTTTCACGCGCAGCGAATTCCGGCTCCTGGACCATGTTGACGTAGTGCTTCATGCCTTCGCCGCGGGCGTAAGCGTGGGCGAACTGGAAGGTGTTGTACCAGTTGACGTGGATACCAGCCAGGGTGATGAACTGGTACTTGTAGCCCAGTGCCGACAGTTCTTCCTGGAAGGAGGCGATTTGGGAATCGTTGAGGTTCTTCTTCCAGTTGAAGGACGGCGAGCAGTTGTAGGACAGCAGCTTGCCCGGGCAGGCGGCCTGGATGGCCTGGGCGAATTCACGGGCGAAGCCGATATCGGGCACGCCGGTTTCGCACCAGACGAGGTCGGCGTACGGGGCGTAGGCGACGCCGCGGGAGATCGACTGCTCGAGACCGTTCTTGACGCGGTAGAAACCTTCCTGGGTGCGCTCGCCAGTCAGGAACGGCTTGTCGTTCGCGTCGTAGTCGGAGGTGATCAGGTTGGCGGCTTCGGCATCGGTACGAGCCAGGATCAGGGTCGGAACGCCCATGACGTCAGCGGCGAAACGAGCGGAGATCAGCTTTTCGATGGCTTCGCGGGTCGGCACGAGCACCTTGCCGCCCATGTGGCCGCACTTCTTGGCGGCAGCCAGCTGGTCTTCGAAGTGAACGCCAGCAGCACCGGCTGCGATCATGTTCTTCATCAGTTCGAAGGCGTTCAGCACGCCGCCGAAACCGGCTTCAGCGTCGGCAACGATCGGCAGGAAGTAGTCGATGAAGCCTTCGTCGCCCGGGTTCACACCACGCGACCACTGGATTTCGTCAGCGCGCTTGAAGGTGTTGTTGATGCGGCGAACCATGGTCGGCACGGAGTCGTAGGCATACAGCGACTGGTCCGGGTACATGGTTTCCGAGGTGTTGCCGTCGGCAGCAACCTGCCAGCCGGACAGATAAACAGCTTCCAGACCAGCCTTGGCTTGCTGCATGGCTTGACCAGCGGTGATGGCGCCGAACGCGTTCACATAGCCCTTCTTGGCGCCGCCGTTCACCTTGTCCCAGAGGGTCTTGGCACCGCGCTGGGCCAGGGTGTATTCCGGCTGCAGGGAACCGCGCAGGCGAACGACGTCAGCAGCGGAGTAACCGCGCTTGACCAGTTTCCAGCGGGGGTTTTCAGCCCAGTCTTTTTCGAGGGCGGCGATTTGCTGTTCGCGAGTGCTCATGTTTGTTCCTCATTAAAGTAACGGATGATGGGGGTCCCCGAGTGCATGCCTGCAAATTCTGAAGCAAGCCTCGATGGAAGCCAGTATAGTGGCTTTTGCGCAGGGCAGCAATAGTCTTATATAAGACATAAGACATTTTTTTTGATTATTAATCAGGTTGTTACGATCGAATTTTCATGATGTGAAAACGTGGTCGTCTTTGTGAAATCGCTTCTTGCTGCAACGCTACCTGATTGGCCGACTTGTCCTGGTGACTCTTTTTCCCCGTTTCGGCCAGCCGTGCGATCCTCGTCCGATTCGGGTCTTCTCCTTTCGTTTTCCATGCGCCTCCCGATGCGAACGGGCTTGGTTAATTGTTTTGAATATTTGCGAAAATTGGCTAATTTTTGCGATAAGTGCCGGATATAATGTCTTTTCAAGGCGGGTGGCACCGCTATGCAAAGACAATAAATTCGCTTGGGAGGCAGTATGGAAATGTTCTGGCGCTTGTACGACTGGAACGAGCGGACCTTCTGGAATTCGCTGACCAAGAAGCTGATGAGCTTCCTGTTCCTGTTTTTCATCGATGTTGCCTACTTGGCCATCTATTTCCACCACAAGACGGTGGTTGCCGATGAATTGCGGAAGGCCGGCGTCGGGCCGGAAGTCAGCGCCCGGATCGATGCCGTTCTCGATGGCGGGTTGACCCTGCTCGTCGTGCTGACGGTGATCGGCCTGATCTGGAATGTCGCCCAGATAATCTACATTCGCTATCTGATCGTCCGCCCGATCCGGGTGATCAGCGGCATCTTTGACGAGATTGCACGGGGCGAGGGCGATTTTTCCCGCAACCTGCCGACGGTTACCCACGACGAGTTGCGGACGCTGGCCGAAAGCTACAACCGCTTTGCTGACAAGATGCGGCAGATCATCGACGGGGTCCGCAAGATGACCGTCAACATTGCCCGCGAAGCCGTCATGGTCAAGAAGAATGTCGGCGATAGCGCGGCCCTTTCCCGCCGCCAGTGCGAAATTACCGAAGCGGTTTTCGTTGCCAGCAACGAGGCGACCCAAGCTATTCACGAGGTGTCGACATCGGCCGAGGTGATTTCCGGTGCGACCGAGAAGAGCCTGGAAACAGCCCGCTGTTCGCTGGCGGAAATGGAAGAGATCGTTACCAAGGTGCACCTGGTCAGCGAGAAATTGAACACCTTCAACGGCACCGTTGATCACCTCGCCCAGCGTTCCGACAGCATTCGCCAGATTGCCAGCCTGATCAAGGACATTGCCGACCAGACCAACCTGCTGGCTCTCAATGCCGCTATCGAGGCTGCTCGGGCCGGCGAGATGGGCCGCGGCTTCGCGGTGGTGGCTGACGAGGTGCGCAAACTTGCCGAGCGGGTCAATGTCGCGACCCAGGACATCAGCAGCAATATCGGCGGCATGATCGAACTGGTCCGTGAAACGCAGCGCGAGAACGAAGTGATCAACGGCGACATTCGCTTGACCCGCCAGGTTGTCGAGCATTCATCGGAGCAGTTCAAGGCCATGCTCAGCGATTTCGAGCAGACTGGCGACCAATTGACCCAGATCGCGGCGGCCATGGAGGAACTGACGGCGACCAATGGTCAGGTGCACGATAGCGTCACCCAGATCCACGCGCTGTCAGCCGATGTCTCAGGGCGGATGGTCGGTTCCGAAAGTTCCGCCCTGACTCTCGCGGTGGCTACCGAGGGCGTTCAGGAAATGGTCTCCCGCTTCAAGATCGGTCGCGGCACCTTCGACCGCAACGTCGATATCGTGCATGGCTTCCGCGATGCCATCCAAGCCAGGCTGGAGGACATGAAGCGGCGCGGCATCGATGTCTTCGACCGGAACTATCGGCCGGTCGGCACCGCCAAGCCGCAAAAGTATTTGGTCAGCTACGAAAGGGCCTATTTCAGCGAGTGTCAGGGCTTGCTCGATCAGGCCCTGGGCGATATCCGCGGTGGTGTCTATGCCGTCGCCGTCGATATCAACGGCTACCTGACAGCGCACAACAGCCAGTACTCCAAGCCGTTGACCGGCGATCAGCAGGTTGACCTGGTTGGCAACCGGACCTGCCGGAAATTCGAGGCGCCGACCGAACTGCGGGCAGCCCGAAACAACCAGGCCATGCTGATGCAGACCTATATCCGCGATACCGGCGAACTGCTCTGCGACATCGCCATGCCGATCATGGTCGGCGGGCAGCACTGGGGGAATGTGCGCGTCGGTTGCGACAGCAAGGCACTGCTCGACGAGTAGGTGCCAGATGGACGGGATGCCGGTTGCCGGCCATCCCGCCCCGGAGGTGGTTGCGTCAGGCTGCTACCAGCGGCTTGTCGGCAACCAGAATGCCGTCTTCGTCAACGTAAATATACTCGTCGGGATGGAAGGTCACGCCACCGAAGGTGACGGCCACGTTGCGCTCGCCGACGCCCTTCTTGATGCTCTTTTGCGGGTGGGTGTTGAGCGCCCGCACGCCGATATCGATGCCGTTGATGTCGCCCGAATCGCGGATGCAACCGTAGACGATGGCCCCGGCCCAGCCGTTTTTTTCGGCCAGGATGGCCAGTTGGTCGCCGACCAGCGCGCAACGCAGCGAACCGCCGCCGTCGATGACCAGTACCTTGCCGTGGCCGTCTTCGCCGAAGGCTTCGCGCACCAGTGAATTGTCCTCGAAGATTTTCAGCGTGACGATTCGGCCGGAAAAGCTGATCGTCCCGCCATAGCGCTGGAACATCGGGGCGACGACGCGGACGGTCTTGCCCAGTTCGGATTCGAATTCATCGCAGAGATCCGGGGTCTTGAAAGTCATGATTGCATCCTTGAAATAAAAAAACCGTGCAATGGTGCACGGCTTTTGGGGTGGATGGCAATTGGTCAGGCGACGGCTTCCGCCTTTTCCTCATCGAAGACAAGTTTGATTTTTCCGTCTTTATCGAGGTCGACCGTGACATGGCCACCGCTCGACAACTTGCCAAACAACAATTCGTCGGCCAGCGCCGAGCGGATGGTGTCCTGGATCAGGCGCGACATCGGGCGGGCACCCATCAGCGGATCGAAACCTTTCTCGGCCAGCATTTCCTTGACCGAGTCGCTGAAGTGGGCCTCCACCTTCTTCTCGTGCAACTGCTCTTCCAGTTGCATCAGGAACTTGTCGACCACGCGCAGGATGATCGCGTGATCGAGCGGTGCGAAGGAGATGGTGGCATCCAGCCGGTTGCGGAACTCCGGGGTGAACAGGCGCTTGATCTCGGCCATCTCGTCGCCGGTCTGCTTCGATGCCGTGAAGCCCATGCTCGATTTCTGCAGGTCGGCGGCACCGGCATTGGTGGTCATGATGATCACCACGTTGCGGAAATCTGCCTTGCGGCCGTTGTTGTCGGTCAGCGTGCCGTGGTCCATGACCTGTAGCAGGATGTTGAAGATGTCCGGATGGGCCTTCTCGATTTCGTCGAGCAGGAGCACGCAGTAGGGTTTCTTGGTGATTGCTTCGGTGAGCAGGCCGCCCTGGTCGAAACCGACATAGCCCGGCGGGGCGCCAATCAGCCGCGAAACCGCGTGACGCTCCATATATTCCGACATGTCGAAACGTTGCAACTCGATGCCCAGGCAGTAAGCCAGTTGCTTGGCGACCTCGGTCTTGCCGACGCCGGTCGGGCCGCTGAACAGGAAGGAGCCGATTGGCTTGCCGGGATTGCCGAGACCGGAGCGGGCCATCTTGATGGCTTGGGCCAGCGCGTCGATCGCCTTGTCCTGGCCGAACACTGTAGCCTTGAGATCGCGATCGAGATTCTTCAGGGCGCCCCGGTCGTCGAGCGAGACATGTTGCGACGGGATACGGGCAATCTTGGCAACGATCTCTTCGATGTCCGTCTTGTTGATCACCTTCTTCTGCTTCGACTTGGGCAGGATGCGCTGAGCAGCGCCGGCTTCGTCGATGACGTCGATCGCCTTGTCGGGCAGGTGGCGGTCGGTGATGTAGCGGGCCGACAACTCGACGGCCGATGATAGCGCGGTGGCCGAATACTTGATGCCGTGGTGCGCCTCGAAGCGCGCCTTGAGGCCTTTCAGGATATCGATGGTTTCCGAAACCGAGGGTTCATTGACGTCGATTTTCTGGAAGCGGCGCGACAGCGCACTGTCCTTCTCGAAAACGCCGCGAAACTCGGTGTAGGTGGTGGCGCCGATGCACTTCAACTGGCCGGAGGACAGTGCCGGCTTCAACAGGTTGGAGGCATCCAGCGTACCGCCTGAGGCCGATCCGGCACCGATCAGCGTGTGAATTTCATCGATGAACAGGATGGCATGCGGGTTGTCCTGCAGGGCTTTGAGCACGCCTTTCAGGCGCTGCTCGAAATCTCCCCGGTATTTCGTTCCGGCCAGCAAGGAGCCCATGTCCAGCGCGTACACATTGGCTTTGCCAAGGATTTCCGGAACGTCGCCTTCGACGACCTTGCGGGCCAGGCCTTCGGCAATTGCCGTCTTGCCCACCCCCGCCTCGCCGACCAGCAAGGGATTGTTCTTGCGGCGCCGGCACAGTGTCTGCACGACGCGCTCCAGTTCCTTGTCGCGGCCAATCAACGGATCGATCTTGCCCTGCAGGGCAAGCGCGTTGAGATTGATCGTGTATTGCTCGAGCGGCCCGGCTTCGGCCTTTTCGCCATCGGCGTCGGTTTCCCCTTCCGGAGTCGCCCTGGCCTGCTGCTGGGGAACCTTGCTAATGCCGTGCGAGATGTAATTGACCACGTCAAGCCGCGTCACGCCCTGCTTCTGCAGGAAATAGACAGCGTGCGAATCCTTCTCGCCGTAGATGGCCACCAGGACGTTGGCACCATTGACTTCCTTCTTGCCTGAAGACTGAACGTGCAGGATGGCACGCTGGATGACGCGCTGGAAGCCAAGGGTCGGTTGGGTGTCGATATCGTCTTCACCGGAAACGGTTGGCGTATGTTCGTCGATGAAGTTGGAGAGATCCTTGCGCAGCGCATCGACCTTGGCTCCGCATGCCCGCAAGGCATCGGCGGCCGAAGGATTGTCGATCAAGGCCAGAAGGAGGTGCTCGACGGTAATGAACTCGTGGCGCTTCTGGCGCGCCTCGACGAAGGCCATGTGCAGGCTGACTTCGAGTTCCTGGGCGATCATCAGTTTTCCTCCATGATGCAGGCAAGTGGGTGTTGGTGCTGGCGCGCGAATGCGGAAACCTGTTCGACCTTGGTTGCGGCGATATCACGCGGGAAAATTCCGCATACGCCACGGCCCTCGTTGTGAACTTTGAGCATGATTCGCGTTGCTTGTTCAGTATCCAGTGAAAAAAAACGCTGCAGAACGGCAATGACAAAATCCATCGGGGTGTAGTCGTCGTTCAGCAATACCACCTTGTACATCTTTGGCGGCCCCAGCTCGCCTCGCTGTACCTCCAGTTGTTGGTCTTCCTGATGTTTCGTTGCCATGCGTTCGATTCTATACAGTCCGCTTCAATCTGCAACAGCATTGTTTCCCCGAATTCCGCCAAATCGCCGCCGGACTTGGCGAATCGGCCTTCCGGTTTATGTTGCGGCGCCGCATCGATACTTGTTGACGGCATAATTTATGTGGCGTAGAAAGCAATGGTGTTTGGATTCAAGCTGCATCGAGTTTGCTGCAACGCACCGGTTCGCTGAGCTCAAACAGGGAGTCGGGGAGACCCGGAAATTCGATTGTTTCTTGTAAGAAAGTTTCAAATATGGCAATTGGTACGGTCAAGTGGTTCAATGATTCCAAGGGTTTCGGTTTCATTACACCTGATGATGGCAGCGAAGACCTCTTCGCCCATTTTTCCGCCATCAACATGAATGGCTTCAAGACCCTGAAAGAAGGCCAAAAGGTCTCTTTCGACGTGGTCCAAGGCCCGAAGGGCAAACAGGCATCGAATATCCAGAGCACCTGAGCTAGGGATCGTCAATGCCAAAGCCCGCCTGATCCAGGCGGGCTTTTTTATTTTTGGGTTGTGGCGAAGGTGGTTCAGGCGACGGTGATATCGTCCTGGCGCTGAGCCCCGGTGTTGTCCTGCCAGGCTACGGAAAGCTTGTCGCCAGCCTTGACGCCACGGGCTTTGAAGGTGAACAGCGGGTTTTTGGATATGGCCGTGTTCAACTGGCCTTCGATCAGCGCCTTGCCATTGTGCAGGACGCTGAAGGTCTGGATGAAGTGCATGGCCAGGGTTTGCCCCTTGTCGTCCTTGCGCTGGCCCGTTTCCATCGGATGCTGCATGAGCACGCGGATATCGGTAATTTCGCCCTGAACCTGGGCGCGGATCTTGATCTGGTCTGCCATGGCTAGCCTCCGCATCCGCCGAGCGTCACCTTGATTTCGCGAAAGGCGACATGGGCTTTGCCATCGGCCAGTTTGGCCACGGCACGAATGCGCATGGTTTCCGCCAACTTGAGTTGGGCGCGAACGTAGGGCAGGGCATTGCCGGAAATATCGATTGCGGCGCACAACGGCATCGGGTTCTTATCAGCGAAGATGGCCAAGCTGCGGGTGTTGGGCAAATTGGACATGATTTCGACCTCGACCTTGGCGCCGTTCTCGGCGATTTCCGGGGCGTTGATGACGATGTCGCGCGATTCGGCAGCCGTGGCGGCGCCGTAGGCTTTCAAGGCATCGCCGACATGGCGGGCGGTAAACGCGGCCTTGTTCCAATCGGCAGCTAGGACCGTTGCCGGGGTCAGAAATCCACTGCCCAGCCAGGGCGAGAGCAGGGTGGCCGAGGCGCCGCCCTTGAGCAATTTCCTGCGCAGTTCGAGCATGCGTCGGACTCCTACTCGGCCAGCCAGTGGCCGGATTTGCCACCTTGTTTTTCCAGCAGGCGGATGTTTCCGATGCGCATGCCGCGGTCCACCGCCTTGGCCATGTCGTAGATGGTCAGCAGGCCGACCGATGCGGCGGTCAGCGCTTCCATTTCGACGCCGGTGCGGCCGAAGCATTCGGCGGTTACTTCGCAGTGCACGGCACTGTTTGCCTCGTCGACGGCGAATTCTGCTGCCACCCGGGTGAGGGCGATCGGGTGGCAGAGGGGGATCAACTCGCCGGTGCGCTTGGCGGCCTGAATGGCAGCGATGCGGGCGATGCCGAGGACGTCGCCTTTCTTTGCCGAGCCGGAGCGGATCAGGGCGAGGGTTTCCGGTTGCATGTAGATGCTGCCAGCGGCGCGGGCGATGCGGGCGGTTTCGGTCTTGCCGCCGACGTCGACCATGTGGGCCTGGCCGGCTGGGTCGAAGTGAGTCAGGGTCTGCTTGGTCACGGTGGTTACGTTTGGTTACCATCCGCCGGAGGGCGGATTTTTAGGGTGGGATATCATAGCACCATGCACTTCACGCAAAGATTTCTCGCCGCGATTCTGGCCCTGACGGTCGCCGTGCAGCCCCTGTCGGCCGACGAGTTGCCGGAACTGGGCGATGTGGCGAGCAACGAATTGTCGGTGGCGACCGAAAAGAAAATCGGTGAGCAGATCATGCACGAGATCCGCTGGCGCGAACCGTCCTATCTCGACGATGCCGACATCGAGGCCTATCTCAACCAGTTGGGCGGGCGGCTGGCGGCGGCCAGCAACGACCCCGGCTTCGGTTTCTACTTTTTTGCCATCAGCGATCCGAACATCAACGCATTCGCCATGCCCGGCGGCTATATCGGCGTGCATACCGGGCTGATCGCCTCGGCCCAGACCGAGTCGGAGCTGGCCGGCGTGCTTGGCCACGAAATCGCCCATGTCACGCAACGCCACATCGCACGCCAGGTGTTTCAGTCGAGCCGGATCAACATGGCGTCGATGGTGGCCATGGGGCTGGCCTTGCTGGCCGCCCGTTCGAGCAGCCAGGTGGCGGGGGCGGCGGTGATGTCCACCCAGGCCGGCGCCATCTCGGCGCAACTGGCCTTCTCGCGCGATTTCGAGCGCGAGGCTGATCGCCAGGGCTTCGACATCCTGCGCAAGGCAGGATTCGATGTGCGTGGCATGGGTGGCTTCTTCACCCGTCTGCAGCGCGCCGTGCGTCTCTACGAAAACAATGCGACGGCTTATCTGCGAACCCACCCGCTGAGCGGCGAACGCTTGACCGACATGCAGAATCGCGAGTTGCAGGTGCCTTACCGCCAGGTGGTCGATAGCGTCGATTTCCATCTGGTGAAGGCCAAGATCCGCGCCATGCAAGGGACGCCGGGTGATGCCATCAAGGAGCTCGAGGCCCTGTTGCGGGACAGGAAGTTCGCTTCCGAGGCGGCCATTCATTTCGGCCTGGCCTTTGCCAGGCAGCGGGCCGGCGATTGGCCGGGGGCGGAAAGCGAAATCGAGGCGGTACGGCGGCTCAAGGTGGCGGCGCCTATGGTAGAGCATCTGGCGGCGGACGTGCGCATCGCCCGCGGCGAGGTGGCCGATGGCTTGCGGATCTATCGCGAGGCGATGCTGCGCTATCCGTTGAATCTGGCGCTGCTCTACGGCTACGGCGGGGCGTTGATCGGCAATCGGCAGTTTGTCGAATCGCTGAAGCTGGCCGAGGTCCAGCTGGGCAACTATCCGGGCGATGTCCGTCTGCACAAGATGCGGGCCGAAAGCTATGCCGGCCTGGGCCGCCGGGGCATGCAGCATCGGGCCCTGGCCGAGGTCTTCGCCCTGCAGGGGCAGACGCCGGCGGCCATCGAGCAGCTTGAGTTGGCGCAGCGTGCCGGCGATGCCAATTTCTACGAGATGTCGTCGATCGACGCCCGCTTGCGTGAGCTGAAGAAGCGCCGGATCGAGGAACTGAAGGAAAGGCGCAATTAGAGGTAGAATTCGCCTCCTCTATGCTGCCATAACCCGTCGAACGACCATGGACTTTGATCGCGATCTTGATGTTAAAGGGCTGAATTGCCCGCTGCCCATCCTGCGGACCAAGAAGACGCTGGCCGAGATGACTTCCGGCCAGGTGCTCCGCGTGCTGGCCACCGATCCCGGTTCGCTGAAGGATTTTCCGGCCTTTGCCAAGCAGACCGGTAACGAGCTGGTCGGCCAGAAGGAAGAAAATCGCGTCTTCGAGTTTTTCCTGAAGCGCAAATAAGCCCGGATTTTTTCGCTTTTTTCGAAGACAGGCGGGCGCCGGCAGGCGAACCCGCCGCTTGGCGTTTCGACGGCCTGATCGACTGCTGGACGGCGCACGACCGGGCATCGCTCGATGCGGCGTTGCACGCAGCGGAGGGCGGGCCGTCGTGGACGGTGGTGGCGCTCGATTACGAATTGGGCTATCTGCTCGAGCCGGCGGCGGCCCCGCCCGGCTGGCAGCCGGGGGAGCGGCCGCTGGCCCGTTTCTGGCGTTTTGCCCGGCGCACGCCGCTGACCGCCGAGGCGGCCGGGGCCTGGCTGGACGAGCGGGCTGGTGGCGCCGTTGCCGGTGTCGGCGGCCTGCAGCCGGCGATGTCCGAAGCGGACTACATCGCTGCGGTCGACCGGATAAAACGCCTGATTTTCGAAGGCGACTGTTATCAGGTCAATCTAACCTTTCCGCTGACTTTCGACTGGTTCGGCGCGCCGCTTGCCCTCTACGCCCGCTTGCGGGCCCGCCAGCCGGTGCGCTACGGCGGCTTCGTCGGCGATGCCAGCGAGGGACTGGTTTCGCTGTCGCCCGAGCTGTTCCTGCTGCGCCAGGGCGACCGGCTGGTGACGCGGCCGATGAAGGGGACGGCGCCGCCCGGCGTGCCGGCCGAGGCGCTGCGCGCTTCGGCCAAGGACAGGGCGGAGAACCTGATGATCGTCGATCTGCTGCGCAACGACCTCGGGCGTATCGCCGCCAATGGCAGCGTCGCCGTCGACCGGCTGTTCGAGATCGAGGATTATCCCACCGTCCGGCAGATGGTCTCGGAGGTGTCGGCCCGCGTGCCGGGGCGTAGTTTCGGGGAAATACTGGAAGCCCTGTTCCCCTGCGGCTCCATCACCGGCGCCCCCAAGATCCGCGCCATGCAGATCGCCGCCGAACTCGAGCAGGCCCCGCGCGGCGGGTATACCGGCGCCCTCGGCTGGCTGGCGCCGGACGGCGATTTTCGGCTGAATGTGGCGATCCGCACGCTGGAACTGACGGCTGACGGTCGCGGCAAGCTGGGCGTCGGCAGCGGCATCGTCGCCGATTCGCAGCCGGCGGCCGAATGGCAAGAGTGCCAGCTCAAGGCGAGCTTCCTGCGCGACGCCGATCCGGGGCTGCAGCTGATCGAAACGCTGCGCCGGGAGGGCGGCGTCTACCCGATGTGGGCCGGCCACCTGGCCCGCCTGCGGCGTTCGGCGGCGTATTTCGGCTTTCCGCTCGACGAGGACCGCTTGATGCGCGAACTCGGCCGCCAGCCGGCCAGGGGAACCTGGCGGGTCCGCCTGACCCTCGACAAGGCCGGCGCCATCGATGTCCGGGCCATCGCCTTCGACGGGTCGGCGCCGGCCCACCGCCTGGCCGCGATGGCCGAGCAGCGTATCGACTCGGGCGACGTGCTGCGTCGCCACAAGACCACCGCCCGGCCGCTCTACGATGCTGCCCTGGCCGGCCTGGCGGCCGATTCGCCGCTCTTCGACCTGGTTTTCCTCAACGAGCGCGGCGAGGTGGCCGAAGGGGCGCGCAGCAACGTCTTTGTCGAGCGCGCTGGCCTGCTGCTGACGCCGCCGCTGGCCAGCGGCGCCTTGCCCGGCGTGCTGCGGGCCGACCTGCTGGCCAGCGGCAAGGCCCGCGAGGCGGTGCTGTGGCCGGCCGACCTGGCCGATGGGTTCTGGCTGGGCAACGCCCTGCGTGGCCTGGTCCGGGTAACCCTCGGCTAGTCCGCCGGCTTGGCCGCGGCCAGCGGCGATGATTCCGGCGAGGCGCTGATCCGAGCGGCGACATCCTGTGCAGCGTGACTTCCCAACAGCATTAGCATTAAAATTGATAAAAATATCCTAAAGTCGAAGCATTCGCCCTTTTGGAGACGCCCGCGTGAAACGCCAGGACATCGTCCCTACCCAGAATGAACGCTTGATGCGGGAAGGAGATTTCATCGTCTCCAAGACCGACACCAAAGGCCTGATCACCTACGGCAACCCGATATTCATCGAGTTTTCCGGGTACACCGAAGCCGAGCTGATCGGCAGCCAGCACAACATCATCCGCCACCCCGACATGCCGCGCGCTGCCTTCAAGCTTGTCTGGGACACCATCCAGTCGGGCAAGGAGGTCTTCGCCTACGTGAAGAACATGGCCCGGGATGGCAGCTGTTATTGGGTACTTGCCCACGTCGCTCCCGATTTCGACCCGGATGGCCGCATCGTCGGTTATACCTCGGTGCGCCGTTGCCCCAGGCGTAGCGCCATCGAGGCGCTGATTCCGGTCTACCAACGCATGCTCGATGCCGAAAAGGCTGCCGGTGCGCGTGATGCCATCGCGGCCGGCAGCCGGGTGCTGGCCGACCTCCTGACGGAAAAAGGAATGACTTATGAAGAGCTCGTCCTCGCCCTTTGATCGTCGGGCCGCCATCCTGGTCCTGCTCGTCGCGGCTGCCGCCGGTGCTTTCTGGAGCCCATGGCTGGCGGTCGGGGCGGCGGCGCTGGCTTGCATCGTGGTGTTCCTGCCCGGTGGGGCGGGAAAGGCGCCGATCGGCGAGATCCAGAAGCTCCTCCAGGAGGTCGGGGCCGGCCAACTCGGGCGGCGCCTGCCGCATGCCTATACCGACCCGGTGCTCGATGCGATGCGGGTGGACATCAATTCGGCGCTCGACCAGACGGAAACCGCCTTTCGCGAGATGATCGGCGCCACCGGTGCCTCGGCCGAGGATCGCCACCATCGCCGCCTGCAGATCAGCGGCCTGCATGGGACCTTCCGCGCCGTCCTGGATGAACTGCAGAAGGTACTCGACCGGGTCGCCGAGGGGCAGGCCTCGGTTGCCCGCGAGGCCTTGCTGTCGCGGATTTTCCTCCGTTCCGAACGCGGCCTGTCGCGGGCCATCGAGCATGCCGGCAGCACGCTGGAAAGCGTCACCGACCATGCCGCCCAGGTCGGCACCCTGTCGACAAACTTTTCGGCCGCTGCCCAGTCGATGGCCGGCGCCGCCGACCACATGTCGCAGGCCTTGGGCAATGCCGCCCAGTCGTCGCAAAGCGGCGTCGCCGCCCTCGCCGCGCTGGACGAGGCGGCCGACGGCATCAGCCGGCTGACCGGACAGATCGACAGCATCGCCAAGCAGACCAACCTGCTTGCCCTCAACGCCGCCATCGAGGCTGCTCGGGCCGGCGAGGCCGGACGCGGCTTTGCCGTCGTCGCCGACGAGGTACGCAAGCTGGCCGACCAGTCGCAGCGCGCTGCCGAGGAAATTGCCGTCGCCATCGCCACGATGAGCGCGACGATGGGCGATGCGACCAGCCGCATCGGCATCCTCAACCAGGCGGTGGGCGATGCCAAGCAGACCTCCGATCGCTTCGGCCTGCAACTGGCCGAGGCGGCCGGATCAGCCAACGAGGTCAATGAGCTGGCCGCCAGCATCGGCGACGGGGCGCATCAGATGAACGATTCGATGGGCCTGGTCGCCAGCGCGCAAAAGGCCCGGGCCGACATCAACGCCATACTTAACGGCGAGAAGGTCGAAATCGACAGCCTGTCGGCCGTCGAGCAGGAAGCCATCGGCCTGGCCCAGAGCGGCCGCTGGGCCAAGGGCAGCGAGGACCGCAAGGCGCTGATCGAAATTTACGACCGCGTTTTTGCGAACATCGAGGCTCAGATGCGCTAGCTGCCGGGGCCGGCCGACTTTTGGATTTTGCCGGCTTTTTCCCGTCGACCGCAGGAGTGCCGGCGGCGGCCCGACGCTTTGGTGTCAGTTGCGCAGTTGCCGCAGGAAGAGGCCGATGGTGCTGAACAGGGCGCCGGCCAGCGCGTAGAAGAACAGCTTGATGCTGATTTCGCGGTACTGGACCATCACCGGCTGGTCGTTTTCGATGCGATAGCGCACGGTGATCTGGAAGTTCCAGGCCGAGGCGGTGGTTTCGATCAGGCCCTTGCTGTTGTCCCAGGTCACGTTAATCTGCTGGTAAGCCGCCTCGCCGCTTTCCAACGGCGGCTGCACGGCCTGCAGGCGGCCTTCGGCGCGGGCCTTGGCCAACTCGCCGTAGGGCAGGATGCACAGCTTGTCCGGCGCGCAGGTGACGACCAGCGGGAATTCGGGCAGCCAGTCGCCGCCCTTGTGCCACGGCCAGGCCATCACCAGGGCGAAGCCCCACACCCAGACCAGGACGCAGAAAAGCATCAGCCACTTGAAGATGCGGGCGAAGCGGTTGGCGGGTTGAGCGGCGGCTTGCGTCATCTCAGGCTCCGAGCTTGGCCAGTTGCGGCTTGAGTTTTTCCAGCGTGGCGCTGAAATCGGCGACGCGCTGCTTTTCCTGGGCGACGACTTCGGCCGGGGCGCGGGCGACGAAGCCTTCGTTGGCCAGTTTGCCGCTGGCGATGGCGATCTGCTTTTCCAGCTTCTCGATTTCCTTTTTCAGGCGCTCGCGTTCGGCGACCGGGTCGATCTCGACCTTCAGCATCAGGCGCGTCTCGCCAACGACGGCGACCGGGGCCACGGCATCGGCCGGCATGTCGGCGACGATGTGCACTTCCGAGAGCTTGGCCAAGGCCTGCAGGATGGGCGCGAATTCACCCAACTCAGCGGCGATTTCGTCACCGCCGCCGGCGATCAGCAGCGGCATGCGCTGGGCCGGGGAGATGCCCATCTCGCCGCGCAGGTTGCGGCAGGCGTAGGCCAGGGCCTTGAGGCGCTCGACCTTGGCTTCGGAGGCGGGATCGAGCTTGTAGTCCTCGGCGCGCGGGTAGGCGGCGAGCATGATCGAGTCGTGCGTCTTGCGCCCGGCGATCGGTGCCACCGTCTGCCACAGTTCCTCGGTGATGAAGGGGATCAACGGATGGGCCAGGCGCAGGATGGCTTCCAGCGTGCGGACCACGGTGCGGCGGGCACCGCGCTGCTGGGCGTTGCTGCCGGTCTGGATCTCGACCTTGGCGATTTCCAGGTACCAGTCGCAGAACTCGTCCCAGATGAACTTGTAGATGGCCTGGGCGATCAGGTCGAAACGGTAGTCGGTGAAATGCTGCTCGATTTCCTTCTCGACGCGCTGCAACTGGCTGACGATCCAGCGGTCGGCGAAGCTGAACTCGAGCGGCGCCGAGCCACCGCAGGACGGCCCGTTCTGCTGGTGTTCGAGGGCCAGGTCGTGGCCTTCGACGTTCATCAGCACGAAGCGGGTGGCGTTCCACAGCTTGTTGCAGAAATTGCGGTAGCCGTCGCAGCGGTTGAGGTCGAACTTGATGTCGCGGCCGGGCGAGGCGAGCGAAGCGAAGGTGAAGCGCAGGGCGTCGGTGCCGAAGGCGGCGATGCCTTCCGGGAATTCCTTCTTCGTTTTCTTGGCGATGCTTTCCGCCTGCTTGGGATTCATCAGGCCGGTGGTGCGCTTTTCGATCAGCGCGTCGAGGCCGATGCCGTCGATCAGGTCGATCGGGTCGAGCACGTTGCCCTTCGACTTCGACATCTTCTGGCCTTCGCCGTCGCGGATCAGGCCGTGCACATAGACGTGCTTGAACGGGATCTGGCCGGTGATCTGCTTGGTCATCATGACCATGCGGGCGACCCAGAAGAAAATGATGTCGAAACCGGTGACCAACACGGTCGACGGCAAATATTGCTGCAAAATCAAATTCTGCGCGTCGGCGGCTGCGTCACCCGTCCAGTCCAGCGTCGAGAACGGCCACAGGGCGGACGAGAACCAGGTGTCGAGGACGTCCTCGTCGCGGCTCAGGGCGCCGGTGTAGCCCGCCTTGGCGGCTTCGGCGCGGGCCTCTTCCTCGCTGTGGGCGACGAAGACCTGGCCGTTGTCGCCATACCAGGCCGGAATCTGGTGGCCCCACCACAGCTGGCGGGAAATACACCAATCCTGGATGTTGTTCAGCCACTGGTTGTAGGTATTGACCCAGTTTTCCGGGTAGAACTTGATCTCGCCGGAATGAACGACTTCCAGGGCCTTTTCGGTGATCGACTTGCCATCCTCGCCGGGCTTGGACATGGCGACGAACCACTGGTCGGTGAGCATCGGCTCGATGACGACATTGGTCCGGTCGCCACGCGGCACCTTCAGCTTGTGCTTGTCGGTCTTTTCCAGGATGCCGAGCGCTTCGAGGTCGGCGACGACGGCCTTGCGGGCGTCGAAACGGTCGAGGCCCTGGTATTTGGCGGGGGCGTTGTCGTTGATCCTGGCGTCCAGCGTCAGGATGGCAATCATCGGCAGGCCGTGGCGCTGGCCGACGGCGTAGTCGTTGAAATCATGCGCCGGCGTGACCTTGACGCAGCCCGTACCGAATTCGAGATCGACGTAGCTGTCGGCGATGATCGGGATTTCTCTATCGGTCAGCGGCAGCTTTACCATCTTGCCGATCATGTGCTTGTAGCGCTCGTCTTCCGGATGAACCATGACGGCGGTGTCGCCGAGCATGGTCTCTGGCCGCGTCGTGGCGACCACCAGGCTGCCCGAGCCGTCGGCCAGCGGGTAACGGATGTGCCACATGAAGCCGTCTTCTTCCTCCTGCACGACTTCCAGGTCGGACACGGCGGTATGCAGCTTCGGGTCCCAGTTGACCAGGCGCTTGCCGCGGTAGATCAGGCCTTCGTTGTACAGGCGGACGAAGGTCTCGGTGACCACCTTGTTGAGGCCGGCATCCATCGTGAAGCGCTCGCGCGTCCAGTCCGGGCTGGTGCCCATGCGGCGCATCTGCTGGGTGATGGTGTTGCCCGAGTATTCCTTCCATTCCCAGACCTTTTCCAGGAACTTCTCGCGGCCGAGGTCGTGGCGGGAAATACCCTGGGCATCGAGCTGGCGTTCGACGACGATCTGCGTCGCGATGCCGGCGTGGTCGGTGCCCGGCTGCCACAGCGTGTTGTGACCGCGCATCCGGTAGTAGCGGGTCAGCGCGTCCATGATCGTCTGGTTGAAGCCATGGCCCATGTGCAGCGTGCCGGTGACGTTGGGCGGCGGCAGCAGGATGCAGAAATTGTCTTGTTTTTCGCGGTCGACCCCGGCGGCGAAGTAATTCTGGCCTTCCCACTCGGGATACCAGCGGCGTTCAATGTCGGCGGGTTCGAAGGCTTTGGCGAGTTCCATGGGCTTGTCGGAAAAGGAGAAAACCCACGATTATACCGGAGCGCTACCGGTGCATTGCGCCGATCTCAGTCGGGTTGCGACAGGCTGGCGATCATTTCCTGCTCGGCCAGGAAATCGCAGACCGTCGATTCGATCAGGCGCGGCAGTTCGGCGTTCAGGCGCTGTTCGACGCGGCGGGCCAGTTCGCGGACCAGTTGCTCGCGCAATTCGGCATGTTCGGCGGCCATCGCCGCTACGACTGCAGGTTCCGCCGTTGCCACGCATGTCTCGGGCGCGATGCCGGCTTCCAACTGGGGTTCGTCGAATTCCGGCGGTAGCTCGGCGTCGAGCAAGACCGGAATGTCGTCTTCGCCAATGGCGTCGGTGAGAATGGGCAAGTCGTCGAGTTCGCCGCCAGTCTGGCGTTTGCGCTGCATCAGGGCGTCGGCCCGGGCGAGAATGGGGCTGGGCAAGGGGCTTCCTAACGCTGGCTGAGATCGAAATAGCGCACGTCGTGACCGCGATCCTTGTAGGACTTGACGCGATCCCGGGCAGCGGCACGATCATCTTCGTCCTGGCCGACGACTTCGATCAGGCTCTGGAAGCGCTCAAAGCCGGGTGGGATTTCCCGGCTCAGGTTCATCAGGCGTTCTTCCTGCACCACGGTATCGAGCCTGTCGGCGATCAGGATCGGGGTCTCGGCGGCCAGCGGCGAATCGGCCCGGCAGTGCGGCACGAAGCTGAGCGCCGCATGGGTCCACAGCATGCGGTCCAGGTTGGCGGCCACGTCATGGTCCTTGGCATAGACCAGTACCGGCTTCTTCTTGGCGCAAGCGCCGCTGAGCAGGGCGCAGGCGGCGGCAAGCCGGTCCGAGGCACCGTGGTAAAAAAATACCTCGGTCAATTGAGCTTGCCCGCCCGCTGCATCAGATAGTGGGTGAGCAGGGGCACCGGTCGGCCGGTGGCACCTTTGTCGGATCCCGATTTCCACGCCGTGCCGGCGATGTCGAGGTGGGCCCATTCGAATTTCTTGGTGAAGCGCGACAGGAAGCAGGCGGCGGAAATGGCCCCGCCCCAGCGGCCACCGATGTTGGCCATGTCGGCGAACGGGCTTTTCAGCAGTTCCTGGTAGTCGTCCCACAGCGGCATGTGCCAGGCACGGTCGTTGGCGTCCTCGCCGGCATCCTGCAACTCGCGGGCCAGGCTGTCCTTGTTGGCGAACAGCCCGGTGGCCACGTTGCCCAGCGCGACGACGCAGGCACCAGTCAAGGTGGCGACGTCGATCACCGTGTCGGGGTCGAAGCGCTCGGCGTAGGTCAGCGCGTCGCACAGTATCAGTCGGCCCTCTGCATCGGTATTGAGGATCTCGATGGTCTGTCCCGACATCGACGTGACGATGTCGCCCGGTCGGCTGGCGTTGCCGCCCGGCATGTTCTCGGTGGCCGGAACGACGACCGTCAGGTTGACCGGCAGGGCCATGCGGGCGACCGCCTGCATGGTGCCGAGCACGCTCGCTGCGCCGCACATGTCGTACTTCATTTCATCCATGTCGGCACCAGGCTTCAGCGAAATGCCGCCGGTATCGAAAGTGACTCCCTTGCCAACCAGAACCACCGGGTTTTCACTGGCCCGTGCCCCCTTGTAACTCAAGACGATCAATTTTGGCGGCTGGTGCGAACCGCGGGCGACCGACAGCAGCGAATGCATGCCCAGCTCTTCCATTTCGTTGCGGTCGAGAATTTCGCAACCGAGCTTGAACTGCTCGGCCATGACCTTGGCCTGTTCGGCCAGGTAGGTCGGGTGGCAGACGTTCGGCGGCAGATTTCCGAGCGTCTTGGCCAGGGCAGTACCCTCGGCAATGGCCAGTCCCTGGGCAAGGGCTTCCTCGGCCATGCCCAACTCGTTGCGCCGCTCGACGCTGAGCGTCAGTTTGCGCAGCGGACGACGGATTTCTTCCTTCTTGCTCTTGAACTGCTCGAATTTGTAGGTGGCATCCAGGGCGGCCAAGGTAGCCTGGCGAATCCGCCAGCCCACAGAGCGTTTCCTGACCTGCAACTCAGTCAGGAAAATGGACGCGTCGAAGGCGCCGGTTTCGTTAAGTACCTTGACCGAGGTGCGGATGGCGCCGGCAAATTCCTTTTCGCGGAATTCCTTTTCCTTCCCCAGGCCAACCAGCAGTACGCGGTCACAGAGCGTCGAGGGGAGACTGTGCAGCAGCAGGGTGGTTCCGGCCTTCCCTTCCATGTCGCCGCGCCGGATGATGTCGGAGATATACCCACCGGAAGCCTTGTCGAGCAGTTCGGCTGGCAGGGTCAATTTCCTCGATTCGAAGACGCCGACAACGACGCAGGCGCTGCGCTGCTTCTCCGGGCTGCCACTTTTTATGCTAAATTCCACAAGCTGCTCCTGGTCAAGGAAATGTCAGTATTCGAGGGATTATCCTCGCATTTTTTCGGTTTCGTCAAAGCATGATATTCGAGCGCGCCGCCCGGCGTGAATTTGCTCAGGCTGCAGCAGGCATCAGTGTCGCATTGCTGGCCATCCTGACCTCTTCCCAGTTGATACGCCTGCTCAAGGAGGCGGTTGGCGGCCGCATCGCGCCCGAGGCCGTGGCCTCGCTGCTGGGTTTTGCCGCGCTGAATTTCATGCCTATTCTCCTGTCGCTGACCCTGTTCGTTTCAGTATTGCTCAGTCTTTCCCGGGCTTATCGTGATTCCGAAATGGTCGTCTGGTTTTCGTGTGGCCAGTCATTGACCGGTTGGGTGCGCCCGGTCTTGCGGTTTGCTGCCCCCATCGTTCTTGCCATTGCCATATTGTCGGGGTTCCTCTCGCCCTGGGCGAGTTACAGCTCGTCTGACTATCGCGACAAGTTGCAGGCGCGCAGCGAGTTGTCGCAGGTCTCTCCCGGAGCCTTCCGGGAAGTCAAGAAGGGCCAGCGGGTCTTTTTTGTCGAAGAGGTGGCCGACAATCCCGGCGTGGTCGGCAATGTCTTCGTCGCCTCCTACCAGGAGGGCAAACTGGGCGTCATCATGGCTGATTCGGGTCACCAGGAAGTGGCAGGCAACGGAGACCGGTTTGTCGTGCTCGAGGCTGGGCGGCGTTACGAGGTGGAGCCGGGAAGTCCTGCCTTCAAGGTCATGGAGTTCGAACGCTACCGGGCTCGCATGGAGGATGGTGAAGTCCGCTCGGCGGCGCCGTCGCCCAAGGGTATGCCGATTACCGATCTGGTCCGTGAGGACAGTAATTCGGCGCGCGGCGAGTTGTTGTGGCGGATAGGCATGCCGGTTTCCGCGCTGATCCTGTCCCTGCTGGCTATCCCATTGTCGTATGTCAATCCGCGCGCCGGTCGTTCGGCCAATATGCTGGTCGCCATTCTGATTTATGTCATTTATACCAACTTGATGACGGTCAGTCAGGCCTGGGTTTCCAGGGGGGTCATGCCGTTCTGGATCGGTGTGTGGGCAGTTCACGCTCTCATGCTGTTGCCGCTGGTGTTGCTGTTTTATCGGCGAATCAAGGTACGGATGCCCTGGCAGCCGGGAGGTGCGTGATGTTCCGTATCCAGTTGTATCAGCGCTATCTGATCCGCGAGACTTTCGCGGCCGTGTTTCTCGTGCTGGCTGCGTTTCTTGCCCTGTTTGCCTTTTTCAATTTTATCGATGAGTTACGTACCGTTGGTAAAGCCGGATACGGCGTTGGCCATGCTGCCCTTTTTGTCGCCTTGGGGGTGCCGGGGCTTATCTACGAACTGATTCCGATTGCCACACTGATCGGCACCTTGTATGCACTGTCGACAATGGCCAGGCATTCTGAAATTTCCGTGCTGCGTGCTTCCGGACTGGCAACAGCGGATTTGCTGATGACGCTTTTCCGAGCGGCTGTCGTTCTGGCGTTGTTGACGTTTTTGATCGGTGAAATCGTGGCTCCCTTCAGCGAACGGTTGGGGCGGGAGGTTCGTGCCAAGGCCCTGAGCACGGTCATCGCTCAAAGCGGTTTCGATAGCGGGCTATGGGTCAAGGATGGCCGGAGTTTCATTAATGTCCGGAAAGCCGCGCCGGATGCGCCGCTCGAAGGCGTGAGGATTTATAAGTTCAACGATAAAAACGTGCTGGAATCTGTTACTGATGCGGACCAGGCAACGTATGAATCCCCCGGGCACTGGTTGTTGCAGGGAGTCGTCAAAACTCTCCTCGATGGCGACCGTTCGCAACTTGAACGCAGCGATCAGGGCGAATGGAATACGACTGTCACCCCTCAATTGCTTTCAGTGTTGCTGGTTACGCCTGAGCGCATGTCCCTCTACGGCCTAGTCAGTTACACGAGGCATTTGGCGGAAAACAAGCAAAAGACCGAGCGCTATGAGATTGCCCTGTGGAAAAAGCTTACCTATCCGCTGGCAGCCTTCGTCATGGTGGCTTTGGCCCTGCCTTTTGGCTATTCCCACGATCGGGTCGGCGGGGTCAGTTTGAAGATTTTCGCCGGGGTAATGCTGGGCATTCTTTTTTACGCACTGAACGGTTTGTCGTCAAACCTTGGCGCCATCAATTCCTGGTCACCATTAGTGAGCGCCACGGTGCCTTCCATGCTGTTCCTGCTCGCTGCAATCAGCATGCTGTGGTGGAGCGAGCGCCGCTAGTCCGGATTAGCGTTGCGGATTCGTGTTCCTGCTATCCGGTCGTGCAGGAACTGGCCGTCCTTGTCGAGCAGGGCCCAAATGATGCCGGCACCGAAAAGCATGATGCTTGGCCAGGCTGCCAGGTAACGTAAAACTGCCTGTAGAGGGCGCAATGGCCCTCCCTCGTTATTAGTCAGGCGCAGTTTCCAGGTTTTCATCGGCAGCGTTTGCCCCCCATTGAGCCAGCACCAGACAAAATAAATCATCAGCAGGACGAGGATATGCAGCCACAGCAAACGCGGCCCGACCGACCATCCGAAACCCGAAAGGACGATTTGCGGCAAGAGGAAGCCGATCAGCACGATGGAAAAGACGACCAAGCCTTCGTACAACATGCTGGCCAGTCGTCGCTTGAAACTAGGCAGAGTGTCGGGCATCAGCGTGCCGGGTTGTTGGTGGGGGGGGGGTCGGGTTGCATTCTTGGGCCGGATGGATTCACGGCTTCCCCGACTTCGCTTTGCCTGGCTTCTGCCGATTGCTGCGGGGGGAGCAACTTGGACGATTTTCCGTTTTCGCGAACACGCTGCTTTTCTTCCGAACTCAGGTTGGAGTAGGCGTCCCATTTTTGTTTAAGAACCTGCTTTTGCTCCGGTGGCAATTGCTTGAAATCCTTATAGGTGTTTCGTGCCTTGGTGCGTTCGGCAGCGCTCAGATCAGCCCATTCGCGCATCCGGTTCTGCATGCGCTGCTGCTCGTCCACGTTCATCGTGGGGTAACGGGCGACAATTCCCAGCCATTTCCGCTTCCGGATGTTCTCGAGTTGATCCCATTCCTTTGCCAGTGGGGAAAGTATCGCTTTCTGCTGGGGATTCAGTTGGTTCCAATCTGGCTGTGGCGGGGTGCCAATGACTGCCGTTGTTGGAGGTTGGGCGATCGCGGCTAACGAAAGGGAAATGCCGAGGATCAGTCCTCCGATGAGTCGTCTTTTAGCCATTCAAAGAAATCTTTGTCCAGAAAAGCATCGGGAGGAAGGTCGTCAGTCAGAAGGGCGCTATCGACGTCTTCAATTTCGCTAACGTACTGCGTACTATGCCAGTAGAACGATATCCACATGCCAAGAAGCAGGGCAATGATTGCCAAGGCTTGTTTGATATAGCCTTCGTTGATGCGCTGCAATAGCGTCGCGGTGCCTGCAGAGCCTGCAAGCGCCAAGACGGCGACTGGACGTTTTTGCTTGGACAAGGCCAGGTGACGTGCCGCCTCAAGGCGTCGTGCCGATGCAATCGGAATGTCCTTGGCGCCTTGGTTTAGCGCTTGCCGAATACGGTGGGCGGAACGTTCTTGGTTCATAGCTTGATGCCTTTTGCTGACAACGCCGTTGCTAAGGTGTGTGTCGCTCGCGAACAATGGGTTTTGACGCTTCCTTCCGAGCAACCCATCGCGGCTGCCGTTTCGGCTACGTCCATGTCTTCCCAGTAACGCATCAGGAAAGCTTCCCGTTGACGCGCCGGCAGCTTTTTTACTTCTTCTTCAATCAGGTTGAGTGTTTGGGTTTGCAACAGCACGCTTTCCGGGGTGCGGGGGCCAGAATCATCCTCGTCGGAGGCGAGGGTTTCGAGCGGGTCGTGGTCTTCGTCATCGTCCGGGGTGAAGGCGGAAAGCAGCGTTGTCCACATGGAGCGGACCTTGCTTCGCCGGTAGTAGTCCCGGATCGTATTCTGAAGGATCCGCTGAAACAACATGGGAAACTCGTTGTCGGGACGGTCGCCGTATTTTTCGGCCAACTTGAGCATCGCATCCTGAACGATATCGAGCGCGGCATCTTCATTGCGGACGGCAAATACCGCTTGCTTGAAGGCTCGGCGCTCGACTGATTCAAGAAATGTGGATAGTTGGTGGGGTGATGCCAGGGTCGTTTCGTCCAGTAGTCTTGGAGCATTATATAGGGATGCCGGGAAACCTTGACCGGAAACTGGCGGTCGATTAAGGTTACGCCCTTTTAGGCAACAGCTTTTTTAGGCTCAAGAATGATGATCAGTGGTGCGGAAATTGTAATCAGGTGCCTCCAAGAAGAAAAGGTCGAATGTGTGTTCGGTTACCCCGGTGGGTCCGTTTTGCATATTTACGACGCCCTTTTCAAGCAAGAGGAGGTCAAACATATTCTGGTTCGCCACGAGCAGGCTGCAGTCCATGCTGCCGACGCCTATTCGCGTTCCTCGCAAAAAGTCGGGGTGGCGCTGGTGACCTCGGGTCCGGGGGTTACCAACACGGTTACTGGCATCGCCACTGCGTATATGGATTCGATCCCGATGGTGGTGATCACCGGACAGGTTCCGACCCAGTATATCGGTCAGGATGCATTCCAGGAGTGCGATACGGTAGGTATCACACGCCCTTGCGTTAAGCACAATTTCCTGGTCAAGGATGTCAAGGATCTGGCGGTTACCCTGAAGAAGGCATTTCATATTGCCGCGACCGGTCGTCCGGGTCCGGTTGTCGTCGATGTTCCGAAGGACATTACGGCACAGATGTGCGAATTCGAATATCCCAAGACCATCCAGATGCGTTCTTACAATCCGGTGGTCAAGGGGCATCTCGGGCAGATCAAGAAGGCCGTGCAGATGCTGCAGGAGGCCAAGCGGCCGATCATTTATACCGGCGGTGGCGTAATTCTGTCCGACGCGGCGGAGAAACTGACGCAACTGGCGCGTCGGCTAAATTTCCCGGTTACCAATACTTTGATGGGCCTGGGTGGCTATCCCGCCACCGATTCCCAGTTTGTGGGCATGCTCGGCATGCATGGCACTTTCGAGGCAAACAACGCCATGCACTACGCCGACGTCATCCTGGCGATAGGCGCACGTTTCGATGACCGCGTGATTGGCAATCCGGAGCACTTTGGCGAGGAGAAGCGTCGTGTCATTCACGTGGACATTGATCCCTCGTCCATCTCCAAGCGCGTCAAGGTCGATGTTCCCATTGTTGGTAACGTTGCTGACGTGCTCGACGAAATGCTCAAGTTGCTCGATGGCGGGTTCACGGCAGACCCGGAAGTGGCCGGTTGGTGGAAGCAGATCGACGAGTGGCGCGGGCGCGACTCCCTGCGTTACAAGCAGGCCGAACACATCATGCCGCAGTTTGTGATCGAAAAGCTTTACGAAGTGACCGGGGGTGAGGCTTTCGTTACCTCCGACGTCGGTCAGCATCAGATGTTTGCTGCCCAGTACTACAAGTTCGACAAGCCCCGTCGCTGGATCAACTCGGGTGGTCTGGGCACCATGGGGGTTGGTTTGCCGTATGGCATGGGTGTCCTCCTGGCTAATCCAGGGGCGCAGGTGGCCTGTGTGACGGGCGAAGGCTCGATCCAGATGTGCATTCAGGAAATGTCTACCTGCAAGCAATACGAGTTGCCGGTCAAGATCATCAACCTGAACAACGGGATGCTCGGCATGGTTCGTCAGTGGCAGGAAATGTTCTATTCCAAGCGCTATTCCCAATCATATGTCACTTCATTGCCCGATTTTGTGAAGTTGGCCGAGGCCTATGGTCACGTCGGTATGCGTATCGAAAAACCGGAGGATGTAGAGCCCGCGCTGCGCAAGGCATTTACCGAGCACAAGAATGATCTGGTCTTCATGGACTTCATCATCGATCCGGCGGCCAACGTCTTCCCGATGGTTGCCGCCGGCAAGGGCTTGACTGAAATGATCCTCGCTGAAGATCTGTAAGCGGGGGAGGAAAAGAACATGCGACACATCATTTCCATCCTGATTGAAAATGAATCAGGTGCACTTTCCCGCGTGGCCGGGTTGTTCTCGGCCCGCGGATACAACATCGAATCGCTGACCGTGGCGCCGACGGAAGATCCTTCGCTGTCCCGGATGACCATCCTGACTTCGGGCTCCGACGAGGTGCTCGAGCAGATTACCAAGCAGCTCAACAAACTGGTTGATGTGGTCAAGGTCGTCGACCTTTCCGAGGCTGCCCATGTCGAGCGCGAACTGATGCTGATCAAGGTTCGTGCGACCGGCAAGGATCGTGAGGAAATGAAGCGGATGGCCGATATTTTCCGTGGTCGCATCGTCGATGTTACCGAATCGACCTTTGTTATCGAGTTGACCGGCGCAAGCGGCAAGCTCGATTCCTTCATCGCCGCGCTCGATGCCGGCCTGATTCTCGAAACCGTCCGTACCGGTGTCTGTGGCATCGGTCGCGGCGATCGTATCCTTAAAGTCTAACTATTTGTAAATAAAGAGGTTTATATGAAGGTTTATTACGACAAAGACGCTGATCTGTCCCTGATCAAGGGGAAGAACGTCACCATCGTCGGTTACGGCTCGCAAGGTCACGCCCACGCCCAGAACCTGCGTGATTCGGGCGTCAACGTCACCGTTGGTCTGCGCAAGAGCGGTGCTTCCTGGGCCAAGGCCGAAGGCGCCGGCCTGAAGGTTGCCGAAGTCAAGGATGCCGTGGCTGCTGCCGATCTGGTCATGATCCTGCTTCCGGACGAGAACATCCCCGAGGTCTACAAGAACGACGTCGAGCCGAATATAAAGCAGGGCGCAACCCTGGCTTTCGCCCACGGCTTCAATGTGCATTACAACCAGGTCGTGCCGCGCGCTGATCTGGACGTGATCATGGTTGCCCCAAAGGGCCCGGGCCACACCGTGCGTTCCGAGTACCTGAAGGGTGGCGGTGTGCCCTCGCTGATCGCCATCTACCAGGACAAGTCGGGCAAGGCCAAGGATATCGCCCTGTCGTACGCTGCTGCCAACGGCGGCACCAAGGGCGGCGTCATCGAGACCAACTTCCGCGAAGAAACCGAAACCGACCTGTTCGGTGAGCAGGCCGTTCTGTGCGGCGGTGCTGTCGAACTGGTCAAGATGGGCTTCGAGACCCTTACCGAAGCCGGTTATGCGCCGGAAATGGCCTACTTCGAGTGCCTGCACGAACTCAAGCTGATCGTCGACCTGATGTACGAAGGCGGCATCGCCAACATGAACTACTCGATCTCGAACAACGCCGAGTACGGCGAGTACGTGACCGGTCCGGAAGTCATCAACGAGCAGTCGCGCGAAGCCATGCGCAACGCCCTGAAGCGCATCCAGACCGGCGAATATGCCAAGATGTTCATCCTCGAAGGTCGTACCAACTATCCTTCGATGACGGCCCGCCGTCGCCTGAATGCCGTGCATCCGATCGAGACGGTCGGCGGCCAGCTGCGCGACATGATGCCGTGGATCAAGAAGAACAAGCTGGTCGACCAGAGCAAGAACTGATTCCGGCTATGCCTGGGTAGCTGTCGTTGCCGACGCTATCCATGTCGAGGGGCGGTGTGGAATTCTGCACCGCCCTTTTTGTTTGCGGACGATCGAACCGTTCAGGGTGTATGCTTTGATGGTTGTGGATAATTGTTGCTGCCAATGACCGAACTCAAGCCTCGCAAGACCCTCTTCAATCCCGAGATCAAGCGGCGCGGAATTTATCTGCTGCCGAATCTCTTCACGACGGCAGCGCTCTTTGCCGGGTTTTTCGCCATTGTCCAGGCCATGCAGGGCGATTTCGAGCGGGCGGCCATGGCCATTTTCATCGCCATGGTCCTCGATGGTCTCGATGGGCGGGTAGCTCGCCTGACCAACACGCAGTCGGCATTCGGTGCTGAGTACGATTCCCTGTCCGACATGGTCAGTTTCGGCGCCGCGCCGGCCCTGGTCATGTACGAGTGGGCCTTGCGCGACCTGGGGCGCCTGGGGTGGATTGCCGCCTTCATCTACTGTGCCGGCGCGGCGCTGCGTTTGGCACGCTTCAACACGACGCTTGAGGTCATGGACAAGCGCTATTTCCAGGGGCTGCCTTCGCCGGCGGCGGCGGCGCTGGTCGCCGGACTGGTCTGGGTGATGATCACCAGCGGCATCCCGGGTAGCGATGTGCGCTGGCTGGCCTGCGTGCTGACAGTTTTTGCCGGCTTGACGATGATTTCGAACGTTCGCTACTACAGTTTCAAGGATGTCAATCTGAAGAAAAGCGTCCCCTTCTTCGTGATCGCAGCGATTGCTCTCGGCTTCGCGCTGGTCGCCTACAGCCCGGAAATCGCGCTTTTCGGATTTTTCGTCGTCTATGGCTTGTCGGGCTATGTCCTGGCCGCCAGCGCCCTGCTCAAACGCAAGGCCCAGTGACACTGCGGAGCGAAGCATGAAACAGCATCTGGTAATTTTCGACACCACCCTGCGCGACGGCGAGCAAAGCCCCGGCGCTTCGATGACCCGCGAGGAAAAGATTCGCGTCGCCCGCCAACTGGAGAAGATGCGGGTCGACGTCATCGAGGCCGGTTTTGCCGCCGCCTCGCCCGGCGATTTCGATGCCATCCAGGCGATTGCCCATGCCATCAAGGACTCGACGGTTTGTTCGCTGGCCCGGGCCAATGAAAACGATATCCGGCGGGCTGGCGAGGCGATCGCCCAAGCCAAGTCGGGGCGGATTCACACCTTCATCGCGACCTCGCCCATCCACATGGAGAAGAAACTGCGCATGTCGCCCGACCAGGTAGTGGCGCAGGCCGTCAAGGCGATCGGCTGGGCGCGCGAGTATACGGATGATGTCGAGTTCTCGGCCGAGGATGCCGGGCGCTCCGAGTTGGACTTCCTTTGCCGCATTTTCGAGGAAGTCATCAAGGCCGGGGCGACGACCATCAACGTGCCGGATACCGTCGGCTACAACATTCCCTCGCAGTACGCCGAGACCATGCGGCAGCTGATCGAGCGCGTGCCGAATTCGGACAAGGTGGTGTGGTCGGTGCACTGCCACAACGATCTCGGGCTGGCCGTATCCAATTCGCTGGCGGCGGTGCTGGCTGGCGCCCGCCAGGTCGAATGCACCATCAACGGGCTCGGCGAGCGGGCCGGCAATGCCTCGCTGGAAGAGGTAGTGATGGCGGTGCGTACCCGCAGCGACGTCTTTCCGGTGGAAACCCGGATCGACACGACGCAGATCGTTCCGGCTTCCAAGCTGGTGTCCCAGATCACCGGCTACCCGGTGCAGCCCAACAAGGCGGTGGTCGGGGCCAATGCCTTCGCCCACGAATCGGGCATCCATCAGGATGGCGTGCTCAAGCATCGCGAGACCTACGAGATCATGCGCGCCGAGGATGTCGGCTGGAGCCAGAACAAGCTGGTGCTCGGCAAGCACTCCGGGCGCAACGCCTTCAAGTCGCGATTGCTCGAGCTCGGCATCGAACTGGAGAGCGACGAGGCGCTCAACGCCGCCTTCGCCCGCTTCAAGGAACTGGCCGACCGCAAGCACGAAATTTTCGACGAAGACCTGCACGCCCTGGTTTCCGACGAGGTGGTGACGCCGGAGCAGGAGCATTTCAAGCTGCTCTATTCGCGGGTCTGCTCGGAAACCGGCGAAATGCCGCAGGCCAAGGTCATCCTCAGTGTCGGCGGTGTCGAGCAGGCGGCCGAGGCGGCTGGTGGCGGGCCGGTCGATGCGACCTTCAAGGCCATCGAAAGCATCGTCGGCAGCGGCGCCCAGTTGATGCTTTATTCGGTGAATGCCATCACCACCGGCACCGACGCCCAGGGCGAAGTGACCACCCGTCTGAGCAAGGGCGGGCGCATCGTCAATGGTAACGGGGCGGACACCGACATCGTCATTGCCTCGGCCCGTTCCTACCTGAATGCGCTGAACAGGCTGCATTCCTCGCTGGACAAGGTGAAGGCTCAGGGCGACGTCTGAGTCCGCCGGCGTCTGACCGGAAAGGCCGCCTCAGTCCGACTGGGCGGCTTTTTTCGTTGGGGTGACCCGGGTGGCGCGAATGTAGAGGATGCAAGCGGCGAAGACGATGACCGCCAGGACGGTTTCCCCGGCGGCCAGCCATTGCGACAGGCCGTGGTCGCTGGTCGCCCGGGTCAGCCCCTCGAGCAGGTAAAACTGGATGAACAGCGACAGCCACTTGTAGGTGTAGCGCTTGCCGCGCAGGATGCCGAACAGCGGCACGAGCAGGAAAGCCGCCTTCAGCGTCATCCACGAACCGCCGGGCTTGAGCGGGGCGAGCCAGCCTTCCCAGGCCAGGCAGAGAAAGATCAGCGCAATCAGGCTGGCGCTGGTCAGCACTTGGTAACGGGAAACAGTCACGGTCAACTCAATTTTTTGGCCAAAATCGCAAGGCGCTGGCCCTGGACAAAAGCCAGGCGGCTTTCGGTGGTGGAGAGCGGGGCGCTGCCGTCCTTGCCGGCAACGTGGCTGGCGCCGTAGGGCGTGCCGCCGCTCGTCGTCGAGGCGAGCTCGGGTTCGGTGAAGGGTAGCCCCATGAGCAGCATGCCGTGGTGCAGCAAGGGCAGCATCATCGACAGCAGCGTCGCTTCGTTGCCACCGTGCAGGCTGCCGCTGGACGTAAAGACGCAGGCCGGCTTGCCGGCCAGGCTGCCGTTCTGCCAGGTGCTGATGGTGTTGTCCCAGAAATACTTGAGCGGCGCCGCCATATTGCCGAAGCGAACCGGACTGCCCATGGCCAGCCCGGCGCATTCGTGCAGGTCGGCCAGTTCGACGTAGGGCGGGCCGGCTTCCGGAACGGTGCTTTCGACCGCTTCACAATTGGCCGAGACGCCGGGTACGGTGCGCAGGCGCGCTTGCGAGCCGGGAACCGATTCGATGCCGGCGGCGATGCGTTCGGCCAGGGCGCGAACGGCGCCCCGACGGCTGTAATAGAGAACCAGGATGTCGGACATGGTCGGCTATTATACGGCCCCATGCACAAGCGCTCCCGAAATCTCCGACCCTTGCCGAAGGCTGGTGGACTGGGCGGCATCTTCCGCCGTTTCGTCGGCGAGAACATGATGCTGACCAGCTCGGCGCTGGCCTTCACGACGCTGATGTCGCTGGTTCCGCTGGCCGCCGTGGTGCTGGCCCTGGCTGGCGCCGTTCCCTATCTCGACCTGCTGGTCGGCCGCCTCGACGTCATGCTGCGCGATGCCTTGCTGCCGGCCGGGGCGGCCGCCGACATCGCCGGCAATATCGGCCGTTTTTCCCACAAGGCGCAGAAACTGACGGTGGCCGGCATCGCCGTGCTCAGTGTGACTGCCTTCCTGCTGATCAACACCATCGAGCGGACTTTCAACCACCTGTGGCAGGTCAAGCCGCGGCCGATACTCGCCCGCCTTCGCCTCTACGCCTTCGTGATGGCCGTCTGGCCCTTCATCCTCGGCGCCGTGGCCGGCGTCGTGTCCTTCGCCGTGACCACCTCGCTGGGTTTTTTCGACGAGCCGATGTGGATGCGGCGTTTCATCCTCAAGGCTGTCACCACGATCCTGCTCGGGCTATTCTTTTCCTTTTTGTACTATGCCGTGCCCAATGCCCCGGTTTCCCGGCGGGCCGCCCTGACCGGCGGCGTCTTCGCGGCCTTGGCATTTTCCGCCATGCAGAAGGTTTTCGAACTCTTCCTGGTCAGTTCGGCAACGCTGAAAAGCATCTACGGGGCATTCGCCGTCTTCCCGGTCTTCCTCATCTGGCTCCAGTTGTCCTGGGCCGTGGTGCTGATCGGTGGGCTGCTTGCGGCTACCCTGTATCGTCGGGCGCCACGCTGAAGATCTCGATGGCGCTCGATTGTTCGTGGAGTTGAACAGGATTCAGTTCCCGGATGCTCAGATTGGTGTTATCGAAGAGCACGACGACCCGGTGCGTCAGTTCACTGATCACTCCGGTCGGCACGACCAGCGACGGAATCTCGCGCATCGGCGGCATGGCCGGTAGCATCAGGGCAGCGACCTTGCGCGATATCGCCGCGGCGGGGTTGGCCACCTCAACCGCCGTCGCCCTGGGCGCCAGCATTTGCAGGCCGAGCTCGATGTGTTCGGGGTTTTCCGAAATGGCCCAGCGAATGATGCAGATGTTCCACGGCGAATAGGCTTCCGGGTCCTCGTCGATGGCTTGCAGAGCGACGATGTCGCCGACCCTGAGATGATCCGTGTGGCCGGCCATGTGCATCAGGGCATAACCATCCGGACTCTCGTTGGTGACCATCCATTCGCTCAGCTCGCCCGGCGCCGTTGGCGACTTGATCAGTTGCCACAACTTGTCCAGGCCGGGGCACAGGCTGGCCCGGTAGGATTGGCGGCGTCGCGGGAAGCGGCGCTTGGCCGGGTGCCCCCACAATTGGCTCAGCCTGAGCAACACGCCGGGGCCGGTATGGGTGTCGGCAAAGGAGGGCAGTCCGAGCAACTCGGCCGGTGTTCCTTCGAGCAATTCCTGGCGATGCTGCAGGGCCTGCGCGGCAATCGCCGCGCACGAGAAATACAGCGCCCGGGTCTCGGGGCCAGGAATGCGGCGGACCAGCGCATGCGCCGGCACATCCTTTTCCGGATCCATCCAGAAAATGCCGTCGCTGTCGATCAGCGGGTCATCGGTCAGGTCGACCGGCGACGGGCACTTGGCGACATACTCGGCGATGAACTCCAGTTCCATTGCCGTAAACGACGAGGGATGGGCGATTGCCGTCAGGATAATGTTGATGTACAGGCGGCGGATGCTGGCACTGCCATGCGGACCGGCGATTTCGTCCAGTTGCAGGCGGCGGGCCGTGCGAAACGCGGCGTGCAGTTGCTGCCACAGTCCGACCGGGGTCGGTGCGGCAATCAGGTTGGCGATGCGGACCTGCCAGGCAATGGCGTAGATCGCCCGGCGCAGGGAGTTGTGCGGGCTTTTCGGGGCGCCGGTCGCCAGGGGGTCGAACAATTCGGCCAGGGTGTTGAAGTAGTCCTGGGTCAGTGTGGCCAACAGATCCTGCACGACGCGCAGGCGCTGGCGCAGCTTGCGCGGGATGGGCAGCGTGACGTCTTGCAGGCTGCGCACTTCGGCATTGGCGATGCGCGCAGCCTGGCCGTAGAACAGATCGAGTATCCTGATGCGCTGGTCGCAGGGCAAGGGCGTTTCGCGCAGCAGCAGGATCTGCCGGTGCAACTGGTCGGCGTCTTCCGACCCGGAGCGGCCGCGGGCCATGGACAACCACTCGAGGATGTTCCTGACGGTGGTTTCCTGGCTGCTGGGCAAGCGCGTTTCCGGGGGCGGCGGCATGGTTTTCGCAGAATAGCAAAAATCCGTGCCTTATCCATCGTTGCCTTGCCCTATCGCGCATAAGCTTGCCGGCAGCGGTGTTGTGCTCTGTCTAAGTGGCTTGTTTTTCCTTGATAAAGCGATATAATCTTGGGTCTTTTTTCCAGCTAACGAAAGTATACCCATGGTTGTTATCCGTCTTGCCCGTGGTGGCGCCAAGAAGCGCCCGTTCTACAACATGGTTGTTACCGACTCCCGCAACCGTCGCGACGGCCGTTTCGTCGAGCGTATCGGCTTCTACAACCCGATCGCCTCCGGCAACGCCGAAGCCCTGCGCATTTCTACCGACCGCCTGGCTTTCTGGCAGCAGAACGGCGCCCAGCTGTCGCCGACCGTTGCCCGCTTGGTCAAGCAGCACGCTGCCCAGCAAGCCGCTTAAGTTTTTGCTTTGACCGGCAACGATATCGTCATTCTGGGGCGGCTGGCCGACCCCTATGGGATACGTGGCTGGATCAGGGTGCATCCGTATGGTGACGATCCGCTGGCCTGGGCCGAGATGCCCGTCTGGTGGATCAGTCGTGATGGTGAAGCGTGGCGCGAGTGCGGGCTGAAGGGCTTCAAGGCCCATGCCAACGGTTTGGTGGCCCTGCTCGATGGCGTCAATGATCGCAACGCCTCCGAGGCCATGAAGGGGATGCTGGTCGGAGCGCCGCGCGAGGCGTTGCCGAGCACCGATGAAGACGAGTTTTACTGGGCCGACCTGATCGGCCTCGATGTGGTGAATACCGCCGACGAGCGGCTCGGCAAGGTCGCCGGGCTGATCGAGACGGGCGCCAACGCCGTCTTGCGCATCGTTGGCGACGACGAGGCCGAGCATCTCGTGCCCTTCGTTTCGGCGGTGGTGCTGGCGGTGGACAAGGAAGCCGGACGGATCCGGGTGGAGTGGGGCAGCGACTGGTGATCCGGTTCGACTGCATCAGCATCTTCCCGGAGATGTTCGCGGCGGTAACGCACAGTGGCATTACCCGCCGGGCGCTGGAAGAACAGCGCTGGCATTGGCAGGGCTGGAATCCGCGGGATTTCGCCGACAATGCCTGGCGGCGGGTCGATGATCGCCCCTTCGGTGGCGGGCCGGGCATGCTGATGCAGCCGGGGCCGCTGGAGAAGGCGATCAACGCGGCCAAAGCTGAGCAGCGCGCGGCGGGGCTGGCCGGCAGCCGGGTCATCTACCTGTCGCCGCAGGGCGCGCCGCTGACGCACCAGCGGGTGATGCAGCTGGCGACCGGCGGGGAAGGGCTGATCCTTCTCTGCGGCCGTTATGAAGGGATTGACGAGCGTCTGATCGAGCGCTGCGTCGATGAAGAAATTTCGATCGGGGATTTTGTGCTTTCCGGCGGCGAGTTGCCGGCGATGGTGTTGATCGACGCCGTCGTCCGCCAGTTGCCGGGAGTGCTCGGAGATGCCGCTTCGGCGGTGGAAGATTCGTTTGTCGGTGGTCTGCTGGATTGTCCGCACTACACCCGCCCGGAAATCTACGAGGGCGAGGCGGTGCCGGAGGTGTTGCTGTCCGGCGACCACAAGAGAATTCGTCGCTGGCGGCTCAAGCAGTCGCTGGCCCGAACCCGGAAGCGCCGGCCGGATTTGCTGGCGCACCGCGTGTTGAGCGCGGAGGAAACGCAACTCCTCACGGAAATATCCGGAGAGGAGCAATGCGGTGAGTAAGTTGTTTTATAAATTTTAAGGATCTCACATGAACCTGATTCAACAGCTGGAACAAGAAGAAATCGCCCGCCTGGGCAAGACCGTCCCTGAATTCGCCCCGGGCGACACCGTCGTCGTCCAGGTCAAGGTCAAGGAAGGCAACCGCGAGCGTCTGCAGGCTTACGAAGGCGTCGTCATCGCCAAGCGCAATCGCGGCCTGAACTCGGCTTTCATCGTCCGCAAGATATCTTCCGGCGAAGGCGTCGAGCGTACCTTCCAGACCTACTCCCCGCTGGTCGCTTCGATCGAAGTCAAGCGTCGCGGTGACGTGCGTCGTGCCAAGCTGTACTACCTGCGCGAGCGTTCGGGCAAGTCGGCTCGTATCAAGGAAAAGCTGGTCCGCAAGTCTGCCGCTGCGTAAGCGAGGCTTTCCCAAGGAACAAAAAAAGGCGCTGCGGCGCCTTTTTTATTTTCCGTGACCCGTCCTAGCAGAAGTTGACACCTTTTCTATCTAGAAAGGGGAAGTCCGATGGAAACTGGGGTGAAGAGGACGCAGCGAGACTACACGCTGGCTTTTAAGCTGGCAGTGGTGGAGCAAGTCGAAAAAG
>SSXW01000002.1:0-40000 GCA_009469585.1 Dechloromonas sp. Dech2017
GGCTGTTGAGCACGGCTTTTTGCGCCACTTCCTTCAGCGTCATGCCCAGCGGTGCCGGGTCAGCCGCTTGCACAACCGCAGGAAAGATCAGGGCAAGGAGCAAAGGAAGGACTTTTCGGGTGGGCATCGGACACCGTGGAAGAATGACAACCTGTTGAACGGGAGATTTTTTTCCGGGAAACGGCAAGCGCACGACGCCTCATACCCGGATTTTTTTTGGGGGATTATAGGGTAGAAATCATCGCCGAACGTAATGAAACGTAATCTTATATACCAATGTCATCACTTATTCCCAGCTCACTTGAGGCACCCCCCCTCAACTTCCTGTACAGCGTGCGCTGACTGACGCCCAACTGCCGGGCCAGTTCCGGCAAGGCCACACCCGAACGCTGCCTGGCCCAGGCCAGATAGCGTCGTTCCAGCGTATCGAGATCGATCAGCCCGGACTCCCTGAAGGCATCGTCCCCGGCGTCGGCCGGCCCTGGCAGGTCATCGGAGAGCGCCGTCAGATGGGTCAGGTCGATCATTTCGCCATCGGCCAGCAAGGTGGCCCGTTCGATCAGGTTGCGCATTTCGCGAATGTTGCCGGTGTAGCGCCGGCCGCTCATCCAGGCCAAGGCTTCGGCAGTAAATTTGCGTCCAGGCTTGCGGTCGACGCGCTCGAGCAGCGAATTGGCCAACAATGGGATGTCTCCTACCCGCTCGTGCAATGCCGGCATGTGGATCGGGAAGGTGTTGATCCGGAAATAGAGATCGCGACGAAAGCTTTCATCCTGCACCATGGCCCGCAAATTACGGTGAGTGGCGGCGACCAGCCGAAAATCAGCGGGCAGCCAGTCAAGGCCGCCAACCCGGCGATAGGTTCCCGTTTCGAGCAAGCGCAGCAACTTGATCTGCAGGACCAGAGGCAATTCGCCGATTTCGTCGAGAAACAACGTGCCCCCGGCTGCCGCTTCGACCAGCCCGATCTTGCGATGGGTGGCGCCGGTAAAGGCCCCTTTTTCGTAACCGAACAATTCGCTCTCGAACAGGGTTTCCGTCATGCCGGCGCAGTCGACGGCAACGAACGGCCCCTCTTCGCGCGAACTGGCTTCATGCAGGGCGCGCGCCACCAGTTCCTTACCGGTACCGGTCTCGCCGAGCAGGAGAACGGAAGCATTCGAGTTGGCGACGCGCAGGATTTTCTCCAGCATGCCGACGAAGGCCGGCGAACGCCCGACCAGCCCCTGGGCAGCAGCCCGACCGCTGGCCTGGCGGACGATGCGCATGGTTTCGACGAAGCAGACGATTTCGCCGTCGGCATCGCGGATCGGCGTGGTCTCCACCGCCACATGCTCCTCGCCGCGCGGCGTGTGATGCAGATGCAGCACGCGCTGCGGCTCGCCAGTCTCCTGACTCTGCTTCAAAGGACACGATTCGCCGGCTTGGTCGCAGGGAACGCTGAAACGATGCGAAACCTCGTAACAGGTACGCCCGGCGACCGTCCGCTCCTCACCAAACTCGCGGATATACGCCGCATTGGCCGCGATGATGCGGTAATCGACATCCATCACGATGCGCGGCTCGGGCAAGCCATCCAGGAAGGAAATCAGTTCATTGAGAAAGCCGGCACTCATGTCAATTATGTCGCCTATGCCAATTATTGCCGCCAATACTGACACCAAGTGACATAACAAGGCAAGACAGACCCCGACAATTGACTGTAAGTGGATGATTTAACGTGATTCAACAAGAGAAGCAAAGCAGGCACGCATCTTGATATGACTCTTCGTGGAAACCGGTGACGGGGCCCCGTCCAGGATGCTCTCCTCAAGTGCGAAAGTACGGGTCCGAATGGCTGGAAGGCAGGCTGGCGGCATATCCCCCTTAGTTCGCCCCGCAGGCTTGCTTTATGCCGACAGACTGTCCGCCAACGGCTGTCCCGGTTTCCGCCCCCAGCAACCACCCTGTCGAGGATAGATGAGCCAGCCCGCCAGTGAAGTCCAGGAAACCCCTGCCCAGGTTTCGTTCTACGAGAAACGCAAGAAAATCTACGCCAAGGGGATCCGCGGCTTTTTCGACAACTGGCGGATCGGCCTCGTCATCCTGACCCAGATCCTGTTCTACGGCGGCCTGTGGCTGGAATGGAACGGACGCCAGGCCATCCTGCTGCACCTGGTCGAGCGCAAGTTCTACATCTTCGGGCTGGTTTTCTGGCCGCAGGACGTCATCTACCTGTCGGCCCTGCTCATCGTTTCGGCCTATGCCCTGTTCCTCGTCACCGCCGTGGCCGGCCGCCTGTTCTGCGGCTACGCCTGCCCGCAGACGGTCTATACGCAGCTTTTCATGTGGATAGAGAACTGGATCGAAGGCGACCGCAACGCCCGCATCAAGCTCGACAAGGCGCCGCTCGACGCCCGCAAGCTGCGCATCAAGGGGACCAAGCACCTGCTGTGGATCGTCCTCTCGCTGTGGACGGGCTTCACCTTGGTCGGCTACTTCACGCCGGTCAAGGAACTGATCGACAACGTCCTGACCAACAATCTCGGCCCCTGGGAGATCGTCTGGATCTTCCTCTACGGCGGTTTCACCTACCTGTTCGCCGGCTTCATGCGCGAGCAGGTGTGCAAGTACATGTGCCCCTACGCCCGCTTCCAGAGCGTCATGTTCGACCCCGACACGCTGATCATCACCTACGACCCGGAACGTGGGGAAAGCCGCGGCCCGCGCAAGAAGGGCGTCGATCCGAAGGCGGCCGGCCTGGGTGACTGCGTCGACTGCGGCCTCTGCGTACAGGTCTGCCCGACCGGCATCGACATCCGCAACGGCCTGCAATACGAGTGCATCGGCTGCGCCGCCTGCATCGACGCCTGTGACCAGGTGATGGACAAGGTCGGGCTGCCGCGCGGCCTGATCCGTTACTCGACCGAGACGGCGATGACCCAGCACCTCGGCCGCAAGGAGATCCTCGCCCACATCGTCCGGCCGCGCATCCTGCTCTACTCGGCCATTCTCATCGTCATTACCGGCCTGGCCGCCTGGTTCCTGGCCAACCGCATTCCGCTCAAGGTGGACATCATCCGCGACCGCTCGGTATTGGCCCGTGAAGCCCAGGACGGCCGGATCGAGAATGTCTACATGCTGCAGATCATGAACACCGAGGAGCGGCCGCACCGCTACAAGATCAGCGTCGACGGCCTGCCCGATGCCGAAATCGCCGGCGCCAGCGAAGTCGACGGCAGCGCCGCCGCCCTCACCTCGTTCAACGCCGTGGTCCGCGTGCCGCCGGATGCCGGCAAGGCCGGTTCCAACCCGATTCATTTCGAGATCAGCGCCATCGACGACGCCGCCATCAAGGTCCGCGAGAAAGCGTCCTTCCTCCTGCCCTGACGCCAATGGGGCAGACTCCGCTTGGGCGGGAGCCGGTCTCCCGCCCTTTTTTCGTCCGCCTCCCCGGTTCAACCGCGCATGGCGCGATCGAGGAATTGGCGAACGGGCCCGATCTGCCCGGCGATATCGCCGTAGTCGTCGTGGCTGCCCGGGATCAGCAGCAACTCGACGCGCTCGTCGCGGCGCGCCGCGTAGATCTGGCGGGCCTCGGCGACCGGCACGGTGACGTCATCCAGACCATGGACGACGAGCACCGGGCAGGCGACGCGCGCTATCGTGCGGCAGGGCGCGATGTCGTCGAAACGATGGCCGATGACATGCTGCACATAGGCCAGCACGTAGGCGCCCAGCGGCCGGAAGGGGATGCCCCTGGCCGCCAGCCAGCGCCGCATCATGCCGGCCGGATGGGCGAAAGCAGCCAGGCTGACCACCGCCCGCAGGAGCGGCTGGCGACTGGCCGCCAGCAAGGCCGCCCCCGCCCCCACCGAATGGCCGACGACGCCGATGGCCCGCCGATCGACTTCGGGCCGGGCGCCCAGCCAGCCGACGGCAGCCTCGATGTCCTCGGCAAAACGGGGCAGCGAGGCGAAGCTGTCGCCATCGCTACGGCCGTGGCAGCGGGCATCGACCAGCAACAGGGTGTAGCCGGCGGCGTGCAGCGGTGCGGCCAGCGGCAGCATCAGGCCAGCATGGCCGCCCCAGCCATGCATGACGACCAGCGCCGGACTGCCGGGCGGCGCTGGAATGTACCAGCCGTGCAGCTGCTTGCCGTTTGCCGTGGGCAAGCGGACGTCCCGCCAGGGCAAGGCTGCCGCCGGCTCGCCCCCGACCCGGCGGGAAGCCGCCAGGCTGCGCCGGATGGCCAGGTTGAGCAGGCCGACCCCGACGAGCATTCCGGCCAGACCCCACAGCAAGCCTTTCATTACGTACTACTCAGCCCGGCGGCTGGAAAATGGCGCCGCTCGCCACGCCCCGCGCCGTGCGCAGCAGGGTGACGGCCCACAGGAAGCAGAGCAGCAGCCAGGCGACCACGCCGATGGCGTAGGCGCTGTGCCAGCCGAGCAAGGCCTTGAGGCGCAGGCTTTCGCTGGCGAAAGCGCCGAGCGGGAAAGTGAAGCCCCACCACGACAGCGCGAAGGGCAGCTGGCCGGCGGCCCGCGCCGCCAGCGTCAGCAGGCTGGCCATGACCAGCCACCACACGCCGAAGCCCCAGACCAGCAGCATCAGCACGATGGCCGCCTCGCGCAGGGCCGGAAAAGGCAGTTGCTCGACGACCAGCAGCAGGCTGACCGGAATGACCCCGATCGGCGCCAGGTGGATCCACACCGTCGGCGTCAGCACGCCCTGGGCCGGCGCGTGCAGGTATTTGCGGTGCAGGGTCAGGCCGAGCAGGCCGAGGTACATCATGCTGCCCGCCCCCAGGCCGATGACGTTGACCGTCAGCATCCACTCGCGCAGCGCGCCATCGGCCTGGGCGAGCAGCGGCCCGCCGGCCAGCGGCATGACGACCAGGCCGACGGCCGGGATGAACTTGGCCGGGGTGACATGCTCGGCGCTGACATGCTCGCCGCGGAACATGACGAAAAGGATGGCGAAACTGAAGGCAAAGTGCATGATCACCCCCAGCCACCACAGCGCCAGCGCCACCCCGACGGGCGCCCCGAAGGCCAGCCACTGGGCGGCCAGCACGAGCAGGGCGATCGAGAAGGTCGGGTAGAAACTGGCCTGGACGGGATGGCGCAGGGTAGCCAGTGCGGCCGGCTGGAAACGCAGCCAGCGAACCAGCCAGGGCACGGCGAGGGCGACGAAGAGCAGGCTGTTGAACCAGTGCAGGATGCTGGCCGGCAGGGCCAGCAGCGGCCAGTCGCCGGCCAGGCGCAGGGTGGTCGTGGCCAGCACGCCGGTGCCCATGACGGCGGCGAACCAGCCGGGCGCGAAGTTGCGGGAAATGTCGGCAAAACGGGGATAGGCCATGGCGCTGTTCTCGAAATTCAGTTTTTGCTTATTTTATCCGGTCGACCGCGGGAATCGCCGCTCGCCCGCTGGATTGGCGGCGATTCGGCGATATACTGGGCCGAAACAACGCCAATAACCGGAGACAGGCCCGGCATCGCGGGCCGAAGGCCATGGATACCCTGTTCCTGCTGGCCGTCGCCACTGTCGTCGTCGTCCTCATCTTCGACTACACCAACGGCTTCCACGACGCTGCCAACATCGTCGCCACGGTCATCGCCTCTCGGGCCATGACGCCGGCCCAGGCCGTGCTCGTCGTCGGCTTCTTCGAATTCCTCGGCCCGCTCCTCGGCGGCACCGCCGTCGCCGACACCATCGGCAAGTTCGTCGCCCTCGACGGCGTCGCCCCGGTGCTGTCGCTGTCCATCCTGCTCTGCGGGCTGATCGGCGCCATCGCCTGGAACCTCGGCACCTGGTATTTCGGCATTCCGTCATCGTCCTCGCACGCCCTGGTTGGCGGGCTGATCGGCGCCGTCGTCGTCTCGGTCGGCGCCGATCACGTCGCCTGGGGCTTCGCCGAACTGGCCGAAGGCCGCCTGACCGGCATCGTCAAAGTGCTGGCCGCCCTCCTCCTGTCGCCGCTGGTCGGCTTCTGGGTCGGCTACCTGATCCACCGCCTGCTTTCCGCCCTGCTCGTCGCCGCCCGGCCGGCCGCCAACGCCCGCCTGCGCGGCCTGCAATACATCACCGCTGCCGGCCTGGCCTTTTCGCACGGCGCCAACGACGCCCAGAAAAGCATGGGCATCCTGACCCTGGTCCTGCTTCTTGGCGGCTTCATCCCCAGCTTCGCGGTACCCTTCTGGGTCATGCTGGCCTGCGCCACGGCGATCACGCTGGGCATCCTGTCCGGCGGCTGGCGCATCGTCCGTACGCTGGGCTTCGCCATCTACCGCGTCCGCCCGGTCCATGCCCTCGGCTCGCAGCTGACTTCGGCCGCCGTCATCCTCAGCGCCTCGGCGGTCGGTGCCCCGGTATCGACCACCCACGTCGTCGCGACCTCGATCATGGGCATTGGCGCCTCGGAGCGGCCGCGCGCCGTGCGCTGGGCCAAGGCCAAGGACATCGCGACGACCTGGCTGATCACCATTCCCGGCGCTGCCCTGGCCGCCATCCAGGCCTATGCGCTGGTCAATCTCTTTCTCGGAGGCACGCCATGAGCGAAGACACCCAGCCCTCGATGCTGCGCCGCCTGCTCGAGCGCATCTTCCCGAAAACGCCCGACTTTTTCGCCCTGCTCACCGAGCAGTGCCAGCACGTCACGGTCACCACCGGGCGCCTGGTCGAGTTCATGGAGAGCGGCGATGCCGCGGTCGGCAAATTGATCCGCCAGGACGAGCACGAGGCCGACCGGGTCAAGGTGCGCAACCTGCACACCCTGAACGAATCCTTCTCGACGCCGATCGACCGCGAGGATCTGTACCGGGCCATCGTCAATCTCGACGAGGTGGTCAACTACTGCAAGACGACGGTAAGCGAGATGGAAGTCCTCGGCGTGACGCCGGACAAGCATTGCCTGGAGATGGCCATGCACATCAAGCTCGGTGCCGACGCGCTGGCCCTCGGCTACGCCAAGTTGGCCCGACAACCGGCCGAGGCGGCGGCTGATGCCGACGCGGCCCGCAAGGCCGAGCGGCGCGTCGAGAAAAACTACCGGCGGGCCCTGGCCGAGCTGTTCGTCGGCGACAACTACCTCGACATGTTCAAGCGCCGGGAAATCTACCGCCACCTGTCGAACGCCGCCGACCGCATGGCCAACTGCGCCAACACGCTGCACGACATCGTCGTCAAGATGTCCTGAGCGAGCGCCCGGCGGCGGGGGGCGATCAGTGGGGACGCGTCTGGCCGTAGCCGTTCTCGACGGCATAGAGGGCCACCTGGACGCGACTGCTCATGTTCAGCTTCTTGAAGATATTCTGGACATGGATCTTGACCGTGCTCTCGGCCAGATCGAGCTTGCGGGCAATCTCCTTGTTGCTCTCGCCGAGAGCTAGCGCGGCCAGGATGTCGCGTTCGCGCGGCGAGAAACGGTCGCGCTCGACGACCACCTCGGCCTTGGGCGGCGTGCGCACGCCCTGGATCAGCTTGGCGGTCATCTGCTGCGAGACGATGGATTCGCCGCGGGCAGCACGCCGGATGGCATCGGTCAGGGCATCGGTTTCAATGTTCTTCAACAGGTAGCCACTGGCCCCGCCCCGCAAGGCATCGACCAGATCCTGGGCGTCTTCGGAGACGGTCAGCATCAGCACCCGGACCTCGGGCATTTCCTCGGTGATCAGCTTCACCGCCTCCAGCCCGGAAACCCCCGGCATGTGCAGGTCGAGCAGGGCGACGTCGGGCTTCAGCGAACGCACCCGCTTGATGCCCTCCAGGCCGTCCCCGGCCTCGCCGACCACCTCGAAATCGTCGTTGCGCTGCAGCAGCGACTTGATGCCGCTACGGAACAGCGTGTGGTCGTCGACCAGCAGGACACGGATTTTTTCGCTCATTTCACACACTCTCCCTGGTTTCTTTCGGCAAGGTCAGCGTGACGCAGGACCCCTCGCCGGGCTTTGATGTTATCCGACATTCTCCACCAATCCGGTGGGCGCGTTCGCGCATGATCTGCAGGCCGACATGGCGGTCGGAGCGGCAATTCGGATCGTTCTCCGGGTCGAAGCCGCGACCATCGTCGACGATACTGATGCGGCAGGTGCCGAATTCGCGCTCGACGACGACCCGGACATGGCCGGCCGCGGCATGCTTGCGGATGTTCGACAACGATTCCTGGACGATGTGCATGATCTGGATCTCGTCGGTCGGCGCCATCGGGGCGCTGGTGCCGAGGCGCTCGAAGGTCGTGCCGATGCCGGTCTGCCCCTCGAATTTCTCGAGCGCCGCGTTGATCGCCGAATCGAGGTCGGACTGGTGGACGCGGGTGCGGAAATGGACCAGCAGCTCGCGCACGTCGTCGTAGCTCTCCTGCACCCCTTCGCGCAACTGGCCGGCCGTCTGCATCGCCTCCTCGGTCTTGCCCTTGCGCAGCGAATCCTGCAGCAGCTGGACCTGGATGTTGAGGAAGGCCAGGCCCTGGGCGATCGAGTCGTGCAACTCCTGGGCGAGCAGGTTGCGCTCCTCGGAAACGGCCAGCTCTTTCTCGCGCGACTTCAGGCGCTGGTTCTCGATGGCTACCCCGAGGTGATGGCCGAGTTGCTCGAGGAGGTGGATCTGCTGCGCGGAAAGGGCCTGCGGACGCCGGAAATAGAGGTTGTAGACCCCCAGTTTCTGCTTGTCGCACAGGATGCTGAAGGCGGTCGCCGTGGCGAAACCTTCGCGGATGCAGGTTCGCAATTTCATGCCTTTTGGCGGGTTGACCGTAGCGAATGCCGTCGACCCACCACTTTCGAAGACTTCGCCGCACAGACAATCGGCACAGTTCATTTCGGCCTCGCGGGCGATGAATTCCTCGGACAAGCCCTGGCAGGTCACCAGGTAAAGGGTTTCCGACGCCTGCTGGTAGAGGCGAACGGCGCCCCCGTCAGCGCCCAGCTCGGAACTCAGGCGCTCGAGGAAGCCTTCGCACAAGGTCTCCAGCGGCGCCGGCTCGCTGAGGAAGGCAGTCACCGAATAAAGGATGCCGAGTTCGTGGTTGCGCTGGGCGAGGCGGCTGGTCTCCGACTCGACGCGCTCTTCCAGCGTGCTGTATACCCGCTGCAGGTGTTCGGCCATGCGATTGAAGCCATGCGCCAACCCGCCCAGTTCGTCGTCGCTGGCCACCGGCAGACGAACCGTCAGGTCATCGCCGGCCATGCGCTGCATGCCGGCATGTAGTACACCAACCGGGCGAATCACCAAGTGGACAAAAAAACGGATCAGGATGACGGTACCCAGTATGGCCAGCAGGACCAGCCCCGCCTGCACCGTGCGCAGCAGGTTGGTGTCGTAGGCGTAGCTGCGCTCCATGGCCAGCACCAGTTCGTTGATGCCGCTGACGAAGCCTTCGAGTTCGCCATCGAAGCGTTCGAGAACCGCCGCCCGGCCGTCCCCGCTGGCCGCCAGATAATCGACGACGAGAGGCCTGACCCGGGCCTGCCAAGCCTCGTCGACCGCTGCCAGATGCTGCTGCACGTCCTCGTTGCGCGGCGGCGACAGCGGCCGCGCCGGATCGCCCAACTGGAGGTCGCGCAGGACCTTGTCGAAACGCTCCAGTTCCTCGCCCAAGGCCGGAACACCGGGCGCCGCCTGGGCATTCTGCTCGAGGCCGCGCGCCATCAGGTGGCCGATGCGGTAGCTGCGCATGCGCTGACTGCCGGCGTCGTTGATCGCCGCGGCGACGCCCTCCAGCTGCCAGGAAATGAGCAGGGTCAGGACGATGGCACCGGTGGCCACCGCGAAGAAAACGACCAGCATGCCGACGATCTTGCGCGATAGCTTGCCCGGATTGGTGAGCATCCGATGTTTCCGAAAGAAAATTGGCCAAACCATAGCGCCCCACCGACGAAATTCAAAGCGGCTGCATCAAGAAAAAAACCCGCCGGGGTGTGCCGGCGGGTGAAAGTCGCTCTTTGGAGAGAGAGCAGCGACGATGGAACTGACAGACAGGTTGTTTAAGCGGCCTCCTTGCCGACCGCTACCGTGGTCAGGCGTGATCGCATTCGGCCAGGAAGGTCAGCAACTCCTCGCGCAAGCGGTAGTAATCCGGATGCTCGAGCAGCGCCTTTCTGGAGCGCGGCCTGGGCAGATTAACCTCAAGGATCTTCCCGACCTTGGCGCGCGGACCGTTGGTCATCATCACCACGCGATCGGCGAGCAGGATGGCCTCGTCGACATCGTGGGTGATAACCATGGCGGTCAGCTTTTCCCGGCTCCAGACATCCATCAGAACCTCCTGGAGATCCCAACGCGTCAGCGAGTCGAGCATGCCGAACGGCTCGTCGAGCAGCAGCAGCTTGGGCGACAGGGCGAAGGCGCGGGCGATGCCGACGCGCTGCTTCATGCCGTTCGACAACTCGCCGGCCTTCTTGTCCATGGCGTCGGCAAGCCCGACCCGACTCAGGAAATGGGTGACGATGTCGCGCCGCTCGGCCTTGGTGGCGTGCGGATAGACTTGCTCGACGCCGAGGGCGACGTTGTCATAGGCGCTCAACCAGGGAATCAGACTGGGCGCCTGGAAGACGATGCCGCGATCGGGGCCGGCCGAATCGACTTCACGGTTGTCGAGCAGCACGACGCCATCGCTGATGTCGTTGAGCCCGGCCACCATCGACAACACCGTCGACTTGCCGCAGCCGGAATGGCCGATGACCGAGACGAACTCACCCTTTTTCATGCGCAGGTCGAATTTCTCGACGACGGTCAGCGGCCCCTTCTTGGTCGGATAGATCTTCGAGACCTGCGAAAACTCGACGTAGCGATCATAGTGAGGCAGGGTCTGCACATCGGCCGCCTTGGTCGCCCCGGGGCGCAATTGTGCCTGACGCTCCTCGTACTCGGCGCTGGTGTTGGGCACGACCTTGGGCAGTGGCACGACATTACCCATATCGGCTGCCTGCTCGGCGCCGACCTTCATCAGGTATTCGGTCACCTGCTTGCGCAGGCGCTTGAACTCCGGATCGTGGTTCATCGCCGTGCGGTCGCGCGGCCGGGCCAGCTCGATCTCGAATTCCGGCCCGAAGGTCGCGCCCGGACCGGGATTGAGCGGAATGATGCGGTCGGCCATCAAGAGGCCTTCGTCGACGTCGTTGGTGATCAGGATGACGGTCTTCTTTTCCTGCTCCCAGATGCGCAGGATTTCATCCTGCAGGTTGGCCCGGGTCAGTGCGTCGAGCGCCGACAGCGGCTCGTCGAGCAGCAGTATCTCCGGACTGGCCGACAGCGCGCGGGCGACATTGACGCGCTGGCGCATGCCACCGGAAAGTTCAGCGGGCCGACGATCGACGGCATGCGACAGGCCGACCATCTCGATGTATTTCTCGGTCCGAGCCTTGCGCTCGGCTGCCGAAATATCGGGAAAAATCTGGTCGACCGCGAGAGCCACGTTCTGGCGCACGGTCATCCACGGCATCAGCGAGTAGTTCTGGAAGACGACGCCCCGGTCCGGGCCGGGGCCGGAAACCGGCTGGCCCTTGAGGCGGATTTCCCCCTGGTCGGCGGCGATCAGGCCGGCGATCAGCGAGATCAAGGTCGTCTTGCCGCTGCCTGAGAAGCCTACGATGGCGACGAACTCGCCCTCGCGGATGTTCAGGTTGATGTCCTTGAGCACTGAGGTCTGCTGCTTGCCCGTGCCGAAAGACTTCGACAGCCCGGAGATTTCGAGGAAGGCGGATTCCGCCGCCGCCTCGACCACCGGCAGTGTTTCCTTCATGACAGGGAGTCCCATGTTCATCTCCTTGACTCAGGCGGCTTCGCCGAAGCTGACCAGCTGCTGCAGCGTGTGCATGATGCGGTCGAGCAGGAAGCCAACGAAACCGATGGTGAAGACGGCGACCATGATGCGGCCCAGTGAATGCGAACTACCGTTCTGGAACTCATCCCAGACGAACTTGCCCAGGCCCGGGTTCTGGGCCAGCATTTCGGCGGCGATCAGCACCATCCAGCCCACCCCGAGCGACAGACGCAGGCCGGTGAAGATCAGCTTGAGCGACGAAGGCAGGACGATCTTGGTGACCTTGGTCCACACCGACAGGCGCAGCACTTTGGAGACGTTGATCAGGTCCTTGTCGATCGACGAGACGCCGAACGCGGTATTGATCAGCGTCGGCCACAGCGAACAGAGCGTGACCGTGATCGCCGACACGACGAAGGATTTTTCGAAAGTCGGATCGTCCGAGATATAGACGGCGCTGACCACGATGGTGACGATCGGCAGCCAGGCCAGCGGCGACACCGGGCGGAAGATCTGGATCAGCGGGTTGATGGCGACCTGGAAGGTCTTCGACAGCCCGCACAGAATACCCAGCGGAATGGCGACCAGCGTACCGATGGCGAAACCGGTGAAAACGGTGTAGAGGCTGGTCACGATCTGGTCGAAATAGGTCCGCTTGCCAGTCCATGGACGAATCGTCGTATCGGTCGTCGGATCCTCGGCCAGCGCTTCGGCGATGCGCTTTTTCTGGCGCTCGTAGAAGGCCGCCTCGCGTTCGCGCTCGGCGTAGTGGTCGGCGACCAGGCCCTTGGCCTCTTCCATGACCTGCACTGGCCCGGGAATTTCGCCCAAGCTGGTTTGCACGCCGGAGGCCAGCACGTTCCAGACCGAAAGGAAGATGGCGAAAGCGATGATCGGCACGCCAATCTGCAGGAGTATCGCGCGAGACTGCTCACGCGGATCCTCTCCGGCTGCCAGCCGCACGAATGGAACGAACCATGTGAGGCCCGTCTTAGTGAAGAAATTTGCAAGTTGATTCAGCATTTTGGTCACCTGTCTTTCGCGAAATTCGCGAACTGTTCTCTTGTTCAACAACTGTCCCCCGGAGGCGGCCGGCCGGGTCAGGCCGTGCCGCCGGAAGGTGCTTACTTGACCTTGTCCTTGCCCTTCAACCCGATCTTGAGGCTGTCGATATAGGCATTCGGCTTCGAGCCGTCATAGGCCACGCCATCGATGAAGTCCTTCTGCACGGGCTTGAAACCGGTTTCCTTGGCAAAATCCGGGAAATCGGCTGCCTTCATCTTGCCCTCGGCAATCAGTTCCTTGGCCGCCTCGGCATAGATGTCTGGACGATAGACCTTCTTGGCCATGTCCTTGTACCAGGAGTCCGGCTTGAACTCGGAAATCTGGCCCCAGCGGCGCATCTGCGTCAGGTACCAGATGGCATCGGAGTAGTACGGATAGGTCGCGTTGTAACGGAAGAAGACGTTGAAATCCGGCACTGACCGCACGTCGCCCTTTTCGTATTCGAAGGTCCCGGTCATGCTGTTGTCGATCACATCGACGTCGGCACCCACGTAGTTCGGCTTCGAGATGAGCTTCGCGGCTTCCTTGCGGTTCTTGTTGTTCTCGGCATCCAGCCAGTAGGCGGCGCGGATCATTGCCTTGACCACCGCCTTGTGGGTATTCGGGTATTTGTCGTTCCAGTCCTTGGTGACACCGAAGACCTTCTCCGGATTGTTTTTCTGGATTTCGTAGTCGGTGATCACCGGTGCACCGATACCCTTGAACACAGCCTGCTGGTTCCACGGCTCACCGACGCAATAACCGTCGATGGTGCCGGCTTCCATGGTGGCTGGCATTTGCGGCGGCGGCGTCACGGAGATCAGGACGTCGGCGCCGATGTTGCCGGCGGTGTCGCCCTTTTCCGGCGCGTAGAAGCCGGGGTTCAGGCCACCCGAGGCCAGCCAGTAGCGCAACTCGTAGTTGTGCGTCGACACCGGGAAGACCATGCCCATCTTGAACGGCTTGCCTTCCTTTTTGTAGTCGTCGACCACGGCCTTCAGGGCCTCGGCCTTGATCGGATGCACCGGCTTGCCGTCCGGCTGCTTGGCCAGCTTCGCCTTGAGTTTGGCCATCACCGCGTTGGAAACGGTGATGGCGTTGCCGTTGAGGTCCATGCTGAAGGCGGTGATGACGTCGGCCTTGGTGCCGTAACCGATGGTCGCGCCGATCGGCTGGCCCGCCAGCATGTGGGCGCCATCGAGCTCGCCGGAAATGACGCGGTCGAGCAGCACCTTCCAGTTGGCCTGTGCTTCCAACGTCACGTACAGACCTTCGTCTTCGAAATAGCCCTTCTCGTAGGCGACGGCCAGCGGAACCATGTCGGTCAGTTTGATGAACCCAAACTTGAGATCCGGCTTTTCCACCTTGGCCTTGGCGGCCATGGCCGGCGTGCCGATCGCAAAAGCCGCCACCACGGCAGTCGTTAGCAAACCGCGGGCAAGGCGAGCGGTGGACGATACCCGGGCTTTTGTCTTCAGATGCTGTTTCATGGACATACTCCTATTAAAAAAACGTTTTCAAACCAGTGCGCTTGCTGCCTGGACGGCAAACGAAGCGGCATATCCCTCAGGGTCGGAGCCATTCCAGCGCACACCGTCGATCAAGCAACAGTCGCGCATGGCGGATGACGGAAGGCTGGCGCCGACTTGTTCGGCTGCCTGCCGGTAGATTTCGATGCGATTGACCCGCCTGGCGACCGCCAGATAATCAGGATGCTCGTCGAGCAGGCCCCAGCGCTTGTGTTGGGTCATGAACCACATGCCATCCGACAGGTAGGGGAAATTCACGGCCCCGTCGGCGAAGAATTTCATGTGCCGCTTGTCGTCCCAGCTCTTGCCCAGACCGTTCTGGTAGCGCCCCAGCATGCGGGCAGCGATGACCTCGGTATCGGTGTCGACATAGGGGGGCCGGGCAATCACTTCGGCTGTCTTCTGCTTGTTGGCGAGCGAAGCATCTATCCAGCGGCTCGCTTCGAGCACGGCAGCGACCAGGGCCCGTGCCGTATTCGGATGACGATTCGCCCAGCAGGCCGTGGTTGCCAGCACCTTTTCCGGATGGTCGGGCCAGATATCCTGCGAACTGGCCACGGAAAAGCCGATGCCGTCGATGATCGCCCGGTTATTCCATGGCTCGCCCACGCAACAGCCGTCGATCCGGCCCATGCGCATGTTGGTGACCATCAACGGTGGCGGCACGGTGATCGTCTTGACATCGTACAGCGGGTTGATGCCATGGCTGGCCAGCCAGTAGTACAACCACATGGCATGGGTGCCGGTCGGAAAAGTCTGGGCAAAGGTGTATTGGCGCTGCTGCTTGGCAACCAGTGCAGCCAGGCTGGCGCCATCCCGGACATCGGCCTCGCTCAACTGGCTGGATAGCGTGATGCCCTGCCCATTCTGGTTGAGCCCCATGAGGATCGCCATGTCCTTCTTCGGGCCGCCGATTCCCAGTTCAACGCCATAGACCATGCCATACAACGAGTGGGCGGCATCCAGTTCGCCGCTAACCAGTTTGTCGCGCACGGAAGCCCAAGAGGATTCCTTGCTCGGTACGATCTTGATGCCGTACTTGGTATCGAAACCGTTGACCGCGGCCATGACGATGGAAGCGCAGTCAGTCAGCGGCATGAAGCCGACCCTGAGCGTCTCCTTTTCCAGCCCATCCGAAGCGGATAGGCGGGTCACGCTGCTCTTGTCCACCGAACCGGGCATCACTGCCTCCCCCAAACCAGGACCGCAGCCATGACGGAAGCCGGGCAGGCGCATGTCACATGACAGCCCTCGATTAGTCCCTGCATGGCAACGATCCTCCAAATAAAAAAGGCGTCACATCCGCGCCGCCCCAGGGGGGCCGCTTGGATGGACGCCTTTGTCCGTGACCCGGCCTGCACTGGCCTGGTCTTCAAGGACACTATCGCAATGGTCGTGCCAGAACTAGTTATTTGGTACTAGTCATTAATATCTAATTATTTTTCAATGACTTGGAAAGTATGGCTGCGAGTCGCCGCAGCCGGACGATGCGCACTGTTGCAGTGCAGCAGGCGAATCAACCGCACACGCTTAGAGCAACACCCGCGCCATGTCGATGACGTCCTTCGCCACCTTGGCCATTGACTGGCCGCGTTCCATGGCCAGCTTGCGCATGGCGTGGTAGGCGGCATCCTCGTCGAGGCCGCGGGCTTTCATCAGCACGCCCTTGGCCTTGTCGACCAGTTTGCGGTCGGAAAGCTTCTGGGAAATCTCGTCGAGTTCGCGGCGCAAGGACTGGGTGTCCTCGAAACGGGCGCGGGCCACTTCGACGATGGGCTTGATCCGCTTCGGTTCCAGGCCATCGACGATGTAGGCCGAAACGCCGGCCTTGACCGCGTCGCGTATGGTTTCCTGGCCATCTTCCTGGGTGAAGATGACGACCGGCCGCGGCATGTCCTTGTGCATCGCCGCCAGGTTTTCCAGCGTGTCGCGGCTGGGGCTGTCGGTATCGATCAGGATGACGTCGGGCTGCAGTTTCTCGACTTCGGCCGTGAGATTCTCGGCGTCGGCCAGAATGGCCGCCACCTGATAGCCGGCGAGCGCCAGCCCGGCGCAGATTTCGCCGGCCCGGGCACGGGATTCATCGATGACGAGTACGGTAAGCATGGCTGGCTTCAAGCAAGCGTCAGGCCAGCCCTTCGATGGCAGCGCCGGCCATCGCCTGGACGACCGCCTCGTGTTCGCCGATGACGCCGGCCAGGGAAAACTCGACGGCCGGATGCGTCGACCGCAGCTCGGCCAGCAGTTCGGGCACGTCGCGCTTCAGGTGCCCGCCCCGGGCGATGAACATCGGCACGATGACGATCTTTGCCGCCCCGCCGGCGATCAGCGTGGCGATGCAATCAGGCAGGCTGGGCGCCATGAATTCGAGAAAGGCCAGTTCGACCAGCTGTTCCGGCTGCCGGCTGCGGATGGCCGCCTGTACCCGGCGCATGGGCTCGGCCCATTCGGGATCGCGGGCGCCGTGGGCGAAAAGAATGAGCGCTTTTTTCATGGGGCGAACTTTACCGCAACAGGATCAGCAGCAGAACAACATTCAGTCCGATGGAAGCCGCCGCGACGACCTTCCAGAACATCAGCGGATTGCGCTGGGCAAGCGGCTGGCGGGGTGGCGGCGCGATCGGCCGGGCGGCGCCGCGCTCCAGCGCGAGGAGAAACTCCTCGGCCGTCTCGAAGCGATCCTTGGCCTCACGGGCCACCGCTTTGAGCAGGATATTTTCGAGCCAGCCGGGGATTTCCGGCCGCCAGCGGGTCGGCCGGACCGGTTCGCCGAATTTGGGCGTCTGGAAGGGTTCGATCTCGCCGTACGGGTACTTGCGCGTCAGCAGGTGGTAGAGCGTGACGCCGGCAGCGTAGAGGTCGTGGCCGGGCTGCGGGGCGGGATCCTCGAAGAGCTCGGGCGCCATGTAGGATGGCGTGCCGGCCTGGCCGATCGGGTCGCCTGGCTTGAGTTCGGCCAGGCTGACGGCGACGCCAAGGTCGAGCACGCGCAGCACGCCGTCCTGGCCGAGGTGGACGTTGTCGGTCTTGATGTCTCGATGCACGATGTCGAGCCGGTGCAGGGCGCCGATCGCCTTGAGCAGCGCGACACCCAGGCGCACCGCATCACCTACAGGGAAATGCTGCCCGGCATCGAGCCGCGCCTGCAGCGTCGCGCCGGAATGCCAGGTCATCAGGTAGTACAGGCAACTACGCCCGTCGTCAGGGACGACCTGCGGGAAGAAGGGCGAAACGACCCGCCGGGCCCGCCATTCCTCCATGAGCAGCGCCGCTCCGGCGCTCTGGTCGCCCTCCATGGCGGGCTGCAGGGTCTTGAGCACCAGCTGCTGGTCGTTGCGCGGGTTGCGCACGCGGTACAGCAAAGTCTCGCGGGAATCGTGCAGGATTTCCTCGACGATCAGGCCGTCGAGTTCATGCCCCACTTTGAGGCGGTGCGGCAAAGGCAGGCTGGCAGCGCTTTCCAGGCTGTCGCGCAAGCCGGGCGGCGGCAGCCCAAGTACGTCTACGACGACGGCCGTCGCGTTGTCGTGCCCGCCGTGAGCCAGGGCCAGGCTGCTCAGCGCCGCCGCGGCGCCCTGCGGCTCGGGGTGGTCGAGCAGGACTTCGCCGATCAGTACGTCGGGCAGCACGCCCCAGACGCCGTCGGAAACAAGCAGGAAGCGGTCGTGCCCGACCAGTTCCCCGTCGGAGAAATCCATCAGCACACGCGGATCGAGGCCGATGGCACGCGACAGCACGTTGTTCAGCTCGGGGTGTTCCCAGGTATGGTCCACGGTCAACTGCTGCAGGCGGCCGTCGCTCAGGCGATAGATGCGGCTGTCGCCGATGTGCGCCGTGTAGTAGCGTCGGCCGCGCAGGACCAGCGCCGACAGCGTGGTCGCCATGCCCGACAGTTCGGCGTTGCGGCTGCCTTCGGCGATCACCCAGCGGTTGAGGGCGGTGGTCACCGTCTCGATGGCGCGCGGCACGCCCCAGGTGTCGGGCGTCGAGAAATAGTCGGAGAGCAGCCCGCGCACCGTGTATTCGGCCGCTTCCCGCCCGCCCTTGTGGCCGCCGATACCGTCGGCGACGGCGGCGATGACGCCCTTGTTTTCGAGTTCCGCCCCCTCCGGGGTGGCGATGCCGCAATAATCCTCGTTCCGCTCGCGCGGCCCGGTCAGCGATGAATAACCAACGACAACGTGTAAAGGCATGGCTTTTTCCGAACAAAAAAGCGGAGCGGCCCGCAAGCCGCTCCGCTCGATTCAGGCTTTCGCCTAATGTACGTCAGATCTTGGCGGCGGTCAGATGGCTGGCGCCCCAGGTGGTGCGCCACCGGGTCTTGACGCCGGTCAGGCCGACCAGCGCCAGGACGGCGAGCGCGGCGAAGATCATGAAGCCCATCTGGTAGCTGCCGGTCATCTGCTTGGAGTAACCCAGGCTGGAGGCGAGGTAGAAGCCGCCGACACCGCCGGCCATGCCGACCAGTCCGGTCATCACGCCGATTTCCTTCTTGAAGCGCTGCGGCACCAGCTGGAACACGGCGCCGTTACCCATACCGAGGGCGAGCATGGCGCCGACAAAGACGGCCAGCGCCATCCACGCTTCCGGCAGGCCGACGCTGACGATGGCCAGGAAGATCGCGGCGAAGACATACATGACCGACAGCGACTTGACGCCGCCGATGCGGTCGGCCACGTTGCCGCCGATCGGACGGACCAGCGAACCGGCGAAGACGCAGCCGGCGGTGAAGAAGCCGGCCGTCTTCGGATCGAGGCCATACTGGGTGTTGAAGTAGATGACCAGCGAGGAGGCCAGGCCGACGAAGCCGCCGAAGGTGACCGAGTAGAAGAACATGAACCACCAGGCGTCCTTGTCCTTGAGCACCTTCAGGTACTCGGCCAGGGTCTTGGGTGGCGGCGCATCCGGCGCGTCCTTGGCCATGAACATGAAGGCGATCAGGACAATGATCAGCGGGATCAGCACGATGCCGAAGACGTTAGTCCAGCCGTAAGCGGCGGCGAGGCCGGGGGCGAACAGCGCGGCCAGCGCGGTGCCCGAGTTGCCGGCACCGGCGATGCCCATCGCCGTGCCCTGGTGCTCGGCCGGATACCAGCGCGAGGCCAGCGGCAGCGCGGCGGCGAAGGAGGCACCGGCAACGCCGAGGAACAAGCCGAGGACCAGCACCTCGCCGTAGGAATGCACGCCGACCAGCCAGGCGTAGGTCATGGCGGCGATGACGATGACCTGGCCGATGATGGCCGCCTTCTTCGGCGACAGGCGGTCGACCAGGATGCCCATCATGATGCGCAGCAGCGCACCGGCCAGCACCGGCGTGGCGACCATCAGGCCCTTTTCGGCGTGGCTCAGACCGAGGTCCTTGGCGATGCCGACGCCGAGCGGGCCGAGGATGACCCAGACCATGAAGGCGAGGTCGAAGTAGAGGAAGGCGGCAAGCAAGGTGGGCGTATGGCCAGCCTGCAGGAAGGATTTCTTGTCCATGGGGATCGATTCTCCGGGGAAGACCGTGGCAACGGTCGTTAAAGGGGGGTAGCTTGTTCAGCGCATGACTTCGTTGCCATGTAACCGCCCCCGTTGGCGGATGAATCGCTGCGATGCCTCCCCTTTCGCAAGCCGCATGCCAGGCTGGCAAGGCCTTGATTTATTTACCTTATGCCTAGTACATCGGTAGTAGGTCGCACCAAAACAAGGCGTACCACGCCATTGCGGTGCAGCAATTCTCTACCCGGCTGCTTGCCATGATCGGGAAAGCACGCCAAAACGCATCGCAACCGCAACTCATAGGAAAACCGCCCCTCTTTGGATCATGCCCTGCGGCATCGCCGCCGACCGCCGGCCGCCATTTTGATTTTCGCCATTTTTTCGGGTCGACCGCAGCAATTGCCTTGCCGGCCGCCCAATCGGGTCAGCTGCTTGCCCCGACCATCCGGCCGCGCACGAACAGCAGGGCGCCGTGGTCCGAGGTGAGCGCCGCTTGTTCGCAGCCCACCCGGGTCAGATGGAAATCACCGGCGCAGACCAGGCGGTCGCCGAAATAGGCGTCGCCTTCGAGCATCATGCATTCCTCGTCGCTGTCGCTGCGCGGCGCCGGCAGGCCGGCGCCGCGCTGCAGGCGGATGAAGCGTGAAACCATGTCGCCGTCGCGGTAGAGAGTTTTGCTCTCGACGCCGTCGGCGATCGTTTCCCAGACGCCGTCCGCCGCCGAAATCGTCACGGGCGGCTCGCCGGCGCCGGGAAGCAGGCCGCCGACCAGTTCGCCGAGCATGGCGCCGGCGTGGCCCAGCGACGTCCCGCGCAGATAGGCGACGACGCCCTGGCACGAGGTGATGCGCCCGTGCCGGCTGCCGGCCTGCGACAGGTGGTAGTCGCCGGGGCCGAGTTGCCGGCCGTCGAGCTCGAAGCCGCCGGAGAGCACGATGCCCTCCTCCAGACTGGCATGGCGGTGCACCGGCAGGCTGGCCCCGGCCGCCAGCTCGATCAGCACCGAACTGCCGTGCGGCCCTTCCCACAGCATCTTGACCCGAACCCCCGACTTGACGCTACGCCAGATGCCACCCCGGGCCCGGACGGTGATCCAGCCGGCTTCGACCCGTTCGCTGGCAGCGGCCCGCCAGTGCAGGCGGGCGCGCAGCCGGTCGCGGTCGGGCAGCGGCAATTCGTCGGCGGCGAGGGCTTGGCAGATCAATTGATTGAGCTCCGCCTGGGTGGGGTCGTCGTGGTCGTCGAAACTGTCGTTCATGGCATCACCATCGTCGCGCCTGGCAGCAAGGTTTCCCGCAAGCGGCCCAGGGCCCGCCGGATGTGGGATTTGACGGTGCCCAGCGGCAAGCCGGTGTGCACCGCGATTTCTTCGTGGCTCAGGCCGCGGCAAAAGGCCAGGGCGACCAGCTGGCGCGGCAGCGGCTCCAGCCCGGCGAGCGCCGATGCCACGAGCTGGCCGGCTTGGCTGGCGGCCAGCAGGTCTTCCGGGCCGGCGGCGAGATCCGCCTCGCGCTCGCCGGCTTCGCCGTCGCACTCTGCCGGGTCGGCTCGGCGCAAGGCATCGAGAGCGCGGCTGCGGGTCATGTTCAGCATCCAGCCGACTGCGCTGCCGCGCCCGGGATCGAAGCGCGGCGCCTGGCGCCAGATTTGCCAGAAGGTGTCTTCGACCACCTCCTCGGCCGTCTGCACATTGCGGGTGATGCGCAGGGCCAGGCCGTAGATGCGCCCGGCCATCGCGTCGTAGAGTCTGGCCAGGGCTGCCTCATCGCGGTCGACCACCTGCCCGATCCAGGCCTGCAGGTTGGGCTCGGTGGCGCGCTCGACAGCATAGGCCGCACGGCCGTCCGGCGCTTGCTCGCCGGCCTGGTCGTCTTCTTCAGCCCATGCGGCAGCGCCCGGCCCGGCTTGGCGTTGGTCGTCGCGGTCATCGTCGTCCACCGTTGAATTCATCTCTGCTTGCCTGTTTGCGATTCGTTGGCCAAGGGCGAAACCTGCCGCAGGTAGGCAATGATATCGGCCCGATCCACGGCGTTGTCCACCGAATATCCCATGCGCTGTCCGGGAATCAAAGCCTCCGGATTGACCAGCCAGGCGTCCAGCGTGGCGCGCTGCCAGACGATGGCGGACCGCCGCAGCGCCAGCGAATAGGCAAAGCCGTCCACACTGCCGGCGCGCCGGCCGAAGACGCCGCGATGCCGCGGCCCGGTCCGGTCGGCGTCGAGGCTGTGGCAGGCGCTGCAGCGTTGCTCGTAGAGCAACTCGCCGCGCCCGGCATCCTGGCCGGCGGCCGGGTGCGCCGCCAGCAGCGCGCCGCACAGCATGGCGACCGACGGCAAACGCATCTCAGGCCCCGAAACTGAGCGCCGCGCTCGGCACCGGCCGACCCAGCACGTTGGCCAGCAGCGCCCAGTGCATCGTTTCATCGGCGGCCAGCCGCGCCGCGACCTTGGCCAGATCGTGCGAAGTAAAGGACGGGATGACCCCGATGTAGGCGTTGGCCGCCCCCATCTCCAGGCGCGCCGCCAGCACCAGCACGTCGGCCTGGCTCTTCAGGCCGGCGGCACCGAGGGCCGTGGCGTAGTCGCCATTCGACTGGGCGGCAACCGGCTTGCCGCCCAACTTCTCGATAGTCGCGGCCAGCGCGTCGCGGTGCCCCTTGTGATGGCTCTGGAACAGCACTGCGGTGTCGAGGACCGGTTTTTGCAGCAGGCCGCTTTCGGCGCCCGCCTGGTAGGCGGCGATGGCTTCATGCTCCAGGCCGAGGGCGACGTTGAGGATGCCGACATCCGCAGCCAGGTCGCCGCCGGCCGCCAGGGCCAGGCGCGAATGGCCGGCCAGCATGGCGACGGCGGCGCCTGACAGCAGCAGCCCGGAACTCCGGCCAAGGAAATTGCGGCGCGAGTTGTCGGCAAGTTCATTTATACGAATCAACATGATCATTCCTTTCGTCGTTTGGGGCAGCGACCGATCGCTGCGCAGGAGGTCGGCATCCCCGGCGTTTCAACCATAGCGGGCCGCCTGATCCTTACTACGCAGGGTTCGGGAATTCGGATGCAATGTTTTGCCGACTGCGTACGCCGTCACGGCAGCGCCATAGCAATCCCTGATGGCGTCATCTATCCTTGAGGTATTGGATTGAACCGGGAGTTTGCTTTGACCCTCTGCCGTTTCCTGATCTCGCTGGCCTTCGCGCAGGCGACTTCCTGCGGCGCCGCAGCCTGGGCCGGTGGCGCCCTCGATGCGCCCCGGGCAGCGGGCATGCGCGAGTTGGGCGGTGGCATCTTCGTCTCCCCGGACATGTCCCCGGAACAGGTAGCCAGACTGCCGCGCCTGGTCGAAGGCGCCCGTCGACGCCTAGCGCTGTATTACGGCGCTGCCGCGGCGCGGCCGAATATCGTCTTTTGCGCCAGCACCGATTGCTACCGCGGGTTTGGCGGCATCGGGCTAGGGTTTTCGGACGGCGCCAACGTCCTGATCGCTCCGCAGGGGCAGCGCATCGCCATCGTCGCCCACGAATTGGCCCACGTCGAGTTGGCCAACCGCCTGGGCGGACTCGAAAGGGTGTTGGAGCACGTTCCGCAGTGGTTCGACGAGGGGTTGGCCGTGATGGCCAGTTTTGCCGGCGAATTCAACGACGAAGCCTGGATGGAGGCGACCGCCGACGGGGCTCTGGCCCCGCCCTTGGACGAACTGGTGGCAATGGATGATTGGGCCAGGCTGACCGGCCCCAACGGCGAGAACATGCAGACAACCTACGGCACGGCGCGCCAGGAGATCAGTCGATGGTTCTCGGTAGTTGGCATCGACGGGTTGGCCGACCTGTTGACGGCGCTGGAAACCGGCAAAAGCTTCGCTGAGTCCTATTCCCGGATCGAGGATGTTTACCGGGTAACCGCCAACGCCTCGCAACAGGTCGCCGACAGCGACGAAGACAAACCTGGCGAGGCTGCCACGCCCTTTGTCGGACCGATCAACCGGGGGCGGGCTGCCTGGTAGGCAGGCGCCGCCAAGCCCGACAGTTCGCAATCAACGGCAGAACACGAATGCAGGCCCCGGGGGAGCCAACCCACCGGGGCATTTTCACGCCTACCGCGAGGCGCCAACAAAATTTTCGGAAGGCCTCTCAGTCGCCGCCAAAGCTGGCGCTGTAAATGGCGTGGCCATCCGGACCGGAGGCTGTGCCATAGGTTGCCTTGCCTTGGATTTCAAGCGCCGTGGCCGGCGAGGCTTCGCCACCCACAAAGGCCCGCTGATAGGCCTCGTGGCCGCTCCAGACATTGCCCGACGGGGTGCCAAAGGCCGCTTTCCCGGTCATTTCGGGGGCCGTGCTTACCGAATGGCCGTAAAAGGCCTGATAGTAGGTGTCGTGGGCGTCGCCGGCGATGGCTGAACCGGTGGCGGCGAGGGCTGCGAACGAGAAAAGAACAACAAGGGTCTTGGTTTTCATGATGGTTCTCCATTGAAGGCTTGAATCGACTACTTCCCCGCGGGACTGATCCAGTTGGCTCCGGCAGCTCCCGCTGGCTACCAAAGTCCAGTTTCACGTCGGATCGTGTGCTTGCGCTGCACGATCTTCGATGTCTTGCCGATTAGTCAGAAATCCCGTCCGATACTTACGAAGATTTATTGCCTGTTTGTAACGGGCGGTAACGCTCGGAGCATCCGGTTCGGGACTGTGCCGATTGTTTCGCCTGTTATTCCGGTATACGCGGGGGTTGGGGAATCAGATGCAGTTGCCGGGGAAAATCGCCAAGCCATCGGGTCGTACCATGTCGACCACGCCCTTTCTTCGGGCCGCCCCCGGCATGGCCTGGCCGGTCGCCCGTGCGGCTCAGTGGAAGCGGGCAACGCCGAGTACGATCACCGCGAGCATCAGCAGAAATGACACGCTCTTCCAGAAGATCACCGGATTGCGCTCGATCAGCGGCGGCTTGGTCTTGTTGAGGAATTCCTTGTTCGGATGATGCAGATCGTAGATGAATTCGGACAGTTCTTCGTAGCGGGCCAGCGGGTCGGGTTGCACGGCCTTGCGGATGGCGTCGTCGACCCAGGCGGGGATTTCGCGTTCTTCGTTGAGCACCGTTTTGTAGGCGAGCTTTTTCTGGGCCGCTTTGGTGCGTGACTTGGGCACCTGCGTGCCGTACGGGAAGCCCCCGGAAAGCATCTGGTAGGCGATGACGCCGAGCGAGTAGATGTCGGAGCGCCGCGAGCCCTGTTCGCCGAGGAAGTATTCGGGGGCGGCGTAGAGGGCGGCGCCGAGCAGGTTGATCTGCTCGATGGGGGTGTCGACTTCTTCCAGGCCGGCGACGCGGGTGGCGCCGAAGTCGATGATTTTCACGGTGCCGGTGCCGTCGATCATGATGTTGTCCGGCTTAAGGTCCTGATAGACCATCTCCAACCGGTGGAAGGCCTGCAGGCCCTTGGCGACCTGATCCAGAATGCCGCGCACGGTGGGCAGATCGGGCTTGGGATTGTCGATCAGCCATTGGCCGAGGGTCTGCCCCTCGATGTATTCGGTGACGACGTAGATGCTCTGCCGCTGCCGCATCTGGGCACAGGGCTTGAGGACATGCGCGCTGTTGATGCGGCGGGCGATCCACTCTTCGAGCAGAAAGCGCTCGAGCGCCGCCGGGTTGGCCTGCATGTCGACCGAGGGGGTCTTGATGACGACGCGCTCGCCGCTCGCCTTGTCGACCGCCAGATAGATGTGGCTACGAGCGCTGCGCTTGATGACGCGGACGATCTGGTAGCCCTCGAACTCGTCGCGCGCTTCCAGTTCCGGCGGACACGGCAGATCGGAGATCTGGCGGAAAACTTCGTTGGCTTCGGGATCGGGCAGTTCGTCGATGCGGATCAGCTGAATGGTCAGGTTGTCACCGCTACCGCGTCGCAGGGCTTCGTCAGCGATCGCCCGGGCCGCCACATCGAGGTCAGGGCCGGCGGCGATGGCGGCCTGGATGAAGTCGGCATCGGTGTATTCGTAAACGCCATCGGTGGCCAGCACCAGCAGGTCGCCCACCGCCACCTGGACCTGCACGTAATCGATCTCGACCTTGCGGTCCATGCCCAGCGCTCGGGCCAGGTAGCTTTGCTGCGAGGAGACCCAGACGCGGTGGTCCTCGGTGAGCTGGGTGAACGCGTTGCCGCGCAGGCGGTAGATGCGAGCATCGCCGACGTGGAACAGGTGAGCCGTCGTGGACTTTATGACCAGACCGCTGAAGGTGCAGACGAAACCGCGTTCGCGGTCGTAGCGGTGCTGGCTTTGGTGCGTCTGCGAATGCAGCCAGGAGTTGGTGGCCGTCAGCACATGCTCGCCGGATTTTCTGACCGACCAGGCATCTGAGGTGCAGTAGTAATCCTCGAGAAAACCGGTGACGGCCGACTGCGCCGCTTCCTGGCTGACCTGGCTACTGCTGATGCCATCGGCCAAGGCTACGGCGACACCTTTGGTGCTGAGTTGGGGCTCGCGCGGCAGGCATACGCCGTGAAAATCCTGGTTCAGTTCCTTGCGCCCCTTGTCGGAATACTGCCCGATGGCAACTTTGATGTGACGACCCATGGCCCTGCCCGTTGTCTGGCAAATCGAGCGACCTTTCCTGCACCGCAATGCGGTGCGGCGGTCAACCGGAATTTTTACCCAAAATTGAAAAAGCCCCCGACCGGCGGGGGCTACGCAGCATACGCTGGATTAGATCGCCTTGCGCTTCGGCGCCGTACGCACGTGCGTCGAGTACAGCGTCAGGCCGACAAAGGCCAGACCACCGACCAGGTTGCCGGCGACGGTCGGCAACTCGTTCCAGATGAAGTAGTCGTAGAGCGTGAAGTTACCGCCGAGCATCAGGCCCGACGGGAACAGGAACATGTTGACGATGGAATGCTCGAAACCCATGTAGAAGAAGACCATGATCGGCATCCACATGGCCATGATCTTGCCCGAAACGTTGGTACAGATCATGGCGCAGACGACGCCGGTCGACACCATCCAGTTGCACAGCACGCCGCGGATGAACAGCGTCAGCATGCCAGCCGCACCGTGGGCGGAGTAACCGACCGTCCGCCCTTCGCCGATGGTGCCGATCTTCTGGGCCACGGCATTGGGCGCCTCGGTGAAGCCGAAGGTCCAGATGATGGCCATCATTACCGCCACGGTCAGGGCGCCGGCGAAGTTGCCGCAGAACACCAGGCCCCAGTTGCGCAGGATGCCGTTGGTCGTGACGCCCGGACGCTTGTCGATCAGCGCCAGCGGACACAGCGTGAACACCCCGGTCAGCAGATCAAAGCCGAGCAGATAAAGCAGGATGAAACCGACCGGAAAGAGCATGGCGCCGACCAGCGGCTGGCCGGTCTGGACGGTGACGGTCACCGCGAAGGCGGCGGCCAGCGACAGGATGGCGCCGGCCATGTAAGCGCGGATGAGCGTATCGCGGGTAGACATGAAGATTTTTGATTCACCGGCATCGATCATCTTGGTGACGAATTCGGTAGGAGCCAGATAGGCCATGGTGGTTTCCTTTATGGATATGGATTGTTATGAAGCCCCCTGCCCCACTCCAGACCAGGGAAGCCAGACCCCACCATTGGGGTTGGCTGGGCCGGCGACGTTGCCGGCCCTGTCATGCATCGGCCGCTCAGACGGCCAGGTAAACCTCGCCGTTTTCGACCTTGACGTCGAATTTGCTGCACGAACCGACGTCCGGCGCCACCGCCTGGCCGTCTTCCAGGCCGATGTTCCAGCCGTGCAGCGGGCAGGTCACCTTGCGGCCGTGGACGATGCCCTGCGACAGCGGACCGGCCTTGTGCGGGCATTTGTCGTGCAGCGCGAAGACCTCGTCCTCGGCGTTGCGGAAGATGGCGATGTCGCCGCCGGTGACGCGCTGCACGACGCGCGAACCGAGTTGCGGAATGTCGTCCAGCTTGCAGATCAGTTTCCAGTTGCTCATGTGTGTGCTCTCGTAATCGTTTTGAATCAGGCTTCGAGCTTGATCGGGATGAATTGCTTGATCGGCTGTTCCTCGCGCGAGGTCGCCCACGGGTCCTTGGCGTCCTTCAGCGAGTCGAGCAGGCGGAAGTAGTAGGCCTTGCGCCCTTCTTCGTCTTCCAGGATCTTGCCCTTGATGTAGTCGAGGCCGACGCGCTCCATGTAGTGGCAGGTGCGCTCGAGGTACCAGCCTTCCTCGCGATACAACTGCAGGAAAGCGCCGGAGTATTCCATGACCTCCTCGTCGGAGGTGACCTTGCACAGGAACTGGGCGACTTCGGTCTTGATGCCGCCGTTGCCGCCGATGTACAGCTCGTAGCCGGAATCGACGCCGATAACGCCGACGTCCTTGATGCCGGCCTCGGCGCAGTTGCGCGGACAGCCGGAGACGGCGAGCTTGACCTTGTGCGGCGAGTACATGTCGAACAGCATTTTCTCGAGCTTGATGCCCATGGTCATCGACTTCTGCGTGCCGAAGCGGCAATGCTCGGCGCCGACGCAGGTCTTCACGGTGCGGATCGACTTGCCGTAGGCGTGGCCGGAAACCATGCCGGCGGCGTTGAGGTCGGCCCACATGGCGGGCAGGTCTTCCTTCTTGACGCCGAGCAGGTCGATACGCTGGCCGCCGGTGACCTTGACGGTCGGCACCTTGTACTTCTCGGCGGCGTCGGCGATGGCGCGCAACTCGTCCGGCGTGGTCAGGCCGCCCCACATGCGCGGCACGACCGAGTAGGTGCCGTCCTTCTGGATGTTGGCGTGGGCGCGCTCGTTGATGAAGCGCGACTGCGGGTCATCCTTGGCGGCGTGCGGGTGCGAGGAAATCAGGTAGTAGTTCACCGCCGGGCGGCACTTGTCGCAGCCGTTCGGCGTCTTCCACTGCATTTCGGCGAAGACCGCTTCCTTGCTGGTCAGGTTCTTGGCGACGATGGCTTCGCGCACCACCTTGTGCGAATGATCGGTACAGGCGCACATCGGCTTGGTGTCGAGGGCGGCCGGGGTGTAGGCACCGCCAATGGTCGAGGCCAGGATCTGCTCGACGAGGCCGGCGCAGGAGCCGCAGGACGACGCTGCCTTGGTGTGCTTCTTGACCTCGTCGAGGGTGAACAGGCCCTTGGCCTTGATGGCCTGGACGATGGCCCCCTTGGTCACGCCGTTGCAGCCGCAGACCTCGGCGTTGTCGGCCATTTCAGCCGCCTTGCTCTTGCCGGCGTGGCCGACGTCGCCGACCAGCGACTGGCCGAAGATCAGCGAATCGCGGATGTCGTGGATGTCGCGCTTGTCCTTGAGCAACTGGAAGTACCACGGGCCATCGGCCGTATCGCCGTACATGACGCCGCCGACCAACTTGTTGTCCTTGATCACCAGCTTCTTGTAAACGCCGCCGTGCGGGTCGTTGAGGACGATTTCTTCGGTGTCCTTGCCGCCCATGTATTCGCCGGCCGAGAACAGGTCGATGCCGGTGACCTTGAGCTTGGTCGAGGTCACCGAGCCGGTGTAGCGGCCGATGCCGTAGCCGGCCAGGTGGTTGGCGGCGACCTTGGCCTGCTCGAAGAGCGGAGCGACCAGGCCGTAGGCGATGCCGCGGTGGCTGACGCATTCGCCGACGGCGTACACCTTCGGGTCGTAGGTCTGCATGGTGTCGTTCACCACGATACCGCGGTTGCAGTAGATGCCGGAGGATTCGGCCAGCGAATAGTTGGGGCGGATCCCGGCGGCCATCACGACGAGGTCGGCCGGGATCTGCATGCCGCCCTTGAAGCGGATCGCGGCGACGCGACCGGATTCGCCCTGGATCAGCGCCTCGGTCTGGGTTTCGAGCAGGAACTTGAGGCCCTTGTCCTCGAGCGACTTCTGCAGCATCTTGCCGGCGATTTCGTCGAGCTGGCGCTCGAGCAGCCAGGGGCCGAGGTGCACGACAGTGACGTCCATGCCGCGCAGCTTCAGGCCGTTGGCCGCTTCCAGGCCAAGCAGGCCGCCACCGATGACGACCGCGTGCTTGTGCAGGCGGGCGGCCTCGATCATCTCGTCGGTGTCCTTGATGTCGCGGTAGCCGATGACGCCGGGCAGGTCGTTGCCAGGAATCGGCAGCATGAACGGAGTCGAGCCGGTGGCGATGAGCAGGCGGTCGTAGTCTTCCTCCGTGCCATCCTCGGCGATGACCTTGCGCTTGACGCGGTCGATGGTCTTGATCTGCTTGCCGGTGTGCAGCTTGATGTTGTTTTCCTTGTACCAGTCCAGTTCGTTGAGGACGATTTCCTGGATGGTCATTTCGCCGGCCAGCACCGGCGAGAGCAGGATGCGGTTGTAATTCGGGTGCGGCTCGGCGCCGAAGATCGTGATGTCGTAGTGATCCGGCTTGATCTTCAGCAGCTCTTCGACGGTGCGGACACCGGCCATGCCGTTGCCGATCAGGACCAAGCGGGGCTTGACGGGGGGATTGCTCATTTTTTGGCTCCAACGTTGCTAGCACACCGGGGTGCAAAATTCATTTCAGCGCATGACGTCGTTGCCATCGTGCCGCCCTCGTTGGCGGTTGACTCGCTGCTCCAAGCGATATTTAGCAATCAGTGTGCCATGGCATTAGTTCTTTGATTTTCTGCCGTTTTTTCCTGTCGACCGCAGCAGTGATGCACCAAGATAGGGCAAAAACCACCAGTCCGGTGCAGCCGACTCAGTCCCCGCCGCTCAGTTGCCGCCGACCAGCAGGCCAGTCGCCTCGACGGCGACGATGGCCTTGGCCTGGTTGAAATCCTCGGCGTAGCCGCTGGCCACCAGCAGGCAGGCCAGCTGGTTGGCGATCGGCTTGGGCAGGGGCAGCTGCTTGTCGAGCACCCGGTTGATCCAGCGCGCCGTACTGCCGGCGTCGGCCGTATCGGGCAGGTTGGGCAAGGCGCGCAGGCTGTCGTGCTCGGCTTCGAACATGACCTCGCAGCGCCCCTCGTGAATGAATTCGAGGCGCGGCCGCCGCTTCGGATTGGCGAAGGGCTCGCCCTCGGTGCCGCGCAGCAGCAGGGCACGCTGGTCCCTGGTGAGCAGGATATCGCGCATCAGGGCAAGGAAATCGGGATGGGTGGCCGGGGCGACCAGCACGGCCTCGCCGTCGAAGGGGTTGATCAGCTTGACCAGGCTGTGGGCGCTGTTGCGCAGGCCGAGCCGGCTGCGCAGCGAGAGCAGGTTGTGGATGCCCGGGCAGATGGCGTTGAGCGGCAGGAAGGCCAGCCCCTTGTCCTCGAGCGCGACCTGGGCCTGCGTCGTCGAGGCGAGCGGCATGATGCCCAGTTCGCGAAAAACCTGGGCCGAGGTGACCCGCCCGAAACCCTCGAGCAAGCCATGAATCAGTACCGGCACGCCGAAGCGCTGGAGCAACAGGGCGAGCAGCGCGGTCAGGTTGGCCTCCTTGCGGCCGCCGTTGTAGCTCGGCAGGCAAACCGGCCGAACCCGGCCGTGCGGCATTTCGAGGCGGTTGATCCGCTCGTCGACGGCATCCATGAAGCCGAGCATCTCGTCGAGCGACTCGCCCTTGACCCGCAGGCCGAGGATGATGGCGCCGAGTTCGAGGTCGGGCACGCCGCCATCGAGCATGGCGGCGTATAGCTGGCGGGCATCGTCGCGTAGCAAATCGCGTGCGCCTTCCGGGCCGCGACCGATTTCCCTGATGTGTTGCGCGTAGCTCACTGTCTCCTCCTCCGCTGTCAATCAGGCGATCGCATCGGCTTTCTTGGAATGTTCGGCCACCATGCGCTTGATGTCCGGCACGCAGGAACCGCAGAAGGTCCCGCACTTCAGGCTATCCTGCAGGGCGGGCAGATCGGCCCCGCCGGCCAGCGCGGCATTGATCTGCTCGTCGCTGACGTCGGCGCATTTGCAGACGATGTTGCGCACCGGCATGCTGACCGGCGGCTTGGCGGTCGGCGCCAGCGCGAAACGGATCAGGCTGGCGTCCAGTTCGTCCTCGGCCATGGCCTGCTTGAGCCAGGCCTGGGCCAGGGTCTCGCCGACCAGGCGGACACCGAGCAGGCGCCCGTCGTGGGCGATGGCCTTCTTCGACACCTTGCGCGTGGCGTCGGCGTAGACAATGGCGCCAACCTCGCCTGCCATGCCAAACAGGCGGTCGAGGGCGGCGATGGCTGTCTCGTCGAGCGCCTCGGCCGTCGCCGCCCGGAAGACGACAAGCGGGCTCTTGCGACCATACAAGCCGGCGCTGGCGTACGGATAGGCCGCCAGCTGGCCGCGTGCCCCCTGCAGCAGGGCGAGCGCCTCGCTCTGGCTGGCGCAACGGCGGACCACGGTCAGCGGGTAAGGCAGTTCGGCTTTTTCGATCTGCACCGCCGCATGCTTGAGTTCCGGCTGCTTGGAATAGGGGTCGGTGGCGTCGCAAGCCAGGGCGTTGGCCCCCGGCGTGTTCATGAACTGGTTGCCCCAGTGCATCGGCATCCAGGCCCGTCCGCGAACCAGCCCAGGACGCTCGGCGACGCGCACCATCATGTGGCCGCGGCCGTTGCTGACCCGGGCCAGGTCGCCGTCTTCCAGGCCACGATGGCGCAGGTCGCAGGGATGCATGGCGAGCAGCGGCTCGTCTTCGAGGTTGAACAGGCGGGGCACGGTACCGGTCCGGCTCATGCCGTGCCAGTGGTCGCGCATGCGGCCGGACAACAGGCTGATCGCGTAATCGCTGGAGGTGGCTTCGGCGGTCGGCAGGTGCTCGGTCGGGACAAAGCGCGCCTTGCTGTCGGGCGTCGGGAAGCGGCCGTCTTCGTAGAGGCGGACGGCACCGCTCGCAGCGCCTTCCGGATAAGGCCACTGCTGCGGGCCCTCTGCTTCGAGCAGGGCGTAGGACAGGCCGGTGATGTCGAGGTCGCGGCCGCGCGTGCTTTCCCGGTGCTCGTTGAAAATCGCTTCGGCGTCGGTGTACGGGAAAAGACGGCCGGCCGCCGCATGGTCGAGGCGAGCCCCCAGCCGACGGGCGAAATCGACGACGATTTCCCAATCGTGGCGCGCTTCGCCGGGGGCCTGGACGGCGGGCAGGACGCGCGTGATGCAGCGCTCGGAATTGGTCACCGTGCCGTGCTTCTCGCCCCAGCCGCTGGCCGGCAGCAAGAGGTCGGCATAGGCTGCCGTGTCGGTGTTGCCATAGGCCTCCTGGAGCACGACGTAGTCCGCCGTTTCCAGCGCGGCGCGCACCGCAGCCTGGTTGGGCAGGGACTGCGCCGGATTGGTGCAGGCGATCCACACCGCCTTGATCTCGCCGGATTTCAGCGCACCAAAGAGGTCGATGGCCGACCTGCCGGGCTTGCTCGGCACGTAGGGAACGCCCCAGAAACGGGCCATTTCGGCGCGATGGGCCGGGTTGGCCAGGTCGCGGTGGGCCGACATCAGGTTGGAGAGGCCGCCGACCTCGCGCCCGCCCATGGCGTTCGGCTGGCCAGTCAGCGAGAACGGCCCGGCGCCGGGCTTGCCGATCTGGCCGGTGGCCAGATGGAGGTGGATCAGGGCGGCGTTGTTATGGGTGCCGTGCGCCGACTGGTTCAAGCCCTGGCAGTAGAGCGACAGGGCGGCGCCGCAGGTGCCGAACCAGCGGGCCGCCTGCAGCAGGTCGGCGGTGGCGATGCCGCAGATGTCGGCAGCGATGGCCGGCGGGAATTTCTTGACGATTTCGCGCAGCGCGTCGAAGCCGGTGGTGTGCGCGGCGATATAGGCCTCGTCGATCATCCCCTCGTTGATCAGGATGTTGAGCATGCCGTTGAACAGCGCGATATCGGTGCCCGGCTTGATCGGCAGATGCAGGTCGGCGATCTCGGCGCTTTCCGAGCGGCGCGGGTCGGCAACGATGATCTTGAGGTCGGGATTGGCCGCCTTGGCATCCTCGACGTAGCGGAAGACGATGGGGTGGGCCACGGCCGGATTGGCACCGGCAATGAAGATGACCTTGGCCTGGGCGATGTCGGCATAGCTGCAGGGCGGCGCATCGGCGCCCAGCGTCTGCTTGTAGCCGGCCACCGCCGACGACATGCAGAGGCGGGAATTGGTATCGACGTTGTTGGTGCCGATCAGGCCCTTGGCCAGCTTGTTGAAGACGTAGTAGTCCTCGGTCATCAACTGGCCGGAAATATAGAAGGCCACGGAATCGGGCCCATGCTCGCGGATGATGGCGGCAAAGCGCTCGGCAGCCTCGTCGAGCGCCTGATCCCAGTGCAGGCGCAAGCCGGGCGCACCGCGCTGCGGGCGTTTTTCCGGGTACTGCAGGCGATAGGTGGCGTTGGCGGTCTGGTTGAGGGTCGCCCCCTTGGTGCACAGACGGCCACGATTGGCCGGGTGATCCGGGTCGCCGCGCACGCCGGAAATCACCCCATTTTCTGTTTCGACAAGAATGCCGCAACCGACACCGCAGTAGCAGCAAGTAGATTTGACTTCAGTTTTCATGATTTTCCTTCCGCATGGCATTGAGCAACAGACATGCCACCTTGAAAAATCATGGGCTTGGACGAAAAAAGGGGAAATTCCGATTTCGAATTTCCCCTTTTTGGTGCGTCGACCGCAGCGGTCGTCCCTATTTGATGCGCTGCAGTTTCGGACGCCCTCCTTCCGGGCGCGGCGGCTCGGGCGGTTCATCGGCAGCAACGGCCGGCGCCTCTCCGGCGACGATGTTTTCCTCCGCCTGCTCCGCCTCGCTGTCTACCTCGAAAGCCATCCCGGCACCGTTTTCCCGGGCATAGATGGCCGACACCCGGCCAACCGGAATCGACAGGTCGCGGGCGACGCCGCCAAAACGGGCCTGGAACTCGATGAACTCGTCACCGATGACCAGCTTGTGCGTGGCATCCTGGCCGAGATTGAGGACGATCTGCCCGTCCCGGACAAATTCCCGAGGCACCCGGGTATGGCTATCGACCTCGACCGCGATGTGCGGCGTGAAACCGTGGTCGCAGCACCACGACCAAAGGGCGCGCAGCAGGTAGGGTTTGGTCGACGGCAAGCCCATCTTATTTGCGCATGGCCTTTTCAGACGGGGTCAGCGCGTCGATGAAACCCTGCCGGCTGAAAATACGCTCGGCGTACTTCATCAAGGGCGCCGCCGCCTTGCCAAGGTCGATGCCGTAGTGGTCCAGGCGCCACAACAAGGGGGCGATGGCCACGTCGAGCATGGAGAACTCGTCGCCGAGCATGAATTTCTGCTTGCTGAAGATCGGCACGATCTCGGTCAGGCGGGCGCGGATCTCCTGCCTGGCTTTGTCGGCGGTCTTGCCGTTCTTCTCGATGACTTCCATAAAGGAGAAGATCTCACGCTCCATGCCGACCAGCAACTGGCGGGCCCGGGCCCGCATGATCGGGTCGGCGGGCATCAGCTGCGGATGGGGGAAGCGCTCGTCGATGTATTCGTTGATGATGTTCGGCTCGAACAGGACCAGATCGCGCTCGACCAGCACTGGCACGCGGTTGTGCGGATTGACCGCAGCCATTTCTTCCGGCTTGTTGAACATGTCCACATCGATGACCTGGAAATCCATGCCCTTTTCGAACAGGACGATACGGCAGCGATGGCTAAAAGGGCAGGTAGTGCCCGAATAGAGATTCATCATTTAGTTGCAACCCTCAAAATGAGATTCGGCATCGGGGGGTTGGCCGAAGCCAAACCCGCGATGCCGTTAGCTGATCCGCGAAGGATCAGTGAATGTCTTTCCAGTATTCCTTCTTCAGCGCGTAAGCGACCACGAAGAGAACAGCCAGGAAGGCGAGAACGATGAAGCCCAGCGTACGGCGGAACTCCTGTTGCGGCTCGGCCATCCAGACCATGAAGCCGACCAGGTCGGAGACCGACTTGTCGAACTCGGCAGCCGGCATGGTGCCCGGCACGGCCAGTTCCAGCTTGTGGGTCTCATGATTCATGACCTGCTGGCCCTGCAAGCCGTAGAGGACATGCGGCATGCCGACGTTCTCGAAGATCACGTTGTTCCAGCCGGTCGGACGGTTCTCGTCGCGATAGAAGGAGCGCAGGTAGGTATAGAGCCAGTCGGCACCCGCCCCGGCGTTGCCAGCCTCGCCACGGGCCCGGGCCAGGATGGTCAGATCCGGCGGGGTAGCGCCGAACCACTGCTTCTGCTCGTCGGAACGCGCCGCGACTGCCATCAGGCCACCGATCTTGTCAGCGGTGAACATCAGGTTGTCCTTGACCTGCTGCTCGGTCAGACCGAGTTCCATCAGGTTCTTGTAGCGCATGTAGGAGGCACCATGGCAGTTCAGGCAGTAATTGACGAACAGCTTGGCCCCATTCTGCAATGCGGCCTTGTCGCCCACCGAGCCCGGCCACTTGTCGAGATGCACATTGGCGCTGCTGGCCAATGCCATGATCGGCGCGAAGAGCAATGCGATAAGGAATTTTTTCATTTTATCCATCCTCACTTCATCGTCACGCGGTCAGGGACCGGCTTGAACTTGTCCATCCGCGACCACCAGGGCATGCCCAGGAAGAAGCCGAAGTAGAACACCGTGCAGATCTGGGAAACCAGTTCGCCCATCGGCGACGGCGACAGGGTGCCCAAATAACCCAGGATGAAGAAGCAGATCACGAAAATGGTAATCATCGCCTTGGTGATCGGGCCGCGATAGCGGATCGACTTGACCGGGCTGCGATCGAGCCAGGGTAGTGCCGCGAAAATCACGACCGAGGCACCCATGGCAACCACGCCCCAGAACTTGGCATCAAGACCGAAGAAGTTCCAGACCATGGCACGCAGGATCGAGTAGTAAGGCGTGAAGTACCAGACCGGCGCGATGTGCGGCGGCGTCTTCAAGGGGTCGGCCGGGTAGAAGTTGGGCGTCTCGAGGAAGTAACCACCACCCTCCGGCGCCCAGAACATCACCGCCGAGAAGACCATCAGGAAGACGACAACGCCGACGATGTCCTTGACCGTGTAGTACGGGTGGAAGGGGATGCCGTCGCGCGGAATGCCGTTTTCGTCCTTGTTCGCCTTGATCTCGACACCATCCGGATTGTTCGAACCGGTTTCGTGCAGAGCCAGCACGTGCGCCGCCACCAGGCCGATCAGAACCAGCGGGAAAGCAATGACGTGGAAGGAGAAGAAGCGGTTCAGGGTCGCGTCGCCAACGACGAAGTCGCCGCGAATGATGATGGACAAGTCATTGCCGATGACCGGAATGGCGCCGAACAGATTGACGATAACCTGAGCGCCCCAGTACGACATCTGACCCCACGGCAGCAGATAGCCGAAGAAGGCTTCGCCCATCAGCACCAGGAAGATGCCGACGCCGAACAACCAGGTCAGTTCACGCGGCTTGCGGTAGGAGCCGTAGATCAGGCCACGGAACATGTGCAGATAGACGACGATGAAGAATGCCGAAGCGCCCGTCGAATGCATGTAACGAATCAGCCAGCCCCCCGGCACATCGCGCATGATGTACTCGACCGACGCAAAGGCGATCGGTACGCCGCTAGCGTTGAGTGCCGCATCCGGCTTGTAGTGCATGACCAGGAAAATGCCGGTAACGATCTGGATGACCAGAACCAGCAGGGCAAGAGAACCGAAGAAATACCAGAAATTGAAGTTCTTCGGCGCGTAGTACTCGGACAAGTGGCCCTTCCACATGGAAGTTGCCGGGAAACGGGCATCTAGCCACTCCAAGGCGTTACCAGCCGGGGAACCATCCGATTTGTATTTTTCGAAATTGCCAGCAGCCATTTCTTATGCTCCCTTCTTGTCTTCGCCGATCATGATGCGGGTATCGGCGAGATAAACGTGCGGTGGCACTTCCAGGTTGGTCGGTGCAGGTTTTGCCTTGTACACGCGACCGGCGAAATCGAAGGTCGAGCCATGGCAGGGGCACAGGAAGCCGCCCAGCCAATCGCCCGGCATGCCCTCATCGGCGCCCTTCTTGAACTTCTGCGAAGGAGAGCAGCCGAGGTGGGTACAGATGCCGACGACCACCATGATTTCCGGCTTGATCGAACGGGTATCGTTCTTGGCATAGTCCGGCTGCTGATTTTTTTCCGACTTGGGGTCCGCCACGGCATTAGCCAGCTTGGGCAGCGTATCCAGCATGTCCTTGGTGCGGTTGATAATCCACACCGGCTTGCCACGCCACTCCACGGTCATCATCTGACCAGGTTCGAGCTTGCTGATATCGACTTCGACCGGAGCGCCTGCTGCCTTGGCGCGTTCGGATGGAAGCAAGCTGGAGACGAACGGGACCAGCGCAGCGACTGCACCGACCCCGCCCACGGCTGCGGTTGCGACGACAAGACGCCGCCGTCCGCAGTCCACTTTTCCTTGATTGCTCATTACGCTGACCCCTAAAGGAATTGGATGGGATTAAAAATAAACGCTAAATTATACGACATCGTCAGCCGCGGTAAAAGACACCCCTAGCCCAGACAGGTCTTTCTTTCCCGTAGTGCCTGCGCCAGCGTACCGCTATCGACATATTCGAGCTCTCCTCCCACCGGTACGCCACGGGCGATCCTGGTCACCGTCACCCCCTTGGGGCGAAGCATGGCTGCAATATAATGAGCCGTTGCCTCGCCTTCATTGGTGTAATTTGTCGCCAGGACAACCTCCTTGATCACACCATCCAGGGCCCTGGCCAGCAAACGATCCAGTCCAAGCGACCTGGCACTGACACCATCCAGCGGGGATATTTTCCCCATCAGGACATAATAAAGACCCCTATAGGAAAGCGTCTGCTCCATCATGTTCATGTCGACCGGCGTCTCGACGACACACAACAAGCTCGGGTCTCGGTGCGTCGACATGCAGCGCGCGCAGACGTCATCTTCGGTGAAGGTATTGCACTTGTTGCAATGGCGAATCGTCTGCAAGGCATGGGCCAGCGCATCGCTCAACCCCTGCGCCCCACCCCGGTCCCGCTGCAGCAAATGATAGGCCATGCGTTGCGCGGATTTAGGGCCAACCCCAGGCAAGCAGCGCAACGCCTCGATCAAGGCCTCAAGTCCCGTCGGGTTCACGGGCCTAGAAGGGAAGTTTCAAACCCGGCGGCAAATTCAAACCTGCCGTAAATCCCGACATCTTTTCCTGGCTCAATGCCTCGCCACGCCGGCATGCATCGTTCAATGCCGCGGCGATCATATCCTCCAGCATTTCGCGGTCGTCCATCGCTGCCGGCTCGATGCTGACCCGCCTTACTTCATGCGAACAAGTCATCAAGACCTTCACCATACCGGCCCCCGCCTGCCCCTCGACCTCAAGTTGAGCAAGTTGTTCCTGGGCCTTCTTCATGTTTTCCTGCATTGCTTGAGCCTGCTTCATCAGGCCAGCCAAGCCACCCTTCATCATGGTCAATTCTCCGTTAGGCGATTGGTTTAATGGACGATTCAACTACCAAGGCATCTAGGTGTTCTATTGCGTCCCGCACGAAACTGTCTTCCGTAATAGCCCCTACAGCCTTGGCCTGCGACACCTCCCACTTCCGCTCTGCTGTTTCGGCAGGCGTATTCGACTCGTTCTTCGCAAGTTCGATTTTTAGCCGGAGACTCCGTCCGAAATAATCGCTCAAAGCCTGCTCGAGGCGTTCCGGGCTAGGTCTCATCTGCAAATGCGTTTTCGATGGCGCCAATCGCAGCAAACAATGCACCTCATCGATTTCGCGCAATTCACAATTTTGGGCCAATTCTTTGGCAAGCCCTGACAAGGTGAGTTCGGCGACCAACCTATGCCAATCGACCACGCCCTCCGGCAAGGGCCTCTGCTGGACATCAGCAGGGAAAGAGGAAGTTGGCGATGGTGCCACTTCCGCAACGGCAGCTCGGATATGAGGCTTGGCGAGTATGCCCGAGGCACCTCGGGCAGCAAGACCGGCGTGCCCAACCACATCCGCAATCCTAGTCGGTCTAAATGCATACAAACGAAGCAATGTCATAAGAAACCCGGAATGGTCGTCCGGTGCGGATTGCAACTCACGGCGCCCAGCGTTCACGATCTGGTAAGCCAATTGCACGAATTCGGCGGAAAACTGTTTAGCCAACTCCATCAATCGTTCGCCACCCGGCTCTTCACCCAAGGCTGATGGAACAATCTGAGCCACCTGCAAGCGCGTCAGCAAAACGGCCAACTCCTGGAGGGCAGCTGAAAAAGAAAGACTACGCAAGGCGATATCACTTGCGACTTGAAGCAGAGCCGAGCCATCCCCCTCATTAAGTGCATCAAGGATTGTGAACAGATAATCCTGACCAACAGTTCCCAGCATAGCCCTGAC
>SSXW01000002.1:45000-122500 GCA_009469585.1 Dechloromonas sp. Dech2017
ATCTCACGACACGAGCTGACGACAGCCATGCAGCACCTGTGTTCCAGCTCCCTTTCGGGCACACTCAAATCTCTAAGAGCTTCTGGACATGTCAAGGGTAGGTAAGGTTTTTCGCGTTGCATCGAATTAATCCACATCATCCACCGCTTGTGCGGGTCCCCGTCAATTCCTTTGAGTTTTAACCTTGCGGCCGTACTCCCCAGGCGGTCAACTTCACGCGTTAGCTACGGTACTAAATGGTTTTACCCACCCAACACCTAGTTGACATCGTTTAGGGCGTGGACTACCAGGGTATCTAATCCTGTTTGCTACCCACGCTTTCGTGCATGAGCGTCAGTATTGGCCCAGGGGGCTGCCTTCGCCATCGGTGTTCCTCCACATCTCTACGCATTTCACTGCTACACGTGGAATTCCACCCCCCTCTGCCATACTCTAGCCTTGCAGTCACAAACGCAGTTCCCAGGTTGAGCCCGGGGATTTCACGCCTGTCTTACAAAACCGCCTGCGCACGCTTTACGCCCAGTAATTCCGATTAACGCTCGCACCCTACGTATTACCGCGGCTGCTGGCACGTAGTTAGCCGGTGCTTCTTATGCCGGTACCGTCATCCACACAGGGTATTAACCCGTGCGATTTCTTCCCGGCCGAAAGAGCTTTACAACCCGAAGGCCTTCTTCACTCACGCGGCATGGCTGGATCAGGGTTGCCCCCATTGTCCAAAATTCCCCACTGCTGCCTCCCGTAGGAGTCTGGACCGTGTCTCAGTTCCAGTGTGGCGGATCATCCTCTCAGACCCGCTACAGATCGTCGCCTTGGTGAGCCTTTACCTCACCAACTAGCTAATCTGATATCGGCCGCTCAATCAGCGCAAGGTCCGAAGATCCCCTGCTTTCCTGCTCACAGAATATGCGGTATTAGCTGTCCTTTCGGACAGTTATCCCCCACTGAAAGGTACGTTCCGATATGTTACTCACCCGTTCGCCACTCGCCGGCACCCGAAGGTCCGCTGCCGTTCGACTTGCATGTGTAAGGCATGCCGCCAGCGTTCAATCTGAGCCAGGATCAAACTCTTCAGTTCAATCCAACTAACTCGCAAATTCACTGACGGTAGATTTCTCTACCTCGATGGATCTCTCCATCTTATTAGTGCGTTTGCCTTAATACTTTTTTGCTACCAAAGTAGCTTCGCATCAAGACACCCACACCTATCGGTTGTCCAATTTGTTAAAGAGCTTCTTTCGCTACACCGAACTTTCCAGTCCGCCTGCAGCAGAGAGGCGAAATTATGAAGAACTCCCACCCCCCAGTCAAGCCGTTTCGCAAAATTTATTTCGCTTCACTTGACCCCGAAAAATTCGAGCTATTTCAGCCAGCCCCTTAGCACTGGTTGCGGGGGCAGGACTTGAACCTGCGACCTTCGGGTTATGAGCCCGACGAGCTGCCAACTGCTCCACCCCGCGTCCGAAAGAGGGCGCATTATCCAGACACAACACAGAGTCGTCAAGGCCAATCTACCTTGGCGGCAATTATTTTTTTTCAACCCACTTAATGAGCGAAGACCACTGCTCAAGGTCTCGCCGATGCTTGGCTCGCGGGGGGTCAAATATGGTGACGCCGGCAGCAGCAGCGTTAACGTAGTTCTGGGTGTTTCTCAGATAGGACACGATAGGAATATCGAAGTGCTTGAGAAACTCCTCCAACATGCTGGCGGCGCGGGTGCGCGGATCAACGCGCATGGCGACGATACCGACCTTGGCCCGCACACTGCGGGGTTCGCCACGAATCGAATTGAGAAAGTCTTCGGTTGCCGCCATGTCAAAAACGGATGGCACCAAGGGCACCAGCACTTTATCAACGGCATGGAGGTAATCTGTAAGTTTGTAGCCCTGCAATCCAGCGGGCGCATCAACCACGACCCAATCGGCCTCCTTGGGCAAACTCACAACGATCTGACTACCCGCAAAATAGCCGGTAATCGCAGCAAGCGCCGGGTCGCGAAACGCCATCCAGCGCAACGAGGATTGCTGACGATCAAGATCGCACAGCGTGGCCTTCTTTCCTAGATTTGCGAAATAACCCGCCAAATTCGTAGCGAGCGTTGTCTTGCCTGCACCACCTTTTGGATTTGCCACCAGAACAGCGCGCATTGTCTCCCCCTATATTATTTGCAGCCCGATTATATTCCGCCCCTCAAAGGGCTCATAGATGCATAGAATGGACGCTTTGATTTAGAAACGAAGACATGGTGACGAAGGTTTCCAACGACCGCCAGGGCATTCAATCAGTCGAGGTCGGCTTCCGCCTACTCAGGGTGCTTGCCTCAGCCAACCGTTCGATGATGCTGAGGGATATCGCCAAGGGCGCGGGAATGGCAGCTGCGAAGGCCCATCGATACATGGTGAGCTTCATGCGGGTTGGCATTGTCGAGCAAGATGCGAGCAGTGGCCGCTATGATTTGGGAGCCTACGCACTCGAACTCGGCCTCTCCGGCCTGGGCAGACTGGACCCGGTCAGGCTATCGGGTCCCATTCTCGAAGCGCTTTGCGAAGAAGTCCGCGAAACCGTGGCACTCGCCGTCTGGGGCACACATGGGGCAACGATAGTACGCATCGTCGACTCGGGCAGTCCGATTACCATCACGCTGCGGCCGGGGACCACGCTGCCCTTGTACAAATCGGCTACGGGTCGGGCCTTTGCAAGCTTTTACCGTTCGCCTTTTCTCAAGGAAATCCTCGACAACGAACTGAAAGAAACCGCCACTGCCACAAAAACGGCGGTCACCACCGTCCGTAGGCAACTCGAAAAGAACCTGTCGGAAATTCGCACACACGGGATAGCTCGGGCCACAGGCAGCCTGACCCCGGGCATCAACGGTTTTAGCGCCCCGGTCTACGACCACACGGGAAGCATGGTTGCCGCCATCACTTCGCTCGGTTCAATGGGCGAATTCAATGTCGAATGGGACAGCCCGGTTGCCAAGGCCATGCTTGAAGCGGCAAAAGCCCTGTCGCATCGGCTCGGCTACGGCCATTTGGCTGAGTAACAGGACGACTGGTGCCCCCGAACGGAATCGAACCGCTACCTGATGATTACAAATCAACTGCACGACCTTCATGCTACGGGGGCCCGGGCTCAGGGCCGGGATTATAGCCCGATCATCTGCAATTAAGCATGGCCACGCCGACCAATCCGTTCGAAATCGCTCGCGAGACCTTGCGCCAGTTGGCGGGGCGGCGCATTCCGCCGACGCCAGACAATTATCTGACGCTGTATCACGAGATTGCCGGCTCCAAGCCGACGGCGAATGCCTTTCCGGAGCCGCAGTTGCGTTCGCTGGCCGGGGCGCTGCCCAAGTCATCCCCTGACCAGCTCCGTTTGGCGCGGCAACTCGACGAGGCGGTCAAGGCGGCCAACTGGGAGGCGTATCAAAAGCATCTGGTGGAATTCATCGGCGCGCTGGCCGAATCGCAGAAGCTGAGCTGGTCGACGGTCATCGCCGACCTGCTGCGCCAATGGGATGCCAAGCACCCGGGGCTGACGGCGGCGCGCAAACGCGAGTCGCTGGAGCATGTGCTGGCCAGTAGCGGGGCCAATCCGGACACCCTCTTTACGCGGTTGCAGGGCCTGCTGCGCTCATGGGGCCAGGGACGGGACGCCGAAAAGACCGACACGCCCGAAAGCGCCGATTCCGAAATTGGGCGAAATTTCCCGTCGACCGCAGCGGATGTCGATCTACTCCCCGAATTGCGCGAGCTCTTCGCCTTCACGCTGGACACTGCAGTCGCCTCGCAACTCCCCGAGCATCCGACGCTCTCCGGCGACGCCCGGCAACTGGCCAAGGACATCCGCGCCCTTTCCGGCCCGGCCCAATTGGCTGAATTCCTCACCCGCCTCAAGCGCTTCGCCTTCAAGCTCGAACTGCTGGCCGAGGATCAGGCCCAGTTGCGGCACAGCCTCCTTGCCCTGCTCCGCCTGCTGGTCGGCAACGTCAGCGACCTCGTTCTCGACGACCACTGGCTGCACGGGCAAATCGAGGTGGTGCGGGAGATCATCGACAAACCCCTCTCCCAGCGCGCCCTGGACGAAGCCGAAGGCCGCCTGAAAGAAGTACTGTTCAAGCAGGCCCAACTGAAAGCCAGCCTGGTCGAAGCCCGGGAAGCGATCAAGCAGATGCTGGCCGGCTTCGTCGACCACCTCGCCGACTTCGCCGACGCCACCTCCGACTACCACGACAAGATCGAAAGCTGCGCCGGCAAGATCAGCTCGGCCAAGGACATCTCCGAACTCGGCAACGTCCTCGGCGAAGTCATGCGCGAAACGCGCACCATCCAGATCAACGCCCAGAACGCCCGCGACGAATTACGCGCCACCCAGCAAAAGGTCGAGGCCTCGGAAAGCCGCATCCGCGAACTCGAGCGCGAACTCGAAGCGACCAGCGACCTGGTCCGTCACGACCAACTCACCGGCGTCCTCAACCGGCGCGGCCTCGAAGAAACCTTCGCCAAGGAAATCGCCCGCGCCAACCGCCACGAAACCGCCCTGTGCGTCGCCCTGCTCGACATCGACAACTTCAAGAAGCTCAACGATGCCATGGGCCACGACACCGGCGACCAGGCCCTGATCCACCTCGCCACCGTCTGCCGCGCCACGCTGCGCCCGCAAGACACCGTCGCCCGCTACGGCGGCGAGGAATTCATCATCCTTCTTCCCGACACCCCGCTCGACGAAGGACGCACCGCCCTCACCCGCCTGCAGCGCGAACTCACCAAAAAATTCTTCCTACACGCCAACGACAAGGTGCTGATCACCTTCAGCGCCGGCATCACCCAAATGCAGCCGGACGACACCCAGGCCAGCGTCATCAAGCGCGCCGATGCCGCCATGTACCAGGCCAAGCAGACCGGCAAGAACCGCGTCGTCAGCGCCGACTGAAGGCACGGCGCCATTCACGCCGACCCGCGGCAAGCGCTGCGGTCGACGGCAAAAAACAACAAAAATCACAATGCCGACAACTCAGCAAAAAAACGCGAAACTCACCTAAAGTTTTTTTTGCGCCATCCGTAAATGAATCTAACGGTGCAGCAAACACAACCCGCGGCACCCCGGTTTCAAGGCGCTGGCGACTGCCGGCAAACGAATGACCTGATTCAAGGAGATTCAAAATGGCACAAGTAATCAACACTAATGTTTCGTCACTGAACGCGCAACGTAACCTGAATGTATCGGGCAATTCGCTCAGCACCTCCCTTCAGCGCCTTTCTACCGGCCTGCGCATCAATAGCGCCAAAGACGACGCCGCAGGCTTGGCCATTTCTGAACGTTTCGGTGCGCAAATTCGCGGCCTAAACCAAGCGGTTCGCAATGCCAATGACGGGATCTCGCTGTCGCAAACTGGTGAAGGTGCCCTCCAGGCAGCCGGATCAATTTTGCAGCGCGTCCGCGAGTTGGCCGTACAGTCGGCCAACGCCACAAACTCCGCCAGCGACCGCCAAGCACTGAATGCTGAAGTTACCCAATTGACAGCAGAACTTGAGCGTATCGCTCAAACGACCGAGTTCAACGGCCAAAAACTCCTTAATGGCGACTTGACCTCCGCCACTTTCCAAGTCGGTGCAAATGCCAATCAGACCATTACAGCAACCACTGCCAATTTCAGCACCTCGAAATATGGCAATTATCGCATTGGCGCAGGCGTAGCAAGTGCATCCAATCCCGCAGGTGATCTCGTCGCGGGGAGTACCGCTAACGCAATCGCTTCATCCACCACTGCAACTACTAGTCGTGTAGCCGGCGGAGCTTTCACGATCAATGGCGCGGCGGGAAGCGCAACCATTACGGCTGCCGCTGGAGCTAGCGCAAAGACCGTTGCCGGACAAATCAACGCACAAACTCAAAACACCGGAGTTTCTGCAACAGCGCGAACTGAGATCGATGCGACTGCATTAGGAACTGGCAGTTTCAGCCTAAACGTTGTTTCCGACAACACGACCGCCGTCACCATTTCATTCTCCACTACTGGCAACACAGCCGATGGTTTAGCATCAGCCATCACCGCGTTCAACGACAAATCCTCGCAAACCGGGGTCACGGCAAAGCTCAATACGGCAGGTACCGGCATCACTCTTACCAATGCAACAGGTAGTGACATTATCATTACAAACAATGCTGGCTCATCAACTTTGAGCATCGGAGGTGTGGCGACAGCTGCTGCAGCTGTCGCGCACACTACTGGACAACTGACTCTGGATTCCGACAAATCTTTCGGGCTGTCGGCTGTTGCAAACACTACGGACTTTTTCACCGCAGCTACGGCAGCCGCTCAATTGCAGGCTGTCAGCACGATGGACGTCTCCTCCGTTGCTGCTGCTAACCGTACCCTTGCAATGGCGGACTCCGCATTGGCCTCCGTGAATGGACAGCGTGCGAAATTTGGTGCCCTTCAATCTCGTTTCGAGTCCACCATCTCAAATCTGCAAACCACTTCTGAAAACCTTTCAGCTTCACGTAGCCGCATCCAGGATGCCGACTTCGCAGCAGAAACGGCCAACCTGACTCGCGCCCAGATCCTGCAGCAGGCTGGCACCGCGATGCTTGCCCAGGCCAACGCCCTGCCGCAGAATGTCCTGACCCTGCTGCGTGGCTAAACCTGACGCCGGCCCGGCCACCCGCCCGGCCTGAGCGAACCGGGCGCGGTGGCGGAAACGCCCCGCGCCCTTCTGCATGAAACAAGGAGTTGGCAATGAACCTCTCTTCCATCAACTCGACACTGCCCGGAGTCACTGCCCGCCCGGTCGCCTCGGAAGCGCCGGCGGTCGAAGTGCGCCAGGCCCACACCGCCCAGAAAAGCGATGCCGCCGCTGTTCTCACCGAACAGTCGGTCTCCCAGACGCAAAAAGCCGAAGCCACGCGCCAGCAACTGGAAGAAGCCGTCAAGGCCGCCAACGACTTTCTCAAGCCGATCAACAATTCGATCCAGTTCAATCTCGATGACGATACCGGCAAGACCATCGTCAAGGTGATCGACCTGGCCACCAAGGACGTCATTCGCCAGTTCCCTTCCGAGGAGATGCTGTCGATCGCCAAGGCCATCGACCAAATGAAGGGCCTGCTCGTCCAGCAAAAGGCGTAAACTAGGCGCCGAATACCCAACGGAGGCGCTTCATGGCCATATCTTCTCTTGGCGTCGGTTCAGGCCTCGACCTGAGTAGCCTGCTGAGCAACCTGATGTCTGCCGAGCAGCAGCCCCTGCTGGCCCTGCAAAGAAAAGAGGCATCGTATCAGGCGCGCATTTCGGCGCTGGGTACGCTCAAGGGCAACCTGTCGGCCTTGCAGACGGCGGCCCAGGCCTTTATCCCGTCGACCAGCCAGACGGCCGAAACCAAATACGCCACCTTCAAGGCAGCGGTAGCCGACACCACCATCGCTTCGGCCACCGCCTCCACCGGCGCCGTTGCCGGCAGCTACAGCCTGGAAGTCAGCGCCCTGGCGCGCGCCCACCGCCTGACATCGCCGGACAGCACCAACACCACGGGATCGGCCGATCTGGCGGCCGGGCTGCTCGCTGGCGGCACGCTCAAGATCGAACTCGGCACGCTGACCGACACCAATCCGGACGTCAACATCACCACCTACAGCTACGCTGCCGACCCCCTGCGCGAGCTGAACATCACCGTTGCCGCGGGCAGCACCCTCGAACAGTTGCGCGACGCGATCAATGCGGCAGCCACCGACGGCCGCGTTTCGGCTACGATCATCAACGGCACCAACGGCAAGCAGCTGGTGCTGAGCAGCGACAAGACCGGCCTGAGCAACGTCATGCGACTGAGCGGCGTGACCGGGCTCGATTTCGACCCGGTCGCCGCCACCGGCACCCTGTCCCAATCGACGACCAACGGCGGACAGCCGCCCTCCGACGCCGCCTTCACCCTCAACGGCATCGCGGCAACGAGCAGCACCAACAGCACCAGCACCGTTCTTGACGGTGTCACCCTCAACCTGCTGAAAACCAACGTCGGCACGCCGACCACGCTGACTGTCACCAAGGACAGCACGACCTCGCTGACCTCGGCCATCAACGCCTTCGTCAAGGCATTCAATGACGCCGCCAAGTCGATGAGCAGCCTCGGCGCCTACAACGCAGAAACCAAGGTTGCCGGCGCCCTGCAAGGCGACAGCACGCTGCGCGGGGCACAAGGCCAGGTTCGCGCACTGCTGCAGGCCAAGGCCGGAGGCACCTCGCTCTATCAGACGATGTCCGACATCGGGGTGTCGCTTGAAAAAGACGGCACGCTCAAACTCGACACCACCAAGCTGAACAACGCCGTCGCCGCCGACTACGCCGGCGTCACCAATCTGGTCGCCACGGTCGGCAATACCTTCAAGACCGGCCTGGACGGGCTGGTTGGCACCTCGGGCAACATCGTCGCTGCCACCGACAGCACGAATCGCCTGATCAAGGATATCGGCAAGCGCCAGGAAGCCCTGGCCGATCGCCTGACACAAATTGAAGCCCGCTACCGCAAGCAGTTTTCGGCACTTGATACACTGATCGCCAGCATGAACAAGACCAGCGAATATTTGACGCAGCAACTGGCCAGCCTGCCAGGTGCGTCGTCCAGCTAACAGGATTACAACATGTTCGGCATGATGCATAGCCCGGCCCAGAGCTACGCCAAGGTTGGCGTCGATGTGGCCATCGAAACCTCCGACCCGCACCGGCTGGTGCTGATGCTGTTCGACGGCGCCATGGCAGCGGTTTCGCTGGCCCGCGTGCACATGGAGGCCGGCGAAACGGCCCAGAAAGGCGCCGCCATCTCGAAAGCGATCGACCTCGTCAGCAGCGGTCTCAAGGCCAGCCTGGACATGGCTTCGGGCGGCGAACTGGCAGAACGACTGGCCGCACTCTACGACTACATGGCACAGCGCCTGCTCTTCGCCAACATGAAGAACAACCTAGCGGCGCTCGACGAAGTCTCCGAGCTGCTCGGCAGCCTGCGCGATGCCTGGGCCCAGATTGCGCCGTCGCAATCCGCCGCTGCCTGAGCGATGAGCGCCCTGGCGCAATACCGGGCCGTTCTCGATCTCTCGCGACAGATGGTCGAGCTGTCGCAACGCCAGTCGTGGGATGAACTGGCCAGCGTGGAAACCGGGCGCGCCCAACTGCTCGGCCAGATGCCGGCCGATCTCTCCAGCCTGCCGGCCGGCGAACAGGCAGCCATCGCCGCCACCATCCGCCAGATTCAGGACTGCGACGATAGCGTGCTGGCCTATGTGATGCCCTGGCGCGAACACGCCGGGGCCCTGCTCTCCCGCCTCCAACCGGGCCGCTAAAGGCCGACCATGCTTCCCCCCGACGTCGCCAGCGGCCTGCGCCTGATCCTTCCCGATCAGCAACAACTCAGCAGCCAGGCCCAAAACCAACCGGTCACCCCGGCCCGCCAGATTGCCGACGTCCTGTCCAACCTGATTCCCGGGCAGCGCATCATGGCCGAGATCCAGGCCCTGCTGCCCAACGGCAACTACCGGGCGACCGTCGCCCAGCGCGACGTCACGCTGGCCCTGCCGTTCGCGGCCAAGCCCGGCGATTCGCTCGAACTGGAAGTCACCGAGAACGACGGCAAGCTGACCCTGGCCTTCGTCACCAACCGGACAGCAAGCGCCGACCCCAAGGGCACCGCCCAAGGCTCGGTGGCGACTTCGATCAGCACTGCCGGCAAGCTCATCGGCGATCTGGTCGGCGGCCTGCAGGGCGATGGCCGGCGAGCGGCCGTAGCGCTCAACGGCAGCCAGCCGATGGTCAACGCCATGCCGGATACCGCGGCCGAACTGGCGCCGGTGCTGAAGCAGGCGCTGACCCAGAGCGGCATGTTCTACGAGGCGCACCAGGCGAAATGGGTGGCCGGCAAACTGCCGGCGGAAGCCCTGCACCAGGAACCCCAGGGGAAATTCTCGGCAACGCCCGCGCCGGCTGCCGCCCGCGAGGTCACCTCCAGCGCCCGGCCCGAAGCACCGGCGACGACGGCGGCCCAAGCCGGCAGCACCACCGCGCCACCGCCCGCCGCCCCGGTTCGCGGTGGCGAAGCGAACATCCCGCCGGACCTGGTGCCGCTGGTTAGGCAGCAGCTCGACGGGCTGGCCAGCAACAATTTCGCCTGGCAGGGCCAGATCTGGCCGGGGCAGCCGATGTGGTGGGAGATCGGCGAGCATCCGCAAGCGCCGCACCAGCGCGAGGCCAGCGACGGCAAGAGTTGGCTCAGCCGTATCAAACTGACCCTGCCCTCGCTGGGCGGCATCGATGCCCGGCTCAGCCTGCAACCCGGCGGCAAGGTCAGCCTGGCCATGGTGGCCACCACAGAAGCGGCCGAAGCCCGCCTGCGCCAGGCCAGCGATCGCCTGAACGGACAATTATCGGCCGCCGGTCTGGACCTGGTGCAGTTGCAGATAGCTCATGAGCAAGCCGACACCTGACACCGTCCGCGAAGCCATCGCCCTCGCCTACCTGCAGACCGATGCCGCGCCCCGGGTCGTCGCCCGCGGCAAGGGCCTGGTCGCCGAGCAGATCATCGCCCGGGCCAAGGAAAACGGCGTCTATGTCCACGAATCGCCGGAACTGGTCGCCTTGCTCACCCAGGTCGATATCGACGAGCACATTCCGCCGCAGCTTTACATGGCCATCGCCGAGTTGCTGGCCTGGCTGTACCGCGTCGAAAACGGCAGTTCACCGACGCTGCCGCCCGGCTGATCGGCGGAACAGGTCGGCGATGAGGGCGCCGTCATGGTTTAACATGCCGGCATCTGCATACTGGCTGGCCTGCCCATGTCTTCGACCGTTGAAAACCCGACCGCCCCAGACTTTGAAATCGATCACCCCGAAGAATTCGGGCGCTATTTCCTCGACAATCGGCGCGAAGTCGGCTTTTACCTCGACCTGTTGCAAAAACGCAGCTGCCTGGTCACCGCTTATGTCGACAAGGGCGAGCAGTTCTTCCTGACCGCCATCGTCGCGGTCGACCCGGAAAATCGGCAAATTTCGATAGATCCGCCGCCAGCGGAAGCCCTTAAAGTGGCCGCGCTGGCCGCCCGCAAACTAACCTTGGTGGCCAATCTAGACCACGTCAAGATGCAATGGCGGCTGAGCGGCCTGCAGGAAACCACCGGCCTTGAACGGCCAGCACTCTCGGCCGGCATGCCCGACCAGTTGCTCCGCCTGCAACGCCGCGAATTCTTCCGCCTCGAACCGCCGATCACCCAACCCCTGCACTGCGGCGTGGCCATCGAAAGTGAGCGTGGCGCAGCCAGCACGCTGGACCTCAAGGTTTCCGACATCAGCGGCGGCGGGGTCTGCGTCAACGCGCCGACCGAGATGGCCGAGGACTTCCGGCCCAACGCGCTGTTCCGGAACTGCCGCCTCGATATTCCCGGCGAAGGCGTGCTGCTGGTCAATCTGCGCGTGCGCAAGGCAGTCGAATTCTCGGCCCTGGACGGCCGACATCATCTGCGTGTCGGTTGTGAATTTGTCAGTTTGCCGGGCACTCGCCTGGCGATGATCGAGCGCTACATCACGCGCATCGAGCGCGAGCGCAAGGCCCGCGATTCGGGGCTGGCCGATTAGACCTGCATGTTCATCACGTCCTGGTAGGCCGTGACCAGTTTGTTGCGGACCTGGACCATTTCCTGGAAGGAAACGCTGGCCGTTTGCAGGGCGATCATCACTTCGTGAAGATTCTGGCTGGTGTCGCCGGCGGCAAGTTTTTCCGCCATCTGGTTGGCCTGCATCTGGGTCTGGTTCACCTTGTCGATCGAACCTTGCAGGATCTGGCCGAAATCGGCCCCGCCGGCGGCCGGCGGCGCTGCTTCCGCCGGCTTGCCGGAAGCTTGCGCGGCGGTCGTCCGCAGCGCGCTCAACATTTGCTCGATTCCCAGTGCATCCATGATCAACTCCTTGTTCCCGGGTAAATCACAGCAATTTCCAGGCCAGACTCAGTCCTGAAAATGCCCCTCGTCCCGGTACTGCTGCAACTTGTAACGCAAGGTGCGCTCGGAAATCCCCAGGCGCTCGATGGCCTTCTTGCGGGAACCGCCAACCTCGGCCAGGGTGCGCAGGATGTGGTCGCGCTCCAAGTCCTTCATATTATCGACCTTTTTTTCCGGCTCGGTAAGTGTCGCCGCGGCATGGGTCGGCGCCGCCGGTACCGCGGGCGTTGCGGCGAGCGGCGATGGTGCCAGGTTGAGCACCTCCGGCCCGATGGTCTGGCCGCTGGCCATGATCAGGGCGCGCTGGATGACGTTTTCCAGTTCCCGCACATTGCCCGGCCAGTCGTAGGCGGTCAGCGCCGCCTCGGCCGCCGGCGACAGGGCGACGCCGGGGCGGCCGAAACGCCCGCCGTGGTCGACCAGAAAATGCCGGGCGATGGCCACGATGTCCTCGCGACGCTGGCGCAGGGCGGGGATGGCCACCGGAAAGACGTTCAGCCGATAGAACAGATCCTCGCGGAAAACGCCCCGGGCGACCGCCTCGGCCATGTCGCGATTGGAGGTGGCAACGATGCGGATGTTGAGCGGCACCGGCTTCTTGCCGCCCACCCGCTCGACTTCCCTTTCCTGCAGCACGCGCAGCAACTTGGCCTGCAGCGCCATCGGCATCTCGGTCACCTCGTCAAGCAGCAGGGTGCCGTCCTGGGCCTGCTCGAACTTGCCGGCCTGGGCCTGCTGGGCACCGGTGAAGGCGCCTTTTTCGTAGCCGAACAGCGTGGCTTCGAGCAGGCTTTCCGGAATGGCAGCGCAGTTGATGGCGACGAAAGGGCCGTCCCGCCGCGCCGACTGGCGATGGATGAAGCGCGCCACGACCTCCTTGCCGACGCCGGATTCGCCGGTCAACAGCACGGTGGCGTCGGTTTGCGCGACGCGCTGGGCGATGGCGAACAGGTCGCGGCTGACCGGGTCGATCGCCACCACGCCCGCCCCGTCATCGCTGGCCGGCAGCTCGTATTTGTTGATGTGGGCGAGCAAGGCTTTCGGCTCGAAGGGCTTGAGCAGGAAATCGCAGGCTCCCGAGCGCATGGCGTCCACCGCCTTGTCCACCTCGGCGTAGGCGGTCATCAGCACCACCGGCAGGTGCGGCAGGCGGGCGCGGATTTCCTTGAGCAGCGCGATGCCGTCCATCGGCATCATCCGCACGTCGCTAACGACGATCGAAAAAGCCTGCTCGGCCAGCACCTTGAGCGCCGCCTCGCCGCCGTCGACGGCGACATGGGCCCGCCCGGCCAGTTCCAGCGTATCGCCTATCGCTTCACGCAGACTGGGATCGTCCTCGACGACGAGTATCGGCAAACAGTGTTCAGACATGGTCAGCCATTCCGCTTTCCGGCTGCCCGACGGGCAGCATCATGACGAACTCGGCGCCCTCGCCGGGTTCGGAAAATAGTTCGATGGTCCCGCCGTGGGCCCGCGCCACGCCGAGGGCGATGGCCAGACCGAGCCCGGTACCCTGACCCTTGGTGGTGAAAAACGGCTCAAAAATGCGTGCCTTGGTTTCCCGCGTCACGCCCGGCCCGCTGTCGCGCACGCCGATGGCCAGCAGGTCGCCGCGCACATTGCCGGACAGGCAAATTTTGCCGCCGGCCGGCGTCGCCTGCATGGCATTCTCGAGCAGGTTGATCAGCCCGCCGAGCAGGGCCTTGCGGCTGCCGACCAGGCGGGCGCCAGCCCCTTCGTCGATCACCGAAAACTCCAGGCCGTTTTGGCGCATCAGGGGCTCCACCGTCTGCGCCGCCTCGGCCAGCAGGTCGCCGGCCTCGATGACGTCGCGGCCGATGCTTTCGCCGCGGGCGAAGAGCAGGACATCCTGGATCAGCCGCTCGAGGCGGCGCAGCTGGCCGGCCGCCTTATCGGAAAAACGCGCCCGCGCCTCGTCCGAGACCCCGGCCTGACCAAGATTGGCGGTGTACAGCAGCGCCGCCGCCAGGGGCGTACGCAACTGATGGGCCAGCGAGGCGGCCATCTCGCCCATCGCCGCCAGGCGCTGATTGCGTTCGAGTTCGGTTTGCATGCGGTGGGCGGCCGTCACATCGTGCACCAGCAGGATCTTGCCGCCAGCCGAGGGCAGCGCGCTTTCGGCGATGGAAACCCGCTTGTCGCCGAGCGTCCATTCGCCGACGGTCAGCGTCGGCTCCAGATGCGCCCGGGCGACATCGCCCCAGTGGCGACCGACGATTTCGTTTTCGAAAATTTCGTGCGCCGCCGGGTTGACCGCAGCGACCTCGGCCGCCGCATCGAGCAGCACGACGCCGGCCGGCAAGGCATCGAGCAGGGATGACAAACGTTCGGACAGCGCCTCCTTTTCCTGGAACTGCCGGCGCAGCTTGCCGTTGGCGACGGCCAACTCTTCAGTCAGCGACGCCACCCGCCCTTGCAGCGCCTCGTAGGCCAGGGTCAGTTCGGCGGAAACCTGATTGAACATGGCGAAGGCGCGCTGCAACTCGGCTGCCTTGGCCTCGGAATCGGATGGTGGTGGGGGCGCCGGGACGGCTGACATCGAAAAAAGATAGGGCGAATTCACTGCCGGTAATAGTAGAATATTTCTAGGAAAATTTGGCTTCTCAATTGATTCTTCTTCTGTTTCACCGAAATTTGACACGCAATTAATGGCAGCGACCACCGAGACGACAGCTGAAACCCCTCCGGTCGAAAATCCGGTGGCTCGGTTGCGCGACGCCTTCAACCGGCTCGGCAGCCAGCAGAAACTCGGTTTCATGGTGGCTATCGCGGCGCTCATCGCCATTGTCGTCGGCACCATCCTGTGGAGCCAGCAACCGGACTGGAAGGTTCTCTTTTCCAACCTCAACGAGAAGGATGGCGGCGCCATCGTCACCATTCTCGAACAGCAGAACATTCCCCATCGCTACAGCGACGGCGGGGCGCTGATGATCCCCGCCAACCGCGTGCACGAGGTTCGCCTCAAGCTCGCCTCGCAGGGCCTGCCGCGCGGGGGCATGGTCGGCTTCGAGCTGATGGAAAACCAGAAATTCGGTATCAGCCAGTTCGCCGAACAGGTCAATTACCAGCGCGGCCTGGAGGGCGAACTGGCACGGACCATCCAGTCGATCGGCGCGGTCCAGTCGGCGCGCGTCCACCTGGCCATCCCCAAGCCCTCGGTTTTCGTCCGCGAGGCCCAGAAGCCGACCGCCTCGGTCATGCTCAACCTTTACCCCGGCCGCACCCTCGATGGCGCCCAGGTCGCCGGCATCACCCACCTGATTTCGTCGAGCGTGCCGCAATTGCCGGCCACCAACGTCACCCTCATCGACCAGAGCGGCGCCCTGCTCTCGCAACTGAAGAGCAAGATGACGGAAGCCGGGCTCGACCCGACCCAGCTCAAGTACGTGCAGGAAATCGAAAGCGGCATCATCAAGCGCATCGACGACATCCTCAAGCCGATGCTGGGCAGCGACAACTTCAAGGTGCAGGTAGCGGCCGACATCGATTTCTCGCAGAGCGAACAGACGGCCGAAACCTTCCGCCCGAACAGCACGCCGGAAACGACAGCCATCCGCAGCCAGCAGAACAACGAGACAGCCAGCGTCAACCAGGCGGCCGGCGGCGTCCCCGGCGCCCTGACCAACCAGCCGCCGGTACCGGCCACGGCACCGCTCACCCAGCCACCGACCGGCGGTTCCGGCGGTCAACCGGGAAAACCGGGCGAAATTCAAGGAAAGATCGACGTCGGCGGCATCACCGCGCCGCTCAATGCCGCCGGCCAGCCGATCAGCACCAGCAAGAACGAGACGATCAATTACGAAATCGACAAGACCATCCGCCATACCAAGCAGGGCATGGGCAATATCCGGCGCCTGTCGGCCGCCGTGGTGGTCAATCACCGCAAGGAAGTCGACAAGAACGGCAAGCCGGTCAGCAAGCCGATCCCCGACGCCGAAATGAAGCAGATCAACGACCTGGTGCGCGAGGCCATGGGCTTCACCAAGGAGCGCGGCGACACCATCTCCGTGGCCAACGCCCCGTTCACCACGGTCGACCGGGCCGAGGATGAAATGCCGCTGTGGAAGGACCCGGAGAACATCTCCTACGCGCGCGAACTATTGAAATACCTGCTGATCGCCGCCGTCGTCGCCTTCCTCTATTTCAAGATCATCCAGCCTTCGCTGAAAACCATGTTCCCGCCGCCCAAGGATGCCGCGCATCCGGCCGGTCAGGGCGAGGCCGGCGCCATGGCCGGGGCGGGCAGCGCAGCCGGTGGCGGCAGCGATGCCGGGGAAGAAGGCGAGGAAGGTGAAGAGGGCGCGACCAAGGTCCATATCGACCACTACGCCGTCAAGGTTCAGAAGGCGCGCGACCTGGCCAGCCAGGATCCGAAGACGGTAGCCAACATCATCAACGACTGGATGGGCGTCAATGGCAACTAGCCCGGATGAAGGCCTCGAGAAGAGCGCCACCCTGTTGATCGCCCTCGGTGAAGACCACGCCGCCGAGGTTCTCAAACAGCTCGGCCCGCGCGAGGTGCAAAAGCTCGGCCACGCCATGGCATCGCTGAAAACCGTGCCGCGCAGCAAGGTCGAGGCCGTTCTCGACGAATTTCACAAAACGGCCGAAGAACATTCTTCGGTCCACGTCGACACCGACAACTACATCCGCTCGGTGCTGACCAAGGCGCTCGGCGACGACAAGGCCTCGAACCTGATTTCCCGCATCCTGCAAAGCGGCGAAACCTCGGGCATCGAGGGACTCAAGTGGATGGACCCGGTCACCGCCGCCGACCTGATCAAGAACGAACACCCGCAGATCATCGCCACCATCCTGGTGCACCTCGAACACGATCACGCCAGCGAAATCCTCAATCACTTCACCGAGCGCCTGCGTAACGACGTCGTCCTGCGCATCGCCACGCTGGAGGGCATCCAGCCAGCTGCCCTGCGCGAACTCAACGAGGCGATGGGACGCATCCTGTCCGGTTCCTCCAGCGTCAAGCGGACGGCCATGGGCGGCGTGCGCACGGTTGCCGAAATCCTCAATTTCATCGGCACGGCCAACGAAACCTCGGTGGTCGACGCCATCCGCGAATACGACCCCGATCTCGCCCAGAAGATTCTCGACGAGATGTTCGTCTTCGAGAACATGCTGGACATCGACGACCGCTCCATCCAGCTGATTCTTCGCGAAATCCAGTCCGACTCGCTTATTCTCGCCCTCAAGGGCGCCTCGCCGGAACTGCGCGAAAAGATCTTCAAGAACATGTCGCAGCGTGCCGCCGAAATGCTGCGCGAAGACCTCGAGTCGAAAGGCCCGGTCCGCCTCTCCGAGGTCGAGGCCGAGCAGAAGGAAATCCTCAAGGTCGTCCGCCGCCTCGCCGACGAAGGGCAGATCGTGCTCGGCGGCGCCGGCGGCGAGCAGATGCTGTAAGGTCACGTAGTCCGTATGATCATCCCCAAGGAAAACGTCGCCGGCTTCCTGCGCTGGAAAGCCGATTCCTTCGACAAACCGACAGCCAAGGCTTCGGCCACCGAGCCGGAAACCACCGCCACCGCCGTTTCCCATGAGCCGCCCCCCGACACCCAGCAGGAAGCGGTTGTCGAGATGCCCTTCCCGACCGCCGACGAACTCAGCCGGATCAACGAAGAGGCCCGCGCCGAGGGCTACCGGGTCGGTTACGAGGAAGGTCGGGCCCAGGGTGAGGACGAATTGGCGAGACAAACCAGCGAGCGCATCGATCAGTTGAGCACCCTGGTCGGCAACCTGCACGTGTCGCTCGCCCATCTCGATCAGGAAATTGGCGACCAGTTGCTCGACCTGGCACTCGAAGTGGCCACGCAAGTGCTGCGCGGCAGTCTTTCCGTCGACCGCGAGCAACTGCTGCCAACCATCCGGGAGGCATTGAACGAACTCCCGTTCCACCACGGCAACATTTCGCTGCACCTCAATCCGGACGATGCCGAAGCCCTGCGCGACACCCTCAAGGATCAACTGGCCCACACCAACGCGCACATTGTTTCCGACAACACCGTTACCAGCGGCGGGTGCTACATCAAGGCCGGCAACAGTGAGATCGACGCCACCATGGAGACTCGCTGGCGGCGGGTGCTCGAAGCGATTGGCGTGAAGGCCGGCGAATGGACGAAAACAGCCTAGAACCGGTCGTCGCCGACCACATCGGACGCTGGCAACGCTTTCTCGAGAATTGCCGAAACACGGCCCGGAACGCCCAGCCATTCTGGCCCTCCGGAAGGCTGACCCGCATCAACGGCCTGGTCATGGAAGCAACCGGTCTCAAGTTGCCGCTGGGCAGCACCTGCCGCATCCTCCCCGGCAGCGGGCCGGCCGTCGAGGCGGAAGTCGTCGGCTTTTCCGGCGAGAAGCTTTACCTGATGCCATCCGACGATGTATTCGGCCTGGCTCCTGGTGCCAAGGTCGAAGCCTGCGACCTTCCCGCCCCGCCCCCCTGCGTCGATTACCCGCTATTCAAGCGCCGGCGAGCAGTCGACCGAACCAAACAGGTCCCGGTCGGCGACGAATTGCTCGGCAGGGTAGTCGACGGCGTCGGGCGCCCCTTGGACAACAAGGGGCCGCTGGCCGGAGACACCACCCGTTCGCTGCAAAGCCGGCCATTCAATCCGATGATGCGGGCGGCGATCGAACAACCCCTCGATGTCGGCATCCGCGCCATCAACGCCCTGCTGACTGTAGGACGCGGCCAACGCATGGGGCTTTTTGCCGGCTCCGGCGTCGGCAAATCGGTCCTCCTCGGCATGATGGCTCGCTACACCGAAGCGGAAGTCATCGTCGTCGGACTGATCGGTGAACGCGGGCGCGAGGTCAAGGAATTCATCGAACAGATTCTTGGCGAGGAAGGCATGCGCCGCGCTGTCGTCATCGCCGCCCCGGCCGATACCGGCCCGCTGCTCCGCCTGCAGGGCGCCGCTTACGCCACGACGGTGGCCGAATACTTCCGGGACAGTGGCAAGCATGTCCTGCTGATCATGGATTCGCTGACCCGCTATGCCATGGCCCAACGGGAAATCGCCCTGGCTATCGGCGAACCGCCGGCCACCCGCGGCTACCCGCCATCTGTCTTCGCCCGCCTGCCGCAACTGGTCGAGCGCGCCGGCAACGGCCGGGTCGGCGGCGGATCGATCACTGCCTTCTACACGGTGCTGGCCGAGGGCGACGACCAGCAGGACCCGATCGCCGACTCGGCCCGAGCCATTCTTGACGGCCATATCGTCCTCACGCGAACGCTGGCCGACGCCGGCCACTATCCGGCCATCGACATCGAACAATCAATCAGCCGGGCGATGGTGAACTTGATCGACGACGAGCAAATGGCGAAGATACGCCAATTCAAATCGCTGTTTTCGCGATACCAACGATCACGCGACCTGATATCGGTCGGCGCCTACGCCGCCGGCTCGGACCCGGTTCTGGATCAGGCCATCAGGCTCTATCCGAACATGGAACATTTCCTCCAGCAACAGTTGTCCGAACAAGCCGATTTCGCGGCGAGTTCTGCCGCACTCAAAGCCCTGCTCTAAGGACCAATGCCGCAACCGTTCTCGCTCCAGACCATCCTCGAGGTGATGCAGAACCGCACCGACGAAGCGACCCGCAAGCTGGGCAGGTTGATTGCAGCCGAAAACAGCCAGCGTAGCCGGCTCCAGATGCTGGAAGACTACCGAAACGAATATGCCCAACGCTTGCGTGACGCAGCAACGCAGGGGGTAACCCCGACCGTACTCCTCAATTACCAGGATTTTCTTGCCCGAATAGACGAAGCGATCCAACAACAACGACAAGCCGTTATCAATTCGGAGCAAAGCACGAAGGCCGGCCAGGAACACTGGCACACCCAGAACAAGCAACTCAAGGCGATCGACACGCTATCGCAGCGCCATGAAGCGCGCGAGCGCTACCAGGAAAACAAGCTCGACCAGAAACTCCAGGACGAATTCGCGGCCCGGAAATTCGCCAACAACGATCCATCGGACGACCCCGCCGCCTAACCACCTGCGAAAACAGGCATGCAATTTGCTGCCATTTCCGACAAGTCATTGTTGATCGCGAGAGGCGGACATGAGCATTACCCTGGTATCCAATGCAGCACTTTCCGGCAAGGTCGCAAGTTCGGGCATAGCCAACAGCGCCGACGCCGGTCCGGTGGATTTTGCGGCACTGCTCTCGCTGCAGTCTTTGGCATTCCCCCCGGAAATCCCGTCGAGCAACAACTGGCCACCCGGCCTGGCGGCAAAACTGCCGGGGCTCGCGGAACAAGACAAGCCATCAAGCACCGATCTCGCGACGACCGTTACCGATACTGCCGGCCTCGCGGCCATGCTCGGTCTTCCTCCGCCCCCACCCCCTAATGCCACTCCACTACGACAGGAGGGGTTCGTGCCAACATCCCGCGACGATACATCGCCGGTTGGAGTACGCGACCAGCAGATTCAATTCGCCACCGACAAGCCGACTGCGCAGCAGACTGCCAAGGGGGAATTCTCGATCAACGGCAACCGGACGCCCTCCGGGCCCGTCGCCCTGAGCAGCGATGCGGCAAATATTGCCGGTGACAACGTACCAAACCCTGCAGCGGCATTGAACCTGGGGGCCACCATGTCCGAGATAGCACCCCGACGCCATCCCGTCGACATGGTTCAAACGTCCATTGCCCCAGCTGTGTACAGCAAGGCCTGGCCGGAACAGTTCGGCGAAAGGCTTGTCTGGATGGCCAGGAATGACCAGCAATCAGCCCAGATCAACATCAACCCACCCCAACTGGGGCCGCTGCAGATCACCTTGCACTTGAACGGTGATCAGGCCAACGCCCTATTTGTATCGCCTCACGCAGAAGTCCGCCAAGCCATTGATGCCGCCATGCCGCAATTGCGGGAAATGCTGCAATCGGCGGGAATAACCCTGGGCGATGCCAGTGTTGGTGCCAATCTGGCTCAGCAGAACGCGAACAACCCGTTTGCCGAAGCAAACAGGAAGCAATCAGGGCACGAAGACGCTATACTCCCGGCGAATATCGATCCTGCAATCGCCGGATCCGGACAGACAACACTACGCGGGAACGGGCTCGTTGATCTGTTTGCCTGAAAAGCCGGAGACATTTAGAAAGGGAAAAAATGGCCAAGGATGCCAAGCCAGCGGAAGAAGGGGCTGAAGCCCCGAAGAAGAGCAAAAAACTGTTGATCATCATCCTGGCCGTAGTCCTGCTGCTGGTTCTCGGCGGTGGTGGTGCCGCATTCATGCTCCTGAAGAAAGGCGACCACGACGAGGAGGGTGACGAGGAGGTCGCCGAAGAAACCACCAAGCACAAGAAGAAGGAAAAGAAAAAGGATCCGGCCGCCTTGCCTGTATTCGTCAATCTGGACGCGTTCACGGTCAACCTCATTCCCGAAACCGGCGACCAATACTTGCAGGTAGTTCTCTCCCTCGAAATCGAAGACATCACCGAGGAAGCCGCACTCAAGGCGCAAATGCCGAAAATCCGCAACAACCTGACCTTGCTACTTTCATCGAAGAAAGCCTCCGAACTGCTCCCGAAAGAGGGCAAGGAACAACTGGCCGAAGCCCTGAGAGACGAAATCAATTCGGTTATCGAGCCCCCCCGGAAAAACAAGAAGGGTGAATTCGTTGCGCCTGAGGGACCGGTCAAATCCGTTCTTTTCACCTCCTTCATCATCCAGTAAGGGGCCATGGCCGGCGACTTTCTCTCACAGGACGAGGTAGACGCCCTACTCAAGGGCGTTACCGGCGAAGCCGACGAACCAGAGGAAAGCGATGGCGACGGAGGTGGGGTACGCGCGTACAACATTGGTACGCAGGAGCGCATCGTTCGCGGGCGCATGCCGACGCTGGAACTGGTCAACGAACGTTTCGCACGCTATTTACGGATTGGCCTGTTCAATTACATGCATCGGAATGCGGAAATATCCGTTGGCCCGATACGCGTCCAGAAATACAGCGAATTCATCCGCAACCTCGTCGTCCCGACCAATCTGAACCTGGTGATCGCCAAGCCCCTGCGTGGCACGGCGCTCTTCGTCTTCGATCCGAATCTGGTATTTCTCGTCGTCGACAACATGTTCGGCGGCGACGGCCGCTTCCACACTCGCGTCGAAGGGCGCGACTTTACGGCAACCGAGCAACGCATCATCCAGGGGCTGCTCAATGTCGTCTTCAACGAATACAGCAAATCCTGGAAGCCGGTGTACGACCTGAGCTTCGAATACATCCGCTCGGAAATGAATTCGCAGTTTGCCAACATCGCAACGCCTTCCGAAATCGTTGTTTCGACGACTTTTACGCTCGAATTTGGCGGCGCCACGGCCGACATGCATATCTGCTTCCCCTATTCCATGCTCGAGCCCATCCGCGATTTGCTCTACAGCACCATGCAAAGCGATCAGCTCTCGTCGGACAAGCGCTGGATTGGAACCCTGCGCAAGCAGTTGCAAGGCGCCGAAGTGGAAATCGTCGCCCAGCTCGGTTCGGGAAGGATCACGCTCGGTCAGATACTGAAGCTCAAGGCCGGGGATGTCATTCCCCTCAACATTCCGGATAAAATCGAAGCGCTGGTCGATACCGTGCCGCTCATGGAATGTTCCTTTGGCCAACAAAATGGCCAGTACGCGTTGAAGGTCGAACGATTCATCGCCTCCTCGCCAGAGATGCCGCCTGCCGACAAGGCAGCAGGAGAAAAAAATGGCTGACGAAATGGAAAATACCGAAAACACTGCAACCGAAGATGATGGCCAGATCAGCGAGGACGATTGGGCTGCCGCGATGGCGGAGCAGACGGTAAGCGATTCCAACATCGGCGCCACTGCACAACCTGCCGACATTTTCCCCTCGTTTGGCGGCAATGCCGGCAATGCCGGGATGATGAACGAGCTCGACATGATTCTGGACATCCCCGTTCAGATCACGGTGGAACTTGGCCGTACCAAAATCACCATCAAGAACCTGCTGCAACTCGCCCATGGCTCCGTCGTCGAACTCGATGCCATGGCTGGGGAGCCGATGGACGTCATGGTCAACGGCACCCTGATTGCCCAAGGCGAGGTCGTCGTGGTCAACGACAAATTCGGCATCCGGCTGACCGATATCATCACCCCGTCGGAGCGGATGCGTAAACTCAACCGCTGAACGTTCGAACAAACTTGCTTTAAGATAGTAGCCTGTAAAATCAGTCCAACAGGCCAGCCTTGCTACGTTTCATATTCCTGTTCGCTCCGCTTTCGGCGATGGCCGCCGAACCACCTGCAGCGACGGTATCCACCGGCACCTACCTTCAGGCCTGCCTGGCTTTGGCGCTAATTGTCGCCATCCTCGGCGGAACGGCCTGGCTGGCCCGCAAGTTATCCGGCGGCAAGGGATTCGGCCAAGGTATAGCCAAGGTCATTGGCGGCGTGACGCTCGGCCCCAGGGAGCGGGTAGTCGTTCTCGAAGTTGGCAACGACTGGCTAGTCATCGGGATTGTTCCGGGGCAAATTCGCACCCTGCATCGCCTGGAAAAAGGAACGCTGCCCGACTCGACAGCGCTCGATGCCGGCGACAAGCCTTTCGCCCAATGGCTGAACAGCGTCAAAGCCAAGAAACTCCATGAATAGGCATTTCCTCGCCGCCCTGGCGCTGCTGCTGCCGAGCGGGCTTGTCCTCGCTCAGGCGGCAGGCGGTTTGCCAGCGGTAACCAGCACACCGGCACCCGGTGGCGGAACGACATACTCCCTGACCATCCAGACGCTGTTGCTGATGACGGCGCTGACCTTCATCCCGGCCATCGTGCTGATGATGACCGGCTTTACCCGCATCGTCATCGTGCTCTCGCTGCTCCGACACGCGATGGGCACCCAGACAGCCCCCCCCAACCAGGTGGTCATCGGACTTTCGCTGTTTCTGACTTTCTTCGTCATGAGCCCGGTACTGGACCGGGTTTATACCGAAGCCTACCTGCCGCTCTCGGAAAACCGGATCAACGTCATGCAGGCGGCCGAGCGGGCGGCTGTCCCGATGCGTAGTTTCATGCTCAGGCAAACGCGGGAATCCGACCTGGCCCTCTTCGCCGGGATCGCCAAGATCGACCGGATGGGATCGCCCGACGAAGTTCCCATGCGCATTCTCGTTCCAGCCTTTGTCATCAGCGAACTGAAGACAGCCTTCCAGATCGGTTTCATCATTTTCATACCTTTCCTGGTCATCGACATGGTCGTCGCCAGCCTGTTGATGTCGATGGGCATGATGATGATGTCGCCAGTCATGATCGCCTTGCCTTTCAAGCTGATGCTGTTCGTTCTCGTCGATGGCTGGCATTTGATCATTGGCTCCCTCGTCCAGAGTTTTTCGCCATGAGTCCAGCCACCGTCATGGAGCTTGGCCGCCAGGCCATCGAGGTGACCTTGCTGATCGCAGCCCCCTTGCTGCTCACGGCACTGGTCGTCGGCCTTATCGTCAGCGTGTTCCAGGCGGCGACCCAACTGAACGAGTCAACGCTCCAGTTCGTACCGAAGCTGGTGGCGATGTTCATTGCCCTGCTCTTCGCCGGCCCCTGGATACTCCAGTACCTGATCGATTACATGCAACGTCTGTTCGGCAGCATTCCGCAGTTGATAGGCTAGTCGTGATCAGCATCGCGACAGCCCAGATCGACGCCTGGATCGCCGCCTTCATGTTTCCCCTGGCACGCATCCTGGCCTTCGTGGCGGCTGCGCCGCTGTGGAGCATGGCGGGCATTCCGCGGCGGACCCGGCTGATCCTGGCGATCGCCATCGCCATGGCGATCACGCCCGCCCTGCCGCCCATGCCGGAGGTGGCGCCGGCATCCCTGGCCGGCTTGTGGATACTTCTGCAGCAAATGCTGATCGGCATCGGCATGGGATTCGCCGCGCGCATCGTCTTCGCGGCATTCGACATGGCTGGGGAATTCATCGGCGCCCAGATGGGCCTCGGCTTCGCGACCTTCTTCGACCCACTCAGCGCCTCGCAGACGCCAGTTGTCGCCGAGTTCATGGGGCTGGTCGCGCTGCTCCTGTTCTTGTCGATGAATGGCCACCTGCTCTACGTAGCGACGCTTGCCCAGAGCTTTTCGGCCATTCCGGTCAGCGCCACGGCCATCGGTGCCGGTTCGTGGCTCAACCTCGCCGAGCTGGGCAGCAAGATATTTTCCGCCGGACTATTGCTGGCCTTGCCGGTCATCGTTGCCTTGATGATCACCAATATCGCGCTGGCCGTGCTGACCCGGGCCGCGCCGCAACTGAACATTTTCGCCCTGGGCTTTCCGCTGACCCTGATCGGCGGTTTTGTCGCCCTCGCCATCAGCCTGAACTACCTGGCGGCACCGCTCCAGTCGCTGTTCGAATACGCCATGAGCGCCATGCTCGGCTTCGTGGTTCCAGCGGAGGGCTGACTCGCTCAGTTCTGCAGGAAGGAATCGGCCGGCTGACGTTGGGTCAGCCGGATCACCCCTTCGGCCATGCGCCGGGCGCCGATGGTCTGCGAATCGATACCCTCGCTGTACTCGACGATCTGATAGCTGCCGAAGCCCTGCTCGTACTGCAACTGGCTGGCGCGGCGTTTGAGGATCTGGATCGACTCGCCGGCGCCACCGGTGTGATAACGCTTCATCTTCAGTGAGAAGCGATAGGTATCCTCGTTCAGGCGAGACTCCTCGATCTCCCAGTTGGGGGCGAGCGGGTCGTAGACGATGTAGATGGCGGCACCGATTACCGCGGCCGCTGCCAAGGTAGACAGGGAAACCGACGTGCCCGCCGTCAGTTGCAGGGATTTCGCCGGAATCAGCGGCGAGGCCGTCGACCCGGTCGAACTGCAGGCGCCAAGCAGGAAGGTGGCGGCCACCAACAAGGCAAGCTTTTTCATAGGATGTTGAACAGGCTGAGCTGGCTGGTCTGTTTGAAGCTCAATTGCGCCGCTTCGAGTTGCAACTGCTTCTTGGACATTTCGGTGATGGCCTTGGCGTAGTCCAGATCCTGCAGCGCCGACAGCGACGAGTCGTACTGCAACTGCTTGTCTTCGCCGTCATTGGCCAGCGCGTCGATTTCCTTGAGTCCACTGCCCACGGTCGACCGGACCCGCGAGACATTTTCCAGGGACTGGTCGATATTTTTCAGGTTGCCGGCCAGCGCATTGACGAACTCGGTGCTGCTGTTCCCGCCGGCCACGCTGCCGACGCCAGTCTTCAGCATGTCGATGGTCGAGCGCAGGGTGGCAAAGATGCTCTGGTTGGCACTGGGCGAAATGGTGAAGGTGTCGCCGTTAGCCGGCTGGCCGGTGATTACCACGGATGCCCCGAAGTCCTGGGCCGGTGCAGTCGTTTTGGCCAGCGGGATCGATTGCCCGTCGACAAAGTTGACCGGTGCTCCGCTCAACGAGGTGCCGCCGCCATCGAATATTTCATACTGCGTGACACCACCGGCAACCGAGAAGCGAATTTCCAGTTGACCGTAGCCGGCATTGACCGCCGCGTTCCACGAGCTCTGGTTGGTGACGCTGCCCTGGTCGATCACCCCGCTGCCCTGATTGATTCCGATGCCGTTGCCACCGGTCGCGGTAACGAAGGCGCCATTGCCGTTGCGAATCTTCTCGAACAATTCGCTGCCCGCCACGTTGGTCGCCAACTGGCGCGAAGCGTCCACCTGGAGCAGGCGCTGCCCGTCATCGCCGAAATACTGGGCGCCGGTGGCTGTCATCGCAAACGGCGTCACCGCACCCTGATAACCGGAAAACAGGTAGTTGCCGGTACCGTCCTGGGCGTTGGCAATGCCCATCAGTTCGGAGAATCTGGCCTCGAGTTCCTGGGCGATATAGCTCCGGTCGGCATTGCCCAAGGTCGTGTTGCCGGCCTGGACGATGCGCTCGCGGACGTTCTGCAGCAGATTGCCCAAGGCTTCCAGGCTCCCTTCGACCACCCCCAACTTGCCCTTGGCGTCCTCCTGATTGCGCAGGAATTGGGCGGAGACCTCTTTCGACTGGGTCAGGACCAGGGCCTGGGCCGAGGCGATCGGATCATCCTCGGGCGTCAGGACCTTGCGCCCGGTCGACAACTGGTTCTGCAGTTTGAACAGGTCGTACTGGTTGCGACTGATTCCCTTGAACCCGGAATCGAAAATCTGTGAGGTGCTGACTCTCATGGGTAACTCCTTCAGCCGATCTGCAGCAGCGTGTCGAAGAGGGTCTTGCCCACCTCGAGCAACTTGGCCGAGGCCTGGTAGGCCTGCTGGAAACGCAACAGGTTGGCGGCTTCTTCATCGAGATTGACGCCGGACAGCGCATCGCGCGTCGCCTGCGCCTGATCGAGCACCGCCTGCTGGGCGGTGCCGGTGACATTGAGTTCGCGCGTCTTGATGCCGCTGTAGGCGACCAGTTCGGCGTAGGCCGCCTGGAAGGTCGCCTTGCCCTGGACGCCGTCGCCGGCCATCGTGTTCTGGGTCTGCAGTTTGCCCAGGGCGAGGGCGTTGCGGCCGTCAGCCGTGGCCGCGGTGTTGCGGGCCAGGGTGAAGGTGTCGTTGGTATTGGGCACGCCGCTCATGACGGCCGTCATGCCGGAAACCGAGATCTGCATGCCCTGCGCGTAGGGCACGACGTAGGCCGGCCCGCTGACCGTCGTTTCGGCGCCGCCCGGCAACTGGTAGGTCAGCGTCTGGCCAGCGCTGATGCCGGTCAGCGTCAATTGGTTGCTGGCATAGGTCAGGGTGATGCCCGACCCCGACAACAGGCTGGTAGCGAACCCCGGGGCGCTGGTCCCGGCCGATATGCCGCCGCTGCCGGTATTGGCGCTGCCGGCGCTGGTCCGGAAAGGCAGGGCGGCGGCGACCATGCGCGAATCGGCGGCGATCACCGCGTTGACCGCCAGATTGTTGGCTGCGTTGCGAACCGGCTGGATGAGGAAGCGATTGCCGGCGGCGAAGGCGCCCGAAGTCAGCGAGAACTGGAAGCCTTCGTTCTGGGCGGCATAACTCGACACGGCGGCCAGGGTGCCGGAGGTCAGCGCGGCGCCGTCGCTCAGGCGGGTCAGGCTGAAGGTCGTGCCGTCGGTCGTCTGCAGCAGGTAATCGCTGGCCTTGAGGTTGGTAAAGAAATTGCCGTCGGTAACTTCGGGGCCGAAATCGGTTGCGGCAAAACTTGCCGTCAACACCGCCGTGCCGCCGTTGTTGCCATCCGGCAGGACGCTCGGTCCGGCCAGTGCCATGGTGAAGAAATCGGCATTGAAGCCGGCATCGCCGCTGGCCTGGCCGATGAGGTCCTGGCCGAGGGCATGCTGGGCATTGAAAGTCAGGGCAACGGAAGCGGCGATTCGCCCCAGTTCGTTCTGGGCGCGACTCAGGGTTTCGCTGCGAAAGGCGATCAAGCCGCCGAGTTGGCCGCCGACCACCAGTTTTTCCGGCAATTCGAGCGACCCGCCGCCGACCGTGGCCAGGCCGACGACGATTTTCCCCGGGTCGGCGGTGGACGGGCGGGCCGTCATTTCCATGGCCCGGGAGCCAACCACCAATTGCTGGCCGCTGCCGACGAAGACGTTGAAGGCGCCGTCGCTATTGGTCGTCGTGCTGACCTTGATCAGGCCGTTCAACTCCTTGATCAATTGGTCGCGCTGATCGAGCAGGTCGTTGGCCGGCTGGCCGGTCGAACTCTCGGCGATGACGATACGCTGGTTGAGGTCAGCGATTTCGGTGGCGTAGGAATTGATCGATTTCACCGCATCGCCAATTTGCCCGTTGACCGTAGCGGTCAACTCATCGAGCCGGCCCTCGATCGACTGGAAGCGCGAAACCAGCGTCTGGGCCGAGGAGATCATCGACTGGCGCGCCGACAGCAGGGCCGGGTTGGCGGCTACCTGCTGGACACCCGAGAAGAAATCCTGCAGAGCCGGCGACAGGCCGGCCGAGGGGTCGGCCAGCAGGTTGTCGATCTGCTTGATCGACAAATAGTAGGCGTCGATTTCGGCCAGCTTGGTCGTCGCGCTATTGACCTGCCCGGTCAGGTAGCGGTCGTACAGGCGCTCTATGGTCTGAACATGAACGCCCTGACCGATCGATCCGGCGCCGGTATTGATGGCGATATTGGTCGCCTGAACGGTACGCTGGCGCGTATAGCCCGGCGTATTGGCATTGGCGACGTTGTGCTCGGTCGCCAGCAATCCCAACTGGGCTGCTGCAACGCCGCTGACGCCGATGCTATAAAGTCCTGAACTCATCATTCACCTCTTTGAGGTTAACGACCGATCAACCGCAAAGTTGAGGGCGATCAACCGATCAGTGCCTGGCGCATGGTCGGACCATTGATGATGCGCGACAACTTGTGGGCGTACATCGGATCCGTGGCATAACCCGCCTGTTGCATACGTCGTGCAAACTCCGTGCCATCCTGCGAGCCGATGACTGCACTGTAACGGGCATTGTTGCGCAACAGGCTGGCGTAGTCGCGGAAGGCCTCTTCATAGGAGGCATAGGCCCGGAAGCGCTCGACCGACTGTCGTGGTTGGCCATCGACGTACTCGGTGGTCGTGGCTTCGGCCGTCGGGCCGGTCCAACTCTTGCCGGCCTTGATGCCGAAAAGATTGTGGCTGGACGAGCCGTCCGGCCGGCGGATCTCGCTCCGCCCCCAGCCGCTTTCCAGGGCCGAATGGGCGACCAGGAACTGGGGCGGGACGCCGGTGGACCGCGAGGCTTCGACGGCGTGCGGCCAGACCCGGCCGACGAATTCCCTGGCCGAAGCGGGCACCTCGGCGGATGCCGCGGGAGCGGCCGAGACATCGACCTTCTGGTAGCTGGCCGAGGTCGGCAGACTGCTCGGCACCGGACGATGTTGCAGATGGCGGCCATCCGCAACGGCAAGCGGCAGGGTATTGCCGGCAGCCTTTACCGGGTCCGGCACCGGAGTATCCGCCGCGCCGGCCGCCGCCAGGTTGCGGCCCAGCTGTTGTTCGATCAGTTGGGCGAAACCGCTGCCCTTGCCGCTGCTCGCCAGGTTCTGTGCCATCTGCTGGTCGAGCAGGGCGGTGTAGAAACGCGACTGGTCGCTGTTCAGCAAGCCGTCCTGCGGCACGGTGTCGCGCATGCTTTTCATGACCTGTTGCAGGAACAGGGTCTCGAACTGCTGGGCTGCCGCCTTCAGGCCCTTCTGCGGGTCCTTGGCGAACTGGGCGCGCAGGTCCTGTGCCGACTGCACGTCGAAAGCGGCGCGGCTGGGCAGGTCCTGGATCTTGATCGCCATGGCGGTCAGATGATTTCCAGTTCGGCGCGCAGGGCGCCGGCCGCCTTCATGGCCTGCAGGATGGCCAGCAGGTCCATCGGATTGGCGCCCAGCGCGTTGAGCGCCTTGACCACCTCGGCCAGGCTGACCCCGGACTTGACGCTCATCAGCGCCCCGCTGTCCTGCTTGACCTGGATGTCGGCGCCCTGCCCCAACTGCGGCTGGCCGCCATCGACCACCACCGACAGGTTGCCGTGGGCGACGGCGCAGGGTTCGAGCCGGACTTGCTGGTTCATGACCACCGAGCCGGTGCGCGGATTGACGACGACCTTGGCCTGGCTGACTTCGGGCTTGACGTCGAGGTTGTCGATGCGGCCGAGGAAGGCGACGCGGGCGTCGGAGGCTTCCGGGACGCGGACGGCGATGCGCCGGCCGTCGATGGCCTGCGCCGTGCCCGGGCCGGCCGTCCGGTTGATGGCGTCGACGACCTTTTGCGCCGTGCTGAAATCGGTGTTATCGAGTTCGTAGTAGACCACGCCGTTTTCGCCGACGGCGGTCGGGACGCTACGTTCGACAGTCGCTCCGGACGGGATGCGGCCGGCCGACAGGTGGTTGACGGTGACCTTGGCCCCGCCGGCCGAGGCCCCGGCGCCGCCGACCAGCACGTTGCCCTGGGCGATGGCGTAGACCTGGCCGTCGGCGCCCTTGAGCTGGGTCATCAGCAGCGTGCCGCCACGGATGCTCTTGGCGTTGCCCATCGACGACACGGTGACGTCCAAGACCTGGCCAGGCCGCGAATAGGCCGGCAGGCTGGCGGTGACCATGACGGCGGCGACGTTCTTGAGCTGCAGCTTCTGCGATTGCTCCTGGGTCAGGTTGACGCCCAACTGCGACAGCATGTTGCCGATGGCCTGCGTGGTGAATGGGGTTTGCGTGGTCTGGTCGCCGGTGTTGTCGAGGCCGACGACGATGCCGTAGCCGATCAGCTGGTTGGTGCGCACGCCCTGGATGCTGGCCAGGTCCTTGATGCGCTCGGCAAATGCCGGCTGACTCCACAGCGGCACCAGACAGGCGGCCAGAATTGCCGTCTGCCGGAACAGTTTGCCGCTTTTTGCCTTCATGATGCGCCTCCGCAGGAAATGCCTAGAACGGCATGACATTAAGGAAGAAGCGTGCCAGCCAGCCGATGATCTGGCCCTCGGCGATCTGGCCGGAGGATTTGTACTCGATGCGGGCATCGGCGATCTTCGACGATTCGACGATGTTGAAGGCATCGACGAAGCTCGGATTGACGACGCCGGAGATGCGCACGAACTCCTGCGCCTCGCCCACCGCCACCATCTTTTCGCCGGAAACCAGCAGGTTGCCGTTGGGCATGACGTCGATCACGGTCACCGTCATGTTGCCGCTGAAGACATTCTTGTTGGCCGCTTCGCCCTTGCCGCTGAAGGCCGTCGAGCTGCTCGCCGAGAAGTCCATGGAGCCGGGCAACAGCCGGCTGAGGAAGCCGGTCGTCGCGCCGAGGCCGGCCTTCTGGGCATTCGACTTGTCGATCTTGGCGTTCGAGGTGGTCGAGGCCGTCGTGCTCTCGGTGATCTTGACGGTGATCGTGTCGCCGATGTAGCGCGCCCGGCGATCCTCAAACAGCGGGCGGCTGGCCGCCGCCTGGTAGATGGCGCCGTTGGCGTGGGCCGTCTCGAAGCGCGGCGACGGGCGGGCGCTCATCGGCTGATGGACGTTGGTCGGCGGCACCGTGGTGCATCCGGCGGTCAACAGCAAAAAAAGCCAAAAAATGAATTTCATGGCATCACCTCACAACTGGGTCAGGCGCCCCAACATGTTGTCGGAGGTGGAAATCACCTTCGAATTCAGCTCGTAGGCGCGCTGGGTCTGGATCATCGTCACCAACTCCTCGGCCACGTTGACGTTGGAGGTTTCGACGTAACCCTGATTGATTACGCCAGCCCCATTCGTTCCCGGCGTGTTGGGGGTCGGCGTGCCGCTGGCGGCGGTTTCCAGGAAAAGGTTCTGGCCGATGCTCTGCAGGCCGGCCGGATTGATGAAGGTCGCCACCTGGATGCTGCCGATCTGGGTCGAGGCGGCGGTGCCCGGCTGGGTGACGGTCACCGTGCCGTCGTTGCCGATGCTGACCGACAGCGCGTTGGCCGGGATGGTGATGTTGGGCTGCAAGGGGTAGCCGTCGGAGGTGACGATCTGCCCCTGGTTGTCCTTCTGGAAGGAGCCGTCGCGGGTGTAGCCGGTGGTGCCGTCGGGGAGCAGGATCTGGAAGAAGCCGTTGCCCTGGATGGCGGTATCGAGCGCGTTGTCGGTCTTCTGCAGGTTGCCCTGGGTGAAAATGTGGGCGGTCGACACCGGACGCACCCCGGAGCCGAGTTGCAGGCCGGTTGGCAGCTGGGTCTGCTGCGACGACTGGGCACCGGGCTGGCGCAGGGTCTGGTAGAGCAGATCCTCGAACACTGCCCGCGAGCGCTTGAAGCCGTTGGTGCTGACGTTGGCCAGGTTGTTGGAGATGACGTCGAGCTGGGTCTGCTGGGCATCGAGGCCGGTACGGGCTATCCACAGGGAACGGATCATGGGGCGTGTCCTATCAGGCGTTCATCGAGAGCAGCTGGTCGGCGCGCTGGGCGTTGGCATCGGCCGTCTGCATCATCTTCATCTGCATTTCGAACTGGCGCGACAGGCTGATCAGGTTGACCATGGCGTCCGTCACGTTGACATTGCTGCCTTCCAGCGTGCCGGAAGTCAGCTTGACCGTTTCATCGGCCGGCGCCGGCTGGCCGCTGCGCAGCCGGAACAGGCCATCCGCCCCGCGCACCAGATCGCCTTCGGCCGGATTCACCAGCTTGATGCGGCCGATGGCGTTGGCGTTGTTCGGCGTGCCGAAGGTCGGCACGACCGAGACGGTGCCGTCCGGGGCGATCTCGATCCGGTTGTCGGGCGGAATGTTGATCGGCCCGCCATCGCCGGCCACCGGGTAACCGCTCTTCGTCTGCAGCAGGCCGGTGACATCGACATCGAGGCTGCCGGCCCGGGTATAGGCCTCGCTGCCATCGGGCAACTGCACCGCCAGCCAGCCCCGGCCGTTGACCGCGACATCGAGGTTGCGGCCGGTGAACATCAGCGGCCCTTCGTCCATCACGTCGCTAACCGAGGCATCGACCACGAAAGCCCGCGTCGGCATGGCTTCGCTGAGCACCGGCACGGCCCGGAAGCGATGCTCCTGGGCCTTGAAGCCGACCGTGCTGGCGTTGGCCAGGTTGTTCGCCGTGCCGGCCTGCTGCATGAAGACATGCTTGGCGCCGGTCATCGCGGTGTAGATCAGACGGTCCATGGCAGCGACTCAGCCAGCCGTTTAACGCAGGTTGACCAGGGTCTGCATGATCTGGTCCTGGGTCTTGATCGACTGGGCGTTGGCCTGGTAGTTGCGCTGCTGCGAGATCAGGTTGACCAGCTCGGCGGTGAGGTCGACATTCGACTCTTCCACCGACGACGAGGTCAGCACCCCGAGATTCGAGGTATTCGGCGCACCGACCAGGGCCGGGCCGGACACCGAGGTTTCCACCCACTGGTTGTTGCCGAGCGACTGCAGGCCGTTCGGATTGGTGAAGTTGGCCAGCACGATCTGCCCCTGGGCGAAGGTCTGCCCGTTGCTGTAGCGCCCGAGGATGACGCCATCCGAACCGGCCGACAGGCCGACCAGGTGGCCGGCGGCATAGCCGTCCTGCTCCAGGCGATTGGTGCCGAACGGGCTGCCGAACTGGGTGGTACCGGTGAAATCGATCGGGAAGGTCTGCACCGCCTGGGCGCCGTTCGGCTGGCCGAGGCTGGTCTGGACGTTGGCGATGCTCACCGAGACATTGATCGGCGAACCGGCCGTCACCTGGCCGTCGGTGCCGAAAGTCAGCGTGCCGATCGGGCCGGTCGTGCCGTTGACGTTCTGGTTGGTCGTTCCGTCGACATTGGCATAGACGTTCCACTGGCCGGCCGTCGCCGACTTGCGGAAGTAGAAGGTCATGGTGTGGTCGTTGCCCAGCGAATCGTAAATCGACAGGGCCGTCGAGAAATTGTAGGTCAGCGGATCGGGCGTGTAGGCCCCGACGGCACCAGCTGCGCCACCATTCACCCAGGCCGAGGTCGGCACAGCCGAGCGGGAATCGAGGTTCACATTGGCCTTGATCCCCTGGAAGGAGCTGCTGGTGTTGTAACCGGTCGCCTCGGGCGCCAGGTCGGAAGCCGAAATACGCAGCGGCGACGGCGTCGAGGGAACGATGACGCCGTTCAGGGCGGCATAGCCGGTCAGCGCCATCCCCTGGTCGTTGATGATCACCCCGTTCTTGTCGAGGTGGAACTGGCCGTTGCGGGTGAAGGTGGTCGCACCGTTCTGGTCCATCCGAAAGAAGCCGGAACCGTTGATCGAGATATCGAGCGGGTTGTTTGTCGAGGTAATGTTGCCCTGGGTGAATTGCTGCTGGATGGCCGACAGATTGACGCCGATGCCGATCTGGCTGGCCCCGGCCCCGGCCAGCGAAGCGGCGTAGACGTCGCCGAAGTGGGCCACCGAGGACTTGAAGCCGACCGTGCTGGAGTTGGCGATATTGTGGCTGGTCGCATCGATTGCCTTGGAGGCGCCGTTCAGACCGCTCAGTGCTTGCTGGAAAGCCATTTCCTACTCCTTACAGAATTTGTTGGACGTCCTTGAAGGCCACTTCGCCCTGTGTGCCCAGATCAAGGAGGAAGCCGCTGCTGCTTCGCGTAACTGCAGAAACCGTGCCAATCTTCATGGCGGTCGCCTCGACGGTTTTTCCGGCCGATTTGGCGTCGACCGTGAAGGTGTAGTTGCCGTCGGGCAACTGGTTGCCGTCGGCATCCTTGCCGTCCCAGGCAAAGTAGAAGGTGCCGGCCTCCTTGGCGCCGAGCTCTTCGGTGTTGACCAGCTTGCCGGCCGCATTCTTGATGCTCAGCGTCACCGAATCGGCGGCGCCGGCCAGCACCCCGCCGCCGTAGGCGACGCCGCTGGCCAGCGGCAAGGCATTGCCGGCCGTCATCACATTTTTGCCGATAATTCCTGCCGCCTGCATGCCCTGCGTCTCGTTGTAGCCGGACAGCAACTGGCTGAGCGTCTGGTTCAGCTTCTCGATGCCGTTGACCGTATTGAGCTGCGCCAGCTGCGTCGTCACCTGGGCGTTGTCGAGGGGGTTGAGCGGATCCTGGTTCTTGATCTGCGCCATGAGCAGGGTCAGGAAGCGATTTTCGAGGTCGGCCGTGGCGCTGGTCGACGACTTGGAACTGCCGCTGCCGTTGATGGCGGCGAAGACTTCGGCAGCACTGCCGGAACTGGTTGCACTCAAGCTAGCCATGTTGTTCTCCTGTCAATCAGCCCTGACCGATCTGCAACGTGCGCAGCATCATGGACTTGGCGGTATTCATCACTTCGACATTGGTCTGGTAGGAACGCGAGGCGGAAATCATGTTGGTCATTTCCTCGACGACATTGACGTTGGGGAAAGCGACGTAGCCCTTCTCGTCGGCCGCCGGGTTCTTCGGGTCGTACACCATGCGGGGCGGCGAGGCGTCCTCGACCACCTGGCGCACCCGCACGCCTTTCGATACGTCGCCCAGGCCGCCCATCGGCGTCGCCTCGAAGACGACCTGCTTGGAACGATAGGGCTTGCCGTCCGACGAGATGACGCTGTCGGCATTGGCCAGGTTGGAGGCCGTGGTGTTCAGGCGCATGGCCTGGGCCGTCATGGCGCTCGAGGAAACCTGGAAAACGTTGAACAGACTCACGGCTCGCTCCTTAGCTTGAGGTCGAGGCCAGGGCGCTACGGATGCCCTGGAACTTGTTGGTGATCAATTGCGTAAGAATCTGGTACTGCAGCGCGTTCTCGGCCAGCTGGGTACGCTCGACATCCATGTCCACGGTATTGCCGTCGACCGCCGACTGGTTTTCGCTGCGGTACTTGAGAAAGGCCGGGCCACTGCCGGCGCTGCCCGCCAGGTGGCCGGCTGCCGTCCGCGCCATGGTTACGCCGCCGGCCTCGCCCCGCCCGGCCAGTGCGCCCTGCATGGCCTTCTCGAAACTGAAATCGCGCGCCTTGTAGTTGGGCGTATCGGCGTTGGCAATATTCGAAGCCAGCACCTGGTGGCGCTGGACCCGCAAATTCATTGCCTGGCTATAGACGGCGAGATTTTCCTGAATGTTGGCCATGACGGACTCCAAATCGTTAGCTCCTGAATAGCAGGGTCCATGCCACCGCCTTTTCAGCCGATTTCAGGGGTTTTCCCGGCCAAGCCGGCAATTCTTGCCGGAATTAAATGCCCGTCAGCCTGCCAGCTCAGGCAAAATGTGCGCATGCATCCCAGAAAGCGCCTGTCGGCAGCCCTCCTGTTGGCCCTGATGGCCGTGATGTCTTCGCTGCACGCTGCGGACTCCGCCATCGTCATCGACACCGCCGAACGTTTCATCCGTCAACAAACCAGCGGGCAAGCCGGCCAGGTCAGCATCCGCATGGGTAAGCTGGATCTCGACCGCCTGCCGCCATGCGAGGCCCACGAAGCCTATTCGCCGCCGGGGACGCGCTTCGTCGGCAAGACCTATATCGGCGTCCGCTGCCTGGCGCCAAATCCGTGGAGCGTACTGGTTCCCTCGCACATCTCGATCACCACCGACTACGTGACCAGCAGCCGGCCGCTCAGGGCCGGCCACACCGTCGGTCCCGACGATCTGCGCCTGCTGACCGGCGACCTGGCCAACCTGCCGACCGGCGTCGTCGTCGACCCGCAAGCCGCGCTCGGCAAGACCCTGCGCAATTCGGTGGGTACCGGCCAGCCGCTGCGCAGCGACCAGTTGCTGGCACCCCTGCTCGTCCGCCAGGGGCAGACGGTCCGCGTCATCTCGCAAGGCACCGGTTTCTCGGCCAGCGCCGAAGGGCGAGCGCTCAACAACGCGGCCGAAGGGCAACTGGCGCAGGTGCGCATGAGTTCCGGCCAGACGGTAAGCGGCATAGTTCGTGCTGACGGTAGTGTGGAAATATCTTTTTAGGCTAAAGTTCTGCCTGGAGCGGCCGTTAACCAGATCGAGTCCAAAAGTTTTGAGAAGACCATCATGAAGATCGACAGTAGTTACAAGCCAGCCACAGCCGGCCTCGCCCCCAAGGCAGCGAGCCCGCAAGCGGCCGCCGCCCCGGCCCCGGCCCGCGATGCGGTCAGCCTCAGCCACCTGGCCGGCAGCTTGCAGGCCGGTGAATCCGGCTCGGTCAATAGCGCGCGCATCCAGGAAATCAAGCAGGCCATTTCGGAAGGTCGCTTCAAGATCAACCCGGAAGCCATCGCCGACCGCCTGATTGATTCCGCCCGCGACCTGCTGAACAGCCAGAACAACAAGCGCCAGGCCTGATGTCCGACGTCTCTGCCGTCATCGAGCGGGAAATCGAACTGACTTCCCGCTTCGTCGATCTGCTGGTCGAAGAGCAGGAAATCCTCAAGGTAGGCGATATCGCCGGCCTGACCGCCCTGACCGACCGCAAGCCCCCCTTCATCGAACAACTCAATACCCTGGGCCGCCAGCGAGTCGCCCTCCTCGGCCTGGCCCCGGAAGTCGCCGAGCGCGACGCCATGCAGCAGTGGCTCAGCATTCATGGCGACGACCAGAGTGCTGCGGTCAACTGGGAAAAACTGCTGAAATTGGCACGCGAGGCGAAAGCCTTGCACGAACTGAACGCGCAACTGGTCGACCTGCATCTGCGCCAGACGTCCGAAATCCTCAACATCCTGACCCAGCCGTCCACCGGCTCCGCGCTGTACGGCGCCAGCGGTCAGTCGGTTCCCTCCACCGGCAGCCGGATCGTCGATTCGGCCTGACCTGCGCTCGCGGCCCTATCGCCCGGACGGCGCAGCGGCGGGAATTTCGGTTGGCTCTTCCGGCCGGTTCGAATCGATCAGGATGCTGACCCGACGGTTCCTCGCCCGCCCCTCGACCGTCGTATTGGTTTCGAGCGGCCGCGTCTCGCCGTAGCCGATGGCGGTCAGGCGCTCGGCCCCGACGCCGCTATCGTTGAACAGCCGAAGCACCGTCGTCGCCCGCATGGCTGACAATTCCCAGTTCGATGGAAACTGATAGGTCGCGATCGGAATGTTGTCGGTATGCCCCTCGATGGTGATGGGAAAATCCGACTGACTGAGCACCGCCGCGATGGCCTGCATGGCGCTGATCGAGGCCGGCTGCAGGCTGGCCTGCCCGGCCGGGAAGAGGATGCTGTCGTTGATCTCGATGGTCACCCCGCGGCTGGTTTCGAGCAGCCTGACCTTCCCCTGGGCGACCAGCGGCTGCAGTGCGTCCATGATCTCGCTGGCGACGTTCTTCATCTTCTGGCGTTGCTCGACCTTCTTATCGACGGCCGGATCGGGCAACTTGTCCGGCTTGGCGACCGGTTTGATCTGCAGCAGCGGAGCCCCCTGGATGACGGCGATCGGCTGGCCACCGGGCTGGCCGGTCGGATTCTTGAAGGCGTTGGTCAGCGAATTGGATAGAACCTTGTACTTGCCCTCGTTGACCGAGGAAACGGCGTACATGACGACGAAGAAGGCGAACAGCAGGGTAATGAAGTCGGCGTAGGAAACCAGCCAGCGCTCGTGGTTCTCCGGCTCTTCATGGCGGCGCCGGCGGGCCATCAGTGCAGGTAGCCCTTGAGGCGACCCTCGATGATGCGCGGGTTGTCGCCGACCGCGATACCGACCAGCCCGTCGACCATCATTTCGCGGGCCGCCACCATCCGGGAAATGTAGTATTTCAGCTTGCCGGCGATCGGCAGGTAGATCAGGTTGGCCAACCCCACCCCGTAGATGGTCGCCACGAAGGCGACGGCGATGCCGGCCCCGAGCTTGGTCGGGTCGGAAAGATTTTCCATGACGTGGATCAGCCCCATGACGGCGCCCAGGATGCCGATGGTCGGCGAGTAGCCGCCGGCCGCATCCCAGATCCTGGCCGACTGGCGCCATTCTTCTTCGAAGGTGTTGATATCGACCTCGAGCAACTCGCGGATGCGCTCCGGCTCGGCCCCGTCGACCAGCAGTTGCAGGCCCTTGCGGGCGAAATCGTCCTTGATGCCGGGAATGAAGTTTTCCAGCGCCAGCAAGCCCTCGCGGCGCGACAAGTGGCTCCAGTTGACGATCTGGTCGATCTGCCGCTTTTGCTCGATGACCGGCGGCACCCAGACCCACTTGGCCATCCGGATGCCGCGCTTGAAGACATGGATGGGGCTTTGCAGCAAAACAGCACCCAGCGTGCCGCCGAGCACGATGAGCAAGGCGGTCGGCTGGACCAGCGATCCGATATGGCCGCCTTCGAGATACTGGCCGCCGATGATGGCGACCATGCCGAGCGCCAGGCCGGCCAGGCTGATCTTATCCAAGGGCACGCTCCTTGCGGCGCTTGGCGACCTTGGGCACCTCGCCGGCCATCTTGCTGCGCAGGCGGGCGATGGCCTGGCTGTGCAGCTGACAGACCCGCGACTCGGTAACCCCCATGACCTCGCCGATTTCGCGCAAATTCAGGTCCTGCTCGTAATAGAGGGCCATCATCAGCTTTTCCCGTTCCGGTAGCTGGCCGATGGCGGTAACGAGCAGCGCCTTGATGCTGCGGTCCTCGAGAATCGACATGGGATCGGCATCGTTGTCGGTGAAGTGGCGGTCGAGAAAATCCTCGTCGCCATCGCCGCCGAAATCGTCGAAATAGACCAGTTGATGTCCCCGCGCGTCCTGCAGCGTGCGCTGGTAATCGGCCAGCGTCATGCCCAGCGCCTCGGCCAGTTCCTTTTCGGACGGGGCGCGGCCGTGCTGGTGCTCCAGCTGGTTGATCACCGTCTCGATGCGCCGCAGCTCGCGGCGCAGGTTGCGCGGCAACCAGTCGTTTTCGCGCAGGCCGTCGAGCATGGCGCCGCGGATGCGTTGCGTCGCGTAGGTCTCGAACTGGGCGCCGAAACCCTCCTGGTAGCGGTCGATGGCATCGAGCAGGCCGAGCATGCCGTTCTGCACCAGGTCGTCGAAGAGAACGCTGGGCGGCAGGCGGGCCATCAAATGATAGGCGATGCGCTTCACCAGCGGCACGAAGCGCTGAACCAGCTGTTCCCTGTCTGGCTGCCCGGCAGCGGTATACATCAAGTGCGCAATACGGTGGGGGTTATACGTTGGCTCAAGTGTAACAGCTGTTGCATGAATTGCTCGACGCCCCCGGCCTCGCTCTCGCTGCGCTGCCAGTACAGCATGTCCGAGGCAATGTCGCGGAAGGCGGCGGCGGCGGGCGAGTCCGGGGCCTGGACGAGGACCGGCCGGCAGAGCTGGGCCGAGCGGCGCAAGGCGTCGTCAAGCGGTATGGCCCCGGCGTAGTCGAGGCGGGCGATGCCCCGCTGGGCGGCGACCTGGGCGATGTTCTCATAGATCGAACGGGCATCCGGCAGGCTGCGCACCTTGTTCACCAGGATGCGAAAATGCTTCCGGGAGAAGGCGTGGCTGACTTTCTTGATCAGCGAATAGGCCTCGGTGATCGACGCACTGTTGCCGGAAAGCACCACCACCGCCTCCTGCGAGGCCAGGCCAAAAGGCGAAAAGCCGTTGGGGTGGGCCATGCTGGCATCGACCAGGATGACGTCGATCGGCCGCTCGAGCCCGGACATGGCGTCGAGCAGCGTCTGCTGCTGGGTCAGCGACAGGCGGCCGAGTTTCTTGACCGCACGGGCGGCCGGCAACACACGCAGGCCGGTCATCGGCTGCAGCAGCACCTGCGACAGCGGCAATTCGCGCTGCACGACGTTGAGCAGATCGTTGCGGGCATTGAGGCCGAACATCGACGCGATGTCGTCACCCGGCCCGTGCTCGTCGATGATCAACACCTCCTTGCCGAGTCGGGCCAGCGCCACGCCGAGGTTGGCGACAGCGACGCTGCGCCCGACGCCTTCGCAGCCGGCGACGACGGTGATCACCTGCAACTGCTGCCCGGCACCGAGCAGTCGACGCAAGCCTGCTGCCTGGTCAACCCGGAAATCAGCCACGACGGCCTCCGACTGCCATCACCCCGGCGTTAGCCATCAACAGTGCCGGTTCGACGCCGTCGAACTTGTGCGGCGAGCTCTCCGGCACGTCCTTGAAGGCACGGTGCAGCAGATAGCTGCGATTGGGCAGGTGCAGGTCTTCCGGCACGCGCTGGCCATTGGAGACGTACAGCAGTTGCAGGCGGTGGCGCATGATGACGTCGAGCACGGTGGCCAGGCTGGCCGCTTCGTCGATCTTGGTCAGGATGCAGCCGGCCAGCGTAGCGCCGGCATAGGCGCGGACGACGTCGTCGAGCGTGTCGCCACGCGAGGTGGAATTAAGGAGGAGCAGGCGCTGGACGTTGCAGCCGGACAGCATGTCGGTCATTTCGGGAACCAGCTTGTCGCGCTGGCTCATGCCCATCGTATCGATCAACACCATGTGCTTGTGCTGCAGTTCGTCCAGCGTTTGCCGCAGCTCGGCGGCATCCTTGACCAGGTGCACCGAGACACCGAGGATGCGGCCGTAGATGCGCAGCTGTTCATGGGCGCCGATCCGGTAGCCGTCGGTGGTGACCAGCGCCACCTTGCTCGGGCCGTGGCGCAGCACGCAGCGGGCGGCCAGCTTGGCCGTGGTCGTCGTCTTGCCGACGCCGGTCGGGCCGACCAGCGCGTACACGCCGCCGCGGTCGACGATATCGCCTTCCCCGCCGATGGTCAGCAGCGAACGATCGGCCGCCCCCTTGACCCAGGCCATGGCTTCGCTGCTGCTCATTTCATGGGGCAGGTCGGCGATCAGTTCGCGGGCGAATTGCGGTGAAAAGCCGGCGTCCAGCATCTGGCGGAGGATCTCCGTCTTCACCGGCTCGGAGCGTGCGACTTCGCCCCAGGCAAAGCCGGCCATGTGCTGCTCGACGATCTTGCGCAAGGAGCGGATTTCCTCCATCACCTCCATCGGCACCACCTCGGCTGCCGGACGGGGCGCAGCAACCGGCGGCGCTGGCGGCACCTTGGCTTGCGGCGGCGGGGCGGGAGCAACGGCTGGCCGCGGCACTTCCGCGGTCGACCCGGAAAAACGGCCAATATCGGCATGGCGCAAGCCGCCGGTACGCGGGATGCCGGCATTGACGGCCGGCGCCATACGCTGCGCTGCGGCCGGGGCCGGAACGGGCGGCGGGGCCGGACGGCTGGCCACCGGCTGGGTCGGTGCAGTCGGCCGCGATGGCGGCTGCGAAATTCTCGCCCGCGCCGAGTTGAGAACGACACGGTAATCTTCGGCGCTGTCGGTAACGGCCGGCTGTCGGGCGACCGGCGCGCTGTCGGCGACCGTCGTCGGCACGATCATCGCCATGTCGCGGGCGGCCACCGCCATGATCTCCACCCCGCCAGGGACGCCCCGATTGGAGAGGATGATCGCGTCGTTACCGAGCGTCTCCTTCACTTTGCGCAACGCATCCCGGGCGTTGGCGGCAATGAATTTTCTGACGTTCATGCTTTGCCTCCGATGATCGAGGTCACCTTGATAATTCGGTTTTCGGGTACTTCGTTATGCGACAGCACCTTCAGTTGAGGAATGCTGCGGCGCAGGAACCTGGCCAGCAGCAGGCGCAGACTGGCCGGCACGAGCAGCACGGCGGGCAGCCCGAGGCCTTCCTGGCGGCTGGCAGCAGCCGAGGTCTCGCGGACCAGCGTGTCGGCCAGGCCGGGTTCGAAACTGGTATTTTCCGAGCCGCCGGATACGGCCTGGGCGAGCAGCCGTTCCAGCGCCGGATCGAGCGACATGACCTGCATTTCGTTGCCGGTCGGGAAAAGCTGCTGGACGATGGAACGACCGAGCATGATGCGCACCTGCGTGGTCAGTTCGTCCGGGTTCTGGGTACGCGTCGCGTGATCGGCCACCGTCTCGATGATGGTGCGCATGTCGCGGATATGGACACCCTCTTCGAGCATGGCCTGCAGGACTTTCTGCAGAACGCCGAGCGGGATCACCTTGGGCACCAGGTCCTCGACCAGCTTGGGCATTTCCTTGGCCAGGTGATCGAGCAGTTGCTGGACTTCCTGGCGACCGAGCAGTTCGGCGGCGTGGGTGAGGATCAGGTGGTTGAGATGTGTGGCCACCACCGTCGACGCATCAACCACGGTATAGCCATAGGCCTGAGCCTGGTCGCGCTGGCTGGTATCGATCCAGATGGCCGGCAGGCCGAAAGCCGGATCCTTGGTCGCCGTACCGTTCAGCGTCCCGGCCACCCGCCCCGGGTTGATCGCCAGGTATTGCCCGGCGAATGCCTCGCCCTGGCCGACCTCGACCCCCTTGAGAAGGATGCGATAGGTGTTCGGCTTCAACTCCAGGTTGTCGCGGATATGCACCGGTGAAACGAGGAAGCCAACCTCCTGAGCGAACTTCTTGCGGATACCGCGAATCCGCCGCAACAACTCGCCATCCTGCGACTTGTCGACCAGCGGAATCAGGCGATAGCCGACTTCCAGCCCGAGTACGTCGAGCGGCATTACATCGTTCCAGCTCGCCTCCATTGCCTCCTGAACCGGGGACGGCGCCACCGGTAGCGGCGCCTCGACCACCCGCCGCTCCTTCTCCATCATCCGCCAGGCCAGCCAGCCCAGCGTCGAGGCCAGCGTGATGAAAACCAGGTTCGGCATGCCGGGAATCATGCCGAGGATGCCGATGATGGCGGCGGTAATAGCAATCGCCTTGCCGTTGCGGAACATCTGGCCCATCACCTGATGGCCGATATCGCGGTCATCGGAAACCCGGGTCACCACCATGCCGGCGGCGATCGAGATGATCAGCCCGGGAATCTGGGCGACCAGTCCGTCGCCGATGGTCAGCAAGGTGTAGTTCTTGGCCGCTTGGGCCAGTTCCATGTTGTGCTGGGCGACACCGATGATCAGGCCACCGACCACGTTGAGCAGCATGATGATGATGCCGGCGATGGCGTCGCCTCGGACGAATTTGGAGGCACCGTCCATCGACCCGAAAAATTCCGACTCCCGGGAAATCTCGCTGCGCCGCTTGCGGGCCTCGTCCTCGCCGATCAGCCCGGCATTGAGGTCGGCATCGATGGCCATCTGCTTGCCGGGCATGGCGTCCAGCGTGAAGCGTGCCGACACCTCGGCCACCCGGCCCGCACCCTTGGTGATAACGACAAAATTGATGACTACCAGGATCATGAAAACGATGATGCCGACAGTGAAATTCCCGCCGACCAGGAAATGCCCGAAGGCCTCGATGACCTTGCCGGCCGCATCCGGCCCCTTGTGCCCTTCGAGCATGACGACACGCGTCGAGGCGACGTTCAGCGACAGGCGTAACAGGGTCGTCACCAGCAGCACCGTCGGAAAAACTGAAAAATCCAGGGTCTTTTGGGTGTTGACCGCAACCAGCAGGACAAGCACCGAAATGGCGATGTTGAAGGTGAAGAAGACATCCAGCACGAATGCCGGCAGGGGCAGGACCATCATGGCCAGGATCATCAGGACCAGGACAGGCGCCGCCAGCTGGGTGACGTTCATCCGCCCGAACAAGGCCTGCAACCCCATGGAACCGGCCGCCACTTAGCTTGCCTCCGGAACGAGTTCGGGAGGCACCGGCAGATCGCGCGGCGGCACGGGGTAGCCCCCGCCCACCTGCCGCCAGTTGGCCAACTGGTAGACGTAGGCGAGCACCTCCGCCACGGCGTTATACAGTGCGCCCGGAATCTCGCCGTCCAGTTCGGCGTGCTTATAAAGCGCCCGCGCCAACGGCGGCGCCTCCATGATCGGCACTGCATGCTCGGCGGCGACCTCACGGATTTTCAGGGCTACCGCGCCGACACCCTTAGCGACCACCTTAGGCGCCGACATCCCGGCCTGGTAGGTCAGCGCCACCGCGTAGTGGGATGGATTGGTCACCACCACGTCGGCCTTGGGCACCGCCGCCATCATCCGCTTACGCGCAGCCTGCATCTGCAGACTACGGATACGGCCCTTGACGTGGGGATCGCCCATCATTTCCTTCATTTCCTGCTTGACCTCTTCCTTGGTCATTTTCAGCTTGTCGAAGTATTGCCAGAGCTGGAAGGGCACATCTGCTGCAACGACGATGGCCAGGGTCGCAACCAGGATCAGGAAGGAAAACGAAACAAGGTTGCCGGCATGTGCCAAAGCTGCCTCGAGCGGCTCGGCCAGCAAGCCGAAGATCTCGTCACGCTCCCGCCAGATCAGCAGAACGGCGACACCACCAACCAGAACGGCCTTGAGAACCGCCTTGAGCAACTCCATAAGGCTGTTCCACGACAGCAATCGCCCCATGCCGGCGATCGGATTGATGCGCTTGAGATCCGGCATCATCGCCTTGGGCGCGAACACCCAGGCGTTAAGGAAGAATGGCGGCAACACCGCCGCCGCCAGCAACAAGGCCAACAACGGGGAAAAGACGAAGAGCGCATCCCCGGAAACCTCGGCCAGACGTGGCAACATCAGGGCGGGCTCGCGCATGTACTGCGGCTCGACGGTAAAGCCTTTCTGAATGATCGCCACCGAGCGCTGCATGAACCAGCTGCCCATCATCCAGAATGAAGCGCCGGCCACCATCAACACCAGGAAGGTACCGAGCTCACGGGAATGCGGCACCTGACCCTGCTCACGAGCCTGCTCAATTCGCCGGCTGGTGGGCTCTTCAGTTTTCTCGAGGTCGCTATCTTCCGCCATAGCCGTCTTTGGTAGATGTTGTGGCTATTATAGGAAAAAATGAGGAAAATTAAAGAGGTACGTGTGTTTATTTAGCCTGTTTCTCAGATGCCGAATGCAAGCATCTGAGAACAGGATGAATCGCCAAAAAGCAAAAAGGAGGGGGCGCACCCCCTCCCTCAACTCGTTGACTAAAAAAACAAATCAGGCGAAATCGAGCGCCCGCACCCCCGACCCGAACTCGGAGTGCTGACCGAGATCGGACAACAACTCCTTCATGTCGAGGATGAGCACGATCTGCCCATTCGAAAGCGTCGTCACGCCCGCCACGCCCTTCGGGCGAAAATCCTCGAGTGACTTGATGACCGCATCGTCGCGTCCGGCGAAACTGTCTACGCCAAGAATGAAACTGCGCTCGGCGGTCTGCATGAATACACCGTACTCGGGGCAATGATCCGACCCCCAACCCAACAATCGGGAGAGCGGGATGACCGGCAGCACTTCGCCCCGCACAACCAGAGTTTCCTTGCCGCCAACTTCCTGAATCCGGTTTTGTTCAATGGGCAGGATTTCCCGAACCAGCGACAACGGCAAGGCAAACGGCTGCTCGCCAAGCAAGACCAGCAACACCGGCAAAATGGCCAGGGTCAGCGGCAAGGAGATGATGAACACCGAACCCTTGCCCGGTTCGGAACGAATTTCGATCGAACCGTTGAGCTTCTGGATATTGGTCTTCACCACATCCATGCCGACTCCGCGCCCCGAGACATCGGAGATCTGGGCCTTGGTCGAAAAACCGGGCAGGAAGATCAGGTTGAGACTCTGGCGCTCATCCAGGGTATTGGCCTCTTCCTCCGAAATCAGACCCTTCTCGATGGCCTTGGCCCGAATGCGCTCGGCGCTCATGCCCTTGCCATCGTCGGCAATGATCAGGACGATATGATCGCCCTCCTGCCGCGCCTCCAGCCTGACCAGACTCTTTTGCGGCTTGCCCGCTGCCTGGCGATCGAGGGGCATCTCCACGCCATGGTCGACGGCGTTGCGGATCAAGTGGATCAGCGGATCGGCCAGATCCTCGATCATCGTCTTGTCGACCTCGGTGTCCTCACCGGCCAATACCAGCTCGACATCCTTGCCCAACTGGCGCGCCAGGTCGCGGGCGATCCGCGGATACTTCTGGAACAGCCTGCCAATCGGCTGCATCCGCGTCTTCATCACGGAATTCTGCAAATCGGAAACCAGCAGATCGAGTTGGCTGACGGCCTGGTCGAGGGCATGTAGCGTTTCCGAATCGTTTTTTCCGGCAAGGATGTCGGCTCGCAGACTGGTCAGGCGGTTCTTGGTCAAGCCGATTTCACCGGAAAGATTCAAGACCTGATCGAGCCGCGACGTATCGACCCGGATGGTGTTTTCCCGGGTGCGCTCCTCGACGCGGCGCGCTGCCGTCGGCTGCCCGCCCGGGCGATCGGTCGCCCGCCGGCCAAAGGGCGAGGCGGCCGGCTGTCCGACTGGTTGCCCGGCAATTGCCGGGGCCGGAGTAACCGTCGGTTCGGCGACGCGCATCTCGGCCGATGGGGCAACTGGCACCGGCTGGGGTTGCGGCGCCGTCTTCGGCTCCACGCCAGTCACGGCTGTATGCAGCAAGCTCCAGTCCGGTCCGCTGGCAGCAATTTCGGCGGCAGCCGCCGGCGCCGGCGCCGGCGTCACGGGCGGCGGCGCCGGTGCTACCGGCTGCGGCGCTTCACCCGTCAGCGCACTGTGCAGGCCGGCGATCACCGCCGGATCGGCTGGCTGTGGCTGGACCATCTGCCCCAATTCGCCAAACATGTCGCGCACGCCCTTGGTTGCCGCCATGATGATGTCCATCAACTCCGGCGTCAGCTCCAGTTCGCCATTGCGCAAGCGATCGAATAGATTCTCGGTGAGGTGGCACAGGGTGACGAGTTCGCTGGCATTGAGGAAACCTGCGCCGCCCTTGACCGTATGGAAGCCCCGAAAAATGTCGTTAAGCAGCCCCCGGTCATCAGGCATTTTCTCGAGATCGACGAGCTTGTTGTCGACGTCGGACAGCAGATCGTGCGCCTCCTGCAGAAAATCCTGCAGGAGGTCTTCCATTCCACCAAAGTCACTCATCGCGTCGCTCCTCAGAAGCCGAGGCTGTCCAGCAGATCATCGACCTGCTTCTGGTTGACCACCACATCGGTCCGACCTTCCGAATTGATCACCGGGCCATTCATCAAACTGGCGACCTCGTCGGTTTTCTTCGTATCGGGAACGACCTCGAGGAGCACGTTCATCAACCCGGACTCGAGCTCCTGGGCCAGCACGACGACTTTCTTGATGACCTGCCCGGTAAGATCCTGGAAATCCTGGGCCATCATGATTTCCGTCAGCTGCGCATGGGTGCCCCGCGTCTTGGCCGGCAACTCGTCCTTGAGGAAGGCGCGCGTTTCGGCAGCCAGCTGCTTGAAATCGTCCACATTCAGTTCGTTGGCAAACAGCTTGTCCCAACGCTGACCCAGAGCCTGGGCACCATTCTCGATTTCATCGACCAGCGGGCTGGCGATATCGGTTGCGTTCAGGACCCGGCATGCCGCCTGCTCGGTCAGGTTGGCAACATAGGCCAGACGATCCTTGGCATCCGGCAGCGCCGAAACGGTTTTTTCGATCAGACCGTCATAGCCGAGTTGACCGAGGGTGTCGTGGAGGGCACGGGCCATGTGCCCGACACGATTGAACACCGCCTCCTGGGTCGGCCAGGCATGGCCGGCACCGTCAGTCAATAGCGGATCGCCCCCTGCGGAAGCGACGGGTGGCTGGGCATGCACTTCGGCCGAGACGCTGTCGAACAGGGCCTGCAGGTCATCGGAATCGCCAATTTCGGCAGCCGGCGAGGATGCCGGAGCTGCTGGCGGAGCCGCGGCCGGGGCTGGCGTATAGTCGGAGGCGATCGAGTCGAAGAGGGCTTCGAGGTCGGTGGAATCGTTATCGGCTGCCATGATCGCTCCTCACGCCTTGCCCATTTTTTCGAAGATCTTGGTCAGTTTCTCCGACAAGGTCCCGGCCGTGAACGGCTTGACAATGTAGCCGCTGGCGCCGGCCTGCGCGGCAGCGATGATGTTTTCCTTTTTCGCCTCGGCAGTGATCATCAGGACGGGCAAATGCTTGAGATGGGGGGTCGCCCGTATGGTTTGCAGCAGGGTAAGGCCATCCATGTTGGGCATGTTCCAGTCGGTCACGACGAATTCGAAGCCGCCCGACTGCAATTTTTGCAGGGCGATGACGCCATCTTCGGCCTCATCGACGTTGGTGTAGCCCAACTCCTTCAACAGGTTACGGACAATGCGGCGCATTGTTGAAAAGTCGTCCACCACCAGAAACTTCATTTTTGGATCAGCCATGCAGTACTCCGGAAACTATCTTGCTTATCTTTCAATCAACGGGCGCAGGGTATCGGCCAGTGCCTCGGCATCGAATTTCGCCACATAAGCGTCGACGCCAACCGACTTGCCCATCGCACGATTGGCCTCGGACGACAGCGACGAATGCATGACCACGGGAACCCCTTCGAAGCGTTTGTCCGACTTGACGTTCTTGGTCAGCACGTAGCCATCCATTTCCGGCATTTCGGCGTCGACCAGGATCAGGCGCACATCGTCGCGGACGCTGTGTCCCATTTGCTGGGCATGAGCCGCAATCCCCTGCAGGCGGGTCCATGCCTCCATGCCATTGGTGGCGTGCTTGTGGCGTACACCGAGCCGGTCGAGCACTTCAGCAATTTTTCGCCGGGCGACAATCGAGTCATCGACGAAAAACACGCTGGTATCCGGATCGACCCGGGCCGGAGCGATGTCCACAATCATTGCCTCGCCGAACGCATTGGCGAGGATCTGCTCGACGTCGAGGATCGACACCAACCCGCCCCCGTCCAGTTCGATGACCGCGGTAATCAGGCCATGGTTCACCGTCAGCACGCTTTCCGGCGCCTTCACGCGCTCCCAGTCGACGCGGATGATGCGATCGACCTCGTGCACCAGAAAGCCCAGGGTCCGCTTCGAATATTCGGCGACCATCATGGTCTTGCCCAATCCGGAGGGGGCCTCGAGTTGCATGAAGGGGGCCAGCGAAAGCACCGGGATGACATTGCCGCGCAACGAGATCAATCCCTCGACACCGCGTGGCATGTTGGGCGTCCTCGTGATGTGGGGCGTCCTGCCTACCTCGCGGACCTTGAAGACGTTAATGCCGAAGACTTCCCGCGTTCCCAGGGAGAACAGCAGGATTTCCATCTTGTTGGACCCGGCCAGGCGCGTCCGCGCATCGACGCTGTCCAGCAGGTTCTTGTTTTCAACAAGGTTCATTGCCGACTCCCGTCATTTTTCCAGCATGGCACGGGCCGATCCGGTATCGACCCCGAGACGCCGTGCCAGTGTCTCCGAAAGGCGCATGGGCTCGAATTTCGGGACGTACTCATCGACGCCGACCGACAAGCCGAGCTTCTGGTTCGACATGCCGGACAAGGAAGAATGCATGATCACCGCGACCCCGTTGAAACGGGGGTCGGACTTGATTTTCTTGGTCAGGATATAGCCATCCATTTCCGGCATCTCGATATCGGTCAGCACCAAATTGACGATGGACGACACCGGCTTGCCAACGGATGCCGCGAAGACGGCGGCTTTTTCCAGTTCCTCCCACATCATCCGGCCATTGACCGCCGACACGCCCTTGACCCCCATGGCAACCAGCGTTCGCTCGATTTGCCGACGGGCGACGCTGGAGTCGTCGCAATAAAATACCGTGCAATCGGGGCGATCAACCGGGACGACGCCGCGGTACATGATTTCGTTGTCGATGCTGGTCGTTTCCGACAGCACTTTCTCGACGTCCATCATCATCACCAGGCGATTGTCTTCCAGTTCGGTAACGGCCGTAACGAGGCCACCGGTCTGCGCCGTCAGCATTTCCGGCGGCACGCGCATGCGGCTCCAGTCAAGGCGCAGGATGGTATCGACCCCCTCGACCAGGAATCCCTGGGTATGGGCGTTGTACTCGGTCACGATCATGATGTCGCGCGGCGTCCCGGGGGCTATCCCGGCGAATTTGGCCAAATCGATGACCGGGACCAGTGCGCCTCGCAGGCTAACCATGCCTTCGACCGAAGGCGGCATGTCAGGGGCTGCCGTGATGACCGGGGTGCGCATCACCTCGCGGACCTTGAACACGTTGATCCCGTAGGTTTCCCGCCGGCCGGTACGCTGGTCTACGCCGAGCGAGAACAGGAGGATTTCGAGCTTGTTGGTTCCCGCCAGCTTGGTTCGCGCGTCAATATTCTTTAGTAATTCGGACATCCCCATCCTCTCGCATTGCGACTCTCATGCTTTCCCGCTAACGACGAGTTGAACGACGGCACCAAACCGAGGGCTTCAGCGGCCCGGGCAGCACGCCGCGCCCCGGAAAGACCGGATGCACATCGCGAAGCATTTAGGAAATCTGAAACAATTTACCAAAATTAGCAATATCTAGCACCTGTTTCACGTTACCCCGCACCCCGGCCAGGGCGATTTCCTTGTTGGCCCCACCCAGTTTATCGCGCAACATCAGCAACATACCGAGCGCCGAACTGTCGAGATAGTCGACATCGTTGAAGTCGACAACTACCGTGCGAATTGCCGGATCGGCAACGAGCGGTTCGTAAGCACCGCGGAAATCCCGATGGGTATTGAAGTCAAAGCGGCCTGACAACTTGATGGTGGCCTTGCCCGCCTCGGTAAGGATGGTTGCTTGCATTGGGTTTCCTAATAAATAGACCGATTCATGCCCTAGTTTAATACTTTTCTCACGAGCAACAATCCTGAGACATGGCTTTAGGCGGTAGTGGCCGAAAGGGCCTGGCGGGCGATCGCGTCGAGCGGATGCTGCTCCTCGACGGCGCCAATCAGGAAAGCCTCGCGTGGCATGCCGTAAACGACACAACTCGCTTCGTCCTGGCCGAAGGTCCGGGCGCCGGCCTGACGCATGCGCAGCAGCCCCTGGGCGCCGTCCTTGCCCATGCCGGTCAGGATGACGCCGACCGCCTGGCGGCCGAGCACGGCGGCGGCCGAATCGAACAGCACATCGACCGACGGCCGGTGGCGATTGACCGGCGGCGTGGTCAGCAATTCGGTGAACAAGGCGCCGCCATTGCGCCGGACTTGCAGATGCGAGTGGCCGGGGGCGATGTAGACCGTGCCCGTCTCGAGTTTTTCTCCGCCCCGGGCCTCGACCACCGTCGGGGCGCACAGGCCGTCGAGGCGCCGGGCAAAGGAGGTGGTGAACGACTCGGGCATGTGCTGCACGATGAGGATGGGCGGACAGTCGGCCGGCATGCCCAGCAGGAAATCCTTGATCGCCTCGGTACCGCCGGTCGAGGCGCCGACGAAGATCGGCTTGCTGCCAATGGCGAGGGGCCTGCCAGGTGCCGGGATGGCCGGCTTGGGCGAAGTCGGTGGAGCAGCGGCCGGTCGGCTGGGCATGCTCGGCGCCAGGCGCAGACGGGCGCCCTTGGCGGCACGCAGTTTGTCGACCAGTTCCTCGGCGTAGCTATCCAGGCTTTTCTTGCTGTCGGCCGGCGGCTTGGCAATGACGTCGACCGCCCCCAGTTCGAGCGCCCTGAGCGCCGTTTCGGAGCCGCTCTCGGTAAACGAGGAAACCATGACGACCGGCATCGGGCGCAGGCGCATCAGACGCTCGAGAAAGACCAGGCCGTCCATCCGGGGCATCTGGACGTCGAGGGCCAGGACGTCGGGGTTCATCGACTTGATCATGTCACGCGCCGTTTCGGCGTCCGGGGCGGCGCCGATGGCCTCCATGTCCGGCGCCTGGTTGATCATCTGGCTGAGCAGACTGCGCATCAGGGCGGAATCATCGACGATCAGCACACGGGTCTTTGTCGGCATCGGTTGGGCGACCATTTCAATTTTGGCCGTTTTTTGGCGTCGACCGCATCAAATGAACAACTCGACGTCGCCTTCGACGCGCGCCCCCGACAAACGGGCCTTGTAGTCATTCTCACGACCGAACAGGGTTTCGTTATGGACGCGGTGCAGCTTCTTGACCAGGGCACGTCCCGTATGCGGAAAATAGTAGACCTTCCGCGGATATGAATCCAGCAGATCCTTGGCCACGACAGGTATTTTTTCGGTTTTCAGGAATTCGAGCACGAACTCGGCATTTCTTATGCCGACGTTGCTGCCGGCCAGGCTGGCGAGAACCGCCCCGCCGCCGAACACCTTGGCCTCCAGCCGATTGCGCCGGGCCCCGAGCTTGAGCAGGTGATTGATCAGCACTTCCATGGCGTAGGTGCCATAGCGCGCCGAGGCGCTGACCGTGCCCCGGCCGCCCTGGTCGGGCAGCATGAAATGGTTCATGCCGCCAATTCCCGATTCGGCGTCGCGAATGCAGGCCGCGACGCAGGAGCCGAGCACGGTGACGAGCAGGGCCGGTTCGGCCGTGACGAAATATTCGCCGGGCAGTATCTTGGCCGCATCGAGGCCGAACTTGGCGTCGTGGTAGCGATTGCCGGCAAGGTGCTCGTTGAGGGCGTGTTGCATGGGCTACCTTGCTGCCGCCCGGGCGTAGACCGTCTTGCCCAGCGGGCGGAAGAGGTCGGCGGCATGCAGGAAACTTTCCGAATGGCCGGCGAACATCAGGCCGTCGGCCTGCATCATCGGCGCGAAACGGGTGAGTATCTTGTACTGGGTCGGCTTGTCGAAGTAGATCATGACATTCCGGCAAAAGATGACATCGAGCAAGCCGGTCAGCGGGTAGCGCGGGTCAAGCAGGTTGATCCGCTTGAAGCTGACCAAACGCCGGATTTCCGGGCGCACCGAGACGAAGCCCTCCTGGTGACCGGTGCCGCGCAGGAAATACTTGCGCAGCCGCTCGGGCGATAGTTTCTCGACGCGCTCGAGCGGATAGACTCCCTTGTCGGCCACGGCCAGCACATTGGTGTCGAGGTCGGAGGCGACGATGGAAACATGCCCGGCGTTGGCGCCGAAGGTTTCAGCCACGGTGATGGCGATCGAATAAGGCTCCTCGCCGGTCGACGCGGCCGAACACCAGATGCGGATGGAGCGCTGCGTGCCGATCTGGCGCAGATGCTCGGCGAGCACTGGAAAATGGTGCGGTTCGCGAAAAAAAGAGGTCAGGTTGGTGGTCAGCGAATTGACGAACCGCTCCCACTCGTCGCTGCCGCTGTTCAAGGCATCGAGATAGTCGGCGAAGCTGGTCTTGCCCGTTGCCCGCAGTCGCCGTGCCAGGCGCGAATAAACCATGTCCTGCTTGAGCGGCGACAGGGAAATACCGGCATGCTGGTAAATGAGCTGGCGTACACGCTCGAAATCGGCGGTCGAAAAGCTGAACTCGCGCAGCCCCGCATCGCGCGACAACAGCCCCGGAACCGGCGAGCGCTCGGAATGGGCAGCAGCGTCGAACGACTTGGGCGAGCCGGTCATGCTCAGAACTCCTCCCATTCATCGTCCAGGCTCTGGGACAGCGCCGGTCGCCGGGGGCCGGTCGACTTCACCGGATCCGGCTGCGCCGCCGTCCTGCCCCTCGGCGGGGGCGGCGGAGTCAGGCGGGCCGCCTCGTGTTGGTTGCGGTCGAGGCGGAAGACGGCAACCACCTCGGCCAGCTGGTGCGCCTGCTGCTGCAGGCTCTCGGCCGCTGCTGCTGCCTCCTCGACGAGGGCGGCGTTCTGCTGCGTCACCTCGTCGATCTGGCCGACAGCGTAGCCGACCTGGTCAATACCGGCACTCTGCTCATGGCTGGCATCGGCGATCTCGGTCATGATCGCCGCCACCCGCTTGATGCTGGCGACCACGTCGGTCATCGTCCGGCCAGCCTGGTCGACCAGGCGGTTGCCGACATCGACCCGATCGACCGAATCCGAGATCAGGGCCTTGATTTCCTTGGCGGCCGCCGCGCTGCGCTGGGCCAGGCTGCGCACCTCGGTGGCAACCACGGCGAAACCGCGGCCCTGTTCACCGGCCCGCGCCGCCTCGACCGCCGCATTGAGGGCGAGGATGTTGGTCTGGAAGGCGATGCCGTCGATGACGCCGATGATGTCGGCAATCTTGCCGCTCGACTGCTGAATGGCGCTCATCGTCTGCACCACCTGCTCGACCACCGCGCCGCCCTCGACCGCCACCTGCTCGGCGCCGGCCGCCAACTGATTGGCGAGCCGGGCATTCTCGGCGTTCTGACGCACCGTGCTGGTCAGTTCCTCCATGGTGGACGCCGTTTCCTCGACGCTGCTCGCCTGCTCTTCGGTACGGCTCGACAAGTCGTGATTGCCAGCAGCGATTTCGCTAGCCGCCACGTTGATCATCCGCGAGGTACTCTGGATGCCGCCAACCAAGTCGCGCAACTGCACCACCGTCTGGTTGGCATCATCGCGCAGGCGCCCGAAGGTCCCCTGGAATTCGCTGTCGAGCAGGCGAGTCAGGTCGCCGGCGGCCATCCGCGACAGCAGTTCGGCAATTTCGCCAATCGCCTTGCCGCTGGTTTCGAGCAGGCTGTTGATGCCACCGCCCAGTTCCTTGTAGAACCCTTCCAGTGCCTCGGTATCGAGGCGCGCCCCGAGGTCGCCGGCCGAGGCCCGGGAAACCAGCGCCGCCACCGAGCGTTGGGCGTTGAGGTCGGCGGTGCGATCGACCCATTCGCCGACGGTGCCGAGGCGGTTGCCCCGCTCGTTGACGATCGGATTGGTGATGACATTGAAAGTCCTGCCGCCGATGATCATCTCGGTGATCCGCGTCCCCTGCAGTTCGCAAAATTCCTTGAGGATGCCCGGCCGATCGGGGTAGAAGGCGGCGATGTTGCTACCGACGAAACCCTCCACGGTAAAGCCCGGCTGGGTCACCTGCAGCGCCGGTTCGATCTGGCGCAAGGTGTCGAGCAAGCCCCGATTGGCGTAGACCACCTGGCCGCTCTCGTCGGCGATGCGCAGGTTGGACGAGGCGCAATCGAGGGCGATCCGGATGCGCCGGTTGTCGTTCGAGACACGCTGCAGTTCGGCCAGGTTGAAACCCTGCTGGATCTGCATGGACTGCACTGCCTGGAGGATTCTGCCCATCTCGTCGTCGCGCGAGATGTCCACAGTCCTGGTGTAGTCGCCCTGAGAAAGCGCTTGCAGGCTATCGCGAACCTCCTTGACCGAGCGGGCAATCGAACGGGTGATGGCAAGCGCGATGGCGATACCGGCCACGAAGGCAAGCAGGACGAGCAACGTGATGGTCTGCTTCTCGCGGCTAATCGCCCCCTCGGCAGCCTGCATGTCGAGTTTGTCCTGCTCGGCCTGAATGGCTGCCAGTTCCTCGCCCCGTTGCTCGACCTCCCAGAACAGCGGATTGATCTTGGCCAGCAGTATCCGGTTCGCCTCGGCAAAGCGGCCGGCGTCGACCGCGGCGACGGCGGGCAGTAAGCCCTCGTTGAGATAGCGCGCACGAACTTCGGCAAAATCCTGGGCCGCCTGGGTTTGCTTCCCCGGCTGGATATCCTTGCTGTACTCGGTCCATCGCGCAGCGATGGCCCCCACGTTGGCGTCGATCTGCTTGAAATGGAAATCGATCGGATGATCATGCATGGCGGCATTTTCGCCGGCCGGATCGTGCTGCAGGGCCAGCAGCAGTTGCGCCCGATTGTTGGCCATCAGCTTGCTGATGTCGCCCAGGGCCTGGGTCGCCTGCAAGCGGCTGGAATACAACCCTGACATGGTGCCGAAGGTATCGCTCATCCCCCACACCCCGAGTCCGGCGACCGCCAGCAACACGACCAGCACGGCACCGAATCCCGCGGTCAACTTGCTTTTTAGCGAAAATCTGGAAAACAGGCCTTCGCCGCCGGTAACCACCGCGCCGTGGCGTATCTGCCGGTTGCCGGAAGCTTTTTCGCGAAACAGCCGATAGTTGGCTACCGCCGCCTCGACTTGCTGCGGCGTCGCCTTGCGGCGCACCGACATGTAGCCGACTACCTCGCCTTCCTCTCGGATCGGCGTGGCATTGGCCTGCACCCAGTAGTAATCGCCGTTCTTGCAGCGATTCTTGACCATGCCGGTCCACGGCCGGCCGGCCTGCAGGTCGCGCCACATGTCGGTGAAGGCTTCGACCGGCATGTCGGGGTGACGCACCACGTTGTGCGGCTGGCCGATCAACTCGGCTTCGCTGAAACCGCTGATATCGACGAAATCCTTGTTGATGTAGGTGATCCGGCCCTTCAAATCGGTCTTCGAGACGATCAGGGTTTGCTCGTCGAGCGGGATTTCCACATCGGTTACCGGCAGGTTGTTTCGCATCGTTATTCCGTTCGTCTGATAGTCAGGTTGTCAGAACTCGGCCCACTCGTCGTCGCCGGGTGCTGCCAGGGCCGGCAGCGAAGGGAGGTGGACCGTACCGGATACCGCCGCGGGTAGGGCGCGGCGGCCGGAGCGCATGTTTTCCAGCAAGCCGATCACGCGCCGCGAACGGCTGCTGAACTCACCGTCGATGCGCTCCCGGGCCAGCTTGCTGTTGCCCGCCAGTTGCGCCCGAATGACCTCGGCCGCGCAGTGGTGGAAGCCGGCGTGCTCGACCTTGAGATCAGCGTAATTGGGGCTGCCGCGCAGCACGCGCCCTTCGCCATGGATCCAGCAGCCGAGGGCGCACTGGTCATCGCGGCCGACGACGGCCGGATCGAGGGGCTCGCCGCTCCCCGCCACGAAATCGAGCAGACGCGTGGTCCAGTTGCGATGGGCGATGATGGCGCCGTCGAAATCCAGCCCCGACAAACGTGTCTGGTCGGCGACCACCACCCCGCCCGGCAGGCGGAATGCCGAAACGGCCTCGATCAGGCTGGCCGCCTGTTCTTCCAGACTCTCAGCCGAGGCGGCGGCTTCCTCGACCAATGCGGCATTCTGCTGGGTCATCTCGTCCATGGCGCCGATCGCCGCGCCGATCTGCTCGATGCCGGCCGTCTGTTCGCAACTGGCGGCCGAAATATCGCCCATGATGCGGGCCAGGTTCTGAATGCTGAGCACCACCTTGTCCATGGTCTGGCCGGCCTGGTCGACCAGGCGGCTGCCGGCTTCGACCTTGCCCACCGAATCGGCGATCAGGGCCTTGATTTCCTTGGCCGCCGCCGCGCTGCGCTGTGCCAGGCTGCGCACCTCGGTGGCCACCACGGCGAAACCGCGCCCCTGCTCGCCGGCCCGCGCCGCCTCGACCGCCGCATTGAGGGCGAGGATGTTGGTCTGGAAGGCGATGCCGTCGATGACGCCGATGATGTCGCCGATCTTGCTCGACGCCTTGTGGATGGCAGCCATGGTGTCGACCACCTGGCCGACCGCCTCCCCGCCTTGTTCGGCGACTTGGCGGGCTTCGCCGGCCAGCGCACTGGCCCGCTGGGCGCTGTTGGCGTTCTGCTTCACGGCCTGGGTCAGCTCCTCCATGCTCGAGGCGGTTTCTTCCAAGCTCGAGGCTTGCTCCTCGGTGCGCCCGGAGAGATCCTGGTTGCCGCTGGCGATTTCCTGCGCCGCCGTGTCGATCGAATCGGCAGCTTCCTTGATGGCGATCACGATGCGCCGCAGATTCTCCACCGTCGTGTTGGCGTCATCCTTCAACTTGCCGAGCATGCCCTCGTACTGACTGTCGATGGTCTGGCCGAGATCGCCTTGCGACAGGTGCTCCAGAATGCTGCCGACTTCGCCGAGCGCCGACTGATTGGCTTCGAGCAGGCGATTGATACCCTCGGAAATCTCGCGGAAGAAGCCGGTCATTCCGGCCGTATCCAGACGCAGACTGAAGTCGCCAGCCACCGCTGCGCCAATGATTTCGGCAACCTTCCGCTCGACGTTGATTTCGGCGGTTCTATCCCGCCATTCAATGACCGTGCCGATCCGTTCTCCCCGAGCATTGACAACCGGCGAAGCGGCAATGCTGAAAAAGCAATCGCCGATGGTGATATGCGCGTGATGGGTTTCCTTGAGGGCGGCCAGCAACTGGCGTTGATGCCCGGGCGCGGCATGGTAGCTGTCGAAATTCGAGCCGACGATGGCATCGGCCCTGAAGTTGGGCAATTTTTTACGCAAGGCATCCTCCGCCCGGCGCATCATTTCCAGCAGCGAGGCATTGCAGTAGACAATCTTGCCGTCTGGATCGGCCAGCATGACGTTGGTCGTGGTCACGTCGAGCGCCACCTTGATGCGTAGCGCCTCGTCGGCCTGCTTACGGTCGGCGGCGATACGCGACCGGAGTTCGTCCTGCATGGTTAGCAGCGCACGAATCAAATCGGCTACCTGATCCTTGCCACTGGCTTCCATCCGGTTATCCAGTTCTCCGCCCGCCACTGAATTGGCGAAACCGAGGGCCTGGGCCAGCGGCCCTGTGATGCTGTGCGTGAAGACGTAGGAAAAAGCAGCGATCAACGCGACGACGATGACCGACAAGACGATCATCATCTGCCGGGTAGACTCGTAGGTCTGCTGCGAGGCATTGAAAACCTCCCGACCCGACTCGGAATAATAGCGGCTGAGGTCGGCTGCCGCCGCGCTGGCCCGCGCATAGGCAGGAATCACCGCGGTGCTGTAGATTTCAGCGGCCCGCGTGTAATCACCGGCATTGAGCGCCGCCGAGGCGGCCATCAGGCCATCCCGGACGAACACCGCCCTGGCCTGCTCGTAGGCTTCGGCCAATTGCCGCTCCTCGTCGTTCAGGGGCCGGGCCTTGAATTCCTGCCATAGGCGGGTGATCTGGTCGCGATTCTCGATGACCTTGTCGGCATGCACGGCAACCGGGTGATCATGCCCGGCCAGTTGGGCCCGCGACGGATCGTGCAACAACCCGGAGGCGATCTGCAGGTTGTTTTCCGACATCATGGTCTGGATGCGCAGCACGGTCGCCCCCGGCTCCAGTTTGTCCACATAGACCGTCTGCGTTGCCCGGTTGAGATCGCCCATGTAAACGACTGCCACCACCACCAGCACGATGAACCAGAAGGCCATGCCTGCGGCCTGCCAGAACAGGCGGGTTCCAATCTGCCAGTTACTCAACATGCCCGTACCCTTAGAAATGCTCATCCTTGAGAGGCTTCAGAGGCCGATTCGATCAGTTCCATGTCGGCGCTGGTCATCAGGCGCTCGATATCGGTAACGATCAGCATGCGCGCATCGATGGTTGCCAGGCCGATGATGTACTTGGTATCGAAAGAACCGGAAAAATTCGGTGCCTGGCGTATCTGCGAACCATTCAGCAAGATCACATCCGACACGCTATCGACCACGCAACCGACGACCCGCCCGGCCACGTTGAGGATGACGACGACCGTGAAAGGGGTGTATTCGATCTTGCTGACCCCGAACTTGATACGCAGATCGACGACGGGAACGATGACACCGCGCAGGTTGATGACCCCCTTGATGAAGGGCGGCGCATTGGCAATCAGGGTAGGCGGCGTATAGCCCCTGATCTCCTGGACCTTCAAAATATCGATGGCATATTCCTCGCTGCCCAGCGTGAAGGTCAGGTACTCACCGGCAGGCTGCTCATCGACTTCTCCGCCCCCCGTGCCACGGCTCATCGCTTCCATAATTCCTTCCTCGATTCCAGCCTACTGGCCGGCTTTCTGCAAAACGCCCCTGGCCATGCCGGCGATCGCCGACACGTCAAGGATCAATGCCACGCTACCGTCGCCCATGATGGTCGCCCCGGATATTCCGTTAACCCGCCGATAATTCGTCTCGAGACTCTTGATCACCACCTGATGCTGACCGACCAGCGCGTCCACGAAAAGCGCCGCACGCACCCCGTTCGCTTCGATGACCACCATGATGCCTTGGCTGATATCGGCAGCCGCCCCGGCAATATTGAACATTTCCTGCAACACGACCACCGGAAGATATTCGCCGCGGACATGGGTCACCCTCGCCTGATTGGGCAGCGTCTTGATATCGCCAGCTACCGGCTGGAAAGACTCGATCACGTAAGCCAGGGGCAGGATATAGGTCTGGTCGCCGACAGCCACCGACATCCCGTCGAGGATGGCCAGGGTAAGCGGCAGGCGGACAGTCATTCGTGTCCCCACACCGAGCATCGACTCGATTTCGACGCGGCCGCCCATCGACTGGATGTTGCGACGCACCACATCCATGCCGACGCCCCGACCGGAAACGTCGGTCACCTGTTCGGCAGTCGAGAAGCCGGCTTCGAAAATCAGGCTGAACACCTCCTGATCGCTCATCTGATCTGAGACCGGGATGCCGCGTTCGCGCGCCTTGGCGAGAATCTTGTTGCGCGGCAGGCCGGCCCCGTCGTCGCCGACTTCGATGACGACGTTGCCCCCCTGGTGATAGGCCTTCAGCGTAATCGTCCCGACCGGGCGCTTGCCGGCGGCAAGGCGCTTGTCGGGAGCTTCGATGCCATGATCCAGGCTATTGCGTATCAGGTGGGTCAACGGATCGGCGATTCGCTCGATCAGGTTCTTGTCGAGTTCCGTGGTTTCTCCGGAAGTCTTTAGTTCGACCTGCTTGCCCAGTTTGCTGGACAAATCCCGCACCACCCTCGGAAAGCGCGAAAACACGAAGGAAATCGGCATCATGCGAATGGACATGACCGACTCCTGCAAGTCCCGGCTGTTCCTTTCCAGTTGCGCCAGGCCGCCAAGCAAGGCCTCGGGGGCGTCATCCTGCATTTCGGCAACGGTCTGCAGGAGCATCGCCTGGGTGATGACCAATTCACCGACCAGATTGATCAGCTGATCGACTTTTTCGACGCTGACCCGTATCGACGAATCTGCAGCCGGGCCGGATTTCGCCGACTTGGCGGCGGCCTTTTCATGGCTGACCTCCTGAGCCGGCGAAGGCTCCGCCTGGGCGTCCGGGGGGGCCGGTTCGTGCGCTGGCTCACCATCGCTATTCCGGGGATTGATCGGGACGAAAAATCCGAAGCCATCGCCTTCTTCCAGCGGCGGATTGGTCTCGGCCGGGAGCGGAGCAAAGAAGCCGTAGCCCTCACCCTCTTCGGGCGCATCACTGCTCTCGCCCTTGGCCACGACCGCCGGCAGTGGTTCGAAGAAACCATAAGCGACATCGTCGTCGCCCGTGCGTGCTTCATCCTGCAATGTGCTGGAGGAACCTGAAACAGGAAACAGGCCGTAGCCTGGATCATCATCCAGGACGAAATCGCCCACGGCATCGGCAGCCGCCTCATGCTCGGCCAGGCCCTGGTCTTCGACGATCCGCCAGGCACCGGCTTCGGCGATGAAATCGACTTGATCGGAAAACGCCTCAGGACTCTCCTCGGTCAACAGCCGTAATTGCCAAAAACCGACATCATGGGTGCCGCCTTCCGGTTGGCTGATGACCTGCAGTTCGCCGACGGCCCGCAAGCCATCGAGCAAATTGACCACGCCATCCCGGGCAGCCGAAACCGTGGTTGGCACGAACTGGATATCGAAGCAGCGCTCGCGCACCAGTGCAGGTTCAGGCGCCTTGCTTGCCTGGCTTGGCGCGGGCTTTCCGGCGACGCCCGCCGACAAATCGCGCAAACGAGCAAGCAGCCTTTCAGCGGCGGCCTGATCAACCTCGCCCTGGCCCTGGTGGGCCTCCAGCATGCTGCGCAGCACGTCACCGCTTTGCAGGAAGATATCGACCATGTCGCGGCTGAGGCCGAGTTCGCGCTTGCGAATGCGATCGAGCAGACTTTCCAGCACATGCGTGGTATCGGCGAGATCGGTAAAACCGAAGGTGGCGGCGCTACCCTTGATCGTATGGGCCGCCCGGAATATCGCGTTCAATTGCTCGAGGTCAGGATTCTCGATGTCCAGATCCAGCAGCAGCCCCTCCATCGCCGCCAGATGTTCTGCCGACTCATCGAAGAACACCTGGTAGAACTGCGTCATGTCGATCGACATGCCATCTCCCGAATACGAGCAACCGCGGCGGCCGGAAAAACCGATGCCGGATGCCGGAAATTATTGACGCTCCATGGCCACGAATCAGCCGATCACCTTGCGCACCACCTCGATCAACTTTTGTGGATCGAAAGGTTTGACCAGCCAGCCCGTGGCACCGGCCGCCCGCCCTTGCGCCTTCATGGCATCGGACGACTCGGTGGTCAACATCAGTATGGGGGTGGTGGCGTACTGGGCCGTTGCCCTCAGGCTTCGGATAAGCGTCAGGCCATCCATTCTCGGCATGTTCTGGTCGGTCAATACGAGATTGACGCGTTGCGCCTTGGCCTTGTCGAGACCGTCCACTCCATCGACAGCCTCCAGCACATCATAGCCGGCACTCTTGAGGGTAAATGAAACCATCTGACGGATGGATGCTGAATCGTCGACTGCAAGAATGGTTTTGGTCATTTGTTCCTCTTGGACATTTCTACACCCCGGCAACTCAGACAGGAGAGCCGGTTCGGTCAATCGCAATATTATCTATATTTTGCGAATGGACGGGCGTTCTCTGATAAATATGACCAAAATGCCGAACAGCACCGATCCGACTGAACTGCTATCACCAAACCTCGTCGGCCGCCTTGTCGGCAGACCATTACGCTTCGATCAGCCCGGCGTGCCTTTGCCGGCCCCGGGCAATTTCAGACTATCGGTAACATCTTCTGCGCTGTCCACTTCGGACTCAGGCCCTTCTTCCTGCAGAATCGCCAGCTCGGTTTTCTGGTTTAGGACGACGATGCTGATTCGCCGATTGACCGAATTCAAGGGGTCGTTCTTGTCGAAAAGCACGGTCGAGGCCAGCCCGACGACCCGGATCACCTTGGCATCGTCCATGCCGCCGGCGACGAGTTCGCGACGTGAGGCATTCGCCCGGTTGGCCGAAAGCTCCCAATTGGAAAAACCTTTTTCACCACCGGAAAACTGGGCGGCATCGGTATGCCCGGCCAGGCTGATGCGGTTCGGCACACCGTTCAATGATTTGCCGATCTGGCGAAGAATATCGCGGGTATAGGATTTCAGGTCGGCACTGCTCGAATCGAACATCGGGCGGTTCTGTTCGTCGATGACCTGGATGCGCAAGCCTTCCGAAGTAATGTCGAGCAGCAGTTGTTTCTTGAACTGCGCCAACTGGGGACTTTGCGCGATCATTTTCTCAATGTCCGCTTTCAGTGTTTCCAGCCGTGCCTGCTCCTTGCGCCGGAATTCCGCCTGCGCCTCCTTGGAAAACGAGGTCGATTTCTTGACCTCGACGTCGCCGCGCTTGACCTGGCCCGCCTGGCGCGTCAGATCCTTGCCGCCCCCCTGCAGAATGCTCGTCGCATCACCCGAGCCACTGCCGCCCTGCATGGAGACCTTGAGCGGATTCTGGAAAAACTCCGCAATGCCCTGCAAGTCCCCCTTGGCTGTCGAGCCGAGCAGCCACATCAGCAGGAAGAACGCCATCATCGCCGTCACGAAGTCGGCATAGGCGATCTTCCAGGCGCCACCGTGGGCGCCGCCGGCGACCACCTTCTTGCGCTTGATGACTATGGGACGTGTGGAGTCGTCGCTCATGGCTATGGCCGGGCAATAGTGTGGGGCTTATTTGCCCTTGCGCGCCTTCAATTCTTCCTCGAGTTCGCGGAAGCTGGGGCGTGAATGGGAATCGAGGGTTTTTCGTCCAAATTCGATGGCGACCTGCGGCGCATAGCCGGACATCGAGGCGAGCAACACCATCTTGATACACTTGTAGATGGTCGACCCTTCGTGCGCCTTTTGTTCGAGCAGTTTGGCCACAGGTTCGACAAAACCGTAGGAAATCAGAATACCGAGGAAGGTACCGACCAGCGCGCCGCCAATCATCTTGCCGAGAACGGCCGGCGGGCTGCCCACCGATCCCATCACGTTAACCACGCCCATCACCGCGACCACGATACCGAACGCAGGAACGGCGCCGGCCATAGACGAAACAACGTGTCCGGGTTCGGCTGCCTCATGGTGATGCGCCTCCAGTTCGACATCCATCAGGCTTTCGATCTCGACGGTATTCAGGTTGCCGCCGACCATCATGCGCAAATAGTCACACATGAATTCCATGATGTGATGATCGGCCACCAGATTGGGGTACTTGCTGAAGATCGGGCTGGCTTCGGGATTCTCGATGTCGCCCTCGATGGACATCAACCCCTCTTTGCGCACCTTGCCGAGTATCTCGAAGAGCATGGCCAGGGCATCGATGTAAAACGCCTTGTTGTACTTCGACCCCTTGAGGATGCCCGGCACGGCAGCGACGGTGGCCTTGATGATCTTGATGTCGTTGGCAGCAAGGAAATAGCCGATGGTCAGACCGATAATCGCCACGTACTCGGTCGGGACCCACAGGGCAAGCAGGCTGCCGTGAAGGGCGTAGGTTCCCAGCGACGACGCCAGAATGACCACATAACCGATAATCAGAAACATGCATTGCCCCCCGTCACGCCAAGCGAACCCGGCGTAGATCGACCCGCTATTTGATTTTCGCTATTGTAGCCACATGGATTGACCGAGTGCAAAGAAAGAACCCGCCGACGGTCAGGCCTACAGGTGATAAGCGGGGCGCAGTGCTACACTGCTCAGCATGAAATCGGGTGTTTTCCATCGTGATTGAACACTGCAACCGCTGCGGGGCAACGGTTGACTTTGTCACACCGCCCGGCGATTCGCTTCCGCGGCATGTCTGCCGCGTTTGCGGCCATATTCAGTACGAGAATCCGCGACTGGTTGTCGGTTGCGTTGCCGAGTGGGAGGGCCGGATTTTGCTGTGCCGCCGTGCCATTGAACCGCGTTACGGCTTTTGGACGCTGCCGGCCGGATTCATGGAAAACGGCGAATCGGCCGCCCAGGGCGCCATGCGCGAGACCCACGAGGAGGCTGGGGCTAGCGTTGCCATCGATGCGCCGTTTGCGCTGATCAGCATTCCCCACATCAACCAGGTTCACCTGTTCTATCGCGGTCGACTGGAAAATCCGAACTATTCCGCCGGCGAGGAGAGCCTGGCCGTCACCCTCCTCGAACCCGATGAGATTCCTTGGCTGGACATCGCCTTTCGCAGCGTCACGCTGTGCCTCAAGCACTACCTCAGCGACCGTCGGGCCGGCCAGTTCGGGTTTCACGAAACATCCCTGGCCCCTTAATCGGATACCCGGTACTCAACCGGCACCGCCATCCTGAATCGTCTGTTCTGTAATTCAAGCGGGATACTGGCGGTTTTGACGGCCTGCTCCATCATCTCCAAGGCAGCCCGGTCGAGCCCATCGTCGCCACTTGATACCTGCAAACGCGTTTCCGGCCAATGTGCAGGGCTCGACACGGAAACCGATATGACTACGACCCCCTCGGCTTCCCGACCACTGCTGGCATAGGGATGGCGCTTGTACCGACGGGCCTCGCGCGCCAGATTCAGTCGGTATTCGCTTACGCCAGCGCCCGTGGATGTCGGAACATCGGCGCTATCCTCGCTGTTAGCCATGACCTGGGTATTCGGTTGATGGTTGGCGACTGCTGCGGTCGACGGAAAAAAATGGCGAATTTCCGTATTTCGGTCAATTCGTCGCGGATTGGCATCGGCAATCCCTCCGCCTTCCGCGACCGAGGTCTTCCCCGGCGATTCGCTCATGCTGGCGACGGGAATCGCCGGCCCGTTCACGCCTCGTTCGCGAAGAGAAGCCATCAGTGCTCCCCGCCCTTGCTGTTCGCCCCACAGATTCCCCAGTGACTCATGCACATCCGAAACGAGGATGGCCAAGTGCAAGAGGAAGGAAATCGCCAATGCGCGAACCATCATTCGGCAGCATCATCCAAGAAAAAACCCCTGTCGGAGTCTCCGCACAGGGGTTGATTTCTCAGCGCCAAGAAGCAGCAATGGTCACTTGCCCAGCTTGCGAGACTCCTCGTTCATCTTGTTCGAGTACATCTTGCCCATCACGGCACCAATCACGAGAACGCCAACGATCACGACAAGGCTCATCAAACCGATATCGCTAGTAAACAACAGATTCCAAGCCATAGGTCACCTCCCAGTAACAAATAAAGAAACTACTTACCCGCCTTCGCCACTAACTGCAGCGGATCCTCCGAATCGGTGTGCCACTCCCCGTGAAGCCGCCACTTCCCGGCCGGATCCTCAATGGAAACAAGCCAGCGCCCCCCAATCTCCGACGACAGCTTGCCGCTGTAGAAGCCCTGCCCTTCGACTTTCATGGCAACCAACTGGTCCATTCCGGCACGGGTCGGATGGGCCAGTCGCAACACGATTTCACCGGGCAGGTTCGTCGCGGCATCGGCCGAGAGCATGAGACGAACACCCAGGCCGGATTTCATCACGTTGCCATGCAGCCCCATGTCGCTGGCCTGGTGATCGCGCTGAATGCGCTGATTCACGGCCAGGCCCTGCTTGTAATAGTCGTCGGTCACCAGACCATCATCGCTGCCGATAGCCATCCACAACGTAATGATCCCGGCAATCACCACGACACCAGGGCCGGCCATCAGGAACCACGGCCAGCGCTGCTTGTACCAAGGCCCATTGTCGTTGCGCAAAGTCATTGAAGTACTCATTTATCGGGGCATCAGGAAAGAGGCCTTTTCCCGAACCGCAATCTGCGGATCATCGTCGGCCGCGATGTTGAAATAGATCGTGTTGGCACCGGCCTTTGCCGCATCGGGCGGAACACGAACGACGACGGTGACCTCATGATTCTCTGCGCTGGCCACCGCTACGGAAGCCTCACCGGCCAGTTCGATACCATCTACACCTTCCACACCGAGTACATAGCGCCTCGGCATCTCAGTGGTATTCATGATCTTGAGGTTGTAAACATTCTCGATTCGACCATCGTCGGCCTCTCGTGCCAGCACGGATCGGTCACGAATGATGTCGACCTTGAGCGGAACCCGCGTCGCCAGCGACCAGATCGACGCCACCGTTATCAACACCAGGATAGCCGTGTAGAGCATGATGCGGGGCCGCATGATATGCCCGAGGACCTCCTTGGGCGTGAAATGCTTGGCCAGCGCATTCTCCGTCGTGTAACGGATCAGCCCGCGCGGCTTGCCGGTCTTGTCCATCACCGGATCGCAAGCATCGATACACGCGCCGCAACCGATGCATTCGTACTGGATTCCGTTACGGATGTCGATACCCGTCGGGCAAACAGCAACGCACAACCCGCAATCGACGCAATCACCCAATTGCACATCCGTACCCTTGCGGCGCGCCCCGCGCGGTTCACCACGCTCGGGGTCATAAGTAATGACCAGCGTATCCGGATCGAACATGACGCCCTGGAAACGTGCATAAGGGCACATGTACTTGCACACCTGCTCACGAAGGAAGCCCGCCTGCATGTAGAAGAACCCGGCATAGAAGAATGTCCAGAACATCTCCCAGCCCGACAACTGGAACGGCAGCGCAGCCAGCAACTCCTCAACTGGCGTGAAATAGGCGACCAGCGTGAATCCCGACCACAGGGCAACGAGAATCCAGACTGCGTGCTTCACGGCCTTCAGCCGGAACTTGCGCGCGGTCATCGGACCGTTGTCCAGTTTCATGCGTGCCGACCGATCACCCTCGATCTTGTTCTCAATCCACATGAAAATTTCGGTATAGACCGTTTGCGGACAGGCATAGCCGCAAAAGAGACGCCCAGCAATCGCTGTGAACAAAAAGAGGGCGTAAGCAGAAATGATCAGTAGCAAAGCAAGATAAAAGACATCCTGCGGCCACAAGACCAAGCCGAACAAATAGAACTTGCGCTCGACCAGATGCAGCAAGACGGCCTGGCGGCCATTCCAGTCAATCCATGGCGTCACATAGAAAATGATCTGGGTGATCCAGACCAATACCCAACGCCACGAATCCCACCAGCCTTTTACGTCACGAACGTAAACTTTCTTGTGTTTCTCGTAAAAGGATACCTGCGCTGGCGGAGCCGCAGTCTTTGCTTGGGGGGTATTTTCGGAAGGATCCATAGTAACCGTATCTGTATCAGAATTACGCCGTTTGGTAACAACGTAATTTTGATACAAATCGGACAGCACCGATTCAAACAAAACGAAAAAGTCGGGGCGGCACTAGCCACCCCGACCATCCAATATTACTTGGTGCCTTCGCTCAGGCTAAGAACGTAGGCGGACAGCAGGTGAACCTTGGCATCGCCCAGGAATTCCTTCCAGGCAGGCATCTGGTTCTGACGTCCCTTGGTGATCGTCTCGGTGATGGTCGCCTCGGAGGAGCCATAGAGCCAAACCTTGTCGGTCAGGTTGGGCGCACCAATTGCATGCATACCGGTCGCTTCCGGACCGTGGCAGCCAACGCAACCAGCCGACGTGAAGGCTTCCTTGCCCTTGGCGGCACGAACCGAGTCGTTAGGCAAGCCTGACAGCGAGCGAACAAAGTTGGCCAGATCCTTGATGGTATCGGCGCCGAGTTGCTCGTGCGGAGGCATGACACCCATACGACCGTTGGCAATGGTTTCCTTGATCTGATCCGGCTCGCCACCATACAGCCAGTCGCTGTCGGTCAGATTCGGGAAGCCCTTGGCGCCACGCGCATCAGCACCGTGACATTGCATGCAGTACGTCAGATAGAGGCGCTTGCCCATTTCCATGGCCTGCTTGTCGGCGGCAACTGCCTTGACATCCATGGCCATGTACTTGTCGAACAACGGCTTGACCGCAGCATCGACCTTAGCAACCTCTGCCTTGTGCTGACCAACTGCCGTCCAGTTCAGCATGCCCTTGAAGTTACCCAGACCCGGATACATGGCCAGATAAACGAAGGCGAATACCACGGTGATGATGAACAACCAACTCCACCACTTGGGCATTGGGTTGTTGTATTCCTCCAGGTCCTCATCCCAGACGTGCCCCATGGTCTTGCCCGGGGTGAACGTCGCCTTACCTTGCATGATCAGCAATACGGCGCAGGCAAGAATACTGCCGACGACGATCACAATCACGTACAGGTTCCAAAAATCGCTAACGAAATCGCTCATTTGCTTTCCTTTATATCAGCGCGGGTGCGACGTACCCGACGTCGCACCGTCGTCATCTTGTTCTGCGAATGGCAAGTTGGCAGCTTCTTCAAACCCCTTCTTGCTGCTCTTACCGTAAGCCCAGCCAACGATCCCGAGAAAGCAGAGCAACCCCAGGACCGTCGTGATGGAACGCAGATCGTTGATGTCCATAGCTATTACTTGACGTTCTTCAGTGCCGTACCCATACCTTGCAGGTAAGCGATCAGCACATCCAGTTCAGTCTTGTCGCCAATGGCTGCTTTGGCACCCTTGATTTCCTCATCGGTATAGGTCGGGATACCGCGGGCATTGGCATAGCCACGCATGACCTGCATCTTCTTTTCGATGTCAGCTCCGACTGAATCCTTAGCCTTCGTATTCGCCAGGAAAGCGAAGGCCGGCATATTCGACTCAGGAACTACATCACGCGGATTCATCAAGTGGGCACGCTGCCACTCATCTGAGTAGCGACCGCCAACGCGAGCCAGATCAGGACCGGTACGCTTGGAGCCCCACTGGAACGGATGATCGTAGACATATTCGCCAGCCACGGAGTAGTGGCCATAACGCTCGGTCTCCGCGCGGAACGGACGAATCATCTGCGAATGGCACAGGAAGCAGCCTTCGCGGACGTAAATGTCGCGCCCGACGAGACGAACGGCATCATAAGGCTTAACCCCCTCAACCGGCGTCGTTGTCGACTTCTGGAAGAACAGCGGAACGATTTCGAGCAGACCACCCCAAATCACGGTAAGCAGCGTCAGCACAATCAGCAGGCCTACGCTCTTTTCAATTTGCTCATGCTTAAGCATTGTTATCTCTCCCTAATCAGGCGTGATGGCCAGCCGGAGCGATCACCGGCATGTCCTGGGTCTTACCGCCAGCCATGGTCTTGAACATGTTGTAAGCCATGATCAGCATACCGGTCAGGAACAGCACACCACCCAGCCAACGGATTGCCCAGAAGGGGTAAGAGCCCTTGACGGATTCGACGAAGCTGTAAGCCAGCGTACCGTCGGTATTGACAGCCCGCCACATCAGACCTTGCATGACTCCGGCGATCCACATCGAAGCGATATACAGCACGGTGCCGATGGTGGCGATCCAGAAGTGGGTCGTGACCAGTTTGGTGCTGTACATCTCGGTCTTGCCGAAAAGCTTGGGCAGCAGGTAGTAGATCGAACCGATGGAAACCATGGCCACCCAGCCGAGAGCGCCGGAGTGCACGTGACCGACAGTCCAGTCCGTGTAGTGCGACAGGGCATTGACCGTCTTGATCGACATCATCGGGCCTTCGAAGGTCGACATGCCGTAGAAGGACAGCGAGGTGATCAGGAACTTAAGGACGGGATCGTCGCGCAGTTTATGCCAGGCACCCGACAGGGTCATGATGCCGTTGATCATGCCACCCCAGGACGGAGCCAACAGGATCAGCGAGAAGACCATGCCGACCGATTGCGTCCAATCAGGCAGCGCGGTGTAGTGCAGATGGTGCGGACCCGCCCACATGTAGGTAAAAATCAGCGCCCAGAAGTGAACAACGGACAGGCGATAGGAATAAACCGGACGGCCCGCCTGCTTCGGCACGAAGTAGTACATCATGCCCAGGAAGCCAGCGGTCAAGAAGAAGCCCACGGCATTGTGGCCATACCACCACTGGATCATGGCGTCCTGCACACCGGAATACATGGAATAGGACTTGGTCAGCGTGATCGGCATTTCCATGCTATTGACGATGTGCAGAAGGGCAACCGCAATGATGAAGGCACCGAAGAACCAGTTTGCCACGTAGATGTGCGAGACTTTGCGAACGGCGATGGTACCGAAGAAGACCAGCGCGTAAGCCACCCAGACCAGCGTGATCAGGATGTCGATCGGCCATTCCAGTTCGGCGTATTCCTTGCCGGTGGTAATGCCGAGCGGCAGCGTGACGGCGGCCAAAAGAATGACGATTTGCCAACCCCAGAAGGTAAAGGGAATCAGCGGACCGCCCCACAGGCGGGCGTGGCTGGTGCGCTGAACGCACCAGTAAGACGTTGCGAACAAGGCGCAACCACCAAACGCAAAGATAACCGCGTTGGTGTGCAACGGACGCAAGCGCCCGAAGTGCAACCAGGGGCCGTAGTTTAGCTCCGGCCACACCAGTTGGGCTGCAATGATGACACCGACAAGCATGCCGACGATGCCCCAGATGACAGTCATGACGGCAAATTGCCGTACGACCTTATCGTTATATGTGGTTTGCGTTCCAGACATGAACCCACCTCTCGTTAATAAAAAACGGAATGTCCAACTCCCTAACCCCCAAGCGGACACATAAAAATCGATGTTATTCTAGTCGAGAGGCGAGGTTTTGACCTAGATCAATCTACCAATTATCTAAGCCAAAATAGTCCGAATTATCTAAGCGGACTACAGGTTCCCGGGGCGAACAGACAAAAAAAGGGTGCGTCGTGACGCACCCCAACCCCAACAGAGAACAATCGCGAAGCGCTTGCCTCGCACGTGCCCATATTCCCCCGATGATTCATGCACCACGTTGACGCAGGTCAAATTTTGTCGGCTTTTTCGTGATTTTCCGAACTTTCGGATTTTTTGGGCTGCTCGTCGTCCATAAGGACGCGAAACGCCGGGCCTTCGAGGTCGTCGAACTGGCCGCTACGGACCGACCACCAGAAAGCAATGGCGATGACGAAGACCAAAATGACCGAAATCGGGACGAGCAAGTAGATGCTTTCCATCAATCCTTCTCCACACGCTGAATGCGTAGCGAATTGAGCACGACCAGCAAGGAACTGGCTGACATGCCGATGCCGGCCATCCAGGGGGTTACGTAGCCGGTGATGGCCAGCGGCAAGGCGACGAAATTGTACGCGAAGGACCACCACAGGTTCTGTTTGATGATGGCGAGCGTCAGCCTGGTGCGCCGCACGCCATGTTTCAGATGATCGAGATTTTCGGAAAGCAGGACGAAGTCGGATTGGGTTCTCGCCAGTTGTGCGCCACCGCCCATGGCAATGGAAACTTCAGCTTGGGCCAGCACCGGTGCATCGTTGACGCCATCGCCGACCATGGCCACGACTGCCCCCTCGGCCTGCAAGGATTTGACGGCCTCATATTTGCCTTGCGGGGTGACGCCAGCGCGCACATCGGAAATTCCCACCTGGGCCGCAATCCGCTGGGCCACCGCCGTCGCATCGCCGGTCAGCAAAACGATGGTCTTGCCGGCCGCTTGCAATTCCCCGATCAGATCTGCTGCTTCCGGGCGCAGTTCGTCGCCAACGCGGAATACCGCCAGACAGCCGCTGGCATCGGCAAGCACCACCACCGTATCGCCGCTGTCGAGCCATGGCCTTGCCGCCACCGGCAAGGGCTGCGCCCCGAGGGCGAGTGCGTACTCTGGCCGACCGATACGGTAGCGGGTACCGTCAACGGTCGCCTCGATGCCCTGGCCCGGTTCGCTCGTTGCGTTCTGGATTACGGGCAACTGGCCGGAATACGCAAGGCGCAAGGCAGCAGCAACCGGGTGCTCGGAGGCGTGCTCGAGCGCCGAAGCGATAGCCAGGCATTCAGTGCGATCCAGGCCAGCCGTTGGCAACACATCGATCAGTCGCATACGGCCGGTGGTCAACGTGCCGGTCTTGTCAAAAACGACATGGCTCGCTCGGGCCAGCGTTTCGATGGCATGGCCTCGCGTGACCAATAGCCCGTCCTTGGCCAGCGCACCGGCTGACACGGTCAGCGCAATCGGCGTAGCCAGCGACAGGGCACAAGGACAGGTGACGACCAGGACCGAGACGGTTATCCAAAGCGCCCGGTCGGGGTCGATGACCGTCCAGCCAATGGCGACGAGAATCGCCACGGCAAGCAGGGCCGCAACGAAATAGCTGGCGATGCGGTCGGCCATTTCGACAATTCGGGGTTTCTCGGCCGCCGCACGGTCCATCAACTGGATGATCGCCGACAGGCGGGTGTTGTCGCCGACATGTTCGACCCGAACAATGAGCGGGCTTTCGGCATTGATCGCCCCGCCGGTAACGGCATCCCCAGGCGCCTTCGGGACCGGCCTGCTCTCCCCGGTGAGCAAGGCTTCGTTGGCGCAACTCACCCCTTCGACAACCCTCCCGTCGGCCGGCACGATGTCGCCTGGCCGAACCAGCACGTAATCGCCTGGCCGCAGGTCGCCGACGATGCACTGGGTAGTGCTGCGGTCGACGGGAAAATTGGCCATTTTTTGCGAAAAAGCCGGCAGCAGTTTGGCCAGCGCCTCGGTCACGCTGAGCGCTTTCTGGCGGGCGGTCATTTCGAGATAACGTCCGCCGAGCAGAAAGAAGACGAACATGGTCACCGAGTCGAAATAAACCTCTCCCGAATGCACCAGAGTCGCCCAGCAACTGGCAACGAATGCCGCACCGACCCCGAGGGCGACCGGGACATCCATGCCGACCCGGCGTAGCCCGATATCCCGCCAGGCATTGCGAAAAAACGGCGCCGAGGAATAGAAGACCACCGGCAGGGTGAGCACCAGGCTGGCCCAACGCATGATGCTTTCAATATCGGGCGTCATGTCGCCGTTGGCGATGTACACCGGATAGGCGTACATCATCACCTGCATCATGCCGAAGCCGGCCACCCAAAGGCGCCACAGCGCATCGCGCCGCTCCTTGCGGGAAATTTCCTCGTTCCTGGCAGCATCGTAGGGATAAGCCCGGTAGCCGATGGCGGCAATCGCCGCCAGGATGTCGGAGAGTTTGATCCGCGACTCGTCCCAACGCACGCGCGCCCGCCGCGTGGCGTAATTGATATCGAGCCCGGTCACGCCGGGCAGGCGGCCAACATGTTGTTCGTTCAGCCAGATGCAGGCCGCACAGGTGATCCCCTCGAGCAGCAGCGAGGCCTCGCGCTCGGTTTCCCCGAGATCCTTGACAAAGCTTTTCTGGAACTCGGCATGATCGAACAACTGCAACTGATCGAGGATGTCCGGCATGGCCTGGCGCGGCGATTCGGGCAGGGCATCGCGGCTACTGTAGTAGTCCTCCAGGCCGTTGTCGACTATCGACTGGGCAACCGCCTGGCAGCCTGGACAGCACATCCTCCGCACCGCTCCGGCGACCTGGACGGACAATTCGACATCCCCGGGAATCGGCAGGCCGCAGTGATAACAATTAGCTTCGGACATACAGTGAAAAAGGCACCGAAGTGCCTTTTTAGATCAAGGGCGGAGCCGAAGTATAGTTTATTTGGCCCCCATCCGGATGGCGCCATCCAGGCGGATGACCTCTCCGTTGAGGTAGGGATTTTCCGCGATATGCCGAACCAATGCGGCGAATTCCCCCGGCCTGCCCATGCGGGTCGGAAATGGAACCATCTTGTTCAGCGCATCCTGCACATCGGCCGGCATGCCGAGCAACATTGGCGTTTCCATGATTCCGGGGGCGATCGTCATGCAACGGATGCCGCTGCGCGCCAGTTCACGCGCCACCGGCAAGGTCAGCGCGACGATGCCGCCTTTTGACGCCGCATAAGCCGCCTGCCCCAATTGCCCCTCGAAGGCGGCCACCGATGCCGTGTTGACGATGACACCGCGCTCCCCGCTCTCATCCGGAACATTTTTCATCATCGCTTCGGCAGCCAGCCGCAACATATTGAAGGTACCAATCAAATTGATACCGACAACCTTCGAAAAACTCTCCAGCCGGTGCGCCCCTTCTTTTCCAACCACCTTTTCCGCTGGTGCAACGCCGGCGCAATTGACCAAACCGTGCACGGCACCGAATTGCGAAATTGCGACATTTATCGCGTTGACCGCAGAAGATTCGCTGGCCACATCGGTCTCCACGAACAACGCTTGCCCACCCAGGCTGTCGGCAACCGCCTGCCCGGCATCCCGGTTGAGATCAGACACAAGCACCTTGGCACCGGCCTTCGCCAACTCACGGACGGTAGCAGCCCCCAATCCGGATCCACCACCAGTCACCAGAAAAACCCTGTCATCCAGCCGCATCGCTTCTCCTCTCCTGTCGTTTGCCCGGCACCAGACGGTACCGTATGGTCAAGGGCTACATACTACCCTGTCCAGGCCAATCGAAAAAGCGGTCAAGCCATAAAGCGGTGCTATGATCGTTGGCAGCCATAGCCTGCGAGGCTCACCGCACCATGTTCGAGCAATCCGTCCCCGGGAGAAACAAAGCCAGCGTCCTCGTTGTCGACCCGTCTGCCGCCAATCGAGCCCAGTTGTGCGAGTGTCTCGGCCAACTTCCGGACATCCGCATCCTGGCCGCTCCCTCCGGGGAATGCGCACTCGCCATGATCCGTGAGAACTGGCCAAACATGATTCTACTGGACACCGCTTTGCAGGATACCGACGGCATTACCCTGACCCGGACGATCCGCAGTTGGGAAAGATCGCGCGATGAAATCGGCGTATCGCCGTGGACCCCCATCATCTTTCTCTCCTCCACCAGCAGCGAAGAAATTCTGGCTGAAGGAATACTGGCCGGCGGTGACGACTTTCTCTGCAAGCCGGTATCCGAAGTCGTTCTATTGGCAAAAATCAGAGCATTGCTACGGATTGCCACACGGCAACAGGAAATTTGCCATGTTCATAGCCAACTAAAGGAAATTGCCAGCCTGGACAGCCTCACAGGCATTCCCAATCGCCGCCATTTTGACGACACGCTAGCCGTTGAATGGAAGCGCTGCCTGCGTACCGACTCACCACTCAGCCTTGTTCTAAGCGATGTCGATTTTTTTAAACAATTCAACGACATATATGGACATCAAGCCGGCGATGTCTGCCTCAGAGCAGTAGCCGGTTCACTCGCCGAGTCTTTGTTCAGGGTCGAAGACTCGGTGGCACGCTATGGCGGAGAGGAATTCGTCGCGATTCTTCCTGGCACCGATGCCGCAGGAGCATTCGCCGTTGCCGAACGCATGCGCCAATCGGCACACGACTTGAGAATACCTCACGAACGCGGCATCAACGGTCAAGTTTCATGCAGTTTCGGCGTAGCCAGCATGCAACCCACCGTCGACAACGCCCCACAACAGTTGCTCCGCATTGCCGACGCCGGCTTGTACGCAGCAAAACAGGCTGGCCGAAACCGAGTCAGTGTAAGCCTCGGCTGATATCCAAAGGCAGAAATGCCAAGCCCCTCTACGGTATAACCGAGAGGGGCTTTGGAGTAGGGAGTCTGGCGTTGACCTACTTTCGCGAGCGAGATGCTCACTATCATTGGCGCGATGCTGTTTCACGGTCCTGTTCGGGATGGGAAGGGGTGGGGCCAGCAGGCTATTGACGCCAGACGTAACTTGTGACGCTGCGATTGCAGCGCAAAATGTGAAGAAGGTGTTGTGATTGGTTTATGAGTTGTGTGATCCAAGGTTATAGGATCAAGCCGTACGGGCAATTAGTATCAGTTAGCTTAACGCATTGCTGCGCTTCCACACCTGACCTATCAACGTCGTGGTCTTCGACGACCCTTCAAGGAGTTCAAGACTCCGGGATATCTCATCTTAAGGCAAGTTTCACGCTTAGATGCTTTCAGCGTTTATCTC
>SSXW01000002.1:125000-309325 GCA_009469585.1 Dechloromonas sp. Dech2017
TCCTCCGGCTACTTAGATGTTTCAGTTCACCGGGTTCGCCTCAATATCCTATGTATTCAGATAAAGATACTCATTGCTGAGTGGGTTTCCCCATTCGGATATCGGGGGATCAAAGCTTCATTGCCAGCTCCCCCCCGCTTTTCGCAGGCTTGCACGTCCTTCATCGCCTGTGATCGCCAAGGCATCCACCACATGCACTTAGTCGCTTGATCCTATAACCTTGGGCTCTCTTGCGAGAGCGGCTACAGGCAACTCATAAACTTTGTGCCGATGATTCACTAGCTGTAATGAACCATCAGATGCAATCACAACGTGCAACACTGCTCATCACAGCGTTACACAACCTTCTTCCATTTTGTTAAAGAGCGCAGCAATTGATTTCTCAAAAGCCAAAGATAAACAGCCCTGCTTATCTTTGGGTTTTGGTGGAGGATGACGGGATCGAACCGACGACCCCCTGCTTGCAAAGCAGGTGCTCTCCCAGCTGAGCTAATCCCCCGTAAAGCATGCATTACTTCGTTGCTCGGTTAGTTGCATAGCGCTGCTATGCGGCCTTTCCTCGCGCCTCGTACTGCAAGCTTTCTTGATGACGTTGGTGGGTCTGGTTGGAATCGAACCAACGACCCCCGCCTTATCAAGACGGTGCTCTAACCGACTGAGCTACAGACCCTCGTCTGTTTGCTACTCATGAACAACCGATAGGTTGTGGGTGCCAGGATGCTTTCTCTAGAAAGGAGGTGATCCAGCCGCAGGTTCCCCTACGGCTACCTTGTTACGACTTCACCCCAGTCACGAACCCCGCCGTGGTAAGCGCCCTCCTTGCGGTTAGGCTACCTACTTCTGGCGGAACCCGCTCCCATGGTGTGACGGGCGGTGTGTACAAGACCCGGGAACGTATTCACCGCGACATGCTGATCCGCGATTACTAGCGATTCCGACTTCACGCAGTCGAGTTGCAGACTGCGATCCGGACTACGATCGGCTTTCTGGGATTGGCTCCACCTCGCGGCTTGGCAACCCTCTGTACCGACCATTGTATGACGTGTGAAGCCCTACCCATAAGGGCCATGAGGACTTGACGTCATCCCCACCTTCCTCCGGTTTGTCACCGGCAGTCTCGTTAAAGTGCCCAACTCAATGATGGCAATTAACGACAAGGGTTGCGCTCGTTGCGGGACTTAACCCAACATCTCACGACACGAGCTGACGACAGCCATGCAGCACCTGTGTTCCAGCTCCCTTTCGGGCACACTCAAATCTCTAAGAGCTTCTGGACATGTCAAGGGTAGGTAAGGTTTTTCGCGTTGCATCGAATTAATCCACATCATCCACCGCTTGTGCGGGTCCCCGTCAATTCCTTTGAGTTTTAACCTTGCGGCCGTACTCCCCAGGCGGTCAACTTCACGCGTTAGCTACGGTACTAAATGGTTTTACCCACCCAACACCTAGTTGACATCGTTTAGGGCGTGGACTACCAGGGTATCTAATCCTGTTTGCTACCCACGCTTTCGTGCATGAGCGTCAGTATTGGCCCAGGGGGCTGCCTTCGCCATCGGTGTTCCTCCACATCTCTACGCATTTCACTGCTACACGTGGAATTCCACCCCCCTCTGCCATACTCTAGCCTTGCAGTCACAAACGCAGTTCCCAGGTTGAGCCCGGGGATTTCACGCCTGTCTTACAAAACCGCCTGCGCACGCTTTACGCCCAGTAATTCCGATTAACGCTCGCACCCTACGTATTACCGCGGCTGCTGGCACGTAGTTAGCCGGTGCTTCTTATGCCGGTACCGTCATCCACACAGGGTATTAACCCGTGCGATTTCTTCCCGGCCGAAAGAGCTTTACAACCCGAAGGCCTTCTTCACTCACGCGGCATGGCTGGATCAGGGTTGCCCCCATTGTCCAAAATTCCCCACTGCTGCCTCCCGTAGGAGTCTGGACCGTGTCTCAGTTCCAGTGTGGCGGATCATCCTCTCAGACCCGCTACAGATCGTCGCCTTGGTGAGCCTTTACCTCACCAACTAGCTAATCTGATATCGGCCGCTCAATCAGCGCAAGGTCCGAAGATCCCCTGCTTTCCTGCTCACAGAATATGCGGTATTAGCTGTCCTTTCGGACAGTTATCCCCCACTGAAAGGTACGTTCCGATATGTTACTCACCCGTTCGCCACTCGCCGGCACCCGAAGGTCCGCTGCCGTTCGACTTGCATGTGTAAGGCATGCCGCCAGCGTTCAATCTGAGCCAGGATCAAACTCTTCAGTTCAATCCAACTAACTCGCAAATTCACTAACGGTAGATTTCTCTACCTCGATGGATCTCTCCATCTTATTAGTGCGTTTGCCTTAATACTTTTTTGCTACCAAAGTAGCTTCGCATCAAGACACCCACACCTATCGGTTGTCCAATTTGTTAAAGAGCTTCTTTCGCTACACCGAACTTTCCAGTCCGCCTGCAGCAGAGAGGCGAGATTATGAAGAACCCCAACCCCCCAGTCAAGCTGTTTCGCAAAATTTATTTCGCTTCACTTGACCCCCTACGCCGCCGAAACACCCGGCACCGCAGGAGAGGTGCGCATTCTATAGATAATTGAGAAAGCGTCAACACCCCTCCGGGAAATATTTTCCTCCCACTTTGCCGGTGGCGGCATTGCGGCGGTTGCCAACCTTGCCAAGATTCTCGGCGCCAGGCGTGCAAACCTGGTGAAGGCCGAGTTCGGCGCCCAGAATACATCCGATCCGCGCCTTCGTTAACACCATTTAGGCGGCATTCACCGCCTCGGACACCCCCGCCTGGATTAGCTTGAGCTGAACGCCATGCTGGCAGGCCCACTGGTCAAGCGCCTTGCCGGTAAATTCCGGCCCCTGGTCGGTTCGAATGGCCTTGGGATAGCCCCGGAAGCCCCCCGCCTGGTCGAGGACGCGCGTCACGTAATGTCCTGAAATGCCGAAATCGACCGCGAGATCAATGGCCTCCTTGCTGAAGTCATCGACGATGGTCAGCACCTTGATCCGGCGGCCATTGGCCAGGGCATCACTGACAAAATTCATTGACCAGACCTGATTCGGCCCTGAGGGAAGTTCCAAGGCCTGACGTTCGACGGCCACACCATGCCGACGCTTGCGCCGACGAACGGAGAGACCGGCGTCGCTGTAGAGCCGATAAATCCGTTTGTGATTGACTGCATTCCTCCAGAAGCCGGACCAGCCAACCCCCCGTCCACTACACGAACGATACGTTATGCCGAAAAAGAAGATCCACAACCGCAGGTTGATGCCGCGTTAGGATTGCGAATGACAAACTGAGACCCTTCCAGCCCTTCGGAATAATCAATTTCGGCGCCAACCAGATACTGATAGCTCATCGGATCGATCAACAAAGTGACACCATTTTTCTCCATTGTCGTGTCATCTTCAGCCACTTCCTCATCAAAAGTGAAGCCATACTGGAAACCCGAACAACCTCCACCCGTAACAAACACTCTTAGCTTGAGGGAAGGGTTCCCCTCCTCTTCGATCAACTCCTTAACCTTCCCCGCGGCACTATCCGTAAAAACCAGCGGAACTGACATTTCGGCAACAGCATTCATGAGACCAACTCCAAAAAATTATCTAAGATTAATGGGGGGTAAACCCCTAAGGATCATGCGGTTAGGTAGAAACTACTGGATTTAGTTCCATTTGAGGACTGGCCGCATGCACCAGACGCCCATCTATCACGGCCCCCTGATGCATTTCGATAGCGGCATACGCGACATCACCAATTATTCTCGCCTTTGCCTGCATTTCAAGGGACTCGGTTACGGTAACAGGCCCTACGACAGTCCCATTGATTACAAGGTGCGCCACAGTCACGGCCCCTTCTACTCGAGCGTGCTCACTAACAACCAGGGTTGAAGCGGATGCTCCTTCAGCAGCCTGAACGCTCCCCGTAACCTCCCCATCAATTCTTAATCCACCTGTAAAGTACAAACCGCCCTCAACACGCGTCCCTGCACCGATCAAACTATCTATTCGCCCTTGAGGCTTCACATCGCCTTTTTTTCCGAACATTTACCACTCCTATAGTTGCGCCGATCGTTTGACACGGAGTGTATCACCCTGAAATACACTAGCCTCCACCCTCTCGATCTCAGCCCCCTTCGGCAACTGAAAAACCCCTTCGCGACGAAGGAAATGCCTAACCAGCAATTGGTAGCTCTCAGCCCCCTCTTTAGACTTGGGTAACTCAATTACTTCGTTTTTTCCGAGACGAACGAACGCGACCGATAGCTTCATATGACCTCGAAAATCCGGACTCTGCCGGTCTGGCTGGTATGCAATCAACAAGCGGTAGCGAAAGCCCCCATCTGACTCCCGGACTACACGGAAATTTTCAATCCGAACCGAAGCAGATTCTGCCGCACCTGGTATCAAACGCTCAAATAACAGCATATCTTCCTTGAGTGCCGCGTTCTCGGACTCAAGTGCGGCAATCCTAGCCAATAGCTGCTGTTGCGCCGCCCTCTCAATACTCACAGCATTTCGCCCCGTTCCTGCCGTAGACCGGAGCGACTCCAACTCCTCTCGCTGAACAAGCACCCGCTCACGAAGGCTTGCCAACTCAAGCCCCAAGGCGCCAGCTTCGTTACGTTGAGCAATCATCCATCCACCCAGCACCAGCAGCAATGCGAACAGCAGAACTGGCAACGCCAACCATTGCCAAGAAACATGGGTACGCACCACAACCTTAGGCGCCGATATCCCGAATCGCCGCCTGAATCTTCGCAACTTCAGCGTAACAGAGGGTGTCGGCATCACCAAAACACCTTACCCCCGCCAAAAAATCAACATACTCCTCCGGACCGAAGAATTGCACTTCGCGACAAATACTACATCACTGAAAAACAAAAGGCCGCCAAACTTGGCGGCCTTTTTTGCGGCATTGGCGATCAACGCTTCGAGAATTGCTTGCGACGACGAGCTTTGTGGAAACCAACTTTCTTACGCTCCACCTCACGAGCATCGCGAGTAACGAATCCAGCCTTGGACAAGGCGGGCTTCAGGGCCGCATCGTATTCGATCAGGGCACGGGTGATGCCATGACGCACAGCACCTGCCTGACCTGACTCGCCACCACCGATGACATTCACCTTGATATCGAAGCCAGCCAGCTGATCAACCAAAGCCAGGGGTTGGCGAACAATCATGCGCCCCGTTTCACGCGAAAAGAACTGATCAATCGGCTTGCCATTGACCACGATGGCGCCAGAGCCGCGCTTCATGAAGACACGGGCGACAGCACTTTTGCGACGACCGGTACCGTAAAAATAACTTTCAGCCATGATGACCCCTTAGATTTCCAGAGCCTTGGGCTGCTGGGCAGTGTGCGGATGCTGTTCGCCGGCGTAGCACTTCAGCTTCTTGAGCATGGCGTAGCCCAACGGCCCCTTGGGCAACATGCCCTTGACTGCAGTCTCCAGAGCACGCCCCGGGAAACGCTGCTGCATCTTTTTGAAGTTTGTCTCGTAGATACCACCCGGGTAGCCGGAGTGACGGTAGTACTTCTTGTCATCGGCCTTGTTGCCGGTGACGGTGATCTTGTCCACGTTGGTAACGACGATGAAGTCGCCCGTGTCGACGTGCGGCGTGTAGATAGCCTTGTGCTTGCCACGAAGGCGACGAGCAATTTCGGTAGCGAGGCGGCCGAGCACCTTGTCTGTGGCGTCTACCACAAACCACTCGCGCTTCACCTCATGTGGCTTGGCGGAAAACGTTTTCATGTGTGTGCCGTCCTGAAATATTGGGCGCAGATTGAAGAAAGGCGCGGATTTTACTCTGCGCACAGCATCGGTGTCAATGCCCTGAATGAATTGACGCGACCCAGGTAAAAAAAACGCGGCTCAGCGAGCCGCGCTAAATCCACACCAAAGGAGGAGGGTGGAGGAGACAAATCTGGACCAAACATCTGAAACAACTCAAGACACTACAGTCCGTACGCTTCGCATTGTGCCCGAAAAAGCCCTTTGGCAACAAGAAAAAATTGTTGCGGCGCACAACATTTTTTCAAATATATAAAAAAATTACACTTATATATTATATAACGTTGATTATTATCATATTATGTTCATAACACGTAACTAGTTTATATCTGAATAATTTAATGAATCTAACAAGCCATCCGGCAAAAAGGTCAGTATTGCTGCGGCGCAGCAATACTGACCCATCAGGCAAACGCAAGACAGATCCGCTAGAATCGCTGATCTACCAAGGAGATCAGCATGGAATGCACCGTAAGATGGATGGGTAACGACGCGGGGATGTCGTTTGTTGCAGAGACTGGCAGTGGCCACGCCGTGGTTATGGACGGCGCACCGGAGGCTGGCGGAAGAAACCTCGGCCCCCGCCCGATGGAGATGGTGCTAGCCGGCACCGGCGGGTGCTCGGCCTTTGACGTCGTACTGATTCTCAAAAAAGGACGGCACGCTGTCAGCAGTTGTGACGTGACCCTGAAAGCCGAACGAGCCGACAGTGACCCCAAGGTTTTTACACACATTCATCTGCATTACCGCGTCAAGGGAAAGCAGTTGAAGCCCGACGCCGTAGCACGTGCTATCGCGCTATCCAAGGAAAAGTATTGCTCGGCCTCGATCATGCTCGCCGAAACCGCCAGCATCACCCACGACTTCGAGATCATCGAGGAAGCCTGAACAACATCGTCGAGCAGGCTATATCCGGTAGGTACTTGCGGTCATCAACCTGGCCGCAAGTTTCATCGCCGATTTGACCGGGCTAGGCAACTCGGCCGCACCATGGCGCACCGCTGTTTCGGCGTGCTGGATTTCATCCAGGCGCATTTGGTCGACGATCGCCCGGGAACGGCCATCGTCATTGGGCAGTGTTTGCAAATGCCCATCGAGATGCGCCTCGACCTGGCGTTCGGTTTCGGCCAGAAATCCCAAATTCCATTTGTCACCCAAGGCACCAGCCAGCAGGCCGAGGCCGAGGGACCCCAGGTAAAGCAACGGGTTGAGCAAGCTTTTGCGCCCCCCGAGCTCGACAATCCGCTGCTCTGTCCAGGCCAGATGCTCAGTTTCTTCGTTGGCGGCACCACGCAGGGCTTCGCGAACGCCCGGGTCGCGACAGGTCAAGGCCTGCCCCTGATAGAGAGCCTGGGCGCAGATTTCGCCGCAATGATTGACCCGCATGAGACCAGCAGCATGCCGCCTGTGCACTGCATCCAATACCACCTCTGGCAACTCCGCGCCGGGCAAGGGCCGCACGCTTCGGGCAGGAGCGAACACCGTCCGCAAGGCCAGGTCAAATTCGGCGATCAGGGCATCAGGGGACATGCTATTTCCGCCTGACATCGGGGTGTCCGCCCTGCTTCAAGGCCAGCCTGGCCTCCTCGGCATCGAGGACAATGCTGCCGAAAGGGCAGAAATATTCGAGAAACAGCACGGCATGATGACGGTTGGCGTAGGCATCCTGGATACGCACCCATTCATTATGGCGCGCCTTGGACCACGAACCATCCTGCCGCCCGGATGCGTAAATGCGACGCTCGCGAGTTTCGCAGCGCATGCCCTCGAAACTGACGTTGCGCACCCCTGCGGCCGAACGAATCTCGAGCACATAGCGCACGACGCCGTCAGCGCCTACGCTCAAGCTCGCCGCATCGACGAAGAACTGGTTGCTGGTAGCGGCGCTGACGTAGATGGGGATCAGGTTTTCCATCTTTGGCGCCGCCGGCAACCTGACCTCGACTTCCTGCCAAGATCGATTGTCGTAATCCTCGTCGAAATCGTCGGCGGCATACACGAACGACGCCAGCAACAGCGACAGGGGGATTAGCCAGCGGGAAATACGGGTCATATCCTTCATTCGTCGGGAACGGTATCAGGCAAATGTGGCGGCTCTACGGCTTCCCTGCGATGACGCCCGCCCTTGCGGTCAGATTCCAGAAAACGCACCAGTTCGTGCAGCGCCTGCTCGTAAACAGTCCGCTTGAATTCAATCACCGCATCGAAGGGAACCCAGTAGTCGTTCCAACGCCAGGCATCGAATTCCGGCTTGTGCGTCGCCCGCAGGCTGACATCGCTGTCGCGCCCGACCAAACGAAGCAAGAACCAGATCTGCTTCTGCCCCTTGTACGAACCGCGCCATTCGCGCTTGATCCAGTGTGTCGGCACTTCATAACGCAGCCAGCCCTTGGTTCGCCCGAGGATGCGCACATGTTCGGGCAGCAGCCCGACCTCTTCGTACAGTTCGCGGTACATGGCCTCTTCGGGCGTTTCGCCGCGCTTGATGCCACCTTGCGGAAACTGCCAGGAATGCTCCCGAATGCGCTTACCCCAGAAAACCTCGTTCTTGGCGTTACAAAGAATAATGCCGACGTTCGGGCGGTAGCCTTCACGATCGAGCATAACAATCCTGCAAAAATTAAAAGTTGCACCAATTCTTTCACAAAGGGCGCCTGCCTGCAAAGCGCCGCCTGCGTGTAAAATCGGCTTTTCGCAACGAATTCAAGAGCATCCCATGCGCACCTCGCAGTTCTTCTTCACCACTCTCAAGGAAGCCCCGGCCGACGCCGAAGTCGTCAGCCAGAAACTGATGCTGCGCGCCGGCTATATCAAGCGCGCCGCGGCCGGCATTTACACCTGGATGCCGCTCGGCCTGCGCGTGCTGCGCAAGGTTGAGAACGTGGTGCGCGACGAGATGAACCAGGCCGGCGCGCTGGAACTACTGATGCCGGCCGTGCAGCCGGCCGAACTGTGGCAGGAGTCGGGGCGCTGGGAGCAGTACGGCCCGGAATTGCTGCGTTTCAAGGACCGCCATCAGCGGGATTTCGTCATCGGCCCGACGCACGAGGAGGTGATCACCGATGTCGTGCGCCGCGACGTGAAGAGCTATCGCCAGCTGCCGGTCCACCTCTACCAGATCCAGACCAAGTTCCGCGACGAGATCCGCCCCCGTTTCGGGGTGATGCGCGGTCGCGAGTTCCTGATGAAGGACGGCTATTCCTTCCACACCTCGTTCGACGACCTGAAGCGCGAATACGGCAACATGTACGCCACCTACAGCCGCATCTTCACCCGCCTCGGCCTGCGCTTCCGCGCCGTGGCGGCCGACACCGGCTCGATCGGCGGTACCGGTTCCCATGAATTCCACGTCCTGGCCGATTCCGGCGAAGACGACATCGCCTTCTGCGCCGACTCCGACTACGCCGCCAACGTCGAACTGGCCGAGGCGCTGGCCCCGACCACGGCGCGCGGCCCGGCGACGCGACCGATGGAGAAAGTCCACACGCCGGGCAAGATGGCCTGTGTCGATGTCGCCCAATTCCTCGACGTGCCGCTCGACCGCATCGTCAAGTCGATCGCCGTCATGAGCGAAAAGGAAGACGGCAGCCAGACCTTCGCGCTGCTGCTGATCAGGGGCGACCACGAACTGAACGAAATCAAGGCCGGCAAGATCGCGGCCATCACCCCCTTCCGCTTCGCGACGGAGGAGGAGGTGATCGCCCACCTGGGCTGCAAGCCGGGATTCATCGGCCCCGCTGCGGTCGACGGCAAAAAAGTCGCAATTTTTGCCGACCGTGCCGTCGCCGCGATGAGCGATTTCGTCTGCGGCGCCAATGAAGCCGGCTACCACATGACCGGCGTCAACTTCGGGCGCGACGTGGCCGAGCCGGAAGTCTTCGACATCCGCAACGTGGTGGCCGGCGACCCGTCGCCGGATGGCAAGGGCACGCTGGCTATCTGCCGCGGCATCGAGGTCGGCCACATTTTCCAGCTTCGCCAGAAATACGCCGAGGCGCTCGGCTGCGCCTACCTCGACGAAACCGGCAAGAGCCAGGTCATGGAAATGGGCTGCTACGGCATCGGCGTGTCGCGCATCGTCGGATCGGCCATCGAGCAGGGCAATGACGACAAGGGCATCGTGCTGCCCGCCGCCATCGCCCCCTTCGCGGTCTGCGTCGTACCCATGGGCTACCACAAGAGCGAGGCGGTCAAGGCCGCTGCCGACCAGCTCTACGGCGAACTGAAGGCAGCCGGCATCGACGTCGTGCTCGACGATCGCAACGAGCGGCCCGGCGTCATGTTCGCCGACATGGAACTGATCGGCATCCCGCACCGCGTGGTGATCGGCGAACGCGGCCTGAAGGACGGCCTGTTCGAGTACAAGGGCCGGCAAGACGCCGAGCCGACCATGGTCGCCCAGGGCGAAATCCTCGCCCTGCTGCAAGGAAAACTGTGCGCCGCCTGATCGCGGCCCTGCTCCTGCTCGGCGCGTCGGCGGCCTTCGCCGGCGCGCAAAAATACGAACCGCTGTCGGCCAGCGTCCGGGCGGCGCTGTCCAAGGCCGTCTCGGACTCCCGACCGCCGATCAGTTCGTTCAAGACGCCGATGGAAGCGGTCGACTGGCTGGGCGCCATGTCGCCGCGCCTGGAAAAACGCATCCCCAACCGCCAGTACCGCATCGACCTGCTGCGTAGCGTGCACTACGAGGCGACGCGGGCCGGGCTCGACCCCCAGCTGGTGCTCGGCCTGATGCAGGTCGAGTCGGGATTCCGCAAGTACGCCGTGTCGTCGGCTGGCGCCCGCGGCTACATGCAGGTCATGCCCTTCTGGGTCAAGGTCATCGGCCGACCGGACGACAACCTGTTCGACCTGCGCACCAGCCTGCGCTACGGCTGCACCATCCTGCGCCACTACCTGGACATCGAACAGGGCGACCTCTTCCGCGCCCTCGGCCGCTACAACGGCAGCCTGGGCAAGGCGGAATATCCGAACATGGTGCGCGCCGCCTGGCAAAACCAGTGGCGCTACGACAAACCGCCATCGCAGCTGGTGCAGGCCGGCCGCTGAGCACAGCTGGCGCTTGGCAGCCTGGATTCGGGCATTTTTCTGACCAAGCGCCAATCGCTACGGTCGACAGCAAAAAAAGCCCAAAATCGAAAATCAGCGCATGCCGGGAATCATGCCTTTCATGCCGCGCATCAGCTTGCCCATGCCGCCCTTGCTGAACTGCTTCATCATCTTCTGGGTTTGCTCGAACTGGTTGAGCAGGCGGTTCACATCCTGCACCTGAACGCCGGCACCCATGGCGATGCGCCGCTTGCGGCTGGCCTTGATCAATTCCGGCTTGGCGCGTTCGGCCGGAGTCATCGAATTGATGATGCCCTCGACCCGGCCGATCATCTTGTTCTCGGCCCCGGCCGGCAGCTGGCCGGCGGCCTGGGCGATCTGCGCCGGCATCTTGTCCATCAGCGCCGACAGGCCGCCCATGCTGCGCATCTGCGCCATCTGCTCCTTGAAATCGTTGAGATCGAAACCCTTGCCCGCTTTCAGCTTCTTGGCGAAGGCGACGGCCTTTTCCTCGTCCAGCCCCTTGCGCGCCTCTTCGATCAGCGACAGCACGTCGCCCATGCCGAGAATGCGCGACGCCATGCGCTCGGGGTGGAAAGCCTCAAGCCCGGTCAATTTCTCGCCGACGCCGGCGAACTTGATCGGCTTGCCGGTGACGTGGCGCACCGAGAGGGCCGCCCCGCCGCGTGCGTCGCCGTCCAGCTTGGTGAGCACGACGCCGGTCAGCGGCAGGGCCTCGTTGAACGAGCGGGCGGTATTGACGGCATCCTGGCCCAACATGGCATCGACCACGAAGAGCGTTTCGATCGGCTTGATCGCGGCGTGCAGCCGCTTGATTTCGGCCATCATTTCCTCGTCGACCGCCAGACGACCGGCCGTATCGACCAGCACGACGTCGTGATAGTGGCGCTTCGCCCAGTCGATCGCCGCTGCCGCGATGTCTTCCGGCTTTTCGCCTACAGAGGATGGGAAGAAATCCACCCCGGCCTGGCCGGCGACGAATTTCAACTGTTCGATAGCGGCCGGGCGATAAACGTCGCAGGAAACGACCAGCACCTTCTTCTTGTGGTTTTCCTTGAGGAACTTGCCCAGCTTGCCGACCGTCGTCGTCTTGCCGGCCCCCTGCAGACCGGCCATCAGCACGATGGCCGGCGGCTGGGTATTGAAGTTGATCCCCTCGTGGGCATCGCCCATGATCTTGGTCAACTCGGCATGCACGACGCCGATCAGCGCCTGCCCCGGGCTGAGCGAACCGATCACCTCCTCGCCGACCGCCTTTTCCTTGACCGCCGCGATGAAATCCTTGACCACCGGCAGGGCAACGTCGGCCTCGAGCAAAGCCATGCGCACCTCGCGCAGCGCATCGCCGATATTGGCTTCGGTCAGGCGCGCCTCGCCCTTCAGGGACTTCATGACACGGGCAAGGCGGTTGGTTAGGTTATCGAGCATGTCAGTTGGGCTTCTAGTAGAATTCGCGAATGGTCGACATTGTAATTCAGCTTCTGCCCCACGTTCTCGCCGCCGTGATCTACGCGGGCCTCGGCTTCCATTTCTGGAACACCCGCTGGCGGGAAAGCGAAAGCCAGTGCGTCGCCTGCCCCATGCAAACCTGGGAACGGGCCGGCATCGCCGCCGCCCTCGTCATCCATGCCGCCGGCCTCTATGTCGCCCTCTTCTCGGAGGCCGGCATGCGCTTCTCGTTCAGTTTCGCCCTCTCGCTGATGATGTGGCTGGCCGTGCTGATCTACTGGCTGGAAAGCTTCATGGCCCGCATGGAAGGCATGCAACCCATGGTCCTGCCGCTGGCCGCCGTCTGCGCCATCCTGCCGGTAATCTTCCCCAACGTGCACCTGGTCGCCAACGCCGGCGCCACCGGCTTCAAGCTGCACTTCCTGGCTGCCATGCTGGCCTACAGCCTGCTCACCCTGTCGGCCCTGCACGCCATCTTCATGGGTTTCACCGAGAACGCCCTGCACAAACGCTCCGTGAAGCGCAGCCTGGCCAGCCTGCCACCCCTGCTGACCATGGAGTCGCTGCTGTTCCGCATGCTGCTGGTTGGCTTCATCCTGCTCACCCTGACCGTCGGCAGCGGCGTCCTCTTCTCCGAAGCCCTCTTCGGCAAGCCGATGACGCTCGGCCACAAGACCCTGTTCGCCTTCGCATCCTGGGGCATCTTCGCCACCCTGCTGATCGGCCGCCACGCCTGGGGCTGGCGCGGCCGGCGCGCCCTGCGCTGGACGCTGGCCGGTTTCGCCCTGCTCATCCTGGCCTATGTCGGCAGCAGCTTCGTCGCTGAAGTCATTCTTGGACGGCAGTAATTAGTGAACGAAATCCCCATATCGGCGTTGCTGGCAACGCTGGTCGTTTTGCTAGCCCTGTCGGCCTTCTTCTCGATCAGCGAAACGGCGATGATGGCCTCCAATCGCTTTCGTTTGCGCCACCTCGCCCAGTCCGGCAACCACGGGGCACAAAAAGCCATCGACCTGCTCGACAAGACCGACAAGATGCTCGGCGTCATCCTGCTCGGCAACAACCTGATCAACTCGGCCGCCGCGACGCTGGTCAGCGTCATCGCCATCGAACTGTTCGGCGAAGAAAAATGGGCCCTGGGTGCCGGCACCCTGGCCGTCACCTTCGCCATTCTGGTCTTTGCCGAAATCACCCCGAAGATCATCGGCGCCACCCATGCCGACCGCCTGGCGACCATCCTGGCCCACATCCTGACCCCGCTGCTCCGGCTGTTCTACCCGGCGGTGTGGTTCATCAACCTCTTTGCCAGCGCCCTGCTCCGCCTGCTGCGCGTCAAGCGCCCATCCCAGGACGAGGTTGCCCAACTCAGCCCGGAAGAACTGCGTAGCCTGGTGCTCGAATCCTCCAACGTCATCCCGCAAAAGCACCACGCCATTTTGTCCAGCCTCTTCGACCTCAACCGGATTACCGTCGAAGACGTGATGACGCCGCGCAGCAGCATCGAAACCCTCGATCTCGACCAGCCGTGGGAAGAAGTCCTGAGCCAGCTTTCCACCAGCCACCACAGCCGCCTGCCGGTCTGTCGCGAATCCCTCGACCAGTTGGTCGGCATCCTGCCGGTACGCCGCCTGCTGTCCAGCCTGGGCGACCAGGATTTCGACGAAAGCGCCTTGCTCCAGCAACTGCAACCGGCCTACTACATCCCCTCTGGCACCGCCGTCTTCTCCCAGCTCGCCTTCTTCCAGGAAAACCGCCAGCGCATCGGCTTCGTGGTCGACGAATACGGCGAGATCCTCGGCCTACTTACCCTGGAAGACATCATCGAGGAATTCGTCGGCGACTTCACGACATCCTTGCCCGGCCTGAGCCATGAGTTGAGCTGGTCGGCAGAAGGCGACGCCATCATCGAAGGCTCCCGCCAACTCCGCGAAATCAACCGCATGCTGGAACTGGAATTTCCGCTGGACGGCCCCAAGACGCTGAACGGGCTGATTCTCGAATATTTCCAGGATATTCCCGAAGCCGGCATCAGCATCAAGCTGGCTGGCGTACCGGTCGAAATATTGCAGACGCAGGACCGCAGCGTGGTCACCGCCCGCATCTTCAAGCCGGAAACGGCGCGAACCTGACTTCCTGCCGGCCATCACGGCCGGCCAGCTTTACAAACCACCGTCTGCGATGCATTATCGGACGATCTAAACGGCATTTAGCATAGATCCATGGCGGCAACCCCTCAAAATCCTCCACTCAGCGGTCTGGCCCATGCCCTGGTTCAGGCAGGCCGACTCAAGGAGGTGGAGGCGGAACAATTGCTCGCCCAGGCCCATAGCAGCAAGACCTCGCTGATCGAGCAAATCGTCAGCAGCCAGAAGGCCGCCGCCATCGACATCGCCCGTTTCGTCGCCGACACCTTCGGCTACCCCCTGCTCGACCTCGACTCCTTCGACGAAGCCCACATCCCGTCGGATGCCATCGACCGCAAGCTGATCGCCACTCACAAGGTCATCCCGCTCAACAAGCGGGGCAACCGCCTCTCGGTGGCCATCGCCGACCCGACCAACCTGCGCGCCCTTGACGAAATCCGCTTCCAGACCGGTTTGGCGGTCGACCCCATTGTCGTCGAGCATCCCAAGCTGACACCGCTGGTCGCCAAGTACGCCGAATCCGCTTCGGAAGCGCTGAAGAACTTCACGGCCGAAGACATCAATCTCGACTTCCTCGACGAAGAAGCCGCTGCCAAGTCGGATGAGGCGGCCGGGCAGGACATCGACGATGCGCCGGTGGTCAAGTTCATCCAGAAAATGCTGCTCGACGCAATCAACGACGGTGCCTCGGACATCCATTTCGAGCCCTACGAGAAGTACTACCGGATTCGCTTCCGGGTCGACGGCATCCTGCGCGAAGTGGCCACGCCGCCGCTCGCCATCAAGGAAAAAATCGCCTCGCGGATCAAGGTCATCTCCCGCCTGAACATCGCCGAAAAGCGGGTGCCGCAGGACGGCCGGATGAAACTGGTGCTCTCGAAGAGCCGCGCCATCGATTTCCGGGTCAGCACGCTGCCCACCCTGCAGGGCGAAAAAATCGTCATGCGTATCCTCGACCCCACTTCGGCCACGCTCGGCATCGAGGCGCTCGGGTACGAAGCGGACCAGAAAGCGGCCCTGCTCGACGCCATCAGCCGACCCTACGGCATGGTTCTGGTGACCGGGCCGACCGGTTCCGGCAAGACGGTTTCCCTGTACACCTGCCTGAACATCCTCAACAAGGATGGCATCAACATTTCGACCGCCGAAGACCCGGCCGAAATCAACCTGGCCGGCATCAACCAGGTGAACGTGGACGACCGCGCCGGCCTGACCTTCCCGGTCGCCCTCAAGGCCTTCCTGCGCCAGGATCCGGACATCATCATGGTCGGCGAAATCCGCGACCTGGAAACCGCCGAAATTTCGGTCAAGGCGGCACAGACCGGTCACCTCGTGTTATCCACGCTGCACACTAACGACGCGCCACAAACGCTGACCCGCCTGATGAACATGGGGGTTCCCACCTTCAACATCGCCTCCAGCGTGCTGCTCATCACCGCCCAGCGCCTGGCGCGCCGCCTGTGCAACTGCAAGAAGCCGATCACCGTTCCCGAACAAACCTTGCTCGATGCCGGCTACTCACAGGCCGATCTCGATGGCTCATGGACCCTCTACGGCCCGGGTGGCTGCGATCGCTGCAAGGGTACGGGCTACAAGGGGCGGGTCGGCATCTACCAGGTCATGCCGGTGTCCGAGGCCATGCAACGGATGATCATGAGCGGCGCCTCGGCCATCGATCTCGCCGTCCAGGCCAAGGCTGAAGGTGTCAGGGACTTGCGCGAATCCGGGCTATTGAAAGTCAAGCAGGGCGTCACCTCGCTCGACGAGGTGCTCAGCACCACCAACGCTTAAACAATAAAAGGGAAAGCATATGGCTACCGCCGCAAGACGCAGGGCCTCGGCAGTCAAGGAAAGCACCTTCCTGTGGGAAGGCAGGAACAAGGACGGCAAGACGGTGCGCGGCGAGATGCGCGCGGCCAGCGAGTCGGTGGTGCAAACCACCCTGCGCCGCCAGGGCGTAACCAATACAAAAATCAAGAAGGTTCGTTTCAAGACCGGCGGCAAGATCACCGACAAGGATATCTCGCTGTTTACCCGGCAGTTGGCGACCATGATGAAATCCGGGGTCCCCCTGCTTCAATCCTTCGATATCGTCGGTCGGGGCCACGCCAACCCGGCCGTCGGCAAACTGCTGCTCGACATCAAGGCCGATGTCGAAACCGGCAGTTCGCTGTCGCAGGCCTTCCGCAAATTTCCGCTCTATTTCGACACGCTCTACTGCAACCTGGTCGCCGCCGGCGAACAGGCCGGCATCCTCGACACCCTGCTTGACCGCCTGGCCACCTACAAGGAAAAGATCCTCGCCATCAAGAGCAAGATCAAGTCGGCCCTGTTCTACCCGATTGCCGTCATCGTCGTCGCCTTCATCATCACCGCCGTCATCATGATTTTCGTCATTCCGGCGTTCAAGGACGTGTTCAAGAGCTTCGGCGCCGACCTGCCGGCCCCCACCCTGATGGTCATCGCCATTTCGGACTTCTTCGTCGCCTATTGGTGGGCCATTTTCGGCGCCATCGGCGGCGGCTTGTTCGCCTTCTTCGAAAGCTGGAAGCGATCGGAAAAGATCCAGATGGGCATGGATCGCCTGCTGCTCCGCCTGCCGATCTTCGGCGATATTGTCCGCAAATCGGTCATCGCCCGCTGGACCCGCACGCTGGCGACGATGTTCGCCGCCGGCGTACCCCTGGTCGAATCCCTCGAGTCGGTCGGCGGTGCGGCTGGCAACTACGTCTACAAGGCAGCTACCCGGCAGATCCAGAGCGAGGTGTCGACCGGTACCAGCCTGACCACCGCCATGCAGAACGTCAACCTCTTCCCCAACATGGTCACGCAGATGGTGGCCATCGGCGAGGAGTCCGGCGCCCTCGACTCGATGCTGTCGAAAGTGGCCGACTTTTTCGAACAGGAAGTCGATGATGCCGTCGACGCCATGTCCAGCCTGATGGAGCCGGTCATCATGGTCGTTCTCGGCACCCTGATCGGCGGCATGGTCGTCGCCATGTACCTGCCCATCTTCAAGCTCGGATCCGTCGTCTGATGCTGCCGGAAACCCTGTGGGGCCTGGCCGCCGCGGCCGGGCTGCTCGGCCTGTGCGTCGGCAGCTTCCTCAACGTCGTGATTCATCGACTGCCCAAGATGATGGAGCAGGAATGGCAGGCGCAATGTTCCGAATTGCGGGGAGAATTGCCGTCGACCGCAGCACAACCCCTGTCGCTGGCCCGTCCGCGCTCGCGATGCCCGGCCTGCGGCCACCAGATTTCAGCCATCGAGAACATCCCGCTGATCAGCTACCTGTTCGTTCTGAAAGGCAAATGCGCCGGCTGCCAGGCGCCCATTTCACCCCGCTACCCGATCATCGAAGCGGTCACCGGACTGCTCTCGGCCTATACCGCCTGGCATTTCGGCCCGACCCTGGCATGCGCCGGCGCCTTGCTGCTGCTCTGGGCCCTGCTCGCCCTGTCAGCGATCGACCTCGACACCCAGTTGCTGCCGGATTCGATCACCCTGCCCCTGCTGTGGATCGGCCTCGCCTTCAATCTGGCCGGAACCTACACCGACCTCGGGTCCGCCGTGGTCGGCGCGATGGCCGGCTATCTCGCCTTGTGGACGGTTTTCTGGCTGTTCAAGCTGGCCACCGGCAAGGAAGGCATGGGCTACGGCGACTTCAAGCTGCTCGCCGCCCTCGGCGCCTGGCTCGGCTGGCAGATGCTGCCGGCGATCATCCTGCTCTCCTCGGTCGTTGGTGCAGCAGTCGGCATCACCCTGATCATCGCTACCCGTCACGGCCGGAACATCCCCATCCCTTTTGGCCCTTATCTGGCTGCCGCCGGCGCCATCGCGCTTTTCTGGGGGGAGCGCATCACCCAGAGCTATCTCGGCCTGCTCGGTTGAAATGATGCGGTGCGCCACGATATAAGGCATGATCCACTCTCGGATATAATTCAAGGTTTTGGAGGATTCCCATGCCGATTTACGAATATCGCTGCGACTCCTGCGGTTCCCGGAAAGAGCATTTGCAGAAGATGAATGACCCGCAGATCAGCACCTGCCCGGAGTGCGGCAGTGAAAGCTACAAGAAACAGCTTTCTGCTGCCGGCTTCCAACTCAAGGGAAATGGCTGGTACGCCACTGATTTCAAAGGTGGAACCAAGAAGGCCGAGGCGGCACCGCCATGCCAGACCGGCGAAGGAAGTTGCTCGTCGTGCGTGGCCAATTGATCAAGCGCTATTTCATCACCGGCCTGCTGATCTGGGTCCCGCTGGTCATTACCGGCTGGGTGCTGTCGCTTATCATCAGCACGCTCGATCAGTCGCTGCGCCTGCTGCCCGAAGCCGTTCATCCGCAGCGTCTGCTCGGCTTCGCGATTCCCGGGGTCGGCGCCGTGCTGACCCTGCTCATGATCCTGCTCACCGGCCTGCTCGCTGCCAACTTCATTGGCCAGAAACTGGTCGTCTGGTGGGACAAGCTGCTGTCACGCATCCCGGTCGTCAACTCGGTTTACAAGAGCGTCAAGCAGGTTTCCGACACCTTGTTCGCTCCTAACGGCAACGCTTTCCGCAAGGCCTTGCTGGTCCAGTACCCACGCCAGGGAAGCTGGACCATCGCCTTCCTGACCGGTCGCCCCGGTGGCGACCTGGTTAACCACCTGACGGAAAGCCACGTCAGCGTCTATGTGCCGACCACCCCCAACCCGACCTCGGGCTTTTTCCTGATGATGCCGGCCGCCGATGTCATCGAACTGGAAATGACCGTCGACGAGGCTCTCAAATACATCATCTCGATGGGTGTCGTGGCCCCGCCCCCGCACCCTCGCGTCAGAACCAGAACTTAAGCAACCCCACGGAATTTTCATGCGTACCCATTACTGCGGACAACTCAACCCCGCCCTCGACGGGCAGATCGTCACCCTGTGCGGCTGGGCCCACCGCCGCCGCGACCACGGCGGCGTCATCTTCATCGACCTGCGCGACCGCGACGGCCTGGCCCAGGTCGTCTGCGACCCGGATCGCGCCGAATCTTTCGCCATCGCCGAATCGGTGCGCAACGAGTTCTGCCTGAAGATAACCGGCAAGGTGCGTCCGCGCCCGGCCGGCACGACCAACGCCAATCTGGCTTCCGGCGAGATCGAGGTGCTGTGCCACGAGATCGAGGTGCTCAACCCATCGGTGACGCCGCCGTTCCAGCTCGATGACGAGAACCTGACCGAGAACGTCCGTCTGACGCACCGCGTCATCGACCTGCGCCGGCCGCAGATGCAGAACAACCTGATGCTGCGCTACAAGACGGCGCGCGCTTTCCGCCGCTTCCTCGACGACAACGGCTTCATCGACGTCGAAACGCCGATGCTGACCAAGTCGACCCCGGAAGGCGCCCGCGACTACCTCGTGCCGTCGCGCGTCCATCCCGGCCAGTTCTTCGCCCTGCCGCAATCGCCGCAGTTGTTCAAGCAGCTGCTGATGGTCGCTGGCTACGACCGCTACTACCAGATCACCAAGTGCTTCCGCGACGAGGACCTGCGCGCCGACCGCCAGCCGGAATTCACCCAGGTTGATATCGAGACCTCGTTCATGAGCGAGGCCGAGATCACTGCGCTGATGGAACAGCTGATCCGCCGCGTGTTCAAGGAAGCGATCGACGTCGAGCTGCCGGAATTCCCGCGCATGACCTACGCCGAAGCCATGCGCCGCTTCGGTTCCGACAAGCCGGACCTGCGCGTCACCCTCGAGTTGGTCGATGTCGCTGATGCCTTCAAGGATGTCGCGTTCAAGGTTTTCGCCAGCATTGCCAATAGCGAAGGCGGCCGCATCGCCGCCATGCGTATTCCGGGCGGTGCCAGCCTGACTCGCGGGGAGATTGACGAATACACCAAGTTCGTTGGTATCTACGGCGCCAAGGGCCTAGCCTACATCAAGGTCAACGACGTCACTCAGGTTAACGAAACCGGCCTGCAGTCGCCGATCGTCAAGAACCTCTCCGAAGCCTCGCTGCGTACCGTGCTCGAGCGCACCGGTGCCCAGTCCGGCGACCTGATCTTCTTCGGTGCCGACAAGGCCAAGATCGTCAGCGACGCCCTCGGTGCACTGCGCATCAAGATCGGTCACGAGAAGGGCTTCGTCACCGGCGCCAAGTGGGCGCCGCTGTGGGTCATCGACTTCCCGATGTTCGAGTACGACGATGAGAGCAAGCGGTGGACCGCCTGCCACCACCCGTTCACCAGCCCCAAGGACGAGCACCTCGAATTCCTCGCCACCGATCCCGGCAAGTGCCTGGCCAACGCCTACGACCTGGCGCTGAACGGCTGGGAACTCGGCGGTGGATCGGTGCGTATCCACCGCGCCGACGTGCAGGAAAAGGTCTTCGCCGCGCTCAACATCGGCCCCGAGGAACAGCAGGCCAAGTTCGGCTTCCTGCTCGACGCCCTGAAATACGGCGCTCCGCCACACGGCGGCCTGGCCTTCGGTCTCGACCGCATCGTCACCATGATGACCGGCGCCGAGTCGATCCGCGACGTCATCGCCTTCCCCAAGACCCAGCGTGCCCAGTGCCTGCTGACCGACGCACCGTCGGCGGTCGACGAGAAGCAGTTGCGCGAACTGCACGTCCGCCTGCGCCAGAAGGTCGAAACCCAGGTCGAAGTCAGCCCGGGCTAAAGGCTGATGCAATTCTGTCTGCGCCTCCTGATCGTCGCCTGGCTGGCGATCGGGAGCGCCTTCGGATTCAGCGGCGCCAACCAGGCGCCAAGCTCGGCGGATGCTGCGGTCGACCGGATTTTTACGGCAAATTTGCCGTTCGAAGCCCAGCAGACCCTGGCCCTGATCAAGCAGGGCGGCCCCTTCCCGTATGAGCGCGACGGCATCGTTTTCGGCAATTTCGAAAAGCGCCTGCCGCTCCGGCCCCGCGGCTATTACCGCGAATACACCGTCAAGACGCCATGGCGGCGCGACCGCGGCCCGCGCCGCATCGTGGCCGGCCAGAACGACGAGTATTACTACACCGACGACCATTACCGGAGCTTCCGGCGGATTGTGGAAGCCGACCGATGAGCGACAACGCGACCAGAAGCCTCCCCGACACCGGGGTATATCACCTGCCCGCGCCGCGCCTCGCCGGGCTGCTGGCCCTGGCCGAACGCGCCCGGTTCAGTGTCCTGTCCACCGAAATTGCCGAACGGGCGACAGGCGACGACGTACTGAACCAACTCGGCTCGACGCTCAAATTCCCGATCTGGTACGGCGCCAACTTCGACGCCCTGTTCGATTGCCTGACCGACCCGGGCTGGCAACCGGCCAAGGGCCACCTGCTGCTGCTGACCGGCATGTCCCGCCTGCGCGCCGCCAGCCCGGACGATTTCGCCACGCTGATCGACGTCTTCCTGGCCGTCGCCGAAGCCAGGACAGGCAAGGAGGGGCCGTTCTGGATCGTCATCGACACCCCGGCCCGGGGCGTACCCGTCTTTCCCGAGGCATGACCGCCTTCAAGCAGCCAGTATCTGTCCTCGTCGTCATTCACACCCCGGCGCTGCAGGTATTGTTGCTCGAACGCGCCGCCCACCCCGGTTTCTGGCAATCGGTGACGGGCAGCCGCGAGGGCGAGGAATCGCCGGCAGAAACAGCCAGACGCGAGGTTTTCGAGGAAACTGGTATCGACACCCGCCAGCACTGGCTTACCGACTGGTCATTGACCAACACCTTCGAGATTTTCCGCGAATGGCGCCATCGCTACGCACCCGGCACCACCCATAACGTCGAGCACGTCTTCAGCCTGCTCGTGCCCACGACGCTGGACATTGTCGCCGCCCCCGACGAACACCGCACCTGCGAATGGGTAGACTACCGTCAGGCAGCTGAACGTTGCTTTTCGTGGAGCAACCGCGATGCCATCCTGATGCTGGCCGGGCGTTTGGCTGCCTCCTCTTGAAAGCGGGCCGACGCCTCCTATATTGGTATTGGGAAAACCCGATCATCCAAGGAGGCAAACATGGCAAACATCACGCGTATCGACCCGTTCGACGACCTGTTCCGTGGTTTCTTCGTGCGTCCGGTCGACTTCAACAACACACCGGCCCAGCCGCCGTCCATCAAGATGGACGTCAAGGACCAGGGCGAAACCTATCTGGTCCACGCCGAGCTCCCCGGCGTCAAGAAAGAGGACATCCATGTCGTTGTCGAGGGTTCGCAGGTGTCGATCAGCGCCGAAAGCAAGCGGGAAAGCGAGGTCAAGGAAGGCGACCGCGTCCTGCGCGCGGAGCGCTATTTCGGCTCGGTTTCGCGCTCCTTCCAGCTGGAACAGGAGCTTGACGACAGCAAGGCCGTCGCCAAATTCAACGACGGCGTGCTCGAACTGACCCTGCCCAAACGGGCAGCCAGCCCGACCAAACGGCTCGCCATCAGCTGAGCCACGGCGCTCCCGGGCCAAGGCCGGACCCCGCTCCGGCCTTTTTCTTTGTACAATCCGCGGCGATTCTACTTGGAGCCTGCCATGAGCCTGGAAAACCTCACCCCCGGCGTCAAAGCCGCCGTTCTGGCCGAAGCGCTGCCCTACATCAAGCGTTTCCACGGCAAGACCATCGTCGTCAAATACGGTGGCAACGCGATGACCGACGAGCACCTGAAAAGCTGCTTCGCCCGCGATGTCGTGCTGCTCGAACTGATCGGCTTCAACATCGTTGTCGTCCATGGCGGCGGCCCGCAGATCGAGAACCTGCTGACTCGCGTTGGCAAGAAGGGCGAGTTCGTCCAGGGCATGCGCGTCACCGATGCCGAAACCATGGAAGTTGTTGAAATGGTGCTCGGTGGCCAGGTCAACAAGGACATCGTCAACCTGATCAACCAGCACGGCGGCAAGGCTGTCGGCCTGACCGGCAAGGATGGCAGCTGTATCCGCGCCAAGAAGCTGATGCTGGCCAACAAGGACAATCCGGGCGACCTGATCGACGTCGGCCAAGTCGGCGAGATCACCAAAATCGATCCGTCGCTGATCGACCACCTCGACAAGGGAGCCTTCATTCCGGTCATCGCGCCGATTGGCGTCGGCGAGGAAGGCGAAACCTACAACATCAATGCCGACGTCGTCGCCGGCAAGATCGCCGAAGTCCTCAAGGCCGAAAAGCTGGTCCTGCTGACCAACACCCCGGGCGTACTCGACAAGGCCGGCAATCTGATTACCGGCATCACCCCGCGCGAAATCGACGAAATGGTCGAGGACGGCACGCTGTCCGGCGGCATGCTGCCGAAGATCGGCTCGGCGCTCGATGCCGCCCGCAACGGCGTCAAGGGCGTGCATATCATCGACGGCCGCGTCGAGCACGCCTTGCTGCTGGAAATCCTGACCGACCACGGGGTCGGCACCATGATCAAGTCGCACTAATCGGCCACACACTACCAAGGCCCGCGACAGCGGGCCTTTTCCATGGCACCCCGGGCCTCGCGATGAAAAACCCCGTCTGGCTGTTCGACCTCGACAACACGCTGCACAACGCCTCGCCGCACATCTTTCCGCATATCAACCTGTCGATGCGGCAATACATCGAGCAGCATCTCGGCGTGGACGAAGATGAAGCGACCCGCATTCGCCAGGATTACTGGGTGCGCTACGGCGCCACCCTGCTCGGTCTGATGCGCCATCACGGCACCGATCCCCGTCACTTCCTGCGGGAAACCCACCAGTTCCCCGACCTCAAGCGCATGCTGGTCTTCGACAAGCCGCTGCGCCATACGCTGCGCCGACTGCCGGGGCGCAAGATCATCTTTTCCAACGCCCCCCGCCACTACACCGAGGCAGTGCTTTCCCTGACAGGGCTGGGCGACCGCTTCAGCGCCGTCTATTCGGTCGAAAACGTCGGTTTCCAACCGAAGCCCATGCTCTCCGGCTTCCTCGCCCTGCTCCGCGCCGAGCGCCTGGCGCCGCGCAACTGCATCATGGTCGAGGACAGCCTGGCCAATCTGGTCACCGCCAAAAAGCTCGGCATGAAAACCGTCTGGGTGAGCACTGGCTCACGCCGCTCGCCTTATGTCGACGTAAAAATCAGCTCCGCCCTCGAACTCCCCAACCGCTGCGGTCGACTATAATTTTTGGGCAAAATCCAAAAATCGACGGGGGAGAGACGACCGATGGCAAGCAAACCGGGGGAGCGCCGCCTGCAGATCCTGCAGACGCTGGCCGCGATGCTCGAAACACCGCAAGGGGAAAAGATCACCACAGCCGCATTGGCTGCCCGGCTGCAATGCTCGGAAGCCGCGCTGTACCGGCACTTCGCCAGCAAGGCGCAAATGTTCGAGGGCCTGATCGAATTCATCGAGCAAAGCCTGTTCACCGTCATCAACCAGATCACCCGCGATGAAGCCCAGGGCCTCAACCAGATCGAGCAGATCGTCGGCCTGCTGCTGCGCTTCGCCCAGAAGAACCGCGGCATGACCCGGGTGCTGATCGGCGACGCCCTGGTCAATGAAAACGAACGCCTGCAAAGCCGCATCAACGGGGTTCTCGACAAGATCGAGGCGGCCATGAAACAAGCCCTGCGCATCGCTGCAACGCAGGAAAACCTCAAGCCCGACGCCGATTTCGGCGCCCTCGCCAACCTGCTGCGCTGCTACGCCGTCGGCCGCTGGGAACAATACGCCCGCAGCGGCTTCACCCGGGAACCGCTAAGCCAGTGGCCGCAGCAATGGCCCATGCTCTACTTCGCCTGCCTGTCGCAGTCCGGGTGCCAGGAGCTTAAAAGCGGCAATTAGTCGTTAGTCATTAGCTTTTAGCAAAAACGGGGGGCGCCGCAGCGCCCCCAAGAATCCGCTAAGAGCTAGTAGCTAATAACTAGCAGCTAGCCCTTCAGATACTCCGCCGCATCCAGCGCAAAATAGGTCAGGATGCCGTCGGCCCCGGCCCGCTTGAAGGCCAGCAGGCTTTCCAGCACGCAGGCCCCTTCGTCCAGCCAGCCGTTCTGCGCGGCAGCCTTGAGCATGGCGTATTCGCCGCTGACCTGATAGGCGTAGGTCGGCACCTTGAACTCGTCCTTGACCCGGCGCACGATGTCCAGATACGGCATGCCCGGCTTGACCATGACCATGTCGGCTCCCTCCTGCAGGTCGAGCGCCACTTCGCGCAGGGCCTCGTCGGTGTTGGCCGGATCCATCTGGTAGGTGTATTTGTTGCCCTTGCCCAGGTTGCCGGCCGAGCCGACGGCATCGCGGAACGGCCCGTAGAAGCTGGAGGCATACTTGGCCGAGTAGGCCAGAATGCGGGTGTAGATCTGACCGGCCGCTTCCAGTTCGCTACGGATTCGCCCGATACGGCCATCCATCATGTCCGAAGGCGCCACCACGTCGGCCCCCGCCTGGGCGTGGCAAAGCGCCTGTTTGGCCAGCACGTCCAGCGTTTCGTCGTTGAGGACGTAGCCGGTCTGGTCGATCAGGCCATCCTGGCCGTGGCTGGTGTAGGGATCGAGAGCCACGTCGGTAATCACGCCCAGTTCGGGAAACTCGCGCTTCAGCGCCTGGACGACGCGCGGCACCAGGCCGTCGGCGTTGTACGCCTCCTCGGCGCCCAGGGATTTCAGCGATGCATCGACCACCGGAAACAGCGCGATGGCCGGAATGCCGAGCCTGACGGCACGTTCCGCGGTCTTCAGCAGGATATCGAGCGACTGGCGCTCGACTCCGGGCATCGACGCCACCTTCTCGACCCTTCCAGCACCGTCGAGAACGAAAACCGGGTAGATGAAATCGTCAGTCGTCAGTACCGACTCGCGCATCAGGCGCCGCGAAAAATCATCGCGCCGCATCCGGCGCATCCGGGTACTGGAGAAAACACCGCTCACAACTGCCATGCCGCAACCTCGATTCAATTCAATGTAAATATTTTCGGCCAGCGCGGAACTTAAGACATTGACCCGCGTCAGAGAACGCAGATGGCACGCGCTGTCTCCCGCTTCACCTCCCTGAGCGGGTGCCTTGACAACGTTAGGGCATTTTGGCCCCCGGACCCCCCTTATCCGGGGGCCTTTTGTTTTCCTTCACGCCATCCGGGAGCGGGATATCCAGCCAATTGGCCAGCACGCCCTCGGCTTCCTCGACGCCAGTCTTTTTCAGGCTGGAGAACAACTGCACCGAATACAGTTCAGGATCGCCCCAAGTCGCCACTTCCGCCCTGACCGAGCGCAGCATCTTGGTCTGGTCCTGCCGACTGAGCTTGTCGGATTTCGACAACATGATGTGGATGGGCTTGCCGGTCGGACGGAACCAGTCGATCAAGCGGACGTCAAGTTCGGTCATCGGCCGCCGAATATCCATGATCACCACCAGACCGGCCAATTGATCGCGCCGACTCAGATAGGGACCGATCAGGCCTTCCCATTGCGAGCGGATGGCCTCCGGCGCCTTGGCATAGCCATAGCCGGGCAGATCGACGAAATACTTGCCGTCGGCCAGCGTGAAGTAATTGAGGTGTTGCGTACGCCCGGGGGTCTTACTGACATAGGCCAGACGCACTCGACCAGCCAGGGTGTTGATTGCCGAGGACTTTCCCGCATTCGAGCGGCCGGCGAAAGCGACTTCGCGAAGGGCGTCTTGCGGCATATCGCGAAGATTGGCGACGGTCGTCAAAAAGACCGCCTTCTGAAACAGATGCATAAAATACTCGGAAGACACGCTAGGCTAATGGGATCTGATATAGAATAACAGGTTTGTAACTTCCGTTCCGGCCAAAGCGCCCATAGACGCGCATTAGGAGTTCGAAAATGATCCGTACAGCGGCAATGGCAATCCTGTTTGCCACCAGTTTCATCACCCACGCTTCTCCTGAAGCCAAGGCGAAGGCAGACCCAGCCAAGGGCAAGGTCATCGCCGAAACCGTCTGCGTCGCCTGCCATGGTGCCGACGGCAACAGTGCAGCAGCGGCCAACCCGCACCTGGCCGGCCAAGTCGAGGAATACATCTATAAGCAATTGCAAAATTTCAAGGCCAGCGAAGGCAAACCCGCCGTGCGTAACAACGCCATCATGGGTGGCATGGCCGCCCCGCTGTCCGACGAAGACATGCGCAACGTCGCAGCCTGGTTTGCCAGCCAGAAGTTGAAGCCAGCCGTCGCCAAGGATGAAAAGCAGATTGCACTGGGCCAGAAAATCTGGCGTCAGGGCGATTTCAAGAAGGGCATTCCGGCCTGCGCCGGTTGCCACGGCCCGGCCGGTGCCGGCCTGCCCGCCATGTACCCCCGCCTGGCCGGCCAGTTCGCCGAATACACCGAAGCCCAGTTGAAGGCTTTCCGTGTCGACGAACGCGCCAACGATCCGGAAAAAATGATGCGCACCATCGCAGCAAAATTGTCCGACGTTGAAATCAAGGCCGTATCGGAATATGCCGCCGGCCTCCGCTGAGCGGCTACACCCTGGAAAAAGGCAGCTTTGGCTGCCTTTTTCCTTTTGTCGGCTTGGCAGCCATGGCTGACGAGGCTAGACTGGCAGCATATCCCCACCGTAGCAGGAGACGAACATGAAGACGCTCAAACAGCTTCTCGCTGATAAAAGACAGCCCCTGGCTATCGTGGCCCCTGGCGACACCATTTTCCACGCCCTATCGGTCATGGCCCAGCACGAAGTCGGCGCGGTACTGGTCCTCGATGGCGAGCAACTGGTCGGCATTTTGTCAGAGCGCGATTACGCCCGAAAGATCATCCTGCACGGCAAAACATCGAAGGAAACACTGGTTCGCGAGATCATGAGCGACCGTGTCGCCTACGTTACCCCAAGCGCCTCGATAGAGGAATGCATGGCCCTGATGACCGAGAAGCGTTTCCGTCACTTGCCCGTTCTCGACGAATCGGGTGCGGTCATCGGCATGCTGTCGATTGGCGACATGGTCAAGGAAACCATCTGCGACCAGAAATTCATGATCGATCAGCTGGAACGCTACATCGCCGGCTGAAAATGACTGATGAGGGCGGAATACACTTCCGCATTCTCGAAGACATCGCCCGCGACCTGTCGGGCGATGTCAATTTCCCTACCTGTCTCGATGCGGCCATACTGGTCCGCAATACGCTAAAAAATCCCGACATCAGCATTGAACAGGTTGTTCGGGTAGTCGGCAGCGAGCCGCTGATCGCCACCAAACTGCTCCGGCTGGCCAATTCGGTCAGCCACAACCCTGGCGGCGAGGCCATTGCCGATCTCGGCCTGGCCATTTCCCGTCTCGGTTTCGACAGTGTCAGAACGACAGCGTTGGCCGTCAGCATGGAACAAATGCTCAGGTCGCGCCACCTCGTGGCCTATGACCGGATTTCCCGGCAGACCTGGGCCCACTCGATCGAGGTTGCCACCATCGCCCGCGTCCTGGCTCCGCACCACAGGCAGGTTGCGCCCGATGCGGCCATGCTGGCCGGGTTGGTACACCAGGTCGGCATCTTTTATTTGCTGTACCGGGCTGCCGAGTATCCCCAATATCGCGACGACGAACCGGCCATGATCGAGTTGTTGAAAGGCTGGCATGAGGGTGTCGGCGATAGCCTGCTGCCCATACTCGGCGTCCCGGGGGTGATCGTCGATGCCATACGTGACCTAAGTCACCGGCAAGCGACATTTCCGCCTGCTACCATCGGCGATGTGCTCCACCTCGCCATTCAACTTGCCGATGGCACATCGATGGCCTGGCTCGACAAGCCGCTCGCCTATCACTCGGTAAGCGCAGAGGAGCAAGCCGGCTACGCCGCCATCCTGCAGCAAGCGCGAGACGACATGGTCGACTTGCGCGTGGCGCTTGCCGCCTGAGACAGGAACAGCAGCACAGCAAGTCGGCCGCTGCGCATGGCCACCGATTTTCGAAGGTTTCCGCGATGACCTATACCCCTCAAGCCCGCCACGTCGCCCTGATCAAGGCTTGCCTTTTTGCTGCCTGCCTGCTGCCGGTCACCCGCCTGCTCTGGGCATTTTCTACAAATGACTGGGCTGGCGACCCGGTCGAGTTCGTGCAGCGATGGACGGGCATCTGGACCTTCAATTTCCTGCTGCTGACCGTGAGCATCACGCCGCTGCGCACGTTCACGCAATGGCACTGGCTGATCCGCCTGCGGCGCATGCTCGGGCTGTTTGTCTTTTTCTATGCCACGCTGCACTTCCTCGCCTTTGTCGGCTTCGCCAACGACTTTTCCATCGACAGTATCGCCCGGGATGTCTCCAAGCACCCCTTTGTCGTCGTCGGCTTCGCGGCCTTCCTGCTGCTGATTCCCTTGGCCGCCACCTCGAACCAATTGGCGTTGCGCAAGCTGGGCGGCCGCCGCTGGCAGGAATTGCATCGCAACGTCTACCTGGTCAGCATTCTGGCCTGCGTCCATTTCTTCTGGCTGAGCGAGGTATCGGCCATGCTCTGGCCACTGGCCTACACGCTCGCCGTCGCCGGCCTGCTGGGCTGGCGGGTGCGTGAACGTCGGCGCAAGGCGATCCCGGTCCCACCTTCCCCAACCGCCAAGCCGCTCCGTTTTTTCAGCAAGAAACCCGACTGATTCAGCCTTTGCGCGGCAAGTCGAAGCGGACGATGGCCCGCCCATCCGGCGTTTGCCTGGGCGCCGCCTTCCAGGCGTGGCCGTAGACCACCTCGAAGGTCGCCGGCAGCTTGCCGTCGCGGCGCATGGCCTCGTAGGCTGCCTTGGCGCGGCCCCAGGCCTGGCGCCCGGTCAGCCCGTGGCGGCGGGCCTTCATGGCGCAGACCGAACCGGCGGTGCGCAGATCGTCGAACAGGGCGTCGAGATCGTCGTAGGTCAGGGTGACCACCTCCATGTCCATCACCGGGTCGGCAAAACCGCAGCCGACCAGCATGTCGCCCAGATCGTGCATGTCGGCGAAACGCTGGGTGTGGGCGTAACCGTCGGTGAAGGCCGAGCGCAATTCGCGCAGGGTGTCGGGGCCGAGGGTGGAAAACATCAGCAGCCCGCCGACCTCCAGCACGCGATGGGCCTCGGCCAGGGCCGGGATGGGGTTGTCCAGCCAGTGCAGCAGGAGGTTAGACCAGACTACCGCGGTCGACCGGGATTTTAGCGGCAAATTGGCAGCATCGGCTGCCAGGCGCAGCGGATCGCGCTGCTTGCCCAGGCCCAGCCAGCGCTGCCAAGCGGGACGCTGGGCGGCATCGGCGGCGAGCATGGCCGGCGCCAGGTCGACACCTAGCAGTTCGGCCTCGGGGTAACGCGCCGCCAGGCCGGCAAAACTGCCGCCCCGGCTGCAGCCGAGGTCGACAACGCGGGCCGGCTTGATATTGACGTAGTCGAGCCGCTCCTGCATCCGGCGGTCGATTTCCCGGGCGAAGAAGTCGTGGTCGCCATAGTCCGCGGCGACCCGGGCAAAGCGCCGACCGACCTGGCGCCGGTCGACGAACTCGGCAGTCAAACCGCCTTGACGCCCAGGCGTGCGAAGAGGCGATCGTCGCGGTCGATGTCCGGATTGTCGGTGGTCAGCAGGCGATCGCCGTAGAACATCGAATTGGCACCGGCCAGGAAGCACAGGGTCTGCAGTTCGTCGCTCATTTCCTGACGGCCGGCCGACAGGCGAACCCACGAGGTCGGCATGGCGATGCGGGCAGCGGCGATGGTGCGCACGAACTCGAAGGGATCGAGACGCGGCTTGTCGGCCAGCGGCGTGCCGGGAATCGGCACCAGGTTATTGATCGGCACCGACTCCGGCGGCTTGGGCAGGTTGGCCAGCTGGACGATCAATGCGGCGCGGTTCTTGCGCGATTCGCCCATGCCGATGATGCCGCCCGAGCAGACGTTGATGCCGGCCTCGCGCACCTGCTCCAGCGTATCGAGGCGGTCGTCGTGGGTGTGCGTCTTGATGACCTGGCCGTAGAATTCCTTGTCGGTGTCGAGGTTGTGGTTGTAGTAATCGAGGCCGGCCTCCTTGAGCTTGTCGGCCTGGCCGTCCTTGAGCATGCCGAGGGTGACGCAGGTCTGCATGCCGAGCGCCTTGACCTCGCGGACCATTTCCAGCACGCGGTCGAGATCGCTGTCTTTCGGCCCTTTCCAGGCGGCCCCCATGCAGAAGCGGGAAGCGCCCTTGGCCTTGGCGGCCTTGGCGGCGGCGACCACTTCGTCGATCGGCATCAGCCGTTCGCGTTCGGTTTCGGTGTCGTAGCGGGCCGACTGCGAGCAATAGCTGCAATCCTCGGAGCAACCGCCGGTCTTCACCGACAACAGGGTCGAGCGCTGGATGGCGTTGGCGTCGAAGTGCTGGCGATGAACGCCTTGCGCCTTCCAGATCAGGTCCATCAGCGGCATGTCGTAGAGGGCGAGCACATCGCCGACCGTCCAGCGGGTGACGGATGCCGACGGGGCGGCGAAAGGAACGGCAACGAGGGGACTGGCTTGCATGGTTGGCCTTGCTTGAGAAATACTATAAAAATCAGATACGAAGCGCATCGGTAATTATGGATTATTACGGACGCACAGGCTGAATGTCAATTTTACCCCACCCTGGCTGGCTCTCCGCGCTGGCCCAAGAAATCGGCGACGCCCTGCTTCCGGCCAGTTGCCTGCTATGCGGCGCCGACAGTCGGCGGACGCTGCTCTGCGCCGACTGTCACGGCGACCTCCCGGAGCTGCCGGCCGGGCACTGCCCCCTGTGCGCCGACCAGACGACGCACGGCGAGCGCTGCGGCAGCTGCCTGAAAGACCCGCCGTCCTTCGATGGCACGGTCGCGCTTTATCGCTACGATTTTCCCGTCGACCGCATCGTCCATGCCCTCAAATACGGCCATCAACTGGCTGTTGCCGACTGGTGCGGCCAGCGTCTCGGCGAACGGCTGGCCGGACAGCGTTTCGACCGGATCATTCCCTTGCCGCTGCACGACGAACGGCTGCGCCAGCGCGGTTTCAACCAGTCGCTGGAGATCGCCCAAAAATTCGCCGTTTGGGCAAAAATTCCGGTCGACCGCGAGCATGTCCGGCGCAGCCGGGCCACCCCGCCGCAAGCCGATCTCCCGCTCAAGGCGCGGCGCAAGAATGTCCGGGGGGCTTTCGAATGTGCCGCCGATTTCTCCGGTCAGTCGCTGCTGCTCGTCGACGACGTGATGACCACCGGCGCTACCGCCAACGAATGCGCCCGCGTCCTCAAATTGCACGGCGCGGCCAGCGTCACCGTAGCCGTCGTTGCCCGCGCGCTGAAGCACTGAATCCGTGTTCTAATCCGGCCTTTTCGCCCATCGAGAGCTCGCGTGTTCGCCGTCGTCTTGTACCAGCCGGAAATCCCGCCCAACACGGGCAACATCATCCGCATGTGCGCCAATACCGGCGCCGAACTGCACCTGGTCGAGCCGCTCGGCTTCGAATTGACCGACAAGCCGCTGCGCCGCGCCGGGCTGGATTACCACGAGTACGCCCGGGTCATCCGCCATGCCGACTGGCCGGCCTGCCGGGCAGCCCTGGCCGGACGCCGCCTCTTTGCGATGACCACCAAGGGCAGCGCCAGCCTGTACGCGACGCTGCTTCAGGACAACGATGCTTTCGTCTTCGGCCCGGAAACCCGGGGTTTGCCGGACGAGGTGCTGGCCGAATTCACGCCGGAAAACCGCCTGCGCCTGCCCATGCAGCCGGGGCAGCGCAGCCTCAACCTGTCCAACGCCGCCGCCGTCACCGTCTTCGAAGCCTGGCGCCAGGCCGGGTTCGCGGGTTCGCTCTAGGCCAGTTCTTCCTTGGGGTCGCGGGCCATCAGTTCCTCGACCGCCTCGGCCGCCCCCAGTCGACCATCGAGAATGGCCGCGACGGCCGTGCAGATCGGCATGTCGACGCCCAGGGCGGTCGACAGGCGATCGACTTCACGTGCCGTATAGACCCCCTCGGCGACGTGCCCGAGTTCCTCGAGAATCTGCGGCAAGGATTTGCCCTTGGCCAGGGCCAGGCCGACCCGCCGGTTGCGCGACAGGTCGCCGGTGCAGGTCAGGATCAGGTCGCCCATGCCGGCCAGACCCATGAAGGTCAGGCTGTCGGCACCGAGCGCCACGCCGAGGCGGGCGATCTCGGCCAGGCCGCGGGTGATCAGCGCCGCCCGCGAATTGAGCCCGAGCCCGAGCCCGTCGCAGATGCCGGTGGCGATGGCCAAGACGTTCTTGACCGCCCCGCCGATCTCGACGCCGGGGAGATCATCGTTGGCGTAGATGCGCAGGCGGTCGGTGTGCAATTGACGGGCCACTTCCCGGGCCAACGTCGGGTCGTTGGCGGCCAGCGCCACGGCGGTCGGCTGGCCGGCCGCCACTTCCTCGGCGAAACTCGGGCCGGACAACACGCCAAAGCGGGCCGACGAACCGAGCACCTCGCCGACCACCTGGTGCGGCAGCAGGCCGCTCCCCGCTTCGAAGCCCTTGCATACCCAGAGAATGGGGGCCGTGCAGCCGATCTGCCGGAGATGTTCGACGGTGGGTCGCAAACCAGCCGTCGGGGTGGCGACGATGATGACCTCGGCAGCCCCCGTGGCGGCCTGAAAGTCGCCGGTCACGGCGACCGACTCGGGCAGGCTGTAGCCAGGCAGGAAGCGGCCGTTTTGACGACTGGCCAGCAGGTCGGCAACGACATCGGCCTCGCGCGACCACAGCGTCACCTCATTGTTGCCGGCGAAGGCGATGGCCAGCGCGGTACCCCAGGCGCCGCCGCCGAGCAGGGTGATCCTCATAGACCCCAGACCTGCATCGAACGGATGTAGCCAGTCGCCCCATCGCGGTGGCGCACCTTGGCCCAGCCTGGCGAGGCCGGCTCGACGAAGTCGATCGCGACCCATTTGTCGAGTTCGGCGAGGACAGCGGCGTCCTCGCGGTCAGCCTTGCGGATCTGGGCGCGCGGCGCGGTGACGATCAGGGTGCGCTGCTCGCTGACCTGGCGCGATTCGATCCAGGCCAGCGTCCCTTCCGCATCGCGAACCTTGAACCAGCCCTCCAGCCTGACGACGACTTCGACCGGCGTCTGCTGGCGGATCAGGTAGAGCTTCTTGCCGGCCTGCGACGGCGCATCGTAGAGGATGGCTGCCGGCACGCCGACCGACAGGTAATCGAGGGCCAGCGCCGAACCGGCAGCGCCGATCAGGCAACAGGCGGCAAGAACCCGACGCCACATGCGCATCACCTTACTGGATGGTCACTTCGGCCGGCGCCTCGGCGGACTGCTCCTGCAAGCGCTGCATGTACATGCCTTCGAAATTGACCGGCTGCAGCACGACGGGCTGGAAACCGGCCCGACCGACGGCATCCGACACGGCTTCGCGGGCATACGGGAAGAGGATGTTCGGGCAGGCGACGGCGATCAGCGGCTCGATCTGCTCTTCCGGCACGTTCTGGATGCGGAAGATGCCGGCCTGGCCGACCTCGACCAGGAAAACGGTCTTCTCGGCCAGCTTGGCGGTGACAGTGACGGTCAGCACGACTTCGTAGACACCTTCGCCGATACCCCGGCCGCCGGTGTTCAGCTGGACTTCCATCTGCGGCTGGTCACGCTCGAGGAAAATTTCCGGCGCATTGGGCACCTCGACCGACAGATCCTTGACGTACAGCTTTTCAATGGCGAAAACGGGTTGGGTATTTTGTTCCATGGCTTTCTTTCAATGGTTGAATCGGTTTGGCTCAGCCTTCGAGCAGGGGCTTCAGGCCACCGGCGGCATCGAGGGCAACGAGGTCGTCACAACCGCCGACGTGGGTATCGCCGATGTAGATCTGCGGTACGGTACGACGCTGGGTTTTCTGCATCATTTCATCCCGGCGCTGCGGGTCGAGGTCGACCCGGATTTCCTCGATCTCGGCCACGCCGCGGGCCTTCAGCAACTGTTTGGCGCGCACGCAAAAGGGGCAGACCGCGGTGGTGTACATCAAAACGGGCGCGGTCATTTGCTCTTGCCGCCTTTCTTGATCGGGTAGCCGGCACCGACCCAAGCATCCACCCCGCCGGCCAGGTTGTAGAGCTTGTCGAAACCGAGTTTCTTCAGTTCGCCACAGGCCTTGTTCGAGCGCATGCCCGAGGCGCAGCAGATGATCAGCGGGCGCCCCTTCAGTTTTTCGAGTTCGCCCGCCTGTTCGGCCAGCTTGCCGAGCGGAAAATTGCGGGCGTTCGGCAGGTGGCCGCCGGCATATTCGCCCGCCTCGCGCACGTCGACGATGTGGGCATCCTCTCGGTTGATGAGCAGGGTAGCTTCGCCCGGGTTGACGCTATCGCCCGAGGGACGGGCCAGCAACGGCCAGAGCAGGGAAAGTCCGCTGACCACGACGAGGGCGATGAGCAGGACATTCTGGTTGATAAATTCCATCGGCATCAATTAACTTTCGGATCCACAAAAAACTTCACGCATCATGCCGACCAGTTGCAGGGTACGCTGGTCGCCGACGCGATAAAAAACACGATTGGCATCCTTGCGGGTCACCAGAATGCCTTTCTCGCGCAAAATGGCCAGATGCTGCGAGATGTTGCTCTGCGAGGTTCCCACGGCATCGACGATATCCTGCACGCAGACCTCCTGATCGCCGAGCACACATAGGATTTTCAGGCGCAGCGGATGCGCGATCGACTTCAGCGCGCGGGCCGCCAGCTCGATGTGCTCCTGCTTGTCGATCAGAACTGAGGAAGGCATGTCCAAGATAAAACCTCTTTTGCAGTAAGACGCCCATTATAAAATAGCGATTCGTGTTTAGCTTAATCGAAATCAACCCCCAATGATTCCCGGATTTTCCCGTATCGGCAAGCTGGGCGTCCGGCGTATCGGCACCCAAGGGGCGTTGGCCTTTGTTGCCGCTGCCGTGATCGCTGCCACCACAGCCGACGCCAGCGCCACGGACAACAAGAAGCATTCCGGAAAAATCACCTCCACCCCGGAAATCGCCGAAAAGCAGGCCGATCTCGGCGAATTGCGCAGCCGCATCGAAGGCCTGCGCAAGGAGTTGTCGAACAGCGAGGAGGACAAGGCCGGGGCCGGCGACCGCCTGCGCGAATCCGAGCGCCAGATATCGCGGCTGCAGCGCGAACTGCACGAACTGGGCGACCAACGCGGTCAACTGGAAAAAAAACTCAAAAACCTCAACCAGCAGTCGGAAGATCTGGGCAACACCCTCGCCGAGCAGCAGGCGCAACTCGAGAAGCTGCTCTACCGGCAATACCTGCGGGGCTCGCCCGACTCGCTGCAGATGCTGCTGAACGGCAACGATCCCAACCAGATGGCGCGCGACCTGCACTACCTGTCGGCGATCGCCCAGACCCGGGCCGAGCTGATGGGCGGCATCAAGACGACGCTCGACCGGAAAAAGGCGCTGGCTGCCGACGTCAAGGAACGCGGCGCCGAACTGGCCGAAATCGAGGCGGAGCAGCAGAAGCGCCACGCCGACCTGGACAAGCAGCGTCAGGAGCACCAGGCCCTGTACGCCCAGATTTCCAGCAAGGTCAGCGCCCAGCGCAAGGAAATCGGCAGCCTGCAGCGCGATGAAAAGCGGCTGACCAACCTGATCGACCGCCTCTCGAAAATCCTCGCCGCCGAAGCCGAAAAAGCCGCCCGGGCAGCCCGGGCCGCCGAAGCGGCCCGCATCGCTGCCGCCGCCCGGGCGGCAGAGGCCGCCCGCGCCGCGGCCCAGCACAAGGACAAGCCGGGCGCTGGCGAACGGCAGGAAATCGCCCGCCCGGCGCCCGAACCGGAACCGGCCCGCCCCCGCCCGAGCGAGGCCGAAAACCGTTACGAACCGATGCCCAGCGACGGCAGCTTCGTTCGCCAGCGCGGCAACCTGCGCCTGCCGGTGCGCGGCGCCGTGGCTGGCCGCTTCGGCACCGATCGCGAGGGCGGTGGCACCTGGCGCGGCCTGTTCATCAAGGCCGGGAGCGGCGGCGAGGTCAAGGCAATCGCCGGCGGACGGGTGGTCTTCGCGGAGTGGATGCGCGGCTTCGGCAACCTGCTGATCATCGACCACGGCGACGCCTACCTCTCCATCTACGGCTACAACGATTCGCTGCTCAAACAGGTCGGGCAGGCCGTCAAGGGCGGCGACACCATAGCCATCGTTGGCAACAGCGGAGGTAATCCGGAATCCGGTTTATACTTTGAACTCCGCCATAAAGGGCAACCGATCGACCCGATGAAATGGGCCAGTTTGAAATGAGCAAAACGAAAACCATCAGCTTGACCGTCGGCGCCTTCGTCGCCGGGGCACTCATCAGCCTGAACCTGCCTGCCTTCGCCGACAAGGACGTCAAGGCCGGCCTGCCTATCGACGAACTGCGCACCTTCGCCGAGGTTTACAGCGCCATCAAGCAAGGCTACGTCGAACCGGTCGAAGACAAGAAAATGATCGCCAATGCCATTTCCGGCATGCTGTCCAACCTCGATCCGCACTCGACCTATCTCGACGCCGACGCCTTCAAGGACCTGCAGGTCGGCACCCAGGGCGAATTCGGCGGCTTGGGCATCGAGGTCGGCATGGAAGACGGCTTGGTCAAGGTCGTTTCGCCGATCGAGGACACCCCCGCCTACCGGGCCGGCGTCAAGGCCGGCGACCTGATCTTCAAGCTCGACGAAACGCCGGTCAAGGGCCTGACCCTGTCGGAAGCCGTCAAGAAGATGCGCGGCAAGCCGAAGACCGCGATCAAGCTGTCGATCATCCGCAAGGGCGAGAACAAGCCCATCGAACTGACCCTGGTCCGTGAAGTGATCAAGGTACAGAGCGTCAAGTCCAAGCTGGTCGAACCGGGCTACGGCTGGGTGCGCATCACCCAGTTCCAGGAAAACACCATCGCCGAACTGGCCAAGCACGTTTCCGGCCTGTACAGGGACGGCAAGTCGCTGAACGGCCTGGTGCTCGACCTGCGCAACGACCCGGGCGGCCTGCTCAACGGTGCCATCGGCGTCTCCTCGGCCTTCCTGCCGCCCGACACCAAGGTCGTATCGACCGATGGCCGGACGGAGGACGCCAAGCAGGAATTCAAGGCCCGCCCCCAGGACTACCTGCGCGGCACCAAGGAAGATCCGCTCAAGACCCTGCCCGTCGACGTCAAGAAAGTACCCATGGTGGTGCTGGTCAACGGCGGCTCGGCCTCGGCCTCGGAAATCGTCGCCGGCGCCCTGCAGGATCACCGCCGCGCCGTTATCGTCGGCACCCAGACCTTCGGCAAGGGCTCGGTGCAGTCGGTGCTACCGCTGCCCGGCAACGCTGCCATCAAGCTGACCACGGCCCGCTACTACACACCGGAAGGCCGCTCCATCCAGGCCAAGGGCATCACCCCGGACATCATCGTCGAGGAAAGCGCCAACGGCGCCGCCCCCGGCGCACGCGTGCGCGAGGTGGACCTCGACCGTCACCTGATGAACGATCGCGAGAAGGAAGCCCCCAAGCCGGAAACCAAACCCCTGGGCAAGGGTGCGACCAAGGAAAAGGCCAAGGAAAAGCCGGCCGAAGAGAACGACGACGAAATGCCCCAGCGCCTCGAATACGCCAGCAAGAACGATTACCAGTTCCAGCAGGCCCTGAACCTGCTCAAGGGGCTGCAGATCATGCAGAACAAGGTCCAGTAATCGATAGATCGGGAGGGATGATGTCCGGCACAGACCTCAGGAAGAAACGCGAGATCCAGTTCTCCAAGTTCCCGCCGGGACAGGTGCCCGAGGCGGCCGACGACCTTCAGCATCTGGCCGACATCGACGTCCAGCCGAAGTACGAAAAGCGGGCGCTCGGCGTCACCTACGACCTGCAGCAGCACACCCTGCGCGAACTCGACGAACACCTGATCGACAAGGGCTTTCACCTCGACAACACGCTAATGACCAAGCTGACCCGGGCCCTGATCTACTACGTCGAGGAAACCCAGCTGCACAACATGGCGGCCCCGGAAAAGCGCCTCAAGCGCTCGGCCCAGGAGGCCTACGTCCAGGCCTGGGAGCACCACCCCCATGGCGACCACGACGACACGCCGCCGGAGTGGCGCGAATACAAGTAGCCGTCAGGATCGAGGATCAAGCCGTTAGCAACAAACGCTCGCTCCTGACAACTCGATCCTTGCTCCTCGAATGACCGACGACCAGCTTCTCCGCTACAGCCGCCACATTCTGCTCGACGCCCTCGGCATCGAGGGGCAGGCGCGGATTCTCGCCAGCCACGCCCTGATCGTCGGGGCCGGCGGCCTCGGTTCGCCGGCGGCGCTCTACCTGGCCTCGGCCGGGGTCGGCAAGATCACCCTGGTTGATGACGACAGCGTCGATTTCACCAACCTGCAGCGCCAGATCCTCCACACCCAGGCGCGGGTCGGCATGGCCAAGGCCGAATCGGGACGCCAGGCGCTGGCCGCCATCAATCCCGAAATCGCCGTCGTGCCGCTGCAGCAGCGGCTGTCGGGCCCTGCGCTCGACGCCCTGGTGGCGACGGCCGACATCGTCCTCGACTGCACCGACAACTTCGCCACCCGCCACGCCATCAACCGGGCCTGCGTCCATCACAAGAAGCCGCTGGTCTCCGGCGCCGCCATCCGCTTCGACGGCCAGATCAGCGTCTACGACCTGCGCCGCGACGATGCGCCGTGCTACCACTGCCTGTTTCCCGAAGGCGACGATGTCGAGGAAGTGCGCTGCGCGGTGATGGGCGTCTTCGCGCCGCTGACCGGCATCGTCGGCACCATGCAGGCAGCCGAGGCGCTGAAGCTGGCGGCCGGCATCGGCCAGTCGCTGAGCGGCCGGCTGCTGCTGCTCGACGCCCTCGACATGGAATGGCGCACCGTCCGATTCCGCAAGGACCCGGCCTGCGCCGTGTGCGGCCCTACAGCGGCCGGGCAAGCACCCGGATATCTACCCCGACCTGACGCAGATCGCGAATCTGCAGGCGGCGTTTGCCGTCCAGGCTAGCCAGTTCGGGCAGGTTGAACAGGCCGTTCGCCTGGTCGCCGATCAGGCAGGGCGCCAGGTAGAGCAGCAACTCGTCGACCAGCCCTTCGCGCAGCAGCGAACCATTCAGCTTGCAGCCGGCCTCGGCGTGCACCTCGTTGACGCCGCGGCTTGCCAGCAATTCGAGCAAGGCCGGCAAATCGACCTTGCCGGCCGGGTTTTTCAGAATTTCGACGAAATTTCCCGTCGACCGCAGCGCTGTGATTTTTTCGGCATGGTCGACGGCGCCGACCACCAGCGTCCCGCCGCCGTGCAGCACGCGGGCGTTCAGCGGGATTTCGAACCGACTGTCGACAACGACTCGCAGCGGCTGGCGCGACGTCGCCACATCGCGCACCGACAGTAGCGGATCGTCGTCGCGCACCGTGCCGATGCCGGTCAGGATGGCGCAGGCCCGGGCCCGCCAGGCATGTCCATCGCGCCGCGCCTCGGGGCCGGTGATCCACTGGCTGAGGCCATTGTTGAGAGCCGTCTTGCCATCCAGGCTGGCCGCCGCTTTCAGGCGCAGCCAGGGGCGAGCCCGCGTCATGCGCGACACGAAACCGATGTTCAGCTCGCGCGCCTCGTTTTCCAGCAAGCCGCTCGCCGTCTCGATGCCGGCCGCCTGCAGCCGGGCCAGCCCTTGACCGGCGACCAGCGGATTGGGGTCGGTCATCGCTGCCACGACGCGGGAAACCCCGGCCGCGATCAGCGCCTCGGCACAGGGCGGCGTACGGCCGTGATGACTGCACGGTTCCAGCGTGACGTAGGCGCTGGCGCCCCGGGCCCGCTCGCCGGCGGCGCGCAGTGCGTGCACTTCGGCATGCGGCTCGCCGGCCTTCTCATGCCAACCCTCGCCGACAATGGCACCGTCGCGGACCAGCACGCAGCCGACCCGCGGATTGGGCGAGGTCGTCCACAGGCCGCGCTCGGCCAGTTGCAGGGCGCGCCCCATCATGCCGTGGTCGACGGCGGAAAATGTCATTTTTTGCGGGTAGTCGGCGAAACTTCGCGGATCGCCTTGGAAAAGGCGTCGACGTCTTCGAAGTTGCGATACACCGAGGCGAAGCGAATGTAGGCCACCTTGTCGAGCTTCTTCAGCTCACGCATGACCAGCTCGCCCAGTTGCTGCGTGCTGACCTCGCGCTCGCCGGCAGCCAGCAAGCGCTCCTCGATATCGGCCACCGCCGCGTCGACCGACTCGATCGACACCGGCCGCTTGCGCAGCGCCAGATCCAGGCTGGCGCGCAGCTTGCCGCGGCTGAACTCGGTACGCAGGCCGTTCTTCTTGACCACCTGCGGCAACTGGATCTCGGCCCGCTCGTAGGTGGTGAAGCGCTTGTCGCAGGCGTTGCACCGACGGCGGCGGCGGACGACGTCACCCTCGTCGTTCAGACGGGTATCGGCAACCGCCGTGTCCTCCGCGCCGCAGAAAGGGCATTTCATTTTAGCTGTTAGCTATTAGCCGTTAGGAGTTGGAGCGAGGATCGAGTAAGCATTTACTACCAGCTCGATCCTAAATCCTCGATCCTGATCAGGCGCCGTAGACCGGGAACTTCTTGCACAACTCGGCGACCTTGGCCCGCACGGTGGCGGCCACGGCCTCGTCGTTGGGGGCGTCGAGCACGTCGGCCACCAGATGGGCGACCGTTTCCGCCTCGATCTCGGTGAAGCCGCGCGTCGTCATGGCCGGCGAGCCGATGCGGATGCCGGAGGTGACGAAGGGCTTCTGCGGATCGTTCGGAATGCCGTTCTTGTTGACCGTGATGTGGGCGCGGCCGAGGGCGGCTTCGGCATCCTTGCCGGTGATGTTCTTGGCGCGCAGGTCGAGCAGGAAGACGTGGCTTTCGGTACGGCCGGAGACGACGCGCAGGCCGCGCTCCTCGGACAGCACGCGGGCCATGACGCGGGCGTTGGCGATGACCTGCTCCTGGTAGTGACGGAAGCCCGGCGTCGCCGCTTCCTTGAAGGCCGTCGCCTTGGCGGCGATGACGTGCATCAGCGGGCCGCCCTGCAGGCCCGGGAAGATGGCCGAATTGATGGCCTTTTCATGCTCGGCCTTCATCAGCACGATGCCGCCGCGCGGGCCGCGCAGGGTCTTGTGCGTGGTCGAGGTGACGACGTCGGCGAAGGGCACCGGATTCGGGTAGAAACCGGCGGCGATCAGGCCGGCGTAGTGGGCCATGTCGACCATGAAGATGGCGCCGACTTCCTTGGCAATCTTGGCGAAACGCTCGAAGTCGATGCGCAGCGCGTAAGCCGAGGCACCGGCGATGATCAGGCGCGGCTTGTGCTCGCGGGCCAGCGCTTCCATACGCGGGTAGTCGATCTCTTCCTTGTCGTTGAGGCCGTAGGAAACGACGTTGAACCACTTGCCGGACATGTTGAGCGCCATGCCGTGGGTCAGGTGGCCGCCTTCGGCCAGGCTCATGCCCATGATGGTGTCGCCCGGCTTGCAGAAGGCCATCAGCACGGCCTGGTTGGCCTGCGAACCGGAGTTCGGCTGGACGTTGGCGGCTTCGGCGCCGTATAGCTTCTTCAGGCGGTCGATGGCCAACTGCTCGGCGACGTCGACGTGTTCGCAGCCGCCGTAGTAGCGCTTGCCGGGATAGCCTTCGGCATACTTGTTGGTGAGCTGCGAGCCCTGGGCTTCCATGACCGCCTTGCTCACGTAGTTTTCAGACGCGATCAGTTCGATGTGGTCTTCCTGACGCTGGACTTCGGCCTGGATGGCCTGCCAGAGTTCGGGGTCAACTTTTGCCAGGGTGTCTTTCGCGGAAAACATGGGGAATGCCTCAAGCCATTGAAAAGGGGTCGAATTTTATCACGCCGGAAGCTCGTCGAGGGCACCCGGTTCAAGATGCTCGGTTTCGCCCCAGGTTTCGAGCCGCCAATTGCCGTCGACCGCTGCGATCCAGTTGATGCCGGCATTGGGAATCAGGAAATCGCGCGGCATTTCGAGCGAATTGCCGCGCACGAAGCGGTTGATGATGTCGAGGACGCCGCCGTGCAGCACGATGGCGACGGTCTGGCCGGGGTGGCTGGCGGCAATTTCCCGCAGCTTGCCGGTGACGCGGGCGAACATCGCACCCAGGCTTTCGCCGTTCTCGAAGGCGTAGTCGGCGTTGCGCCCCTCGAAGGCGGCATAGCCGGCCGGATGCCTGGCCTTGGCTTCGTCGTAGGTCAGCCCTTCGAAGACGCCGTAGCGCCGCTCGCGCATTTCGGGCACCGGGGTCGGCGCCAGCCCGAGGGCCTCGCCGATCAACTGGGCGGTACGCCAGGCGCGCTGCAGGTCGCTGCTGTACAGCGCCACGATGCCGGCCGGCTTCAGCCAGCGCCCGGCTGCCGTCGCCTGACGCAGGCCGGTGGCGTTGAGAGCGATGTCAATCTGCCCCTGGATGCGCCGCTCGGCGTTCCATTCGGTTTCGCCGTGGCGCACCAGGCAGATGCGTGTTACCGGGCTTGTAGGGATTTCCACCATGGTCTGTCCGTCACCTTCGCTGTAAATTGGGCGCACCGTAATTTCCAATCAACCCCGGCCGCCTATAGAAGTCGGGAATTCTATCAACCGAGGAGGACTTTTCGTGACCCTTCTGCTCAAGCTCTCAAAGCTGATCGACTGGCTGAACGAGCGCGTTGGCAAAGGCGCTTTCTGGCTCATTCTGATCATGGCCATCATCAGCGCCGGCAATGCCACCTACCGCTTCATCTTCGACGACAGTTCGAACGGCATGCTGGAAATCCAGTGGTATCTGTTCGCCGCCGTGTTCCTGCTGTGCTCTCCCTACACCCTGCTCAAGAACGAACACGTGCGCATCGACGTCATCTCGGGCAAGTTCGGCCCGCGCGGCCTGGCCGTCATCGACATCGTCGGCACCCTGTTCTTCCTGCTGCCCATGGTGATCACCGTGCTCTGGCTGTCCATTCCGCTGGTCGCCGAGTCGTACCGGATCACCGAGTACTCGGCCAATGCCGGCGGCCTGCTGCGCTGGCCGGTTAAGGCGCTGCTGCCGATCGGCTTCGCGCTACTCGCCCTGCAAGGCGTTTCCGAGCTGATCAAGCGCATCGCCTACCTGGCCGGCATGATCGACGACCCCAATAGTAAGGCCAAGGGCCCGACGGCCGAAGAAGAACTGGCCGCCGCCATCGCCGCGACCAAAGCCAAGGAGGCCAAATAATGGAATGGGTTATCGCCAACATGGCGCCGTTGATGTTCGGCGCCCTTGTCCTCTTCCTGCTCTGCGGCTATCCGGTGGCTTTCTCGCTGGCTGCCAACGGCATCCTGTTCGGCCTCATCGGCATGGAACTCGGCCTGCTCCAGCCGGCCCTCTTCCAGGCCCTGCCGGAACGCATTTTCGGCATCATGGCCAACGACACGCTGCTCGCCATCCCCTTCTTCACCTTCATGGGGTTGATCCTTGAACGATCAGGGATGGCCGAGGACCTGCTCGACACCATCGGCCAGCTGTTCGGCCCGGTTCGCGGCGGCCTGGCCTTCGCCGTCATCTTCGTCGGCGCCCTGCTCGCCGCGACGACCGGCGTGGTAGCCGCCTCGGTCATCTCGATGGGCCTGATCTCGCTGCCCATCATGCTCCGCTACGGCTACGACAAGCGACTGGCCACCGGCGTCATCGCCGCCTCCGGCACGCTTGCCCAGATCATCCCGCCGTCGCTGGTGCTGATCATCATGGCCGACCAGCTCGGTCGCTCGGTCGGCGACATGTACGAAGGCGCCATGCTGCCCGGCTTGATCCTGACCGGCCTCTATGTCGGCTACGTCGTCCTGCTCACCATCATCAAGCCGAACGCCGCCCCGGCCCTGCCGCCGGAAGCCCGCACCCTGCGCGGTTTCAAGCTGATGCTCCGCGTCATCACCACCATGGTGCCGCCGCTGCTGCTGATCTTCCTGGTTCTCGGCACCATCTTCCTCGGCATCGCCACGCCGACCGAGGGCGGCGCCATGGGGGCAGCCGGCGCACTGATCCTGGCCATCGTCCGCCAGCGGCTGAACTTCAAGCTGCTCAAGCAGGCCATGGAAACCACCGGCAAGCTGTCGTCCTTCGTCATCTTCATCCTGGTCGGCTCGACCGTCTTCGGCCTGGTCTTCCGCGCCGTCGATGGCGACCTGTGGGTCGAACACCTGCTGCTGTCGCTGCCCGGCGGCCAGGTCGGCTTCCTGATCGTGGTCAACTTGATGGTCTTCCTGCTCGCCTTCTTCCTCGACTTCTTCGAACTGTCCTTCATCATCGTTCCCCTGCTCGCCCCGGTCGCCGACAAGCTGGGCATCGACCTGGTGTGGTTCGGCGTGCTGCTCGCGGTGAACATGCAGACCTCCTTCATGCACCCGCCCTTCGGCTTCGCGCTGTTCTACCTGCGTTCGGTGGCGCCGGCCTCGGTCAAGACGACGGACATCTACTGGGGCGCCATACCCTTCGTCTGCATCCAGATCATCATGGTGGCCATCATCATCATCTTCCCCAACGTGGTCAGCTATGGCGACGAAGCCCAGCGCGCCCGGGCCCAGATGGAGCGCGACGGCACGGCGCCGCCACCGGTCGACCTGGGCAGCCTGCTCGACCAGGACGAGGCCAATCCGCCGCCCAAGAAAGGGGGCGCCAGCAAGGGCGAATCGGCGGCCGATTACCTGAAGAACCTCGGCCAGTAAGGCGACCACTTCTTCATCTGCAAAAGGCGGGGGTTCGACCCCGCCTTTTTTCTTTGATAGCCGCAACCTATTCGCTGATTGCCCAGAAACGATTGGCGCAAAGCGTCCGCGAGCGGCACAATATCGATGGAAACCAAGCGGTCTGCCCGCGGGCAGGCCTGTTCAAACCTCAGTTTGAAGGGAGTTCATCATGACCATCGATATCGGCATCAGCAAAAAAGACCGGGAAAAGATCGCCGACGGTTTGTCGCACCTGCTGGCAGACTCGTACACGCTCTACCTGAAGACCCACAATTTCCACTGGAACGTCACGGGCCCCATGTTCAACACGCTGCACGTGATGTTCATGGACCAATACACCGAATTGTGGAATGCCCTCGACCTGATCGCCGAGCGCATCCGCGCCCTCGGCCTGCCCGCCCCCGGCACCTACCGCGAATTCTCGCAACTGACGGTGATCAAGGAGAGCGAGGGCGTGCCCAACGCCAGCGAAATGCTCAAGCAGTTGCTGGCCGGCCAGGAGGCCGTCATCAAGACGGCCCGCAGCGTCTTCCCGGTGGTGGACAAGGCCGGCGACGAGCCGAGCGCCGACCTGCTGACCCAGCGCATGCAGATCCATGAAAAGAATGCCTGGATGTTGCGCAGCATGCTCGACAGCTGAGCCACGCCGAAACGACAGGCAACAAAAAACCCGCAAATTGCGGGTTTTTTGTTGTTGACCGCAGCACCGGGGGTAGCCCCGGCCGATCGATCAGCGGTGCGACTGCAGGAAGCCGTCCATGCGCGCTTCGGCCAGGCTGAACCAGGCGTTCTCCGCCTTGCGGTACTGATCCCACTCAGTGTAGATCTTCTTGAAGGCCGGGTTCTTGGAGGCCTCGTCGGCGTACAGATCCTGGGCGGCCTTGTAGGCAGCTTCCAGAACGTCCTTCGGATAGGCCTGCAGCTTGACGCCGCCCTGCAGCAGCTTGGACAGCGCGGCCGGGTTCTTGTGATCGTACTCGGCCATCATCGTGATGTTCGCCTCGTAGGCGGCAGCCTGGAAAGCCTCCTGGTACTCCTTGGGCAGCTTGGCCCATTCGGCCTTGTTGACGAAGAAGTGAATGACCGGGCCCGGCTCCCACCAACCCGGGTAGTAGTAATGCTTGGCGACCTTGTAGAAGCCGAGCTTTTCGTCGTCGTAGGGACCGACCCATTCAGCGGCGTCGATGGTGCCCTTTTCCAGCGCCGGATAGATGTCGCCGCCGGAAATCTGCTGCGGCACGGCGCCCAGCGCGGCGAAGACGTTGCCGCCGAGGCCGGCGATGCGCATCTTGAGGCCCTTGACGTCGTCCAGACCCTTGATTTCCTTGCGGAACCAGCCGCCCATCTGGGTGCCGGTGTTGCCGCCGGCGAAGGAGAGGACGTTGTAGTTGGAATAGAACTCGTCGAGCAGCTTCTGACCGCCGCCGTAGTAGATCCAGGCGTTCATCTGGCGGGCATTCATGCCGAAGGGCACCGAGGTGCCGAAGCCGAAGGTCTTGTCCTTGCCGACGTAGTAGTAGGAACAGGTGTGGCAGCACTCAACGGTGCCCTGCTGCACGGCGTCCAGGGCCTGCAGGCCGGGGACGATCTCGCCGCCCGGGAAGACGCGGATGTCGAACTTGCCGCCGGTCATGGCGCGCAGGCGATTGGCCAGTACTTCGGCACCGCCGTAGATGGTGTCCAGGCTCTTCGGGAAGCTGGAAGTCAGGCGCCACTTTACCTCGGGCATCGAACCCTTGACCGCAGGTGCTGCACTAGGCGCGGGAGCGGAAGCCGGAGCTGTGGATGCCGGCTCTTCCTTTTTGCCGCAAGCAGCCAATCCTACGGCGGCAGCACCTATGGCGGCCTTACCGAGAAAATCACGACGTTGCATATTTCTTGTCTCCTTCAATAGTCATTGGGAACGTCAAACTGAAGCGATTTCATTCTAGCGAAAGCCCAGCTTTTGACGACTGAGGAAAACCCTAATACCGTCGGCTAATCGCCGGCCACCGTCATGCGGTCGATCCAGATCGAACCGGTCTGCTTGCTGCCGCGGATCAGCACGTCGTTGCCGACAGCGACGATGCCGGCCAGCATGTCGCGGAGGTTGCCGGCAATGGTGATTTCCTCGACCGGGTAGGCGATCTTGCCGTTCTCGATCCAGTAGCCGGCGGCGCCGCGCGAGTAGTCGCCGGTGACGTAGTTGATGCCATGGCCAAGCAGTTCGGTGACCAGCAGGCCGCGTCCCATTGCCGCCATCAACCCGGCCAGGTCGTGCTGTCCCGGCTGGATGATCAGGTTGTGGCTGCCGCCGGCGTTGGCCGTCGTCTGCATGCCCAGCTTGCGCGCCGTGTAGGTGCTCAGGAAATAACCCTGCAGGATGCCGTCGGCCACCACGTCGCGGTCGCGGGTGGCAACGCCGTCGCTGTCGAAGGCCGAGCTACCCAGGCCGCAGGGAATGTGGGGACGCTCGGCGATGTGTACGAATTCCGGCATGATCCGCTTGCCGAGCTGGTCGAGCAGGAAGGACGACTTGCGATAGAGGGCCCCGCCGCTCGCCGCGTGCACCAGGCTGCCGAGCAGGCCGCCGGCCAGCGTCGCCTCGAAGATGACCGGGAACTCGCCAGTCTTCACCTTGCGCCCGCCCAGCCGGGCGACGGCCCGCTCGGCCGCGATGCGCCCGACGTGGTCGGCGGCGTCGAGATGCGCCGCATTGCGGTGGGTGGTGTACCAGTCGTCGCGCTGCATCGCGTCCTGCTCGCCGGCGATCACCGAGCAGGAAATGTAGTGGCGGGAAGTCGGGTAGCCGCCCATGAAGCCGAGGCTGTTGGCCGACACGAAATGCGCCTGCTGTGTGGAAATTGACGCCCCCTCCGAATTGCTGACCTGCGGACTGGCGTCGAAAGCCGCCTGCTCGCAGCGGCGGGCGGTGGCGATGGCCTCCTCGACGCTCAGCCCCCACGGGTGGTAGAGATCGAGATCCGGGCAATCCCTGGCCATCAGCGCCGCCTCGGCCAGCCCGGCGCAATCGTCCTCGGCCGTGAAGCGGGCGATGGCCAGCGCCGCCTCGACCGTCTCGCGCAGCGCCTTGGGCGAAAAGTCGGAGGTACTGGCGTACCCCTTGCGCTGGCCCGAATAAACGGTGATGCCGATGCCCTTGTCGCGATTGAACTCGATGGTTTCGACCTCGTCGCAACGCACCGTCACCGACTGGCCAAAACCCTCCGAGACATCGACCTCGCAGGCCGTTGCCCCCTTGTCGCGGGCGTGCCGGAGGACATCGTCGGCGAGCTGCTGGAGGGTGGCGAAGGGGTAGGAGAATGTGGCGGTTTCGGACATGGGAGGCGCGTCGTGGGGGGAAAGTCGCTATCATAACAGCCCGCCAAAGACAGCACCGGACCTAGCCCATGCATGAAGAAGATTTCACCGAAGATACCGGCCGCCCCTCGAAGACCAAGCAGAAAGAGGCCATGGCCGAGCTGCGCGACCTCGGGGCCGAACTGGTCGAGCTATCGGTTGGCCAGCTGAAGCGCATCAATCTGCCGGAAGAAATTTTCGAGACGGTGCGCGAATGCCAGAAGATCACCGCCCATGGCGCCCGCCGCCGGCAGATTGCCTACCTCGGCAAGCTGATGCGCAGCGTGGACGACGAGCCGATCCGCGCCGGGCTGGCCATGCTGCGCGGCGAATCCTCGGCCGAAACGGCCCGCCTGCACCGCCTCGAGCGCCTGCGCAGCCGCTTCCTGGAAGATGAAGGCGTGCTCAGCGAAATCGCCGCCATCTGGCCCGGGGTCGACCTCCAGCATATGCGCCAACTGCGCCGCAATGCGCTGAAGGAAAAGGAAAACAACAAGCCGCCCAAGAATTTCCGGGCCATCTTCCAGATCCTGCAGGAACTCGACCAGCAGGACGCCTCGCCGACGGAGACCGACCATGAATGACGACACCCTGATCATCGGCCTGGTTTCGATCAGCGACCGCGCCTCGACCGGCGTCTATGAAGACAAGGGCATCCCGGCCCTGCAGGAATGGCTGGGCGCGGCGCTGACCACGCCGTGGCACGCCGAAACGCGGCTGATCGCCGACGACCGGGCGACTATCGAAAATACGCTGATTTCCCTGGTCGACCGCAGCCATTGCCACCTGGTGCTGACCACCGGCGGCACCGGCCCGGCACCGCGCGACGTCACGCCGGAGGCGACGCTGGCCGTCGCCGACAAGGAGATGCCTGGCTTCGGCGAGGAAATGCGGCGGATCAGCCTGAACTTCGTGCCGACCGCCATTCTTTCCCGGCAGGTGGCGGTGATCCGCAAGCAGGCGCTGATCATCAACCTGCCCGGCCAGCCCAAGTCGATCCGCGAAACACTCGAAGGCGTCCGCGACGCCGACGGCAATGTGCGGCACGTCGGCATCTTCGCCGCCGTTCCCTACTGCCTGGACCTGATCGGCGCCCCCTACGCCGAAACCGACGAAGCGGTGATCAAGGCCTTCCGGCCAAAATCGGCGATCCGCGCCAAGTAGCCGTCAGCCGAGCAGGCTCTGCCGGTAGCGCACCAGTTCGTAGTCGGCGGTCTGCTCGACCAGGGCGACCGGCTTGAGCACGAAACGCCGGCCGTCGCGGGCGTATTCCATGGCCTCGCGCGGATCGAAGGTGGCCAGCGGCACGATCACGCGCACCTCGTCCGGCTCGTTGCCGTCGAGCAGGACGAGGGCCGGTACGCCGGCCACCGCGGCGTAGCTCGACGCCCCGCGCACCGCCAGTTCGACCGATACCGCCTGGCGGGCCAGCGACTGGATGCCGATCCGCGCCTCGCTCTCAGTGACCCGGTGATAGCGCCGGATGACGCCGACCAGCCAGTTCTCGCCGCCCTCTGGCTGCATGGCGAGAAGGGCGCCGACCTTCATCCACTCGCCCGGGATGCTCTGCAGGACGGCCCCGAAACCACCGCGGCTGACGTTTTCGACGACCCAGCTCTCGATCGACAGGCCGGTCGGCCGGCTGCCGAACTCGCCGGAAAAGACGACGAAGGCATTGACCAGACCGTTGAGCACCGACATCCGGTGCATGACCCGATGCCGGTCGTGCTGGCGTTGCGGCGGCACCGGTGCCAGGTAGGTCGTCAGGTGGCGCAGCACCCGCGCCACCTGCTTGGCCGGATAGTCCGCGCCGAGGACGATGTCGGGCGGCAGATCGCCGCCCCGTTCGAGGGCCTCGCGGGCCGCCAGCATCGCCTCGTGCGCCGCCCCCGGCTTGAGGAAACGCTGGGTCGGCGCCGCCTGGGCCGGCATCCGGGCCAGGCGCTGCGGCGGCTGGGCAAGGGCCAGGTCGGACCAGTAGACGTTGTCGATCAACGGCCGGTCGCCGAACACGAAGCCGGGCAGGAAGTGGCCGATCAGCGCCTCGGCGATCTCGATTTCGAGCGGCAGCAGGCTGTCCAGCGAAGCCGCCTGGAAGATCATGACCTTTTCGTATTCGAGCACGGGGCTGGTCATCCCGCTGCGCCCCGGCAAGGCCACCGGCTTGCCCGCCAGGTCGGCCGCCTCGGCGGTGAGCAGCGCCTGCCCCAGCCTTTGCCACAGGCTGTCGCAGGACGGGCCGTAATGGAACTGCTCCCATTTCAGCATGCGCCCGAGGGCCGCGATCAGGCGCACGCTCAGCGCCGGCAGCAGGGCGGGTGGCAATTCGCCGGCCCGCGCCCCGGCTCGGCCGCCATCCTCACTTTTCACCAGGCAACGCTCGTAGGCGGTGGCGAGCAGCGTCGAGAAGCCGTAGTTGATCGCCCACAGGCGCTTTTCTTCCGAGCGCGACAGGCGGGCCGTCTGGAAATATTCGCGGGCCAGGCGCTTGAGATGCGGCTGGGCAGCCTCCTCGAGCTGCAGCACGACCTCGTAGCGTCGCTCGGCCGGGAAGTCGTCGAGGCCGGCCAGCGACTCCAGCCAGCCGGCGACTTCGTCGAGCGCCTTGAAGGCGTTGTCGCGCGGCAGTTCGCTGATGATCTTGCGCAAGCCGCGCGCGTCGGCCAGCGGATGATCCGATTTTTGCGCGAACAAGCCGCCCAGACTGCTTACCGTTTTGAGCACCGCCACCCCCGGGAAAAATTTACCCTGCAGTGTAGACCGATATTTCGCCCCTTGCCCCGGCCGGTCACAATTTCCAGCCGGTCGCCCGGCGGTCGGCGCGGTCAACACAGCCTGGCCAGCGCGCCGGCCAGGCGAGGTGCGGGTTAAAATAGCCAACTTAAATAATTTTTGCCGGGAAGAACGATTCGATGCAGCCCTATCTCGATCTGATGCGCCACGTGCTGGAACACGGCCACGACAAATCCGACCGGACCGGGACCGGCACCCGCTCGGTGTTCGGCTGGCAGATGCGCTTCGACCTGGCAGCGGGCTTCCCGGTGGTGACAACCAAGAAACTGCACCTCAAGTCGATCATCCACGAACTGCTGTGGTTCATCCAGGGCGACACCAACATCGCCTACCTGCGGGAGAACGGCGTGCGCATCTGGGACGAATGGGCCGACGCCAACGGCGACCTCGGACCGGTGTACGGCAAGCAGTGGCGCCGCTGGGAAACGCCGGACGGCCGCCTGATCGACCAGATCGCGCAGCTGGTGCATAGCCTGAAGAACAACCCGGATTCGCGCCGCCACATCGTCTCGGCCTGGAACCCGGGCGACGTGGACAACATGGCGCTGCCGCCCTGCCACTGCCTGTTCCAGTTCTACGTTGCCAACGGCAAGCTGTCCTGCCAGCTCTACCAGCGCAGCGCCGACATCTTCCTCGGCGTGCCCTTCAACATCGCCTCCTACGCGCTGTTCACGCTGATGCTGGCGCAGGTCTGCGGCTACCGGCCGGGCGAGTTCATCCACACCTTCGGCGACGCCCATATCTACGCCAACCACGTCGAGCAGGCCCGGCTGCAGTTGAGCCGCCAGCCGCGGCCGCTGCCGACGATGTGGATCAATCCCGCGGTCGACGACATTTTTGCCTTTAAATTCGAAGATTTCCGTCTCGACGGCTACGACCCGCACCCGCACATCGCGGCCCCGGTGGCAGTATGAGCATGCAGGTACCGCTGCGTCCCGCCTGGCTGGCGCTGGCCAAACATGTGCGCAGCGTCCGGCATCGCCACCTGCGCGACCTGTTCGCCGCCGACCCCGAGCGCTTCGACCAATTCTCGCTGCGCCATGGGCCCTTGCTGCTCGACTACTCGAAGCAGCGCCTGGTCGCCGAAACCCTCAACCTGCTGCGCCAGCTGGCCGAGCAGGCCGGCTGGCGGACCTGGATGGAACGCATGCGGGCCGGCGAGGCGATCAACCACACCGAAGACCGCGCCGTCCGCCATGTCGACCTGCGCGCCGGACCGGCCGCGCCGCCCGAGGTCAAGGCGGTGCTCGAGCGCATACGCCTGTTCTGCGACCAGATCCACGACGGGCGTTGGCGCGGCTTTTCCGGCGAGCGCATCACCGACGTGGTGAACATCGGCATCGGCGGCTCCGACCTCGGGCCGCGCATGGCTGTTCATGCGCTGGCCGCCTTCGAGCAGCCCGACATCCGCGTCCATTTCGTCGCCAACCTGGACAGCGCCGACCTGGCCAGCACGCTCGGCCGGCTCAATCCGCGCAGCACGCTGTTCATCGTCGCCAGCAAGACCTTCACCACGCTGGAAACCATGGCCAACGCCCACACCGCGCGCCGTTGGGTGCTGGCGGCGGCCAACGACGAGCGGGCCATCGCCCGCCACTTCGTCGCCGCCTCGACCAACCTGGCGGCCACCGCCGAGTTCGGCATCGCCCCGGAAAACGTCTTCGAGTTCTGGGACTGGGTCGGCGGGCGTTTCTCGCTGTGGTCGGCGATCGGCCTGCCCATCGCGCTGGCCGTCGGCTTCCGCCATTTCGAGCAGTTGCTGGCCGGCGCCCACGACATCGACGAGCATTTCTTCAATGCCCCGGCCGACGGCAACCTGCCGCTGACCATGGCCCTCATCGCGCTGTGGAACACCAATTTCCTCGACGCCCACAGCCACGGCGTCTTCCCCTACAGCCACTCGCTGGCCCTGCTCCCCTCGCATCTGCAGCAACTGGAAATGGAGAGCAACGGCAAGCGCGCCAACCGCGACGGTCTCGCCGTCGACTACCCGACCAACCCCATCCTCTGGGGTGAGGCCGGCACCAACGGCCAGCACTCCTTCTTCCAGCTGCTGCACCAGGGCGGCGCGCTGGTCGCCAGCGATTTCATCGCCGTCGGCCGTTCCGACTTCCCGCTGCCCGGCCACCACAGTGGCCTGCTCGCCAACTGCCTGGCCCAGTCGTCGGCCCTGGCCTTCGGCCAGACCACGGAAGAAGCCCGGGCCGCCGGCATCGCCGAGCACTTGCTGCCCTTCCGCCGCTTCCCTGGCAACCAGCCGTCGACGACGCTGATGCTGCCCGAGCTGACGCCCTTCACGCTCGGCCAGCTGATCGCTCTCTACGAGCACAAGGTGTTCTGCCTGGGCGTACTGTGGAACCTCAACTCCTTCGACCAGTGGGGCGTCGAGCTCGGCAAGCAGCTGGCCGGGCGGCTCGCCCCCTGCATCCGCAACGAGGCGGCGAGCGATACGCTCGACGCGTCGACCCGCGGCCTGATCGACTACCTGCGCCAGCAGAGGATCTGAACATGGCGGAAATCGTCGTCATCGCCGCCGTCGCCCGCAACCGGGTCATCGGCAAGGACAACCGGCTGCTCTGGAACATCCCCGAGGACATGGCGCATTTCAAGGCGCTGACCAGTGGCCGGACGGTGATCATGGGCCGCAAGACCTGGGATTCGCTGCCGCCGCGCTTCCGGCCGCTGCCCGGCCGGCGCAACATCGTGATCAGCCGGCAGGCCGACTACCCGGCCCCCGGCGCCGAACTGGCCGGCTCGCTGGAACAGGCCCTGCAACTGGCGGCGAGCGGCGAAGAGAGCATTTTCATCATCGGCGGCGAGCAGATCTACCGGCAGGCGATGGCGCTGGCCGACCGCCTGGAAATCACCGAAGTCGACCTCGAACCCGAGGGCGACGCCTGGTTTCCGGAGATTGCCGCGGTCGACTGGAAAATAAGCGCAAAATCGGAATTTCCCGGTTTCGCCTTCGTCACCTACCGCCGCGCCTGATCCGGCCCGGCGGCCGGCGCCGCCGTTACCTCAACGCACGCAATCGACGTAGTAGCGCCCGTCCTCGCCCTTGACCAGGCCATGCACGTCGGTTTCGAAACCGGGGAAGGCGGCGTTGAATTGACGGGCGAATTTCAGGTAGCTGCAGATCGTCTTGTTGAAGCGCTCGCCCGGGATGAGCAGCGGGATGCCCGGCGGATAGGGGGTGAGCAGCACGGCGGTGACGCGGCCTTCGAGATCGTCGACCGCCACCCGCTCGATCTCGCGGTGCGCCATCTTGGCGAAGGCGTCGGCCGGACGCATGGCCGGCACCATGTCCGACAGGTACATCTCGGTGGTCAGGCGGGCCACGTCGTTCTGCTTGTAGACGCCGTGGATCTGCGTGCACAGGTCGCGCAGGCCGATCCGCTCGTAGCGCGGGTTCTTCTGCACGAACTCGGGCAACACCTTCCATAGCGGCTGGTTCTTGTCGTAGTCGTCCTTGAACTGCTGCAGCGCGGTGACCAGCGTGTTCCAGCGGCCCTTGGTGATGCCGATGGTGAACATGATGAAGAAGCTGTACAGGCCGCACTTCTCGACGATGACGCCATGCTCGGCGAGGTACTTGGTGACGATGGCGGCCGGGATGCCGAATTCGTCGGCGAAGTCGCCGTCGACGTCAAGGCCGGGGGTGATGATGGTCGCCTTGATCGGGTCGAGCATGTTGAAGCCGTCGGCCAGGTTGCTGAAGCCGTGCCAGCGCTCGCCGGGCTTGAGCATCCAGGCGTCGCGCTCCTCGATGCCTTCCTCGGAGAGGTCGGCCGGCCCCCACACCTTGAACCACCAGTCGGCGCCCCACTCCTGCTCGACCTTGCGCATGGCGCGGCGGAAATTGAGCGCCTCGGCGATCGACTCCTCGACCAGCGCCGTGCCGCCGGGCGCTTCCATCATCGCCGCCGCCACGTCGCACGAGGCGATGATCGAATACTGCGGCGAGGTCGAGGTATGCATCAGGTAGGCCTCGTTGAAGATGTCGCGGTCGAGCTTCTGCTCCTCGGCGTCCTGGACGAGGATCTGCGAGGCCTGGCTCAAACCGGCCAGCAGCTTGTGCGTCGATTGCGTCGAGAAGACCATCGACTCCTTGCAGCGCGGCCGGTCGGCGCCGATGGCATGGTAGTCGCCGTAGAAATCGTGGAAGGCGGCGTGCGGCAGCCAGGCCTCGTCGAAATGCAGGGTGTCGATCTTGCCGTCCAGCTCGCCCTTGATGTCCTCGACGTTGTAGAGGATGCCGTCGTAGGTGGATTGCGTGATGGTCAGCACGCGCGGCTTGGCGTCCTTGTCGACGATGAAGGGGTTGGCGGCGATCTTCTTCTGGATGCTGGCCCAGGCGAATTCGCTTTTCGGGATCGGCCCGATGATGCCGAAGTTGTTGCGGGTCGGCATCAGGAAGACCGGAATTGCCCCGGTCATCATGATGGCGTGCAGGATGGACTTGTGGCAGTTGCGGTCGACGACGACGATGTCGCCCGGTGCCACCGTCGAGTGCCAGACGATCTTGTTCGACGTCGAGGTGCCGTTGGTGACGAAATACAGGTGGTCGGCGTTGAAGATGCGCGCCGCGTTGCGCTCGGAGGCGGCGACCGGGCCGGTGTGGTCGAGCAACTGGCCGAGTTCCTCGACGGCGTTGCACACGTCGGCGCGCAGCATGTTCTCGCCGAAGAACTGGTGGAACATCTGGCCGACCGGGCTCTTCAGGAAGGCGACGCCACCCGAGTGGCCGGGGCAGTGCCACGAATACGAGCCGTCGGCGGCGTAATGGGTCAGCGCCCGGAAGAAGGGCGGCGGCAGGCTGTCGAGGTAGGCATGCGCCTCGCGCTTGATGTTGCGGGCGATGAATTCCGGCGTGTCCTCGTACATGTGGATGAAGCCGTGCAGCTCGCGCAGGATGTCGTTCGGGATGTGGCGGCTGGTCCGCGTCTCGCCGTGCAGGAAGATGGGGATCTCGGCGTTTTTGTGGCGGATCTCGCCGACGAAGGCGCGCAGTTCGGCCAGCGTCTCCTCCGGCTCCATGGCCAGTTCCTCGTCGTCGATCGACAGGATGAAGGCCGAGGCCCGCGACTGCTGCTGGGCGAAGGAAGTCAGGTCGCCGTAGCTGGTCACCCCGAGCACCTCCAGCCCTTCCTTCTCGATGGCTTCGGCCAGCGCCCGGATACCCAGCCCGGAAGCGTTCTCGGAGCGGAAGTCTTCGTCGATGATGATGACCGGGAAGTGGAAGCGCATGGTGAATCCTTCAAAAAGCGGCGACCCGCCGCAGCGGGTCACAGGATAAGACGTTTTTGTTACAGGCTAAGGCAAGCGGCGGCGTCAGATCTTGGGCAGGGTCACGCCGACCTGCCCCTGGTACTTGCCGCCGCGGTCGCGGTACGAGGTTTCGCAGATCTCGTCGGACTCGAAGAAGAGGACCTGGGCGCAGCCCTCGCCGGCGTAGATCTTGGCCGGCAGCGGCGTGGTATTGGAAAACTCCAGCGTCACGTAACCCTCCCACTCCGGCTCGAAGGGTGTCACGTTGACGATGATGCCGCAGCGGGCGTAGGTCGATTTGCCGAGGCAGACGGTGAGCACCGAGCGCGGAATGCGGAAGTATTCGACGGTGCGGGCCAGTGCGAAGGAGTTGGGCGGAATGATGCAGACATCCGACTCGATCTCGACGAAGGACTTCGGATCGAAGGCCTTGGGGTCGACGACGGTCGAATTGATGTTGGTGAACACCTTGAATTCGCGGGCGCAGCGGATGTCGTAGCCGTAGCTCGAGGTGCCGTAGGAAACGATTTTCTGGCCATTGGCCTCGCGCACCAGTTCCGGCGCGAACGGCTCGATCATGCCGTGCTCTGCCGCCATGCGGCGTATCCACTTGTCTGATTTGATGGCCATTTTTCCCTGCTGCGGTCGACAAAAATAAAGGCGGGATTTTACCCGCCTTTATTGGCCGCAATGTGCAAAAAATTAGGTGTTTTGCACGACGATGTTGGGGAATTTCGACGTCATGTCCTTGGCCTTTTCGCCAATCTTGACCGCCACCCGCCGGGCGATCGCCCGGTAGATCTCGGCAGTGCGCGAATCCGGGGCGCCGACCACGGTCGGCTTGCCGCCGTCGGCCATTTCGCGGATGGCCATTTCGAGCGGCAGGCTGCCCAGGAACTCGACGCCGTAGTCGGCGCACATTTTCTCGCCGCCGCCGGTGCCGAAGATGTGCTCCTCGTGGCCGCACTGCGAACAGATGTGGATGCTCATGTTCTCGACGATGCCGAGAATCGGCACATTGACCTTCTCGAACATCTTCAGGCCCTTGCGGGCGTCGATCAGCGCGATGTCCTGCGGCGTGGTGACGATCAGGGCGCCGGTCACCGGCACCTTCTGGGTCAGCGACAGCTGGATGTCGCCGGTGCCCGGCGGCATGTCGACGACCAGGTAATCGAGGTCGCGCCAGTTGGTCTGGCCGAGCAGTTGGTCGAGTGCCTGGGCGACCATCGGGCCGCGCCAGACCATGGGCGTCTCGACATCGACCATGAAGCCGATCGACATCGCCTGCAGGCCGTAGGCCTCGAGCGGCTCCATGCTCTTGCCGTCCTTCGATTCCGGCTGCTCGCCGGCCAGGCCGAGCATCTGCGGCTGCGACGGGCCATAGATGTCGGCGTCGAGGATGCCGACCGAGGCGCCTTCCTGGGCCAGGGCCAGCGCCAGATTGACCGCCGTCGTGCTCTTGCCGACGCCGCCCTTGCCGGAGGCCACGGCGATGATGTTCTTGACCCCGGGCAGCAGCTTGACGCCGAGTTGCACGGAATGGGCGACGATCTTGCTGAAGACGTTGGCCGAGACGTTGCCGACGCCCGGCACGGCGCGCACGGCGGCGATCACCTGCTTGCGGATGACGTCGATCTGGGTCTTGGCCGGATAGGCCAGTTCGATGTCGAAGGAGACATCGTCGCCGTCCATCCTGACGTTCTTGAGCGCCTTGCCGGCGACGAAATCCTTGCCGGTATTGGGGTCGACCGCAGCGCTTAGCGCTGCCTTGATCTGCTGTTCTGTAACACTCATGGAAACTCCGTTGGGGTAGCTGCCCGGAAAAATACCCGACAAATCTTGTCCAGTATACCCCAAACGCCGATGCGCTTCAGCCCGGGCGCACCGTATCCAGGCGGTAACCCTGGCCATAGACCGAGGACAGCATCAGGCCGCTCTCGCCGCCCAGCCCGAGCTTCTTGCGCAGGCGGCTGGCGTGGGTGTCGACGGTGCGCGTATCGACGCCGCTTTCGCGCGCCCAGACGCTGCTCAGCAACTCGTCGCGGGACAGCACCCGGCCGACATTGCGCAGCAGGATGGTGGCCAGCTCGAATTCGCGCTGGGTCAGCTCGACATCGGCCCCGGCCAGGCGGATGCGCCGGCCTTCGAGGTCGACGTCGATGGCGCCGACTTGCAGCGTGGTCGGCCGCGGCTGGCGGCGGCGCTGCAGGGCATGCACGCGGGCCATGAATTCCATGTAGCGGATCGGCTTGGGCAGGTAGTCGTCTGCCCCCAGGCGCAGGATGTCGGCCGCCGCCTCCTCGTCGGTGCGCGCCGTGCAGAAGATCACCGGTACCTCCCAGCCGCAGTGCTCGCGAATGTAGCGGAGCACCTCGTCGCCGCCGATATCGGGCAGGTTCCAGTCGATGACGAAGAACTCGAAACTGCGCGTTTTCAGCGCCGCGATACAGCTTTTTCCATCGGCGAATACCTCGACCTGATGGCCCTCGCTCTTCAACAGCGCTTTCAAGACCTCGGCCTGGCTACGGCTGTCCTCGACCACGGCAAAGTTCATGGCATCTCCTTATCAGCGGGGATTGTCCGCCCTTCAAGGCGCTTCGGCAATGACAAGCGCCTGCATTTTACCAAGCCGCCACATTCGTTTACTTTTCTCGACAAAGCCCGCCCGGCAATGAATAGCCTCGGGCAAGGCACGCTCGGCGGCGGCACACGGTAAAATTGCGCTTTATTTTTCTCCGCCAGCCCCCATGTCGCGCAAAATCCTTGTCACGTCCGCCCTGCCTTACGCCAACGGCGCCATTCACCTCGGGCACCTGGTCGAATACATCCAGACCGACATCTGGGTCCGCTCCCAGAAAATGGCCGGCAACGAATGCTGGTACGTCTGCGCCGACGACACCCACGGCACGCCCATCATGCTGCGCGCCGAAAAGGAGGGGATCACCCCGGAGCAGCTGATCGCCCGCGTGCACGGCGAGCATGCCCGCGATTTCGCCGGCTTCCTGGTCGGTTTCGACAATTACTACAGCACGCATTCCGACGAGACCCGCGACTGCGCCAACGACATCTACCGCAAGCTGCGCGCCGCCGGCCTGATCGAGACGCGGACCATCGAGCAGTATTACGACCCGGTCAAGCAGCTCTTCCTGCCCGACCGCTTCATCAAGGGCGAATGCCCGAAGTGCCACGCCAAGGACCAGTACGGCGACAACTGCGAAGCCTGCGGCGCCGCCTACGCGCCGACCGACCTGATCGAGCCGTACTCCGCCGTCTCCGGCGCCAAGCCGGAACTGCGCAGCTCGGAACACTATTTCTTCAAGCTTTCCGACCCGCGCTGCGAAGCTTTCCTGCGCCGCTACACCGGCCGCGACAACGGCGTGCTGCAGAGCGAGGCGGCCAACAAGATGCAGGAATGGCTGGGCGCCCCCGGCGAGAACAAGCTGACCGACTGGGACATCTCGCGCGACGCGCCCTACTTCGGCTTCGAGATTCCCGATGCGCCGGGCAAGTATTTCTACGTCTGGCTCGACGCGCCGATCGGCTACATGGGCTCGTTCAAGAACCTGTGCGCCAAACAGGGCCTCGATTTCGACGAGTATTTCCGCCCCGATTCGACGACCGAGCTCTACCACTTCATCGGCAAGGACATCCTCTACTTCCACGCCCTGTTCTGGCCGGCCGAACTGGCCCACGCCGGTTTCCGCACGCCGACCCGGATCTTCGCCCACGGCTTCCTGACCGTCGACGGCGCCAAGATGTCGAAATCGCGCGGCACCTTCATCACGGCCGAAAGCTACCTGAACACCGGCCTCAACCCGGAGTGGCTGCGCTACTACTACGCCGCCAAGCTGTCGGCGAGCATGGAGGACATCGACCTCAACCTCGAGGACTTCTGCGCCCGCGTCAATTCCGACCTGGTCGGCAAGTACGTCAATATCGCCAGCCGCTCGGCCGGCTTCATCAGCAAGCGCTTCAACGGCCAGCTCGCCCCGGCCGACGCCGAACTGCCGGCGATCAAGGCCATCCAGGAAGCGGCCGGCCGCATCGTCGAACTCTACGAGGCCCGCGAATACGGCAAGGCGGTGCGCGAGATCATGGCCCTGACCGACGGCGCCAACCAGTACGTCGATAGCGTCAAACCCTGGGAACTGGCCAAGCAGCCCGGCCGGGAAGTCGAACTGCACGCCGCCTGCAGCAACGCGCTCAACCTGTTCCGCCTGCTCACCGTGCTGCTCAAGCCCATCCTGCCGGTGGTCGCCGCCAAGGTCGAGCAGTTCATGAACCTCGCCCCGCTCGCCTGGGCCGATGCCGGCACCCTGCTCGCCGCCGGCCACGCCATCAACGCCTACGAGCACCTGATGACGCGCGTCGATCCGAAGCTGATCGACAAGCTGGTCGAGGCCAACAAGGAATCGCTGGCCCCGGCCGCCGAGACCGCCGCGGTCGACAGCAAAAAAGCCGCCAAAACCGAAAAGCCGGCCGCCCCGAAAGAAGCCGCCCCGGCCGCCGACGGCCTGTGCACCATCGACGATTTCATGAAGGTCGACCTGCGCATCGCCCGCATCGCCAATGCCGAGCATGTCGAGGGTGCCGACAAGCTGGTGCGCCTGACGCTGGATGTCGGCGACGACCAAACGCGCAACGTCTTCGCCGGCATCAAGGCCGCCTACGACCCGGCGCAGCTGGTCGGCCGGCTGACCGTGATGGTCGCCAACCTGGCGCCGCGCAAGATGAAATTCGGCCTGTCGGAAGGCATGGTCCTCGCTGCTTCGAACGTCGATGGCAAAACGCCGGGAATCTACCTGCTGTCGCCCGATTCCGGCGCCGTCCCGGGCATGCGGGTGAAATAATCCGAGGCCAGGCGCAACGGCCGGAAAGCCCCGCCGTTGCGTGCTGCAATGCAGCAAGAACGACCCCGAAGTTCATGCATCACTTTAACTTTGCCAGCCAAACCGGCTACGTTGTTTATGCTTTTCCAACTATCCACAAAAACTGTGGATAACTCTGTGGATCAAACCAGCCGCTTTTCGCTAAGTCACCGTCGCACAAGGTTTTTCCTTACCCTGCCCGAAACTTGAGCTACATCCTAACCAATTGATTATTATCGACTTATCGATTGCGCAGCATAATTCAACAAATTCACCAATGAAAAACCCGGGCGGAAAAAATTCCGCGCATTACTGTGCATAAGTCAAGTCTTGACAGCCCGCCAATCGGCATTTTTTGCATTTCCTGCCGCTCCACCCGACGACCACGGAGGCCTACATGTTCAACCCGATGACCCGCCCGCCCCGCCCGCGCCTGACCGGGCAGATCTTTCTCTACGCCCTGGCCGACGTTTTCGGGCTGGCCTGCATCGCCATCGGCGCCAGCTGGTTCGCCGGCAGCAAGGGGGCCATCCTCGCCAACTTCCCCAATTCGGCGGCCGAGGCCGTGGCGTGCACGGCGGGCGGCGTCGTCGTCATGTTCTGGGCGGTGGCCCGCATCCTGCGCGAAATCGCCAAGCAGGCGCCGGAGATGAAGGACCGCTACGACGAGTACATCGCCACCCACCACCCCGACAAACTGTCGCGGCAAGCCGAGCGCGACGCCGACAAGGGTAGCGACGAAAGCAGCGCCAAAGACAGCGCCAACAAGGCCGGCTAGTCGCCGGCCCGGCCGCCCGGCTTCAGCCAGTCGGGCAATTCGCGGTTGCCGGCATGCTCGATGATGTACTGGCGGATCAGGCGACGGACGGCCTGCGACGAGGTCAGGTCGTTGGCCGCGCAGATCTCCTCGAACAGTTTTTTCTTGTCCGGATCGATCAGGATGGTCAGGCGGGCGGTGCGTTTCTCCATCGTCTTGCTCCACATTCAATCGAAGCACACCATATTAACATACGATTAACATTGACGATTAACCGGCCGCTCATATAATGCGTCGCTTACTCATCGAGCGTGCCCCATGAAATTTGCCTTCCGCCCCAAGCTGCTGGATTGCCTTCAGGATTATGACCGCTCGCAACTGGGCAAGGACGTCGCCGCCGGCATCACCGTCGGCGTGCTCGCCCTGCCGCTGGCCATGGCCTTCGCCATCGCCTCCGGCTGCTCGCCGACGGCCGGCATCTGGACGGCGATCATCGCCGGCCTGATCACCTCGGCCCTGGGCGGCTCCCGCGTCCAGATCGGCGGCCCGACCGGCGCCTTCATTCCCATCGTCTACGGCATCGTCGCCATCCACGGTTTCAACAACCTGCTCGGCGCCACCCTGCTTGCCGGCATCTTCCTGCTCGCCATGGGGCTGGCCCGCCTCGGACAGCTGATCCGCTTCATCCCGGTCACCGTCGTCATCGGCTTCACCAACGGCATCGCCGTCGTCATCTTCCTCGCCCAGATCAAGGATTTCTTCGGCCTGCAAATCGACAACCTGCCGGCCGAATTCTTCTCCCGGGTCAAGGTGCTCTACGCCAACGCCCATACCGTCCACCTGCCGACGGTGGCGCTGGCCACCGGCTGCTTCTTCCTGCTCCTTTTCTACAACCGGCTGGCCCAGCGCCTGCCGCTGTTGCGCCGGGCGCCCGGGCCGCTCGTCGTTCTGATCGCCGGCACCCTCGTTGCCTACGTCCTGAACCTGCCGGTGGACACCATCGGTAGCCGCTTCCACGGCATTCCGCAGGAACTGCCCGGTTTCGGGCTGCCCGAGCTGTCGATCCACGATTTCGGCAAGCTGATCTCGCCGGCCATCACCATCGCCCTGCTCGGCGCCATCGAGTCCCTGCTCTCGGCCCGCGTCGCCGACGGCCAGATCGACGACCGCCACGACCCCAACCAGGAGCTGGTCGCCCAGGGCCTGGCCAACATCGCCGCGCCGCTGTTCGGCGGCTTCGCGGCGACCGGCGCCATCGCCCGGACGACGACCAATGTCCGCACCGGCGGCCGCACGCCGATCGCCGGCATCGTCCATGCCCTGGTCCTGCTCGCCATCGTCCTCGTCGCCGCCCCGCTCGCTTCCTACGTGCCGCTGGCCGCGCTGTCGGCCATCGTCATGGTGGTCGCCATCAACATGGGCGAATGGCACGAATTCCTCGAGTTGCGCCGTTTTTCCAACAACTACCGGTTCACGCTGCTGACCACCTTCCTGCTGACGGTGATCTTCGACCTGACCATCGCCGTCGAACTGGGCATGGTGCTGTCCTGCCTGTTCTTCATCTACCGCATGTCGGACCTGACCCGCATCGAGCGCCTGCCGCTCAAGACCGAGGCCGAGGAGCCCCGCTTCCTCTACCCGGACGGCAGCATGCGGGTCGCCGCCTGGCAGGTCTTCGGCTCGCTGTTCTTCGGCGCGGTCAACAAGCTCGAACAGTTGCTCGACCCGCGGGCCGGCCACCCGGAGGTGGTCATTCTCGACACCGGCCGCCTGATCCAGCTCGACACCACCGGCCTCGAAGGCCTGGAGAACCTGCGCGAGCAACTGCACAAGCGCGGCTGCACGCTGATTTTCTGCGGCCTCAACTCGCAACCCGGCTCGCTGCTCTTTCGCTCCGGCTTCATCGACGAACTCGGCGACGAGAACGTCTGCCCCGACCTGAGCAGCGCGCTGCAGCGCGCCTACACCCTGCTGCCGCCGCTGATGGGCGACGGCGACGACGACTACTGACCGGAACCCCGATGAGCGACCTGCCGAAATGCCCCCAATGCGCCTCCGAATTCACCTACCAGGACGGCGCCCTCTACGTCTGCCCGGAATGCGCCCACGAGTGGAGCCCTCAGGACGCGGCCGAGGCCGGCGAGACCCGGCGCGTCTGGCGCGACGCCAATGGCAACGAACTGCATGACGGCGACAGCGTCACCGTCATCAAGGACCTGAAGATCAAGGGCTCGTCGGCGGTCGTCAAGGTCGGCACCAAGGTCAGGAACATCCGGCTGACCGACGGCGACCACGACATCGACTGCAAGATCGACGGCATCGGCGCCATGCAGCTCAAGTCCGAATTCGTCAAAAAGGCCTGACCGCCGACGGTGGCGGCGACCGTCCGACGATTTGCCGAAGCGCTGCGGTCAACCGCAAAAAATGCGCAAAATCGAAAATCCCGGGCCGCCCCGCGGCGTTTGACAGCCCTTCGGCCCTTGGTTAAATTGCTCGCTTACCCCAAAACCAGAGTCAATCACGATAAGGAGCAATCCATGGCCGTTCTCGTTGGCAAGCAAGCCCCCGACTTCACCGCAACCGCCGTCTACGGCAACAACGAAATCAAGGAACTGAAGCTGTCCCAGTTCAAGGGCAAGCCGGTCGTCCTCTTCTTCTACCCGCTCGACTTCACCTTCGTCTGCCCGTCCGAACTGATCGCCTTCGACCATCGCCTGTGCGAATTCGAGCAGCGCGGCGTCGAAGTCATCGGCGTCTCCATCGACTCCCAGTTCACCCACCTGGCCTGGAAGAACACCCCGGTCAAGGAAGGCGGCATCGGCCAGGTCGGCTATCCGCTGGTCGCCGACGTCAAGCATGAAATCTGCCGCGCCTACGACGTCGAACTCGAAGCCGCCGGCGTCGCCCTGCGCGGCTCCTTCCTGATCGACAAGAACGGCGTGGTCATGCACCAGGTCGTCAACATGCTGCCGCTCGGCCGCAACATCGACGAAATGCTGCGCATGGTCGATGCCCTGCAATTCTTCGAAGAGCACGGCGAAGTCTGCCCGGCCGGCTGGAACAAGGGCAAGCCCGGCATGGTCGCCTCGACCGAAGGCGTCGCCGCCTACCTGGCCAAGAACGCCAAGAAGCTGTAAGGCCTTGGCCCGGCCGCGACGCGGCCATCCGAAAAACCCCGGCATTTTCGATGGCCGGGGTTTTTTTATTGCCTGTCCGAATAATTACAGGATAAAATTTGCCGAATTTGTAATTTCAGCAAGGAAGGCAAGATGGCGGATACCGAATATCTCAGCACCCGGCAAGCGGCCCTGCGTCTGGGCGTATCCCTGGGGACCGTGCAGAACATGGTGGAGAGCGGTGCCCTCGAAGCCTGGAAGACTGCCGGAGGCCACCGGCGCATCCCGACCACCTCGGTCGAAGCCTTGCTCGCCCGCCGCCGCAACCTGACGCCGAGCGCCCACGACAACGGCGGCCAGCTCGACCTGCTCATTGCCGAAGACGATCCGACGCTGCAGATGCTCTACCAGGTGACCATCGATAGCTGGAACCTCCCGGTCAAGCTGCGCCTGGTCAGCAACGGCTTCGACGGCCTGCTGCAAGTCGGCCAGCGCACCCCGGACATCCTCGTCGCCGACCTGATGATGCCCGGCATGGACGGCTTCGAGATGATCCGTCGCCTGCGGGCCAATGCCGACCTGGCACGCATGGACATCATCGTGGTCAGCGCCATCGACCGCGAAGCCATCGACAAGGGCGGCCTGCCGGCCGACATCACCGTTTTCGGCAAACCGATCCCCTTCCACGAGATCAAGGGCTTCATCCTCGGACGCCTGGCCGCCCGCCAGCGCCCGAGCTGAAACCCGTCCCGTCAGCCAGTTGGCGACGGGACGCGGAGAAACAAGCGGACCGGCGGAAAGCCGGCCGGGAAATACTATAAGCAGGAGACAAAAGATGGGATTTTTCGGGAACAGTGCGGCCCTCGACAAAATCGACCGCGACATCAGCGCCATTGCCGATGGCAAAGCCGATCTCTCGCATGCCGTCGGCGCTGCAGGCAACGATACGGCCGGGCGCATTTCGGGCAACATCAACCGCTTTTTCGGCCGGGTACGGAGCCTGATCTCCCACTCCCGCGTGCGTAGCGTCAGCATCGCCGCCGACGCCGCCCGCATGAACCATCTGGTACAGCAGACCGACGATGCCGTGCGCCGTCAGGAAACGCTGGCCGCCAATGTCTTCGAGTCGAGCAACCGGGTCAACCTGGCCGTTTCGGAAGTCGCCCTCAACTCGGACGCCATCCAGTCGTCGACCCGCAATAACCTCGACCTCGCCCAGCGCTCGCTGGAGCAGATGGAAACCGTTGCCACCACGATGCGGTCGACCAACGCCCATATCGAACACTTCTCGTCGACCGTCAGCGAACTGCACACCAGCTCGATGAAGATCAACGAGATCGTCTCGCTGATCAACGACATTTCCGACCAGACCAACCTGCTCGCCCTCAATGCCGCCATCGAAGCAGCCCGCGCCGGCGAGGCCGGGCGCGGCTTCGCCGTGGTCGCCGACGAGGTGCGCAAACTGGCCGAGAAGGTCAAGACCGCCACCCAGGTCATCGGCCAGAATACCCAGTCGATGATCAACCTGGTCGCCGACACCTCCAGCAAGACGCAGACCATCGTCGGCGAAGTCACCCGCGCCAACGGCTACATCGAAACCTCGGCGGCCGACCTGACGACCATGGTCGGTGACTTCAAGCAGACCACCGAGCAGCTGTCCACCATCTCCGGCGCCATCCACAACCTGCGCGAGAGCAACCAGGCCATTCACAGCGAGGTCGAGGAAATCCGCGACCATTCGCGCGACATCTCCGGCCGTATGAAACAGTGCATCGACTCGGCCAAGACCCTGCGCGAATCGACCGAAGACCTGCAATGCACGCTGGCCGACTTCCGCACCGGCAACAGCGCCTTCGACACCCTGCACGACAAGTGCGCGACCTTCCGCGACAACGTCGCCGGCATCCTCAAGAAGCTGGCCGACCGCGGCGTCAACATCTTCGACCAGGGCTACAAGGAAATCCCCGGCTCCAATCCCAAGCGCTACACGACGGCCTACGACAGCCAGTGCGACGGCGAACTGACCCGGCTCTACGACGACCTGCTGCGCGACCTGCCCGGCCTGACCTACTCGCTGTCGGTCGATACCAACGGCTATGCCCCGGCCCATAACGGCGTCTTCTCCAACCCGCCGAGCGGCGACCCGGCGGTAGACCTGACCAAATGCCGGCACAAGCGCATCTTCAACGACCCGGTCGGCCTCAAGCTGGCCAGGAACCAGAAGTCATCGCTGTTCCAGACCTATGTCCGCGACACCGGCGAGATCCTCAACGACCTGTCGATGCCGGTCATCATCGGCGGCCGCCAGTGGGGCGCCGTGCGCATCGGCTTCAAGACCGATCTGGTGATGTAGGAAGCAGCTGTTAGCTGCTGGCTAACGGCTAAAAGCCCGGCAACTAATAGACGATCTCGACGTTTTCGGGCTGCAGCCAGCTGCTCAGCGCGTCGATCAGCGCGTCGTCGAGGCGTACCCGGGCACTGGCGCCGAGCGCAAGGTCGCACTCGGCCTCGGCGTTGCGGTAGCGGATGCGTACCGGGGCCGGCCCCGGCCCGAAGGGGGCGAGCAGGGATTTCAGCTTGCGCGCGTCGGCATTGCCGTTCATGCGCAGCAGCAGGTGCTTGGCGAAGCGGGCCCGGGCCTCGCCGAGGGTCATCAGGGCGTTGGCGACCACCCGGTTGCCGCCCGAGAAGTCGTCGTAGCTGACCTTGCCCTCGATGACCAGCACCTCGTCGGTGACGATCTTGGCGCGCTCGGCCTCGAACAGTTCGTTGAACACCGACACCTCGACCATGGCCGTGCCGTCGTCGAGCTGGATGAAGAGCATCTTGCCGCGCCGGGTCATCTGGGTGCGCACGCCGACCACCAGGCCGGCCAGGGTGGTCATTTCCTTGGCCGGCTCGAGCCGGTTCAGCGCCCGGCGCACGAAGCGCGACAATTCCTTCTTGCAGGTGTTGTAGGGGTGGCCCGAGAAGAAGAAGCCGAGCGCCGTCTTCTCTTCCATCAGCTGGGTCTTTTCGTCCCAGGGGCGGACGTTGACGTATTCCGGGGCATGTTCGTCGGCCACCTCGGCGAGGTCGAACAGGCTGGTCTGCATGGCGTTGCGCTCGACCTGTTCGGCGAAATCCATGGCGATGCCAACGGTGGCCAGCAGTTGGTGACGATCCGGCAGTTTTGACCCGTCCACGGCCGGCGCGATGCCGTCGAAGGCACCGGCCTTGATCAGCGCCTCGATGGTCCGCCGATTGACCATGCGCTTGTCGCAGCGCTTGCAGAAATCGAACAGGTCCTTGAACGGACCGCCTTCGGCGCGCGCCTTGAGGATGACATTGACCGCCTGCTCGCCGGTGCCCTTGACCGCCCCCAGGCCGTAGCGGATGGTCTCGCGGTCGACCGGCTCGAAGCGGTAATTCGACGCGTTCACATCCGGCCCGAGCATCTTCACCTTGTTGGCGATGGTGTCCTCGTAGAAGACCTTCACCGTGTCGGTGTTGTCCATGTCGGACGACAAGGTCGCCGCCATGAAGGCGGCGCAGTGGTAACGCTTGAGCCAGGCGGTGTGGTAAGTGACGACGGCGTAGGCGGCGGTGTGCGACTTGTTGAAGCCGTACTCGGCGAACTTGGTCATCAGGTCGAACAGCTGTTCGGCCAGCGCCGGGTCGTAGCCCAGCTGCTTGGCGCCGTCGGCGATGGTCTCGCGGTGCTTGGCCATCTCCTCGGGCTTCTTCTTGCCCATCGCCCGGCGCAGCATGTCGGCGCCACCGAGCGTGTAGCCGCCGATGATCTGCGAGATCTGCATCACCTGTTCCTGGTACACGATGACGCCGTAGGTAGGCTCCAGGCAGGCTTTCAGGTCGGGGTGGAAGTAGTCGATGGCCTGCTGGCCCTTCTTGCGCAAGATGAAGTCGTCGACCATCCCGGAGCCGAGCGGGCCGGGACGATAGAGCGCCAGCACGGCGATGATGTCTTCGAAACGGTCGGGGGCCAGCTTCTTCAACAGCTTCTTCATGCCCTCCGATTCGACCTGGAAGATGGCCGTCGTATTGGCGTCCTTGAGGATCTGGTAGGCACCCGGGTCGTTGAAGCCGAGCGCCATCAGGTCGAGCTTCTCGCCGGTCATGCGGCGGATGTACTCGACGGCCAGCTCGATGATGGTCAGGTTGCGCAGGCCAAGGAAGTCGAACTTGACCAGGCCGGCCTTCTCGACGTCGTCCTTGTCGAACTGGGAAACCGGGGAGGCATCGGCGCCGGTGGCCTGGTAGATCGGGCAGAAATCGGTGATCTTGCCCGGGGCGATCAGCACGCCGCCGGCGTGCATGCCGACGTTGCGGGTCAGGTCCTCGAGGCGACCGGCCAGGTCGAACAGTTCGCGGATCGTTTCGCCATCACCGTCGCCCTCCATCATCTCCTTGAGCTGCGGCTCCTGCTCGATGGCCTCGGCCAGCGACACCGGCTTGTTCTGGACGACCGGGATCAGCTTGGAAATGCGGTCGCACATCGAGTAGGGCATGCCGAAGACGCGGCCGACGTCGCGGATCACCGCCTTCGACGACATGGTGCCGAAGGTGGCGATCTGGCTGACCGCCTGCGCGCCGTAGTGCTCGCGCACGTACTCGATGACCCGCCAGCGGTTGTCCTGGCAGAAGTCGATGTCGAAGTCGGGCATCGACACCCGTTCCGGGTTGAGGAAGCGCTCGAAGAGCAGGGCGTAGGCCAGCGGGTCGAGGTCGGTGATGCGCAGGCTGTAGGCGACCAGCGAACCGGCGCCGGAACCCCGCCCCGGGCCGACCGGCACGCCGTTGTTCTTGGCCCAGTTGATGAAGTCGGCCACGATCAGGAAGTACCCGGGGAAGCCCATCTGCAGGATGGTCTTGCACTCGAAGACCAGGCGCTCGTCGTATTCCGGCCGCCGCTTCTGGCGCTCCTCCGGGTCCGGGTAGAGTTCGGCGAGGCGGACCTCCAGCCCCTTCTCGGCCTCGGCCACCAGGTAGTCGCCGATGGTCATGCCCTCGGGAATCGGGAAATCGGGCAGGAAGTTCTTGCCCAGCGTCATCTCGATGTTGCAGCGCCTGGCGATTTCCAGCGTGTTTTCCAGCGCCTCCGGCAGATCGGCGAAAGCCTCGGCCATCTCGGCCTGGGTCTTGAAATACTGCTCGGGCGTGTAGATCTTCGGCCGCCGGTGATCGCCCAGCACATAGCCCTCGGCGATGCAGACGCGTGCCTCGTGCGCCTGGAAATCGTCCGGATTCATGAACTGGATCGGGTGCGTGGCGACCAGGGGCAGCCCCGTCTCGCCGGCCAGGTCGGCCGTCTGCTGGACGATGGCCTCCTGCTGCGGCTGGCCGTAGCGCTGCACCTCCAGATAGAAGGCGCCGGGAAAGATCGCCTCCCAGGCCAGTGCCCGCTCGCCGGCCAGCTCGAAATTGCCGTTCAGCAAGGCCTCGCCGACATCGCCCAGATGGGCGCCGGACAGCGCAATCAGGCCGTCGCAGCCGACCTCGGCGAACCACTCGCGGCGGATCTCGGCCCGGTCGCGCCGGCCCTCGACCAGGTAGGCACGGGTCAGCAATTCGCACAGCTGCCGGTAGCCGACCCGGTTGCGGGCGAGCAGCAGCAGGCGGCTGGCATCCTCCGGCGCCGCCGGGTTGGTGATCCACACATCGGCCCCGGCGATCGGCTTGACCCCCTTGCCGCGCGCCCCGGTGTAGAACTTGACCAGCCCGAACAGGTTGCCAAGATCGGTCACCGCCAGCGCCGGCATGCCATCGCCGGCCGCCCGCTTGACGGCATCGCCGATGCGGACGATGCCGTCGGTCACGGAATATTCGGAATGGAGGCGGAGGTGGACGTAGCGCGGGGAGGTCATGGCAATGATTTTACTCCGCCTGTGACCGGCTTCACCGCCTTCGTTCTATCGGTGCCGGATTGCTGCCTGCGCGGGAAGTCCGCGTTACGGCGACCTGCCTCGCGTCGGGATGAGGACACCCTGCTCGTGAATGAAAAAAGTCCCCCCGCAATCGCTGCTAATTTCCTTGTGGCACGATCCGGCCGGCGCCAAATGAAGTTCCTCCTGGCGCAACAGAATGTCCCCGAAAAAAATCTCGCCTGCGACCACCATGAACTCGCCATCACGCTGGTAGGTCGGTGGGCAATAATACCCCCCCGGCGCGATCCGCACGAATCGTGAACGTCCCTCCTCAGACTCCCAGAGGACTTTCTCGACTACCCCTTCGCCGACGGATCGCCAGCTACCATCCCTTTCGGTCACCGTCACCGGCGCATCGCCTGCCCCAGGGGCCCAACCGCCGAGCAACTCGATGGCCAACCCAATCATGCTGCCCAGAGAGGTCCCGCGCAGGTAAGTGATACATCCTTGGGCCGAAGTGATCCGATCGTGCCGACTGCCGGGAAACGACACGTGGTAGTCGCCCGGCCCCAGATCCAGCGCGCCCATCTGCATGCCGCCCGTCAGCACCAGCCCTTCCTCGAGGTAGCGATGCCGGTGCACCGGCAAGGCCCGGCCCGGATCCAGCGCAATCAGGACGGAAGAGCCTCCCGCCGTGCTCCGCAACTCGCGGCTCCGCACGCCGGGCATCAGTTCGCGCCAGGGCGTGGCCTCACGACGCACCGACGTGAATACCTGGTGTGCGGCGCGACTCGCTTCTGCGCGCTGCAGCAGCCGGGCCCGCGCGCCCTTGGCCGCCACGGGTGAGGGCTTCAGGGCAGGGGCCAGCAGTGCGTCCACGGCGTTCAAATCTTCAGGTTTCATGATGTTGTACTCCGGACAATCCTTGCCGGGAAAGATGTTCGTTGAGTCGCGCCAGGCTCCGTCGAATCTGCGACTTCACCGTCCCCAGGGGCAAATCGCAATGCGCTGCGATTTCGTCGTGGGACAGGCCACGAAAGAAGGCCAGGGCCAGCAACTGCCGGGGCAACGCCTCCAGACCGGCAAGCGCCTCGTGGAGATGATGGCGTTCGTCGACCGCCGACAACAGATCGAACGGAGTATCGCCGTCAGCGACGTCTGCCGCCCGTTCAAGCGCACCCTCGTCCTGCACCTCGAGCACCTCGATCTGACGAAGGGCATCAAGGGCACGACTGCGCGCCATGTTCATGACCCACGCCATGACACACCCCTTCGTCGGATCGAAACGCGGCGCCTGGCGCCAGATCTGCCAGAAAACATCTTCGGTCACCTCCTCAGCCAGGTGAGACTGCCGCGTCAGACGGAAGACGAAGGTACGGACGCGCGGAGCCAGCGCATCGTACAGCGCGGCCAGCGCCGGCTCGTCGTGCTCGATCACACGACGCACCCAGGAAACCAGGTCCGCCTCGCTGCAGATCGGCGCAAATGGCGGCGGCAACGCCTCGGCAGTATCGAGGGCTTCGCCCGACTCGCCGGTGCCTTCCCGCATTGATTCGACGTCTGAATCGCCGTCCAAGGGAGTAACTCCTGTGCATGCTGTCCTCGCAATTGTCAGCGGTTGAAGGGGATGTGACAACCGGTCTACGCGAAGGCCTCGAAATCGGATGCAAAAAATTTTTAACTTGGCTGCATCCAGTTTCCGATTAGCGACGTAAGGCAGGTCAGACGCTACCCGTTTCGGCGTCTCACCAACCTGAGAAAGGAATCAGCCATGAAAACAAGGAATGTCCTGGTCTCCGTATCCGCTCTGATCGCCGCATCGGCAGCGATGGCCAATGTCGATAACGCCGCGCTGCCCGAGCCAGTTCGGGTGCCCGATGGCCAGGTGCAGAAGGCCTGGACGGTAGGCATCGGCGAAGTCACTTATGCTTGCCGCGAAAAGGCCGATCAACCGGGCAGTTATGGCTGGGCCTTCGTCGTCCCGGCGGCGAAACTCTACGACGCCGACAAAAAGATGGTTGGCACCTATTACGGCGGCCCGACCTGGGAATCGACCGACGGCTCAAAAGTAACCGGCAAACAGGTCGCCGTCTCACCTGCGAGTCCCGGCAATCTGCCCCTGCAACTGGTCAAGGCCAATCCGACGAACGACAAGGGACAGATGGCCGGTATCACCTATATCCAGCGCCTGAAAACGGTCGGTGGCGCTGCCCCGGGGGAGGCCTGCAGCCAGGCCAACGCCGGCAAGGAAATGAAGGTCGCCTACCAGGCCGATTATGTTTTTTACACCAGCCGTTAATCCACCTCCACCCGTCGGACCCCAACCCCAACAGAAAAGGAAATAACATGAACCTCAAACATATTGCCACCCTGGCCGCCACAATCATCGCCACGAACGTCGCCGTCGCCGGCGAAGCCAACAAATCCTGTGGCGCGAACAGCAAGTGCGCCAAGAAGGAACAGGCCAGCCCGGCCGATTCCAAGTGCTCGAAAAAGGAGGCCTCCTGCGCCAAAAAAGACGCTTCGTGCTCGAAAAAGGAAGCTTCTTGCGCCAAAAAGGATGCCAGTTGCAGCAAAAAAGAGGCGAGCTGTTCCAAGAAGTAAGCTGAGCCTGCCCGGAGTAGCCCTCGTGCGTCCTATCGGACTCGGCTTGCGCAGCGAGATGCGCGACTGGAATCCAGCCGACATCGATGCTGATTTCTACGAGGTCGCTCCGGAAAACTGGCTGCGCCGCGACCGGACGCCGCTGCATCGCCTGCGCGACAGCGGCTGTCCGATCCGGATGCACGGCGTATCGCTCAACCTCGGCGGAACGAGCACGTTCCGCCGCGAATTTCTGCACGATCTGCGTGAACTGCTCGATTCGCTCGGCGTGGACCATTACTCGGACCACCTGGCGGCCAGTGGCGACGCGCACCAGCTCTACGACCTGTTTCCCGTTCCCTTCGATGAAGCCGAGGTCATCCGCGTCGCCGATCGAATCCGGGACGTGCAGAATGCCTTGGGCCGGCGCATCGGGATTGAGAACACCACCTTCTACACCAACGTCGGCCCCGTGCCCGAGGCCGAATTCATCAGTCGCGTCGCCGAGCGAGCAGACTGTCACATCCTGCTCGACATCAACAACATCCACGTAAATCAGAAAAATCATGGCGGAGCAAGCATCAGCGAGTTCCTGGCGGCGATCGACCCGGCGCGCGTCAGCTATCTCCACGTTGCCGGACACGAATTCGACGAACGGTTCGGGCTCTACATCGACACCCACAGCCGGCCGGTCGCCTCCGAAGCCGCCACCGCAGCCGGCCGCTGGGCCCGGATGCACGGCAAGGACATCCTGCTCGAATGGGACAACGACATCCCCGATCTCGCCACCATCAACCAGGAACTGGCATGTCTGCGGGTTTCTACGATTACGTGAGGGGGCGCAGCGACGCCGTGCCGCCCGGCTACAGCGAACCCGGTCTGCGCGCCTATCGCCACCTTGTCTTTCTCGGCGTGTCGCAACTGCTGGCCGCCCACTTCCCGCCCCTGCGAGAGCGGCTCAGCGATGAGGAATGGCGCTTCCTGCTAGCCAATTTCATCCGCACCTCGGCCTGGGAGTCGAACTTCTACGGGGATCTGGCCGATGAGTTCGTGACCTATCTGGCGTCAGTGCAATCGCAGAGGAACACCGCTGAAGCCGAGCCGGACACTTGAGAAAGGCGGTTCTCGACGGTCAACGTGAAATTGCGTTGAAATTAGCAATTCCTGCGCAATGCCGTTCCAGCCGAGGCCTTACAAGCTACTCGATACTCATTCTGCTGATCCAGCGGCTGTTCGCCGGAATCTCTGTGCGCTCGGCCAGCCCGTAGGGTGGAACGGGGATCTCGCCCGGTGGGCTTCCGATGTGGCCCAGATCAATGGCTTGCGGCTCGCCGACGATGCCTTGATCGGTGATCCGCATCTGGTAGTACAGGCCATTCCAGAGGCGCGCGCCAAACTCGCGGGGCGCCTTGATTAGAACGGCATGGGGGACAGACAACGGCTTTCGAGCCAAGGACCAGGAATAAGGAAGCCAGACCGCATCTGTTCGCCCCACCGGCATTGTATTGACAATAGCCACACACGCCCCTACGATTTGTATATCTGACGTATACACACAAGACCTATCCCATGCGTGCCGCTGCCATCAATCTGCGTGCCTTGCCGGAGCAGCGCGATCTGATCGATCACGCTGCCAGCCTGTTGGGCAAGAACCGTTCAGACTTCATGCTGGAGGCCGCCTGCGAGCGCGCCCAGGCCGTTGTGCTGGACCAGGTCCACTTCTCGCTGGACGCCGACAAGTTCCGGCAGTTCGTCGATCTGCTCGACGCGCCTCCCGAGCACAATCCCGGCCTGGAGCGCCTGTTGGCGGTGAAGCCGCTGTGGGACAAGGGGTGAGTCTTGATCTCGTCGCCCCGCAGCCGCTGACCATTGACCATCGCTGCGCTGATTTTTCCTGTGGCGAGCCGGTGTTCGACGAATGGCTGAAACGCCGGGCGCTGGCCAACCAGGTTCGCGGAGCCAGTCGCAGCTTCGTGGTTGCCGACCGGAATGGCGTTGTTTATGGCTATTACGCCTTGGCGGCCGGCGCCGTTTCTCCGCAGGTAGCCACCGGCGCGGTGCGCAGGAACATGCCCGATCCGGTACCGGTCATGGTTCTGGGACGACTGGCGGTTGATCGACGCGCCCAGGGCATCCAGCTGGGTGGCGCGTTGCTTCAGGATGCCGTGCGCCGGGCGGTGAACGTTTCGCACAATGCGGGCGTCCGGGCGCTGCTCGTCCATGCCCTGCACGAACGCGCCAGCCTGTTTTACCGGCACTACGGGTTTCAGGCCTCTCCCATCGACCCGCTGGTGTTGATGCTGCGCTTGAGCAACGCCACGCCGTAAGCCGGCTTTGGGCTTTTTTTCCTTTTTTTCCGGTTGACCGCAGCAACCGGCGCCACGGCCATCGCGCGCCGCCCGGGGTAGAATCAGCAAACGTTGATAAACCAGACAGATAATGGAGACACCATGACAACCACCGAACCGCTCGTCCTGCGCAGCGATCGCGCCGATGGACTGACCACGCTGACGCTGAACCGGCCCGGCCAGTTCAATTCGCTGTCGAAGGACATGCTGACTGCCCTGCAGGGCGAACTGGATGCCATTGCCGGCTCGAATGGCGTGCGCGTCGTGGTCATCGCCGGGGCCGGCAAGGCGTTTTGCGCCGGGCATGATTTGAAGGAAATGCGCGGCAATCACAGCAAGGCGTTCATGCAGGCGCTATTCAAGCAGTGCGGCGAGTTGATGCTGAGCATCACGCGCCTGCCGCAGCCGGTGATCGCCCGGGTGCATGGCATCGCCACCGCTGCCGGCTGCCAGCTGGTGGCCATGTGCGACCTGGCGGTGGCGGCCGATGTCGCCAAATTTGCCGTGTCGGGCATCAATGTCGGGCTGTTCTGCTCGACCCCGGCGGTCGGGCTGGCCCGCAACCTGGGGCGCAAGGCGGCGCTGGAGATGTTGCTGACCGGTGAGTTCATCGACGCCCTGGACGCCAAGGCCAAGGGGCTGGTCAATCGGGTGGTGCCGGCCGATGCCCTGGATGCCGAAATCGAGCGGCTGGCCGGCAGCATCATCGCCAAGAGCGCCGTCGCCGTCAGCATGGGCAAGGGCATGTTCTACCAGCAACTGGAGATGGGCCTGAGCGAGGCCTACGCCTACGCCGGCGAGGTGATGGCCTGCAACATGATGAGCGACGACGCCGGCGAGGGCATCGACGCTTTCATGCAGAAACGTCCGCCGGTTTATACCGGCCGCTGATCAGCCGGCCGGCTGCCAGTCGACCGGCAGCAGGTCGCGCTCGGGGCGGCCGATGTAGTAGCCCTGGGCGAGGTGGACTTCCATTTTTTCCAGCTCGCCGAGGACTTCGCCCGATTCGACGTATTCGGCAACGACGGTGATGCCCATTTCGCGGGCCAGCGAACGGATGCTGGTGACGAAGGTACGGTCCTTCTCGCTATTCAGCATGTTGGCGATGAAGTCGCCCTCGATCTTCAGGTAGTCGATGGGGAAGCGGCGCAGGTAGTGGAAGGACGAGAAGCCGGAGCCGAAATCGTCGATCGCCAGCTTGAAGCCGTCGGCTTTGAGGTCGTTGAGGAAGCGTTCGAGCAGGGCCATGTTCTTGACCGTGTCGCGCTCGGTGATCTCGAAGACGATGTGCTGCGGCGCGATGCCGCTGTGGGCGACGATGCGCCGCAGGTCGCGGGCGAATTCGTTGAAGACCAGGGCGCGTGGCGAGAGGTTGACAAAAACTTCGCCGGCATGGCCCTTGGCGGCCAGGGTAGCCAGCGCCTGTTCGAGGACGAGCATGTCGAGGCGGTGGATGACGCCCATTTTCTCGGCGATTTCGACAAATTCGTCGGCGCGGATGATCTGGCCGTCGAGCTCGATGCGCGACAGCACCTCGTAGGCGACGATGCGCCGGCCGGCGACATCGAGGATGGGCTGGAAGTAGGGGACGACGCGGCGGGCCTCGATGGCCTCGAGGACCATGACGCTCTTCTGGGTGATGTCGCGGAAAACCGAGACGACGTCGTCCTGGGTGGGCACGGCGACCACCCCTTTGCCGGCCGCCTTGGCCCGGTACATCATGGTATCGGCGAAGAGCAGCAAGTCCTTGACGTTGTCGGCGTGCTCGGGGAAGACCGAGAGGCCGATGGAGGCGGTGCCGCGCAGGCAGGCGCTGCCATCCGGCGTATGCACCTCGAGCTCCTCGATGGCCCGGCGGACGCGTTCGGCGACCATGACCACGGCGTCCATCCCGGCTTCGGGCAGGATGACGACGAATTCGTCGCCGCCGTAGCGGGCCAGGATGTCGCCGTCGCGCAGCGAGCCCTGGACCTGGCGGGCGAAGCGCTGCAGGTAGGTGTCGCCCATCACGTGGCCGTAGTTGTCATTGATCAGCTTGAAGTTGTCGAGATCGATGAGGAGCAGACCGAAGCTGTAGGCGTGGCGCTGGGCGCGGCCGACCTCGTAGTTGCTCAGTTCCCAGAAGACGCGCTGGTTGAAGAGGTCGGTCAGCGGGTCGCGGGTGGCGTAGTACTCGAGATCGCGGGTGTATTTGTAGATGGCTTTGACCGAGCCGACGACGTTGAGCAGCGTCGACAACACGCTTTCCATGACCAGGTAGCGCGTTTCGTCCTCGAGCACGCCGGAATGGACGCCGATACCGACAATGCCGCCAATCTTCGGCTTGTCGACGAAGAAGGACTTGACGCGCAGGGCGACCTCTTCCTCGGTCAGCTCGATGACCTCGCCCTGCGAGTCGGAAACGTGGTGGTGGATGTTGCACGCGCCGAGATCGCCGAAGGTCGGCAGGCCGGCCAGTTCCTGGCGGATGTATTTTTCCATCATGGCCCGGGTCGCCGCCGAAGCCGGGCTGCGCCAGAAGATTTCCAGGTCGAACAGCTCGTCGTCGATCTTGAAGATGGAGAACAGGTTGTGGGCCGGCAGGATGGTGTTGATGTCGCTGAGCAGCCGCCCGACGTAGTCGCGCCAGTCGCGCACGACCTCGGAGGTGATGACGAATTTTTCCAGCAGGCCGATCTCGAAGGCCAGGATGTCCTTGTCCACGGCGATGCCGCGCAGCTTGCCGAGCAGGCCACCAAGCGAGGCGAAGACCCGGTTCAGCTCGACGAAGCCGAAATCGTGCTCGGCAACGCTGATCCGGCGCAGGTCGCTGACCACGTTGACCTGGTCGAAATCGGCCTGCAGGCCTTCCAGCGAACGCTCGATGCGCCGCCCGACCCACCACACGGCGGCGCCGGCGAGCAGGGCGGCCAGCGGCACGAGCAGGGCGAAGGCCAGGTAGAGATCGCGGCGGGCGTCGGCCAGCAGGCCGGCGTATTCCTGGCGCACATCGACGGCGCCGAGCACGGCGCCAACCTCGGCGTTGCGGTGGCAGCGCAGGCATTTCTCCTCGGCAACCAGCGGGTAGATATGGCGGGAGTAATCGACGGTGTCGCGGCGCAGCGGCTGGCCGTTGGCCATAACCAACTTGAGCTCGCTGTCGAAGGGGGGCTGCTCGATTTCGTCGTACAACTCGGCGACCACCGGGCTGCGGTAGATCTGCACCTTGAGGCCGCTGTCCTTGCCCGATTCGGCCATGGCGTGCAGGAAGGCGTCGGCCTGGCTGCGCCGCCAGCCCTGGCTCATCAGCTGGTACATCGAGGCGAAGGTGATGCGCACCGTCGCCTCCGAGGTGCGCGCCGCGTTGGCCCGGACCACGCTCTCGAACAGGCGGTCGAGCGCCAGATAGGAGCCGCCGAAAAAGATGGCGGCGACCACGGCAGAAACACCAAAAATAAAATATTTGATACGCACAGAACTGCCTCCCCGCAGATTTGCAGGATTATCCACGAAATAGCGAATTTCGAGAAATTGCCGGCGGCGAGATCCCACCTCGCTGCTTGACGCCCCCGAGGTAGAATCCCCGGCCATGAGCAACCGCCCCGCCTCACCCCGCCACCACCTGCCGCCCGGGGCGGAACAGCATTTCGATTTTGGCCGTTTTTTCCGGTCGACCGCAGCACTGCCTCCGAGCGCCATGACGGCTGCCCGGCCACCCGCCACCCGGCTCCTTCCGGCCACCGAGCGCCCGGCCCGATGATCGCCCTGCCGCCCGCCGCCGCCCGCTGGATAGCCGCCGCTCTCTTCGCCGCCGGCCTGGCCGCCGCCTTCCTCCGCCTGCCGCAGGCCGCCGCCCCCGCCTTCGTCCCCGCCTTCGTCCCCGCCTTCGCCCCGACCGCCTCGGCCCATGCCGGCAGCCCGGCCGAGGCCACGGCCAGCGAATTCACCCTGCCCGCCCCCGCTGCCCAGGCCGGCCCGGCCAGCCTGGCCCTGCTGCCCGACGGCCGGGTCGCCGCCGCCTGGCTGGCCGGGCCGGACGACGACGCCTCGGCGGCGTCGATCTGGTTCGCCACCTTCGGGCGCGACGGCTGGAGCCCGCCGCAACTGGCCGCCCGCCGCGAAAGCACCGCCGCCGGCACCTTCGCCCACATGAACAAGCTCGGCCGCCCGGTGCTGTGGGCCGAGGGCAGCTGGCTGCATCTGTGGTACGAAAGCCTGACACTGGGCGACTGGGCCGGCGCCGCCATCGTGCACAGCCTGTCCACCGACGGCGGCAAGACCTGGAGCAAGGCCGAGCGCCTGCCCGTCTCGCCCTTCGGTGCCTTGGGCAGCGGCCTGGGCGGGCCGCCGCTGGCGCTGGCCGACGGCGGCCTTGCCCTGCCCCTCGATCACCGCCTGTTCGGCCGCGGCGGCGAAATGCTGCGCCTGTCGGCCACCGGCCGCCTGATCGACAAGGTCCGCCTGGCCCACCCGCTGGGCAGTAGCCGGCCGGCCGTCGTCGCCCTCGACGGCCAGCGCGGGCTGGCCGTTGCCGCCGGCGACGCTGGCCAGCGCGCCGTGCTGACCAGCGCTGACGGCGGCCGGCAGTGGTCGGCCGTGCCCGGCATCGACCTGGCCGGCGCCACCACCGCCCCGGCCCTGCTCCGGCTGGCCGGCGGCAAGCTGATGCTCGCCGGCAACCCGCCCGGCGAAGGCGGTACGCTGCGCCTCTGGCTGTCGGCCGACGAGGGCCGCAGCTGGTCAGCCGGGCCGAGCATCGAGGCGGCGGCCGACGGCGCCGCCGAATTCGCCGACCCGGCCCTGCTCCAGGCCCGCGACGGCCGAATCCACCTCGCCTACACCTGGCGCCGGCAGCAGATCCGCCACCGCGTCTTTTCCGAAAGCTGGCTGGAGGCGGCCCGCCCATGAACCTGACCGCCGCCTACGGCCTGCTCGCCCACGGCCTGCTCTTCGGCGCGCTGGCCGCCCTGCTGCCGCTCGGCATCCTGCGCCAGCGGGCCGCCCTGCTGGCCACGGCGACCGCCCTGCTGGTCGGCATCGCCCCCGCCCTGCACGGGCTGTTCGGCACGCCCTCGGCCACCCTCTTGCAGCTGGCCATCCTGCAACTGGCCGGCCGCGAACCGTCGCCGCTGACGCCGCGCCTGGCCGGCGGCCTGCTCGTCTTCGCGATGATTTTCTACCCGCTGGCGGCGGGCTGGGGCAGCTTCGACCCCTACGCCCTCGGCTACCAGCCGCTTGCCCTGCTCGCCGCGCTGCTGCCGGTCGGCCTCGCCCTGGGGTGGCGCGGCCGCCATCTCTGGCTGGGCATCCTCGGCATCGACCTGCTGGCCTACGCCAGCGGTCTTTTCGCCAACCTGTGGGATGCCCTGGTCGACCCGCTGCTCGTGCTGATCGCCGCCGTGCTGGTCGTCCGTCGCGGCGTGGTCCGCCTTATCGCCGCAAGGAATCGCTGATCAGGCGACGGATGCTGCCAGCCTCGAAGGGCTTGTCGCAGATGGCCGAAACACCCGCCCGCTCGACGGCGGCCAGGCGCCCCATGTTCTGCTCGCTGGTCACCATCAGTACCGGCACCTCGGCCTGCCAGCTTTGCGTACGGATGTATTCGGTCAGCTCGCGGCCGTCCATTTCCGGCATGTTGTAGTCGGTGATGACCAGATCGACCATCGCCGACTCGAGCAGGGCGACGGCCTGCTTGCCGTTTTCCGCCTCGATGATGTGGTCGATGCCGAGTTCCTCGAGCAGGCGGCGCAAGTGCCGGCGCGAGGCCAGGCTGTCGTCGACGACCAGCACGCGCAGACTCTCGATGTCGGCCGCGTCGAGGTCTTCCGGCGGATTCAGGTAATCGGCCGCGGCGTACAAGGCACGCGACAGCTGCTGCTCGTTGAAGGGCTTGGTGACGATGCTGCAGGCGCCGGACTGGCGCACGGGTTCGAGCACCTGCGGCCGGGTCTCGCTGGAGACCAGGATGAAGGGAACGAATTCGAGCGCCGGCTCGGCGCGCATGGCGGTGACCAGTTCGGTGCCGGCCAGGTCGGGCAGGTAGAGGCTGCTGATCACCACCGTCTGCGGGGTGGCACCCTTGAGCGCTGCCAATGCGGCGGCCGCCGTCTCGACGGCGGTGATCCGCCCGACGCCCTGGTGTTCGAGCATGCGGCGGACGAGGACGGCCTGCATGTGCGACGGCTCGACCAGCACCACCGAGAGGTCGGCCAGGGAAGTTGTCAGGGCCATGCGGTCACTCCGGAACGAGGGGAATGACCGCACTATAGCAGTGCCGATTGGCTTTGCCAGCCCTCGGCCAAACCCTCAGCCGCGCAGGCGGCCGGCGATGTCGGCGATCCGCCGGCCGTAGTGGCGGGCGGTGTCGAGGTCGCCCTGGGGAATCTCGTCGACGCCGGCGTCGGCCGGCGACTGGACGAGCAGGCCGACCGAGCCGCCCATGTTGTTGATGTCGGTGCGCGCCGCCGCCTTGGTGTTGCTGGGCAGCAGGCCGAGGCTGGCCCACAGGCCACCGTGCTGGGAGGCGAGGGTCTGCAGGCCGATCATCGTCGCCCCCTTGTCGCCGTTGTAGCTGGCGCTGTTGGTGAAGCCGCCGAACACCTTGTCCTGCCAGCCGCGGGTGAACCACACCTTGGACGAGGCGTCGGCGAATTTCTTGAACTGCCAGCTCGGGCCGCCCATGTAGGTCGGCGTACCGAAGATGATGGCGTCGGCCGCCGCCAGCTTTTCCCAGCCGCCGTCCGGCAGGTTGCCCTCGGCGTCGATGGCGAGCAGCTCGCCACTGGCGCCTTCGGCGACGTGTTCGGCAACGCGCCGGGTGTGGCCGTAGCCGGAGTGGTAGACAACGATGGTCTTGCTCATGGTGGTTTCCTTTTTGCGATGAAAATTAAGGGGTTAATGCGCCGGCGGCAGGTCGAAGAGGAGCACTTCCGTCTCCTCGTCGGCGACGAATTCGAGCCGGCTCTCGTCGGCGATCTTGGCGCCGTCGCCGGTGTGCAGCGTTTGGCCGTTCAAGGCCAGTCGACCGCGGACAACATGGACGTAGCCCAGGCGGCCAGCGGCCAGCGTGTAGGCCAGCGCCTGGCCGGGGGCGAGCAGGGTCGCCGCCAGCCGGGCATCCTGGCCGATGGTGGTGCTGCCCTCGGTGCCGTCGGGCGAGGCGACCAGCCGCCAGCGGCCGCGCATCTCGGCCTCGGGCAGCGCCTGCTGCTCGTAGCTGGCCGAACCGCCGGCCTGCGCCGGCTCGATCCAGATCTGCAGCAGGTGCGTCTCCTGGTCGCTCAGCGGATTGGCCTCGCTGTGCAGGATGCCCTTGCCGGCGCTCATCCGCTGCACCTCGCCGCGCCGGATGACGCCGCCGTGGCCGAGGCTGTCCCGGTGCTCGAGGGCGCCGGACAGGATGTAGGTGATGATCTCCATGTCGCGGTGGCCGTGCCGGCCGAAGCCGGTGCCCGGCGCGACGCGGTCCTCGTTGATGACGCGCAGCACGCCCCAGCCCATTTCGGCCGGATCGTAATAATCGGCGAAGGAAAAACTATGGCGCGCCACCAGCCAGCCATGATCGGCCTGGCCGCGGGCGGCGGAAGGACGCAGCTGAATCATGTCGATCTCCTTGTGAATAATTCGTATTGCTTTGGCGCCATGTTATTCCTATAGTTCAGCCATCATTGGCGAATAATTCTGGACTTATCGTTCAATAAATTTCACATGAAAATCTCGCTCGATCTGCTGCAGGTTCTCGACGCCATCGACCGCCAGGGCAGCTTCACCGCCGCCGCCGCTGCGCTGCACCGCGTACCCTCGGCGCTGTCGCACGCCGTTGCCCGGCTGGAAGACGACCTCGGCGTCGCCCTCTTCCAGCGCGAGGGGCGGCGGGCCACCCTCAACGAGGCCGGGCGCGCCCTCCTCGAGGACGGTCGCCACCTGCTGCGCGCCGCCGACGAACTGGAGCGCCGCGTCCAGCGCATCGCCGACGGCTGGGAGGCCGAGTTGCGCATCGCCCTCGACGCCATCATCCCGGTCGACCGGCTCTACCCGCTGCTCGCCGACTTCTACGCCGGCGCCTGCGGCACCCAGGTCCGCGTCACCAGCGAAGTCCTGGGCGGCACCTGGGACGCCCTGGCCACCGGCCGCGCCGACCTGGTGATCGGCGCCCCCGGCGACATGCCGGCCCGCGGCGGCATCGCCAGCCAGCTGCTCTGCCACCATGCCGCCTTCGTCTTCGCCGTCGCCCCCGGCCACCCGCTGGCCGCCTGGGAGAAGCCCATCCCGGCCAGCGAACTGCACCGCCACCGGGCCGTCGTCGTCGCCGACACCTCGCGCGAACTGCTGGCCCGCAGCATCGGCCTGATCGACGGCCAGGAGACCCTGCACGTCCCCGACATCCACGCCAAGGCCAGCGCCCAGGTGGCCGGACTGGGCATCGGCCACCTGCCGCGCTGGCTGGCCGAACCGGAAATCGCCGCCGGCCGGCTGGTCGAGAAAGCCATCGCCGATCCGCGCCCGACCCTACCCCTGCACCTGGCCTGGCGCACCCGGCAGAGCGGCCGCGCCCTGCACTGGTTCATCGACCAGCTTTCGCAAAATGAACGAAAAATCGCGTTGACCGCAGGACTGTGAAGCGGGCAGCATGACCCCTGCTGCCCGCCCGGCAGCCACTAAAAACCACCAACGCCCCCCGACGGAGACAGAATCCATGCAACGTTACGTAATCCATCCCGGCCACCCCAGCCAGCCCCTGCAAGCCGCCCGCTTCGAGCCGGCAGCGCTCGGCGAGCGCCAGGTGGCGGTCGCCATCAAGGCCGTCTCGCTCAACTACCGCGACCTGCTGGCCGCCCGCAACACCTACTTTGCGCCCATCCCGGAAGGCCGCGTGCCGTGCTCCGACGGGGCCGGCGAAGTGGTCGCGGTGGGCAACCAGGTCAGCCACCTGAAGGTCGGCGACCGCGTCGCCACGCTGTTCTTCCCGCACTGGCAGAGCGGCCGCGCCGAGGCCTGCAGCATTGCCGGGGCCCTCGGCGCCGAATCGGACGGCGCCCTCACCGAGCGCTTCGTCAGCAACGAATCCGGCCTGATCAAGCTGCCCGACGGCGTCAGCTACCAGGCCGCCGCCACCCTGCCCTGCGCCGGGCTGACCGCCTGGCACGCGCTGTTCGAGGCCGGCCAGCTCAAGCCCGGGCAAACCGTGCTGCTGCTCGGCACCGGCGGCGTCTCCATCTTCGCGCTGCAGTTCGCCAAGGCGGCCGGCGCCCGCGTCATCATCACCTCCAGCGACGACGCCAAGCTGGCCCGCGCCAAACAGCTCGGCGCCGACCACGGCATCAACTACCGAAGCCACCCGGAATGGCAGGACGAAGTCCGCCGCCTGACCGGCGGCCAGGGCGTGGACGTCGTCGTCGAGGTCGGCGGCCCGGGCACCCTGGAACGCTCGCTGGCCTGCGTCCGGACCAGCGGCCGCATCGCCTACATCGGCGTCCTCACCGGCCTCTCCGGTCAGGCCAACCCGGTCATGCTGATCCCCACCCTGGCCAGCATCGACGGCATCTTCGTCGGCAGCCGGGCGATGTTCGCCGGCATGCTCGAGGCCATGGTCGCCCACCGCATCGAGCCGGTCATCGACCGCGTCTTCCCCTTCGCCGAAGCGCCGGCCGCCCTCGCCCACCTGGAAAGCGGCAAGCACTTCGGCAAAATCGTCGTCCAGGTCGGCGACTGATCGGCTCTCCCGCCTCCGACCGGGCGGTCAGGCCGGCATCTCCGCCCGCCTGACCGCCCTTGCCTTGGCCAGCCGACGACCGCCGACTATCAGGCAAGGGGCTGCCGTTTCCTGCGCAGTTTCCTGCGCCTTTTTGGGCACCGTTTCGCCTGCCCGGTCAGCCGAAGTGTTTCCAAATGTTAGGGAGCGAAACCGGGCGCCAACTCGTGCGTTCTTATCTGCAGACAAGCGAATTGCGCTTCGAATCCCCGACTCAAGGAGGCTGACCATGAAAACTCTCCGCATCGCCCTGCTCGCCATGCTGCTCGCCGCCGGGCTGTTGCCCGCTGCCCACGCCCACGGACCCCGCGTCGACTTCAGCGTTAACCTGGGCTATCCGGCGTATGTCGCGCCGCCCGCCTATTACCCGCCGCCCCCGCCGCGCCTGGTGTATGCGCCGGCCCGGGCCTACTACCTGCCGCCGCCCCACGTCGCGCGTCCCTACGGCCACCCGAAGCATTTCCATGGCTATGGCCATGACCGCCATCCGTACCGGGCGGGGCACCGCCACCACCGCCACCACCATCGGCACTAGTCCGTAAGCCCGGCCGGCGCGACCGATCCGGCCGGAACTCAACCGCCCCGCAGCAGGCCCTCGAAATCGCCGGCAACGACCGGCCGGGAGAACAGGTAGCCCTGGTATTCGTGGCAGCCCTGTTCGGCGAGAAAGTCGAGTTCGCCCCGCGTTTCGACACCTTCGGCGATGATGCTCAGATCGAAGGCGAGGGCCAGGTGGATGATTTCCTTGATCATCGTCCGTTTCTGGGTATCGCCTTCCATGTTGTGGACGAAGGACTGGTCGATCTTCAGGCGGTCGACCGGCAGGCGGCGCAGATAGGAGAGCGACGAATAGCCGGTGCCGAAATCGTCGAGCGAGATGCTGGCCCCCAGGGCGCGCAACTGGTTGAGCAGGCGCACCGACTCCTCCATGTTTTCCATCATGCTGCTCTCGGTCACCTCGATCTCCAGCGAGCCGGGCGCCACTTCGTCAGCCGCCAGCATGTCCTTGAGCGCGCGCAGGATGGCCCCGTCGCGGAACTGCCGGGTCGACACATTGACCGCCATGCGCAAGGGCGGCAGACCGGCTTGCCGCCAGGCCCGGTTCTGGGCATTGGCGGTACGCAGCACCCATTCGCCGATCGGCCCGATCAGCCCGGTTTCCTCGGCCAGGGCGATGAAGCGTTCCGGATGGACCATGCCGAATTCCGGATGCCGCCAACGGATCAAGGCTTCGGCGCCGACGATGGCGCCATCGGCCAGGCGGATCTGCGGCTGGTAGTAGAGGCTGAACTCGCCGTTTTCCAGGCCGCTCCACAGCGCGTTCTCCAGCCTCAGCCGCTCGGCGGCGAAAGTCCCCAGATCCTGCGTGTAGAACTGCAGCGAGCCGCCGCCGGCGGCCTTGGCCCGATGCATGGCGGCATCGGCATGGGCGAGGAGGGTCTCGGCATCCCGGCCGTCGCCGGGATAGAGGCTGGCGCCTATGCTGCAGGCTTGGTGGATGGAATGTCCTTGCACGACGAAGGGCTGCATGAAGGCGGTGAGCACCTTGCTGGCGCCATGCAGGGTTTCCTGGACGCCGCTGCGCAGCCCGTCGAGGACGATGACGAATTCGTCGCTGCCGTGGCGGGCGACGGTGTCGCCGTCGCGGACGATCTGTTGCAGGCGGGCGGCGATTTCCCGGATCAGGGCATCGCCAAAGGAGTGGCCCATGCTGTCGTTGATGAACTTGAAGCGCTCGATGCCGACGAAAAGCACGGCCAGCACCATGTCCTTGTCGCGGCCGAGGTGGGCGATGGCCTGCTCGAGGCGGTCCTTGAGCAGGTTGCGGTTGGCCAGGTCGGTCAGGCCATCGTGGGTCGCCAGGTATTCGATCTTCGCCTCGTAGGCCTTGCGTTCGCTGAGATCGCGTACGAAGGCGGCGAAGAAGGGGAAGGCGTCGGCCTCGATCAGGGTCACCGCCAGTTCGACCGGAAACTCGCCGGCATCGGCGCGCAGGACGGTCATTTCCTCGCGCTGCCCGGCCGCCTCGCCATGCCCCTTGCTGCGGCAGGCGGCGAGCAGCCGGCGAAAGGCATCGCGGCGGGCCGCCGGCAAAATCAGCTCGACCAGGTCCTGGCCGATCACCTGCGTGCGCTGGTAGCCGAACATGCGCTCGGCGGCCGGGTTGAACTCGATGATGCGGCCATCGACATCGAAGGTGACGATGCCGTCGAAGGCGCTGCCGAGGATGGCCGCTTTGCGCCGTTCGCTGTCGCGCAGCGAGCGGTTGAGGTCGAGGGTCTGGCGGTGGGTCATTTCGAAGAGGGCCATGACCTGGGTCAGGAAGGCTTCGCTGCGCACTATGGTCTGCCGCTTGGGCAGGTCCGCCTTGAGTTTGGGCTTGATCGTCTGCACCAGCTGGTAATGGATGCCGATCAGGCCCAGTATGGTCTGCTCGCCGGCAATCGCCCGCCGCCCGAGTTCATAGGCGCGTTGCAGCGCCGTCTCTTCGTCGCCGCCATTGAGGTAGTCGACGAAGGCCGCCTGGTAATCGGCCGCAAAGTTCGTCTGCCCGGCGTTCATTGCTCCCTCCGTCGGATTGCCGCACCACCCCCCGGGCCACGCCAACGCAGCACCAGGACCAGTGCATCGTCGGTCGCCTTGCCATGGCGGTCGAGGATGGCACGTGCCACCCGGTCGGGCGGACCGTGTGGAATATCGCCGGAGGTAAAGCACTCGTCGATGCCGTCGGTAGCGAAGATCAGCTGGTCGCCGGCGGCGATCTGGAAGACGCTGGCATGCACCAACGGCAGGCGGTAACCTACGACGCCGCCCCGATTGGTCAGATACAGCTTGTCGCGCTCCCCGTGCTGGGACGACCGGACCAGTATGCCCTCGACATTGCCGACGCCGCTCCAGGTCACCGTCGCCCGCGAAGCATCGAGCATGGCCAGGGCGATGGCGGCGCCGCGCGTCGCCTGCAAGGTTTCGTGGCAGCGCTGGAACAGCGACTCAATGGGCTGGCCGGCCTGCTCGCGCAGCGTCCGGATCGCCACCCCGGCCGCGACGGCGGCCTCGTCGCCGTGCCCCAGGCCATCGACGACGGCGACCAGAAGGCCGTCGCCCCCGGCGCAGACCAGGGCGGCATCGCCCGAGCGCCGCTGGCCGGCCATCGCCCGGCTGGCCACGGCGTACTCGCAGGCATCGCTCGGGGCCCGGCGGGACGCTACATTTTCCATTTGGTCATGGTCACGGTGGTGCCCTTGCCGACCTCGGAGGCCAGGTCGAATTCGTCCATCAGCCGTTTCGAGCCGGGCAGGCCGAGGCCGAGGCTGCCCGAGGTGCTGTAGCCGTCCTGCATGGCCGAGAACAGATCGGCGATGCCCGGCCCCCGGTCGCGGGCGACGATGGAGATGCCGACCTTCTGCCCCTGGCGGACCAGGCGCAGATCGAGGTCGCCGCTCCCGGCGTAGCTCAGGATGTTGCGCGTCACCTCGGAAATGGCGGTGGCGATCAGGGTCAATTCGCTGGACGAGAATTTCAGCGTCGAAGCGATCTCCCGCCCGCGCAACCGGGCTGTCACCAGGTCGGCCTCGCTGCGGATCGGCACGTTCAGTTCATTGAGCACTGCGTTCACGGCCTACCCTGATCTTGAGGCGGGACAAGGCGTCCTCGAGGTCAAGCGCGGTTTCCGTGCCCTCCAGCGTCAGGCCGAGCTGGACCATGGCGAAGGCGACGTCCGGCTGGATGCCGACGATGACCGTGCGCGCCCCCAGCAACTGCGTCATCTGGGCGATATGGCGCAGCGTGCGGGCGGCAAAGGAATCGAGGACGTCGAGCACGGTGACGTCGATGATGACGCAGGTCGCCCGGTACTTCTTGACCTCGGCCACCAGCTCGTCGCGCAGGCCGACCAGATCGGCATCCATCAAGGCTTCCTGGACCGAGGCGATCAGCGTTTCCCCCAGTTTCAGAATCGGTGCCCGGCTGCGGTTCATGGCCCCTCCTTCTCGCCCTGGCCGTCGGCAGGGCGCTCCTTGACGACGCGGTAGCCGAGCAGGCGCTCGGCCTCCTCGATGCCGCTCTGCAGGTCGCCCACCGTCCTGATCCGGCGCAGGTCGATGCCCAGCCTGACCATGGTCTGGGCGATGTCTGGGGCGATGCCGCTGACGATGGAAACCGCCCCCATCAGGCGCGCCGCCTCGACTGTCTGCACCAAGTGATTGGCCACTTTGGTGTCGACCGACGGCACCCCGGTGACGTCGATGACCACCACCGCCGCCCGGTTGGTGCGCACCGAGCGCAGCAGTTGCTCGGTCAACTGGCGGGCGCGCCGGGTGTCGATCAGCCCGATAATGGGCAGCAACAGCAGGCCGGGGCGGAGCAGCAGGACCGGCGTGGACAACTCGCGGATCGCCTCCTGCTGGCCCTCGATGGTCCTTTCGCGGGACTCGATGTAGGTATCGATGGCCAGCCCGATGTCGAAAAAGGTCAGCTTCATCAGTGAGTTGAAGATGGCGAAGGCCTGCTCCGGTGCCTCGCCGTATTCCTCGCGCAGACGCTTCAGCACGGCGCGCAGATAGAAGCAGTACATCCCGAAATAGGATTTGACGGGCAGGCCGACGTGCTCGTGCACCTGGCCTATCCGGATCCGGTTGGCGACATACTCCTGATCGTAATGTCCCTGCGTCAGGCGCATGAAATAGGCCTTCTGCATCTCCTTGACATGGCGCAGCAGTTCGGGATCGGCGAAGAAGGTGCGGGTTTCCTCGAAGGCCATCAGGTGCTTGTAGAAATCCTCGATCATCGACTCGGCATATTGCGTGGCCAGGTCGTTGACCCCTTCGAGCACCGCCACATCGTCCTCGGTGAACTCCAGGAAGGCCTTGCGGCGCAGGACTTCCTCGCGGGAAATCGACGTCTCCGCCGGCAGTGTTTCGTGATTTGCCATGGTGCCTCCTCCAGGAATATCGTCCGGCTGCAAATACCCCCGCCTCTGCGGGCCGCGGACCGGGCAGCGTACGCAGCACTTAGAACCACCTTGATGCCATTGGTTTCAACGACATGCACCGGCGCCCACCAGCGGGCTGCGGCGAACCAAGCCAGCAGGTCGGGGTCGTACGCGGGCATTCCCGCCAACCTTGAAAAAATGCCGAAAGCCAGTCGATGGATCTCGCCCAGATCACCCAATCCCTTCAGCGCGATGCGGCCTGGGTCGTTTTTCTCAACGTGCTGGCCCAGCAGGCCGGCCTGCCGGTGCCGGCCGTTCCCACCCTGCTGCTGGCCGGCAGCCTGGCCCTCTCGGCCGGCCAGCTGGGCGGGCTGCTGGCCGCCGCCATCGTCGCCTCGGTGCTCGCCGACTGGCTGTGGTACCAAGCCGGGCGCACCTTCGGCTACCGTGTGCTGGCCGGCCTCTGCCGGTTGTCGATCAACCCTGGCTCGTGCGTCAGCCAGACCGAGGCGCGCTTCGTGCGCTGGGGTCTGGGCTCACTGGTCGTCGCCAAATTCATCCCGGGATTTTCCACCGTCGCCCCGCCCATCGCCGGCGCCCTGCGCATGCCGGTCGGCGGCTTCACCCTCGCCGCGGCGGCCGGCGCGGCGCTCTGGGCCGGGCTTGCCCTCGGCGCCGGCTGGCTGCTGCGCGACGAGGTCCAGGCCACCATCGCCCTGCTCGACCAGCACGCCGGCCGGGCGCTGATCGTCTTCGGCGGCCTGCTCCCCGTCTGGCTGGGCTGGAAGCTGTGGCAGAAGTATCGTTTCCGGCGCCTGTCGGCCGTGCCACACATCACCCCCGGCGAACTGCTGGCCGCCCTCGCCTCCGAGCAGCCGCCGCTGCTCCTCGACCTGCGCGGCCACAGCATGGTCGCCGAGACCGGGCCCATCATCGGCGCCACCGTCGCCGAACACGACCGCCTGGTCGACGCCGTCGGCGCCTGGCCGAAACACCGGCCCATCGTCACCCTGTGCGCCTGCCCGGAGAACGCCGGCGCCATCCAGGCCGCCCATCGTCTGCTCGACTTGGGCTACCTGTCGGTGCGGCCGCTGCAGGGCGGCTACGAGGCCTGGCTGGCAGCGCAACGCCCTGCCTGACGCCGATCGGAAGCTGCCACCGATAAAAAACAAGCCCCGCACCGCTGCCGGCCGGGGCTTGTTGCCTGGCGTTGCGCGGCTCAGTGCAGTTTGACGTGCGGTTCGGTACGGCGGGTGAGCAGGCGGGCCAGGGTGTCGAGGGCGACCTTGACGAAGCCGTGCAGGGCCAGTTCGTGCAGCTTGTACAGCGAGATGTACATCATCCGGGCGAAGTAGCCTTCGACCCACAGGTTGCCGCCGACCAGGCCGCCCATCAGGTTGCCCACCGTCGAGTACTTGCCGAGCGAGACCAGCGAGCCAAAATCGCGGTATTTCCAGGGCTTGAGTGGCTTGCCTTCGAGCCGGGCGACAATCTGCCGGTACATGTGCGAGGCCTGCTGGTGGGCGGCCTGGGCGCGCGGCGGCACGTTGACGCCGGGCTTGCCGAGCCATTCGCAGGCGGCGCAGTCGCCGAGCGCGAAGATGTTGTCGTCGCGCGTCGTCTGCAGCGTCGGATGGACGACCAGCTGGTTGATGCGGTTGGCCTCCAGGCCGCCGAAGTCCTTGAGCATGTCGGGGGCCTTGACGCCGGCCGCCCAGACGACCAGTTCGGCCGGCATGAACTCGCCGCTGGCGAAGCGCAGGCCGTCGGCGGTGACTTCGGCGACGGCGGCGCCGGTGCGCACCTCGACGCCGATTTCGGCGAGCAGGCGCATGGCGGCCCCGGAAACCTGCTCGGGGATGGCCGGCAACACGCGCGGTGCCGCCTCGATGAGGACGATGCGGATGTCCTCGCTGGGGTCGATGCGGTCGAGCCCGTAGGAGACCAGGGTGCGCGTCGTCTTGTGCAGCTCGGCGGCGAGTTCGACGCCGGTGGCGCCGGCGCCGATGATGGCGACGGTGAGCTGCCCCGGCCGGCGCGGCTCGGCCTGGGCGTGGGCGCGGATGCAGGCGTTGACCAGGCGGCGGTGGAAGCGGGCGGCCTGGGCCGGCGTCTCGAGGGCGATGGCGTGTTCCTTGACGCCGGGCGTGCCGAAGTCGTTGGTCAGGCTGCCGATGCCGATGACCAGCGTGTCGTAGCGAAAGACGCGGGGGGCGATGACCGCCTCGCCATGCTCGTCGACGTAGGGCGCGGTGGTCACCGTCTGCTGGTCGCGGTCGATGCCGACCACCTCGCCGTAACGGTAGCGGTAGCCGTGCCAGTAGGACTGGGCGAGGTGGTTGATCTCGTAGGTCGCCATGTCCATGCTGCCGGCGGCGATTTCGTGCAGGTGGGGCTTCCAGAAATGGCTTTGCGACTTTTCGATCAGGGTGATCGCCGCCTTGCCTTTCTTGCCGAGCTTGTCGCCCAGCTTGGTGGCCAGTTCGAGGCCGCCGGCGCCGCCGCCGACGATGACGATCTGGTGCAGGCCAGCGCCCGGACCGACGACGTTGAAGGGCGCCCCGCCTGTTTCAGGGTGTGGTGATGCCATGGTGTTCTCCGATGAGTTGAAATTTATCGTTATGGTTTTTTGCAGGCGGGAGGGAAGATACCCGATTCCGCCCGATTTCAACACACCGCTTTGAATTTTCGGCCTTTTTTGCCGTCGACCGCAGGAGTGGCCGAGGCCGGGCCGGTCGCCCCGCTCAGCCGCCTTCCACCCACTCGATGATCGGCTGCCACTGGGCGATGTCGCGTTCGGCACGCGACGGCGGCAGGTCGAAAATGGTCAGGCCGGCCGCCGCCGCCTGCACGTAGACCTGGGTGTCGCGCAGGTAGGCGAGCACCGGCAGTTCGAAGGTGGCGAAGAAGCGTTCCAGTTCGCCGGCGGCCCGGGTCCGGGCGTCGACCCGCATGCCGATCACGGCGACGTCGGCCTTGCCCTTGCGCACCGTCTTTTCGGCGAGCAGGGCGTCGAGGAAATGGCGGGTGGCCAGCATGTCGAAGAGTGACGGCTGGACCGGCACGATGACGCGCGACGACAGCTTGAGGACGCGATCGAGCATCTTGCCGTGCAGCCCGGCCGGGGTATCGAGGACGACATGCGAGGTGCCCTTGGGCGGTCGCGCGATGTGGTCGGGGCCGGTTTCCCAGGTGTCGATGGTGGGCAGCGCGAAGGGGCGGATGGCCAGCCATTCGCGCGACGACTGCTGGCGGTCGATGTCGCCGAGCATGACCTCGTGGCCGCGGCTGGCGAAGTAGCCGGCCAGGTTGGTGGACAGCGTGCTCTTGCCCGAACCGCCCTTGGGGTTGGCGACCAGGAAGGCCTTCATGTCGCCTTCTCCTGCTTGTCGAGCATGCTGCGCACCAGGTTGACGTGCTCGCGCAACGTGTAGACCAGGTCGGTGAAGGCGAGCGGCACGTGCAGTTCGCTGGCCTCTTCTTCGAGCGCGTCGAGGCGGCTGCGGTACTCGGCGCGGCGGGCCGGGTCGTAGTGATGCCGGAGGTCGTCCTCGAGATAGCGCAGTTCGCCGTAGCAGCGGAAGACCTTGGAGCGCACCCGCCAGCTATAGAGCGCCGGGGCGACGCGGAGCAGCGGGATGAGCAGAACGAAGACGGGGACCAGCAGCACGATCAGGCGATCGACCAGCACGGCCAGCCAGAACGGCAGGTAGCGTTGCAGGAAGGAGGGGCCGGATTTGAAATAGCGCTGCGCCTCGGGCGACAGCGGCAGCATCGGGTCCATGTAGGACGGGAATTCGCCGGCATCCTGGAAGAAGCCGGACTTGCCGTGGATCTCGCTGGCCGCCTGGAGGAGCAGGGTCTGCAGCGCCGGGTGGAGGTCGTCGCGGACAATCAGGTTGGCGGTCGGGGCGAGCACCTTGATGTCGTCCGGCGGGTAGTCGCGGACCAGGTCGGCGACGCCGCGCGGGAAGGTCAGCTTGGTCAGGAAGGGAAAGCGGCGCTGGTAGGCGCGGTCCTGGGCGAAGCTCATCAGCTTGATGCCGGGCGAGCGGATCAGCACCTGGACGACCGGGGCGCTCTCGGCGGCGATGATGAAGGCGGCGTCGATCCGCCCCTGCTGCAATTCCTCGGCGGCGACCAGGCCGGCCAGCGGCAGCAGCCGGTCGCCAGCCGGGATGTCGTTGGCTTCGAGCAGCTGGTGGGCCAGCTGGCGCACGCCGGAGCCTTCCTGGCCGATGGCGATGCGCTTGCCGCGCAGTTCGGTGAGCCGGGTCAGCGTCCGCTCGTCGCGGTAGAAGACCCAGACCGGTTCGTAGAACACGCTGCCCAGCGAGAGCAGGCCGGAATCGTCCTCGGCCTCGGGGTCTTCCTTGGGCGGGACGACGCCGCCCTGGACGAAGCCGATCTGCGCCTGGCCGGCCTTCAGGCGCTCGAGGTTTTCCAGCGAGCCGGCCGAGCTGAGGATTTCCAGCTCGATGCCGTTGCGAGCGAGAACCGCTGCGTAGCGCTGGGCGAAACGGTAGTAGGCGCCCTGCTCGCCGCCGGTGGTCATGACGATCTTCTTGGGCGGCGCCGGCTCGACGAACTGGTAGGCGACGACGAAGCCAAGGCCGGCGACCAGCACGATCCACCAGGCGGTGGCCAAGAGGTCGCGCAGCGAAAGCAGCCCCGCCTTGATCCTGGCCATCATGGGAGCAGGATGGTCGAACCGGTCGTCTTGCGCGCTTCGAGGTCGCGGTGGGCCTGCGCCGCATCCTTCAGGGCGTAGGTCTGGTTGACCTCGATGTGCACCTGGCCGCTGCCCACCATGGCGAACAGTTCGCCGCCCAGCGCGGCGAGGTCGGCCCGCTTGGCGGTGTAGTGCATCAGCGTCGGCCGGGTGATGAACAGCGCGCCCTTCTGCGACAGCAGCAGCAGATCGAGCGGCGGCACCGGGCCGGAGGCGTTGCCGTAGCTGACCATCATGCCGAGCGGCCGGAGGCTGTCCAGCGAACCCATGAAAGTGTCCTTGCCGACGCCGTCGTAGACCACGGCGACGCCTTCGCCGCCGGTGATCTCACGGACCCGCTCGCTGAAATTCTCGGTGCTGTAGTTGATCACGTGGTGGCAGCCATGGGCCATGGCCAGCTCGGCCTTGGCCTTCGATCCAACGGTGCCGATCACCGTCGCCCCCAGGGCCCGCGCCCACTGGCAGGCGATCAGCCCGACGCCGCCGGCCGCGGCGTGGATCAGCACGGCATCGCCGGCCTGCACGCGGTAGGTGCGGCGCAGCAGGTAGGCCGCGGTCAGGCCCTGCAGCATCATCGCCGCGCCGGTCTCGAAGGCAATGGCGTCGGGCAGGACGAGCAGGCGATGGGCGGGAATGTTGCGCGCCTCGGCATAGGCACCGACCGGCCCGCCGGCGTAGGCAACGCGGTCGCCGACCTTGACCTCGCTCACCCCCTCGCCGACCGCCTCGACCACGCCGGCGCCCTCCAGGCCGATACCCGAGGGCAGCGGCAGCGGATAGAGGCCGGTGCGGTGATAGGTGTCGATGTAATTGAGGCCGACCGCCTGGTGGCGCACCGTCGCCTCGCCGGGCGCCGGGGCGGGCAGGGCTACCGTCTCCCACGACAGCACTTCCGGGCAGCCGGTCTGGTGGATGCGAATGGCCTGGGGCATGGCGATCTCCTCGTTATCTCGGTGTTGTTTTGAGAGAACGAGGTTATCACCGCGCCCGCTTGCGATCTAGCGCGGCTTTTCGAAATTCGCCGGATTTTGCCGTCGACCGCAGCGGTCGCGGCGACAGCTGCTGCGCCCCGTTCAGCGCGTGTAGTAGCCGACGGCGACCAGGGTGTCGCCGACCTTGCGGAAGCGGGTGTGCTTGTTCTCGATCTGGCGGGTCACCGGGTTGCGCCAGGCATAGTCGAGTTCGCCGCTGTCGCTGCTGCGCAGCGCGTCGACCATGAGGCGGACGACCGGCGTGCCGTTGCGGTCGGTCAGCAGGTAGCTGTTGGTGCCGACCAGGCGGGGCGAGACGCCGTGGGCGAGGAACTTGCCGTCGTCGAGGGCGACGGCGAAGACGTAGAGATCGTCCTCGATGTAGCCGCCGTTGAGGTCGTTGAAGGCGGCCGCCGCCTTGGCCGGATCGGCCTGCAGCGCGGCCACGGCCCGCTCCAGCATGGCCGTGGCCTGCTCCGGCGAGGCGCGCGGGATGTAGTAGCCGACCGCCAGCAGGCGCTCGCCCACTTTGTGGAAATAGGTGACCTTGCGCTCCGGCTTGTGGTGCAGGCGGTTCAGCCAGCGGTACTGGACGACGCCGGTGTCGCTGGTCTTGGCCTTTTCCAGCATGTCGTAGAAGAAGGGCGTACCGAAAGCGTCGCGCATATTGGCCACCTTGCGCCCGATCAGCGCCGCCGACGAGCCGCCGCTGGCCAGCATCACGCCATCGGTGCCGAGCACCCAGACGTAGAGTTCGCGGTCGACGAATTCGACCGGCCCGTTGAAGGCGGCAAAGACCCCGTCGCCCTGCTGGCGATAGGCGTCGACGGCCCGGGCGAGCAAGGCCTGGGCGCGCTGCGCGTCGTCGGTCGCGGCCGCGGCGGCGGCCGACGATGGGGCCGGCGCCTCGCCGTGGGCGGCCGGCATGAGCAGCGTTGCTGCCGCCAGGGTGGCGACGGGCAACAGGGTTTTCCAGTTCACACGCTTCATTGTTTGCATCTCAACTCCCCAGAAAAAAAGCATTTTCGAACACGCGCCGGCCGGCCCCCTCAAGCCGCCCGCCCGGCAACGGCCACCAGCCGCAGCCAGGCGATGCCCAGCCATTCGTGCAGCGCATAGTAGCTGTTGTGCAGGGCGCTGGCGGCGGGAACGAAATCGAACCACTCGGCCGGCCCCTCGCCGCCGGCCCGGAAGCCGGTCGGCGCCGGCACCACCTGCAGGCCGGCCGCCTCGAACAGGGCCCGGGCGCGCGGCATGTGGAAGGCCTGGGTGACCAGCACGATGCGCCCGATCCCGGCCTCCTTGAGGATGACCGCCGAGAACCGTGCGTTGTCGGCGGTATCGGCCGACAGCTCTTCCCTCCAGCGCACCGGCACCTTGAATTCGTCGTCGAGGATGGCCGCCATCACCGCCGCTTCGGAAAGCGTGCTGCCCACCGGCCGGCCGCCGCTGACCAGCACCGGCAGCTGCCAGCGGCCGGCCAGATGGGCGCCGTAGCGGACGCGGACCAGGGTCCGTTCGTTGGCCGTGTCGCCGCCATATTCGGACGCATCGCGCACCAGGCCGCTGCCCAGGATGACGATGGCCTGGGCGCCGCCGGGGGTGGCGGGCACGCCGCCGGCCCGGCTCTCCAGCGTGTGCAGCAGCGTGCCGGCGACGATGGGCAACGACTGGGCGACAAGCAGCAGGCCGCCGAGCACGGCCAGCCCGAAGGCCCAGCGCCGCCGGCGAAAGAGGCCGGCCAGCCCGAGCAGGGCGAGGCCGTTGCCAGGCGGCAGCAGCAAAACGCCGAGCAGGTTCTTGAGCAGCCAGGCGGTAGTCATCGCGGTTCAGGCCGTGCTGGCGCGTCGCATGGCGCGTTCACACCGGCGTCAGCTTGGCGTATTCGAGGGCCAGCCACTTCATGCCGGCGCCGCCGAAATTGACCTGGACGCGGGCATCGGCGCCCCGCCCTTCGCTGGCGACGATGACGCCCAGCCCGAACTTGGCGTGCTCGACACTCTGGCCGACGCGCAGCCCGCCGACCGCCGGCTCGGCAGCCGGGCGCGCGCCGTAGCCGCCGCCGTAGGCAGTGTAGGCCGGGACGGATTCGGCCTTCTTGTTGAGCTTGCGCAGCAGCCCCTCGGGAATCTCGTCGAGGAAACCGGAGGGCACGCAATAGCGCGTCTGGCCGTGCAGCATGCGGGTCTGGGCGCAGGACACGTAGAGGCGCCGGCGGGCCCGGGTGATGGCGACGTACATCAGCCGGCGCTCTTCCTCCAGCCCCTCCTTGCCCTCGCTGACGGCGTTTTCGTGCGGGAACAGGCCCTGTTCGAGGCCGGTGATGAAGACGACGTCGAATTCCAGCCCCTTGGCGGCATGCACCGACATCAGCTGGACCGCCTCCTGCCCCTCGCCGGCCTGGTGTTCGCCGGATTCGAGGGAGGCGTGGGTGAGGAAGGAAACCAGCGCGCCGCCTTCGCCCGCCGTTCCGCCAATCACGCCCTCGTCGTCGACGAAGGTGGCGGCGGCGTTGATCAGTTCGTCGAGGTTTTCCAGGCGCTCCTGGCCTTCCTTCTCGGTGCGGTAGTGCTGGGCCAGGCCGGATTTTTCGATGATGTGCTCGACCATCTCGGGCAGCGGCAGGTTCTGCGTTTCCTGGCGCAGGGTTTCGACCAAGCGGATGAAGGCGCCGACCGCCTGCCCGGCCTTGCCGGACAGCGAGGCGGCGGCGTTGTACAGGCTGGAATTGGTCTGGTGGGCGGCAGCCTGCAGGTTTTCCAGCGAGCGGGCGCCGATGCCGCGCGTCGGGAAATTGACGACGCGCAGGAAGGCGGTGTCGTCGTCCGGATTGCCGAGCAGGCGCAGGTAAGCCAGCGCGTGCTTGATTTCCTGGCGCTCGAAGAAGCGCAGGCCGCCATAGACCTTGTAGGGAATGCCCTTGGTGAACAGTTCGTGTTCGAGCACCCGCGACTGGGCGTTGGAGCGGTAGAGGATGGCCACCTGGGTCGGGACGACGCCGTCGCGGATCAGTTCGCGGATCTCGTCGATGACGAAGCGCGCCTCGTCGATGTCGGAATAGGCCTCGAAGGCGCGGATCGGCTCGCCGTCGCCGGCGTCGGTCCACAGGTTCTTGCCGAGGCGTTCGCGGTTGTTCTTGATGATGGCGTTGGCGGCAGCCAGGATGTTGCCGTGCGAGCGGTAGTTCTGCTCCAGCCGGATGACGTTGGGGCCGGCGCTGGTCTGGCAATAATCGCGCTCGAATTCGCGCATGTTGCCGACCTCGGCACCGCGGAAGCGGTAGATCGACTGGTCGTCGTCGCCGACCGCCAGGATCTTGGCGCCGCCGCCGGCCAGCAACTGCAGCCAGGCGTACTGCAGGCGGTTGGTATCCTGGAACTCGTCGACCAGGATGTGGCGGAAACGCTGCTGGTAATGCGTGCGCAGCGGCTCGTTGCGCTGCAGCAATTCGTAGCAGCGGAGCAGCAGTTCGGCGAAATCGACGACGCCTTCGCGGTTGCACTGGTTTTCGTACTCGGCGTAGAGCTCGACGCGCTTTTGCGTGTAGTTGTCGTAGGCCTCGGCCTGCGCCGCCCGCACGCCCTGCTCCTTGTGCGCGTTGATGAAATGGCACAGCTCGCGCGGCGGGTATTTCTCGTCGTCGACGTTGAGGTTCTTCAACAGGCGCTTGACCATGGCCAGCTGGTCGGCCGAGTCGAGGATCTGGAAGGTCTGGGGCAGCCCGGCCTCGCGGTAGTGGGCGCGCAGCAGGCGGTTGCACAGGCCGTGGAAGGTGCCTATCCACATGCCGCGCACGTTGATCGGCACCAGCGCCGCCAGGCGCGCCGTCATCTCCTTGGCGGCCTTGTTGGTGAAGGTCACGGCCAGCACGCCGTGCGGCCGGACCTGGCCGGTCGAGATCAGCCAGGCGATGCGGGTGGTCAACACGCGGGTCTTGCCGCTGCCGGCCCCGGCAAGGATCAGCCCATGCATCGGCGGCAGCGTAACCGCCTGATGTTGCTGGGTATTCAAATTGGCGAGGAGGTCTGACATGAATCGAGTAAAACTATTACCAAAGGCGTACGATCGCACCCGCAACTGCTTGAGTCGGGCCGCGATCCGACAGGACGTTGTAATTGTGCAACGCAACAAACAGGAACTACATTTCGTTACATTGGCTTAATGTACCGAGCAGTATACTTCCAAGAAAAATATTGCAGTGCACAAAACTTTTTGCTCACAAGGCAGTCGTAATCAGCAAGTGGTCATCAACCACGCTGACCCAGGAGAACCATCATGAACAGCATGAACGCACCCAAGATCCTTCCCTGGATCGCCCGCAAGGCGGGAATCAGCGACGAACTGGCCCTGAAACTTTGGCGCCGCGCCGTCAGCGAAGCAGAATACCTGACCGGCCGCACGGAAGGCTCCGAGTTCTGGAGCATGTCCGTCGAACGCTTCCTGGCCATCGTTGAAGACGAAGTCGGCAGCACCCCGGCCTACCAACTGACGCCCGCCCCCCAGCTGTCCTGGATGTGGCGCCACCAGACCCGGATGTCCCTGCTCTCCATGCAGGCCGCCGAAAACACCTATCACTACTGGCAGAACGCCTGGGGCAGCCTGGCCAAGTCGCAAAAAGCGGCCTGAGCCGACGACTGACGCCCCCCGGGCCGGGTGAAGCGTGCAGGCTTCGCCCGGCCCCGGTTGCCGGCCGGCGCTGCGGCGCCGGACACTGAGCCGCCCCGCCGGGCGGCCCTGCCACCCCGCCCCGACCAGCCATCGCTGCGGTCGACGGCAAAAAATCGCCAAAATCGAAATGGCGTTCCGTCGGCTTTTCCCGATCGCCGCCGAGGCCGGCTTCAGCCGGTATAATTCGCGGCTAATCCCCGTTTCCAGCGATCGAATTCAGCACATGCCCATGCAGGACAAATACACCCCGGCCGACATCGAGCGCGCCGCCCAGCAACACTGGGACCAGACCGGCGCCGCCCGTGCCGTCGAAGACCTCAGTGGCCAAAACGCCAAGCCCAAGTACTACTGCCTGTCGATGTTCCCCTACCCGTCGGGCAAGCTGCACATGGGCCATGTGCGCAACTACACCATCGGCGACGTGCTGAGCCGCTTCCACAAGATGCAGGGCTACAACGTGCTGCAGCCCATGGGCTGGGACGCCTTCGGCATGCCGGCCGAGAACGCCGCGCTGGCCAACAACGTGGCGCCGGCCGGGTGGACCTACTCGAACATCGACTACATGCGTTCGCAATTGAAGTCGCTCGGCTTCGCCATCGACTGGGAACGCGAATTCGCCACCTGCACCCCCGAGTACTACCGCTGGGAACAGTGGCTGTTCACCCGCCTCTACGAAAAAGGCCTGGTGTACAAGAAGCTCGGCACCGTGAACTGGGACCCGGTCGACCACACCGTACTGGCCAACGAACAGGTCATCGACGGCAAGGGCTGGCGCTCCGGCGCCGTCGTCGAGAAGCGCGAGATCCCCATGTACTACATGAAGATCACCGCCTACGCCGAGGAATTGCTGTCCGAACTGGACAACCTGCCGGGCTGGCCGGAACAGGTCCGCCTGATGCAGAAAAACTGGATCGGCAAGAGCACCGGCGTCCGCTTCGCCTTCCCGCTGGCGGATAACGCCGAGGAAAAGCTGTGGGTATTCACCACCCGCGCCGACACCATCATGGGCGTCACCTTCGTCGCCGTCGCCGCCGAGCACCCGCTGGCCACCCGCGCCGCTGCCAGCAACCCGGATCTGGCCGCCTTCATCGAGGAATGCAAGCAGGGCGGCGTCGCCGAGGCCGACATCGCGACCATGGAAAAGAAGGGGATGCCGACCGGCATCCACGTGACCCACCCGCTGACCGGCGAAAAAGTCGAAGTCTGGGTCGGCAACTACGTGCTGATGAGCTACGGCGACGGCGCCGTGATGGCCGTGCCGGCCCACGACGAGCGCGATTTCGCCTTCGCCAAGAAATACGATCTGCCGATCAAGCAGGTGATCGCCGCCGCCGGCGAGACCTTCAGCCTCGACGGCTGGCAGGAGTGGTACGGCGACAAGAGCAAGGGCGCCTGCGTCAATTCCGGCAAGTACGACGGCCTGGCCTATGACGCCGCCGTCGACGCGATTGCCGCCGACCTCGCCGCCAAGGGCGTCGGCGAGAAAAAGACCCAGTTCCGCCTGCGCGACTGGGGCATTTCCCGCCAGCGCTACTGGGGCTGCCCGATCCCCATCATCCACTGCCCGACTTGCGGCGACGTGCCGGTGCCCGACGACCAGTTGCCGGTCGTCCTGCCCGAAAACGTCGAAATCACCGGCGCCGGCTCGCCGCTGGCCCGGATGCCCGAGTTCTACGAAACCAGCTGTCCGAAGTGCGGCGGTCACGCCAAGCGCGAAACCGACACCATGGACACCTTCTTCGAGTCGTCCTGGTACTTCCTGCGCTACGCCTGCCCGGACAACGCCACGGCCATGGTCGACGAGCGCGTCGGCTACTGGTGCAAGGGCGGCATCGACCAGTACATCGGCGGCATCGAACACGCCATCCTGCACCTGCTCTATTCGCGCTTCTTCACCAAGCTGATGCGCGACGTCGGCTTATTTGCGTTCCCTGGCGGCGACTTGGGCGAACCGTTCGCCAACCTGCTGACCCAGGGCATGGTCGTCGCCCCGACCTTCTACCGCGAGGGTGAGAACGGCAAGAAGCTGTGGCTCAACCCGGCGGATGTCGACGTCGTCACCGACGAGCGCGGCCGCCCAACCGGCGCCACGCTGCGCGCCGACGGCCAGCCGGTGGTCATCGGCGGCACCGAGAAGATGTCGAAGTCGAAGAACAACGGCGTCGACCCGCAGGCCCTGATCGACCAGTACGGCGCCGACACCGCGCGGCTGTTCATCATGTTCGCCTCGCCGCCCGACCAGTCGCTGGAATGGTCCGACGCCGGCGTCGAAGGGGCCTACCGCTTCCTGCGCCGCTTGTGGAAGACGACCTACGACCACGTCCAGGCCGGCCTGGTCGATTCCAAAATTGCCCCAAATTTGCTGTCGACCGCGCAAGCGGACCTCCGCCGCAAGCTGCACCAGACCATGGGCAAGGTCGCCGACGACTACGGCCGGCGCAAGCAGTTCAACACCGCCATCGCCGCCGTCATGGAGCTGCTCAACGCCTACGACAAGTGCGAGCTCGGCGACGCCGCCGGCCGGGCGCTCGCCCAGGAAACGCTGGAAAGTGTCGCCCTGCTGCTCTTCCCCATCGTCCCGCACATCGGCCAGGCCCTCTACGCCGAACTGCAGCCGGGTCGTGACGCCGGCAGCCAGCCCTTCCCCAAGGCCGACCCGGCGGCGCTCAAGCAGGACGAGATCGAGCTGGTCATCCAGGTCAACGGCAAGCTGCGCGGCAGCATCCGCGTGCCGGCCGAGGCCGACAAGGCGGCCATCGAGGCGGCCGCGCTGGCCAACCCCGAGGCCCTGAAGTTCATGGAAGGCAAGCCGGCCAAGAAGGTCGTCGTCGTCCCCGGCCGCCTGGTCAACATCGTCGTCTAAGGAGTTGCCATGCGCTTCCTGACCGCCCGCATCGTCGCCGTCCTGCTCGCCGCCGCCCTGGCCGGCTGCGGCTTCCATCTGCGCGGCGAGGGAAGCGGCAACCTGCCCTACAAGACGATGTACATCGCCCTGCCCGATACTTCCGACGTCAATCTCTGGCTGCAGCGCTACATCAAGGCCAGTGGCCAGACCGAACTGGTCGACGACGCCAAGCGGGCCGAGGCCGTCTTCCAGCAGCTGACCGAGAACAAGCAGAAGACCGTCCTGAGCATCAACGCCCTGGGCCGGGTGCGCGAATACCGCCTGCAACTGAGCTATACCTTCCGCGTGATCAATGCCAAGGGCCAGGTCCTGGTGCCGCCCAACGAGGTGAACCTGACCCGCGACATCAGCTACGACGACTCTAATGTCCTCGCCAAGGGCCTGGAAGAAGAACTGCTGTGGCGCGACATGAACAATGACCTGGTCAACCAGATCATGCGCCGGCTGAGCATCATCAAGCCGAAGAACCCCGACCGCGAAGAAACCGAGTAATGCTGCTGCGCGGCGAACAACTGGCCGCCCACCTCGAGCGCGAACTGCGCCCGCTCTACGTGGTGTACGGCGACGAGCCGCTGCTCGTCATCGAGGCCGCCGATGCCATCCGGGCCAAGGCCCGCCAGCAGGGCTACAACGAACGCGAAGTGCTGACCGTGCTGCCGCATTTCGACTGGGGGCAACTGCTCGCCGCCGGCGGCAACCTGTCGCTGTTCGGCGATAAAAAGCTGATCGACCTGCGCATCCCGAGCGGCAAGCCGGGCAGGGAAGGCGGCGCCGCGCTGCAGCAGTGGTGCCAGAACCTGTCGATGGACAACTTGCTGCTGATCACCCTGCCCGAACTCGACTGGCGCGAGGAAAAGGCAGCCTGGTTCACGGCCCTGGTCAATGCCGGCGTCGCCCTCAAGCTGATCGCCCCGCCGCTCGCCGAACTGCCCGGCTGGATCGCCGGCCGGTTGCGCCGCCAGCAGCAGGGCGCCGACCTGGAAAGCCTGAAATTCATCGCCGAACGCGTCGAGGGCAACCTGCTCGCCGCCCACCAGGAAATCCAGAAGCTCGGCCTGCTCTACCCGGCCGGCCAGTTGAGCCAGCAACAGGTGCGCGACGCCGTGCTCAATGTCGCCCGCTACGACATCGACAGCCTGCGCGAGGCGCTCCTGGCCGGCGACATCGGCCGCCTGACGCGGACCCTGGACGGCCTGATGCAGGAAGGCGAAGCGCCGCCGCTGGTGCTGTGGGCGATGAGCGAGGAAATCCGGGCGCTGACGGTGATTCGCGCCGGCCTCGATGCCGGCCGGCCGGTCGATCTGCTGTTGAAGGAAGCCAAGGTCTGGGGGCCGCGCGCGGCGCCGGTCAAGAAAGCCCTGCAACGCCTGTCGACGGCGACGCTGGAAGGCGCCCTGCACCACGCCGGAGGAATCGACCGCCTGGTCAAGGGCATCGGCCAGGGGAACGTTTGGGAAGAATTTCTGCGGCTGGGCTTGCGCCTGGCCGCAGCAAAACAATAAAGCCGCGAACTAGGCGGCTTTCGTCTGCTCAGCCGGAGTGTCCGGCTCAAGGTCTTCCCACAGGCAACCGCATTCCTTGCGAACGTCGTGCAAGCCCGGTTTGACCACTTCCTGCACCAGGCATTCGCCCTGGCAATCCTCGGCGACCACCACCAGCTTCATGTCGGCATCGACCTGGCGCTCGCCGTCCCAATAGCTGCACGTGGCGCAAACCTTGACCTCGGTCGGCAATATCAGTTTTTCAGCCATCGCATCCTCGATGAAAAGCCCTGTTGTTGTTGCGGTTAAGAGTTTACCCGCTTCGGGAAGTTCCCAGTAATTTGTCTGGCTATAATGCCCTTTTGCCCCGCACGAATACCGCCATGGATATCAAGGAATACATGCAGACCGTCGGCCGCCAGGCCCGCGCTGCCTCGCGCCGGCTGGCCACGGCCAGCACCGCCGACAAGAATGCCGCCCTGCTCCACATCGCCGCCGCCATCCGCCGCGACAAGGCGGCGCTGCTTGCCGCCAACGCCGAAGACCTCGCCGCCGCCCGCGCCGCCGGGCTGGAGGCCGCCCTGCTCGACCGCCTGACGCTGACCGACAAGGGCGTGGACAACATGGCCGAGGGCGTCGAGCAGGTCGCCAAGCTGGCCGACCCGATCGGCGAGATGGGCGAGTTCAAGTTCATGCCGTCCGGCATCCAGGTCGGCAAGATGCGCGTGCCGCTCGGCGTCATCGGCATCATCTACGAGGCCAGACCCAACGTCACCGCCGACGCCGCGGCGCTCTGCCTGAAGTCGGGCAACGCCGCCATCCTGCGCGGCGGCTCGGAAGCCATCCGCTGCAACCGGGCCATCGCCGCCCTCGTCCAGGAAGGCCTGCAGGCCGCCGGGCTGCCGGCCGACGCCGTGCAGGTGATCAGCACCACCGACCGTGCCGCGGTCGGCGAACTGATCACCATGCGCGAATTCGTCGACGTCATCGTGCCACGCGGCGGCAAGGGCCTGATCGCCCGCCTGCTGGCCGAATCGCGGGTGCCGATGATCCAGCACCTGGACGGCAACTGCCACGTCTATCTCGAAGAGGAAGCCGACCCCAACAAGGCGCTGAAGATCGTCGAGAACGCCAAGACCCAGCGCTACGGCACCTGCAACACGGCCGAGTCGCTGCTCGTCGACCGCGCCGTGGCGCCCATGCTGCTGCCGCCCATCGCCGCCATGCTCTCCGCCAAGGGCGTCGAGATCCGCGGCTGCGTCGAGACCCGCGACATCGTGCCGAACGCCGTGCCGGCGACGGAAGAGGACTACTACACCGAGTTCCTGGCGCCGATCATTTCGGTCAAGGTGGTGGCCGGCATAGCAGAGGCCATCGCCCACATCAACCAGTACTCGTCGCACCACACCGAGTCCATCGTCACCGACAACCACCCGAAGGCCATGCGTTTCCTGCGCGAAGTCGACTCGGCGTCGGTGATGATCAATGCCTCGACCCGTTTCGCCGACGGTTTCGAGTACGGCCTGGGCGCCGAGATCGGCATCTCGACCGACAAGATCCACGCCCGCGGCCCGGTCGGTCTGGAAGGCCTGACCAGCCAGAAGTGGATCGTGCTCGGCGACGGCCACGTACGCGGCTGATCACCAGGGCGGTCGGCTGCGGTCGACCGCCTTTTTTGCCCAAAATCCAAAAACGACGCCCGGCGCTGGGCCCTGGAGACCCGCATGAGCAAACCCGCCTTCGCCTGGCAAGACCCCTTCCTGCTCGACAGCCAGCTGGCCGCCGACGAACGCCAGGTGCGCAACGCGGCCCGCGATTTCGCCCAGAAATTCCTGCAACCGCGCATCCGCGACGCCTTCCGCAACGAGACGACCGACCCGGCCATCTACCGCGACATGGGCGACATGGGCCTGCTCGGTGCGACGCTGCCGCCGCAATACGGTGGCGCCGGGCTGAACTATGTCTCCTACGGACTGATCGCCCGCGAGGTGGAGTACGTCGATTCGGCCTACCGGACGCTGCTTTCCGTGCAGTCGTCGCTGGTCATGCTGCCCATCCACGCCTTCGGCTCCGATGCGCAAAAAGAAAAGTACCTGAAGAAGCTCGGCCAGGGCGAGTTGATCGGCTGCTTCGGCCTGACCGAGCCGGATTCCGGCTCCGACCCGGCCAGCGCGACCAGCGTCGCCCGCGCCGTGCCCGGCGGCTGGAAGCTGTCCGGCGTCAAGCGCTGGATCACCAATGCGCCGATTGCCGACCTCTTCATCGTCTGGGCCAAGGACAACGAAGGTGTGCTGCGCGGCTTCATCCTCGAAAAAGGCATGGCCGGGCTAGCGACGCCGCTGATCGCCGGCAAGGTCAGCCTGCGCGCCTCGATCACCGGCGACATCGTGATGGACGAGGTGTTCGTGCCGCAGGACAACCTGCTGCCCGGCGTCAGCGGCCTCAAGGGGCCGTTCACCTGCCTCAACTCAGCGCGCTACGGCATCGCCTGGGGCGCGCTGGGCGCCGCCGAAAGCTGCTGGCACACGGCGCGGACCTACACGCTGGAACGCCGCCAGTTCGGCAAGCCGCTGGCCGCCAACCAGCTGATCCAGAAAAAGCTGGTCGACATGCAGGGCGAGATCGTCCTCGGCCTGCAGGGCGCGCTGCGCCTCGGCCGCATGATGGACGACGGCAGCGCGACGCCGGAACTGGTCTCGCTCCTCAAGCGCAACAGCACCGGCAAGGCCCTGCACATCGCCCGCGAGGCCCGCGACATGCTGGGCGGCAACGGCATTTCCGACGAATACGGCGTCATCCGCCACATGGTCAATCTCGAGTCGGTGACCACCTACGAAGGCACCCACGATGTGCACGCGCTGATTCTCGGCCGGGCCATCACCGGGCTCAGCGCCTTTTGATTTTTGCCCATTTTTTGCCGTCGACCGCAGCGATCGCCGCGGCCAGCAGCAAAAGCAGCCCCGGCAGAAGGTAGCGGCCGCTCGCCCAGTCGGGCAGGGCGTGGGTGACGAAGGCGATGCGGGCCAGGCTGGCCAGCGCCGTCACCGCGAAGAAAGTCCCCATCACCTTGCCTTCGGCGCCACGCGCCGCGGCGGCCGAAGCCTGCTCCATCAGCCCGGCGAAGGCCAAGGCCCAGCCGGCGCCGCTCAGCAACTGCCAGGCGGCCAGCGCCGGCAGACCGGCGGCGCTCGCTGCCAGAAAGCTGGCCGCCGCGGCGACCAGCAAGCCGGCACTGGCCACCGGCAGCGCGGCGAAGCGTTTGACCAGCGGGCCGACCGCGACCAGCGCGGCGAAGAAACCGACCCAGAGCAGCGGCATCAGCCACGGCAGGCTGTCCCCGGCGGCCAGCCGCTGATAGAGGGGCGCCGCGTTGGCGAAGGCATGCACCTGGAAGGCGAAGCCGGCCACGGCCAGCACCCCGAACAGCGGCAGGCAGGCGACGAAGGGCGCCGGCTGGCTGGCTTCCGCCTCGGCCGGCGGCGCCTGGCGCCCGGCCTGGCGGAGCAGGGCAACAACGGCGGCGAGCAAAACCAGCGCCGACCCGGCGAAGGGCAGCAGCGGATCGACGCCACGCAGCCACAGGCCGAGAAAGGGCGACAGGGCGAGGGCCAGCCCGCTGCCCGCCGCGTACCAGACGACCAGTCCCGGCCGTTGCGCCGCCTTGGCCCGCTTGGCGAGCAGCACGAAGGTCGGGGCCCGGACGACCGAGGCCGAGACGACCCAGACCAACAGCACGGTGAGCAGCAGTTCCGGCGCCACCCCGGCCGCCGCCGGCAAGCCGACGAAACCCACCGCCGACAGCGAGGTCAGGACGAGCAGCAGCCTGGCCAGGCGCGCGAAGGCGTCGCGCATGCGGTCGGCCAGCGCGCCGAAGGCGATGTCCATGGCCGCGAAGATCGCCTGGTCGACGATCAGGATCAGCGGCAACCAGCTGGCGGCGATACCGGCCCGGGCCAGCAAGGCCGGCAACATCAGGGCGTAGGCTGTCCACCCGATGGCGAAGGCGAATTGCACGGCGGCCAGTTGCCGGCCGCCGCCGTCCTTGCTCTCCCCACCCGCCGCTGCCATCGCTGCCATCGCTCGCCCCCAGCTCCTTGTTCCGCCGCATGATAATCTAGCCGCCGACACTCCCGGGAGCCCGTATGCCATCGTCCGCCTACCAAGCCATCATTGCCGCCCCCGGCTTCGCGCTGGGCGTGCGCTGCGACGCCGACTACATCACCGGCCTGGAATTCCTGCCGCCCGGCCCGCCCCAGGCGCCGACCACGCCGCTCGCCGCCGAAGCGGCGCGCCAGCTGCAGGCCTGGCTGGCCGACCCCGGCTTCGTCTTCGGGTTGCCCCTCAAGCCGGCCGGCACCGCCTTCCAGCGCCGGGTCTGGCAACGGATCGCCGCCATTCCGCCCGGCCAGACCCACTCCTACGGCGAGCTGGCCAAGGCCCTCAACAACGCCCCGCGCGCCGTCGGCCAGGCCTGCGGCGCCAACCCCTACCCGGTCGTCGTGCCCTGCCACCGCGTGGTGGCCAGCGGTGGTGTCGCCAAGAACCGGCTGGGCGGCTTCAACCGCCAGGGCGGCGGTTTCCTGCTCGATGTCAAACGCTGGCTGCTGCGCCACGAGGGCCACGCCATTGGCGACACGACCGGCTGACCTGGCCGAAATCGACGCCTTCTGCGATGCCCTGTGGCTGGAAGACGGCCTGGCCCGGGCGACGCTGGCCAGCTATCGCTCCGACCTCGGCCGGCTGGCCGGCTGGCTGGCCGAGCACGGCCACGCAGCCCTGCTCGACGCCGGCGAGACGACGCTGGCCGCCTTCGTCGCCCACCTGGCGCGGCAGACCCGGGCCAGTTCGCAGGCCCGCTACCTGGCCACGCTGCGCCGTTTCTACCGCTGGCAACTGGGCCGCGGCCGGCTGCTCGCCGACCCGACGCTGAAGCTGGCCAACCCGACGCGCCCGGCCCGCCTGCCCAAGGTCATGTCGGAAAAGCAGGTCGACGCGCTGCTCGCCGCCCCCGACCTCGACACCCCGCTCGGCCGGCGCGACCGGGCCATGCTCGAGACGCTGTACGCCACCGGTCTGCGCGTTTCCGAACTGGTCAGCCTGCGCCTGCACGAAGTCGGCCTCAACGACGGCGTGCTACGCGCCCTCGGCAAGGGCAGCAAGGAGCGGCTGGTGCCGCTCGGCGAGCAGGCCGTCGACTGGATCAGCCGCTACCTGGCCGAAACCCGCCCGGAGATCCTCCGGGGGCAGCAGAGCGACGCCCTGTTCGTCACCGCCCGGGGCGGCGCCATGACCCGCCAGGCCTTCTGGCAGCTGATCAAGCGCTACGCGCGGGTGGCCGGCATCGCGCCCGAGCGGCTATCGCCGCACGTGCTGCGCCACGCCTTCGCCACCCACCTGCTCAACCACGGCGCCGACCTGCGCGTCGTCCAGCTGCTGCTCGGCCACGCCGACATCTCGACCACCCAGATCTACACCCACGTCGCCCGCGAACGGCTAAAGTCGCTGCACGCCGCGCATCATCCGCGCGGCTGAGGCGCTCCGTCCTAGCGGGGCGTGAAGCGGTAGAACAGGTTGGGCTCGGACACAACGTAGAGATTGCCGGCGTCGTCGAACTCGACGCCCTCCGGCTGGCGGACGTGGGCGGCCAGCCCGTGCGCGCCGCGCCGCAAGTCGAGCGCGCCGACCAGGTGGCCGGTCGCGTCGTATTCGGCGATCCGCTTCGATTCGTCGCTGAGCAGCAGCAGGTGGCCGCTCGGCTCATGCACGCTGAGCGACGACAGGTCGCGCAGTTCCGCCGCAACCTTTGCGCTGGGCAGCCATTCGCGGATATCCAGCCGTTCGCCGAGGCGCCCGTCCACCGGCGAGATGCCGGCGATCTCGATGACCCGCATCGGCGACTTCTCCTTGACGACGAACAGGCGCTGCCGCTGGCGATCCCAGGCCAGGCCTTCGAAGCCAACGTTTTTGGCGAGGTCGATGGCCAGTGTCAGGTGCGGCGCCGCGCTGACATCGAGGGCGCTGTGCTGCGCCCCGATGCGGGCGAAGAAAATCTGCTGCCCGCGCTCGTCGGCCAGCGCGAAGAGGTCGCCTTCGAGGTGGGCGATGCCCTCCAGGTCCTTGAGGCCGGTCGCCGGCAGGCTGCGCAGCAGGCGTCCGGCGGTGCTCAGCTCGACCACGGCCGGCGGGTTGTTGATGACCATGAACAGGGTGCCGGTTTCCCGGTTGAAGGCCAGCCCCGAGGCATTGGCCGTCACCCCGGCGATGGGCAGGGCATCGATGTCCACCCGGTAATCGGCCAGTCCCAGACCGGCCGCCGGCTGTGCGGCGCCCGTCCAGCCGGCGCGATGCAGCGCATCGGCGGCGGCCGGCGCGTATTGCTGCCAGGCGAGCCAGCCGGCGGCGACGACCAGCGCCAGCCAGAAATACGCATTTTCCTGCAAACGTCTCAACATGCTGCCTCCAGGTCGGCGCCGGCAAGCTGCGGCGCCCGGCCGCTATAATGGCGGCGCCACATTGCACGCCGACTACCGCCACATTTCAGCCCCATGAGCAAAGCCGACCACGCCCCGGAAACCCCCGCCACCCGTTTCCTCAAGGCCAACAAGGTGGCCTTTTCCAGCCACCCGTACGCTTACGAGGAGCACGGCGGCACTCGCGTCTCGGCCCGCGAACTCAACGTGGACGAGCATGCCGTGATCAAGACCCTGGTCTTCGAGGACGAGCACGCCAAGCCGCTGCTCGCGCTGATGCACGGCGACTGCAAGGTGTCGACCAAGGAACTGGCGCGGCAGATAGGCTGCAAGAAGGTCGAGCCGTGCAAGCCGGAAGTCGCCAACCGCCACACCGGCTTCCTGGTCGGCGGCACCAGCCCGTTCGGGACCAAGAAGGCGATGCCGGTCTATCTCGAGAAAAGCATCCTCGATTTGCCGCTGATCTACATCAACGGCGGCCGGCGCGGCTACCTGGTCGGCGTGCACCCGCACGACATCGTGCGCACGCTGAACCCCCGGCCGGTCGAGGCGGCGCTCAAGGGGTGATTGCCACAGGCAATCGCAGTTATTCAAGCTATCGATTAGCGCTATACACCCAGCTTGTTTACAGTGGTGCTCAAAGCCAAGGAGCGCCGCCATGACCCAACTCGTTATCCGCCACTACGCCCGGCCGGGCACCCGCCGCCCGCTGTGGATCGGCCTGGCCATGGCCGTCGTCGGCATCGCCTTCGGCATCGAGCAGGCCGCCCAATGGCTGGCCGCCCACCCGATGGCCGCCCAGGGGCTGGCGGCCAGCCTGCTGGCCGGCGCGGCGACCGGCCTCGGCGCCATTCCCGTGCTCATGCTGCGCCGCCCGTCGGAGCGCCTGATGGCGCCGATGCTCGGCCTGGCCGGCGGCATGATGCTCGCCGCCAGCCTCTTCTCGCTGCTCGTGCCGGCCGTGCAGGCGGTGGCGGCGAGCGCTGCCGCCGGGTCGCTCGGCGTGGCCACGGCCGGCGCCTTGCTGGCCGGCGTCGCCGCCATGCGGGCGCTGGATCGGCGTTTGCCGCACGAACACGTCGAGACGGTCGACAGCAGCACGCCGCCCAACGTCGCCCTGGTCGTCACCGCCATCGCCCTCCATAACGTGCCGGAAGGCCTGGCGGTCGGCGTTGCGGCGGCGGCCGGAGCCGACCACGGGATGAGCCTGGGCATCGCCTTGCAGAACATTCCGGAGGGCTGGATCGTCGCCAGCGCCATGCTGGCGCTCGGTGCGACACCGCTGCGGGCCGCCCTGATCGCCCTCGGCACCGGCCTCGTCGAGCCGGTCGGCGGCTTGTTCGGGGTGATCGCCAGCACCGTCGCCGGCGCCGCCTTGCCGATGGCGCTGGCCGCGGCGGCCGGGGCGATGCTCTGGGTGGTCGGCCACGAAATGATCCCGGCGGCGCGCCAGCCGGGCCGGGTGGGCGCCGGAACGGCCGGACTGGCCGCCGGCTTCGTCGTGATGACCGGGCTGGCGGCGGCCTTCTGAGGCAGTTTCAGGCGAAAAAGGCGATCGCCGCGGTCAACCGGAAAAAACGGCCAAAATCGAAAAACCCCGGCTCACACCGAGCGTTCGATGATGACGCCGACCCGCTTGACGCCGGGCATCATGCCCAGCTTGGCGACCGAGACGCGCACCCACTGGGCGGCGAAATTTTCCAGCAGCCAGGTGGCGATGTGCTCGGTCAGCTTTTCCAGCAGGTTGAAATGGCTGGCCGCCAGGTCGGCGCGCAGGCGCTCGACGACGACGGCGTAGTCGACGGTGTCGCGGATGTCGTCGCTGGCCCCGGCCGAGGCGGTGGACACGCCGATCTGCAGCGATATCTCGACCGTCTGCGCCATGGCCTTCTCGCGCGGATAGATGCCTATCCACGTCTCGGCACGCAGTTCTTCGATGAATATGATGTCCATGGGGCGGTCGACGGCAGCGGGGTGTAAAATTCGCGCCGATTGTACCTCAGCGACCCCCACCACCCATGCCGACCGCCCTCGTCCTTCCCCTGGCCCTGATCGCCGCCTACCTGCTCGGCTCAGTTCCCTTCGCCATCGTCTCGTCCAAGCTCTTCGGGCTGGCCGACCCGCGCAGCTACGGCTCGGGCAACCCGGGCGCCACCAACGTGCTGCGCAGCGGCAACAAGAAGGCCGCACTGTTCACGCTGATCGGCGACGGGCTGAAAGGCTGGGCCGCCGTCTTCATCGCCCAGCAGGCCGGCCTTGGCAGCACGGCCGTCGGCCTGGTCGCCCTCGCCGTCTTCTTCGGCCACCTCTATCCGGTCTTCCTCAAGTTCAAGGGCGGCAAGGGCGTCGCCACCGCCGCCGGTGTCCTGCTCGCCCTCGACCCCCTGCTCGGCCTGGCCGTCGCCGCCACCTGGCTGTTCATGGCCTACGCCTTCCGCTACTCGTCGCTCGCCGCCGTAACGGCCGCCGCCGCGGCCCCGGTCATTTCGGTGCTGATGCACGGCGGCAACGGCCAGACCCTGGTCGTCGGCATCCTGGCCATGGCGCTGGTCGGCAAGCATTGGCAGAACATCCAGCGCCTGCTGGCCGGCCAGGAATCGAAGATCGGCAGCAAGAAAAAGGGCTGATCCGCCCCGCGATAGCGCCCGCGCATGCCTGCCATGCAGGCAATTGATTGGCCTCGCCGCGGCCGGCGGCCTACACTGGCTTGGTCAGGCCAGCCCGGCCTGGATACCGAGGAGAGCGCCATGATCAACCGCCTGATCGATCGCTGGTTCGACGAACTGGTCGCCGCCGAGCCCTACATCGACCTGCTCGCCACCCTGCCGGAAAATTACTGAGCCGGCCGCCAGCCAGCCGAGGAGGTCACGTGGGAAAGAAATGCTGCCAATCGCGGCCGCGCTGCAAGAACTGCCCGAAACGCCGGAAAAAGAAGATCGCGGCCAGCGGTGACGGCAAGTGCTGCGGTCAACGGCAAAAAACCGTCAAACTGGCAATCGGCTAGGCGGCGTCGCCGGCCGCGATGTCCATCAGCGGCCAGCGCGGCTGCACGGCGAAGGCACCGGCCGGTTTGGCCGGCGTCCCGGCCTGCAGGCGCAGGCAGCCGGCCAGGGCGATCATGGCGCCGTTGTCGGTGCAGAATTCCAACTCCGGGTAATAGACGCGGAACCGCTTGCGCCGCGCCTCGTCGTCCAGCGTCGCCCGCAACTGGCGGTTGGCGCCGACGCCGCCGGCCACCACCAGCTGCTTGAGGCCGGTCTGCTTGATCGCCTTCAGCGACTTTTTCACCAGCACCTCGACGATGGCCTCCTGGAAGGCACGCGCCGCGTCGGCCTTGAAGGCCTCGTCCACGGCGTCGCCCTGCTCGCGGACCAGCGTCAGCACCGCCGTCTTCAGCCCGGAAAAACTGAAATTCAGGTCGCCCGAATGCAGCATCGGTCGCGGCAGCGCGTACTTCCCGGGATCGCCCCGCTCGGCCAGCTTCGACAACAGTGCGCCGCCCGGGTAGGGCAGGCCGAGCAGCTTGGCGCTCTTGTCGAATGCCTCGCCGGCCGCGTCATCCAGCGTTTCGCCGAGCAGTTCGTAGCGACCGACGCCGCTCACCCGCATCAGCTGCGTGTGGCCACCGGAAACGAGCAGCGCCACGAAGGGAAAGCTCGGCGGATCGCCCGACAGCAACGGCGACAGCAAATGCCCCTCGAGGTGATGCACCGGCATGGTCGGCTTGCCCATGGCCAAAGCCAGGGCCTCGGCGAAGGCGCAACCGACGAGCAGGGCGCCGGACAGGCCGGGGCCGCGCGTGTAGGCAACGGCATCGACGTCATCCAGCATCTTGCCAGCGCCAGCGAGGGCCTCGCGCAGCAAGGGCACGACGCGCCGGATGTGGTCGCGCGAAGCAAGCTCGGGCACCACGCCGCCGTACTCGGCATGCATCGCCACCTGCGAATGCAGGGCGTGCGACAGCAGGCCGGCGGCGCTGTCGTACAGCGCGATACCGGTTTCGTCGCAGGAAGATTCAACGCCGAGAACTAACATGGGCGCGGATTTTACCCCGGAAGCGGGCCAGCCGCAGCGCCGTGGCGGCAACCCAGGCAAACACCGGCGGCACACCAACCGGCATCCAACACTGGAGATACTTCAATTTTTGCCTTATACTGATCGGCTATCCGCAATCCAGCGGAAACAAAATTTGCGCGCCCTGCCCTTTACTTGACCGGCAGGCGCCTTACGGAAGGGGGTGATTTATATGCCGAGCATTCGCGTCAAGGAAAACGAGCCGTTCGAGGTTGCCATCCGCCGCTTCAAGCGTACGGTCGAAAAGACGGGCCTCCTGACCGAGCTGCGCGCCCGTGAGTTTTACGAAAAGCCCACGACCGAGCGCAAGCGCAAGGCTGCCGCCGCTGTCAAACGCCAGCACAAGCGCCTCCGTAGCCTGACCCTGCCGCCGAAACTGTTCTGATCCGGAACGTTTCGCCGCAAACGAAGAGCCGCCCGCCTCAACAGCCGGCGGCTTTTTACTTTACCCCTCACTCACCTTCCCGACCATGACCCTCAAAGCACGTATCACCGAAGACATGAAAACGGCCATGAAGGCCAAGGATGCCGGCAGGCTGGGCGCCATCCGCCTGCTGCTCGCCGCCATCAAGCAGAAGGAAGTCGATGAGCGCGTCGAACTCGACGACGCTGCCGTCACCGCCGTCATCGAAAAACTGACCAAGCAGCGCAAGGACAGCGTCAGCCAGTACGAGGCCGCCGGCCGCCAGGACCTGGCCGATGCCGAGAAGGCCGAAATCGCCATCCTCGCCGCCTACCTGCCGGAAAAGATGAGCAGCGCCGAAACCGCCGCCGCCGTCGCCGCCGCGGTGGCCGAGACCGGCGCCAAGGGTCAGGCCGACATGGGCAAGCTGATGGCCGTCCTCAAGCCCCGCCTGGCCGGCAAGGCCGACATGGGCGAGGTGTCGAAGCTGGTCAAATCAGCCCTGGCAGGCTGATTAGTTACCTGGGATCGAGGATCGAGTTGCCTAGGAAATGCCCCCACTCGGTCCTCGATCCTAACAGCTCGATCCTAAAATGATCCCCGAGTCCTTCATCCAGGATCTGCTGGCCCGGGTCGACATCGTCGATCTGGTGGACAGCTACGTGCCACTGAAGAAGGCCGGCGCCAACTACGCCGCCTGCTGCCCCTTCCACAACGAGAAATCGCCGTCCTTCACGGTCAGCCCGACCAAGCAGTTCTACCACTGCTTCGGCTGCGGCGCGCACGGCACGGCGATCAGCTTCGTCATGGAATACCAGGGCCTGGGCTTCGTCGATGCCGTCAAGGACCTGGCCAGCCGCGCTGGCATGACGGTACCGGAAAGCGAGGGGCGCGGCTTCCGCGACGAGAAGCCCGGCCAGACGCGGACGCTGATCGAGGTCATGGCCCGCGCCGCCCAGTACTACAAGGACCAGCTGAAAAAGTCGCCGCGTGCCATAGACTACTGCAAGAGGCGCGGCCTGACCGGCGAGATCGCCGCCCGCTACGGCATGGGCTACGCCCCTGACGGCTGGCAGAACCTGCAGGAAATCTTTGCCGACTACAACGCCGATGAACTGAAAGTCGCCGGCCTGGTCATTGAAAACGAATCGGGCCGCCGCTACGACCGCTTCCGCGACCGGCTGATGATCCCGATCATCAACCCCAAGGGCGAGATCATCGCCTTCGGCGGCCGGATCATCGACCAGGGCGAGCCGAAATACCTCAATTCGCCGGAAACCCCGCTCTTCGAGAAGGGCCGCGAGCTGTTCGGCCTGCCCCAGGCCCGCCAGGCCCTGCGCGAAACCGACACGGCCATCGTCACCGAGGGCTACATGGACGTCATCGCCCTGGCCCAGAACGGCGTCGGCAACGCCGTGGCGACGCTCGGCACGGCAACCACGGCGACCCACGTGCAGAAGCTGCTGCGCCAGGTCGACCGCGTCGTTTTCTGCTTCGATGGCGACAACGCCGGCCGCAAGGCAGCCTGGCGGGCGCTGGAAAATTCGCTGGAAGCGCTGGCCGACAACAAGCGCCTGGCCTTCATCTTCCTGCCACCCGAACACGACCCGGACAGCTACATCCGCGAATTCGGCAAGGAGCAGTTCGACCGCCAGGTCGCCCAGGCCATGCCGCTGTCCGACTTCCTGCTGCGCGAACTGGCCCAGCGCTGCGACCTGACCAGTTCGGAAGGCAAGGCACAGCTGATCTACGAGGCCAAGCCGCTACTCCTGAAACTGCCGACGCCACTGCTCCGCCTGCAGCTGGTCAAACGCCTGGCCGAGGCGAGCGGCTTCGCCCAAGCCGAGGTCGAGCGCCTGTGCGAACTCAAGTCCTACACTCCGGCCGCCCCGCCCCGGGCCAGGCGCACCGCCCCATCGCTGACCCGCAACCTGTTGCGCATCGTGCTGCACAAGCCGCAACTGGCCGCCCAGTTGCCGACCTCACTACTCCCCGACACCGCCGAGCGCCCAGCCCTGCTCCGCCTGCACCAGCTGGTCACGGCCAATCGCGACACCGCCAGCTACGCGCTGCTGCGCGAACAACTGCGCGGACTGCCCGAGGAAAGCATCATCGAAAGCGCCGCCTCGGAACTTCTCAGCCTGCCGTTTGACGAAGATGAGGCGGATACCGAATTCCGCGACACGCTGGAAAAACTCCAGGAGGGCGACGAAAAAAGGGCCTTCGACGCGTTGCAGGCCAAGGCCCAGCAATTCGGCGTGGCAGGCCTGAGCGCCGCCGAGAAGGAGGCCTATATTCGGTTCTTGGCGGCCCGCTCAAAACGCAGCTAAGTTGTGGTAAAATCTACGGTTTTCTCGAATTCTATGGATCGTGTTCATGGCTAAGGCAAAAGACACCGCGAAGGAAGCTCCCAAGGCGCGCATCAGCAAGGCCAAGGAAAAGGCCGCCGAAAAGGCCATCCTGCAGGGCCAGATGGCGGAAACGCCGGAGCCGCTCGATGCCGAGGCGCGCAAGCTGCGCCTCAAGACGCTGATCAAGCTGGGCAAGGAACGCGGTTATCTGACTTACGCCGAGATCAACGACCACCTGCCGGACGACGTCGTCGACGCGGAGAGCATCGAGACCATCATCTCCACCTTCAGCGAAATGAGCATCAAGGTCTTCGACGAGGCTCCGGCCGCCGAAGACCTGCTGATGTCCGACGCCGCCGCCTCGGCGAGCGATGACGAGGAAGTCGAGGCGCAGGCCGAGCAGGCGCTGTCCACCGTCGACTCCGAATTCGGCCGGACCACCGACCCGGTCCGCATGTACATGCGCGAGATGGGCACCGTCGAACTCCTCACCCGCGAAGGCGAAATCGAGATCGCCAAGCGCATCGAGGAAGGCCTCAAGCACATGATCCTGGCCATCTCGGCCTGCCCGACGACGATCATCGACATCCTCGACATGGCTGCCAAGGTCGAGGCCGACGAAATGCGCATCGACGAACTGGTCGACGGCCTGATCGACCCCAACGCCGTCGAGGAAACCATGGCCGACGACAGCGCCTCGGACGATAGCGACAGCGATAGCGACGACGACAGCGATGACGACAGTGGCGACGAGGACGGCGGCTCCGGCGCCGCTTCTGCCTCCCTGCTGCAACTGAAGGCCGATGCCCTGGAGCGCTTCAAGACGATCAAGACCCTGCACGGCAAGATGCAGAAGATCCTGTCCACCAAGGGCGCCCACGACAAGACCTACGTCAAGCTGCTGCAGCAGGTTTCCGACGAACTGATGAACATCCGCTTCACCTCGCGCTCGATCGAGCGCCTGTGCGACAGCGTGCGCAGCATGGTCGAGCAGGTGCGTGCCTGCGAGCGGAAAATCCAGAATATCTGCGTCGACCGCGTCAAGATGCCGCGGCCGCATTTCATCCAGTCCTTCCCGGGCAACGAGATCAACCTTGACTGGGCCGACGCCGAGATCGCCGCTGCCCCCAAGACCTACGTTGCCATCCTGACCCGCAACGCTCCGGACATCCAGGAAGAGCAGCGCAAGCTGATCGCCCTGCAGGACCACATCGGCATCTCGCTGAAGGACCTCAAGGAGATCAACAAGCAGATGTCCACCGGCGAAGCCAAGGCCCGTCGCGCCAAGCGCGAGATGACCGAGGCCAACCTGCGCCTGGTCATCTCGATCGCCAAGAAGTACACCAACCGCGGCCTGCAGTTCCTCGACCTCATCCAGGAAGGCAACATCGGCCTCATGAAGGCCGTCGACAAGTTCGAATACCGCCGCGGCTACAAGTTCTCGACCTACGCCACGTGGTGGATCCGCCAGGCCATCACCCGCTCGATCGCCGACCAGGCGCGGACTATCCGCATCCCGGTGCACATGATCGAGACGATCAACAAGATGAACCGCATCTCCCGCCAGATCCTCCAGGAAACCGGTGCCGAGCCGGATCCGGCGACGCTGGCCAAGAAGATGGACATGCCGGAAGACAAGATCCGCAAGATCATGAAGATTTCCAAGGAGCCGATCTCCATGGAAACCCCGATCGGCGACGACGACGATTCCCACCTCGGCGATTTCATCGAGGACCAGCTGACCCTGGCCCCGGCCGACGCAGCGATGTTCTCCAGCCTGCGCGGCGTCACCAAGGAAATCCTCGACACCCTGACCACCCGCGAAGCCAAGGTCCTGCGCATGCGCTTCGGCATCGAGATGAATACCGACCACACGCTGGAAGAAGTCGGCAAGCAGTTCGACGTCACCCGCGAGCGGATCCGCCAGATCGAAGCCAAGGCCCTGCGCAAACTGCGCCACCCGACCCGTTCCGACAAGCTGCGCAGCTTCATCGACAGCAGCGGCAACTAGTTTTCCCGGGCCTGTAGCTCAGTTGGTTAGAGCAGAGGACTCATAATCCTTTGGTCCACGGTTCAAGTCCGTGCGGGCCCACCAGTTTCATCGAGCACCCCGCCCCGGCCGTCGCCGGGGCGGATGCAGCAAGCAGCACCATAACCCGGGTAGGCAACAGCACCCGTTTCCATCATCCACCTTCGCAAAGGATTGCCCATGCATACCGCACCGGTTTTCGAGTACCTCAAGAAACACGGCCAATTGCTGGATCTGGAAATCGCAGCAGCGACCGGCATCTCCATCCAGGACGTTCGCGCCTCGCTGTCGGAATTGTCGGCAAAGGGCGAGATTTCCCGCTGCAGCGTGACGACATTCAAGGACGGCAAGCCGATCGAGAGCTTCCAGTGCCGTCTTTCCGGCTATTTCCCGCGCCCGGCACCGGGCAGGAAGCCCGCCTCGCACTCGAAATAACGCGCGCTGCATCGTGCAGGGCTGAGCACGGACTACAAGCGTCCGCCTACGTTTTTCGGCACGGCCTGAAGCGCGTCGACGCGCGCCTGCCGCAAGCCGATCCACCATCCCGGCCGCTTCCGCCGGGATCAGGGCCGGGCCCTACCGGCCGCCGCGGATAGCCGCCGCCCCGGCTATTTCGCCATCAGCTGATCGTAAACCGCCGTCGCCACGGCTGCCAGCTCGCCCTTGGGCACGGCCGCCGACAGCGCGTAACCGAACCGCCCGTCGACCCAGTAGAAGACATTGACCTGGCCTTCGCTGGCGAAGCGGAAACCGGTCGCCGGCTGCCCTGCCCCTTCGGTCGTCACGTACAGCGTCAGGCGCTGGCCGCTGGCCGCCTGGTACATGAACTGGGCGACCGGGCCGCGGTTGCCGGGCAGCAGGCGCCCGCCGACCAGTTCGTAGCCGACGGCGCCCAGGCGCGGCACGCTGACCGGCGTGCCGAGACGCTTGGACAGCCACTTGACCAGCGCCTCTTCCTGGTCGGCGCCGATTTCCACCGGCCGCCGGACATCCGGCGCGTAGACGACGTGGGCGATTGCCGCCTGACGCGGCAACGGGACGAGCCCGGCCAGTTCGGACGCCCCTTGGTAGTGGCCGTGGCCGACCCAGCCGGCGACGCCGCCCAGAGCGGCGATCAGCACGCCGGCAGCCAGCCGCTGCAGCATCCAGGATTGCGAATTGGGCCGATTTTTGCCGTCGACCGCAGCGATCGCGCCTCGCTTCGTCGCCGCCGGCGGCTCGGCCAGTTGTGCCAAGGCAGCGGGCAGCGGCTCGTCGAGGACCGGGTCGAACAAGGCCTTGAGCGCCGCCTTGTGGGCGCGCCAGGCTTCGACGCGCTCAAGGTCGCCGGGGTGAACCGCCAGCCAGGCCTCGACGTCGCAACGGCGGGACGGGGTCAACGCCTCGTCGACGTAGGCGTGCAGTTCGTCTTCGGTGACGGGAAGCAGGCTCATCGCACCACCCTCAAATTGGCCGAGCGCGGCCGGCCATTCATGATCCGGCGCAGGCTCTCTCGCCCCCGCGACAACCGCGACATCACGGTACCGAGCGGGATGCCCAGTGTCTCGGCAACTTCCGCGTAACTCATGTCGTCGAGGGCGACGAGGAGCAGCACGGCACGCTGCTCCTCGGGCAACTGGTCGAGCGCGGCGGCGAGGTCGTTCACTTCCAGCCGGTCGGACTGGGTCGGCCGGGCGGAGACCTCGCTCAAATCCTCGTCCAGATCCTGGGTGGCCAGCGTCGGCCGGCGCAACTGGTCGACCCGCAGGTTGTGCATGATGCCGAACAGCCAGACGCGCAGATTGCTCCCCGGCCGCCATTGCGAGAAACGGCTCCAGGCGCGCTCCAAGGTATCCTGCACGAGGTCGTCGGCGGCCGCGCGATCGCCCAGCATGGCCCGCGCGTAGCGACGCAGGCGAGGCATCTCGGCGAGGATGGCGCGGCTGTCCACGGGTCAGAGCCTGTGAATTATTTGGACGCGCCCGAGCAAGGTGTCCAGGCGAGCCCGATCAAGGCGCCAAGCACAGCCATAGCTCGGGCTATGGCGAGCATTGGCAACGCCGAGCGGGCTGGTCTGGGCGCCGGGAGCGGGCGTGAACAAATATTTCACAGGCGCTCAGGGCTGGGCGACGCGCCAGACCTTGTTGAAGCCGTCGCCGGTGCGCTCGCCGGGCTTGCTGTCCTTGGACCAGAAGTACAGCGGCTTGCCCTTGAAAGCCCACTGCTTGCGGCCGTCGTCGCGCACGACCAGGCTGTAGTCGCCGCTCGCCGCGTCGTCCGGGCCGGCCAGCAGCGGCGGCCAGTTGACGGCGCAGGGGCCGTTGCAGACGCTCCTACCGCTGCCGGCGGCGTCCTTGTCGAAGGTGTACAGCGTCATGCCGTTGCTGCCGGTCAGCACGTCGCCGGACAGCATGGCCGGCGCCGCCGGGCGCGCGCCATAACCGGAACAGGCGGCAAGACTGGCAGCCGCAATCAGCGCGAAAAACAGGGGGGTCGGTTTCATGGTCATCTCCACAGGTTGAGGGGCCTACACCTGCGTATACGAAAAGCACCGGCCATTTATTCCACGACCGCCGCCAGACGCCACAGCGAAGTCACCTCGGCCGCCCGCGCCGCATGCAGCCGGTCGCCGGCATCGTCGGCCTTGGGGTGGCGAGGTCGGATGTCGAGCCGGTCAACGACCCGCAGGCCGCCGGCCGCAATCCACCCGAGCAGTTCGGCGCGCGAGCGCAGGCCGAGGTGTTCGGCCAGGTCGGAAATGACCAGCCAGCCCTCGCCGCCAGGGCTCAGGTGCGCCGCCAGGCCGGCCAGGAAGCCGCGCAGCATGCGCGAATCGGGGTCGTAGACCGCCTGTTCGACCGGCGACGTCGGCTCGGCCGGCACCCAGGGCGGGTTGCAGACGACCAACTGCGCCCGGCCCGGGGGGAAGAGATCGGCCCGGACGATGGACACCGCTGCGGTCAACCCCAAATTTTCGATATTTTCCGAAGCGCAGGCCAGCGCCCGCCCATCCAGGTCGGTGCCGACCACCTGCGCCACGCCGCGCCGGGCCAGCACGGCGGCGATGATGCCGGAGCCGGTGCCGATGTCGAAGGCCAGCCGGCGATCGGCCGGTAGCGGCGCGCTCGCCACCAGATCGACGTACTCGCCGCGCACCGGCGAAAACACCCCGTAATGCGGGTAGATGCGCCCCTGGACGGCGGGCACCGGCACCCCTTTCTTGCGCCACTCGTAGGCGCTGATCACGGCCAGCAATTCGCGCAAGGCAACCAGGCTGTCCGAGCCTCCCGGCGCACCATAGGCCGCCCGGCAGGCCTCGCCGACCTCCTGGGCGCGGCGCAGCGGCAGGCGGTAATCGGCACTCAGCGGCACCAGCAGGCGGCCGAGCAAGGCGGCCCGCTCGCCCTGTCGCCGGCGATGCTCGGCAAACGCCGCGGCCGGCGACAGGCGCTCGCCCCACCGCCGCCGCCCCGGGCGCCGATCGGCCTGGCGGGTCAGCACCTGCATCAGGCGCCGGGCGTTGACCCAGTCGCCGCGCCACAGGATGGCCGTTCCCGAGGCGAGCAGGCGGTAGGCCTCGTCCGCCGCCAGGCGCTCATCGGCGGCAACGACGACGGCATGGGGCGGGATGGCGGCTTCCGAACGCCAGCCGGCGGATTTCCGCTGGCCGGCCTCGGTCCAGGCGATGGTGGGCAAAGGACTGAGCGACATGGCGCGCATTGTAGGCCAGAAGCTGGCGCGGGTTGGCGCCAACCCGCGCCGGAAAAATAGCCATCACCGTGAATTATTCGCTCACTTGCCGACATCGGGCGAACCGACAATCAAGCCAAACCCGCCAAGGCCGCAGCACCTATTTTGCGAGGACAGGCATCGTGGCAATTTCCGCAACACTGACGACAGGCAACCTGATCGAATTGGCCTCGGCCCACTTCGCCCAGGCAACCCCCTCGGCCAGGGATGGCGGCAAGGCCCGGCAACAACAAGCCATGGCCGTCCGCCTGGCACAACTCCAGGCGGCGCTCGGCGAATCGGCCAGCCCAGGGGACCAGCCGCCAACATCGCAGCCGGCAATCGATCACGGCCAAGGCCCGAGGCGTCACCATCGGTGGGCTGCCGGCCTCGTCTCGGCACTGGCCGGCGCCGGACTCACCGCCTGGCTGACGGCCGGTTTCGCACCGCCCACCCCGCCACTCTCTGGTCAGCCAGAAATCACCGCATCGCCTACCGTCAACTCGATTTCAGGCAACGAGCCCCCCCTGGTGGTCGCCAGCGCACCACCCGCCATCACCGAACAACAGAAAATCGCCGACACGCTCGAAGCTTGGCGCACGGCGTGGGCCGCCCGCGACGCCGATAGCTACCTGGGTTTCTACAGCGCCGCCTTCTTGCCGGCCGACGGCAATAGTCGCGAACAGTGGGCGGCAATGCGTCGCAAGAAGCTTGGTCCGGGTCCGCAGATCAGCCTGGCCATCGGACAACTCCGCATCGTCCGACTCGACGACCGGCAATTGATCGCCACCTTCCGCCAGGATTACGCCGCCGGCAACTACCGGGAAAGCGGCACCGCCAAGACGTTGCAGTTCGTCCGCGACGGCGATGCCTGGCGGATCGTCAGCGAACGCCAACAGTAAGCACGAAATCAATAGTCGATCGATATTGAAAGTGGAAAGCCGGCCGATAAGCCGGGTTCTGTTCCCCCCTTGCGGGGTTCGGCAATCATTCCTCTAGGCCTGCCGTCACCGACAGGCTCAAGCAACCTACCCGGAAGCAGCGCGGGCCACGCCTGTCGCTTCCCTATTTGGTCTTGCTCCGGATGGGGTTTGCCGTGCCGCCGAACGTTACCGCCGGCGCGGTGGGCTCTTACCCCACCGTTTCACCCTTGCCTGTGCGTCTTGCGACGCCATCGGCGGTTTGCTTTCTGTTGCACTTTCCGTCGCTTTCGCCTTGCGGCTTATGGCGCCCAGCCGTTAGCTGGCATCCTGCCCAACGGAGCCCGGACTTTCCTCCCCGTGCTTGCGCACGCAGCGATTGCCTAGCCGACTTTCCGGAGCGGATTATACGCTGCCCCTGGCCCGGAACCTGTTTTCAACGATTTGTGAAGCATTTAACAAGCCATTGCGACGCACCCCCATACAATGCCCGAAAGGCAATTTATAATGCCATACACATATGAACAGCACTCCACGGGAAAGGCGGTAGCCATGTCTTTCAGTCCCAGCGAACTACGCAGCGCCATTGAGCAGGGTGACCGGGCCGCCGTCATCCGCGCCCTTGACAACGGGGCCGACATCGAAGAAGCCGACATGCACGGCGAACCCGGCCTGCCGTTGCGCATGGCCTGTTTCGACGGCCACCTGGGAATCGTCACCGAACTGATCCGGCGCGGCGCCAAGGTTGCCGACCATGCCCGATCCAGCGGTCCGCTGCGCACGGCCAAGCGGGGGGGTCACCAGGAAATCGTCCGCCTGCTGATCGCCCACGGGGCATCGGCCCGCGATGACATCAAGCTGGCTGCAGACGACAACGGTGAACGCCGCCGCGGCGGCGACCGACGCAAGCGCAAGGGCGAGCCCTATCTTGGCGATCGCCGCGGCCCCGACGACCGCCGTGCGACCACGGTCACCGAAGTAGACCTGTCCAGCGAACAGTGGCATACCTATTTTGCCGACTTGGCAGCGATCGCCAGACCAGAACCGGAAGGCGAATTCGACGAAGCGGCGTCGCACATCCTAGCCCGCGCACGCGACTGAAGCCGGCCGGTGTAGCCGGCTACACCGGCAGCACGCTACGGTCTACCACCTTGCGCAGCACGAAACTGGTGTGCACGCCGGTCACCCCCGGTATGCGCGTGATCTTGTTGAGCAGCAGATCCTGGTAGGCGTCCATGTCGCACACCACCACCTTGAGCTGGTAATCCGACTGCTGGCCGGTGATCAGGAGGCACTCCAGCACCTCCGGGATGCCTCCGATCGCCGCCTCGAGATTGGCGAAACGCTCCGGCGTATGCTGGTCCATGGAAATGCCGATTAGCGCCATCAACGACAAACCGAGCTTCTTGGCATCGAGTAGAGCGCGGTAACCGGTGATCAGCCCCGATTCCTCGAGCGCCCTGACCCGTCGCAGGCAGGGCGAGGGGGATAGTCCGATGCGATCGGCCAAATCCTGGTTGCTGATGCGCCCGTCAAGCTGCAGTATGGCCAGGATTTCCCGGTCGTAGCGATCGATATCCATTTAATTTCTCCAAACTGACTTTCTACGCAATTTTATTGTGCAAATTGCCATCATATCAGACAAATTCGCAAGCACCTGCCTCTCGCTTTGGCCTAAAATTTCGCCATCGCAAAAAGACTTCCGGAGCTTGTCATGAACGCCACCCCCGCCGCCAAATACACCGCCTTCCCGCCGGTCAGGCTCACCGACCGCCGCTGGCCGAACCAGGTCATCGCCAAACCGCCGATCTGGATGAGCACCGACCTGCGCGATGGCAACCAGGCGCTTTTCGAGCCGATGAACGCCGACAAGAAGATGCGCATGTTCAAGATGCTCTGCGCCGTCGGCTTCAAGGAAATCGAAATCGCCTTCCCGTCGGCCTCGGAAACCGAATTCGGTTTCGTGCGCGGCCTCATCGAGGGCGGTCACATCCCCGAGGACGTCACCATAGAGGTCCTCACCCAGGCCCGCGAGCATCTCATCCGGCGTACCTTCGAATCGCTCCGAGGAGCTCGCAAGGCCATCGTCCACGTCTATAACGCGACCAGCAAGACCTTCCGCGACAACGTCTTCGGCATGAGCCAGGCGGAAGTGGTGAAGATGGCGGTCGACGCGGTAAAACTCATCAAAACGCTGGCCGACGACATGCCGGAAACCGAGATCACCCTCGAATACAGCCCGGAATTGTTCACCGCCACCGAACTCGACTTCGCCAAGGAAGTCTGCGACGCCGTCACCGCAGCCTGGGGCGCCACGCCGCAACGCAAGGTCATCCTCAACCTGCCGACCACGGTCGAGATCGCCACGCCCAACATCTACGCCGACCAGATCGAGTGGATGCACCGCAACCTCGCCCGCCGCGACAGCGTCATCATCAGCCTCCACCCGCACAACGACCGGGGGACCGCCGTCGCCGCCGCCGAACTTGGCCTGATGGCCGGCGCCGACCGCGTCGAGGGCTGTCTCTTCGGCAACGGCGAGCGCACCGGCAACGTAGACCTCGTCACCCTCGCCCTCAACATGCACACCCAGGGCGTCGACCCGCAACTCGATTTTTCCGACATCAACGCCGTCGCCCGGAATTTCGAGCACTGCACCCAGCTGCCCATCCACCCGCGTCACCCCTACGTCGGCGATCTCGTGTTCACGGCTTTCTCCGGCTCCCACCAGGATGCCATCAAGAAGGGATTCGCCGCCCAAAAGGCGGATGAGCCGTGGACAGTGCCCTATCTCCCGATCGACCCGGCCGACGTCGGCCGCAGCTACGACTCGGTGATCCGCGTCAACAGCCAGTCGGGCAAGGGCGGCATCGCCTACCTGATGGAGACCGAACACGGCGTGGTCATGCCGCGCCGCCTGCAGGTCGAGTTTTCCGGCGTCGTCCAGCAGCATACCGACACGCATGGCGGCGAAGTCAGCGCCGATGGCATCTGGGCCATGTTCGCCGGCACCTACCTCGACCTCGACAGCCCGGTCCGCTACCGCGAGCATCACCTTTTCGAGCACGGTAGCGCCCAGGGCATTCGCCTCAACATCGACATCGACGGCCGGCCCCACCTGCTCACCGGCGAAGGCAACGGCCCGATCAACGCGGCAGTGCACGCCCTGGCCAGCGCCGGCATTCGGATCGAGGTGCGCAGCTACGAAGAGCGCTCGATGCTGCCCATGGGCGAGGACGGCAACGCCCGGGCCTGCGCCTTCATGGAAATCGCCTGTCCCGGCCAGGGGGAATGCTACGGCGTCGGGGTGGACAGCAACATCGTCACCGCCTCGATCAAGGCCCTGCTCAGCGGGGTCAACCGCCTGCTCGGCAACCAGCAGGCCGCACGCCAGCCGCAGGCAGCGTGAACCCCCAGCTGGCGCCCGGCTGGCCAGGTGCCGGCGCGGCGCCTGCCGCAAACCCCTTGCCAGCATGACTCGACTCCTGCAAGGGATTGAATTTCCGATAGTTTTTGCCTCGCCGGGTCTTTTCGGGTATAATTCATATTTCCTCGCATGGCGCGAGGCCAAGTCGTTCTGCCTGCGTGTAAATGCTGTCCCCTGCCGCACCATCGCTTCGCGATCTCCGGCTCGCCGATCTGAACATTTTCCCGTTGCACAGCGTCGCTCATCGCTTGCCTGAACTGCCCGGCACCACCGGCTTTCAAGGAGCAGTCAATCCGGGGAATACATGGTTCGCATTCAGTTCGCTATCGATTTGCATTACGAACTGATTTCTCCCGGCGCCGATTTCGTTTTCAACATTCACGCAGCCCCCACCGCCCGCCAGTTCATCGTCAGCGAATCGCTGCGCGTCAACCAGCCGGTGCTGACCACGATCCAGGCCGACCCCGCGACGTACGCCCGCTTTCTGCGCCTGACCGCAGCCCCCGGCGCCCTGCAGGTCAGCTACCAAGCCCAGGTGGACATCGACCATCACGTCGGCGACCCCGACCTGATCCCGGAAACGCCGGTGGCCCGCCTTCCGCTCGGCGCGCTGCACTACATTTACCCAAGCCGCTACTGCCAGTCCGACCGGCTGGCCGTGCTGGCCATCAACGAGTTCGGCCGCCTGCCCAAGGGCTACCGGCGCGTCGAAGCGATCTGCAAATGGGTGAACCAGCATGTCGCCTTCTGCGGTAACGCCAGCTGCTCAACGACTTCCGCCATCGACACGCTGACCGATCGGGTCGGCGTATGCCGGGATTTCGCCCACCTGATGATCGCCATCTGCCGGGCCCTGAGCATTCCCGCCCGCTTCACCACCGGCATCGACTATGGCGCCGACCTCGCCCTCGGACCGAGCGACTTCCATGCCTATGTCGAGGCTTATCTCGACGGTCGCTGGTATCTCTTCGATCCGTCCGGCACCGCCGTCCCGATGGGCTTCGTCCGCCTTGGCACCGGCCGCGATGCGGCCGATGTCTCCTACGCTACCATCTTCGGCAGCGTCACCCCGCCCCCACCGCCGTTGATTTCCGTCAATGCCATCACCGAGCCGGGGCGTCCCTGGGAAATGCCCCGCCGCCGCCCGGAAGCCCTCTCGACCGACTCGCTGCCGGTCCTATCCGACTGAACCCCGCTTATCACTTACAGGAGACCGACACTTGGCCAAAGAAGAACTGATCGAAATGAACGGCGTCGTCGACGACGTCCTCCCCGATACCCGTTTCCGCGTCACGCTGGAAAACGGTCACCAGCTGATTGCCTACACCTCGGGCAAGATGAAGAAGCACCACATCCGCATCCTGGTCGGCGACCACGTATCGCTCGAACTGTCGCCTTACGACCTGTCGAAGGGTCGCATCACCTTCCGCCACCTACCCAACCGCGGTGCCGCGCCGGCCGCGCGCCGTTAGGAATCGGCCCGTCGCCCTGAGCGAAACTGCCAGCTGTCGTCGTAATAGGCCGGATCCTCGCTGTCCGGCGTGACGCCGGGAATGCCGAGCAGCGGCAGGGGCTGGAAATCGCGCGGCCGCGTGTAGCGTCCGCTGGCCAGATCGGCTGCCAGCAGGCGGTCGACCGCAACGATCTGCTCGGCCGCCGACATCGCCATCCACTCATCGCTGACCTCGTGGAGAACCGCCTTGGCGGTCAGGCCACGGAACGGGGCGAGCAATTGTTCGTAGGTGGCGTGCCCGAAGACAATGAAACGCATGGCCGCCACGACCTCGGCCCGGCGCACCGCGAACAGATCCTTCCAGCGAAAGCCGCGCAGCAGGTCGAGCAGTTCCGGCCGGCTGGAGAGGACGACGATGCCGCATTCGTCGAAGTGGGTCAGTGCGTCGCGCCGGCTGCCGCGCCCCTCGCCAACCGCCTGCATGGCGCGCACGTGGGCGGCGCTGATGGAGATCTTGGTCAGCGGAAAAGTCAGCCAGACCAGCGCATTGAAGAAGTCATGCCAGTTGTCCGGCCGGGTTTCGACCTCGCCCGTCTCCCAGATCCGGCATTCGTAGACCATTCCGTCGGCTTGCGGCGGAACGAAACGGACACGCCGGCCGTTTTCGGTGGCGATCGGATGGTCTTCGGCCAGCCTGGCCAGGGCCCCGGCGTCGGGCCGCGCCGGCAGGCGGTCCAGCCAGGGCCGCAGCGGCGCGAAGAGCGGCGAGGCGTAAGGCCCGCCCGGGCTCACCGGCCGCTCACTCGCTGTCGTCGCCCTTGTCGCCTTCTTCCCTGACGAAAGCCAGTTCGCCCTTGACGACGCGGAAGGTGCCGACCAGCTTGCCCAGCCCTTCGGGCGGCTCCTCACCGACCTTGGCGAAGCCTTCGCAGGTCTGCGTCTCGGTCGCGTAGAGGCGCTTGCCGACCTTGACGATGAAGGCGCCGGAGGGCACCTGGTAGACCTCGACCCGCGTCTTTTCGGTGCCCGTCCCCAGGCTATGCCGGCGCAGGCAGGCCGGCATGCGCGAGACGACCAGGTAGAGCTCGATCTTGCCATCCCAGAAATACGGCTGCTCGCGGATCAGCGACAGCACGTGCTCGCGGGTGTTGTCGATTTCATACGTCGCGCCGTCGTTCACGCAGGCGGCGAGCAGGGGCACGGCAAGCAGCGGCAGGAGGAGGGAGCGCAGACGCATGATCGGTTTCCTCAGAGCATTTTCCAGGACAGCGTTTCACCGGCCCGCAGCGGCACGATGCGCTCGCCGGGCAAATACGGGTAGTCGGCCGGCACCGTCCAGGCTTCCCTGGCCAGCGTCACGGTGTCGGTGTTGCGCGGCAGGCCGTACCAGTCCGGACCGTGGAAGCTGGCGAAGGCCTCCAGCTTGTCGAGAGCCCCGGCCTGATCGAAGGCTTCGGCGTACAGCTCGATGGCGGCGTAGGCCGTGTAGCAGCCGGCACAGCCGCAGGCCGCCTCCTTGGCGCCCTTGGCATGCGGCGCCGAATCGGTGCCGAGGAAGAATTTCGGGCTGCCGGAAATCGCCGCCTCGACCAGCGCCTGGCGGTGCGTCTCGCGCTTGAGCACGGGCAGGCAATACCAGTGCGGCCGGATGCCGCCCTGGAAGATGGCGTTGCGGTTGTAGAGCAGGTGGTGGGCGGTGATGGTGGCCGCTACGGTCGACGGCGAATTTTGCACAAATTCGGCAGCGTCCCGCGTCGTGATGTGCTCCATGACCACCTTGAGCTTGGGCAGGCGCCGGGTCAGCGGTTCGAGCACGCTGTCGATGAAGGCCTTCTCGCGGTCGAAGAGGTCGACCGTCGGGTCGGTCACTTCGCCATGGACGAGCAGCGGCAGGCCGAGGCGTTCGATCTCGGCCAGCGTCGCCTCGGCCTTGGCGATGTCGGTCAGGCCGGCGTCGGAATTGGTCGTCGCCCCGGCCGGGTAGAGCTTGACCGCCTTGACGAAGCCCGAGTCGACGGCCCGGGCAATTTCGGCCGGCGGCGTGTTGTCGGTCAGGTAGAGCGTCATCAGCGGCTCGAAGCAAGTGCCGGCCGGCAGTGCGGCGAGGATGCGCTCACGGTAGGCGGCGGCCTGGGCGACGGTGGTCACCGGCGGTTTCAGGTTGGGCATGACGATGGCCCGGCCGAACTGGCGTGCCGTGTGCGGCAGCACCGAGGCCAGCGCCTCGCCGTCGCGCAGGTGGAGATGCCAGTCGTCGGGGCGGGTGATGGTGAGTTGCATGGTCGGTTCCGGTACGTTATCCGCCCATTTTAGCAGGCCGACCGGCAGAGTCGGGACGATTCGGCAAGCGGACAAGGCTCACCCCGCCACAAAGTTTTACAACATGACATTGGCAAAATGATAGACTGTCCGCATCGACCGCCCGACTCGGGCGCATCGCCGCAACCGACACGTTGACCCGCCTTTTCGTCATGAATGACACGACCGTTCCGCTGCCCGCCGGCCAGCCCTCCGCCCACGCTGGCGCCGACGCCGGCTACCTGCTGCATGCCGCGGTATTCGAAGCCTCGCCGCGGCCCGAACGGATGGACGAACTCACCCTGAGCAAGCTGACCGGCCGGCGCATGAGCCGCCTCGAGCGCGTTCTCGAAGCGCATGGCGGCGCGCTCGTCCGGCGCCAGCCGCAAGGCTTGCTGGCTGCCTTCGAGTCGGCCGAGGCAGCGCTGCTGGTCGCCGCCGAAATGCAGCGGCGCTGCGCCGTCATCCCGCAGATCCAGGAGATACGTATCGGCCTGAAGATCGGCCTGCATGCCGCGGCCGGCGGCATCGAAGCCGGCGAAGCGACGGCCGCCCGACTGGCGACCCTGCACGGCGGCAACGCCATTGTCGCCTCCGGCCGGGTCATCGACGCCCTGCCCGAGGCCCTGGTCCGCCAGACCTCGGCCCTCGTCCGCGACGACAACGGTCTGGCCGCCCGCCTCGTCGACTGGACGAACCTCCCCGCACCGCCGCTGCGCACACGCCCGCCCGAGGTCAGCCACCCAGCCCGTCCGCCCTGCCTGACCCTGCGTCAGGGCGAACGCACCTTCCGCTTTTGCGGCGAGCAATCGGTGATCACCATCGGCCGCGACCCCGCCAACGACGTCAGCATCACCTTCCCCAAGGCCTCGCGCCTGCATTGCCGCATCGTCTACCGGGCCGGCACACTGGTCCTGGTCGACCAGAGCCTGAACGGCACCTACCTGGCGCCCGGCGACGGGCCGGAAATCGCCATCCGGAAAAACCTGTCGCCCCTGGCCGGCCGGGGAAAAATCGGCTTCGGCCACTCCTGCCGGGACGACGCCGGGCAGGTCCTCGAATACGAAATCGGCTGAAGGCCGGCCTTCAGGCCTTGCGCAGGGCCAGCGCCCGGTCGTAGAGGGCGTTCTTGGCAGCGCCGGTGATCTGCGCCGCCAGTTTGGCCGCCTGCTTGACCGGCAGACCGTCGGCCAGCAGCAGCTTGAGGACGCGCTCGCCTTCGCCGCTGTCGGCCTCGTCCGCCGCCCCGGAAACCATCAGCACGAATTCGCCGCGCTGGCGATTGGGGTCAGCCTTCAGCCAGGCCAGTGCTTCGACTAGCGGCAGGGCATGGACGGTCTCGAAGAGCTTGGTCAGCTCGCGGGCGATGACCAGGGTCCGCTCGCCGAAGACGGCGGCCATGTCGTCGACCGTCTCCAGCACGCGGTGCGGCGCTTCGTAGAAAACCAGGGCACAAGGCTGCTGGCGCAGCGCTTCCAGGGCCTGCCGGCGCTGGCCGGCCTTGGCCGGCAGGAAGCCGTAGAACAGGAACTGTTCGTCGAGCAGGCCGGAGGCCGACAGCGCGGTGGTCACCGCGCACGGCCCGGGCAAGGGAACGACCCGGCCGCCGGCAGCGCGCACGGCGGCGACGATGCGGGCACCGGGGTCGGAGATGCCGGGGGTGCCGGCGTCGGAAACCAGGGCGACGGATTCGCCGGCCAGCAGTTTGTCGACGATGCGGGCGGCGGCTTCCTGCTCGTTGTGGCGATGGGCCGGCATGGTCCGCCCCCGGGCCCCGAGCTGCTTCAACAGCGGGCCGCTGTGCCGGGTGTCCTCGGCGGCGATCCACGGCACGCTGCGCAGGATTTCCTCGGCGCGCCGGGTGAGGTCGGCGAGATTCCCGAGCGGCGTCGGGACGACATACAATGCAGCGGATTCTTCCGTCATTTTTTTCGGCATGCAGGCAAAGACCAACGATACCACCACGCAGCGCGGCCGCGAAGCCGAGGCAAGGGCGGCCCGCTACCTGGAACGCTGCGGTCTACGGGAAATCCGGCGCAATTTCCGCATCCGCGGCGGCGAGATCGACCTCATCTGCCGCGACGGCAAGACGCTCGTTTTTATCGAAGTGCGCCAGCGCAGCCGGGCCGATTTCGGCGGGGCCGCGGCCAGCATCACGGCCGTCAAGCAGCGGCGCATTGTGCTCGCCGCCCGTCACTACCTGCTCGGCCAGCCGGAGGACGATTGCCGCTTCGACTGCGTGCTGATCGACGGCGAGCGCCTGGAATGGATCAAAGATGCGTTTGCTGCTGACGATTGTTAGCCTGCTCGGCTGGCTGGCCGCGGCGCAGGCCGAAAGCGTCCGCCTGCTGGTCCAGAACTCGCCGCTGGCCGGCAGCCAGTACTACGCGGTGAGCGCCGTGTGGCCGGAAATCCGCGTCGGCGACGCCCTGGCCCTGATCCGCGAGCCGGACAACCGCCACGACCCGCGCGCCATCCGCGTCGAGTGGCGCGGCCACAAGCTGGGCTACGTACCGCGCGCCGAGAACCGGGCGGTGGCAGCGGCGATGGATGCCGGCGAACGCCTGGTGGCTCGCGTGTCGTCGCTGAGCGACAACAAAAATCCGTGGCAGCGCGTGGCCTTCGAAGTCTTCATCGAGCTGTGAGGTAGAATGCCCGGATGAATAGCCTCACCCCGTCATAACATGGATTTGATTGCCCGCGTCGCCAAGCATTTCGAGGACAGCGCCCAGACCAAGCAGCAAGCCATCGAGCAGATGGCCGCGCCGATCGCCGCCGCCATCGAGACGATGACCAACAGCCTGATCAACGGCGGCAAGATCCTCGCCTGCGGCAACGGCGGCTCGGCCGGCGACGCCCAGCATTTCGCCGCCGAACTGATCGGCCGCTTCGAGGCCGAGCGCCACGAACTGGCCGCCATCGCGCTGACCACCGACAGCTCCATCCTGACCGCCGTCGCCAACGACTATTCGTTCAGCCAGATCTTCTCCAAGCAGGTGCGCGGCCTCGGCCACGCCGGCGACGTGCTGCTCGCCATCTCGACCTCGGGCAATTCGGCCAACGTCGTCGAGGCGATCAAGGCCGCCCACCAGGCCGAGATGCACGTCGTCGCGCTGACCGGCAAGGGTGGCGGGCAGATCGGCGAAATGCTCCGCGACAGCGACATCCATCTCTGCGTGCCGGCCGAGCGCACGGCACGTATCCAGGAAACCCACCTGTTGACCATCCACTGCCTGTGCGATGGCATCGACGCACTTTTATTGGGAGTCGAATGATGCGCAAGACCCAACTGATCCTCGCCGCCAGCGCCCTGTTCACCGTGCTGCCCATGCTCCAGGGCTGCGTTCCCGCCCTGGTCGGCGGCGCCGCCGTCAGCGTCATGTCGGCCCACGACCGGCGCACCACCGGCACCCAGACCGACGACGAAACCACTGAATGGAAGGCCGGCCAGCGCGTGCCCGACCAGTTCAAGGGTTTCTCGCACGTCAATTTCACCGCCTACAACCATCGCGTGCTGATCACCGGCGAGGTGCCCAACGAGGACGCCAAGGCCGCCATCGAGCGCGAAGTGCGCCTGCTCGGCGGGGTGCGCGAGGTGTACAACGAAGCCGGCATCGGCCCCGTCTCCTCGCTCGGCAGCCGCAGCACCGACGGCTACATCACCTCCAAGGTCAAGGCCCGCCTGGTCGATTCCAACCAGCTGTCGGCCAACCACATCAAGGTCGTCACCGAGCGCGCCATCGTCTACCTGATGGGCATCGTCACCGACCGCGAGGCCAAGGTGGCGATCGCCGTCGCCCGCACCACGGCCGGCGTCGCCAAGGTGGTGAACGTCATGGAGGTTCTCGGCGACGAGGACGTCCGCCGCATCGACAGCCAGATGCTGGGCGCCCGCCAGGCACCGCCGGCCAGCGCCCCGGTCGAAAATCGCTGATTTTTGCCGTCGACCGCAGCAGAGGGGAAAAAGCAAAATGAATCTGGAAAAGGTCATCTTCGGCTTCTTCATCGTGCTGGCGGCGACCCTCAATTTCGGCTTCTTCATCGGCGACATCGAGCGCCCCGAACTGCACCACGTCTATGAACTGGCCGCGGCCCTGGTCGTCAGCCTGATCGCCACCGCGCTCAAATTCGGCGACCGCACGCAGATCGGCGCCATCCACCTGTCCACCAGCCTGGTCGCCGACCTGCAGCTGATCGCCGCCGCCGTCACCTGGGCGGTGGCCGTGCACGTCACCGGCGAAGGGATGACCGCCACCGTCACCTCCAGCGTCGTCTCGCTGTCGGGCGGCGCCCTCTTCGCCAACGTTGTCTCGGTCATCATCCTGATCGTCGAAACCGTCATGCTGCGTCGCTAAGGCCGGGAGCCGCGCGTGAATAGCGCCTTCTTCCTCGCCCTGCGCCGGATGCGGGCGCCGATCATCGTCCTCATCGTCATCTACGCGGTGAGCATCCTCGGCCTGACGCTGATTCCCGGCGTCGACGCCAATGGCCAGAAAGCCTCGCCGCTTTCCTTCTTCCACGCCTTCTACTTCGTCAGCTACACGGCGACGACCATCGGCTTCGGCGAGATCCCCGTCGCTTTTTCCGACGGCCAGCGGCTGTGGGTGACGCTGTGCATCTACCTGACCGTGGTCGGCTGGTCGTATTCGCTGGTCACCCTGATCGCCCTGCTCCAGGACAAGGGCTTCCAGAACACCCTGACCACCAACCGCTTCAGCCGCCGGGTCCGCCAGATCGAGCAGGACTTCTTCGTCATCTGCGGCTGCGGCGAGACGGGCGGCCTGGTCGCCGGCAATTTCGACCGCATCGGCCAGCCCTTCGTGGTCATCGAGAAGAACGAGCTGCGCGTCGAGGAGCTCGACCTCCTCGATTTCAACACCGATACCCCGGCCCTGGCCGCCGACGCCAGCCTGCCCGACAACCTGCAACTGGCCGGACTCAAGCATCCGCGCTGCCGCGGCGTGCTCGCCCTGACCAACGACGAGCAGGCCAACCTGGCCATCGCCATCGCCGTCCGCCTGCTCAACCCGGGCATCCCGGTCATCGCCCGCGCCCGCTCGCCGAGCGTCACCGCCAACATGGCTTCGTTCGGTACCGATTTCATCGTCAATCCCTACGAGCGCTTCGCCGAGCACCTGGCGCTGGCCGTCTCCTCGCCCGAGCGCTACCGCCTGATCGAACTGCTGACCAGCCTGCCCGAGACGCCGATTCCCGAGCCGCACCGGCCGCCGCACGGCCACTGGATCATCTGCGGCTACGGCCGTTTCGGCCACGCCATCGCCGACCGCCTGCGCGACACCGGCATCACCCTGAGCATCATCGACCCGGCCGCCGGCGATGCCGACCACCAGCACATCGGCGACGGCACCGAGGCCGCCACCCTGCTCGAGGCCGGCATCGAAACCGCCTCGGGCATCGTCGCCGGCAGCGACAACGATGTGAACAACCTGTCGATCGCCGTCACCGCCAGCGAACTGAAGCCGGAACTGTTCGTCGTCGCCCGCCAGAACCAGGCCGCCAACGACGCGCTGTTCGCCGCCTACGGCGCCGATTTCACCGTGCTGCCCAGCCGCATCGTCGCCCAGGAATGCATCGCCATCCTGACCGCGCCGCTGCTCGCCCATTTCCTCGGCCTGATCCGCACCCTCGACGAGGCCCGCTGTCGCCGCCTGGTCGAGCGCCTGCAGGCCGAATGCGGCGAGCTGACGCCGGTCGTCTGGGATGTCCGGCTCAATGCCGGCGAGGCGCCGGCCGCCTGGAAGGCGCTAATGAGCGGCCAGCAAATCGCCCTCGGCGACATCCTGCCCGACGGCGCCGAGCGCAGCCGCCGGCTGCCCACCGTGCCGCTGCTCATCGAACGTGGCGACGACTACATCCTGCTGCCGGCCGACGACTTCCGGCTGGAGGCCGGCGACCAGCTGCTCTTCGCCAGCCCGCGCCGCGCCCAGCGCAGCTTGGAGCTGACGCTGAACAACGCCAACGAACTGGAATACGTGCTGACCGGCCACGAGAATTCGGGCAGCCTGCTCGCCCGGCTACTCGCCGACGGCCGGCCCCGGCCGACCGGCAAGGCACAGCCGACGACCGACTGAAGGCCGGACTGCCGACCGTACAGCGGCAGTCGCCACTAACAGCCGGCCGGACCGGATCCCCCGGATCGCCTGGGTCGGCGCGCCCCGCTAGGCGGCCAGCGCCCGCCGCAAGCCGCGCATCAGCAGCCCCAGGCCGGGCAGTTTCATGTACAGCTCCTCGCCGGTATCCCAGTAGTCGCGGTGGTAGCAGACCTTGCCGGCAGCAGTGAAGCGCAGGTGGGAAACGCCGTGCATGACGTGGCGTTGCCCGCGCCCGCAGCCGCCGAAGCGAAAATGGAATTTCCAGACCAGCATGGCGCCGGTTTCGCCGAGCATCTTTTCGGTGACGATGAAGCGCGGCTCGCCGACCTGCTCGAACATGTGGGCGAAGATGCGCTGGATGGCGGCGACGCCGCGCACCTCGTTGAACGGGTCCTTGAACCAGGCATCGTCGGCGTAGAGCTCCGGGAAACGGGCGACGTCGGCCGGGCTCAGGCCATGGTAAAAGCCGATCAGGTCGTCGAGCGGCATGTCAGCCTCCGGTGAAGCGCCGTATCAGCGGGAAATACAGGCGATAGGGCAGATGGGCGAAAAATTTCATCAGGCGGGTGAAGCGCTTGGGAAAATGAATTTCGAAATTGGCCGATTTAAAGCCGTCGACCGCAGCGGTCGCCGCCTGTTCCGGGCTGAGCAGCGCCGGCATGGCGAAGTCGTTGCGGGCCGTCAGCGGCGTCGCCACGAAGCCGGGATTGATCGCCCAGACGCCGATGCCGCGCGGAGCCAGATCGAGGTGCAGGATCTCGGCGAAGTGGATCAGCGCCGCCTTGCCCGGCCCGTAGCACAGCGCCCGCGGCAGGCCGCGATAGCCGGCGACGCTGGCCACGAAAGCGATGCCGCCGCCCGGCCGGAGGTCGTGGAGGACGGCGGCGACAAGGCGCATGGCGCCGGTGAAATTGACGTCGACCACCCGCTCGGCGACCGCCAGGTCGAAGTCGTCCACGCCCATCGGCACGTAGTCGCCGGCCAGGTAGATCACCAGGTCGACGCCGCCCCAGGCCGCCATCAGCGCGTCGCGGGCTGCCGCCAGGCTGGCCCCATCGGTCGCGTCGCAAGGCAGCAGCACGGCGTCGGCGATGGCCAGGGCCTGCAACTTGTCGTGACGCCGGGCCGACAGTGCCAACCAGGCACCGCGCCCGGCCAGTTCCTTGGCCAGGGCAGCACCGATGCCGCTCGAGGCGCCGACCAGCCAGACACGCCGGCCGCGCCAGTCGGTAATCCGCGGGTTCATCGCTTGACGAAGCTCAAGGTCACTTCGCCGAGCCCGAAGCCCCATTTCGACATGAAGGAGCGGTTGAGCATCACCTGGTCGTCGATCAGGTACATCCAGTCGTCGAAATCGACGTGATAGACCTTGCCGTCCACCGGCAGCGCCATCACGTAGCGCCAGCGCAGCGCGTTGCCGGCCAGCTCACCGACGGCATGGCCGACGACGTCGTCGGCCGTGCCGTGGTAGCGGCCGTCGGGCTGGCGGACCAGCGTCCACACCCGGCGCGAGGTGGAGCCGTCCGACCAGGCGAACTGCTCGTCGAGAACGCCGGTGTCGCCCTGCCAGCTGGCGTCGATGACGACGTGGAAACGTTTTTTCACCTCGCCGGAGCGCCCCTGGAACATGCCCCAGCCGTCGATGCGGCCGTTGAGGTAGGTCTTCAGGTCGAGGGCCGGCTGTTCGGCGCGGTATTGCTCGACGCCGGGCGAGGCGCAGGCGGTCAGGCCGAGCGAGAAAAGGGCAGCGGACAATAGTTTCATGAGGCGATCTCCAGGAAATGCCGCCAGCGCCAGAGCAGGCTGGCAGCCAGCGCCTTGCAGGCGAGCGGGAAGACGGCGTAGGCGACGGTCAACGCCGCCTGCCCCTGGCCGCTGCCCGGCACGTAGCCAAGGGCGGCGAGGAGCGGCAGGGCGAGGCCGGCGGCCAGCGCCAGGTTGAGCTTGGCGACGAAGTTCCAGACGCCGAAGCAGGCGCCGGCCTGCCCCTGGCGCTCGCCGAGGTCGGCGGCGATGGCAGCCGGCAGGGCCAGGTCGGCGCCGAGGGCCAGCCCCGAGGCCAGGCAGATCAGCGCGAAGGGCCACAGCTGGCCGGGGCCGAGCAGGCCGGCCCCGGCGAAGGCGACGATGGCCAGCGCCATGGCCGCCAGCCAGGCAACGACCCGGCCGTGGCGGGCGGCGAGGCGGACCCACAGCGGCAGCGAGGCGGCGCCGGCGACGAAATAAAGGGCGAGCAGGCCGCCGCTGGCCCCCTCCAGCCCGAGCACGTCGGCCACGAAAAAGAGGAAAAGCGTCGCCGGCAAGGCCGAGGCGATGCCGTTGGCGACGAAGACCAGCAGCAGCCGGCGAAAGGCGCCGTCGGCCAGCACCCGGCGCAGGGCCGGGGCGAGGGGCGCCGGGGCGGCGACCACCGGCCGGCCGCGGCCGTTGCCGAGCAGGGCGACGAGTGCCGCGACCAGCAGCAAGGGCGGCAGGATCCAGGCCAGGCGGGCGATGCCCTCGTTGAGGCTGGCGCCGATCAGGCCGGGCAGCGCCGCGGCGAGGACGACGCCGAGCAGGCCGCAGCCTTCGCGGGCGGCGGTCAGCCGGGTGCGTTCGGCCGAATCGGCGCCGAGATCGGCGCCCCAGGCCTGGTAGGCGACGGTGGCGGCCGAGAAGCCGAGGTAGGTGACGGCCAGCGCCGCCAGCAGCCACAGCCCGGCGCCGCTGGCCGGCGGATTGAGCAGGGCGACGAAGCCGATGGCGAAGGGCGGCAGGGCCACGGCCAGCATGCGCCGGCGCGGCAGGCGGTCGGCCAGCCAGCCCAGCCAGGGGTCGATGCCGGCATCGAGCAGGCGGGCGCCGAGCAGGATGAAGCCGAGCAGGGCGAGCGGCAGGCCGGCCGTCTCGGCGTAGAAGCGCGGCACATGGACGTAGATGGGCAGCGCCGCGAAGGCCAGGGGCAGGCCGAGCAGACCGTAGGCGAGCGGGTGGCCGGCGGGCATCGCCTCAACCTCCGTCCGGCCGGCTGAGCAGCGCCGCCCGCAGCTCGGGCGCGCTGGTCCGCGGGTCGAGCCAGATGGCGAAAAAGGCGGCGGCGAAGGCCGGGTCGTCGACGCGGCCGAGCGGCCGGCCGTTGTACTCGAAATGCGCAGCGCCGGGCAGGTAGTGGCCGGTGATGCGGTCGCCCGGGCCGACATCGGGAAACAGCCGGCGCATGCGTTCGCCCCAGGCGGCCAGGGTCACCTCGTCGGTACGGCCGAAGCGGCGGATTTCCTTGACGCTGGCCTCGGCGATGTCGGCCCCGGCGATCTGCCGGCGATAGGTCAGCTGCAGGGCGAGCGGCGGCCGTTGCGGATCGGCGCCGGCCCACAGCGTGGCGTCGTAGACCAGGAATCCCCAGCGCCGGAAGGCCCCGCTGCCCCAGCGGGTCAGGCCGCTCGGCGCTTCACCGGCAGCGAAGGCCGTGGCGGCATGGCTGGCCGGCCAGGCGACGATGGCGAGCAGCAACCGGCGGCGGGCGGCGCGGAAAATTTCGATTTTTGGCCTTTTTTCCCGTGGACCGCAGCAGTCACCGCCGGCCTCGCCAAATCTGCGCCCGGACGCCATGTCAGGCCTCGCCCCGATGGCCAAGCTCGAACTGCACGACATCGACGTTGCCGCTCAGGAAGCCGGCCTCGCAATAGGCCAGATAGAAGCGCCACAGGCGGCGGAAGCGCTCGTCGAAGCCGAGTTGGGCGATCTCCGGCCAGCGGCGCTCGAAGGCCAGCCGCCATTCGGCCAGGGTGCGGGCGTAGTCGGCGCCGAAGGCATGCTCGTCGCGCACGGCCAGCCCCTGGCCGGCGGCGGCGGCGCGGAAGGCCGGGCGCGATGGCAGCATGCCGCCGGGGAAGACGTATTGCTGGATGAAGTCGGTGCCCCGCCGGTAGTCGGCGAACAGGTCGTCGCGGATGGTGATGCTCTGGATCACCGCCCGGCCGCCCGGCTTGAGCGCCCCGGCCACGGCCTTGAAATAGCCGGGCCAGAAGCGTTCGCCGACGGCTTCGAACATCTCGATGGAAACGACGTGGTCGAAGCGTCCGCCGACGTCGCGGTAATCCTGCAGGCGCAGGTCGGCCTGCGGCACGCGCCGGCGCGCCCATGCGAGCTGGGCCGGCGACAGGGTCAGGCCGGTGACGCCGAGGCCGTCAGCCACCGCCGCCTCGGCGAAACCGCCCCAGCCGCAGCCGATTTCCAGCACCTGCTCGCCAGCTACGGCCTGCAGGCGGTCGAGGATGCGCCGGTACTTGGCGGCCTGGGCGGCGCCCAGCGAACCGTCGTCGACGGCGCGGTAGAGGCCGGACGAGTAGGTCATCGAGTCGTCCAGCCACAGCCGGTAGAACTCGTTGCCGAGGTCGTAGTGGGCCATGATGTTGCGCTGGCTGCCGGCCTTGTCGTTGCGGTTCAGCCAGTGGCGCAGGCGGGCCGCCAGCAGGCTGCGCCACGCCCCGTACACGGCCTTCCTGAGCACCGCGCGGTTGTCGGCGAGCAGGGTAAGCAGGCCGCTGAGGTTCGGCGAATCCCACATGCCGTCGAGGTAGGCCTCGGCCAGGCCGATGTCGCCGCGGGCCAGCACCCGGCTGAACAGCGCCTCGTCATGCACCTGCAGGCTGACGCCGTGGTCGCCGTCGCCGAACAGGGCGCTGCTGCCGTCGGGCCGGCGGATTTCGAGCAGGCCGCCGCGCAGCGGCTCGAGCAGGTCGAAAACGGTACGCGTGTCGCGGGCCAGGCGTTCGTTGCCGCGCAGGGTCAGGGCATTGTTCATTTGATGGTCTCCTCTAGGGTTGGGGCCGGGCCGGCGCCACGGAAGGGCACGCCCTTGAGCCAGAGTTGCAGGGCCTGCCAGTGGATGCGAAAAATGACACCGGCCGTCAGCAAGGGCATGCGGGCCAGCACGCCGAGCAGGGCACGACTGCCCCAGCCGCGCCGGCGACCGGACAGTGCGGTGAGCAGCAACGGCCCTTCGCCGTCGTCGTAGTCGATGCGGACCAGCGGCTGCGCGCGGTCGACGTGAAAGCGGAAACGGTAGCCGCCGACGATCTCGTTGAACGGCGAGACGTGGAAGACCTTGCTGGCGCGCAGTTCCTGCCCGTCGCGCAGGGGCGCGCCGTCCGGGTTGTGCAGCAGGTAGGCATGACGGCCGCCGAAGGTGTTGTTGACCTCGGCCAGCACGGCGACCAGCGCCCCCGCCCGGTCGTGGCAGAACCAGAAGCTGACCGGGTTGAAGAGGATGCCGCACAGGCGCGGCATGGTCTGCACGACGATCTCGCCGTCGGCCGGCAGGCCGCGCTCGGCGAGTAGCGATTCGATCCACGGCAGCAGCGGACTGCCGTCGCGCGGCCCGTGGTCGCGCTGGTGGAAGGCGAGCAGATTGCTGCGGTCGACCGAAAAAACGGCACAATTGGCCAATTCCAGCCGACGCAGCGGCAGGCGGACGTAGAACACCGGGTAGACGAAGGCATGCTCGACCGGCCGCAAGCGACGGTGCATGACCTGGCCGGTGAACAGTTGGGGCTGGGCGAGCATGGCGAATCAGGCCGCCACCGTTGGCCGGGCGGCGCCCTGCCAGGGCGCGGCGACGCCCATGTCGTTGGCGACGGCGAGCGCCGAGCGCAGGCCATCCTCGTGGAAGCCGTAGCGCCCCCAGGCGCCGGCCAGCCAGATGCCGTTGTCGCCCTGGGCGGCGGCCAGGCGCTGCTGGGCGGCGATGGCCGGGCCGTCGAAGACCGGGTGGGCATAGGCGTACTCGGCGATGACCCGGGCCGGGTCGGGCTCGCGGGCCGGGTTGAGGGTGACCACCACCGGCTCATTGAATGGCAGCGGCTGCAACTTGTTGATCAGGTAGGAAACGCCGACCGGCCGCTCGCCGTCGCCGTCAGCCGCGCGGCTGGCGGCGAAGTAGTTCCACGCCGACCACAGCTTGCGATCGCGCGGCAGCAGGGCCGGGTCGGTGTGCAGCACGGCCCGGTTCGGCTGGTAGCGGATGGCCGACAGTACCTTGTACTGTGCGTCGCTGGCCGCCGCCCCGAGGATCGTCATGGCCTGGTCGCTGTGGCAGGCCATCACCACCCGGTCGAAACGTTCGCTGCCGCGGGCATGGACGACCCGCAAGCCGCCGGCCTCGCGGCGGACGCCCTGGACCGGGCAGGCCAGGCGGATGTCGTCGAGCTCGGCGGCGATCTTCTCGACGTAACGCCGGCCGCCGCCCTTGACGGTGCGCCACAACGGCCGGTCGACAATCTGCAGCAGGCCGTGGTTGCGGCAGAAGCGCACGAAGGTGGCGAGCGGCATGGCCAGCATCTGGCCGGTCGGGCACGACCAGATGGCCGCCGCCATGGGCAGCAGGTACCAGTCGGCGAAGGCCCGGCCGTAGCGGCCGCGGTCGAGGAACTCGCCCAGGCTGCACTGATCGTCGGGACGGTCGGCCAGCCAGGCGACGCTTTCCCGGTTGAAGCGCAGGATGTCGGCCAGCATCGCCCAGAAGCGCGGCCGCAGCAGGTTGCGGCGCTGGCCGAAGACTGTGCCGAGGTTGCTGCCGGCCCATTCGAGATCCGGGTCCTGCAGGCTGACGGCGAAGGACATCTCGGTCTCGACGCTGTCCACGCCGAGTGCCGCGAACAGCGCCACCAGGTTGGGGTAGGTCTGGTCGTTGAAGACCAGGAAGCCGGTATCGACCGGATGGGTCCGCCCGTCCAGCGTCACATCCACCGTGTTGGTGTGGCCACCCAGGTAGTCGGCCGCCTCGAACAGCGTCACCCGGTGCTGCCGGCCGAGCAGCCAGGCGCTGGCCAGGCCGGAGATGCCGGCGCCGATGACGGCGATGCGGCGACCGGTCTGGCCGGCCAACTCGGGGATTTCCATCCTAAAGGCTGCGTTCATGTGGCGCTCCTTGGCTTATTTCAGGAATTGATCGATCTTCTTCAGCAGTTCCGGGCTATCCGGCGCGGTCAGGCTGGTGAACGACACCACCTGGGTGGCATCGCGGCTGATCAGGTACTTGTGGAAATTCCATAGCGGCCGGCTACCCGATTTCTCGGCCAGCTGGCGATAGAAGGGGTTGGCCTGACTTCCCTTGACCACCGTCTTGCCGACCATCGGAAATTCGACGCCGTAGGTCAGCCGGCAAAACTCGGCGATTTCCTTCTCGCTCCCCGGCTCCTGGTCGCCGAAGTCGTTGGAGGGAAAGCCGAGGACGACCAGGCCCTTGTCGCCCAGCCGGGCGTACAGTTTTTCCAGGCCGTCGTACTGGCCGGTAAAACCGCAGAAGCTGGCCGTATTGACGACGAGGATCACCTTGCCGGCGTACTGGCAGAGCGGCATCGGCTTGCCATCCTGCAAAGCGGGAAAGGTGTGACGAAGCAGGGCCGGACAATCACCGGCCGTCGCCGGTGGCAGCAGGGCTATCGACAAGCCGGCGGCAAACACCAGACGGCGTACGAGATACTTGAACACTTGCAGCTCCTTTGTTTATTTGTCCTAGACAAACCACCTGTTTGTTCGTAAGATAGGGGCCATGGATCCATTTGTCAACAGTTTGTACATGCTTTGTTCAGGACAAATATGAACTCGCCCGGTTTCAACATTGCCGCCGTCGAACGCGACACCGGCCTCTCCAAGGATGTGCTGCGCATGTGGGAGCGGCGCTACGGCTTTCCCGTCCCGGAACGCGACGCCAACGGCGAACGCTGCTATCCGGCCGACCAGGTGGATCGCCTGCGCCTGATCAAACGCCTGATGGATCAAGGCCACCGGCCGGGCAAGCTGATGGCGGCCAGCCCCGAGGCACTGGCCGAACTGGCGCCGCGCCGGCCCCAGGCGACAGCCCGCTGCCTGCCGGAAGACACCGCCGAACTGGACGCCCTGGTCGCCCTGATCAAGGCGCACGATGCCGCCGGCTACCAGCAGGCCATGCAGCAACGGCTGGCCCGCCAGGGTTTGCTGCGTTTTGTCCAGGACACCGTGGCGCCGCTCACCATCCATGTCGGCGAAGCCTGGGAGGACGGCCGCGTCGCGGTCTTCGAGGAACACCTGTACACCGAGCTGACCAAGCGCCTGCTCCGCCAGGTGATCGCCAGCCTGCCGCCCGGCACCCGGCGGCCGCGCGTGCTGCTGACCAGCCTGCCCGACGAATTGCACGTCCTCGGCCTGCTCATGGCCGAGGCCTTGTTCACGCTGGAGGGGGCGCAATGCATCCCGCTCGGCACCCAGGTCCCGCTCGTCGACATCGCCCGCGCCGCCGAGGCGCATCGCGCCGACATCGTCGGCCTGTCTTTCTCGGCCGCCTTCCCGGCCCGCCAGATTCCCGGCCTGCTGAGCCAGTTGCGCGCCCAGATCCCGCCGTCGACCACGCTGTGGGCCGGCGGTCGCGGCGTCACCCGCCTGGCCGCTCAGGATGGGGTCAGGCTGATCGACACCCTGGACGACGCCATCGCCGCCCTGCGCGACTGGCGCCCCACCATCTGATCGATTGTGCAACGGCCGGCATGCGGGTATGTTGGCGATAAGCTGCCATCCCCGAGCAGGCCCTGCCCGACCATTCGCCGCCCTCATGCCCCCAGCCCCTCCTTGCCTGCCTGCCACCCTGACCCGGGCCGGCCGCCGCCCACCGCCCGCCCATGGATAGCCCGTTCACCAGCCTGATCTTCAATGCCGCCCTGCTCCTCGCCGTCGGCCAGGTCCTCGATTTCACCCTTTCGCATCGCTCCTGCCACATCGCCAGCCGCCAGCCGTGGCTGATCGGCGTCGCCATCGGCGCCATCGGCATCGGCCTGATGAGTGCCCCGCTCTCCCTGATGCCGGGCATCGTCTTCGATGTCCGCTCGGTGCTGCTCGCCATCTGCGGGCTATTCTTCGGCCCGCTGCCGACAGTCATGGCCATGGCCACGACCGGCGCCTACCGGCTATATCTCGGCGGCGCCGGGGCCTGGCCGGGGGTGGCGGTGATCGTCGCCTCGGGGCTGATCGGCCTGGCCTGGCGACACCGGCGCGGCCCCGATCTGACAAAACTCGGCTGGCTCGAACTCTACGGCCTGGGCGTGGTGGTGCACCTCGTCATGCTGCTCCTCATGCTGCTCCTGCCCTGGCAAACCGCCCGCCAGGTGCTGTCCAACATCGGCCTGCCGGTGATGCTCATCTTCCCGGTGCTGACCATGATCATGGGCCGCCTGCTGGCCAGGCGGCTGAACGACCGCCTGACCACCCGGCGGCTCGAGGAAAGCGAAAGGCGCTTCAGCCATTTCTTCCAGGCTGCGCCCATCCCGCTCTGCCACGTCGACAAGGATGGTCGCCTGGTCAACACCAACCAGCGCTTCGTGGACACCTTCGGTTACGACCGCAACGACGTGGCGACGCTCGACGACTGGTGGCCGCACGCCTACCCCGATCCGGCCTACCGGGCCTGGGTTCTGAAAACCTGGACGGCCGCCGTCGACCAGGCAGCCGCGACGGGCAGCGACATCCAGGCGATCGAATACCAGGTGTGCTGCAAGGACGGCACGGTGAAGAGCGTAATCATCTCGGGCATCACGCTGGGCGACGATTTCCTGGCCACGTTCTACGACATCACCGCCCGCCGCCAGGCCGAGCAGGCCCAGCGCGACAGCGAGGAACGCTTCCGCCGGGTCATCCTCGAATCGCCCTTTCCCATCCTGCTCCATGCCGAGGATGGCGAAATCGTGCTGGTCAACAACGCCTGGTGCGCCATCACCGGTTACAGCCGCGAGCAACTGGCGACCATCGCCGACTGGACGGAACTCGCTTACGGCGAGCGCAAGACAGCCATCAAGGCCGGCATCGAGAAGCTCTACGCGGCCGACCGCAGCATCGCCGAGGGCGACTACAGCATCCGCACCCGTTCCGGCCAGACGCGCATCTGGGATTTCAGTTCGGCGCCGGTCGGCCGCCTGGCCGACGGTCGCCGCCTGGTGATCAGCACGGCCACCGACGTCACCGAGCGGCGCGCCGCGGAGCAGGCGCTGCAGGCTGGCGAGGCGCGCTACCGCGGTCTCTTCGACTACGCTCCGGACGGCATCCTGATCGCCGACCAGGCCGGCACCTACATCGACGCCAACGTCAGCATCTGCCGCATGCTCGGCTACGCGCGCGACGAACTGATCGGCCGCCACGCGGCGTATATCGTCGTAGACAGCGAAGTCGAGCACATCGCCCCGGCCCTCGACAGCATCAACAGCGACCTCGCCTACCACCGCGAATGGCAGTTCCGGCGCAAGGATGGCTCGAGCCTCCCGGTGGACATCATCGCCACGCGGACGCCGGAATCGACCATCATGGCCGTCGTCCGCGACATTTCGGAGCAGAAGCGGCTGAGCGCCGAACTCGACAATTACCGCGGCCACCTCGAGGCCCTGGTCGAAAAGCGCACTGCCGAACTGACCCGGGCCCAGTACCAGGCCGAGGCGGCCAATCGCGCCAAGAGCGCCTTCCTGGCCAACATGAGCCATGAAATCCGGACGCCGATGAATGCCATCCTCGGCCTCACCCATCTGCTCAAGCGGGCCGGCGCGACACCGGAGCAGATGGCCCGCCTGGAAAAGATCGACGGCGCCGGCGAACACCTGCTGGCCATCATCAACGACGTCCTCGACCTGTCGAAGATCGAGGCCGGGCGGATGCAACTCGAGGACACCGATTTCAACCTGACGGCGCTACTCGACCACATCCATTCGCTGATCGGGGAGGAGGCGCGGGCCAAGGGCTTGCGCATCGACATCGACAGCGACCGGGTGCCCGACTGGCTGCGCGGCGACCCGACCCGGCTGCGCCAGGCCCTGCTCAATTTCGCCAGCAACGCGGTCAAGTTCACCGACCACGGCAGCATCACGCTGCGCAGCCGCCTGCTTGGCGAAGACGACGGCCGCCTGCAAGTGCGCTTCGAAGTCGAGGACACCGGCATCGGCATCGACCCGGAGCAGGCCCCCAAGCTGTTCCAGGCCTTCGAGCAGGCCGACGCCTCGACCACCCGCAAGTACGGCGGCACCGGCCTCGGCCTGACCATCACCCGCCGCCTGGCCGAGATGATGGGCGGCTCGGTCGGCGTCGACAGCGTACCCGGCCAGGGCAGCACCTTCTGGCTGACCGCCCGGCTGGGCCGCGGCCATGGCGCATCGGCCGAGCTGCGCCGGCCGGCCGCCGACGATGCCGAAGCGGCCCTGCGCCGGCGGCCGGCCGGCGCCCGCCTGCTGCTCGCCGAGGACAACCCGATCAACCGCGAAGTCGCCCTCGAACTGCTGCACTCGGTCGGCCTCGCCGTCGATGCCGCCGAGGACGGCCAGGAGGCCGTCGACAAGGCGGCCGCCCGCGCCTACGACCTGATCCTGATGGACATCCAGATGCCGGTCATGGGCGGCCTCGACGCCACCCGCCTGATCCGCGCCCTGCCCGGGCGGCAGGCCACGCCCATCCTGGCGATGACCGCCAACGCCTTCGACGAGGACCGCCAGGCCTGTGCGGCGGCCGGCATGAACGATTTCGTCGCCAAGCCGGTGGACCCCGCCGCCCTCTTCGCCGCCCTGCACCGCTGGCTGCCGGCCGACGCCGCCCAAGCCGCCGCGGCACCGCCCCCGCCACCCGAGCAGCCGACGCCCCCGGCCGCAACCGACGGCGAACCGCCGGTCATCGCCGGCGTCGACACGGCGACCGGCCTGCGCCTGCTGCGCGGCAAGCTGCCGCTCTACCGGCGCCTGCTGCGCCAGTTCGCCATCGACCACCGGGACGACATGGCCGCCCTGCGCCAGCACCTCGCCGCAGGCCAGCGCGAGGAAGCCCGGCGCCTGGTGCACACGCTGAAAGGGGCGGCCGCCAGCCTCGGCCTGGGTGGCGTGCAGGCCGCGGCCAGCGACCTGGAGGGGGCGATCAAGGCCGGGCAGAAGGAAATCATCGCGCCGCTGATCGACCTCGTAGACGACGAACTGGCCCGCCTGTGCCCGGCCATCCTGGCGGCCCTGGCGGCCGGCGAGGCGGCGTGAAGCGACCATGACCGGCCGCATTCCCGCGGTCGACGGCAAATTTCGGCCAAAATCGAAATTGGCCGGTGGCTTGGGCCGAACCCGCCCAGGCCCTAAAATAGCTGCCTTCCCATCCCGCCCCACGCCGCCATGACCTACGCCGCCCCCGCCTTCGAATCGAAAATCTGCCCGCCCGAGCAGCTGGCGACGCGCACCGGCGCGCTGGCCCGGCCGCTGGTGTTCACCAACGGCTGCTTCGACATCCTGCACCGCGGCCACGTCACCTACCTGGCCCAGGCCGCCGCCCTCGGCGCCAGCCTGGTCGTGGCGCTCAACAGCGACGCCTCGGTCAAGCGCCTGGGCAAGGGCGACGACCGCCCGGTCAACGCGCTGGCCGACCGCCTGGCGGTGATGGCGGCGCTCGGTTGCGTGACGCTGGTCACCTGGTTCGACGAGGACACGCCGCTCGAACGCATCGTGGAATGCCGGCCGGAAGTTCTGGTCAAGGGTGGCGACTGGCCGGTGGACAAGATCGTCGGCTGCCGCGAAGTGCTGGGCTGGGGCGGCAGCGTGCATTCCATCCCCTTCCTGCACGAGAAATCGACGACGGCGCTGCTCGACAAGATCCGCCGCCTGTAAGGCGAAGCGCGGCGGGAACATTCGCCGCCCACCGGCGATCTACTGGCCAAGGCCGGCGTCGTCGCGCCGGCTACATTGCTTGCCGCGAGGTCGCATGGACGCCGCCCTGATCGCCTACCTGCTCGCCGCCGCCATCCGCATCACCGGGCTGCCGGGGGTTGCCGCCGCGCACCTGCCGGAGTTCGTCGCCCTGCCGGCCCGCGAGCTGGAACGCCAGGTCTGCCCGGACGGCGGCAACGGCTGCCGCGGCATCGTCGCCTATTTCGACCGCCTGCATTTCCGCATCCTGTACCGCGACACGCTCGATCTCGAGCAGCCCTTCGACCACTCCTTCCTGCTCCACGAAATCGTCCATGTGCTGCAGTACCGCGAGTTCGGCAACGCCATGTATGCCGACTGCCGCAGCACGCTGCGCACCGAGGCCGAGGCCTACCGGGCGCAGAACCGCTACCTGCGCGACACCGGCCAGCTGGCCTACGTCGGCTTCTCGCTGCGGACCACCGACTGCGCCGGGGCCGGCCTTGGCCGGCTGGCGCCCGGCCCGGCCTGAGCCGTGACCAGGCCGCCCCAGCCGCTCAGAGCACGACCTGGGTGCCCAGCTCGACCACCCGGTTGCTGGGGATCTTGAAGTAGGCGGTGGCCGAACCGGCGTTGCGGAACATGGCGACGAAAATCTTCTCGCGCCAGAAGGCCAGCTCCGAGCCGAGCCGCGGGATCAGCGTTTCGCGGCCGATGAAATACGAGGTGTCGAGCGGCGTCAGCTCCAGCCCGCTCCCGGCGCACAGGGCGAGCGCCCCGGGGATGTCCGGCTCGTCCATGAAGCCGTACTGGATGATGACGCTCCAGAAATTTTCCTTGAGCGGCCGCACCTCGACGCGGTCGATCTCCGGCACATAGGGCGTATCGAAGAACTGCACCGAGAGCAGCAGCACGCGCTCGTGCAGCACCTTGTTGTGCATCAGGTTGTGCAGCATGGCGTGCGGCACGCCTTTGGGATCGGCGTTGAGGAAGACGGCGGTGCCTTCGACGCGGGTCGGCAGCGACGAGGCGAGCGAGTCGAGGAAGGGCTCGAGCTCCAGGCGCTCGCCCTTGAGGCGCTCGGCGAGCAGTTCGCGGCCGCGCTTCCAGGTCGTCATCAGGATAAAGACGCCCATCCCGGCGACCAGCGGGAACCAGCCGCCATCGGGAATCTTCAGAATGTTGGCGGCAAGGAAGACGAGCTCGACCGAGAGGAAGCAGGCAAAGAGCAGGCCGGCCTTGGCCCACCCCCAGTTCCACACCTTGGCGACGACGACGGTGGCGAGCAGCGAGGTGATCACCATGTCGCCGGTCACCGCGATGCCGTAGGCGGCGGCCAGGTTGTTCGACGACTTGAAGCCGAGGACGAGGATCATCACCGCCACCATCAGTCCCCAGTTCACCGCCGGCAGGTAGATCTGGCCCTGCTCCTGCTCCGAGGTGTGCTGCACCTCCATGCGCGGCACGAAGCCGAGCTGCATGGCCTGGCGGGTCACCGAGAAGGCGCCGGAAATGACCGCCTGGGAGGCGATCACCGTGGCCACGGTGGCCAGCCCGATCAGCGGGTAGAGCGCCCAGCCCGGGGCCGAGCGGTAGAAGGGATTGTCGGCGTTGGCCGGGTCGGCCAGGATCAGCGCCCCCTGCCCGAAGTAGTTGAGGACCAGGGCGGGCAGCACGAAGGCGAACCAGGCGCGGGCGATCGGCTTGCGGCCGAAATGGCCCATGTCGGCGTAGAGCGCCTCGGCCCCGGTCACGGCGAGCACGACGTTGCCCATGGCCATCAGCGCCATGGCCTTGTTGGCGAACAGGAACTCGACCCCGAACACCGGGTTGAGGGCGGCCAGGATTTCCGGGTGGCTGACGATGTTGCTGATGCCAAGCACGGCCAGCACGGTGAACCAGACCACCATGACCGGCCCGAAAAAGGCGCCGACCACGGCCGTGCCGCTTTTCTGCACGAAGAAGAGCAGGAAGAGGACGACGATGGTGAGCGGGATGACGAAAGCGTGGAGCACCGGCGCCCCGACCTCCAGCCCCTCGACCGCCGACAGCACCGAGATGGCCGGCGTCACCATGCCATCGCCGTAGAACATGGCCGCCCCGAGCACGCCGAGGATCATGATGGCCTTGGCCTGGCGCGGCTTCTCCTGGGCCGTGTGCAGGGCCAGCGCGATCAGCGCCATGATGCCGCCCTCGCCCCGGTTGTCGGCGCGGGTGATGAACATCACGTACTTGACCGAGACGACAATGACCAACGCCCAGAAGAACAGCGACAGGCTGCCGTAGATGTTGGCCTCCACCGCCGGAATCGGGTGATTGCCGGCGAAGACCTCCTTCATGGCGTACAGCGGGCTGGTCCCGATATCGCCATAGACCACGCCGAGGGCGGCCAGGGCCAGCGCGGCGAAGCGCTTGCCGGTGACTTCGGCGGCTGCTTGGTGATTACTCATGCTGCGTTACTCCCTGCTCCGGCGACCCTCTCGGGGAGTCGCTCGGCCGGCATCGGCCAGATGCCTCAGCCGCCCAGCGCCGACTTCAGCGACAGGACTTCGTCTTCCGACTCGTCGATGATCTCGGCCAGCGTCTCGGCATCGAACAGGTCGTCGAGCACCGAGGTATCGACCACGCCGTCGAGTTCCGGGTCGCGCCAGCCGGCCGTCCGGTTGGCGATCTTGTTGGCCACGTAGAGGACGTTGGACAGATTGTCGATGGCCTTGATCTCGCGGTCGGTTTCGTGCTCCTGCACGGCGAGCAGCACCGATTCCGGCGACCCGAGGGCCGACAGCAGGGCATGGCCGATGTTGTCGTGCCAGCCGACAAGCAGCGCGTGCAGCTCGACCGGGTCATTGACCAGCTCGGGAAAATTGGCCGCCCGCGACATCAGGTAGAAAACCCCGAGATCGTGCACCAGGCCGGTGAACATCGCCTCGTCGCCGTTGATCCTGGCGACCTTGCGGGCCAGCACCCGGCACAGCGCGGCGACATGCGAGGTGTGCTCCCACAGGCGCTTGGAAATGCCCTCGAAGGGCTGCATCTGCTTCGACTTGAGCAACTGCTCCATGGCCACGGCGAAGGAAACGGTGCGCACCGCCTCCATGCCGACCCGGAGGATCGCCGTCTTGACGTCGGCCACCTCGCGCCCGCTCGGATTGAGCGCCACCGAATTGGCCATGCGGATGATCTTGGCGCTCATCAGCGGCTCGGCGCCGACCAGCTTGGCCAGCTGCTCGACGCTGAGGTTGGGGTCCTTGAGCGCCGAACGGACCTGGAAGGTGATGTCGAGAAAGGTCGGGAAGGTGATCTCGTCGCCGGACAGGTCGCGGGCGATGTCTTCGAGAATCTTGAAGGTGACGGCATTGCTCATGGCTGCTTACCTCGGGTCGACAGCGGCCGGGCGGCGGCGATGCAGCGCCGCCCGGGGCTGCGTTAGAACGGAATATCGTCGCCCAGATCGTCGAAGGAAGGCTTCGGCTTGTTCTTGGGCGGGGCCGGCGCGTAGTCGGTCGGCTCGTCGTAGCCGCCGGAAGAGGCCGGCGCGCCCATGCCCTGGCGCGAGCCGAGCATCTGCATTTCGGTGGCCTCGATTTCGGTGGTGTAGCGGTCCTGACCTTCCTTGTCCTGCCACTTGCGGGTCTTGATGCGGCCTTCGAGATAGACCTGCGAACCCTTCTTCAGGTACTGGCCGGCGATCTCGGCCAGCTTGCGGTAGAAAACCACGCGGTGCCATTCGGTGATCTCGCGCTTCTCGCCGCTGTTCTTGTCCTTCCAGCTTTCGGTGGTGGCCAGGCGGATGTTGCAGACGGCGTCGCCGCTGGCGGTGTAGCGGGTTTCCGGGTCGGCGCCCAGATTGCCGACGAGAATGACTTTATTGACCGATGCCATGAACAGTGTCTCCTAAGCAGTGTGGTTCGCAGCGGCGGCAACGCGCCGTTGCGGGAAATTCATCGAGCTTGCCACCGCCAGCCAGAGCACGATCAGCCCGGCACAGGCGGCGAAAACCGCATTATCGCCGAAATTCTGCGCGAGATAGCCGCCGGCCGCGCCGCCGATGAACAGCCCGACGGCCTGCGTCGTGTTGTAAACACCGAGCGCGGCGCCCTTGGCGGCGGGCGGTGCGGTGCGCGAGACGAGCGAGGGCAGCGTCGCCTCGAGCACGTTGAAGGCGACGAAGAAGAGCAGCAGCCACAGGGCCAGCGACCACAGGCTGGCGTGGAACAGGAAGAGGCCGGCCTGGACGACGACGAGCAGGCCGATGGCGCCGATGAAGACCGGCCGCATCTTGTCCTTGCGCTCGGCGGCGATGATCGCCGGCACCATGATGGCGAAGGAGGCCAGCACGGCCGGCAGGTAAACCTGCCAGTGGGCCGCCGCCGGCAGGCCGCCCTGGTTGACCAAAGCGTGCGGCAGGACGACGAACATCGCCATCTGCACCATGTGCAGCACGCCGATGCCGAGGTTGAGGCGGAGCAGATCGGGATCGCCCAGCACCTGGCGCAGCGGCAGCTTGCCATGGCCATGCGGCGCCGGGGCCGGCGGCACGGCCTTGAGCAGGGTGACGATGCCGGCCAGGGCGAGGATGCCGGTCAGCGAGAACAGGCCGCCCATGCCGATCCAGCCATAGAGGATCGGCGCCCCGACCAGCGACAGCGCGAAGACCAGGCCGATCGACGAGCCGATCATGGCCATCACCTTGGTGCGGTGCTCCTCGCGCGTCAGGTCGGCGGCCAGCGCGGTGACCGCCGCCGAGATGGCGCCCATGCCCTGCAGCACGCGGCCGACGATGATCCACGTCATGTCCGGCGCCCAGGCGGCGACGAAGCTGCCCAGCGCGAAGATGAGCAGGCCGACGACGATGACCCGCTTGCGCCCCCACAGGTCGGAGGCGATGCCGTAGGGAATCTGGAAAAAGGCCTGGGTCAGCCCGTAGGCACCGAGCGCCAGGCCGACCATGGCCAGGTCGTCGCCGCCGGGCAGCGTCTTGGCGTACACCGAGAACACCGGCAGGATCAGGAACAGGCCCAGCATGCGCAGGGCGAAGATGGCAGCCAGCGAAGCACCGGCGCGGCGCTCTTCGGGACTCATGCGGTCAGCGGGAGAAGACATGGAGGTTTGCTTTTGTTGCGTTGCAGCGAGAGGGGCATATTAGCAGGTTTAACCGGGCCACCGGCCAAGTTGCCGCCTGGCGGGGCAGACGGCAACTGATCGGGCGGCCCGCCCCCAGCCTCGCCCGGCGGCGGGCAGCTTTTCGTTTTTGGCCGAAATTTCCCGTCGACCGCAGCAATCGCCCCGCAATCCCGATGGCATGGTTAAACTGCGCCTTTCGCCGCCCTCAAGCTCTCTCCGCCGCTCATGACACCCGAAGCCTTCATCGCCCGCTGGAAAGACAACAAGCTCACCGAACGGGCCGGCGCCCAGGCCCACTTCGATGACCTGTGCGACCTGCTTGGCGTCGACAAACCGCGCGACCCGGACAACTACTGCTTCGAACGCGGCGCCAGGAAGGCCAGCTCGGGCAACGGCTGGGCCGACGTCTGGAAACGCGGCCACTTCGGCTGGGAAAACAAGAAGCCCGGCCGCGACCTCAACGCCGCCCTCAAGCAGCTCACCGACTACGCCCTGCAACTCGACAACCCGCCGCTGCTCGTCGTCTGCGACCGCGAACGCATCGTCATCCACACCGCCTTCACCGGCTACCCGGACGAACCGCGCGAAATCCGCATCGAACAACTAGTCGAGCCGGAAGCCCGGCAAACGCTGAAATGGGTCTTCACCGACCCCGAAAAACTCCGCCCCGAGAAGTCGACCGCCGCCATCACCGCCGTCGCCGCCGGCCAGTTCGCCCAGCTCGCCGCCGCCCTGCGCGGGCGCGGCGAAAGCGGTGACAAGGTCGCCCACTTCCTCGTCCAGTGCCTGTTCTGCATGTTCGCCGAAGACGAGCAACTCCTGCCCGCCGGCATCTTCACCGACCTGCTCAGGAACGCCGGCAACGACGCCGACAAAGCCGCCCGCCGCATCGAAAAACTGTTCGCCGCCATGCAGGACAAGGGCGGCGACTACGGCGACCACGACATCGCCTGGTTCAACGGCGGCCTGTTCCGGCAGATCGACATCCCGCCGCTCACCGCCGCCGACCTGCACCAACTGCACCGCGCCGCCAGCGACATGGACTGGCGGGCCATCGACCCGACCATCTTCGGCACCCTCTTCGAACGCGGCCTCGACCCCGCCGCCCGCGCCCCGCTCGGCGCCCACTACACCGACACCGGCACCATCCACAAGCTGATCGACCCCTTAGTCCGCGAACCGCTGGCCGCCGAATGGGCCGCCCTGCAGCCGACGCTCGCCGCCGGCCACGGCCAGGGCCCGAAAAGCAAGGAAGGCAAGGCCGCCCGCGCCGCCTACCAGGGCTTCCTGCTGCGCCTCAACCACTTCCGCGTGCTCGACCCGGCCTGCGGCAGCGGCAACTTTTTGTACCTCGCGCTCAAGGCCCTGCGCGACATCGAAAAGCAGGCCCACGTCGCCGCCCTCGAATACGGTCTCGATGTGCCGCTCAACATGGAAACCGGCCCGCACAACATCCTCGGCCTCGAAATCAACGAATTCGCCGCCGAACTCGCCCGCGTCACCGTGTGGATCGGCGACATCCAGTGGTGCCGCCGCAACGGCTACCCGCACGCCATCAACCCCATCCTCAAGCCGCTCGACGGCATCGCCCACCGCGACGCGCTGCTCAACGCCGACGGCAGCGAAGCCGAGTGGCCGACGGCGGATGTCATCGTCGGCAACCCGCCTTTCCTCGGCGACAAGGTCATGCGCAGCGAACTCGGCGCGGCATACGTCGAGACGCTACGCCAGACCTACGACGGCCGCGTCCCCGGCGGCGCCGACCTCGTCACCTACTGGTTCGAAAAATCCCGCGCCCAGATTGAAGCCGGAAAACTGCAAGCCGCCGGCCTCGTTGCGACACAGTCCATTCGGGCCGGCGCCAACCGCAAGGTGCTCGAACGCATCGTCGACACCACGCGTATCTTCGAAGCGTGGAGCGACGAGGCATGGATCAACGAAGGCGCTGCCGTGCGCGTTTCGCTTTTGGGATTTGGGGCGATTTCTTCGGTTGACCGCAGCGATCGGCTAGATGGGGCTGAAGTGGCGACGATTCATGCAGATTTAACCGCCGTCGAAGGGTTAAACCTGACTACAGCACTCCCGCTATCGGAAAATGTCGGTGTCGCGTTTCAAGGGCCCGTCAAAGTAGGTTCGTTTGACATTCCCGGCTCCGAAGCACGCCGATGGCTATTACTTCCCAACCCTAATGGTCGCTCCAATTCTGAAGTCTTACGGCCATGGGCAAACGGTCAAGATTTAGCCAAAAGACCGTCAGATACTTGGATCATCGATTTCGGCGCCACCATGGCAGAAACCGACGCCGTCCTATTTGAAATGCCAGTTGCTCACGTTATCGAGCACGTCAAGCCAATGCGTGAAGCCGGCAACCGCGAGAGCCGAAAACGTTACTGGTGGCGTCACGGAGAAACTGTGCCGGCCTACCGCAAAGCGACCGAGAAACTCTCACGCTATATTTCAACACCTCGTGTTGCAAAGCACCGCTATTTCGTTTGGCTACCCACCTCCGTCCTACCCGATTCGCGCCTCTACGCCATTTGCCGTGATGACGACGCAACTTTCGGCATCCTTTCCAGTCGGCAGCACGAAGTCTGGTCGCTCGCCAACGCCTCAATGCACGGCGATGGCGACGAAGGTGGCCGTCCTACCTACAACGCAAAATCCTGTTTCGAAACCTTCCCCTTCCCCCCCGGCCTGACGCCGCGCGATACCGCGCCCATTAACACCCAGGCCGGCCAGGCTTCGCCGCCCTGCTTGGCCGGGCAGATCGGCGCCGAGAACATCGCCGCCGCCGCCCGCCGCCTGAACGAGTTGCGCGAGGCCTGGCTCAACCCGGCGGAATGGGTCGACTGGGTGATCACCCCCGAGGAAGAAAAAGCCGGCTTCCCCAAGCGCCCGGTCGCCAGGCCCGGCCACGAGGCCGACCTGAAAAAGCGCACCCTGACCAACCTCTACAACGCCCGCCCGGCCTGGCTGGACATGGCCCATAAGGCCCTAGACACCGCCGTCGCCACCGCCTACGGCTGGGCCGACTATTCAGCCGACATGCCCGACGAAGAAATCCTCCGCCGCCTGCTGGCGCTGAACCTGGAACGCAGCCGAACCCCCACGGCCGAATAGATTTAACTTTTTATTAGCAATACGCTAACATTTGGCCACGTACCAGATCGAATACACCCGCGATGCGGTCAAAGCCTTGAAGGCGATGCCGCGCAACGTGTCGTTGCAGATTCGCGGCAAGATCGAACTTCTGGCGGCAGACCCTTTCGCGGCGAACAACAACGTCAGGAAGCTGGTCGGCCGCGAGGCGTATCGGTTGCGGGTGGGTGACTGGCGGGTGATTTATGAAATTGAAGGCGGACGGCTGGTCATTCATGTGCTGGCCGTGGCGCCGCGAGGAGGTGCGTATCAATGACTGGTATTCAATTTATCGAACGGGATGGCAAGCGCGAATTCGCGGTGATTCCCATCGAGTTGTACGAACGCCTGTCGGCCGCCCTGGAGGATGCGGACGATACGGTGTTGTTCGACGCTGCCCGGGCGAACGATGATGGTTTCCGTATTCCCGCCGCTGTGGCGAATGCCTTGCTGGATGGCGAGCAGCCGATCAAGGTCTGGCGCGAGCATCGCAAGCTGACGCAGGAAGCGTTGGCCGAGAAAGCCGGGATCAGCAAGGCTTATCTGTGCCAGATAGAAACGCGAAAACGGGTGGGGGCATTGAAGACGTTGAAGGCCATCGCCAAGGCGCTGGCTGTCGGCGTAGACGATTTGCACGAGGGCTGAGCGCACCGACCTGGCCGAGCCGCCGAATATTTGAAATTTGGCCATTTTTTCCGGTTGACCGCAGCCCTGCCGAAAGACCTGCTCTCGTGACCCGCCCGCTCAGCGCCCCGACCGCTGTTTCTGGCGTTTTTCCATTTCGCGGACCAGGGCGTTGAATTGCTCGGCCAGTTCGTGGCGCATGAAGTTGACGCCGATGCTCGACGGCAGCCAGCGGTCGGGGGCCAGTTCGATGCGGTAGTCGAGGCGGCTGGCTTCGCCCTGGCCGAGGGGCTGGACGCGCAGTTCGCTGCGCATGTACTTGCTCGACCCGGAAAGGCCCTTGGCCAGCAGGCGGCCTTCGGGCAGCAATTCGACCTGCCTTTCCGACTCGAAGGCGAAGGTGAAGGGGCCGAAGCGGGCGACGCCCTGCTGGGCGATCCGGTAAACATTGCCGTGGCGGGCGACGATACGGCTGCTGTTGAGGTTGGGGACGAAGCGGGCCATCTGCTCGAAATCGGTCAGCACCTCGATGGCCAGCGCCGGCGGCACCGCGGCGCGCAGGCTGAGCTGCGCCCAGTAGGTACCTTCACGATAGTCGACGGCGACATCGTCGTCGTCGAGCGCTGCCGGCGGAGGCTCGGTGGCGCCGGCCGCGGTGATGGCGAGGAGCAGTGCGAGGAGGGCCAGCCGGCGGCGCATGTTCTGGCGGCCGGGCCTAATGCAGCGCCCTGGCCAGGCGCGGATGGGTGGCGACGAAGTAGTAGAGCGTCGGCAGCACGAACAGGGTGAGCAACGTCGCGGTGATCAGGCCGCCGATGACGACCATGGCCAGCGGCCGCTGGGTTTCCGAGCCAATGCCGTGCGACAGCGCCATCGGCACCAGGCCGAGCATGGCGAGCAATGCCGTCATCAGCACCGTGCGCAGGCGCGACAGGGCGCCGCGGAAGACCGACTGGTAGACATCCAGCCCCTCCTGCCTAAGCTGCTTGATGTAGCTGACCATGACCACGCCATTGAGCACGGCCTGGCCGAACAGGGCGATGAAGCCGATGGCCGCCGACACCGAGAGCGGGATACCGGTGAGCAGCAAGGCGAAGATGCCACCGATCAGCGCGAAGGGGATGTTGCAGATGATGACCAGCGCATCCTTGAAGGACTTGAAGGCGTCGAAGAGGAGCACGAAGATCATCAGGATGGAGAGCGGCACGACCAGCATCAGGCGCTTCATCGCCCGCTCCTGGTTCTCGAACTCGCCCGACCAGACGATAGAATAGCCCGTTGGCAACGTCAGGTCGGCGGCCTGCACCTGCATGTCGGCGACGACGCTGCCCATGTCGCGGTCGCGGATGAAGACGCCGATGGCGACGACGCGCTGGCCGGCTTCGCGAGCGATGTTCATGGCGCCGCTGCCGAGCTTGAAGTCGACCAGGTTGGCGAGCGGCACCTGCGCCCCGGACGGCGTCGGGACCAGGATGTCCTTGAGCTTGTCGAGCTGGCGGTCGCCATCGGCCAGGCGGACGACGACGCTGAAATGGCGGTCGCCCTCCCACAGTTCGGTGGCCGCCTTGCCGGCCAGCGCCGTTTCGACGACATCCTGCACGTCCATGACGTTGAGGCCGTAGCGGGCGGCGGCGGCGCGGTCGATGTCCAGGCGGTATTGCGGCAGGTCGCCGTCGCGGTCGATGAAGGCGCGGGCCACCCCGGGCACCTGGCCGATGCGGGCCAGCAGTTGGTTGGCGTTGGCCTTGAGGGTGGGCAGGTCGTCGCCGAACAGCTTGATGACGATCTGGCCGTCGATCTGCGAAATCGATTCGAGGATCTGGTCGCGCACCGGCTGGCTGAAGGTGGGCTCGATGCCCGGCATGTCGTTCAGCTTGTCCTCCATCTCGCGCACCAGCTTTTCCTTGGTCATCCCCGGCCGCCAGGCGCTGTCCGGCTTGAGGTCGACCAGCATCTCGGTCATGTTGATGTTTTTCGGGTCGGTGCCATCCTCCGGCCGGCCGCCCTTGGAAACCACCGCGTTGACTTCGGGGAAGTCGGCAATGGTCCGCCGCAGCTTGCGCAATTCGCCCTTGGCCTCGGCCACCGAGACCGAGGTGGGCAGCGTGATGTTGATCCAGATCGAGCCTTCGTTGAGCTCGGGCAGGAACTCGGTGCCCAGTTGCGGCACCAGCGCCGCCGTGATGCCGAGCGCCGCCAGCGCCATGACCAGCACCCGCCGGGTATGGGCGAGCACCCACTTCAGCGCCGGCTCGTACTGGTCCATGAACCAGTGCATGAGCCGGGTTTCCTCGTGCGGCACGTGCTTCTTGAAAGCGATCTTGGACAGGAAGGGAACCAGGGTCAGCGACAGGATCAGCGAGGTGATCAGCGCCGCCACCACGGAATAGGCCATGGGCGCGAAAATCTTGCCCTCGTGGCGCTGCATGGTGAAGATCGGCAGGTGGGCGACGATGATGATGATCATCGAGAACACCGTTGGCCGGGCGATCTCGATGACCGCCTCCTTGATGGTGCGGGCCGGGGCCGGCCGGTCGCCGCGATGCTGCGCCTCGCCCAGGCGCCGGAAAATGTTCTCGATGACGATGACCGCCCCGTCCACGATGATGCCGAAGTCCATCGCCCCCAGCGACAGCAGGTTGGCCGGAATATTGACCAGCGACAGGCCGATGAAGGTACCGAGCAGGGCGAGCGGGATGATGGCGGCGACGATGGCCGCCGCCCGCAGGTCGGCGAGGAAAAGATAAAGGACCAGGGTGACCAGCAGGGCGCCTTCGAGCAGGTTGGTGAACACCGTCTTCAGCGTCTTGCTGATCAGCCAGGAGCGGTCGTAGTAGGGAACGATCTGCACGCCGGCCGGCAGGCCGCTGCGGTTCAGGCTATCCACCCGCGCCTTGAGGGCGTCGAGGACCATCGACGGGTTTTCGTCCTTGCGCAGCAGCACGATGCCCGACACCACGTCGTCGACATCGCCGTCGGCGTTGCTGATGCCGACGATGCCCTGCTCGGGGACCCGCGACTCGACCACCTCGGCGACGTCGCGCACCAGCACCGGCGTGCCCTTGTGTTCGGCGATCACCACCTGGCCGATGTCGGCCGACGAGCGCAACAGGCCGAGCGAGCGGATCAGGAACTGCTGCCGGCCATGCGCCACCGAGCCGCCGCCGGCATTGGCGTTGGCCCGCTGCAGGGCGCCGAACAACTGGCCGAGGGTCAGCTGGTAGTCGCGCAGGCGGGCCAGGTTGGGGCGCACCTCGTACTGGCGGATCGGCCCGCCCAGCGAAACGACGTCGGCGATGCCCGGCACCTGCTTGATCTGGCGGGCCACCGTCCAGTCCTGGATGGCGCGCAGCTCGCTGGGTTTGAGACCGGCGCCTTCCAGGCGATAGCGGAAAATCTCGCCGGTGGCGGTGGCCGGCGGGGCCAGCTCGGGCTCGACGCCGGGCGGCAGGTCGAGGCCACGCAGGCGTTCCTCGACCAGTTGCCGGGCCATGAACAGGCTGGGCTTCTCGTCGAAGGTGACGACGATGAAAGACAGCCCGAACTGGGTGTGCGAGAAGGTGCGGATCGAATTGGGCACGCCGGACAGGGCGATCTCGAGCGGGATGGTGACCTGCTTCTCGACCTCTTCCGGCGCCCGCCCGGGATAGAGCGAAATGACCGTGACCTGGGTGTCGGTGACATCCGGGAAAGCCTCGATCGGCAGCGAGCGGAAGGCGGCGATGCCGATGCCGATGAACAGCACCAGGCCGAGGATGATGAAGAGCGGCTGGTTGAGCGCGAAATTAACGATGCGCTTGATCATTTGGCGGCCTTGTCGAGGGCGGCCTGGGCCCGGAAGTACTTGAGCAGGTGCAGGTTGCCCTCGACGACGACACGCTGGCCGTCCTTGAGCCCATCGCTCACCGTCACCCAGCCGTCGCGCTCGGCGGCGACCGTGACGCGCTGGCGCAGGAAGCTGCCCTGGCCTTCGTCGATGAAGACGTAGCGCTGGTCGCCGAGCAGGAAGACCGCCGTGGCTGGCACGCGCAGCAAGGGGCTGGCCGGCACCGCGACCAGGGCGCTGGCGAACATCTCGCCTTTCAGGCGGCGCTCGGCATTGGCCACTTCGGCCCGGACCTTGATCGAGCGGCTGGCCGGATCGACGAAATCGGCGACGTGGCGGATCACCCCGGCGAAGCGCTCGCCAGGGTACTGCTTGACTTCGACCTGCAGCGCCTGGCCGGCCTTGAGGTAGGCGATGTCGGCCTCGCCGGCATCGATCTGCAGCCACAGGCTGGCCGGATCGGTGACGACGAAGAGGGGCGCCGCCGCCTGCTCGGGGCGAAACTCCATGCCCGGGTTGAGGTTGCGCTCGACCACCACGCCGGCCAGCGGGCTGCGCAGCAGGTAGCTGCCGTCGCCCTCGCCGCCCAGCCCGGCCAGGCGCTGTGACGCCCGCGCCGCCTCGGCATGGGCCGCGACGGCCGCCGCCTCGGCCTGCTGCCAGTCCTTTTCGGCGATCACCCCGGCCTCGCGCAACTGGCGGCTGCGCTCCACGGCCTGCTTGGCCACCTGTGCCTCGGCCACCGCCTTGCGGGCATCGGCCAGGGCCTGGCCGTAGTCGGGAGAACTCAGCGTGGCCAGCGGCTGGCCCGCCTTGACCGGCGTGCCGACATCGACCGCAATCTTCTGGACGCGGCCGCCCAGCTGGGGAAAGACGCGCACCGTCTTTTCCTCGTTCCAGACCAGCCGCCCGGGCAGGCGCAGCGTGCCGCCCTGGTCGGCCTCGACCGGCGCCAGCTTGAGGAAGCTGGCCTTGTCCGGCTCGGCAAGGATGGCATGCTCGCCGTCCACGCGGACCGCCGCGGCCTTGCCGGCCTCGGGTTCGGCGCCGCAGGCGACGAGGGCGAGGAGGACAGGGAAAAGGATCAGATTATGCTTCATGGGAGTTTCCTGAATTCGGTCTGCAGTTGCCAGTCGGCAACCGCCTTGGCGTAGTCGGCGCGGGCGACGGCGGCCTCGCCCTGGATCTGGCGCAGGGTGCGGCGGGCGTCGAGCAGGTCCATCAGCCCCATCGCCCCCTTGGTGTAGGCGAACTCGGCGGCCTTGGCCACCCGCTCGGCATCGGCCAGCAGGCCGCCCTCCAGGCGCTGGTAGCGGTCGCGGGCGGCGAGCAGGGCGTTGCGGGCCTGGGCGACCTGGCCGCGCACCTGCGCCTGCTGCTGCTCGAAAGCCAGCCGGGCGGCGGCGTAATCGGTCTCGGCACGGGCGATCTGCCCCTCGTATTCGTGCCAGACGAAGAGCGGCAGGCTGACGCCCAGGCCGTAGCTGTTCACCGGTTCGCTCTGCCGGTTGTGTTCGTACTGCAGGCCGACGGTGAGGTCGCGCTTTTTCAGGGCGCGGGCCAGGTCGCGGTCGGCTTCGGCGGCATCCACCCGGCGCTGGGCGGCGTCGAGGTCGGGACGTTGCGGGATTTCAATTTCCGGCAGGTTTTTGCCGTCGACCGCCGGCCATGGGTCGCCGGCCTGCAGGCTGCGGGCGTCGGGCTCGCCGATCAGGTAGGCGAGCGCCAGCTGGGCCTGCTCGACTTCGCTCTGGGCGAGGCGGGCCTCGCTGTCGGCCCGGACACGGTCGATCTGCAGGCGGGTCAGGTCGACCGGCGCGATGTCGCCGGCCTTCTGGCGCAGCTTGCCGGCGTCGGCGCTCTTGCCGTAGAGGGCGGCCGTGTCGCGGGCCAGGGCCAGTTTTTCCTGGGCGAGCAGCAGGTCGTAGTAGGCGCGGCGCAGGACGCCGAGCTGCTGGCGTGCCGTCTCATCGGCATCGAAGCGGGTCGCCGCCAGGCGTGATTCGGCGCCCTTGATGCGCAGGTCGCGCTTGCCGCCGCGCTCAATCACCTGCTCGACGCGGAAAATCGTATCCATCCGCTTGTCCTTCAAGCCACCCGCCCCGAAGCCAGTGGACGGGCTGATCGCCTGGGCGTTGAGCGAAACCTCGGGGTTGGGTGTCTGGCGGGCCACCTGGCTATCGGCCGCCGCCCCGCTGACGGCCAGCCCGGCCAGGCGCAGTTCGCGGCTGTGTTCCTGCCAGCGGGCTTCGGCCTGGCGCAGCGAAAGGGGGCTGCCGCCGTCGGCAAGAACCGCGGCAGGCAGCAGGAATAGGGCGAAAAATAGGCGTCGCATCGAATGGGCACTCATGGTGGAGTGGTATCTTAGGGAGCCTCACTGACCAATTTCTGACCACCGATGCGCATACTGCTTGTCGAGGACGACGCCCTGCTGGCCGACGGCCTGGCCCGCTCGCTGCGCCAGTCGGGCTACCTCGTCGAGGTCGCCAGCGACGGGCCGACGGCCGACCGCTGGCTGCAAGACGGCGAATTCGACCTCACCCTGCTCGACCTCGGCCTGCCCGGCCTGGACGGCAGCGAGGTGCTGCAGCGCCTGCGCCAGCGCAAGCAACGCACGCCGGTGCTCGTCCTTTCGGCCCGCCAGGGACTCGATGAGCGCGTCCGCCTGCTCGACCTGGGGGCCGACGACTACATGGTCAAGCCGGTCGCCCTGGCCGAACTGGAAGCCCGGGCCCGCGCCCTGATCCGCCGCGGCCAGGGCGGTGCCGAACCGGTGATCGGCTTCGGCCGCCTGCAACTCGACACCGTCGGCCGGCGCGCCTGGCTGGAGGGCAACGCGCTGGAGCTGGCGGCGCGCGAGTGGGCGGCGCTGGAATTCCTGGTGCAACGGGTCAATCGCATCGTCAGCAAGGAGCAGATCAGCCAGGCGCTCTATGGCTGGGACGAGGACATCACCCCGAACGCCGTCGAGAAGTCGATTTCCCGCCTGCGCAGTAAGCTGGAGCCGGCCGGCATCACCATCCGCACCGTGCGCGGCCTCGGTTATTACCTGGAAAAGCCGGACGATGCCGCCGGCTAGCCTGCGCCTCCAGCTCCTCCACCGCCTGCTGCCGGCCATGCTGGCTATGCTCCTGGCCGGCGCCGCGACGGCTTACTGGATCGCCTGGCGCAGCGCCACCAAGGCCTACGACCGCGCCCTGTTCGACACCACGCTGGCCATCGCCGAGCAGTTGCGGGTGGTCGACGGCAAGCCGCAGCTGCCGCTGACGCCGCAGGCCAGGGCGGTTCTGCTCACCGACAAGTTCGACCGCATCTTCTACGCCGTGCGCAGCGAGGCGCAGGAGTTGCTCGACGGCGACCCCGGGCTGCCCATGCCGTCGGCCGCCGAATGGCCGGCCTCGAACCGGGAGGGGCGCTATTACTTCGACGGCCGGCTCGACGACCAGCCGATCCGGGTGGCAGCGCTGCGCATCGAGGTGGACGATCATCCGCTGACCATCCTGGCCGGTGAAACCCTGATCAAGCGCAACGCCTTGGTCATGGAAATTATTTTCGGCATGCTGTTGCCCGAGTTGCTGCTCGTTGCGGTCAGCATCGGCGTCGTCTGGTTCGGCGTGCGGGCCGGCCTGAAGCCGCTGGCCGCCCTGCGCCAGGAGCTGGCCGGCCGCTCGCAGGCCGACCTCAGCCCGGTGCGGGTGCCGGTGCCCGAGGAAATCCAGCCGGTGGTGGCCGAAGTCAATGAACTGCTCGAGCGGCTGGAGCGCTCGCTGAACAGCCAGCGCAATTTCGTCTCCGATGCCGCCCATCAGCTGCGCACGCCGGTCGCCGCACTGCAGGCCCAGGTCGAGGCCAGCCTGCGCGAGGCGGGAGCGGCCAGCCGGCCGCAGATCGCCGGCATCCTCGACGCCACCCAGCGCCTGTCGCACCTGATCACCCAGATGCTGTCGCTGGCCCGCGCCGAACCGGCCCTGCCCCAGACGACGACGCCGGTTTCGCTGGTCACCCTGGCCCGCCAGGCGGCCGAAGCCTGGCTGCCGGCCGCCATCGACAAGCGGATCGACCTCGGCTTCGAGCTCGAGGCGGCCAGCGTCGGCGGCAACGCCCTGCTCCTCCAGGAACTACTCGCCAACCTGCTCGACAACGCGCTGCGCCACGCCCCGGCCGGCGGCACCGTCACCGTCAGCTGCGGCCGGCGTGGCGATGAGGCCTGGCTGCGCGTCGAGGACAGCGGCGAGGGCATCGCCGAAAGCGAACGGGACAAGGTCTTCGAACGCTTCTACCAGCCGCCGGGCAGTCGCAGCGAGGGCAACGGCCTGGGCCTGGCCATCGTCCGCGAAATCGCCGCCCGGCATGGCGGCCACGTCGTCGCACTGGCCTCGCCGCGGCTCGGCGGGCTGCTCGTCGAGGCGGTTTTTCCGGCCGTCGCCGAGGCCGCCTGACATTTCAAAATCGGCCGTTTTTTGCCGTCGACCGCAGCAATTGCGTCGACCTTGCGTATAGTTCTGACTCCCCTTCGGACCAGCAAAAAACAGCGATGGAAACCATCCGCATCCGCGGCGCCCGCACCCACAACCTGAAGAACATCAACCTCGACCTGCCGCGCGACCGGTTGATCGTCATCACCGGCCTGTCCGGCTCGGGCAAGTCCTCGCTCGCTTTCGACACGCTGTACGCCGAGGGCCAGCGGCGCTACGTCGAATCGCTGTCGGCCTACGCCCGGCAGTTTTTGCAGCTGATGGAGAAGCCCGACGTCGACCTGATCGAGGGCCTAAGCCCGGCCATTTCCATCGAGCAGAAGGCGACCTCGCACAACCCGCGTTCGACCGTCGGCACCGTCACCGAAATCCACGACTACCTGCGCCTGCTCTTTGCCCGCGCCGGCACGCCGTACTGCCCGGACCACAACCAGCCGCTGGCGGCGCAGACGGTGTCGCAGATGGTCGATGCCGTGCTCGCCCTGCCCGCCGAAACCAAGCTGATGATCCTCGCCCCGGTGGTCGCCAACCGCAAGGGCGAGCAGCTCGACCTGTTCGCCGAACTGCGCGCCCAGGGCTTCGCGCGGGTGCGCGTGGACGGCACGGTGTATGAAATCGACGGGGTGCCCAAACTGGCCAAGACGCAGAAGCACAACGTCGATGTCGTGGTCGACCGCCTGAAGGTGCGCGACGACATGCGCCAGCGCCTGGCCGAATCCTTCGAAACGGCACTGCGCCACGCCGAGGGCCGGGCCATCGCGCTGGAAATGGACAGCAATGTCGAACACCTGTTCTCGGCCAAGTTCGCCTGCCCGGTCTGCTCCTATGCCCTGCAGGAACTGGAACCGCGCCTGTTTTCGTTCAACAACCCGATGGGCGCCTGCCCGAAGTGCGATGGCCTCGGGGTAATCCAGTTCTTCGACCCCAAGCGCGTCGTCACCCAGCCCACCGCCTCGCTGGCCGGCGGCGCCATCCGCGGCTGGGACCGGAAGAACCAGTTCTATTTCCAGATCATCGAGTCGCTGGCCGACCACTACGGCTTTTCGGTCGATACGCCCTGGAACGAACTGCCGGACAACATCCAGCAACTGATCCTCTACGGCTCCGGCAATCAGGCGATCAATTTCCGCTACCTGAACGAAAAGGGCACCCGCTTCGATCGCAGCCATTCCTTCGAGGGCATCATCCCCAACCTCGAGCGGCGCTACCGCGGCAGCGACTCCAACGCCGTGCGCGAGGAACTGGCCAAGTACGTCAGCAACTCGGCCTGCCCGAGCTGCAACGGCACCCGGCTGCGCATCGAGGCGCGGCACGTGCGAGTGGGTACTCACACCTTGCACGACATCAGCCGCCTGCCGTTGGGCGAGGCACGCAATTACTTCAACTGCCTGCAATTGACCGGCGCCAAGGCGCAGGTGGCCGACAAGATACTGAAGGAAATCACCGCCCGACTGAGCTTCCTGATCAATGTCGGGCTCGATTATCTATGCCTCGAACGCTCGGCCGAAACGCTGTCCGGCGGCGAGGCGCAGCGCATCCGGCTGGCCTCGCAGATCGGCTCGGGGCTGACCGGCGTCATGTACGTGCTGGACGAACCGTCGATCGGCCTCCACCAGCGCGACAACGACCGCCTGCTGCAGACGCTGAAGAACCTGCGCGACATGGGCAATACGGTGCTGGTTGTCGAGCACGACGAGGACGCCATCCGCTCGGCCGACTACGTCGTCGACATCGGCCCCGGCGCCGGCGTGCATGGCGGCGCCATCGTCGCCCAGGGCACGCCGGCCGAAGTCCAGGCCAACCCGCTGTCGATGACCGGCGACTACCTGTCGGGCCGAAAATCGATTTCGGCGCCAAATTCCCGTCGACCGCCGGACCCGGCCAAGCAGCTGAAGGTGGTCGGCGCCACCGGCAACAACCTGCGCGACGTCACGCTGGAAATCCCCGGCGGGCTGCTCACCTGCATCACCGGCGTTTCCGGCTCGGGCAAATCGACGCTGATCAACGACACGCTGTACGCCGCGGCCGCCCGCCACCTCTACGGCTCGGCCGCCGAGCCGGCGCCGCACCAGGAAATCGTCGGCCTCGACCTGTTCGACAAGGTGATCAACGTCGACCAGGCGCCGATCGGCCGTACGCCGCGTTCCAACCCGGCGACCTACACCGGCCTGCTGACGCCGATCCGCGAACTGTTCGCCCAGGTGCCGGAATCGCGCGCCCGCGGCTACGGCCCGGGCCGCTTCAGCTTCAACGTCAAGGGCGGCCGCTGCGAGGCCTGCCAGGGCGATGGCATGATCAAGGTCGAGATGCACTTCCTGCCCGACATCTACGTGCCGTGCGACGTCTGCCACGGCAAGCGCTACAACCGCGAGACGCTGGAAGTCCAGTACAAGGGCAAGACCATCCACGACGTGCTCGGCATGACCGTCGAACAGGCGCGCGAATTCTTCGACGCCGTGCCGGTCGTCGCCCGCAAGCTGCAGACCCTGGTCGATGTGGGCTTGAGCTACATCACGCTCGGCCAGAGCGCGACCACGCTGTCCGGCGGCGAGGCGCAGCGCGTCAAGCTGGCGCTCGAACTGTCCAAGCGCGACACCGGCCGCACCCTGTACATCCTCGACGAACCGACCACCGGCCTGCATTTCCAGGACATCGAAATGCTGCTCAGCGTGCTCCAGCGACTGGCCGCCAACGGCAACACCATCGTCGTCATCGAGCACAACCTCGACGTCATCAAGACCGCCGACTGGATCGTCGACCTCGGCCCCGAGGGCGGCGCCGGCGGCGGCCGCATCCTGGCCGCCGGCACCCCGGAACAGATCGCCAAATGCCCGGCCAGCCACACCGGCCGCTTCCTGAAACCCCTACTGGACAAGAAAAAATGAGCGCTGCCGAGTTCAAGGGCAAGAAGGGCCTGCGCCGGCTATGGAACGCGCTGGGCTACTCGCGCGATGGTCTGGGCGCCGCCTGGCAGAACGAAGCGGCCTTTCGCGAGGAAGTGCTGCTCGCCGCCATCACCATTCCGCTGGCTCTGTATCTGGGCCAGAGCGGCGTCGAACGGGCGCTGATGATAGGCGCCATCATCCTCGTCCTGATCGTCGAGATCCTCAACTCGGCGGTCGAGGCGGTGGTCGACAAGGCCTCGCCGGAAAAGCACGAACTGGCCAAGCGGGCCAAGGACATGGGCAGCGCCGCCGTGCTCTTCAGCCTGGTCAACGCCGCCGTCATCTGGGTCTGCATCCTCTGGCCGTAAGCCCGGCTGGGCAAGCGGCGGCCGGACTCAGGCCGGGCGCCCGCCCGGTGCCAGCTCGACCCGGTTGCGCCCCAGGCGCTTGGCCTCGTAGAGGGCGTCGTCGGCCCGCTTGAGGGCGATTTCGATCGGGCATTCGCTGGCATCGGCCAGGCCCATGCTGACCGTGACGCGAACCGCCCGCCCGTCGGGCAGCGCGATATCCCAGCCTGCCAGGCTGGCCCGCAGGCGCTCGGCCAGCCGGCTCGCCTCCTCCGGCGTCACCTCGGGAAAAAGGAAGGCGAATTCCTCACCGCCGTAGCGGCAGACCAGGTCGGACTGGCGCATGGCCGCGTGCACCAGGTCGGCGAAGATGCGCAGCACGAGGTCGCCGGCGGCGTGGCCATAGGTGTCGTTGAGTTTCTTGAAGGCATCGAGGTCGGCCATGGCGACGGTGACCGGCCGCCGGTAGCGCTGGGCCCGCTGCAGCTCCAGCTCGGCCACCTGCATGAAATGACGGCGGTTCATCAGGCCGGTCAGGCCATCCTTGTTGGCCAGCTGTTCGAGCTCCTGGCGGGTCTCGTCGTTCTGGATGAGCAAGGCGTGGTGCTCGCGGATGCTTTGCTCGACGGCCTGGATTTCCAGCATGCGCGACGAACCGAACTGCGGCGCCGGCTGCTCGGTGCTCAGCGTGGACAGCGCCTGGTCGATGCGCTGCAGCGGGTAGATCAGGTGGCGGCGGACGAGGATGATGAAGGCGAGCAGGAAGAGACCGACCAGCACGAGGACCAGCATCAGCTTGTAGCGGGCCAGGTTCATCGCCGAGGTCGCCACCTTGAGGTCGGTGCTGGCCAGGTTGGTGCCCTGGATCGAGACGTCGTCGATCTGGTTGTCGAGGCGTGCCGCCAGCCGCTGCCATTCGGCGTGATAGGCGTCGAGGCGGGCTTCGCCGCCGGCCGCCTGGCGCACCACCTCGCCGAGAAAGCGCTCGGCCTCGCGGGCCAGCCGCGACGACTCGGGATGCTCGAGGACGCTGGGATGACTGGCGATCAGCGTGACCACGAACAGCGATTGCTGGCGGGCGGCCTGGGTGCTGACCGCGAAGATGCGCTCCCCCTCCTGGCGGATCTGCTCCAGATTGCGGGCCAGGCGCTGGTAGCGGATGATTTCCGGCACGGTCTGCTCCTGCAGCCGGCTGGTCACGTCGATCACCCGCTGCTGGTCGAGGGCGAGCTGGACGACGGCGACGCCGAAGGCGAGCAGGAAAACGAAGGCGAGCAGGCCGAAGGCCCGCCCGGCATGCATGCCCTTGAGCGGTGCGATCAGCGGCGGCATGGGGCGGCAGTGGCCCGGGCGACGACGGCGGAAAAAACAGGCATCAACTCACGCGAAACGGCAGGAAACGGGAATTGATCCGATCATACGTCCCATTGCGCTTGATGCGATCGAGCGCGCCGTCGATTTCCTCGCGCAGCGCCGGACGCAGCGGCGAGATGCCGATCATCGCCTCGCCGCTCAGTTCGGCCGAGGAATAAACGGTCGGCGTCAGGCCGAGGTGACGGAAGCTGCGGTTTTTCTGCATGTCGAGAGCACTTTCCATGGGCACCAGCGCCGCCTGGACAGTGCCGGCGGTCAGCGCTTCGCGCACCGCCCCGGCGCTGCGCACGGCGTGCACGCTCCAGCCCCGCTGGCGGGCATAGCGCTCCTGCGCCGAGCCGGAAACGACCGCGGCGAGCACGCCGGCGGCGCCCGGCTCGATATCGGGCCGGGCCAGCCACAGCGACAGCGAACGGTAGTAGGGTTTGCTGAGCAGCAACTTGCTGTACTGCTCGGGCTTGTCGAAGATGCCGACGGCAGCCAGGTCGGCCCGGCCCTCGGCAACGGTCTGCACGGCCTGGCCGAGCGCCTTGACGTCGAACAGGCAGGTGGCGCCGATTTCCCGGCACAGGGCGCGGGCGATCTCGACGCTGAACCCGGTCAGCTGGCCGCTGGCGTCGCGATACGACATGGGCGGCGCATCGTCGAGGACAAGGACGCGCAGCGCCTCGCTGCTCGCAGCCCGGCTCGCCCCGCCGTCCTGGCCGGCCGGCAGGGTGCACAACAACAGGACGAGCAGCAGACCGCGCAACATGAATTTTGCATAGACGTGGAATGCCGGGAGTATAGTCGTTTTGACTAAAGCCGTGTTACTGGGCGAAGAACCGGGGCAATTCGACCAGCTCGCCCTGCAGCGGGAAGAAGATGGCCAGGCGGAGCGGCACCGGGTCGCCGGCGAACAGGCTGGCGTAGCGTTCGAGCTGCGGCCGGTAGGTTTCGGCACGGGCCGCCAGTTGGTCGGCCGGCAGGCGCACCGTCTTGTAGTCGACGATCCAGCGCGCGCCGTCGGCGACGAAAGTGCGGTCGATGACGTGGTGGCTGACCACCCCGCCGTCGCAGCTGCTCCACGCCTGTTCGGCGCCCGACTCGGCATGCTCGGCGAGCAGCCAGCGGCCGGTCGGCGATTCCAGCGTCCGGACGAGCGCCGCCACCACCTCGGCCGCCCCGCTGGCCGCCTCGTCGGCGGCGTGGCCCTGGCCGGCCAGCCAGCGCCGGCAGGCCGGCTGCAAAGCGGCGAGCGCTGCGGTCGACGGCAATTCCCGGCGATTTTTCACCAACAGTTCCAGGTAGCGATGGACCAGCGTGCCGACCGAGGCTTCCAGCGCCAGGCCGACGTCCATGGCGTCGAGTTCGAGCGGATTGTCGGCCGGCCGCGGGCTGGCCGGCAGGCTGCGCAGTTCGGCCGGCACTGCCGCCTGGCGCAGGCGGAGCAGCGGCGGCACGAAGGCGGCCGGGTCGATGCCGGCGGCCGGCCCGACGACTTCGGTGCTTCCGGCCGCGCCGGCCAGCGCGGCGGCGAAGACGGGCTGGGCGACGCCCGGCCAGAGCAGCCGGAGCAGGCTGCCGCTGGCCGGCTGGCGCAGGCCGTCGTCGCTCTTGTCGTCGGCGGCGGCGACGCCGACCAGGTGCAGGCGGCGGATGGCCCGGGTGGCGGCGACGTAGAGCAGGCGCTCGTCCTCGTGCGCCGCCCGCTCGCCTTCGAGCTTCCTGAGGTAGTCGTAGGCGCTCGGCGTGTCGTCGCCCTGGCCCTTCTGCCGCAGCGGCGCCACCAGCAGGTGTTCGTCGCCGTCGGCCCCGGCCACCTCGTCCCACAGCAGCAGGCTGCTGTCGTTGCCGCCGGTCGTCCGGTGCAGGCCGGGCAGGATCACGGTGTCGAATTCGAGGCCCTTCGACTTGTGGATGGTCATCATCTGCAACGCGTCGCCCTGCGGGTCGGCCGGGGCATAGAGTTGGCCGGCCTCGGCGGCCAGCCGTTCGGCGTCGAGCCGGCCGGCGGCGGCCAGGCGGTCGACCAGCGCGAAGAAGGCGGCGACGTCGTCGAGCGCCGCCGGCGCCTCAAGGCAGCGCGGCCCGCCCAGCATCCGCCAGACGCCTTCCAGCCAGCGCCGCGGGTGCTGCCGGCCGCGGCCGGCGAAGGCGGTGGCCAGCACGTCGCGGACATGGCCCAGGCGTTGCCGTCCATCTTCCGACAGGCGGGCCAGCCGGGCCTCGTCGTGCATCAGCTGCCAGATGGTCGCCTGCTTGTCGTCGGCGGCCAGGGCGTGCAGGTCGGCCAGCTTGAGGCCGCACCACGGGGCGCGCAGCAGGGCCAGCCAATGGACGCGGTCGGCGCGGTGATGCAGGGCGCGGAACAGGGTGAGCAGGTCCTGCACGTGCTGGCGGCCGTCCAGGCCCTCGATGTCGACGGCCTGGAAGCGCAGCTCGGGGGCGCTGCGGCGGATCTCGGCAACAAGGGCGTCGAGGTGGCTGCGGGCGCGGACCAGCACGGCGATGCGTTCGGCCGGCGCCTCTTGCCGCGCGGCGCGGATGATGGCCAGCACCTGGCGGGCCTCGTCGCCGCCGTCGCCGCCATCGCCGGCGAGCACCGGGTGCACGCGTACGGCGCTGCCGGCCTCGGCTGGCCGGGTGGCAGCCGAGTCGGCGTAGCGCACGGCGCCAGCCTCGGGGCAGTCGGCGGCGGGGAAGATGGCCGGGAAGGCGGCATTGACCCAATCGACCACGGCCGGATACGAGCGGTTGTTGCGGAACAGGCGCAGGTGGCCCAGCCGGAGGTCGCCGATGCCGCGCTCGCGGACGCGCAGGAAGAGCCCGACGTCGGCCTTGCGGAAGCGGTAGATGGACTGCATCGGGTCGCCGACGACGAACAGGGTGCGCCCGTCGTCGGGCGTCCAGCCGCGGGTCAGGCGGGCGATCAGGCCTACCTGGCTGGGGCTGGTGTCCTGGAACTCATCGACCAGCAGGTGGCGGATGCGGTAGTCGAGGGCCTGGGCGAGGTCGGTCGGCGCCTCGTCGTCGCCCAGGGCCAGCCCGGCGCGGGCGGCGATCTCGATGAAATCGACCTCGCCGGCTTCCTGGAAAGCCAGCCACAACTGCCCGGCGGCCAGCCGCAACAGGCGCGAGAAGCCTTCGACGGTGGCCCACTCGGCCTCGCCCAGCTGCGGCTGCGGCAGGCCGGGCAGCATGGCCAGCGCCTCTTCCAGGCCGGCCACGCCGCGCAGCTCGGCGAGCAGATCGAGCATGGCTTTCTTCCGGTCGGCGAACTCGCCGCCGGCCGGGAAGCCGACCCGCTTGTCGACCGTCTTGCGCAGCGTGCCGCCGCCGGTCAGCAGCAGGCCGGCCAGCGCCTGCCAGCGGGCGAGATCGGCGACCGCTGCGGTCAACGGCAAATTTCCGTCGAAAATCGAATCGAGAGGGCCGGGCACGCTGCTCCCCACATTCGCCGCCGCGAAGCGAGCCAGCGGCATCAGCAGCGACTGCATCCGGCCGTCGAGCAGGCCGGCAACGGCGGCCAGGTCGCGCTCGACCAGCGCCGCGAAGCCGGCCTCGACGTCGGCCTTCATCGCCCCGCTCTCGATGCGCGCCGCGTGGTGCAGCCACTGGTCGCGGCGGCCGAGCATGCTGACCAGCAGCCTTTCCAGGCGGCCGGCGTGGTTGTCCATGAAGGCCAGCGCGGCGGCCACCACGTCGGCATCGGCCGTTTCGTTCTCGACCATTTCCAGCGTGCGGCGCGCCGCCGTCGCGTAGTGCGTCTCGGCCTCGTCGGTCACCGCCGGCTGGCTGCCGAAGCGGCTGAGGTAGGGCATCTGCCGGGCCAGGCTGGCGCACAGCGCATCGAGCGTCGTGATGCGCAGCCGGCCGGGATGGGAAAGCAGGTGCCAGGCGCGCTCGGCGTCGCGGGCCAGCACCCGGCCGGCCAGCTCGAAGGTCAGCTGCTTGTGGGCCTGGGTCGGCCGCTCGCCGCCGGCCGCCCGCTCCAGGCTACCGAGGATGCGGTCGCGCATCTCGGTCGCCGCCTTGTTGGTGAAGGTCAGCGCCAGCACCTCCTCCGGGTGGTCGACAACGGCCAAGAGGCGCAGGTAGCGCTGGGTCAGCAACTCCGTCTTGCCAGCCCCGGCCGGCGCCTCGACGATGAAGGAAGCCAGGTCGAGCGCCCGCTGGCGGGCCAGGTCGTCCTCGTGCAGGCGGTCGGCTGCGACAATCATTGATACTCCCGATAGATTTCCGACCAAATAATCGTCCACAGGAAGAAAGTCGCGACTTTCTTCCTGTGGACTAAAAAACAGTCGCTCACATAATGGAACAATTCGGCTGCTACCTATTGCTCCTCGGACGATAGGATAGGAAATACATTGACTTCGCCCCGCAATGTCTCCTCAACAGCAGATTCGAATAGATCAAGGAAGGATGGGTCATATCCTTGATCCACATAGTTGAGATTCCAAAGACCACTCCGCCTGATTTCAGACCTTGGGCTGTTACGCCCAAGCCAACCAGCGCTGGGAAAATCATGAGACGTGAAGCGATTCGAAAGCAACGCAATGGCGTTTCGCTCAATGACAGCACGCGTACTCTCCGAACTAGGTTCGTCGGGCACATTTACCCAGAGCACTGTCATTGCCCCAATGTATTCGGAGACTTTTTGCTCCCAGGCAAACTCCAGTGCTTGCATAGCCTGACTCTCGCGAAGACTTGGTGGAGCGGAGGAACCTTTGCCCCATGTTGGCAAATCTATTTGATCGCGAGCGAGCATTGCTGCCCCTACGTGGAGCCTAAAAATGGAGCCTCTATGATTTCCTGCTCCGATCCGCGTTCCGAGATGCGCTCGAAGGCGCTGCCACAACGTCGACTTCGAATTTGCGCTGACTGCATGTGTTCCAATTCTCACAACTCGTGGGGAATTCGGATCATTCGACCTTTGCTCCCCTGGCTCGCGAAAAAAATAGACACCCCGAGACGGCAGCCCTGACGCTCCATCATAAGAACGAAGCGGAAGACCCTGCATTTTTGATGCATCCAGCCTTCCAAGTAGATCGTAGAAGCGAGCAGTATCAGCATGTGGTTTCATTGGAAACTCTTTCCTTTAACCAACGGAGCTGTAACCCAAATTTAAGTCCAACCATTGGAACGTCAACGGAATATCCACGTTGTTGCAGGAAGGAAACGATCCCCTCCCGATAACGCTCACCTGCGAGAATCACGACAGAAGCGTCAGAAGGAAGCAGGTCGAGAAGTTGACGCCGGACTTTGGCTGCCCAAGCCAAGCGCTCAGATTTGAGCATCTTATTGAGCGTTTTCTCATAGGGAGAAATGACTTCGTCTGGCTTCAAAACCCCGTGCTCTGCCGAAAGAATGAACCACTGATCCGAGTTCTGTCGGGCGTAGCTCCGCATACTTAAGAACAGGTCAGAGGTATACAAATCCTCGGCGGCAGTAGCGGATGTTCTCTTACTCTTAACGCATGAAACCAGTACTACTCTAGTAACCACGTAACCTCCACGATCAATCAGCTTGGCCAGCCTTCGTGCCCAACACTCACTGCAGGCGATATCGAATTGCCGACGGTTTGGCAGCCCCGTATCTCACCCCCGCAGCTTCCGGCTGAGTTCGGCGAGGGCCCGCATCTGGGCGGCGACCTGGCCGATCAGCTTGGCGTCGGTCAGGTTGCCGTCGGCGTCGAAGGCGCCGGCGAAGGCGCTGGAGAAGATCTCCGGCTTGTTGACCAGGTGCAGGTCGAGGAAGACGCAGACCTGGCGCAGGTGGTACTGGGCGCGCGAGGTGCCCATGCCGCCGCCGGCGCCCATGATGGCGGCGGCCTTGCCGGCGATCAGCGCGTTGTCCGGTTGGCGCGAGATCCAGTCGAGGGCGTTCTTCAGGGCCGGGGCGATCGAGTAGTTGTATTCCGGGCAAGCCAGGACCAGCGCGTCGGCGGCCCCGGCCTGGTCCATCAGGCGCTGGACGGCGGCCGGCCGCTCGGCCAGGTCGACGTTGTAGAAAGGCACCGCCGACAGGTCGGCGATTTCCATGCTGACGCCCTCCGGCAATTCGGCCATGGCCGCGCGCAGCAGGCCGGCATTGGTCGACTGGCGGCGCAGGCTGCCGCAGATGCCCAACAATTTCAGTTCACTCATGGTTGTCTCCTGATCGATCAGTGGTAGGTGGAACGGCCAGCGCCTCGGCCAGCAGGCGGCGCCGCTCGGGCAAACGCAGCAGGGGCAGGACTTCGCAGTATTGCAGCCGGCTTTCGTCGGCAAAGACGACACCGGCGACGCCGTCGCCGACTTCGCGGGCGATGGCATGCAAACGCTCCCGCCAGTGGGTGATGACCGCGATCCAGTCGGGAAATTCGGCCGGGTCGAAAATTTTCTGCTTGTCATCGCCGACGCCCTGCACGCCGGGCAGGATGTCCTTCTCGTCGGCGACGCCGGCGAATCCCGGCTTGTCGAGCAGGACCTTGGCGAAGACGACGGCGGCCACCTCGTCATTGACCAGCGCCGCGTAGATCGGCAGCTGCGGCTCGGTCAGGCGCGCCTCGGCCCAGTTCCTGATGTCGATGGCGGAGCCGGTCTTGTAGTCGATGATGACCTGCCGGCCGTCGTCCAGCCGGTCGATGCGGTCGACGACCATTTTGACGCGGATGCCCTCGATGTCGACTTCCGCCGGCTGCTCGCGGGCGATCACCGCGAACGGCTGGCCGCGCCGGCTTTCGACGGCCAGCCAGAGGTCGAGCAGGCGGCCCAGGCGGGCCGCCTCGAGCTGGCGGAAGCGGGCCGGCAGGCTGATCCGCCGCGCGTTCTCGAAGTGCAGCAGGGCGGCGTCGACGGCGGCGGCGATCGCCGCCTGGCGCGCCGCGTCGCCCAGCCCGGCCAGCGCCGCCGAGCCCGGGACGGTCGTCCAGAAGGCCTCGAGCGCCGCATGCACCAGCGTGCCGCGGGCCGCCGGGTCGAGTCCTTCGACCGCCTCGTCCATCGCCTCGCCGCCCAGCCGGAACTGGTAGTAGGCCCAGGCCGGGCAGATGGCCTGGGCGCGCAGCAGCCAGCTGCCGCCGGCGACCTTTTCCCCGGGGGCGACCGGCGGCGCCTGGGCGTCGTCGATGCGCTCGATCGCCCCGGCCGGATCGGCCGGATCGGCCGCAGCCTGCCCGGCCGGCGTCGCCGGGGGCGGCGGCGCCGCCTCGGCCAACGGCAGGCCGGCCAGCAGCGGGCTGGGGCGGAGCAGGCGGTTGCCGTCGGCCCGGGCGAAGGAGAAGGTGACCTCGGGCGCCGCCGCCAGCAGCCGGGCATGGACGCGCCGCGCGAAATCGAGTTCGACCTCGGCGCTGGCGTGCGCCGAACCGGCCGCCCGCTGCCTTTCGGCCGGCAGCAGCGGGCTGGGGCGGGGCGGCGGCGGCCACTGGTCGTCGTTCATGCCCATCACCCACAGCGCGTCGAAGTCGAGGCCGGCGCTTTCCAGCACGCCGAGCACCTGGATGGCCGGCCGGCCGCGCGTTTCCGGCTGGAACAGGCGTTGCCGGCAGAGCTGGCCGAGCCGACGCACCGCCTCGCCGAAGGGCAGCGGGCCGAGCAGGCCGTCGAGCCGGGCGAAGCCGTCGACCACCTCGGCGAAGGCGCGGCGGGCCTGGAATTCGTGGCTGGACAGCGGCCGGTCGCCGGGCCAGCCGGCGGCCTGCAGGCAATCGCGGAACACCCCGCGCCACTGGCCGGGCAGGCGCTGGCGACCGGCGCCGCCGGCCACCTCGACAAGGGCGGCGAGGTCGGCGACGCTGCGCGGGCAGAGGGCCTGGCCCTGCTCGGCCAGGCGGCCGGCCAGCCGGATCAGCGCCGGCAGGCTGGTGAAATAAGGCAGGTCGCGGCGCAGCGCGGCGTCAAGCCGGGCCCGGCCGTCGGCCTCGGCCTCGGCGGCCGACCAGCCGCCGGCCAGCAACAGCGCCGACAGCCGGCCCTGCTCGACCTTGGCGCGGCCGCCACCGAGGGCCAGCAGGTCGAGGGCGACGCGGATCAGCGGCAGTTCGGCGAGCGGCCGGCCGAGCGAGAAGTTGAAGCAACGCGGCAGCTCGGCGGCGTCGGGGCGGATCAGCGCCGGGTGCAGGGCGTCGTCGAGGCGGAATTGGAGGCGGTCGCGCACCCCGGCCAGGTCGGGGGCGACGATGCCGAGCCGGGCATCGGGCCGTGCCGCCAGCCAGTTCCGGGCCCAGGCGACGATGGCGGCGCACTCGCCGTCGACGTCGGGGCAGGCCAGCACGCGGCAGTCGCCGGCGGCCGGATTTTCGGCGGCGGGTTCGCCCGGCGCGGCGTCGCTGCGGTCGACGGCAAATTCCGGCCAATTTTCAATGCTGACGCCGCGCCCCTCCAGAGCCGCCATCAGGTCGCGCTCGAAGGGCGTGTAGCGGTCGAAGCCGGCGAAGGCCACCGCCTCGGGCACGGCCAGGCGGCCGGCGGCGAGCAGCCCGAGCAGCTGGCGGTGCAGGCCGGCCTGGTCGATCCAGCCAGCGGCCCGGCAGCGCCGCTCGAACTCGGCCTGCCAGCCGGCGAACAGGCGGGCCTCGTCGGCCAGCTCGGCGCCGCCCGCCGCCAGCTGCCAGATGCGGCACAGGGCGTGGGCCTCGGCCGCCGCCGCGGCCATGCCCGGCAGGTCGAAGAGGGGCGCCGCGTCGCTCAGCGAGGCGGCGATCACCTTCTCCCACAGCAGGCGCTCGGCAAAGGGGTCGAGCGCCTGCGGCACGTCGAGGCCGCTGAGCAGCGCCTCGTCGGCCAGCCCGGCCAGCCACTGGCCGAGGCTGAGCGCCGGCCTGGTGCGCCAGGCCGGCCGGCCGGCCGGCACCGCGCCGCGCAGGGCCTGGGCGAGGCGGCTGGTGGCGCAGAGGATCAGGCAGTCGGCCAAGGCGGGCGGGACGAGGCGGGAACTCAGTTGCCGGCCGCCGGCCGGGCCGGCATGGCCGGGGCGGCGGGACGGGCCGGGGTGGCTGGTGCGCTTGGCGCGGTCTTGGGCCTGGCCGGCGCGGTGGCTTCGCCGGCCGGCTGAGCGGCTACTGCCGGGCGAGCCGGGGCAGGCCCCGCCGGGCGCGGCAAAGCGCTCGGGGCCGGGTCGGCCGGGCGCGGCGACGCACTCTGTGCGGGGGCGGCCGGGCGCGGCGAAGCCGGCGGCGCGGAACTGACCGGCGGACGGCTCGGCGCAGCGGGAGAGGCTGGGCGGGGCGCAGCTGGCGCAGCGCTGGCTGGCGAACGGCCTGACGAGGCCGGCGCCGGCGTTGTCGCTTCGCCAGCAGCCTGGCCGGCTACGGCTGGGCGGGCTGGGGCGGGGCCGGCCGGGTGCGGCGGCGTGCTCGGGGCGGCTGTCGCCGGCGAACCAGTCGGCGCAGCGGGAGCGGCCGGCCGGGCGGGAAGCGGCGCCGCATCGGGAGAGGCACGGGTCGGCAGAGCCGGCCTTGCCGCCGGTGCTGCCGCCGGTGCTGCCGCCGGTGCTGCCGCCGGTGCTGCCGGCGAAGCCTCGCCGGCCGACTGGCCGGGCATGGCGGGACGAGCCGGGGCGGCAGGCCCATCTGGCCGGGCGGGTGCGGCTGGCGCAACACTGGCCGGCGAACGGGTCGGGACGGCCGGCACCGCGGGGCTGGCTGGTCGGCCGGCGGCGGATTCTTCGGCCGGGCGCCTTGGCGCGGCGGGAACGGCAGTCGGCTTGGGCCGCTCTGCCTCGCCTGCCGGCGGCCGGGCAACGGTGGCCGGTGCGCTGCGCGTCGGTCCGGCCGGCTGCTGTACAGCCTGGCGCGGGGCCGAGGCGGCAGCGGCGCCGACCGTGGCATCGCCGCGCAAGTCGTCGACCATGGCCGGGCTGATCCCGGAAACATTGTGCAGCTCGTCGACCGAACGGAAGGGGCCGTGCTTGCGGCGGTAGTCGATGATCGCCTGAGCCTTGACCGGGCCGATGCCCTTCAGGCCGTCGAGCTGGTCGCGGGTCGCGGTGTTGATGTTGACCTGGGCCACGGCCAGGCCGGCCCACAGCAGGCAGGCGGCGATCGCCGGGAGGCGGAAGTTGAGCATGGGCGGGTCTCGCGAGGTCCGGGGGCGTTCAGTATGCCACCGCTGCGGTCGACGGCAAAAATGACGCAAAAATGAAGAAGCCGGGGCCGGCGAACAGAAGCCGGCGGCCAGCCGTCAACAAAAAAAGCCCTGCCGGAGCAGGGCCTTGCGGTACAGCGCGGCGGCTTACTTGGTGCCGATGACTTCGATGTCGACGCGGCGGTCCGGCTGCAGGCAGTCGATCAGGGCCTTGGTCTTGACGTTGCCCTTGCACTTGTCGCCGGTGACCGGCTGCTTTTCGC
>SSXW01000030.1 GCA_009469585.1 Dechloromonas sp. Dech2017
CTTTTTCGACTTGCTCCACCACTGCCAGCTTAAAAGCCAGCGTGTAGTCTCGCTGCGTCCTCTTCACCCCAGTTTCCATCGGACTTCCCCTTTCTAGATAGAAAAGGTGTCAACTTCTGCTAGGACGGGTCAACCGCAACAAAAAAGGCGCCTAGGCGCCTCGCCAACCGACCAATCATCATTCCGTGGTCAGGCCGTAACATTGACCAGCGTACCCGTCTCCTGCCCGAAAGCATTGACCACCGGTGCCGCCGACACCACCGCGGCCGGCGTCTCGACCGGACTGGTCACACTGGCCACCTGTTCGCGCAAGTCGGCAAAACCCGACTGCAACTGGCTGATCGATTCGCGTGCCGCCAAGCCCTGGCGAGCCCGCCCGGCATCGCTCTGCGCCTGATTCGACTCCACCTTCAACGAGCGGGCGCTTTCCTGAGCGCGATCGGCAACGGTCTGCGCCTGCCGGGCCTTCTCCAGCAAGGTCCGCGCCCGCTGCTCGGCCTGATCCGCATTGCGCTGCGCCTGCAGCTGCTGGATCTGGGCAAACAAGCCGCTGGTCGCCGTCTGCGCCGCGCTTACCGCCATTTCATCACCCTGCGATCATTTTCCGATGCCTCCCGGTCAGGCCGTCACGTTGATCAGGGTGCCGGTCTGCTGCCCGAGGGCATTGGTCACCGGGCGCTTGGCCGCCGGCTCGGCATCGACACGTTCCCGCGCTTCCGCTTCCCGCCGTTCAGGCTGCTGAGCCTGCTGCACTGACGGATCCTGCTCGGCCTGTCTGGTCTGGCTGCCGTTAGTGACGTAGGCACCGATACTGGTGTTTACCGACTGGATTTCCATGGCCATCACCTTCGATTCGAACGATTCTCCGTTAACTTTATATCACGCCCGGCATTTCGCCAGAACTATCGGCTAGCCAAGGCAACGGCCAAACCTTCCGGAAATCTCACTGGCCAGGGGTCGATGCGGCGCCCGGAAAGCAAAAAGCCCGTTGAAATGAAATTTCAACGGGCTTGCATGCGGTGGCGGAGTGGACGGGGCTCGAACCCGCGACCCCCGGCGTGACAGGCCGGTATTCTAACCAACTGAACTACCACTCCAGTTTTACAACTTTACTGCCAAAATCTTGGCGTCCCCACGGGGATTCGAACCCCGGTTACCGCCGTGAAAGGGCGGTGTCCTAGGCCTCTAGACGATGGGGACCCGGACCAACCTTGCTGCCTGCGGTTCGGCGCCTGGTGGAGGTAAGCGGGATCGAACCGCTGACCTCTTGCATGCCATGCAAGCGCTCTCCCAGCTGAGCTATACCCCCATTTGAGAGACAGCCGAACCGTTTTTCCGGAATCCGGCAAAACCCCGGCTCCCGAAAAAAAGCCGGATCAATCCGGCTTTACAAATAATTGGCGGAGTGGACGGGGCTCGAACCCGCGACCCCCGGCGTGACAGGCCGGTATTCTAACCAACTGAACTACCACTCCAGTTTTACAACTTTACTGCCAAAACCTTGGCGTCCCCACGGGGATTCGAACCCCGGTTACCGCCGTGAAAGGGCGGTGTCCTAGGCCTCTAGACGATGGGGACCCGGACGTTTCTTTCGCGCTTTTTGGTGGAGGTAAGCGGGATCGAACCGCTGACCTCTTGCATGCCATGCAAGCGCTCTCCCAGCTGAGCTATACCCCCGCCGCGAAAGAAGGCCGCATTATAGGGACCGTCCCACCCCTTGTAAAGAGCCTTTGGCCATTTTCTAGAGGTTTTCTGCGAGGGCCGCCAATACCCGCTCACGGCCGATCAGGGCGATCACCGCATCGACCGACGGCGTCTGCGCCTGGCCGGTCAGGATGACGCGCAGCGGCATGGCCAGCTTGGGCATTTTCAGGCCGTGCCTGGCTACCGTCTCCTTGAGCAGCGCGTTGATCGCCGGCGCCTCCCAGGCCACGTTGGCGATGCCGGCCGCGAAATCGGCCAGCGCCGGACGCGCCTCGTCGGCCAGGTGCTGGGCCAGCAACTCGGCGGATGGCTTGACCGGCTGGTAGAAGACTTCGACGGCATCGGCCAGCACGTTCAGCGTATTGCTGCGGTCGACGTACAAAACGGCCGCATTTTCAAGATCCGGCCCGCCGTCGGTGGCGACACCCCGCGCCGCCAGCCGCGCCCCGACCTTGGCCGCCAGTTCGGCCGGCGGCAGCTGCTTCATGTAATGCTGGTTCAGCCAGAGCAGCTTTTCGGTATTGAACTGGGCGGCCGAGGCGGTGATGTGGTCGAGGTCGAACCATTCAACGAACTGCTGGCGCGAGAAGACTTCATCGTCGCCGTGCGACCAGCCCAGGCGGGCCAGGTAATTGATCACGGCCTCGGTCAGGAAGCCGTCCTCGTCGTACTGCATGACCGACACCGCGCCATGGCGCTTCGACAGCTTGGCGCCGTCGTCGCCGAGGATCATCGACAGGTGGGCGTAGGTCGGCACCTCGGCGCCCAGCGCCTGCAGGATGTTGATCTGGCGCGGCGTATTGTTGACGTGGTCGTCGCCGCGGATGACGTGGGTAATGCCCATGTCCCAGTCGTCAACGCAGACGCAGAAGTTATAGGTCGGCGTGCCGTCGGCGCGAGCGATGATCAGGTCGTCCAACTCGGTGTTGGCGAACTCGATGCGGCCCTTGACCTGGTCGTCCCAGGCGACGACGCCGTCCTTCGGGTTCTTGAAGCGGATGACCGGCGGCACGTCGGCCGGCGGCGTCGGCAGGTTCTTGCCCTCCTCCGGACGCCAGCGACCGTCGTAGCGCGGCTTTTCCTTCTTCGCTTCCTGCTCGGCGCGCAGGGCGTCGAGTTCCTCGCGGGTCGTGTAGCACCGGTAGGCAGTTCCGGCGGCCAGCATCTGCTGGATCACTGCCTTGTAGCGGTCCATCCGCTGCATCTGGTAGAACGGGCCTTCATCGTGTTCCAGGCCGAGCCAGGCCATGCCGTCGAGAATGGCCTGGACCGCCTCCGGCGTCGAGCGGGCGACATCGGTGTCCTCGATGCGCAGGATGAAATCACCGCCGTGGCGGCGGGCATAGGCCCAGGAGAAGAGCGCGGTGCGGGCGCCGCCGATATGCAGGTAACCGGTGGGGCTGGGGGCGAAACGGGTGCGGACAGGCTTCATTGGGGTGCAGAATCTCTGGCGAAATCAAAGAAGCGTATTTTAGCCGACCAGCGTTTGACCGGCTGCCCGACTTGCAGGTAAAATGCGCGCCTCTCAAGTGGGCGGTTAGCTCAGCGGTAGAGCACTGCCTTCACACGGCAGGGGTCACTGGTTCGATCCCAGTACCGCCCACCAGACCTGAGAAACGATGAACCCGTATCGGCGAAGGCCATGCGGGTTTTTTTGCGCCCCTTGGTTGACGCACTTTCGTCGGTGCCCTTTCGCCGGCGCCGGGTTCAGTTGCCGCCCTGGCCGGCCGGCAGTCTCAATTCGAAGACGGTCAGGCCGTCGGCCGAGCTCACCGACACGTCGCCGCCGTGGGCCTGCATGATCGAGCGGGTGATGGCCAGGCCGAGGCCGGCGCCTTCGGCCAGGCGCTGGCGGGAGGGGTCGGCGCGGTAGAAGCGGTCGAAGAGGCGCGGCAGATGCTGGGGGGCGATGGTGTCGCCGGTGTTTTCCACGGCCAGACTGGCCATGCCGCGCTCGATGCCGATGCGCACGCCGATGTGCCCGCCGGGCGGCGTGTGGTGGAAGGCGTTGGAGATCAGGTTGCCGATGGCCCGCCGCAGCATCAGGCGGTCGCCGGGGGCTGTGGCCTGACCTTCTATGCTCAGGCTGATGCGGTTTTCCTCGGCGATGGCTTCGTGGAATTCGAGCACGTCGTCGGCCTCGGCGCGCAGGTCGACCGCTTCCTTGTGCGGCACAGCGAGATGGTTGTCGGCTTTCGCCAGGAACAGCATGTCGGAAATCATCCGCGACAGGCGCTCGAATTCCTCGGCATTGGAGGCCAGCACATCCTGGTAGTCCTCGGCGGTTCGCGCTTTCGACAGCGTCACCTGGGTCTGGGTGAGCAGGTTGCTGACCGGCGTGCGCAGTTCGTGGGCGATGTCGGAAGAAAAGTCGGAGAGACGCCGGAATGAAGCCTCTAGCCGGGCCAGCATATCGTTGAGTGTGGTGGCGACTTCGGCCAGTTCGGCGGGAATAGCTTCGGCCGGCAGGCGGCGGTCGAGGCGGGTGGCGGTGATGGCGGCGGCGTTGCGGCTGATGTCGCGCAGCGGCGCCAGGCCGCGGCGGGCAGCCCACCAGCCGAGCAGGCCGCAGACCAGGGCGGCCAGCCCGACGGCCATCCACAACGCGGTGTTGAACGAAGCCATGAAGTGCTGGTGATGAATCAGATCGGTGGATACCGCAACGACAAGCGGTCCCGATCCTTCGATGCCCAACCCTGCTGCGCCGGACAGCCCGCGAAAACGCCGCCCGTCGTGCCCCGACCAGATGATTGTGCCGCGCCCCGGGCCACCGGCGCGCAGGCGCATGGCTTCGGGGAAATCGGCGTGGCCGGTGGCGTACAGGAGTTGGCCATCGGCCTGCCAGATCGCCATGGCCAGGCCGTGATGGCCGACCAGGGCTTCATCCAGCCTGGCCGGCAATTCGGCCAGTTCCGCCGCGGAACGCACAGCTTGCAGGGTATGGCGGGCCAGTTCCAGCTTTCCGTCGAGCAAGGCGGTATCGAGTTCCTCGAAATGGCGCTCGACCAGGCTACCGACGACGAGGCCGAGCAGCAGCAGCACGGCGACCGAAACCGTGGCGAAGAGCAGGGTCAGGCGCAGGGTGACCGACTTGCCGGCGAACAGGCTCACCCGGCCATCTCCAGCACGTAACCCATGCCGCGCACGGTGCGGATCAGTTTCGGCTCGTAGCCGTCGTCGATCTTGGTGCGCAGGCGCTTGATGGCGACTTCGATGACGTTGGTGTCGCTGTCGAAATTCATGTCCCAGACCTGCGAGGCGATCAGCGAACGGGGCAGCACCTCGCCCTGCCGCCTGAGCAGCAGTTCGAGCAGGGCGAACTCCTTGGCGGTCAGGTCGATGCGCTGGCCGGCGCGGGTCACCCGGCGGCGCAGCAGATCGAGCTCGAGGTCGGCGATGCGCAGGAACTCGGACTCCTTGGCCTTGCCGCCGCGGCGCAACAGCGTCCGGACTCGGGCCAGCAGCTCGGAGAAGGCGAAGGGCTTGACCAGGTAATCGTCGGCGCCCAGTTCGAGACCCCTGACGCGATCCTCGACCTGATCGCGGGCGGTCAGGAAGAGCACCGGCATGTCCTTGCCGGCCCGCCGGATGCCTTCGAGCACCTGCCAGCCGTCGATGCCGGGCAGCATGACGTCGAGCACGGCCAGGTCGTAGGCCTCGGACAGCGCCAGATGCAGGCCGTCGAGCCCGTTGGCCGCCAGGTCGACGACGAAGCCGGCCTCGGCCAGCCCCTGCTTGAGGTAGGTCCCGGTTTTGGGTTCGTCCTCGATGACCAGAATTTTCATGGCTTGTCTCAACGCGACCTTGGATTATTTGATTTTTTCATTTTCGGCCTTTTTTGCCGTCGACCGCAGCAGATTACAAAAATGTAATCGTCCGGTCAGCTTCCCGTTGGTTTGCCCGGCCGACAATCGCCCAACCCCGACCCGGAATCCGACAACAATGAACAAGATACTGCTCGGCGCCCTCGCCACCCTGGCCTTCGGCGCCACGACCGGCGCACTGGTCGCCAGCGCCGGCCTGATCGACGTCGGCGCCGACACGCCGCACAGCCAGCCGGTGGTGGCGGCGCTCGGCTTCGTCCGCGAACGCGCCATTGCCCGCCGCGTCGCCGACCTCGCGCCGCCGGCCGACCTGGCCGACCCGGAGCGCGTGCGGCGCGGCGCCGGTAACTACGACGCCATGTGCGTCGAATGCCACCTGGCGCCGGGATTGCCGGATTCGGAAATCCGCCGCGGCCTTTACCCGACCCCGCCCAATCTCGCCTTGCCCGGCGAGGGCGGAGCGGCCGGCCGCAACCCGGCCCGCGACTTCTGGATCATCAAGCACGGCGTCAAGGCCTCGGGCATGCCGGCCTGGTCCAAGGGCGGCATGGAGGACGAGGCGATCTGGGATCTCGCCGCCTTCCTGCAGCACATGCCGACGCTCTCCCGAACCGCCTACCTCGACCTGGTCGCCGCCAGCGACGGCCATTCCCACGGCGGCATGGACACCCACGCTGCCCCTGCCGAGGCCGCGCCACCCCCCGCCCCGGCTGCCCCAAGCGGCAAGGCGGCCGCACCGGCCCGCAAGGCGCACAGCCACGACCACGCGCACGACCACACCGCGCACAAGCATTGAGCGACGGAAGATGACAAATTTGTAATCTTCCGGTCAGCTTCCCGTTGGTGTCGATCACGCAAACTGCGGCCACACCCTGCAGCCAGGAACCGTCAGCATGAAAAAATCCCTTACCGCCCTGCTCGCCGCGCTCGCCATCGGCGCCGGTACCAGCCTCGCCTTCCAGGCCACGGCCGCCGAGGTCGTCGACGTCTACAAGAGCCCGTATTGCGGCTGCTGCAGCAAGTGGATCGACCACCTGAAAGCCGCCGGCTTCGAAGTCCGCTCGCACGACGTCGGCGACGTGCCGGCTACCCGCCAGAAACTCGGCATGCCCGAGCAGTACGGTTCCTGCCACACGGCGAAAGTCGGCGGCTACCTGGTCGAAGGCCACGTGCCTGCTGCCGACATCCAGCGCCTGCTGCGTGAAAAGCCGCAGGCCATCGGCCTCGCCGCCCCCGGCATGCCGCCCGGTTCGCCGGGCATGGAAGGCCCCAAGCCCGTGCCCTACGACACGCTGCTGGTCCGGAAAAGCGGCCGCAGCGAAGTCTTCGCCCAACATTGAACCCAACCAAGGAGAACCCCATGCGCACCCTCTTTTCGGCCGGACTCTTCGCCCTCGCCACGCTGGGCGCCCTGCCCGCCCAGGCCGCCGGCGATCACGCCGGCCACAACATGGCCAGCCACGCCCCAGCCGGCAAGGTGGCCCTGGTCGACGGCACCGTCAAGAAAATCGACCAGGCCGGCGGCAAGGTGACGCTGGCCCACGGCCCGCTGACCAACCTCGACATGCCGGCCATGACCATGGCCTTCAAGGTCAAGGAAGCCGGCTGGCTGGCGCAGTTGAAACCCGGCCAGAAAATCCGCTTCATGGCCGACAATGTCGACGGCGCCATGATGGTCACCCACATCGACGCGATGAAATAGGCGATCATCCGACGACTCCGGCCGTTTCCCGGCCCAAGACCGCACACACCCTGCCCTGAGGACGGCCAGCCGATGAAACGGATACCCGGCACTTTTCTCACCGCCAGCCTGCTCTGCCTGGCCTTCTTCCCGTTCGCGTCGCCGGCCGCCGAGGAAGCACGGCTGGGCGCTTCGCTCGACGAACTGCTCGCCTACGCCCGCCAGCACAATCCGGAACTGGCCGCCCAGCGCCTCGAGGCCGAAGCGGCGCGCGAACGCATCGCGCCAGCCAGCGCCCTGCCCGACCCGAAATTCCAGGTCGAGTTGATGGATTTCACCAACGCCATGTCGGGCGGCAGCACCTCGCTGCTCCCCGGCGAGGTCGGCCAGACCCGCTACCGCGTCATCCAGCCGCTGCCCTTCTACGGCAAGCGCGACGTGCAAGGCGAGGTGGCCGGGGCAATGGCCGGTCAGGCGACGCGGAGCAGCGACGCCGCCGTGCTCGACGTCGAGGCGCGCATCAAGATCGCCTACACGCGCTACTACCAGGCCGCCGGCCAGGCCGTCATCGTCGGTGAGGCGCTCAGCCTGGTCGAGGCCCTCGGCCGCCTGGTCGAAACCCGCTACAGCGTCGGCCTGGTGCCGCAGCAGGACGTGCTGCAGGCGCACAGCGAGGTAACCTCGCTCAAGCTGGACCTGGTCGATATCGAACGGCGCCGGCGCGACGCGGCCGCCCAGCTCAACGCCGAACTGCCGCGCCGGGCCAACGCCCCGCTGGCCAGCCCGCAAAGCCTGCCGGCCGTGCCCGAGCGGATCGCCTTCGACGCCCTGGTCGACAAGGCCGGCGCGGCCTCTCCCGAACTGGCCCGCGAGCGGCTCGGCGTCGATGCCGCGACCGGCAACCGGGAACTGGTGCGCCTCAACCGCTACCCCGATTTCGCGCTGGGCCTGACCAACAACCGGCCGAAGAACGGCAAGGACAACTGGGACCTGATGCTGGAAGTGAACATCCCGCTGCAGCAATCGTCGCGCCGCGCCCAGGAGCGCGAGGCCGAGCATCGCCTGAATGCCGCGCAAAGCCGGGTCAGCGCCGCCGAAGCCCGCCTCCACGGCCGCCTCGGCGAAACCCTGGCCGCCTTCGAGGCGAGCAGCGACAAGGCCCGGCTGTTGCGCCATACCCTGCTGCCGCAATCCCGCGCCAATCTCGAAGCGGCGCAGGCCGCCTACGAAACCGGGCGAGCCAATTTCAACACCCTGATTGAAGCCGAGCGCCAGGTCTTGCGCAGCCGCCTGGCGCTGCTCGACGCCGACAGCGAAATCCGCATCCGGCACGCCGAACTCGAACGCCTGGCAGGAGCCCCCCTGTGAACCGCAGCCTCAGCCTGACCCTCGTTGCCGCCGCCGTCGGCCTCGCCCTTTTCGCCGGCTACCGGGCCGGCCAGCAGCATCCGACCGCCGCCGCGCCGGCCGCCGGCGAAGCCGCCGCCCCCCAGGCCGAAGGCCAGGGCGGGCGCAAGCTGCTCTACTACCGCAACCCGATGGGCCTGCCGGATACCTCGCCGACGCCGAAGAAGGACTCGATGGGCATGGACTACATCCCGGTCTACGAAGGCGACGAGCCGGATGGCGATGGCGCCGTCAAGGTCAGCCCGGCCCGCCTGCAAACCCTGGGCGTCAAGACGGCCCGAGCCGAGATCCGGGAACTCGATGCCGCCGTCCGCGCCGTCGGCCGCGTCGAAGTCAATGAGCGGGCCATCCACGACGTTTCGCCGCGCTTCGAAGGCTGGATCGAGCGCCTGCACGTCAATGCCAGCGGCGACCCGGTGCGCCGCGGCCAGCCGCTGTTCACCGTGTACAGCCCGGAACTGGTCTCGGCCGGCAAGGAACTGGCCATCGCCCAGTCGCTCAAGCTGGACGCCGCCGAGGCCGACCCGGCCGCCCGCGACGCCGCCAAACGGCTGGCCGAAGGGGCCCGCGAACGCCTGGCCAACTGGCAGGTCGCCGTGCCCGACGGGGCGGCCAGCAAGCGCATCACCTTCAACTCGCCGGCCACCGGCATCGTCCTCGACAAGCAGGCCACCGAGGGCATGCGCTTCACGCCCGGCATGGCCATCTACCGCATCGCCGACCTGTCGACGGTGTGGGTCATCGCCGACGTTTATGAACAGGACCTGAAGCGGGTCAAGGTCGGCGAATCGGCCATGGTCGAGATCGACGCCTTTCCCGGCCGCCACTTCGCCGCCAAGATCAGCTACCTCTACCCGACGCTGAACGCGGCGACCCGCACGACGCCGGTCCGCCTCGAACTGGCCAACCCCGACGGCCTGCTCCGCCCGGGCATGTTCGCCCACGTCGAACTGGCCGCCGCCGGCCAGGTGGCACGACTGACCGTGCCCAAGTCGGCGGTGATCGACAGCGGCGAGCGGCAGATCGTGCTGCGCGTCGCCGGCGAGGGCAAGTTCAAGCCGCAGCCGGTGAAGACCGGCCTGCGCGGCAGCGACTCGGTGGAAATCCTCGAAGGCCTGGAGGACGGCGCCGAGGTCGTGGTCGCCGCCAACTTCCTGATCGATGCCGAAAGCAACCTGAAGGCGGCGCTCGCCACCTTCGCCGAACCGCAGGCCGGCACCGCGGCCAAGAGCTACCAGGCAACCGGCAGCATCGACGCGGTCGACGCGGCAAACAAGTCGATTTCGATGAACCACGAGCCGATTGCCGCCCTCAAGTGGCCGGCCATGACCATGGATTTCGGCCTGGCCGACGGCGCGCTGCTCAAGGGCCTGCTGCCCGGCCAGCCAGTCCAATTCACCTTCGAGGACCGCGGCAACGGCGAATTCGTCATCACCGGCATCGAAAAGGCGCCGGCCGGGGCGGCCGCCGACCACAAGGGCCACTGAGATGCTCGACAAACTGATCGCCTGGTCGGCCCGCAACACCTTCCTGGTTGTGCTGGCCAGCCTGATTCTGGTCGGCGGCGGCATATACGCCGTCAACAAGACGCCGCTCGACGCGCTACCCGACCTTTCCGACGTCCAGGTCATCATCTACACGCCCTATGCCGGGCAGGCGCCGCAGGTGGTCGAGGACCAGGTCACCTATCCGCTGACCACGGCCATGCTGGCCGTACCCAAGGCCAAGGTGGTGCGCGGCTTCTCGATGTTCGGCGACTCCTACGTCTACGTCATCTTCGCCGACGGCACCGACATCTACTGGGCGCGCTCGCGCGTCCTCGAATACCTGAGCGCCGCCCAGGGCAAGCTGCCGGCCGGGGTCAGCCCGCAACTGGGGCCGGATGCCACCGGCGTCGGCTGGGTGTACCAGTACGCGCTGACCGGCAGCCAGCAGTCGCTGGCCGACCTGCGCAGCGTCCAGGACTGGTACGTCCGCTACCAGCTGACCAAGGCCGGCGGCGTCGCCGAAGTGGCCAGCGTCGGCGGCTTCGTCAAGGAATACCAGGTGACGGTCGATCCGCACCGGCTGGCCAGCTACGGCATCGCCCTCGACCGCCTGGCCCAGGTCATCCGCGAATCGAACCGCGACGTCGGCGGCCGGGTGGTCGAGATGTCGGAAAAGGAGTTCATGATTCGCGGCCTCGGCTACCTGAAAGGCATCCAGGACATCGAGATGCTGGTCCTCAAGAGCGAGCGCGGCACGCCAGTGCTGGTCCGCGACGTGGCCAGGGTCGAACTGGTGCCGGCCGGCCGGCGCGGCATCACCGAGCTGAACGGCGAAGGCGAGGTCGCCTCGGGCATCGTCATGGCCCGCTTCGGCCAGAACGCGCTCGATGTCATCGCCAACGTCAAGGCCAAGCTGGCCGAGCTGAAATCCGGGCTGCCGGACGGCGTCGATGTCGTCCCGGTCTACGACCGCTCCAGCCTGATCGAGCGCGCCATCGCCAACCTCAAATGGACGCTGTTCGAGGAAAGCCTGATCGTCGCCGCCGTCTGCGTCGTCTTCCTGATGCACGTGCGCAGCGCCCTGGTCGCCATCCTGACCCTGCCGCTCGGCATCCTGTTCGCCTTCATGGCCATGCGCGCCATGGGAATGGGCAGCAACATCATGAGCCTGGGCGGCATCGCCATCGCCATCGGGGCCATGGTCGACGCCGCCATCGTGATGATCGAGAACGCCCACAAGCGCCTCGAACACCTGGCCCCCGACGCCCCGCCGGCCGAGCGCCGGGCGGTGATGATCAAGGCCTGCCAGGAAGTCGGCCCGGCCCTGTTCTTCTCTCTGCTCATCATCACCGTCTCCTTCCTGCCGGTGTTCACGCTGGAAGGCCAGGAGGGCCGGCTGTTCAGCCCGCTGGCCTTCACCAAGACCTTCGCCATGGCCGGCGCCGCGCTGCTTTCGGTGACGCTGGTGCCGGTGCTGATGATGTATTTCATCCGCGGCCGCATCATGCCGGAGCAGAAGAACCCGGTGAATCGCCTGCTGATCTGGCTCTACCGGCCGATCATCCGGTGGGTGATGAGCCACCGCCTGCTGACCCTGGCCCTGGCCCTGATTTCGATGCTGGTCACCATTATTCCAGCCCGCCAGATCGGCTCCGAATTCATGCCCACCCTCAACGAAGGTTCGCTGTTCTACATGCCGGCCTCGCTGCCCGGCATGTCGGTGACCGAGGCCGGCCGCCTGCTGCAGACGACCAACCGGGTCATCAAGACCTTCCCGGAAGTCGAGTCGGTCTACGGCAAGGCCGGCCGCGCCGCCACCGCCACCGACCCGGCGCCGCTCGAGATGTTCGAGACGGTGATCAACCTCAAGCCGGAAAAGGATTGGCGGCCGGGCATGACGGTGGACAAGCTGATCGCCGAGATGGACGCGGCGCTCAAGTTCCCCGGCGTCGCCAACTCGTGGACCATGCCGATCAAGGCGCGCATCGACATGCTGTCCACCGGCATCCGCACGCCGGTCGGGGTCAAGGTCTTCGGCAAGGACCTGGGCGAGATCGAGAAGCTGGCCCGCCAGATCGAGCAGGCGGTGAAGACCGTGCCCGGCACGGCCAGCGCCTACGCCGAGCGGGTCACCGGCGGTTACTACCTCGACATCACGCCGCGCCGCGACCAGCTGGCCCGCTACGGCATCACCGTCGGCGACTTCCAGCAGGTCATCGCCACCGCGCTGGGCGGCGCCCCGGTTACGACGGCCGTCGAAGGGCTGGAACGCTACGACATCAGCATCCGCTACCCGCGCGCCCTGCGCGAGGATCACCAGCGCATCGCCAACGAGGTCTTCGTGCCGAGCAGCCTGGGCATGATTCCCCTCGGCCAGCTGGCCAGCATCACGTTGCGCAACGGCCCGCCCGGCATCCGCACCGAGAACGCCCTGCTCGCCGCCTACGTCTTCGTCGACATCCGCGACCGCGACGTCGGCTCCTACGTCGCCGAGGCGCAGCGGGCGGTGGCCGAACAGGTCGCCTTCCCGCCCGGCTACTACGCCACCTGGTCCGGCCAGTTCGAGTACATGGAGCGGGCCAAGGCCAAGCTGGCCGTCGTCGTGCCGCTCACCCTGGCCATCATCTTCGTGCTGCTCTACCTCAATTTCCGGCGCCTGACCGAAACGCTGATCGTCATGCTCTCGGTGCCCTTCGCGCTGGTCGGCGGCATCTGGCTGATGTGGTGGCTGGGCTACAACATGAGCGTCGCCGTCGCCGTCGGTTTCATCGCGCTGGCCGGCGTCGCCGCCGAAACCGGGGTGGTCATGCTGATCTATCTCGACCACGCCTGGCAGGCCGTCCAGCAGGCGTGCCGGGATGAAGGCCGCCGGCCCGGCGCCGCCGACCTCTACCACGCCATCATGGAGGGTGCCGTCGAGCGGGTGCGGCCGAAGATGATGACCGTGGTCGCCATCATGGCCGGCTTGCTGCCCATCATGTGGAGCGCCGGTACCGGCTCCGAGGTGATGAGCCGGATCGCCGCCCCCATGGTCGGCGGCATGATTTCCTCGACCGTGCTGACCCTCGGCGTGATCCCGGCGATCTACGCGCTGGTCAAGGAATGGCAGCTGCGGCGCGGCCCGGACACGGCAACGCCGAGCGACCGGGAAAACGCCTGAAGCGCTGCGGTCAACGGGAAAAAACGCCGAATTTTCAAATAGATGGCATGCAAATCCGGCAATCGCCGGCAGGCCCGGCCGGGCCAGGGGTCGATTTTTCGGGTACAATGGACCGTTTGGCCGACCCCGTTCGCGAGGAGTTTCCCGCATGCCACACCGCAACGTTCTGTCGCTTGTCCGCAGTTTTGCCGCCGCCCTCGGCGCCATTGCGCTGACCTACGCCCTGCCGGGGCAAGCCGATACCACCGAACCATCCCCCCGCCTGTCGCTGACCCTGGCCTCGCTGGCCTCCCCCGCCGCCGACAGCGCGCTCGAAGAACTGACCGTGCACGAGATCCCCTCGGTGCCGCAGCTGGCCAGCACCATCGACCTGACGGCCAAGACCGACAACCTGTGGGACCGCATTCGCCACGGCTTTGCGATGACCAATCTCAACGACGACCTGGTGCTCTACTACCAGCAGCGCTACCAGAGCCGCCCGGACGGCCTGCGCCGGATGATCGAGCGGGCCCGCCCCTACCTGCATTTCATCGTCGAGGAACTGGAAGCCCGCGGCATGCCGACCGAACTGGCCCTGCTGCCCATGGTCGAGAGCGCCTTCAACCCCAACGCCTACTCGCCGGCCCACGCCTCCGGCCTGTGGCAGTTCATTCCGGCCACCGGCAAGCGTTTCGACCTCGAGCAGACGTGGTGGCGCGACGAGCGGCGCGACATCGTCGCCTCGACCGGTGCCGCCCTCGACTACCTGCAGGCCATCTACGAGATGCACGGCGACTGGCACCTGGCGCTGGCCTCGTACAACTGGGGCGAAGGCGCCGTCAAGCGGGCGATCAACAAGAACGAGTCGCGCGGCCTGCCCACCGACTACCCCAACCTGACCATGCCGAACGAAACCCGGCACTACGTTCCCAAGCTGCAGGCGCTCAAGAACATTCTCGGCAACCCGGCCCTCTTCGCCCAGCTCGACCTGCCGGCCATCGCCAACGAAGCCTATTTCGCGACGCTGGAAACCCGCCGGCCGATCGACGTCAAGACCGCCGCCCGCCTGGCCAACATGTCGACCGAGGAATTCAAGCGCCTCAACCCCTCGCACAACCGGCCGATCATCGGCCCCGACACGCCGGTCGTGGTGCCGGCCGACAAGCTCGACGCCTTCCGCCACAACCTGGCCAATACCGCCGCCCCGCTCACCCAGTGGCAGGTCTACACGCTCAAATCGACCGAGCGGCTGAGCCAGGTCGCCGCCCGCTTCGACACCACGACCAGCGAGCTGGCCAGCGCCAACGGCCTGTCCACCAACGTCCGCCTGCGCGCCGGCTCGGAACTGCTGGTGCCGGGCAACGGCATCACCAAGGGCCTGACCAACCTGCTCAACGATCCCTCGCCGCAACAGCTGATCGCCGTCGAGCGCGCCTCGCGCAGCTGCGTCAAGAGCGGCAAGGGCGCCAAGAAGTCGGGCGCGGCGTGCGCCAAGGGCAAGTCCCGCGTCGCCGCCAAGAAGGGCAAGGCGCGCGGCAAGCGGGCCAAGAGTTCGGGGCGTTCCGGCAAGAAGTCGCGCAGCGTCAAGAGCCGGCGCAACAAGCCGGTCGCCGCCGGCCGCCACACCCGGCGCGGCTGAATCAGAGCCTGTGAATTATTTGGGCGCTCCCGAGCAAGGTGTCCAGGCGAGCCCGATCAAGGCGCCAAGCACAGCCATAGCTCGGGCTATGGCGCGCATTGGCAACGCCGAGCGGGCTGGTCTGGGCGCCGGAAGCGGGTGTGAACAAATATTTCACAGGCTCTCAGCCGGCCAGGTGGCAGTTGACGCGATGCGTCGGCGACAGCTCGGTGACGCCGGGATAGGCCTGCCGGCAGATGTCCATGGCCATCGGGCAACGCGGATGAAAATGGCAGCCGGCCGGCGGATTGGCCGGTGACGGCGTTTCGCCGGGCAGGCGGATGATCGCCGTCGGGTGATCGAGGCGGGGCACCGGCACCGCCGACAGCAAAGCCTGGGTGTAGGGATGTTTCGGCGAACGGAGGATTTCCTCGGCCCGGCCGCGCTCGACGATGCGCCCGAGATACATCACCGCCACGTCGTGCGCCAGGTATTCGACGACGGCGAAATTGTGGGTGATGAACAGGTAGGCGACCCCCAGCTCGGCCTGCAGCTTTTTCAGCAGGTTGAGGATCTGGGCCTGCACCGAGACGTCGAGCGCCGAGGTCGGCTCGTCGCAGATCAGCAATTCCGGCTGCACGGCCAGGGCGCGGGCGATGGCGATGCGCTGGCGCTGGCCGCCGGAGAACTCGTGCGGGTAGCGCCCGGCCGCCTCGTCGGGCAGGCCGACCTGTTTCAGCAAGGCGGCGATGGCCGCGGCGTGGCTGGCCGACTCGGTGTCGATGCCGAGCGCCGCCATGCCCTCGGCGATGATTTCGCCGACCCGCAGGCGCGGGTTGAGCGAGGCGAAGGGGTCCTGGAAAACCATCTGCATGTGGCGCCGGGCGCTGCGCAGGCGCCGGCCCTTGAGGCCGACCAGTTCGTTGCCGCCCAGGCGGACGCTGCCGGCGCTGGGCTGGATCAGCTGCAACAGGGCCTTGCCGACCGTCGTCTTGCCGCAGCCCGATTCGCCGACCAGGGCCAGCGTGCGGCTCGCCGCAATGGCCAGCGACACGCCGTCCACCGCCCGCACGTGGCCGACCGTGCGCTGCAGCAAGCCCTTGCGGATGGGAAAATGCACCTTGAGGTCGGCGACTTCGAGGAAGGCCCGGCCGGGATCGATGTCGAGCTCGGTGACGGCGTTGCCGGTCCGGCCGTTTGCCGCCGCCTCGCCCTGCCAGTGGCAGCGCACGGCATGGCCGCCGGCCACCTCCCGCCAGGGCGGCGACTGTTCGCGGCAGATGGCCATGACCTGCGGGCAGCGGTCGGCGAAGCGGCAGCCGGCCGGCATCGCCGCCAGCGCCGGGACCTGGCCGGGGATGGTGTTGAGGCGCAGGCCGCGCCGGGAAATGTCGGGCAAGGCCTCGAACAGCGCCTGGGTGTAGGGATGGCGGGGCGCCGTGAAGAAGGCCTGGCGGCTGGCCACCTCGACCAGCTCGCCGGCGTACATGACGCCGATGCGGTGCGCCATGCGGGCGACGACGCCGAGGTCGTGGGTGATGAGCAGCATGCCCATGCCGCGGTCGACCTGGATTTTGGCCAATAAATCGAGAATCTGGGCTTGGACGGTGACGTCGAGCGCCGTCGTCGGCTCGTCGGCGATCAGCAGTTCCGGCTCGCCGGCCAGGGCGATGGCGATCATCACCCGCTGCTTCATGCCGCCCGACAGCTGGAAGGGATATTCGGTCAGCCGGCGCTCGGGGTCGGCGATGCCGACAAGGCGCAGCAGTTCGACCATGCGTTCGGTGGCCGCGGCGCCGGTCAGGCCGCGGTGGCGTTCGAGCACCTCGCCGATCTGGCGGCCGACGGTGAGCACCGGGTTGAGGCTGGTCGCCGGCTCCTGGAAGATCATCGCCATCCGCCCGCCGCGCCAGGCCCGCATGTCGGCTTCGGAGAGGCCGAGCAGTTCCTGCCCGTCCATGACCACCCGGCCGCCCAGCATGCGCCCGGCCGCCGGCAAGAGGCGCATGATGCCCTGCGCCGTGGCCGACTTGCCGCAACCCGATTCGCCGAGCAGGGCGAAGGTTTCGCCCGGCGAAATAGCGAAGGAAATGCCGTCGACCGCTGGCAGGGCCCGCTTGCCGGCCATGAAGCCGAGGCGGAGGTCGGTGACGGATAGGAGGGCGTCAGACATGTTGTTTTGAAACGCAGAGGCGCCGAGGCGCGGAGAAAATCTTTTTTTCTTTTGCCTTTCTCCGCGCCTCTGCGCCTCTGCGTCTGGATCCAATATTCATGCAGCCCTCGGATCGAAAGCGTCGCGCACGGCGTCGGCGAACAGGTTGGCGGCCAGCACCAGCACGAACATGGCCGAGAAGGCGGCGGCCAGCGACCACCAGACGGCCGGTTCGCGGCCCAGTTCCATGCGGGCGTTGTTGATCATGGTGCCGAAGCTGGTCATCGTCGGATCGACGCCGATGCCGACGTAGGAGAGCACCGCCTCGGCCAGCACCAGGCCGGAGAAGTCCATGACCAGCGCGATGATGACGATGTGCATCAGGTTGGGCAGGATGTGGCGCAGGATGATGCGCCAGCTCGACACGCCGAAGGCCTGCGCCGCCTGGATGTATTCCAGCTCGCGCAGCTTCAGCGTCTCGCCGCGCAGCAGGCGGCACAGTCCGGTCCACGAGGTGATGCCGAGGATGAAGCAGAGCGCCAGCAGGCGCAGGTCGGCACGCTCGGCGGCGGTCGAGAACCATTGCGGGTGGCTGTCGATGACCACCTGCATCATGAGCACGGCGGCGGCGATGAGCAGCACGCCGGGGATCGAGTTGAGCACGGTGTACAGGTACTGGATCAGGTCGTCGACCCAGCCCCGGAAATAGCCGGCGACGATGCCGAGCAAGACGGCCATGGGCAGCATGACCAGCGTCGTGACCAGGCCGATGATCAGCCCGGTGCGCACGCTTTTCAGGATCTGGTAGAGCACGTCCTGGCCGACCTTGTCGGTGCCGAAGACGTGGTACTGGCCGGCCAGCCAGAACAGCGGCACGACGGCCAGCAGCATGGCGAGCAGGGTGAGCAGCACGGCGTCCCAGGCGAAGGCCGCGTCGCGCAATTTCAAATTCGGGCGTTTTTTCCGGTTGACCGCAGCGACCACCCCGAACACGCCCAGCCAGCCGACAAAGGCCAGCACGCCGGCCTTGAAGGCCGTGAAGCCGGCATCGGCCGCCACCTCGTCCTCGCGCTCGCCGAGATGCTGGCCGCCGTATTTCAGGCGCGGGTAGTCGCGCACCGTGCCCTGCCCCGGCAGGTCGATGGTTTCCTTGGCGTAGAGCCGGGTGGCGAAGGGCGCCGAATAGGTTTTTTCGTTGCGCGTGCGCAGCGGCGCGGCCAGCGCGTCGAGCACCGACAGCACCTCGATGGCGTAGACCGCCGGCTGCCCCGGCTTGCCGTCCAGCTGCAGCCGGTAATGCAGCGAATCGAGCAGGCCGACGGCGATGAAGGCGAGCAGCACGGTGGCCGAGGCCATGCCCACCCGGTTCGCCCCGACCCGCCGCCAGGCGGCGAGCAGCGGCGGACTCTTGGCGATCAGCACGCCCACCCCGAGGCCGGCGGCGACCAGCAGCCAGACCAGCACATCCGACCAGAGGACGACCACCTGGAATCCGCTCATTCGAAACGTATCCTCGGATCGACCAGGGTGTAGGAAATGTCGGTCAGGATCAGGCCGACGATGTAGAGCACCGAGCCGATGAAGACCATGGAGCGGACCACGGCAAAATCCTGGGCGTTGATGGCGTCGATGGTGTAGCTGCCCAGCCCGGGGATGCCGAAGAAGGATTCGGTGAGCAGCGAGCCCATGAAGAGCAGCGGAATGACCACGACGACGCCGGTCAGGATGGGAATCAGCGCGTTGCGCAGGATGTGGCGGAAGAAGACCACGGTTTCCGGCAGGCCCTTGGCCCGTGCCGTACGCACGTAATCCTTGCCGACTTCCTCGAGAAAGATGGTGCGATACCAGCGCGTGGACGAACCGATGCCGGAAACGACCCCGATCAGCACCGGCAGGATCAGGAAACGCCAGGCCTCCAGCCCGTCGCCGAAACCTGAGATGGGCACCAGCCGCCAGATCTTGCTGATCAGGTACTGGCCACCGATGATGTAGAACAGGCCGGAAATCGACATCATCGCCACGCACAGCACGACGCCCCAGAAATCGAAGGCCGAGGCGCGGAAGAAGGCGAGCAGCAGGGCCATGCTGACGGCAACGAAGAGGCCGAGCACGAAGGTGGGCAGCGCGATGGCCAGCGACGGCCCCATGCGGCTGGCGATCTCGCGGGCGATGTCGCGGCCGTCCTCGGCCCGCCCGAACTGGCCGGCGAACATGCGCGCCGACTTGTCGAAGAAGATGGTGTCGGTCACCGTCGCCAGCCCGGCGGCATCGGCATTGACGAACAAGGGCTTGTCGTAGCCGCGCTCGGCTTTCCACTTCTCGATGGCCTCCGGCGTCACCCGCTTGACGCCGAGCTGCATGCGGGCCATGTCGTCCGGCGTGTTGACGACGAAGAACAGCGCGAAGGTGATGAGATTCACGCCGATCAGGATCGGGATGGCATAGAGAAGGCGGCGGACGATGTAGGCGAGCACAGGTGGATTATGCCAAGAGCCGCCGCAAAATGAGCACTCCCGGTGAAACTCGCTTGGCAGGCAGCGCCAGCGGGAACCAAACCGCCGGCCGCCGGTTCCGATTCAGGTTGCCACCGCCCCACGCCGCCATGCCCGCACCGACCATCAGCCCCTGCCCCGCCGCCGACGCCATTCCGCGCGCCGCCTGGGAGCGCCTGGCGCCACCCGGCCATCCTTTCCTCAACGCCGACTTTCTCGGCATCGTCGAAAGGCACGGCGCCGCCGGTCCGGCCTGGAGATGAAACTGGGGTCTGACCCCTATTATTCCTCTGACCTTATCTCGGCGGAGGCCTCCGGCATGACGTACATGATGAACATGCCCTGTTCGGGCGCATAGGCGGCGATGGTCGAATATGCTGAAAAATCCCCCAGGGCGGTGTCGTGCGTTACTTGCTCGTTGGGGTTTTCAAATCGGAAAGTCCGAGAAATCGCGGCAATTCTTCGAGCGAAGGCCTCTCCGTGTTTTGCGAGGACACCTTCGAGGCTGCCTGCAACCCCGACGAGCGGATGGGTGTCAGCTCCGCGTCTTTCATTTTGCGCATCTTGTCTTTCAGCTTGCTCATTGCTTTCTCCTTCCATCATTGAAGATTTGATCTCCGGCCCGTCCTCTGTTGCCGAGTAGAGCGCCCGATCGGCCGCGAACTCGTCCTCGGCCGCATTGAACTCGCAGTCGCGTACCGAACTGGGGTCTGACCCCTATTGTCATATCGCTATTATTTTTTTAGGGCCGAGCGGGAAAATTCGTGTTTCTCTTTCACTTGTCGCATGTATTCATCTATAAATTCATCTCTGGTAATTTTTGAATGGCTGCCATTTTCATTATTTAATCCAAGTCTTTCGCACATATGTATTGCGTGTTTCTCATGCTCCTCCAAATATGCCTGATCAGCTATTCGTTGCATCTTTTCTGCAGTGCCTTTAGGCACCATTCCTGTTTCTTCTAGAAGCGGCCATAATAAGTCTTGCCATCGCTCAATGCTTGTTGGTGATATCCCGCATGACTCTGCCAAAGCCACTTCATCTTCCTTGCTGTATTGTTTATATGGTGCCAATATCAAATTTGTTAGGCTCTCGATCAGCACTGCTCTAGGCGTGACCTGCTCGACAACTCCATATTTAATCCATGTTTCAAGATTCCCTACGATGTATTTTTTGACAATTGGGGTCAATGTAATAATGGCTTGAGCCATTGCATCGTGATTAGGATTGCTTTCCTTTTTAATTAGTTTAGACACGGGTTCGAAAGTTTTCGTTTTTTCATTTTGTAGACTTATTGCCGCGATTGTGCCTAATACAACAAATATTAAATCACCAAGCGCATATCGGGAACCATCAATTGCTACCGCGACTATTGCCATCGCAGCGGCTGTTAGATATATAAATATGCGACTCTTGTTTAGAGTTGCTACGATTAAGATAGGTATGGCATGTATAGCAGCGATAATCGTAACTGTCCAGTTGATAGAGCTTGGTTCATATTCATCATAAAAGTTTCCCGCCAAGCATTCGCCGATTTGAAATATCTGTAATACGGCGCCGTACGCAAATTTGTTCGGTTGTTTTTTCATTTCATGACTAAATAATAAGGGACCCTGTTTTGCTGTACTCCGCAGCTTTCATGATCCGACTTGTTTTATGAAGATCGGGCATTTTCCAGCCGGGGTGAAGCCGGGTCAATATCGCAAATGGCATAGGAAATCCGGCGCCGGCGGGAACCAAACCGCCGGCCGCCGGTTCCGATTCAGGTTGCCACCGCCCCGCGCCACCATGCCCGCACCGACCATCAGCCCCTGCCCCGCCGCCGACGCCATTCCGCGCGCCGCCTGGGAGCGCCTGGCGCCGCCCGGCCATCCTTTTCTCAACGCCGATTTTCTCGGCATCGTCGAAAGGCACGGCGCCGCCGGCCCGGCCTGCGGCTGGCAGGCGCAGCATCTGGTGGCGCGCGATGGTGCGGGGTCCGTCGTCGGCTTGCTGCCGCTCTATGTGCGCAGCAATTCGCACGGCGACTTCATCCACGACTGGTCGTGGGCCGGCGCCTACAGGCAACTGGGGCGGGCCTACTACCCCAAGCTGCTCAGCGGCCTGCCCCACACCCCGGCCACCGGGCCGCGCCTGCTGGTTGCCGATGGCCCCGGCCAGCCCGCCATCCGCCGCGCCCTGATCGATTCCGCCCTCGATCTCGCCCGCCAGTCCGGCGCCTCGTCCTGGCACGTCGCCTTTCCCGAGGCGGGCAACCGGCAGGCCCTGGCCGAGGCCGGGCTGCTGACCAGCCACAACGTGCAGTTCCAGTGGCAGGCCGGCGACTGCCGGGAATTCGACGATTACCTCGCCAGCTTCACCGCCGAAAAGCGGCGCAAGGTCAGGGCCGAAAGGCGGCGGGTGGCCAACAGCGGGCTGGCCATCGCCGTCTGCCACGGCGACGAGATAGACCCCGCCGAATGGCCGGCCCTGCATGCGCTGTACGCCTCGACCTTCGAGAAATTCGGCAATTACCCGGTCTTCTCCGCCGCCTGCCTGGCCGAACTGGCGGCCAGCCTGGGCCGCCGCCTGGTCGCCTTCATCGCCCGCGACGGCAAGCAGGCGGTCGCCGTTTCGCTGTGCTTTCGCAGCGACGAGGCGCTCTACGGCCGCTACTGGGGCTGCCGCGGCGACTATCACAGCCTGCATTTCGAGCTCTGCTTCTACCAGGGCATCGCCTACTGCCTGCGCCACGGCCTGCAGCGCTTCGAGCCGGGCGCCGGCGGCGAGCACAAGATCGCCCGCGGCTTCACCCCGACCCTGGTCCATTCCTGCCACTGGCTGCGCGACCCCGCCATGCACCAGCTGCTCGGCCGTCACCTGGCCGCCCAGGGCGACGCCGTCGCCGCCTATCGCGACCAGGCGGCGGGCCACCTGCCGTTTCGCTGTGAACCGGTGACGCCAGTCACAAATTTATGAATCGGCTATGTCCAGATGATCTTTGGCGACCCGGTAAATATTCAGGCATTCAGCAAAAAGGGGGGCAGCCGCAGCCCCCCTGATGGCACAAACGTGATGCGACGGCTATTTCAATGCCTCGATGCCAGCCCCGAAATTGATATGGAAAGCTGCTCCATCCATTACGAGGGCGGGCACGGATTTAACCCCGGCAGCCTCGGCCTCTTTCACGCGAGATTTGTCGCTGCCGAGATGGACCACCTCGACGTCATATTTCACAGGATCCAATGCATTGGCTACATTCTGTTCGGCGGCAATACATACCGGGCAGCCGGCGTGGTAGAAGATCGCTTTGGTTTTCATGATGGTTCTCCTTCGTTCGTTGTGCCACGGGCACACCTGCATGGTAGGAAAAACGCCAGTCTCCGGATAGCAGGCACTTCGTGGTGCGTTACTAACCTTTTGGTGTAACTTGCCGAAAATAAAGGAAATAAAAATGTTACCCGTAGCCAAGTCAGCCTATTTGCAACTCGAAGATGTAATTGGCTGCAAATGGTCTGTATCGGTTCTGCGAGCGGTCGCCGCCGGGGTTTCGCGCCCTGGCGCATTGGAACGTCACATCCAGGGCATTTCAACCAAAGTCTTGTCTGAGCGGCTGCGCAAACTGACCCTATATGGATTGTTAGCCAAGCAGGTTTTTGCCGAAGTGCCACCCAGGACGGAGTATTCGCTGACCCACAATGGCCAGAAATTAGTTGGCATTATCGATCAGATAAAGCTCTTGGATGATGCGATCAGGAGCGCCGAACAAAGCCCTCCAGCCTCTCCCAAAGAACGGCGCCGCGGAGCTTGATCAACAAATTTGCAACGAGCAGTCTCGGCAATTCCGAATCTCCCCGGCTGAGAAACTCCGATCGCTGCCGGGCCGACAAATTTATGAATTTTGGCTGAAATTTCCGGTCGACCGCAGACAACAGGAGAACAAGGAGAGGGCGATGAGCGAACAGGCGACAAGGCAAGGCCAGCTGGTGCTGCTGGTGGCGACGCGCAAGGGAGCGTGGCTCTATCACGGCGATGCCGAGCGGCGGAGCTGGCGGGTCGACGGCCCGCATTTCCTCGGCCACATCATCAATCACCTGGTGCTCGACCCGCGCGATGGCCGCACCCTGCTCGCCGCGGCCAAGACCGGGCACCTCGGGCCGACCATTTTTCGCTCGACCGACCTCGGCCAGACCTGGCAGGAAGCCGCCAAGCCGCCGGCTTTCGGCCCGGCCCGCAACGGGCTGGCGGCGCGCAGCGTCGACCACACCTTCTGGCTGACCCCCGGCCACCCGGAGGAAGCCGGCGTCTGGTACGCCGGCACCTCGCCGCAGGGGCTGTTCCGCTCGGAAGACGGCGGCGACAGCTGGGCGCCCTTCTCCTGCATCAACGACGACCCGCAGTACCGGGAATGGTTCGGCACCGTGCAGGACGGCACGCCGGACGGCCCCAAGCTGCATTCCATCATCGTCGACCCGCGCGACCCGAAGCACCTCTATTTCGCCATGTCGGGCGGCGGCGTGCACGAATCGGGCGACGGCGGCGAGAGCTTCGCACCGCTGGTCGACGGCATGGCAGTGGTCGAAGGCTTCGACCCGGCCAATGTCGCCTTCCACGACCCGCACTGCCTGCGGCTGTGCCCGAGCAACCCGGACCGGCTCTACCAGCAGAATCATTGCGGCATCTACCGCCTCGACCGGCCGGCCGACCGCTGGCAGCGCATCGGCCGCAACATGCCGGCGGAGAGCGGCGACATCGGCTTCCCGATGGTCGTGCATCCGCGCGACGACCGCACAGCCTGGGTCTTCCCGATGGACGGCTCGGACGTCTGGCCGCGCACCAGCCCGGGCGGCAGCCCGGCGGTCTACGTGACGCACGACGCCGGCGACAGCTGGCAACGCCAGGACCACGGCCTGCCCCCCGGCCAGACCTGGTGGACGGTCAAGCGGCAAGCCATGGGCGCCGACCGCGAAAGCCAGATCGGCCTCTATTTCGGCACGACCAGCGGCGACCTTTGGTTCAGCACCGACGAAGGCGGGCACTGGGAAGCCCTGGCCCGCCACCTGCCGGAAATCTACGCGGTGGAAGTCGGCTACCCGCGCTAGGCGGCGACCCGATGCGCGTCCTCATCCCCAGCGCCCTGCATGCCTACACCGGCCGGCCGTGGGTCGAGGCCGCGGGGGGAACGGTCGGCGAAATCCTCGACGACCTCGAACGCCAGTTTCCCGGCATCCGCTTCCGGATGATCGACGAACAGGGGAATATCCGCCGCCATATCCGGCTCTTCTACCGGCGGGAAATGGTCTTCGACCTGGCCACGCCGCTCGCCGACGACGAGGAACTGATGATCGTCCAGGCCCTCAGCGGCGGTTGAACCATCCCCTGCCCGGCAAAAAAGTGGCCCCGGGATCTCACCCGGGGCCAAACCGAGGTTGCTGCAGAGAGAGACGGTAAGCGCCGGTCAGGCGTAGGTCGGGGCGAAGGCGGCTTCGGGGTTGGCGGCCGGGCCGCTTTTGCCACCCACTTCAGTCCAGTACGGCGACAGCTTGCGCAACTGGGCGATGATGGGCGGCACGGCGGCGATGACGCGATCGACCTCGGCCTCGGTGTTATAGACCGACAGCGAGAAGCGGATGGTGCCGTGGGCGGCGGTGTAGGGAATGCCCATGGCGCGCATGACGTGCGACGGTTCGAGCGAGCCCGAGGTGCAGGCCGAGCCGGAACTGGCGGCGATGCCCAGCTTGTTCAACAGCAGCAGGATGGCCTCGCCCTCGATGTACTCGAAGGCGATGTTGCTGGTGTTGGGCAGGCGGTTGGCGACGTCGCCGGTCGGGAAGCAGTGGGTGATCTGGCTCAGGATGCCCTGCTCCAGCTTGTCGCGCAGGCGCCGCACCGTGGTGTTCTCGGCTTCCATGTGCAGCATGGCCAGTTCGCAGGCCTTGCCGAGGCCGACGATGGACGCCGAGTTCTCGGTGCCGGCCCGCCGGCCGCGCTCCTGGTGGCCGCCACGGAGCAGCGGACGGAAGCGGCAGCCGCGGCGCAGGTAGAGCACGCCGATGCCCTTGGGCGCGTGCAGCTTGTGGCCGGACAGCGACAGCATGTCGATCTTGGTGTTCTTCAGGTCGATGGGGATCTTGCCGACGGCCTGCACCGCATCGGTGTGGAACATGATGCCCTTGGCGGCAGCCAGTTCGGCCATCTCGACGACCGGGAAGATGGTCCCCGTCTCGTTGTTGGCCCACATCGCCGAAACCACGGCGACGCGGTCGTTCAACAGGGACTTGTATTCGTCCATGTCGAGCCGGCCCTTCTTGTCCACCTTCAGCTTGTGGACGATGTAGCCTTCCTTCTCCAGCCATTCGCACAGGGTCAGGATGGCCGGGTGCTCGACGTTGGTGGTGATCACCGTGTTGCGGTCCGGCTGCGCCTTGAGCGCCGACAGGATGGCGGTCGAGTCGGACTCGGTGCCGCAGGAGGTGAAGATGATTTCCGAGTCATGCTCGGCGCCGAGCAGCGCCTGCACCTGGCTGCGCGCCGTCTTCAGCGCCTTGCCGACTTCGCTGCCGAAGGCGTGGATCGACGAGGCGTTGCCGAAATGCTCGGTGAAGAAGGGGAGCATGGCTTGGACCACGGCGGGATCGACCCGCGTCGTGGCGTTGTTGTCCAGATAGATCGGGTTCATGGTTAGTTTCCTAGCTGTTAGTTGCCTAGGAGCTTGAGTTGCCATTGCTAACAGCTCTAGCCCCTAGGCAACTGGATCCTAAACTTCAACAGGCATGTGCGACGACGGCAGGACCTGGACCAGCTCGCCCAGCGCTTCGATCATCTTCTGCTGGATGCCGCCCAGGGTGGCCGCTTCCATCATGCAGCCGGAACAGGCGCCCTTCAGGTGCACATAGATCTTCTTGCCCTGGATGTCGGCCAGCTCGACGTCGCCGCCGTCGCGCTGCAGCGTCGGGCGGACCGCGTCGAGGATTTCCTCGACCTTCTTCACCTTCTGCACCAGCGACAGCTTGGTAGCGGGCGGCTTGGGCGCTTCCGGCGTCGCCGCCGAGTTTGGCAAATGCGCCGGCGGCGGCGACACTTCGCCCGGGCCGGCCCGTTCCGCCTTGACCTTGGCGAGGATTTCCTCGATGCCCTCGTGACAGGCGGCACAACCACCGCCGGCCTTGGTGTAGAAGGTCACCTGCTCGACGGTATTGAGGTTGTTGGCCTTGACCACGTCCTCGATCATCACGGCGTCGATGGCGAAGCACTTGCAGATCAGCGCGCCTTCCTCATGGTCGTCCGACCATTCCTCGCCACGGTAGTTGGCGATGGCAGCCTGCAGCGCTTCGCGGCCCATCACCGAGCAGTGCATCTTCTCCGGCGGCAGGCCATCGAGGAAGTCGGCGATGTCCTGATTCGACACTTTCAGCGCCTCGTCCAGCGTCATGCCCTTGATCATTTCGGTCAGCGCTGAGGAAGAAGCGATGGCCGAACCGCAGCCGAAGGTCTGGAAATGCGCGTCCTGAATGATCTCGGTTTCCGGCTCGACCTTGAGCATCAGGCGCAGCGCGTCACCGCACTGGATCGAACCGACATCGCCGATGCCGTTGGCCTCTTCCAGCGGGCCGGAATTGCGCGGGTTGAAGAAGTGTTCGCGGACCTTGTCGGAATATTCCCACATGATTTTTGCCCTCAGACCGAGAAGGAAGAGCCGCAGGAGCACTGCGAGCTGGCGTTGGGGTTGTCGAACTTGAAGCCGGTATGGGTCAGCGTGTCGACGAAATCGATGTTGACGTTGTCGATCATCGGGAAGGTCATCGGGTCGACCAGCAGCTTGACGCCGTCGACTTCCAGTTCCCAGTCGTCGTCGGCCTTCTCGGCTTCGAGCTTCATGCCGTACTGCAGGCCGGAGCAGCCACCGCCGGAAATGACGAGGCGCAGGCCGGCAACCGGCGTTTCGGAACCGCGAATAAAGCGTTGAACAGCTTTAACGGCAGCAGGGGTCAGATTGATCATGGCGGTTCTCCAAGAGGTGATGACCTAGCTACTGCAAACCCTGTGCCATGCTCGAAAAATACAACATAATTCATATTTTTCATTAGTCCGTCCTGAATAACCCATTTCAGACAGGGGCGAAGGAACGGAATTCTGACTTGCGTGCTTGCCGGCAATTGAAGCCGGCCATCAACGGGCATAGGATCCAGACGTAAAAAAGCCGGATGGCTC
>SSXW01000031.1 GCA_009469585.1 Dechloromonas sp. Dech2017
GTCCAGCGCCAGCCGCGCCATCACGCTGGCTGCCGCGTTCTGCTCCAACCTCTCAATGACTGCTTCCCAGATTTTTCCCTCCCGCTTCCATTGCTGGGCAGAAGCTTACGGGGGATTTCTCTCAAAGTCGTTGAAAGGGGTGGCTCTGAAACCCTGAAGGCTGCAGCGGCAGCCTGTGCGGATTTCCGCACACCAGCCCGCCACCAATTCCGGACTTCCGCACGCACCATCCGTGAAGCGATGGCCTTCCCGTCGACAAGCCGTTAAAAATCAATCAACTGCCAGGATCGCCCGACTGGCACGTCTCCTGCGATGGCATTCAGGCAACCGCGCCTGCGGCCAGCCAAAAACCAATCAAGGAGACACCATGAAACTGCGTTCATTGATCGCCATCACCGCCCTCGCCGTCGGCACTTCGGCCGGCCACGCCGCCGAGTTCATCAACGTCCTGACCGGCGGCAGCAGCGGCGTCTATTACCCGCTCGGCGTGTCGCTGACCCAGATCTACGGCAAGGTGATGCCCGACGCCAAGATGTCGGTGCAGGCCACCAAGGCCTCGGCCGAAAACCTCAACCTGCTGCAGGCCGGCAAGGGCGAGATCGCCTTCACGCTCGGCGACACCCTGAGCGAAGCCTGGAAGGGGAACGCCGACGTCGGCTTCAAGGCGCCGCTCGCCAAGCTGCGGACGGTCGCCGCCATCTACCCCAACTACATCCATTTCCTGGCCGCCGAGGATTCCGGCATCAAGTCGCTGGCCGACCTCAAGGGCAAGCGCGTTTCGGTCGGCGCCCCGAAGAGCGGCACCGAACTGAACACCCGCGACATCCTCAAGGCGGCCGGCATGGGCTACCAGGATTTCGCCAAGGTCGAATACCTCGGCTACGCCGAATCGGTCGAGCTGATGAAGAACCGCCAGCTCGACGCCACCATCCTGTCGTCGGGCCTGGGCGTCGCCGCCGTGCGCGACCTGGCGACGGCGCTGAAGATCGTCGTCATCCCGATTTCCGCCGAGCTGGTCGGCAAGATCGGCGACGCCGCCTACCAGACCGGCACCATCCCGGCCAACACCTACAACGGCCAGGCGGCCGACGTGCAGACCGTGCTCGTTCCCAACTACCTGGTCACCCACCAGGGGGTGCCGGCCGAAACGGTGTACAAAATGACCAAGTCGATGGCCGAAAACCTCGACGCCATGGTCAACGCCCACGCCGCCGCCAAGGCGATCAAGAAGGACAAGCTGGCCGCCGGCTCGCCGGTGCCGCTGCATCCGGGGGCCGAGAAATACTATCGCGAAGCCGGTCTGCTCAAGTAAGCCGCCATGACCGCCCACAACGCCTCCCCGCTTCCCGGCGAAGCGGAGGCAACGGGCTTCTCCGAGCACGGCGCCCAGCGCCGGCTCGGCGGCGCCGCGCTGCTCGTCCTCTCCGCCATCGCCCTCGCCTTCTCGGTCTACCAGCTGACGGTGGCCGCCTTCCACCCGCTGTCCAGCCTGGTCATGCGGGCCTTGCACGTCGGCTTCCTGCTCACCCTGACCTTCATCCTCTTTCCGGCCAGCCGGCACGACAAGAAGCTTTTCCGCGTCCCCGTGCGCGACTGGCTGCTCGCCGCTCTCGCCTTCGGACTGACCGCCTACCAGTGGGTTTTCGAGATCGATCTCATCCAGCGGGCCGGCGACCCCAGCGCCATCGACCTCTACGTCGGCACGGCGCTGATCCTGCTCGTCTTCGAGGCGGCCCGCCGCATCCTCGGCCTGGCCCTGCCCGGAATCTGCGCCGTCTTCCTGCTCTACGGCCTGCTCGGCCAGTATCTGCCGGGCGACCTCGCCCACCGCGGCTACGATTTCGCGCAGATCGTCGATCAGCTGGCCTTCGGCACCGAAGGCATCTTCGGCATCCCGACCCTGGTCTCGGCCAGCTACATCTTCCTCTTCGTGCTGTTCGGCGCCTTTCTCGAACACGCCGGCATGATCAGCCTGTTCAACTCGGTCGCCCTCGGCTTCGTCGGCCACGCCAAGGGCGGCGCCGCCAAGGTAGCGGTCGTCTCGTCCGCCCTGATGGGCTCGATTTCCGGCTCGGGCGTCGCCAACGTGCTGACCACCGGGCAATTCACCATCCCGCTGATGAAGCGCTTCGGCTACTCCGGCGTCTTCGCCGGCGCCGTCGAGGCCACCGCGTCGATGGGCGGCCAGATCATGCCGCCGGTGATGGGCGCCGTCGCCTTCATCATGGCCGAGAACCTCAACGTGCCCTACGTCGAGATCGTCAAGGCGGCGCTGGTGCCGGCCATCCTCTACTACGCGACGGTCTTCTGGATGGTGCACCTGGAGGCCGGCCGCAAGCATCTCGAAGGCATGCCCAAGGAACAATGCCCCAACCCCTGGCGAGCCATTCGCCAGCAGTGGTACCTGATCCTGCCCCTGGCCGGACTGGTCGGCATGCTCTTCAACGGCTTCACGCCGATGTATTCGGGCATGGTCGGCCTCGCCCTGTGCGCTATCCTGATTCTCGGCACCGCCGTCGCCGCCCGCCTGTCGTCGACCGCCTTCCGCTACGCCTTGTGGCTGGGCGTCGGCCTCGGCTGCTCGCTGCTCGTCAAGTGGGGCGTCTATCCGGTGCTGGCCGTGATCGGCCTGCTGATCGTCGCCTGCCTGGGCATCAAGGGCGGCCGCAAGACGCTGGCGCTGCTGCGCGCCAGCCTGGTCGACGGCGCCCGCCAGGCCCTGCCGGTCGGCGTCGCCTGCGCCATCGTCGGCGTCATCATCGGTATCCTGTCGCTGACCGGCGCCGCCTCCAATTTCGCCGGTTTCATCCTGAAAATCGGCGAAAGCAGCCTGTTCGTCTCGCTGCTCCTCACCATGCTGATCTGCCTGCTGCTCGGCATGGGCATCCCGACCATCCCCAACTACATCATCACCAGCTCGATCGCCGCGCCGGCCCTGCTCGATCTCGGCGTGCCGCTGATCGTCAGCCACATGTTCGTCTTCTACTTCGGCATCATGGCCGACCTGACGCCGCCGGTGGCCCTGGCCGCCTTCGCCGCCAGCTCGATCGCCAAGGAGTCGGCGATGAAGATCGGCCTGAAGGCGGTGCAGGTCGCCGTCGCTGGTTTCGTCGTGCCCTTCATGGCCGTCTACGACAATGCGCTGATGCTGCAGGGCGACCCGTCGGCGCTGGCCGTCGCCTATATCGTCGGCAAGGCCCTGCTCGCCATCACCCTGTGGGGCGCCGCCGCCATCGGCTACCTGCGCAGCCCGCTCAAAGCCTGGGAGCGGGTGTGGGCGGCGGCAGCGGCCTTCCTGCTGGTGGCGGCGCTGCCGCTGACCGACGAGATAGGCTTCGTCGCCTGCGCCGCCTTCATCGCCTGGCACCTGCTGCGCCATCGCCGGGCGCTCAAGGCAGCGTGAGCGCCATCTGCCTCGCCGCCGGCCTGCTGCTGGCGCCCGTCGGCGAGGCGGTCACCCTGCGGTGGACGCACTCGATCCAGAAAACCCTGTGGGAAGAGGACTACCGCGTGGTCGGCCGGGCGCTGATCGTGGACAGCGCCCGCATCCGGGGCACCGGCGCCGGCATGGAGGTTCCCGACGGCGCCGCCTTCCACGACGGCGCCTGGCACTACCGGCCGGCCCTGCCGCCGCTGCCGGTCGTGCACTTGCGCCACTCGCCCTACGTCGCGCCCTATACGCTGTGCGCCGCCGGCGTTTGCCGCAGTGCGCCGGAATGGCTGCCCGGCCTGCCCGACGACGCCATCCTCAGCCTGCAGCCCTGCCCGACGGCCGGCGGCGATGACCGGGCGCCGGCAAAAGTGGTTACGATGCCGCGATGAACCCGTCGCCGACCGCCGCCGCCCCCTCCCGGCCTTCCCGGCCTTCCTGGCTGTGGCCGGCGCTGGCTGCGGCGCTCTACCTGCTGCTCGGCCTCATCGCCTACCAGCTGCTGTTCGCCGCCTACCTCGACCGCGAGCGGCAACTGGCCAGCCAGCGCCTCGACGCCTTCGCCCTGTCGCTGGAGGCGACGCTGGTCCGCCACGAATCGCTGCCCGGCCTGCTCGCCCTCGACCCGTCGCTGCTCGCCCTGCTCCGCCAGCCCGACGACCCGGCCCGGGTCGCCGCCGCCAATGCCTACCTGGAAGCCGCCCAGCAGGGGGCGATGGTCGCCGCCACCTACCTGATCGACGCCGGCGGCCGCACGCTGGCCGCCAGCAACTGGCGCCAGCCGGTCAGCTTCATCGGCCAGAACTACGCTTTCCGCCCCTATTTCGCCGAAGCCATGGCCAGCGGCCTGGGCCGCTTCTACGGGGTCGGCGTGACCACCGGCGCGCCCGGCTATTTCCTGGCGGCGCCGGTCCGCAACCGGGGCGCCATCCTCGGCGTCGTCGTCCTCAAGGTCGGCCTCGAAGCCATCGAGCAGGCCATGGCCGGCAGCGGCGACACCATGCTGCTGAGCGACGCCGACGGCATCATCTTCCTGTCCTCGGCGCGCCAGCTGCGCTACCGCAGCCTGGCGCCGATTGCCGATCCGGTGGCGGCCCGCCTGGCCGAGACCCGGCAGTACGGCAACCACGCCATCCAGCCGCTGGCCGAAAAGGCGATCCCGACCGCCGGCGACCAGCTGATCCGCATCGCGCTGCCCAACGAGCCGGCCCGCGAGCATTTTCTCGTCGCCCGCCCGGTCGGCAACTTCGGCTGGCAGGTGATCCAGCTCGGCAACCCCGGCGAGGCCCGCGGCGCGGCGCTCTCCGGCGCCGCCGCCATCGCCTTCGCGGCCGCCTTCGCGATCGGCCTGGCCGCCCATTTCCGCCACCGCAAGCGGCGCCGCGAGGAACTGCGCCGGGTCTACGCCGAGCTGGAAAGCCGCATCGCCGAGCGCACCGCCGACCTCACCGACAAGGTCGCCGCCCTCGAGCAGACCGAGGCCATCCTGCGCCAGACGCAGGACACCGCGGTGCAAGCCGGCAAGCTCGCCGTGCTCGGCCAGATGTCGGCCGGCATCAGCCATGAGCTCAACCAGCCGCTGGCCGCGCTGCACACCTTCGCCGACAACGCCGCCGCCCTGCTCGCCCGCGGCCGGCACGACGAAGTGGCCGAAAACCTGCAGATGATCAGCACCCTGATCGACCGCACCGGGCGCATCGTTCGCCAGCTCAAGGCCTTCGCCCGCAAGGAGGCGCCGACGCCGCAGCCGGTCACCGTCGCCGCCGCCATCGAGCATGCGCTGCTCATCGTCGAGCCGCGCCGGCGCGAGACCTCGGCGCGCATCGCCGTCGCCCCCTTCGACCCCGGGCTGCTGGTCATGGCCGAGGCCGGCCGCCTCGAACAGGTGCTGGTCAACCTGTTGCGCAATGGCCTCGACGCCCGCCTCGGCGACGCCGAGCCGGCCCTTGACGTCAGCGTGCAGGCGGCGGCCGGCAGCGTCCGCATCGCCGTGCGCGACCACGGGCCCGGCCTGCCCGACGAGGTCCGCCGCCACCTCTTCGAACCCTTCTACACCACCAAGCCGGGCGGCGAGGGGCTGGGCCTGGGCCTGGCCATTTCGCTGGCCATCGTCGAAAGCTACGGCGGCACGCTGCAGGCGCATAATGCAGCCGACGGGGGTGCCATTTTCGTCCTCGCCCTGCCCGCCGCCTGACATGAAGGCGCCCCCCCCGGCTCACGTCATCCCCCGCGGCCGGTCGCTGCGGTCAACCGGAAAAATCGCCAAAAAATGAAATCCACCCGCCCTGCCCGCGATGACAGCTGAAACGCCCCGCCCCGACCAGCCGCCGGTCTTTCTCGTCGAGGACGACGCCGCCGTCCGCCAGGGCTGCGCGCAGGCGCTGGCCATCGCCGACATTGCCGTGCGCGGCTTTGCCGACGCCGAAACCATGCTCGCTGCCCTGGCCGCCACGCCACCCGCCCTGGTGGTCAGCGACATCCGCCTGCCCGGCCGCGACGGCATGGCGCTGCTCCGCGAACTGCGCGCCTACGACCCGGCCCTGCCCGTGCTGCTCGTCACCGGCCACGGCGACGTCGCCATGGCGGTCGAGGCGATGCGCCAGGGCGCCCACGATTTCATCGAAAAGCCCTTCCCCTCCGAGCGCCTGATCGCCGCCGTGCGCAGCGCCCTGGAAAAACGCGCCCTGATCCTCGAGAACCGCCAGCTCAAGGCCCGCCTGGAGGCCGGCGGCGCCGCGCGGCTGATCGGCCAGACGCCGGCCATCCAGGCCATCCGCCAGCTGATCGGCACGCTGGCGCCGACCGGCGTCGACATCCTGATCAACGGCGAAACCGGCAGCGGCAAGGAAGTCGTCGCCCGCGCCATCCACGAAGCCAGCGGGCGCAGCGGCCCCTTTGTCGCCGTCAACTGCGGTGCCCTGCCGGAAAGCGTCTTCGAGAGCGAACTCTTCGGCCACGAGGCGGGCGCCTTCACCGGCGCCGGCAAGCGCCGCATCGGCCGCATCGAGCACGCCAACGGCGGCACCCTGTTCCTCGACGAAATCGAGTCGATGCCGCTCAACCTCCAGGTCAAGCTGCTGCGCGTGCTGCAGGAGCGCAGCATCGAGCGCCTGGGCAGCAACACGCCGATTGCCGTCGATTGCCGGCTGGTCGCCGCCAGCAAGGCAGACCTCAAGGCGCTGGCCGAAGCCGGCGAATTCCGCGCCGACATGTATTGCCGGCTCAACGTGGTCGGCATCGACCTGCCGCCGCTGCGCCAGCGCAAGGACGACATCCCGCTGCTGATGGCCGGCTTCCTGCAGGAAGCGGCGCAGCGCTACCAGCGCCCGCCGGCCGCGTGGACCCCGGCCGACCTGGCGCGATGGACCGCCCACGACTGGCCGGGCAACGTCCGCGAACTGAAGAACATCGCCGACCGCTGGGCGCTCGGCCTGCCCGATTCGCTCAATCCGCCGCCGTCGGCCGTCGCCGCCGGCACGCTGGCCGAGCAGGTGGACGCCGCCGAGAAGGGGATCATCGAAAACGCGCTGCGCCAAACCGCCGGCAACGTCGCCCAGGCCGCCGATCTGCTGCAGACGCCGAAGAAGACGCTGTACGACAAGCTCAACCGCCACGCCATCCAGGCCGAAGCGTTTCGCGACTGAAAGCAGGGCCGGCCAGGTCGCCGCCGGCCAAAGGCAAAAAGATGGGGGCATACGCCCCCACAAAAGGCGGAAGATCGCCGACTCGACGCCGACCCTCTTCCCCGCAGAGTCGGCCAGGAATCAGAAGCAGTCGTCGCTGAGGCCGGCCAGCGCGCCGCTGCCGCTACATACCGTGACGCCATAGGCGACGGCCTGCGGCAGCACGTGGTCGGCATAGAAACGGGCGGTGGCGATCTTGGCCCGACAGAAGGTGGCGTCTCCCGCACCGCGGTCGAGACGACCGGCCGCGGCCAGCGCCGCCTTGCCCATCAGCCAGCCGCCGCACACGGTGACCGCCAGGTGCAGGTAGGGAACGGCGGCGGTCAAGGGGCCGGCCAGTCCGTTGCCGGCCTCGGCGGCCAGCCATTCGGTGGCCTTGACCCAGGCCGCCAGCGCCTCGCCGAGGCGGGCGCCGATGGCCTGCAGGTCGGGCCGGCCCGAATCGGCCAGGGCCCGGGTCGTCGCCTGCACTTCGCCGAACAGCAGGCGGGCCGTCGCCCCCTGGTCGCGCATCAGCTTGCGCAGCAGCAGGTCGTTGGCCTGGATGCCGGTGGTGCCCTCGTAGATGGTGGTGATGCGCGCATCGCGCCAGTGCTGGGCAGCGCCGGTTTCCTCTATGTAGCCCATGCCGCCGTGGATCTGGATGCCGAGCGAGGTAACGTCGATGCCCATCTCGGTGCCGCCGCCCTTGACGATGGGGATCATGAATTCGGCGAGGAAGAGATGACGCCGACGCTCGGCCGGGTCGCTCGCCGCGTGGGCCCGGTCGAGCAGGCCGGAGGCGTAGTAGGCCATGGCCCGGCAGGCTTCGACGCGCGATTTCATCAGCATCAGCATGCGCCGGATGTCGGGGTGCTTGTCCAGGGTGACCAGCGCCTCGCCGGTCAACGCATCGCGCCCCTGCTTGCGCTCGCGGGCGAAAGCCAGGGCCTGCTGGTAGGCCCGCTCGCCGAGGGCGATGCCCTGCAGGCCGACCCCCAGGCGCGCTTCGTTCATCATGATGAACATGTATTCGAGGCCGCGGTTCGGTTCGCCGAGCAGGTAACCGATTGCCCCGCCACCGAAGTTGCCTGCATCGCCGTAGGCCATGACGCAGGTCGGGCTGGCGTGGATGCCGAGCTTGTGTTCGAGGGCGATGCAATAGGCATCGTTGCGCGCGCCGAGCGAACCGTCGGCATTGACCAGGAACTTGGGCACCAGGAACATCGAGATGCCGCGCACCCCGGCCGGCGCGTCGGGCAGACGGGCGAGCACGAGGTGGACGATGTTCTCCGTCATGTCGTGATCGCCGTAGGTGATGAAGATCTTCTGGCCGAACACCTTGTAGCTGCCGTCGGCCTGCGGCTCGGCCCGGGAGCGGATCAAGGCAAGGTCGGAGCCGGCCTGCGGCTCGGTCAGGTTCATGGTACCGGTCCATTGGCCGGTGATCATCTTTTCCAGGTAGGTCGCCTTCAGCGCGTCGCTGGCGCAGGTGAGCAGGGCTTCGACGGCGCCGGTGGTGAGCAGCGGGCCGAGCGAGAAGGACAGGTTGGCCGAGCAGACCATTTCCTTGACCGCCACGCCCAGCGTGTCGGGCAGGCCCTGGCCGCCGAACTCGGCCGGCGAGGCGATGCCGTTCCAGCCGGCTTCGCAGAACTGCTTGTAGGCCGCCTTCCAGCCGGCCGGGGTGACGACGCCATCCGCCGTCAGCCGGCAGCCCTCCTTGTCGCCGACCCGGTTGAGAGGGGCCAGCACCTCGCCGGTGAAGCGGGCGGCTTCGTCGAGGATGGCGTCGGCCAGGTCCGGCGTCGCCTCCTCGAAGCCGGGCAGCCGGCTCAATTCCGGCAAGCCGGCCAGTTCGTCCATGACGAAGCGCATGTCTTTGACGGGCGCACGATAGTCGCTCATGTTAGTTGTCTCCTCTATATCTGGTTTGAATCGCAGAGACGCAGAGACACGGAGAAAACCCCGGTTTCAAATATCTCTGCGTCTCGGCGCCTCTGCGCCTAACCGGCTTTCAAAACGAATTTCCGCACAGCGCCGCCCGCGCCGCCCGGTATTCCTGCTTCAGGCGGGCGATGACCTCGGCGGCGGGCGGCGCGTCGTCGATCAGGCCGACGCCCTGGCCGGCCCCCCAGATATCCTTCCAGGCCTTGGCGCCGGTGGCGGCGCCGAAGTTCATCGACGACTTGTCGCGTAGCGGCAGGTTCTCCGGATCGAGGCCGGCGGCGACGATGCTCTTCTTCAGGTAGTTGCCATGGACGCCGGTGAAATACGGGGTGTAGACCACATCGACCGCCGCCGAGTCGACGATAGCCTGCTTGTAGGCATCGACGGCATGGGCCTCTTCGGTGGCGATGAAGCGCGTGCCGATGTAGGCGAAATCGGCGCCCATGGCCTGGGCGGCGAGGATGGCGCTGCCGTTGGCGATGGCCCCGGAGAGGGCGATCGGGCCGTCGTAGAATCGGCGGATCTCGCCGACCAGCGCGAAGGGGCTGAGCATGCCGGCATGGCCGCCGGCCCCGGCGCAGACCAGGATCAGCCCGTCCACCCCGGCTTCCAGCGCCTTCTCGGCATGGCGGACGCTGATCACGTCGTGGAAGACCTTGCCCCCGTAGGCATGCACCGGCGGCACGATGGCGGTCGGCGCCGACAGGCTGGTGATAATCAGCGGCACCTGGTACTTCACGCACAGCGCCATGTCGTGCTCGAGGCGCTCGTTGGAGGGATGGATGATCTGGTTGACGGCGAACGGTGCCGCCTGCGGATCGTCCGCCAGTTCGCCGGTGATGCGGGCCAGCCAGGCGTCGAGCAAGTCGGCCGGGCGGGCGTTGAGCGCCGGAAAGGAGCCGATGAGGCCGCTTTTGCACTGGGCGATGACCAGGTCGGGATTGGAGACGATGAACATCGGCGCGCACAGCACCGGCAGCTGCAGGTTGCGGCCGAGGGAAGCGGGAATCGCCATCAGGCCCCCTCTTTCAGCGCCCGGCGCAGGATCTTGCCGACGTTGGTGCGCGGCAGGTCGTCGCGGAATTCGACATGTTTGGGAATCTTGTAGCCGGTCAGTTGGCCGCGGCAGTGGTCGATCAGCATCTTCTCGGTGACGGCCGGGTCCTTGCGGACGACGAAGATCTTCACCGCCTCGCCGGAATTGGCGTCGGGCACGCCGATCGCCGCCACGTCGCGGACGCCGGGATGCATGGCGACCACTTCCTCGACTTCGTTGGGATAGACGTTGAAGCCGGAGACCAAAATCATGTCCTTCTTGCGGTCGACCAGGAAAACGAAGCCTTTCGGGTCGACGTAGCCCATGTCGCCGGTGCGCAGGAAGCGGTCCGGGTGGAAGGCGTTCTGCGTCTCGTCCGGGCGCTGCCAGTAGCCCTTCATGACCTGCGGGCCGCGGATGCAGATTTCGCCGATCTGGCCCTGCGGCACCTCGCTGCCGACGTCGTCGCGGATCGACACCTCGGTCGAGGAAATGGGCAGGCCGATCGAGCCGTTGAAGCTGTGCATGTCGAGCGGGTTGATAGTTGCCGCCGGCGAGGTTTCGGTCAGGCCGTAGGCCTGCAGCAGGGGCGAGCCGGTAACCTTCAGCCAGCGCTCGGCGACCGGCGCCTGCACGGCCATGCCGCCGCCCAGGGTGACGCGCATGGTCGAGAAATCGAGCTTCTCGAATTCCGGGTTGTTGAGCAGCGCGTTGAACAGCGTGTTGACGCCGGTGACCACGGTCACCGGGTATTTGCCCCACTCCTTGACGAAGCCGGGGATGTCGCGCGGATTGGCGATCAGCAGGTTGCGGGCGCCGATCATCAGGAAGGTCAGGCAGTTCGCGGTCAGCGCGAAGATGTGATAGAGCGGCAGCGCGGTGACGATCAGCTCCTCGCCGTCGCGGATCACCGGCTTGATCCAGCTGTAGGCCTGGATGACGTTGGAAGCGATGTTGGCATGGGTCAGCATCGCCCCCTTGGAAACGCCGGTCGTGCCGCCGGTGTATTGCAGGAAGGCGATGTCGTCCTGGGTCAGCGGCACCGGCTGCCAGCCATGGCTGCGGCCGGTGGCCAGGGCGCTGTTGAAGCCGATGGCACCGGGCAGCTTCCAGGCCGGCACCAGTTTCTTGACGTGGCGGACGACGAAATTGACGATCATGCCCTTGAGACCGAGCATCTCGCCCATCGGCGTGACGATGACGTGCTTGATCGCCGTGTGGGCGATGACCTGCTCCAGCGTATGGGCAAAATTCTCGACGATGACGATGGCCACCGCCCCGGAATCCTTCAGCTGGTGCTCCAGTTCGCGCGGCGTGTACAGCGGGTTGCAGTTGGCGACGACGCAGCCGGCGCGCAGGGTGCCGAACAGCGCCACCGGGTACTGCAGCAGGTTGGGCATCATCAGCGCCACCCGGTCGCCCTTCTTCAGGCCCTTGGCCTGCAGCCATCCGGCGAAGGCCCGGCTTTCCTCGTCGAGCTGCCGGTAGGTCATTTCCTTGCCCATGCTGATGTAGGCGACCTTGTCGGCGTACTTGGTGCAGGCCTGCTCGAACAAGGCGACCAATGACGGGATGTGGTCGATGTCGATGTCGGCCGGCACCCCCTTCGGATAGCTTTGCAGCCAGATTCTGTCCATGATTGTCTCCTCCTTTTATTGTTCCGCCGGCTCAGGAGCCGAGCAGGGCCTTTTTCAGCGACGCATCGGCCGGCTTGTCGCCCAGCCAGACCTTGAGCAGCGCCCGGGCGAAGCCGGGGCCGTCCACCTTGCCGCGCATCTCGCCGTTGACCGCGACGATAACGCCGTCGGCCAGGAAGTCGATGCTGATCGTATCGCCCTCGCGCGCCTTGCCTATGCCCTTCATGATGCCGGCCAGCTGCTCGGCGGGACCCTTCATGTCGGCCAGCTCGGCCGGCGTGTGGTTGTTCTTCAGGCCGTCGTCGAGCGCCGCATGCAGCGACTCGGCATCGAGGTCGCGAAGCAGGCGCATGACCATGCGCCGCGGCTGCGAGCTGTCGTAGATGGCGGCCGGAGTCGTCGCCTTCTGGCCGACGTAAAGCGCCCCGACATAGACCTTGAAGAACAGCTTGCTGCGCAGCCCGGCGCCGTTGAGCACCAGCTCGCTGCCGCCGACCTTGATGCTGTCCGCCAACCGGACCCCGGCCACTTCCGCCGCGTGCAGCCCGGGCGCCGCGACCAACGCGGCGAGCAGCGCCGCCCGGCGGACGCTTGTCGATGTAATCATTTGTCTCCTCCACCGCTCTTTTGGCGGTAATGTGTTTTTTCGGCGATGTACACCGTGCGTTCGACGACGGTATGCACGCAGCCGTGGGCATCCTTCAATTCGACCAGATAAGTCCGCTCAAGCTCCGGATTTTTGGCCAGTTCCTCGCGGATCGCCGCGATTTCGGCGTCGTCGAGTACGAAATCGGCATACAACGTCGAAAAACCCGGCTTGCGGTAGCGGATGCTGGCCGCCTTGTCCCAGACGATGTAGCCGTCGCCGAGCGCCGCCATCAGCATCATCGGGTGCGCCCCGTCGGTGATGGCGAACAGCGAGCCGCCGTACAGTGAGCCGACGATGTTCTTGGTCTTCCAGCTGAGCGGCAGGGCGACGCGGATGTGGCGCAGATCCTTCGCCACGTGGATCACCCGCCCGCCGGTGCCGCGAAAGGCGGGATGCAGGTTGAACCCCAGCCGCACCATGCGGGCCCGCCAGGCGGGAGAAAGTTTGCGTAGCCAGGCGGGTTTCATTTTTCGATTTTGGCCATTTTTTTCGGTCGACCGCAGCTGTTGCCTGTGATCCGTTCCGCCTCAGACGCGCTCGAAAATGCCGGCGGCGCCCATGCCGGTGCCGATGCACATGGTCACCATGCCGTACTTGCCGCCGGTGCGCTGCAGGCCGTGCACCACGGTGGCAGTACGGATGGCCCCGGTCGCCCCGAGCGGGTGGCCGAGGGCGATGGCGCCGCCGAGCGGGTTGACCTTGGCCGGGTCGAGGCCGAGTTCCTGGATCACCGCCAGCGACTGCGCGGCAAAGGCTTCGTTCAGTTCGATCCAGTCGAGGTCGTCCTGCCCGATGCCGACCTGGGCCAGCACCTTGGGAATGGCCGCCACCGGGCCGATGCCCATGATCTCCGGCGCCACGCCGCCCACCGCATAGCCGGCGAAGCGGGCGAGCGGGGTCAGGTCGTGCTCCTTCAGCACCTTCTCCGAAACCAGCATCACCGCCCCGGCGCCGTCCGACATCTGCGACGAATTGCCGGCCGTCACCGAGCCGCGGGCATGGAAGACCGGCTTCAGCTTGGCGAGCTTGTCGATGGCCGAATCCGGGCGCGGCCCTTCGTCGTGCTCGACCAGCCGTTCGCTCAGGCGGACGACGCCGCTGGCCAGGTCGGGCAGGCTGGCGCGCACCGTGTAGGGCGAGATCTCGGCCTTGAAGTGGCCGGCGGCGATGGCGGCGCAGGCCTTCTGGTGCGATTCGACGGCGAAGGCGTCCTGCGCCTCGCGGCCGATCCGCCACTGGCTGGCCACCTTCTCGGCGGTCAGGCCCATGCCGTAGGCGATGCCGAGGTTTTCATCGGTGAAGATGGCCGGGTTCATCGCCATCTTGTTGCCCATCATCTGCGGCATCACCGACATCGACTCGGTGCCGGCGGCGATCATCACGTCGGCCAGGCCGAGGCGGATCTGGTTGGCGGCATCGGCCACCGCCTGCACGCCGGACGAGCAGAAGCGGTTAATGGTGAGGCCCGGCACGGTGACCGGCAGACCGGCCAGCAACAGGCCGATGCGGGCGACGTTCATGCCCTGCTCGGCTTCCGGCATGGCGCAGCCGACGATGACGTCGCCGATGCGCGCCGGATCGATGCCCGGCACCTGGGCGACGACCGACCTGATGGCGTGGGCCAGCATGTCGTCCGGCCGCACGTATTTGAATGCCCCGTTCTTCTTGGCCACCGGCAGGCGGGTGGCGGCGACGATGTAGGCGTCTTGTATCTGTTTCGACATTGAAATCTCCTTTTCAACGCAGAGACGCTGAGACGCAGAGAAAGGCAATAATGATTTTCTCCGCGCCTCTGCGTCTCTGCGTTTCAATCAATCAGTTGCGCAACGGTTTGCCGGTTTCCAGCATGTGCTTGATCCGGGCCTGGGTTTCGGGGGTTTTCAGCAGGTCGACGAACAATCGGCGCTCGACGGTGATCAGCCATTCCTCGTCCACCGTGCTGCCGGTCTCGACCTCGCCGCCGCACAATGCGATGGCGGCCGACTTGGCGACCCGGTAGTCGTGCGCCGAGATCATGCCGCCCTCCTTCATGTTGACCAGCATCATCTCGAAGGTGGCGATGCCGGTCTTGCCGGCGACCGGGATGTTGCGGGCCATGGGCGGCGGCGCGTAGCCGGCCTCGGCCATGGCGCGGGCTTCCCGGATGGCGACGAAAAGCAGCTCGTGGGCGTTGAACAGGATGGGGTCGGAAGGCTTGGCGAAACCGTAATCGACGGCCTCGACGGCGCTCTTCGCGACCTTGGCCATGGCGATGGTCTGGAAGGCCGGCTGCAGGTAGTTGAAGACCTCGCCCGGCGTCGCCGATTGGGCCGCCCAGGCGGCGGCGCGCACGGCGAATTCCTTGCAGCCGCCACCGGCCGGGATCAGCCCGACGCCGGCTTCGACCAGGCCGACATAGCTTTCCAGCGCCATCACCCGCTTGCCGGCATGCATGACGAACTCGCAACCGCCACCCAGGGCCATGCCCTGCACCGCGGCCACCGTCGGCACCTGGGCGTACTTGAGCGTTTGCGAGGCGCGCTGGAATTTCTCGACGGTCCTTTCCAGCAGGTCGAACTGGCCGGCGGCCAGCGCTTCCGACACCTGCGCCAGGTTGGCGCCGACGGCGAAGGGCGCCTCGTGCCAGACGACGACGCCGTCCAGCGTCGTCTCGGCCTGGCGGACGGCGGCGATAACGCCGTCGAGCACTTCGTCGCCGATGGTGTGCATCTTCGACTTGAAGGAAATGATGCCGATTTTGCTGTCGACCGCCGGCAGGCACCACAGGCGTACGCCGTCGTTCTCGAACAGCGTTTCACCGGATTTTTCCGGCGCCGCGGCGCTTTCGCCGAGCACGCGCTCGGGGAACAGCTGGCGCTGGTAGACCGGCAGCGTCGAGCGCGGCACGTAGGCGTTCTGGCGCGCCGAGTAGGAGCCTTCGGGCGCATGTACTCCAGCGCGGCCCGCTTCCAGCGCCCAGGCCGGCAGCGGCGTCGTACTCATGGCCTTGCCGGCGGCGATGTCGGCGGCGACGGCCCGGGCGATGTCGGCCCAGCCGGCGGCCTGCCAGGTCTCGAACGGCCCCTGCGCCCAGCCGAAGCCCCAGCGCATGGCGAGATCGAGGTCGCGGGCGTTGTCGGCGATGTGCTCGAGCTGCACCGCGGCGTAATGGAAAATGTCGCGGAAGATGGCCCACAGGAATTGCGCCTGCGGGTGCTGCGAAGCGCGCAGCGCGGCGAATTTCTCGGCCGGGTTCTTCATCTTCAGGATGGCGCCGACTTCCTCGGCCACCTCGCCGGCCGAGGCGCGGTAATCCTGCGCCGCCAGGTCGAGCACCTGGATTTCCTTGCCCTGCTTGCGGAAGATGCCGCAGCGCGTCTTCTGGCCGAGGGCCCCCTGCGCGATCAGCGCCTGGAGCCAGGCCGGCACCTTGAAATGGCCGTGCCACGGATCGTCGGGCAAGGTGTCCTGCATGGTCTTGACGACGTGGGCCAGGGTGTCGAGGCCGACGACATCGGCGGTGCGGTAGGTGGCGCTCTTCGGGCGGCCGATCTTCGGGCCGGTCAGCGCGTCGACTTCGTCGAAGCCGAGGCCGCAGGCCTGGGTGTGGTGCATCACCGCCAGAATGGAAAAGACGCCGATGCGGTTGGCGACGAAGTTGGGCGTGTCCAGCGCGCGGATGACGCCCTTGCCGAGGCGCGAAGTCAGCCAGGTTTCCAGCGCGGCCAGCGTCGACGCGTCGGTCGACCGGGTACCGATGATCTCGACCAGGTGCATGTAGCGCGGCGGGTTGAAGAAATGGATGCCGCAAAAACGCGGCCGCACCGACTCCGGCAGCCCCTGGGCCAGCGCATTCATCGACAGGCCCGAGGTGTTGGAGGCGACGATGGCGGTCGGCGCCAGATGCGGGGCGATTTTCGCGTAGAGGTCGTTCTTCCAGTCCATGCGTTCGGCGATGGCTTCGATCACCAGGTCGCACTCGGCGAGCAGCGGCAGGTGCTCGTCGTAATTGGCGGCGTCGATGTACTGCAGCTTGGTCCGGCTGGCCAGCGGCGCCGGGTCGAGCTTCTTCAGGCCGTCGAGGGCTTTTTTGACGATGCCGTTCTTGTCGCCCTCCTTGGCCGGCAGGTCGAACAGCACGACCGGCACGTCGGCGTTGGCGAGGTGCGCGGCAATCTGCGCCCCCATCACCCCCGCCCCGAGCACGGCGGCTTTCTTCACGATCAGCTTGTTCAAGCGGTTCTCCTTTGGTCTGTTATTGGCGTTTCGCTAAAATAAAACGAACGTTTGAATTATAGACAAGAGACTCCGGCGGTCAACAGGAAATTTCGCCTAGAAACAAAAAAATCCCCGGTCTGGCCGGGGATGGAAAAACACAAGAAAGGCGATTTCAGAATGCCAGCGAGGCCTGCAAACCGAAAAGCCAGGCACTGTCTTCGTAAGTGCCCTTGACCGTCCCGCGGTTGGCGGCGGCCGTCGCGGCGTCGACCACGTTCACGCTCTGGTTGTTGTTGATATCGGCATCCTTGACGTAGAGATAGCTTCCCCCGACATCGAGCGTCAGGTTCCTGGCCGGCTTCCACTGGGCGCCCAGGCTGAACCAGGTGCGGTTGTTGTCCGGCAAGGCCGTCAGGCGATGTTCGGCATCCTTGACCGGCGTCTGGTCGTAAGCGATCCCCATGCGTAACTTGACGCTATCGCTGATCCGGTAATTGGCACCCACGGCGACCCGCCAGGTATCCCGAAAATCGGTATCCAGGGTTTGGGCGATGGCGCCGTTCTGGACCCCCGACGTGCGGTAGATATCGACCTTGGGAATCGAACTCCAGCCCGTCCAGGAAATGTCGCCGAGCAATTCCCATTGCGGGTTCAGGTTGTGGGCGAGGCTGATGATGAACATGTCGGGCAACTTGATGCTGGCCTTGAGGTCGCTGGCCCCGCCGGCCGCGGTCAAGCCGGCCACCGTGGCATTGCCGGCCACCGAGCCATCGCTGCGCAGCGTGACATCGCCATCGGTCTTGTACTTGATCGACGACCGGTAGGAAACACCCAGCCGGGTATCCGGCGAGAGCTTGAACAGCGCGCCGGCGTTCCATCCCCAGGCGTCGTCCGAAAGCTCGAGCTTGGCTTGCGACGCCGCCAATCCGGGAGTAGTTACGGCCACCGTGCGGACATATTCGGCATCGATCTTCTGCCAATTCAGGCCAAAGCCGAGCGACACCCAGTCATTGGCCCGCCAGGCAATCGACGGATTGATGTTGATCGTCTTGATATCGAAGCTGATCGAGTGCGCCGCACCAATCCAGGGGTCGTCGTATTTGGTCTTCAAGCCGAAAGGCGCGCCGATGCCCAGGCCAACATAGATATCCCGGGTTACGGCCATCGACATGTAGGCGTTGGGAACGAAACCCCAGGCGCCGCCGTTGCCGCCGTCGCCGGCGGTGCCCAGCGCCCCGACCGACGAGCCGTTGTTGCTGAATTCGAAATTGGTCTTCACCACGCTGAGGCCGCCCGATACCTCGCGGTCCCGCAATTGGGTCATGCCGGCCGGGTTATAAAAAATCGTCCCGGCATTTTCGGCGACCGCGGCCGACCCGGCGCCCGCATTGCCCAGGCCGCTGGCACTTTGCTCGCCCAACAACTGGAACCCGGCCGCCGCCGCGCTGCCGGAAAAGGCCACCGCGATCAGCGCCGGAATGAGGCGCCGTTTCATGATTTTTTGCATCGAATTGTCTCCTGATTTGTTTTATTGGGATAAAAATTCCCGGTACTGCTGCAAGCATTAAAACGCCCAACAGCGTTTGAAATACTGTTTTATTTACATCGTTTTAAACGACTGTTGGAAACAAACAACACTATTGGGCTTTCGCTGCCCGATAGTTCAGCGGGCCGCCGGTGAATGGCGCGAAGCCGGTGCCGAAAATCACCCCGGCGTCGGCCAGTTCGCTATCGGCCACTACGCCATCGGCGACCAGCCGTTCGGTGCGCGCGATGAGCGGTGCGACCAGGCGCTCGGCCAAGCCCTCGGGAACGGTGCCGGCCTCGCCCTTGCGGGCCTTGCCCGACGCCCAGTCGTAGAAGCCCCGGCCGCTCTTCTTGCCGAGATGGCCGGCGTCGACCAGGCGCTGCAGGCAGTGCGGCGCCTCGGCGCCGTCGGCCAGTTGCCGGCCGGCGGCCAGGGCGATGTCGAGGCCGACGGTGTCTGCCAGTTCGACCGGCCCCATCGGCATGCCGAAGGCAAGCATGGCCGCATCGACGGTCTCCGGCGCCAGGCCGGAATCGACGGCACGCATGGCTTCCAGCATGTAGGGCGCGAGCACGGCGTTGACCAGGAAGCCGGGGGCGCTTTTCACCGGCAGCGGCAGCTTGTCAATCTGCCGGACGAAGGCGCAGGCCGCCTGCACGGCCGCCGGGTCGGCGCCCTCGGCCTCGACCACTTCGACCAGCGGCATCATCGCCACCGGGTTGAAGAAATGGATGCCGACCAGGCGCTCTGGCCGCTGCAGCACGGTGCGCAAGTCTTCCAGCTTGAGGCTGGAGGTGTTGGTGGCGAGCACCGCCCCCGGCTTGAGCCGGGGTTCCAGCGCGACGAACAAGGCATGCTTGGCCTCGACGTTCTCGAAAATAGCTTCGATGACGACGTCGGCATGAGCCACGCCGTCGCCCTGCGGGTCGGGCAGCAGGCGGTCGAAGGCGGCGCGTACCTTGAGCGGATCGCGCAGTTTCCTGGCGAACAGCGCGTGGGCCCGCTGGAGCGCCGGCGCCATCCGCGCCAGGCTCTGATCCTGCAGGCTGACGGTCAGGCCGCGCAGCGCGCACCAGGCGGCGATGTCGCCGCCCATGACGCCGGCGCCGATGACATGCACCCGCTTGGCGACGAAGTCACCCTCCTTGCCGAAGCCCTTCAGCCTCTCCTGCAGCCGGAAGACGCGCAGCAGGTTCCTGGCCGTCGGCGAGGCGATGATGCGGTCCACCACCGCCGGCGCGGCCAGCGCGTTGCCGCCGTGCTTCTGCCACAAATCGATGATGGCGTAGGGCGCCGGGTAGTGCTCGGGCCGCGCCTTCTTCGCCACCTGCTGGCGGGCGCCGCGGGCGACGATGCCCTTGAGCGGCCCGTTGAACAGGCGCTGGACGAGCGGCAAGAGCCGGCGCGGCTGGCCGGAGAGAAGCAGTTGCCGGGCGGCCATTTCCATGACGCGGGGCGGCACGCAATCGTCGGCCAATCCCATTTTTCGGGCTTTTTTGCCGTCGACCGTGCGACCGGTCAACATCATGTCCAGCGCCGCCGCCGGGCCGACCCGCTGCGGCAGGCGCAGCATGCCGCCCCAGCCGGGGAAGATGCCGAGCATGACCTCCGGCAGCGCCAGTTTCGTCCCTGGCTCGTCGACCGCCAGCAGGTAGCGGCAGGCCAGCGCCAGTTCCAGGCCGCCGCCCAGGCAATGGCCGCGAACCAGCGCCAGCGTCGGGTAGCCGACCGCCGCCAGGCGGTTGAACAGGTCCCAGCCACGGGCGACCAGCGCCCTGCCCTTTTCCGGCGTATCGAGTTGCGAGAACTCGGCGATGTCGGCGCCGGCGATGAAGCCGGCGTCCTTGGCCGAGCGGAAGATCAGGCCTTTGGGCGGGGCCTGGTCGAGTTGATCGAGCAACGCGGCAAGTTCATTCATCACCTCGGCCGACAGCGCGTTGGTGCTCTCGCCGGAGCGGTCGAGGGTGGCGACGGCGATGCCGCTTTCCTCGCGGTTCAGTGTCCAGTGTTTCATCAGCAGGCCTCCACCAGCATCGCCCCGCCCAGCCCGCCGCCGATGCAGATGGTCGCCATGCCGCGCCTGGCCTGGTTCCGGCGCAGCACATGCAGCAGGTGCAGGACGATGCGCGCGCCGGAAGCGCCGACCGGATGGCCGATAGCCACGGCGCCGCCATCGACGTTGAGGCGGTCGTCGGCAATGGCGCCGAGCGCGCCGGCCTGTCCCAGCTGCTCGCGGCAGTAGGCGTCGTCCTGCCAGGCCGCCTGGCAGGCCAGAACCTGGGCGGCGAAGGCTTCGTTGAGCTCCCAGTAATCGATGTCGGCGAGCTTGAGGCCGTGGCGCTCGAGAATCGGCGTCGACGCATGCACCGGGCCGAGGCCCATCTGCTCGGGTTCCAGCCCCGACCACTGGCTGTCGACGATATTGCCGATGGGTTTCAAGCCCCATTGATCGACGGCCTCTGGCGAGGCCAGCAACAGCCAGGCGGCACCGTCGGTGATCTGCGAGCTGTTGGCGGCAGTGATGTTGCCGTACTTCTTGTCGAAGAAGGGCTTGGGCTTGGCCATGCCGTCGACGGTGGCGTCGGCGCGCACGCCGTCGTCTTCCGCATAGACCTTGCCGTCGCCATCGACCAGCGGCACGATTTCAGCAAAATGCCCGGCCTGCCGGCCGGCGATGGCGCGCTGGTGGCTGCGCACGGCGAATTCGTCCATCTGCTTGCGGGCTACGCCGAACTTCCAGGCGATGTTCTCGGCCGTCTGCCCCATCAGCAGGCCGACGACCGGGTCGGTCAGGCCTTTCATCAGGCCGATGACCGGCGTCAGCAAGGCAGCCGGACGTAGCTTGAGGAAATGGCCGAGTTTCTGACCCACGGTACGCATCGACATCATGCCGGCGAACCAGCGAACCATCGCGTCGGAATAAAGCAGCGGCGCCCGGGACAGCGCATCGACCCCGCCGGCCAGCACCAGTTGGGAGCGGCCGCACTGGATGTTGGCGATGGCCGAGTCGATGGCCTGCATGCCCGAGGCGCAGTTGCGCATCACCGTCCAGCCCGGCACTTTCTTGCCGCAACCGAGGCGCAGCGCGACCATGCGGCCAATGTTGGTTTCATCCGGCGAGGGCGCCGCGCAACCGAGGATGACCTCGTCGAGATCGGACGGCAGGAAGGGCTGGCGCAACAGCAGGGCGCGCCCGGCCTGGGTGGCCAGGTCGGAGGCGGCGAACGGCCCCGGCCCCTTCTGGGCCTTGAGAAACGGCGAGCGGGCGCCGTCGATGACGTAGATTGGTTTCATGGGGAGTCACTTTCGACACAGAGGCGCAGAGACGCGGAGAGAAGCAAGTTCATGGCTTTCTCCGCGGCTCTGCGCCTCTGCGTTTCAAATCAGGCGGCCATTCGACACGACACCGGTTTGTTGGCCGTCGCCACGTTGTAATCGAACGGAAAATCGTCGACCCGGACGACGACGTCGCGCAGGTGGTTGCGTAGCTGCATGACCTCGAATTCGGCGGCCGAGATGACGCCCGCCTCGAAGGCGACGACGGCGATGTCGCGGACGTTGGCCCGCGGGTTGTCGTCGAAGCGGCCAGCCTTCTCGGCGTCGCGGATCTTCGCTTCGATCGGCTCGGCGAGCAGCGTCGCCTTGAGTGCCAGTTCGATGGCGCCGACCGGCTCCGCCTCATCGAGCGGCAGGTAGCACTCGGCGGTCAGCCGGTCGCGGGTGGCCGACGGCGCGATCAGCGCCTTGGCGACCTGATGACCGACCTCGTCGGAAGGCACGACATACGGATGGCCCCACGGGAAAATCGAGCGATGCAGGAAGGCGGCGATGAAGCGCACCGGGAAGTTGGCGATGACGCCGTCGAAAGCCTGCTGCGCCTTGTACATGGCGTCCCAGATCGCCCAGTGGGCGAGCGGCGCGTCTTCCTGCTTGCGGCCTTCCGCCTCGTAGCGCTTCAGCGTGCAGGAAATCAGGTACATCTGGGCCAGGATGTCGCCGAGCCGGGCCGACAGTTTCTCGCGGCGCTTGACGCTGCCGCCGAGCACCAGCAGCGAGATGTCGGCCATGAAGGCAAAGGCCGCCGAGAAACGGGTGAGCTGCTGGTAGTAGCGTTTCATTTCCGGCGCCGTATCGACGTTGACCGCGGCGAAGTGCGAGCCGGTCATGCCCAGCCACAAGGCGCGGAAACCGTTCTTGACGGTGAAGCCGATGTGGCCGAACAGCGCCTTGTCGAAATCGACCAGGCCCCGCTTGTGGTCGGGGTTCTGCGCCGCCTGCATTTCCGGCAGCAGGTAGGGATGGCAGCGGATGGCGCCCTGGCCGAAGACGATCAGCGAGCGGGTCAGGATGTTGGCGCCTTCGACCGTGATGCCGATCGGGATCTGCTGGTAGGCGCGACCGAGGAAATTCGACGGGCCGAGGCAGATGCCCTTGCCGCCGATGACGTCCATGCCGTCATTGACCACCTGGCGGGCCCGTTCGGTGACGTGGTACTTGGCGATGGCCGAGACGACCGAGGGCTTTTCGCCGAGATCGACGGCACCGGCCGTCATCTTGCGCACGGCGTCCATCAGGTAGGTGTAGGCGCCGATCCGGGTCAGCGCTTCCTCGACACCCTCGAATTTACCGACCGCCATCTTGAATTGCGAGCGCACCCGGGCGTAGCCGCCGACGGCGCGCGCCGTCATCTGCGCCATACCGGTGTTCGACGAGGGCAGCGAGATCGAACGGCCGGCCGCCAGGCACTCCATCAACATGCGCCAGCCCTGGCCGGCCATCTTCGGGCCGCCGATGATGAAGTCGAGCGGCATGAAGACGTCGGTGCCACGCGTCGGACCGTTCATGAACATGGCGTTCAACGGGAAATGGCGGCGGCCGGTATCGACGCCCGGGTGGTCGTAAGGGACCAGCGCGCAGGTGATGCCGACGTGCTTCTTGTCGCCCAACAGACCGTCCGGGTCGTAGAGGTGGAAGGCCAGGCCGAACACCGTGCACACCGGGGCCAGCGTGATGTAGCGCTTGTCCCATGAGACGCGCATGCCGAGCACTTCCTTGCCCTGGTAGATGCCCTTGCAGACGACGCCGCTGTCCGGAATCGACGCGGCATCCGAGCCGGCCCACGGGCTGGTCAGCGCGAAGGCCGGCACCTCGATTCCCTTGGCCAGGCGCGGCAGGTAGTGGTTCTTCTGCGCCTCGGTGCCGTAGTGCAGCAGCAGTTCGGCCGGGCCGAGCGAGTTGGGCACCATGACCGACACCGACAAGGCGCTTGATCGCGTCGACAGCTTGGTCACCACCTGCGAGTGGGCATAGGCCGAAAACTCCAGGCCGCCGTACTTCTTCGGGATGATCATGCCGAGGAAGCCCTTGTCCTTGATGTAGCGCCAGGCCTCGGCCGGCAGGTCGTAGAGTTCGTGGGTGACCTGCCAGTCGTCGACCAGGCGGCAGGCTTCGGCGCATTCCTTGTCGAGAAAGGACTGCTCTTCCGGCGTCAGCTTGGGCACCGGGTAGGCGTGCAGCTTCTGCCAGTCCGGTTTGCCGCGGAACAGCTCGCCTTCCCACCAGACGGTGCCGGCTTCCAGGGCGTCGCGCTCGGTGTCGGACATCTGCGGCAGCACCTTGCGGTAGGTGGAAAATATGGGCCGGGTAATGATCGCCCGGCGGATCGGGCGAACCGTGAGCAAGCCGAGCACGGCGGCCAGTACGACCAGGCCGAGCAGCGGAACGATGCTGTCAAACATGCTGTTGTCTCCTTTTATGTTTTTGGTTTTGGCCGTTTTTTTGCTGTCGACCGCAGCAGTGCAGGTTAAAAAATCAGAACTGCGGCAAGGGCGCGCGGAGGCCGCCGAGCAGGAAGGACATCAGGCGCGGCACCAGGCGGTCGAGACGGTCGGTCGAGTCGTCGGCCTCGATCTGCCAGTCGGTGACCAGGCGCAGCGCGTCGGTACCGGCGATGGCGTACGAGGTCGCCCCCAACATGAAATGGAAGCGCCAGACGATCTCCGCCTTGGGCACCTCGGGCAAGGCCAGGAACAGCGCCTCCTTGTAGCGATCCATCACCGCCTTGTATTCGTGGGCCAGGAAGGCGCGGATGAATTCCGACGGCTCGGTCAGCGTCCGCCCGAGCAGGCGCAGGAAGGTCATGCCGCCCCGCTTCTCGTCGCCGGCCATGCGCAGCAGGGTGCCGAAGAAGGCGTCGACAATGGCCGACGGCTTGACCGGCTGCCCCGCCGCCTCTGCTTCCAGCTGGTCGAGCACGCGCATGCGCTCCTCGTTCAGCCAGTCCAGGCGCCGCCGGAAAACTTCCTGCATCAACGACTCCTTGGAGCCGAAGTGGTAATTCACCGCCGCCAGATTGACGCAGGCCTCGCCGGTGATCTGGCGCATCGAAGTGCCTTCGTAACCATGCGCCATGAAGAGGCGCTCGGCGGCGTCGAGGATGCGTTCGCGCGTATCGATCGTTCTCACTTCCATGATGGCACCCCCTTGTCGTAATTCATACGTTCGTTTTAATCATAGAAAAAAGGCGGCGTTTATGCAAGTTTTTTGTGGAGGTCAGCCCCTGGTCACGGTGACCAAGGGCTGACAGCTTCAACCGTGATCGGGCACGGGCAGCGGCTCTGCCTGGCTGTACACCATGAACCGGCAATCAACCGGGCGCCCGGTCGACAACTCTGGCAAGCTGCGGGTGGTATCGGCGACGACCGCCCATTGATCGAGGGGAATATTCGACGGAAAAGCCGAATCGCCGGCGAACTCGCCAGCGATCCGCGTCAGGTAGAAGCGCTGGCAATACGGCCAGGCCGCGGCATAGACCGAGGCGCCGCCGATCACGAACACCGGCTTGCCGGTCCGCAACGCCGCCCGCAGGCCGTCGACGACCGACTCAACGCGCACGCACCCCGGCCGCAACACCAGATCCTCGTGGTGGCTGACGACGAAGGTATCGACCGGCACCACATCCATCGATTCGTAGGTCAGCCGGCCGACGACCAGAGCCGCACCGGCCACCGTCCGCTCGAAATAGGCCAGCTCTTCGGGAATATCCCAGGGCAGCCAGCCGTCCAGTCCGATCATGCCATTGGCCGACACCGCACCGATGGCGGCGATCAGCGTTTCATCTTTTCCCATTGCTGGCGGCTCAGGTCAAGGGAAATGGCCGGCGTCGCCTGGCCGTTGTAAACGTGGGGCTTGTGCATCGACACCCGGGCCGAGGTCACGATGGCCATGCCGAAAATGGCGTCCATCACCCGCAGGATGCTCGACTCCAGGCACTCGCAATGGTCATCCTGCTCCAACTGGCGGATGGCCAGGAAAATCACCTCGTAATCGACCACCTGCCGGATGTCGTGCGGGTCGGCCACCGCCTCGATCGGCGCCCACGCCTCGGCATGCACCTGAACCGCCTGCGGCCCGTGCTTTTCCAGCGGATTGCAACCTGTCCGCAGCTGAATGGTGGCGTCTACCGAGGCACACCAGTGGTTCGCTAACACAAATGAACTCCCCAAACCGCCGGCCAATCCGGCAAAGAACCGACGATAGCAAAATCACCGGAAACCAACCTGACCGGTCCTGAAATAGGTTGACACCTATTTTGACGGATTGACCAGTTCAATTGCTGGCCGACAAAGACACCCGATGAACCTCATCGGGCGTTTTCAATTGTAGCGACAGATGCGGTCGCTCCGTG
>SSXW01000032.1 GCA_009469585.1 Dechloromonas sp. Dech2017
TCGTCGAGCGATTTTTCAATCGTCTCAAGCAGTTCCGCCGCATCGCAACCCGATACGACAAACTCGCCAATCGATTCAATGCCTTCCTGCATCTCGCTTGTGCCTATATCTGGTTACTGTGAACACGCCCTAACCCCCTTCCAAGGGCCTATTGCATTCGAACTAGCGGTGTGCCACCATCGGTCGCTCTCTCATACGCCCTAGCGACCATGCACGGTTCCCCGCCGATCAACATCGAAGCACTGCTCACCCACATCCCGCTGTTCAACGGGCTGGCCCCGGAAGAAATCAGCCGCATTGCCCGCGGCACCCGTGAAATCCACGCCGCAAAGGGCGAAATCCTGTTCCACAAGGGAGACCCCTGCAATGGTTTCCACCTGCTGGTTTACGGACAGATCAAGCTGGCCTTCACCTCCTCGCAGGGCAGCGAGAAGGTAGTCGAGATCATCAGCCAGGGGCAAAGCTTCGGCGAAGCGGTGATGTTCATGGAGAAGCCCTACATCGTCTTTTCCCAGGCGCTGACCGACAGCCTCTTGCTGCATATCTCGAAAGCCGCGGTTTTCGACGAACTGCAGCGCGACCACAACCTCTGCCGCAAGATGCTGGCCGGCATGGCCATGCGCCTGCACCAGCTGATGAACGACGTCGAATCGTATTCGCTGCATTCCGGCAAGCAGCGCATCATCGGCTACCTGCTGCGCGAGTTGCCGGAAGCCGACCAGGAAGGCAGCAACGTCGCCGTCACCCTGCCCACCAACAAGGGCATCATCGCCTCCCGGCTGAACCTGACCCAGGAACACTTCTCGCGCATCCTGCACGAATTGACCGACCTCGGCCTGATCATCGTCGAAGGTCGCAAGATCCACATCCCCAGCGTCAAGAAGCTGCGTCAGCACGAGGGCTGACGGTTCCCCACCCCACGTCGTACGGTGTAAAGATAAAGGCCCTGCGCAACCGTCGGTTGCGCAGGGCCTTGTTCATTCAACCCGGGAAAAAGGGCATTTGGAATTTCGCCCTTTTTTCCGGTTGACCGCAGGAATCAATCGACGATCAACTTGCCTTGCGTCAGCAGGTTCTGGATCACCTGCTGGTCGGTCGTGCTGCTGCCGACCAGGTTGACCCCGTTCAACACGATCTGCTGGACGTCGTTGTTGCTGACGTTGCCCGGCAAGCCGCTGGCGTTGTTGTTGTCGTTGAAGGCCCCGGTGGCGCTGACGTAGATCGTCGTGTTGCTTCCCGAATACTGGAAGTGCAGGAAGTTGTCGAGCGCCGCGGCGGTTGCATTGGTCGGCGCTTGCAGCAGGTCGCGCAGGTCCAGGATGTCGCCACCGGCGCTGGGCAGGGCCACGTTGAAATCGGTGATGGTATCGACCGCCACCGACCCGGTAGTGCCCTTGTCGCCAAAGCTCCACTGGAAGGTATCCGACCCCAAGCCGCCGGTCATCGTGTCGTTGCCCGCACCACCGATCAGCAGGTCGTTGCCGGCGCCGCCATTGAGCGTGTCGTCGCCATTGCCGCCAACCAGCTTGTCGTTACCGTTGCCGCCGTTCAGCGTATCGTTACCGTCATCGCCCGATAGCCAGTCATTGCCGTCACCCCCGTTGATCGTGTCGTTGCCGGCCAGGCCGCTGATGATGTCGTTACCGGCCGTGCCGGTGATGGTATTACCAGCAGACGTACCGACGCTGGTGACTGCTCCTTCGCTGTAAGTCACGTTGAGGGTCACCGAACCGGTCGCCGTATCGGCGTCGTTGTCGATCAGCGTGAAGCCGAAGACCTGGGCCAGCGTGCCTGAACCGGAGAACGGCGGACGGTAGCTGTAGTCGCCCATATCCATGTCGATATTGAGCAAACCACCGTTCGCCGTCGTCACGCTCAAAACGTGCGACGTCGAGTCGAAGGTCGCCGTGGCGGTACCCGAACCACTGGTCGAAATGGTGTTGGCAGCGTAGTTCCAGGTAAAGGTGATGCCATCGACAACGACCGAGAGGAGATGCCCCGTATCGCCGCCGACGCTGCCCGGCGTCGCGCCGCTCAGCACGTTACCGGTGGCGACCGGCACCACGGTCGACTGCAGGGCAGCCGACAGTTGATTGACATCGGGCACCATCATCGCATCGAGATTGGTGTTGGTCTGACCATCGTAGGCCACCGGGTTCAGATAGGACTGATCGGTTGAAGTCAGACCATCGCCAATCCCCAAAGCGAAGGCCTTGATGCCGTTGGCGACCAGGAAGTTCTGCCAGATGACCTCCTCCGCCGCCTGAATGCCGGCATCCGGACCGTTGTTGGCACCGGCCGAGCTATTGACCAGCGCGCTGGTATTGCCGTCATTCTCGTTGGGCTGGCCATCGGAAATGAAGTAGGCAACGTTGTTCAGCGTACCGCCGGCCGGCGCATTCAGGATGCGGCCAGCCGAGCCCCACGACTCTATCGCCTGGGCCAGGGCCGCGTCGTAGTTTGTCCAACCGTTGGCGGTAATCGAGGCCAGCATGGCCTTGGCGTCGTCGGCCGTCATCCAGAAACTCGTCTGGTCGGCAGCCGTCGTCGAGAAGGTGACAATCTTCACCGCCACATCGCCGCGACCATCGTAGGCATTGATCAGGTTGGTGATCGCCGTACGCGCTGCCGCCAGGCGATCGACCGAACCGCTGGTCATACTACCCGACACATCGAGGATGACCATCAGGTTGGTATCCTGCTGGGCAAGGTTGATGTTTTGCGTTTGCGCGAAGGCGAACGGCGCGTCGTCCTCGATCCGGATGGTCAGCGTGCCCGTTGCCGATTGGGCGGTATCACTGGCCGAAACCGCGACGTTGAAGCTCAACACGTCTTCGGCATTGGCCTGCGGATGATCGATCGGCTTGCTCAGGGTCACCGAATACTGACCGCTGTTGTTGATGCTGATCCGGATCACCTCGCTGCCGCCGGCGGAACCGACTAGCGTCTGCGTACCGCCGCCCGTCCAGGTCACCGCCTGGCCGTTCGAGGTCAGGCTCACTGCAGGCGTAGACAACGTCACGGTCAGCGCATTGCCATCGGCATCAGCCACGGCAATCGTACCGCTATAGGTGGCTGCATTTGTGGTATCGGACACTCCGGTGGTATCCGGATTGCCGCCCGGCAAGCCTTCTTCCGAAACGGATGCGGTCGAGGTTCCGACCGTTGGCGTCGTATCGTTGTCGACAATCGTCGCCGTGCCCTGTGCCGAAGCGTTCCGGGTATTGCCGCTGGTCACCGTCCCGGTCAGGGTGAAGGTTTCGTTGGCTTCGTCGAGCAGGTCGTCCGTCGTCTGCAGGCGCAGCTGAACACTGGTGCTGCCGGCCGGGATGGAAACACCACCGGTCGCCGAGACCCAGCTCGTGCCGTTGAAGTACTGCAGCGTGCTGGCCGCGCTGGTGTCGGTGCCCAGGGTCGCCGTACCGTTGGCCAGGGCCGGCGTGAAGGTCACCGCCGTCGTGCTGGCATTCGACAGGCTGGCCGTGAAGGTGGCGTAGCCGCCTTCGGTCACCGTCGGGCTGCTCATCGTCAGCACTGGACGGTCGTCGTCCGTTCCCGGAGGACCGCCGGTTCCATCGTCCACAATGGTGCCGATGCCCAGGTTGTCGGCAATCGTCGCGTTGACCGCGCCACTCAGGTTGACGTTGAAGGTCTCTGCACCTTCGTAGACCGCCGGGGTGTCGTTGAGGATGGTGACCGTGATGGTCTGGGTGGTGACGCCGGCCGCAAAGTTGAGCGTCCCGCTGCCCATGGTGTAGTCGCTGCCCGCCAGGGCCGTGCCGTTCGACAGGCCCCAGTTGACGCTGGTGGCCTGACCGCTGGGTGCCGACAGGGTAACCGTGAAGGTCGCTGTGCCGGCCGCTTCGTTGACCGTGACATCGTTGATCGAGAAGCTCGGCGTCGGGTCGTTATCAAGGATCGTCGCCATGCCCTGTGCCGAAGCGTTCTGGGTATTGCCGCTGGTCACTGTCCCGGTCAGGGTGAAGGTTTCGTTGGCTTCGTCGAGCAGGTCATCCGTCGTCTGCAGACGCAGCTGAACACTGGTGCTGCCGGCCGGGATGGAAACACCACCGGTCGCCGAGACCCAGCTCGTGCCGTTGAAGTACTGCAGCGTGCTGGCCGCGCTGGTGTCGGTGCCCAGGGTCGCCGTACCGTTGGCCAGGGCCGGCGTGAAGGTCACCGCCGTCGTGCTGGCATTCGACAGGCTGGCCGTGAAGGTGGCGTAGCCGCCTTCGGTCACCGTCGGGCTGCTCATCGTCAACACCGGACGGTCGTCGTTGGCCGGGGTGCCCGGCGGCAGCGTCCGCCCATCGTCCACAATGGTGCCAACGCCCACGCCGTCCACAATGACCGCACCGACCGGATTCGTCAGGTTGAGGGTGAAGCTCTCCGGGCCTTCGAAGACGCCGTCGTTGGTGATGGCTACCGTGATGGTCTGGCTGGCCACCCCGGCCGCAAAGGCGAGCGTGCCCGCGGCGACCGCGTAGTCGGCACCAACCGCCGTGCCGTCTTGCGGCGCGTAGTCGACCGCCGCCGCCTGGCTCAGGTCGCCGCTCCGGGTGACCGTGAAGCTGACCGTGCCGGCCGCTTCGTCAATCAACAGGTCGTTGATCGAGAAGCCAGGACGGTCGTCGTCGGCGTTGCCGCCACCGGGCAGCGGACGGCCGTCGTCAACAATGGTGCCGGTCGCCGTCGTCGTCGTGCCGAGGACGCCGTTCACCGGGTTGCTGATGGCAATCGTGAAGTCTTCGCTGATTTCGTAGATGGCGTCGTTGGTGATGGCGATGGTGATGGTCTTTTGCGTTTCACCGGCGGCAAAGTTGAGCGTGCCGGCTTGCGCTACGTAGTCCGCTCCTGCCGTCGCCGTGCCGTTGGCCGTCGCGAAGTCAATGCTCGAGGCGACTTCGGTGGTGCCGCTCTTGCTCACCGTGAAGGTCACCGTGCCTTGCTTTTCATCGATGATGACGTCCGAGCCGATGGTGAATACCGGCCGGTCGTCGTTGGCCGGGGTGCCCGGGGGGAGCAGGCGCCCGTCGTCGACGATGGTCGCGACTTGCGTGCCGTCGCCGATCGTCGCGTTGCTGGCGTTGCTCAGCGCAACGCTGAAGTCTTGCGCGCCTTCGTAAATGGCGTCGTTGGTGATGTTGACCGTGATGGTCTTGACCGTCTCGCCAGCCGCAAAGTTGAGCGTCCCCGTCGTCGCGTCATAGTCTTCGCCAGCCAGCGCCGTGCCATTGACCGTGCTGAAGTCGACCGTCGAGGCCAGGTTGGTGGCGCCTACCTTGGTCACCGTGAAGGTCGCCGTCCCCGCCGCTTCGTCAACCACGAAGTCAGCGCCCAGGTTGAAGACCGGACGGTCGTCGTTGGCCGGGGTGCCCGGCGGCAGCGTCCGCCCATCGTCCACAATGGTGCCAACGCCCACGCCGTCCACAATGACCGCACCGACCGGATTCGTCAGGTTGAGGGTGAAGCTCTCCGGGCCTTCGAAGACGCCGTCGTTGGTGATGGCTACCGTGATGGTCTGGCTGGCCACCCCGGCCGCAAAGGCGAGCGTGCCCGCGGCGACCGCGTAGTCGGCACCAACCGCCGTGCCGTCTTGCGGCGCGTAGTCGACCGCCGCCGCCTGGCTCAGGTCGCCGCTCCGGGTGACCGTGAAGCTGACCGTGCCGGCCGCTTCGTCAATCAACAGGTCGTTGATCGAGAAGCCAGGACGGTCGTCGTCGGCGTTGCCGCCACCGGGCAGCGGACGGCCGTCGTCAACAATGGTGCCGGTCGCCGTCGTCGTCGTGCCGAGGACGCCGTTCACCGGGTTGCTGATGGCAATCGTGAAGTCTTCGCTGATTTCGTAGATGGCGTCGTTGGTGATGGCGATGGTGATGGTCTTTTGCGTTTCACCGGCGGCAAAGTTGAGCGTGCCGGCTTGCGCTACGTAGTCCGCTCCTGCCGTCGCCGTGCCGTTGGCCGTCGCGAAGTCAATGCTCGAGGCGACTTCGGTGGTGCCGCTCTTGCTCACCGTGAAGGTCACCGTGCCTTGCTTTTCATCGATGATGACGTCCGAGCCGATGGTGAATACCGGCCGGTCGTCGTTGGCCGGGGTGCCCGGGGGGAGCAGGCGCCCGTCGTCGACGATGGTCGCGACTTGCGTGCCGTCGCCGATCGTCGCGTTGCTGGCGTTGCTCAGCGCAACGCTGAAGTCTTGCGCGCCTTCGTAAATGGCGTCGTTGGTGATGTTGACCGTGATGGTCTTGACCGTCTCGCCAGCCGCAAAGTTGAGCGTCCCCGTCGTCGCGTCATAGTCTTCGCCAGCCAGCGCCGTGCCATTGACCGTGCTGAAGTCGACCGTCGAGGCCAGGTTGGTGGCGCCTACCTTGGTCACCGTGAAGGTCGCCGTCCCCGCCGCTTCGTCAACCACGAAGTCAGCGCCCAGGTTGAAGACCGGACGGTCGTCGTTGGCCGGGGTGCCCGGCGGGAACAGTCGCCCGTCATCGACGATGGTCGCCACTTGGGTGGCATCCCCTATGGTCGCATTGACCGGGGAACTCAACTGCAAACTAAAGAGCTCCGGACCCTCGAAGACAGCATCATTAACCAGCACCACGGTAACCGTTTTAACTGCTTCGCCCGGGGCAAAACTGAGAAAGCCACTGATTGGCGCGTAATCGCTTCCAGCCTGGGCTGTGCCATCTACAGTGCTATAGCTAACGCTTGCCGCCTGATCAATCGCCCCACTACGGGTAATCGTAAAGGTAACGGTGCCCGCTGCTTCGTCCACCACGAAATCACTACCGACATTCAAAACCGAAACGTCACGCGAAATCTGGGCGGCACCTTCGATCGTATCCAGCGGCCGACCGCGATCGGTGCCAAATTGATACGCCAGAGGATCAACCGTTTCAACAATACGCAGCAGTTCTACAAAGGTATGCCCTTCGTTCCCGGCCTGAACCACACCAGCAGCAGGCGCCTCTTCGTCGAGCAAAGTATCGAGTTCACTACCGGATTTGAGTGCCGAAGCGAGTTTCTGGAAGTTCCCTTGGTCGTTGGCAACCGCACTGTCCGTCGCATCCGGCTTGACCTCGGCAGCCACCTCCGCATCCAGCTTGGCCGTCTCTCCGGGGCGAACGGTCAATTCACGACCATCGGCCAATGCAAGTACCACTTTCGCTCCGCTGGTGGCAACAACGCTTTCGCCTTCCCGAATTTCATCGCCTAATTTCAGACGACGCATATTGCCTTCGCTATCGCGAGCAAATGCAGCGCCCGAAAGAACGGAAACCTTTGCGAAAATTTGGGCTTGGGCCATGACGACGCTCCTGAGACATTTTTAGTAATGCCTTCAGTGTAGGGAAGTTCGTCCGCCTAACCTATTGGACCAAGGTACAACCCGGTATCAGCCCTGTGCAAGAACCCACAGGATGCCCTATGCCCTCACGCCATTCACACGCAGAGAAAGTTGCAAGCGATCGCGCAGGTCAAGCTTCTCGAAGACTGCCGACAAATGTGCCTTGACCGTTCTTTCCGTAATGGTAAGCTGCATCGCGATTTCCTTGTTGCTGGCCCCACCCGCAACAAGTCGTGCAACCTGAACCTCTCGCTCGGAAAGCAGCAAGGACCAATCTACCCGCGGCTCACGACGGCCCGTTTTCAGCGCTCGCGAGGTAGTTCCAAGAAGTTGCTGCAACAAATGCTGCCCCACCCAGAGACCACCATTCTCGACAACCAGCGCCACTTGACGCAGGACCTCCGGAGCAGCATGGGTATTGCAACAACCTGAAGCGCCGAAAGAAAGCGCCGATGTGACCAAGGCATCGTCTGGCTCGTCGGCGAGCACCACGACCAGTTGCCCCCCCTTTATTCGCACCGAGGAAAGCGCTGAATCGGCAACCTCTCCCGAGTGCAGCCGAAACCAGATTATTCCATTAGCTTCCAGAGCCAGGGATTGAATGTCTTCACGGCGCAACATCTTCGCCGCTGGAAATGCCTCCAGCCATGTTGCCATGGGGTCCGGGACACGATCGACGAACCAGTGTTGCATCAACGCTCCGTCAGTGCCACGCTCTTTGCCCTGAGCACCGGCTTTATCAAATAGGTCAGAACACTCTTCTTGCCCGTCAGGATATCCACTTCAGCCACCATCCCGGGAATGATTGGTAGATTCGAATCGCCAAACCCCGGCTTGATGGTCCTCACCCGCACGGTGTAGAAGGCATTTCCCTTCTCGTCGACAATGGTGTCGGCCCCGATATGCTCCAAGGTACCTTCCAGGCCACCGTAAATTGAAAAGTCATAAGCGGTGAACTTGACCATCGCAGCCTGCCCCGGCCGGAGGAACGCAATGTCCCTTGGAGAAACGCGCGCCTCTAGCAATAGCGCATCTTCCAGCGGGACGATCTCAATCATATCCTTCCCCGGCTGAATAACCCCACCCACAGTATTTACCAGCAGGCGTTTCACCGTACCCTTGACCGGAGACCGTATCGAAGACTGCTTGACGCGGTCGGAAAGCGCGACACTGCCCTCGGCCAGGCTGTTTAGCTTGGCCATTGTTTCGGAAAGTTCCTTGCCCGCATCATTGCGAAACCCCAGCTCGACCTCCTCGATTTTGCGTTGTGCCTCGTTGATGGCCGCCTGAATACGGGAGATCTGAGCCGATGTCATGTCACGCTCTCCGCGATAACGCGACACCTCGCGCTCCAGCCGCAGCAATTCGACTTCGGAGACCGCACCGGAATTGATCAAGGGCTTGGTAACCGCCAGTTCCCGGGAGGTCAGGTCGTAGCCTTGTGAAGCCTGCGCCCTTTTGGCCTGGGCTTCGATCAACTCCTGCCTACGCTGAGCCAGTTGCTGCTGGGCAATCGAGATGATGGCTTTCAACTCATCATTCCTGTCCTCGTACAACTGGCGCTCTTGCTGGACAATCCCGGGCGCGTCCTTGACCACCTCAGGCGGCGGCATAAAGGGCTTGCCTTCGGCTATAGCTCTCAGCCGGGCCGCCTTGGCCAGCAAACCAAGATACTGAGCCTGGTTTTCCTTCACCGAAGAAACAAAACGCGTCTCATCGATTTTTATCAACAACTGCTCTGGCTGAACGACATCCCCTTCGGCGACCAGTATTTCCGAAACCAATCCGCCATCGATGCTTTGCAGAATCTGAACCTGCCTCGATGGAATGACCTTGCCTTCGCCCCTGGTCACTTCATCCAGTTGAGCGACAGCGGCCCACAATACAAAAACCGAAACCACTATTCCGATCGAGCGCAACAGAACTCGCGCCCTCAGCGGTTCCTGGCGCAGTACCGCAAGGTCAGCATCCGTCGAAAAATCAACCGCCTCGATATCCACCCGTCCTGGCAAACGCCCCAGGACTCTTTCGACATAAGGCGCCGCCTTCCCGGCAATCCGGTCAAGCCAGGCACGGATGGCGGAAACAAAAGTTCCCGGCGCGCTCATGATGCCCTCCCGATGCGACCGCTCTGCAACGCCTGCATGACCTGGTCCCGCGGACCATCCGCCACCACCTTGCCGTCATCGACCACGACGACCCTGGTTGCCAAATCGAGAAGGCTGTTGCGATGGGTAACGATCAGAACCGTCTTGTGGGCAGCCATCAAACGCAAACGCTCCTTGAAATGCTGCTCGGAGGAAAAGTCCATAGCGCTGGTCGGCTCATCCAGCATCAGTATCGGCGGATCCATCAGGAAAGCGCGGGCGATAGCCACGCCCTGCCGCTGGCCACCGGAGAGCGAATCGCCTCGCTCGCCGATCATCATCTCGAAGCCGTCGGGATGGCGATTGACGAATTCGGTCAATCCCCCTGCTTCGGCAGCCGCCACAATCGCCGCATCGTCAGCGTACGGAGCGCCAATCGCGATGTTCTCGCGCAAAGTGCCATAAAACAGGGTGACATCTTGCGCCACGTAACCGATGTTTCGACGCAGGTCAGCCGGATCCAGTTGCCGTAGGTCGACGCCATCAATACTGACCGCCCCCGACGTCGGCTGATAGAGCCCGAGCAGGAGCTTCTGCAGGGTTGTTTTGCCTGAGCCGATGCGACCGATCACCACCACCTTGTCGCCAGCCTTGATGCGACAACTCAAGCCCTTCAGGGCGGCAACCTGGGAATTCGGGTAGTTGAAAACGACATCACGAAATTCGATATCCCCCTTCAACTCCGGTCGATGCACGAAACTAGCATCGGCCGGTCGCTCAACCGGGTTCTGCATGACCTGCTCGAGCGAAGCCAGGGCAACCTTGGCATTGTGGTACTGCATCAGCAGACCGACCATCTGGCCGAGCGGTGCGACCGCACGAGAGGTCAGCATCGTGCAGGCAATCAGCCCGCCCATGCTCAGCTTGCCATCGCCAATTAGATAAACGCCGGCAATGACAACCGCTACATTGACCAGTTGCTGGATCTCCATTGCCCCATTGGTTGCAGCCGCTGACAGAAAACGCATCTGATTGTTGATTCTGGCCACATAGGAAACCGTCTTTTCCCACTTGGACTGCATGACACCTTCAGCGCCCTGGGTCTTGATCGTCTCCAGCGCCGTCAGGCTCTCAATCAGCGTGGCATGGCGCAGCGCGGCCGCACGATAAGTCGTCTCCGACAACGCATGCATCTTGTACTGCAGGATGTAGGCGTAGATAACGACCAGGACGATGGCGGCGACAACCGGAATAACCAATTGCCAGGCAATCACGCCAATCACCAGAACGAACAGCAAGGCAAAGGGCAAATCGATGAAGGCTGTCACCGAAGCGGATGTAATGAAATCACGCACCGACTCGAAGGAGCGCAAATTCGACGAGAAAGCGCCGACTGCTGCTGGCCGCGCCTCCATGCGAACGCCAAGCACGCGCTCCATGATCCTGGCGGAAAGATCCATGTCGATCCGCGCACTGGCCAGATCGATGAAATAACCTCGCAACGAGCGCAAGGCCATGTCGACTGCGATGACCAGCAGCACACCCAATGCCAACACCCAGAGCGTCTCGATTGCCCGGTTGGGGACGACCCGGTCGTAGACATTCATCGTGAACAGCGGCATGGCCAGAGCCATCAGGTTGATCAACAGCGCCGCCCCGAGAACATCGCGATATACCGGCCACTGTTCGGCCAATGCTCCCCAGAACCAGTGGCGTAGCTTGACGTCACCAACCTGGGGAGTGCGGACGTCGAACCTGAAATGCGGGCGAGCAAAGATCGCGATACCCAGGTAGCGCTCGGCCAATGCCGCTCGCGACAAGGTAACGGTGCCCTGCCCCGACTCCGGGAAAAGGAGGCGCGCATTCTCACCCGAGGCATCCCACCCCATCAGCACACAGGCCTCGTCGTTCCGGAGAAGCAATACGGCCGGCAGAAGCAGTTCATCGATCCGCTCAAGCGGGCGCCTCAGCACTTTGGCCGAGAGACCTGCCCGACTGGCCGCCCTGGCAAACAGCGAAGGGGTCAGCGTTCCTTTTTCCAGCGGCAGTCCGGAAATCAGGGCTGCCCGCGTATTCGGCCGCCCGTGAATGCGCGTCAACTCGACCAGACAATCCAATAGCGGATCGTGATGCAACAGGTCTTCCCTCAAACCGGAACTATCTATGCCGATGGAGCCCTCCGGAATTTCGCTCATGCCACTCCTTACATTTTTTGCGATTGTAGTGTCGCCCGCGAATATTTATCAAATAAAAAGGCGGCCGAAACCGCCTTTGCTACGGCATATCGATCGATCAAGCCATCAATGGAACGATCAGCAAGGCGACCAGATTGATGATCTTGATCAGGGGATTAACGGCCGGTCCTGCCGTATCTTTATAAGGATCACCGACCGTATCCCCGGTCACGGCAGCCTTGTGGGCATCGGACCCTTTGCCGCCGAAATTGCCGTCCTCGATGTATTTCTTGGCGTTGTCCCAGGCGCCGCCCCCGGTTGTCATCGAAATGGCGACGAACAGGCCGGTGACGATGGTTCCGACCAGCAGACCTCCCAAGGCCTGCGGGCCAAGAACCAGCCCGATGACGATAGGTACGGCGACCGGCAGTATGGACGGGATCATCATTTCCTTGATGGCGGCCACCGTCAGCATATCGACAGCCCTGGAGTAGTCCGGCTTGGCTGTACCTTCCATGATGCCGGCGATCTCCTTGAACTGGCGGCGCACTTCGAGGACCACGGCGCCGGCCGAACGGCCGACGGCCTCCATGGCCATCGCCCCGAACAGATAGGGAATCAGTCCACCGATGAACAAGCCGATGATGACCATGTGATTGGACAGGTCGAAGCTGATCCCCTTCAAGCCGGCGGCCTCCAGCCCATGGGTATAGTCGGCGAACAGCACGAGGGCAGCGAGGCCCGCCGAACCGATGGCATACCCCTTGGTCACGGCCTTGGTCGTATTGCCGACTGCGTCGAGCGGATCGGTGACGTTACGAACCTCCTTCGGCAACTCGGACATTTCGGCAATGCCGCCGGCGTTGTCGGTAATCGGGCCGTAGGCGTCGAGGGCGACGACGATCCCGGCCATCGACAACATCGAGGTGGCGGCGATGGCAATGCCGAACAGGCCGCCCATGGCGAACGCGGCGTAGATCGCGGCGCACACCGACAGCACCGGCCAGGCACAGGCTTTCATCGAAACGCCGATGCCCGCGATGATGTTGGTGGCGTGGCCGGTCTGGCACGACGAAGCGACATGCTTGACCGGCGCGTAGTCCGTCCCGGTGTAGTACTCGGTGATCCAGACCAGCGCCGCGGTCAGGACCAGGCCGACGACGGAGCAACCGAACATCGAGATCGTGGTGATCTTGGCGGCGGCATCGCCTGCCCCGATCAGCCACGAGGTTATCGGGTAGTAGGCGATGAGGGCCAGCACGCCGGCGACGATCAGGCCGCGATAGAGGGCGGCCATGATCTTGCCGCCTTCGGTCGCCTTGACGAAATAACAACCGACGATGGAGGCTATGATCGAAACCCCGCCCAGCGCCAGCGGATAAAGGACGAGCCCTTCGCCCAGGCCAGGAAAGGTCTTGATGGTCAGCGCGGCCAGGACCATGGTCGCCACGACCGTCACAGCGTAGGTTTCGAAAAGGTCGGCGGCCATGCCGGCGCAATCGCCGACATTGTCCCCGACGTTGTCGGCGATGACCGCCGGATTGCGCGGGTCGTCCTCGGGGATGCCAGCTTCGACCTTGCCGACGAGGTCGGCTCCGACGTCGGCCCCTTTGGTGAAAATGCCACCGCCGAGACGGGCAAAGATGGAAATCAGCGAGGAACCGAAGGCCAAGCCAATCAGTGGCTCGATGACATGATGGATATCGTCGCTGGCATTGACCGACTTCAGCAAGGCGAAGTAACCAGCGACGCCGAGCAGGCCGAGACCGACCACCAGCATGCCGGTAATCGCCCCCCCCTTGAAGGCAACGTCGAGCGCCGGGGCAATGCCGCTACGGGCGGCTTCGGCGGTGCGGACGTTGGCCCTGACCGAAACGTTCATGCCGATAAAGCCGGCTGCCCCCGACAGCACGGCACCGATGAGAAAACCGAAAGCGGTCAACCAGCCCAGTTTGGGAACGAGGCCGATGACCAGGAAGAGGACGATACCGACCATGGCGATGGTCTTGTACTGCCGGCTCAGGTAAGCCTCGGCCCCTTGCTGGATGGCTCTGGCGATTTCCTGCATACGCTCGTTGCCGGCCGGCAACGCGAGGATCTGTCGGCTGGAAATCCAGCCGTACAGGACGGCTAACACGGCGCAACCAAGCGCCAGTAATAACGCTGTATTCATTGCTCCCCCTCCGCGACTAACAAAAAAATCAGATCGTGAACGCCTCCAGCTTCTTGGGCACGGAAACATTCTTCAAGCGTACGTAATCCGGCAATCCGTTACGGAACGGCGGCGGTTCCTCGCCGGCGATCAGCGGCTGCAGATAGGTGCGGCACGCTTCCGTGATGTGAAAACCGTCCGGCGAAATGAATTCCGGCGGCATCTTGCGTTCGACGTTGGCGATCTCGGCCAGCGGCGCTTCGCCGATTTCCCAGCGATAAGGCGCATCGGCTAGGCGGCGGATGGTCGCCATCATGGCGTTTTTGCCCTGCAAAGCCAGGTCGACCGCAGCGACGCCGAGGGCATGCGCCTGCTCGACATCAGTGCGCGAAGCGAGGTGGCGGGCCGAGCGCTGCAGATAATCAGCGAGCGCCCAGTGGTACTTGTAGCCCAGCCTGTCCTTGATCAACTGGGCGATCACCTGGCCGACGCCGCCCAGTTGCGAGTGCCCGAAAGCATCCTTGGCGCCGGATTCGGCGATCAGCTTGCCGTCGCCATCGGACAAGCCTTCGGAAACGGCGACGGTGCAGTAGCCGTACTGCTTGACGCATTCGACTACGCGCGCCAGGAAGCGCTCGGGATCGAAGGGGACTTCGGGGAAGAGCAGGATGTGCGGCGGCTCGCCGGTCTGCTCGGAGGCCAGGCCGCAGGCCGCGGTGATCCAGCCAGCGTGACGCCCCATGACCTCGAGCACGAAAATCTTGGTCGAGGTCCGGGCCATCGAGGCAACGTCGTAGCCGGCCTCGCGGATCGAGGTTGCCACGTACTTGGCGACCGAACCGAAGCCCGGGCAACAGTCGGTGTGCGGCAGGTCGTTGTCTACGGTCTTGGGAATACCGACGCAGACGACCGGGTAACCCAATTTCTCGGCGATCTGCGAAACCTTCCAGGCGGTGTCCATGGAATCGTTGCCGCCGTTGTAGAAAAAGTAGCCGATGTCGTGGGCCTTGAACACCTCGATCAGGCGTTCGTACTGGACGCGGTGCTGATCCAGGCTTTTCAGCTTGTAGCGGCAGGAGCCGAAGGCGCCGCCCGGCGTGTTGCGCAGGCGGGCGATGTCGGCATCGGACTCCAGGCTGGTGTCGATCAGGTCTTCGGTCAGGGCGCCGATGATGCCATCGCGCCCGGCGTAGACCTTCCCGATTTCCTCGGGGTGACGGCGCGCTTCCTGGATCAGGCCGCAGGCCGTCGCGTTGATGACGGCGGTTACGCCCCCCGACTGCGCGTAGAAGGCATTTTTCGCCGCCATCCGAGGCTCCTTACTTCAATGCTTCAAAAACGCTCTTGGTGATGCAGTCCACACTGCCGACGCCAGCCACCTTCTTGACCTTGGGCGCCTTGGCATCGCCTTCGGCCGCCCACTTGCTGTAGAAATCGACCAGCGGCTTGGTTTGCGAATGGTAGATGTCGAGGCGCTTCTTGACGGTTTCTTCCTTGTCGTCGTCACGCTGGACCAGCGGCTCGCCGGTTACGTCGTCCTTGCCCTCGACCTTGGGCGGGTTGAACACGACGTGGTAGGTGCGGCCCGACGCCAGGTGGGCGCGGCGACCAGCCATGCGGGTGATGATGTCGCTGTCCGGCACGTCGATTTCGAGCACGAACTCGATCGGCACACCGGCGTCCTTCATGGCCTGGGCCTGGGGAATGGTGCGCGGGAAACCGTCGAACAGGTAGCCGTTCTTGCAGTCGTCCTGGGTCAGCCGATCCTTGACCATGCCGATGATGACGGCGTCCGGAACCAGGCCGCCGGCGTCCATGTGCTTCTTGGCTTCCAGGCCGAGCGGCGTGCCGGCCTTGACCTGGGCGCGCAGCATGTCGCCGGTGGAAATCTGCGGAATGCCGAATTCCTTGGAGATAAAAGTGGCTTGCGTGCCCTTGCCGGCGCCGGGTGCGCCCAACAGAATCAATTTCATGGAAAGTCCCTCGGATATAAGTGAAAAATTCTTGTTATCGGCTGTCGTACAGGCCGTTCTCGAAGTGGTGAAAATTACTCGCTATTTCAAACAGGGTCAAACAGTTTGCGCATCCGCTCGGCGTCTTCGGGCGTGTCGACGCCTGGCGCCGGAGCGGCGTCGATCAGCGCCACGCTGATCCGGTAACCGTGCCACAGGGCACGCAACTGCTCGAGCGATTCGAGCTGTTCGGTGGGTGCTGCGGTCAACCCGGAAAAAGCCTGCAAAAAGCCGGCCCGGTAGGCATAGAGGCCGACATGACGATAGGCTGGAAAATTGTCGGGCAGCGTTTCGCCGCCGCCTTCGGCGGCGAAATGATCGCGGGCATAGGGAATCGGCGCCCGCGAGAAATAGGCGGCGTCGCCATCGGCCCGGCAGACGACCTTGACGACGTTGGGATTGAAGAAATCGGCGGCATCGGTGATCGGATGGGCGACGGTGGCGATGTCCGCGCCGCTGACCGCCAGCTGGCGCGCCGTTTGCAGGATGACCTCGGGCTCGATCAGCGGCTCGTCACCCTGCACATTGACGACGATGGTCTCCCGCCCCCAGCCGCGCTGGGCGACCACCTCGGCCAGGCGGTCGGTGCCGGTGGCGTGGTCGCGGCGCGTCAAGAGCGCGGCGAATTCATGGGCCTCGACCGCCTCCCGCACCCCCGCGTGATCGGTCGCCACCCAGATTTCCTCGGCCCCGGCCAGGCGGGCCCGCTCGGCGACGCGAACGACCATCGGCTTGCCGCCCAGATCGAGCAGCGGCTTGCCGGGCAGCCGGGTCGACGCGTAACGGGCGGGGATGACGATCTTGAAGGCGAGGCCGGACATCACTGGCCGTCCGTCAGCTGGCGCGCCTCGTCCTCGAGCATGATGGGGATATCGTCGCGGATCGGGAAAGCCAGTTTGCACGGCTTGCAAACCAGTTCCTGTTCGGCCTTGTGGTACTCGAGGTTGGCCTTGCAAATCGGGCAGACGAGAATATCAAGCAGTCTGGCGTCCATGGATTTTCTCCAGAATGAGATCAATAAGGGCCGGCGACAGCTCGGCCTCGACGGGCAGGACCCAGGTTTCGCCTGCCGTCAGACCGGCGCATTTTACTGCATCCTTCTCGGTCATCAGCAGCACGCCGTCGGCGGCGAAGGCGAGGTCGGCGGCGGAATAGCGATGATGGTCGGGAAATGGGTGCGGCTCGACGGCCAGGCCCAGCCCCTCCAGGGTCCGGAAAAAACGCTCCGGGTGGCCGATGCCGGCCAGCGCATGGCACTTGCCGCGGCGGCGCAGATCGTCGGCCGAGCAGGTTTCGGCGGGATTTTCCAGACGATGGAAGCGCCCCGGCTGCAAGCTCATGGCGAAATAAGGCGCTGGCACGGGGAAATCGGCTGCCGCCAGGCCATTGCCGATCACCGCGTCCACCGTCGCCAGCCGGGTGAGCGGCTCGCGCAGCGGGCCGACCGGCAGGCGCCAGCCGTTGCCGGCGCCACGCCGGTCGAACACGGCCAGCTCGACGTCGCGGGCCAGGCCGTAGTGCTGCAGGCCGTCGTCGCAGAGCAGCACATCGACCTCGGGGTGGGCGGCGAGCAGGGCGGTGCCGGCGGCGGCCCGGCGCCGGCCGACCCAGACCGGAACACCGCTGCGCCGGGCCAGCAGCAGCGGCTCGTCGCCGACCTCGGCGGCCGGCGAGTCGACGGCGACCGGCCGCACCTCGTCGCCGTTCCGGCCGTAGCCGCGGCTGACGATGCCCGGCCGCCAGCCGCGGCGGCGCAGTTCATCGGCCAGCCACAAGGTAAGCGGCGTCTTGCCGGCCCCGCCGACGGTGATGTTGCCGACGACGATGACCGGCACCGACAGGCGGATCGGTCGGGCCAGGCGACGGTTGATGGCGGCGAGCAGCGCATAGAGCCAGGCCAGCGGCAGCATAAGCCACAACGCCGGCGTCAGCCGGCGTTGTTCGAACCATTGGCGCTGCAGCCAGCGAGCCAGCATCAGCGATTCTGGGTGGCGAAGGAAATGTGCGGATAGCCGGCCGTCTGCGCCGCCTGCATGACATCGACGACGCTCTGGTGGGTCGCCTTGGCATCGGCGTTGATGACGATCAGCGGGTCTTCGCGGCTGCCGGCGGCACGGCGCAGGCCATCGGCGATGCTCTTGATGTCGGTCACGGTCAACGGCGACTTGTTGATCAGCACCTGGCCGCTGGCCGTCACCGCGACATCGATCTCGTTGGGCTGCTCGGCCTGCTTGCTGGCGTCGGCCGTCGGCAGGTTGATCTCCAGCCCGGAAAACTTGGCGTAAGTGGTCGTCAGCATCAGGAAGATGATGATGACGAGCAGCACGTCGATCATCGGGATCAGGTTGATTTCCGGCTCTTCCCGGCTGCGGCCGCGCTGGAAATTCATCGCTTACTTCCGTTCGCCGTGCATGTATTCGACGAGGCGGATGGCCTGCTGCTCCATCTCGACGACGAAGGTGTCGACCAGGGCGCGGAAATGGCGCCAGAAAATCAGGCATGGTACGGCGATGAAAATGCCGAAACCGGTGTTGTAGAGGGCGATCGAGATGCCGTGGGCGAGTTGCTGCGGATTGGCGCCGGTTGGCGACTGCGAGCCGAAGATCTCGATCATCCCGACGACAGTGCCGAACAGCCCCATCAGCGGGCTGATCGAGGCGATGGTGCCAAGCGTCGTCAGGTAGCGGTTGAGCTCGTGGGCGACGGCGCTGCCCGCCTCGACGATCGATTCCTTCATGATCTCGCGCGACGAGCCGACGTTGCGCAATCCGGCGGCCAGCACCTGGCCGAGCGGCGAATGGCGCTCGAGCTCTTCGAGCAGCTTGTCGTTGTCGGCACCGCGCCGGAATTCGCCAACGGCCCGTTGCAACAGGCCGGCCGGTACGACCTTGGCATGGCGCAGGGCGACCAGACGCTCGATGATCAGCGCCACGGAGATAACTGAGGCCAGCAGCAGGGGCCAGATCGGCCAGCCGGCCGCCTTTACGATTTCAATCACGGGAAAGGATCCTGGAAGCTATGTCAGCCCGTGATTCTGCCCTGCCCCCCGGCTCAGGGCAAGCCGCCCGAAACGCGGCCGGCCGGCCCTTATCCCCAGAAACTGTGGATAAGTCTGTGAGTCGCCTGTCACCAACGCCGCTAAACCCCGCTCCACAAAGGACTTTTCCTGCTCTGCAAAAAACCAGGCGAGCAAACGCAACCGTTAATAATCAACAACTTAAATAAATTCCTCGCTGTCAACAGGCCACCTCGATCCGGCCGCCCACGTTACAATGGCCGCCATGCCCATCACCCCGCCGCCTGTCGATAGCCCGGTTCTCAGCATCTCCAGTCTGAACCGACTGGTCCGCGACTGCCTCGAAGCCGCCTTCCCGCTGACCTGGGTCGGCGGCGAGATTTCCAACCTGACCTACGCCGCGTCGGGACACGTTTATTTTTCGCTCAAGGACGCCAACGCCCAGGTGCGCTGCGTCATGTGGCGCAACCGGGCGCAACTGCTTGGCTGGCGGCTGGAAAACGGCCAGCAGGTCGAAGCCCGCGCCCTGGTTTCCTTCTACGAGCCACGCGGCGAATTCCAGCTCAACGTCGAAACCGTCCGCAAGGCCGGCCAGGGCGACCTCTTCGAGCGCTTCCTGCGTCTCAAGGAAAAATTGGAAAAAGAGGGCATTTTTGCCGTCGACCGCAAGCGTCCGCTGCCCACCTTTCCGCGCCATCTGGCCATTGTCAGCAGCCTGCAGGCGGCCGCCCTGCGCGACGTGCTGAGCACCCTGCAGCGCCGCGCCCCCTACCTGCGCCTCAGCATCTACCCGGCCCCGGTCCAGGGTGAGGGCGCCGGAGCCCGGATCGCCGAAGCGCTCGCCCTGGCCGGCGCCGGCCCCTGCGATGCCACCATCCTCTGCCGCGGCGGCGGCAGCATCGAAGACCTGTGGGCCTTCAACGAGGAATGCGTCGCCCGGGCCATTCGCGCCTCGGCCATCCCGGTCATTTGCGGGGTCGGCCACGAAACCGATTTCACCATCGCCGACTTCGCCGCCGACCTGCGCGCCCCGACCCCGACCGCCGCCGCCGAACTCGCCGCGCCCGACCGCGACGCCCTGCTCGCCGAGCTCGGCCAGCTCGACAGCAAGCTGCGCCGCCGCTTCGAGCGCGCCCTCAACGAGCGCCAGCAGCGCCTCGACTGGCTGGGCGGGCGCCTGGTGCAACCGGCGCAACGTCTCGCCCAGCGCCAGGAAGACTGCCGCCAGCTCGGCCAGCGCCTGCACCGCGCCCTGCTCGCCCGTACCGAACGGGCCGGCCTGCAACTCGCCGCCCTCGGCCGGCGCCAGGTCAGCGCCCGCCCGCGCCCGGAAAAGCTCGCCGAACAGCTCGGTCACCTGCATTTCCGTCTGCGCAACGGCAGCCGGTTCGAAATTTCCCAACACGCCGGGAAACTAAAATCGCTGGCCAGCAGTCTCAAGCAACTCGATCCACACGCCGTGCTGGAACGTGGCTACGCCCTGGCCATCGGCCCCGATGGCCGCGCCGTCCGCGATGCCGCCAGCCTCAGACCCGGCGACCCGCTGCGGCTCAGTTTTGCCCGCGGCACGGCGAGCGCCACCGTAGACACGGTTGCCCCGCCCCCCGAAGCTGACTAGAATTTTTGCTTTACCCCACTCGATGACAACGGAGAAAACAATGGAACATCAACTGCCTGCCCTGCCCTACGCCAAGGACGCCCTCGCCCCGCACATGTCGGCCGAGACCTTCGACTACCACTACAGCAAGCACCACAATGCCTACGTGGTTAACCTGAACAACCTGATCAAGGGCACCGAGTACGAAAACCTCGACCTCGAAGCCATCGTCAAGAAGGCCCCGGCCGGCGGCATCTACAACAACGCCGCCCAGGTCTGGAACCACACCTTCTTCTGGAACTGCATGAAGCCGAACGGCGGCGGCGCCCCGAGCGGCGCCCTGGCCGCCGCGATCGACGCCAAGTGGGGCTCGCTGGACGCCTTCAAGACCGCCTTCCAGGCTTCCGCCGTCGGCAACTTCGGCTCCGGCTGGACCTGGCTGGTCAAGAAGGCCGACGGTTCGCTGGACATCGTCAACATGGGCGCCGCCGGCACCCCGCTGACCACCGGCGACAAGGCCCTGCTCTGCGTCGACGTCTGGGAACACGCCTACTACATCGACTACCGCAACCTGCGCCCGAAGTTCGTCGAAACCTTCCTGGCCTCCCTGGTCAACTGGTCTTTCGTCGAAGCCAACTTCGCCTGATCGAAGGCGGGTATTTGAGGAAACAACCCGTAAAACGGGTTTGAAAGAAAAGAGGGAGCATTTGGCTCCCTCTTTTCATTGGGCAATCGCTTATCACTTTCCGCTCATCGGCCAAAGCGACCTACTGCACAGGTTTTAGGTACATCCGCTGCAAAGAACAATCCGGACATTCGCTAACTTCGGAGTGGAGTTCAGATTACACCTCCAAAACGTGGGTTTGGTTTGGGCCAAAAAGTCTAATCGTCAAAGGTTCTTCGGGGTTAAGACCTGAACTTCCATGAACGATATCCGCGAACATTCTTTGCAATTGCTCTCGCTCTGCCGCACTTGCGCGTGAAAACTGCGTTACTCGGAAAAAATCAACGAGCAATTTTTCTTCGACAAAAAAATACCCCGACACTATTGCCAGAGTCATTAATGCTGCATCCTTTGCTCCCATTGCACTAGCAACAGCTAATGCCCAAGCCTCTGAATCACCACGTTGGCGCGCAGCGCAATTCAAGAATCTATAAGCTGCCAAGACATTCTGCCCATTAGTTAATGCCAGATGCCCTACATTGAAATTGAACAAAGCATCCGAGCCAAACCTTTGCATCAGCGGCATGAGCGCTTTCGGAAGATCTTTCAATTCATCCCCAGAAAAACTCTGCAAAATACCAATACCGCCATCCTCTGGGGCAGCACGCTCGAGGAAATTGACCCCCCATCCTTCTACGAACTCACGACAAAGCTCCCTGAGCAAAAGAGCTGCTGTGGCTGATCGGTCATCTAGCGGAGTGCCAAGAGCAACATCCAACTCTGCGATCCCCTTGGAAAACTCCCCTGCACAAAAAAGCACGTCGCCTAGCAAGTAATGCAGCCTTGCCGATGGTTCCAATATAAGAGCGGCACGGTATTGCTCAGCAGCTTCTGCAAACATTCCGCTCTCGAAAAAAGCTGCTCCATACTCATGCCGAAAGTAAGCGCGGTTGAAGTAGTCAGGCACCGCTTCTGCCGCGGTAATCCCCCCATTTTTAGCAGCGGTCAGAAGTAGAGGTGGTTAAAAGTGCTGACTTCTGTTTCGGGGTAATGCCGCCGAGTGCCATGTTGGGGCGCTCGTGATTGTAGGTCCACATCCAGTCGGT
>SSXW01000033.1 GCA_009469585.1 Dechloromonas sp. Dech2017
ACCGACTGGATGTGGACCTACAATCACGAGCGCCCCAACATGGCACTCGGCGGCATTACCCCGAAACAGAAGTCAGCACTTTTAACCACCTCTACTTCTGACCGCTGCTAAAAATGGGGGGATTACCGGATTTTGCAAGGCTTTACGTCAACACAGACAAGGCGAAGTCGAAGGGTTGGACTCCGTATGTCAATTTTAGGGTCATCGAAGTGCTTAGGCAGCAGCGGGCGTGGCGAGCGCTGATTGAAGAACCTGGGTTCAAGGGTAGGGTTTATTACAACAACAACCCTGAGAGCAAATGGGGAAGCTTTCTCCCGTTGTTTTCGCACTCCTTCGACGGACGCCCACACACAGACGCCTTCTATTCCTCATGCTGGTTTAAGCTGCTGGGTGGCCTTCAAGATTTGCTGCGTACGGTAGGCGAGGATGGGATTAAATTGGTTCGATTTTTGCCTAGGAACGTAACCTATGCCGACCCCGACATAGATGAGCGATTGCGGGAATACGGAAGTAAGCAAAAACGGATTTGTGAAGTATCCATAAAATCGGACATTACCCCGCACAGTGCTCGTGTTAGCGTCGTTTCACACGCGATAGGAATTCTCCCTGCTGACCTCATTGGCCAGAATTTGACAGGTCAGACAGAGGCGACCGTCTACCACTACGTAGTACCTGACGAGGAAGAAACTCTAGCGGAGCAGGTGAGGCAGAATTTGGCCCTCCGGCAAAAGGGCTACGACCAAGGATATGAAGCAATGTTGGAGGCCTCGCCAGGGAGCAGAAGCCCTTACATTAAGGCCGATGACGTCAATTCCAACCTGTCAAAAAGTTTGAAATCCAATTTCGAAGAAACGGTTTCGGCGTATGGCTGCATAAGCTTGGGCTTTGGAGAGGGGAGTAAAACGGGCCTTGATGTCCTCAGGGATACCAGAAATGTAGGGGCGGTCGAAAATAAGACCGAAATCTGTCCATACGGCAATCAGTGCCCCGCAGAAGTAGTTAATCAGCTCAAAGGCTGGAGACGTTGCGGCCCATGTAGCTATGCCGTTCGCTCGATAGACCACCTCCCCGCCATTACAGCCAAAACACGTCAAGTGCTCGAAGGACTGGCTGAAATTGAGGCGCGGATTGCGGTAGCGGACGGCAGTAATGATTACACATATGACGAGTTGGACGCACTCGAACAGAGTCGCGATGTTCTCGCGGAAGACTTGGCTGCCTGGCAGATGGCTGCTGAGGTGCTTGAGATAATGCGCCAACGTATCGCAGCAGGCGAAAGCACCAAATCTTGGCATGTGCAGAAGCCGGAGATTATCGAAAAGGACCTCCGCAGGGCATTGTTCCCGACAAACACAACGGAGTACGTCTTAACTCGACTTCAAGAAAGCGAGGCGTTTCCAATGCTTGAAAGCCCGCAAATCCGCGCCAGATTCGATTTGCTGCGACGGCATTTGTTAGCTAATACGGGAAATGTCCGGGCAGCTTTCAATATGGAGCCATCTGCGAATCCTGCTGCGGATTGCCTGGGGTTGTTGCGCTCAATCGTGGCTGCGCATCACCTTACGCTAGACGACCTGAAGGATATTTTGGAATCAGACTCCTACCTTGAGTCGATGCCCTGCCGGCAACTCAAGCTGGTGCGGCTGGAGGTGGCATGACAAAGTCTAAGTCGCCCGTGGTTCCCAAGGCCAACAAGCGGCCAGCGAATCCGTTTAGTGAGTATCAAGACAAGGTAGTTGCCGAACGTGAGGGGATAATCGTTCGCTACCTTGGCTCATTGCGAAAAACCCGGGCTAAGTTTGAATACATCACCGATTTGGCAAAGGCTGTCGCAGAACAAGTTGGAATGGCTGAGGGTGCGCCGTGTAGCTTTACGACGTTGCTGCGAAATAAGCGCTATAAAGCCTTGCTACTGAATTTCATGGCCATGCGGTCCGGAACTGATACCGTCCGAGTGTCAGAACCCGCAGCTCAGGCCCTTATTCATACGGTTGAATTAGAGCTGGGTAACGCGAAGCGCGACAACGAGCGCCTTCGAATCTATATCAACGAGCTAGAGGCCCAATTGGCAGAAAAGCAACTGGCGCCGTTGTTACTCCCCGTTCAGCATTCGGACAGCTCCGAAAAACTGGTGAAGCTGACGAACGAAAAAGCGCTTGCCTGTAAAGCCTTGTGGCTGGTGTTGGAGCACTTCAAAGATTTGATGAGTATTGATGCGGACCGTGGTTGCATCATTGACCGTTCGGCTTCGAAACGAAAGAACATTATCGTAGAGCCCGAAACCGCACAGGTATTTCTTGAATGGGTCCAGTCGAATACGTGCATCGGGAAATAGGCCCAGATTACGGAGAATGATATGGAGTCCTTGAGCGGTAAGGCGCTAGGTGCGGATTATCTCCGTAGGGTTGAAGCCTACTTGGGGCAAGCCGATTCCCTTCCGGTATCTCGTGACGGCACTCTGAATGTGACAGCCATTGCCGAGGGCGCCGGTATACCGAAACAGAGCATATACAAGAACCCGGCGATACGAAGGGCGATTGAGCAAGCGAAGGCCTCCCGTGGCATAGACTCGTGGGCGGAACGGCGTGCAAATTTGCCACATGACAGCGACCAGGCACCGTCAGAAACGGAAAACACATCAGCTAAGGCGGCAGCCAGCGACGGCAAGCGTCTTCAGGCTGCGGAGCGACGGGTTAGCACTTTGGAGCAGCATAACGCTGCTTTGGTAGCGGAGAATTTCGAGCTGCGGCGACAACTAAAAGACCTGAAGCGGCAGCTCGGACGGCAGGACATGATGATTGATACTGGACGTCGTGTGCCGCTGCCAGCGGATTTCAACGATGCCTGAATCGGTGACCCTCTCCGTCGATGTGTTGCTGCATCATGACCCTCGCAAGGGAGGAGCAATCTTCTCCGGCGATAACGAGGCTGGTCAGAGAATTCGAGTGGTAGCGCCATATACAACGATTTCCAGGGTCCCCGTGCGAGGCGAATCCTGGTGTGTTGATGGTGCCTACGAATTTCATCCCCAGCATGGACGTCAACTCAAGGCGACTCGTTGCCAATTTGTTGTTCCTCGTGGTCGCTTGCTTGTGCGCTACCTGGCACGGTCTAAAACGTTTCCGGGTATTGGAGAGGCTACTGCGAAGAAGCTGTATGACGAGTTTGGCGAGACATTGGGTGAAACCCTTCTTGCTGGCGATGTGCAACGGCTGAGCAAAGTGGTTTCTCAGGCGGCGGCAGACGTTCTCGTCGCAGGCTGGCGTGCTCGGCAAAGCGAAATGGAGCTAGTTACCTACTTGGACCAGCACGGGTTCGAGCCGCGCCTAGCCGACAAATTGATTCAGTGTTGGGGACCTGCGGCAAAGGCAACCCTTGAAGCCAACCCCTACCTATTACTAGCGGTAGCTGGCTGGAGCCGTGTTGATGCCGAGGCTAAAAAAATTGGTATTTCCGACGATGACCAAAGACGCTTGGTCGGTGTTGTAGAAGCAGCTCTGTATAGCCGACTTAATGTTGGCCACACCTTGACTCAGCATGGCTCTGCGGTGAAATTGGTCAACGGTCTTCTGGGCAGCAATAAAGGGCCGGAAGCGATTGCGGCTGCGCTTGAGGAAGGGGCCATAACGGGCACTAGAGAGACAGGCTATCAGCCGATTGGCGCCTATTCTCTTGAGCAGGGCATTGCGACTCGGCTACGCGCCATGATTGAAGGCGAGTTGCCGGAGCAGGCCGAGTTATTCAACGTCCCTCTTGAAGGTTCAACGGATGAGCTGATTGCTCACTATGAGTGCTTGCAGGGAATCAAGCTAACCGCCGAACAGAAGGACGCAATTCGGATGGCCGCCAGAGAGCAGTTCAGTCTTGTACTGGGCGGTGCGGGTGTCGGCAAGACAACCGTGCTTGGCGGCATCATTCACGTAATGGAAGCATCCCACTGGTCGGTTCTTCAATTGGCTCTGGCCGGGCGAGCTGCCAAGCGTATGGGAGAAGCAACTGGTCGGCCTTCCATGACAATTGCCAAATTTCTACTCGGGATGCGAGCGGGAAATTTAGTGCTGTCGGCTCAAACCCTTCTGGTGGTGGATGAGGCATCAATGCTCGACCTGCCAACTCTCTACCGCGTTTTGTCGTACCTGCCTGACGGAACTCGCCTTCTCCTGGTTGGCGACCCAGCTCAGTTGCCCCCTATTGGCTTTGGCTTGACGTTTCATAAGTTGGCGACGAGTAGCGTTATCCCCAAGACGCAACTTACCCAGGTTCATCGACAGGCGGCGTCTACTGGTATACCTATGGTGGCAGCGTCCATCCGTGAGCACCGTATTCCGGCTTTTAAGCCTTTCGTTGGAGTGCACCCAGGGGTTTCTGTTATTGAGTGCTCCCGGAGTGGGATTGTTGCGAAGCTGTTCGAGTTGGCACAAGCATGGGCAGGAGACGACTGGCGAGTGATTGGCTCCGTAAAAAACGGTGCTGCTGGTGTCAATGACATCAATGCTTCGTTCCATCATCGTCTCTCAGTCGGAAGGTCGCGCCTTGATGGCTATTGCTTCGCCGAAGGAGACCCTATTGTCTTTCTGCGGAATGATTACGAGCGTGGCCTGATGAATGGGAGCCTGGGCACTATCATCAAGGCGCTATCCACTGAAGATGCGCTCGTTGTCGATTTTGAAGGGGACCAGCACATACTAACCGGCGAGGATTTGGCCAACATCGAATTGGCCTATGCCATCACATGCCACAAGGCCCAAGGGTCCCAGTTCAAGCGAGTGGCGATACCTGTAGTTAGGAGCCGCTTGCTTGACCATGCGCTTATTTACACCGCGCTGACCCGAGGAGTTGAGCAGGTGGTGTTTGTCGGAGATGTGGAGATGCTGCATTTCGCTATCAATAATCCACCACGAGCCAGTTTCCGGGAGGTTGCGTTTGCCATCTAAGCGGGGCCAATAATGGGCTCTTGGTATGGGTAGTGGAAGGGGTCAAGGAGCCGCCCGGAAGCCGCAGGCGGAGCGCAGCCATAGGCGAGCACCGAACGGGTGAGGACGGAAGGCTATAGCCGGTCCTTGACGCCTGGAGCGTAGGGCGGAGCCCTGCCACGCTCAGCTCAAAGGGGATGGGGTATTAAACCATCCCCGGCGAGCCCCCGGCGGCGAGGGCGGGGTTTGGGGCGGAGCCCCATGGGCGGCAGTTATCGGCCAGAAGCCGCCGGTTAAGTATTCCAACAAGGTGACATTCAAGGGGCAGCTTTGTGCAGTGAACTGTCATCCTGGTCTGCATCGCAGCCCCGTGGCGTGAAGGTCGTTACCGCAACTCTGGCGTTTGGTTAAACTGATGTCCAGAGGAGGCTCCATGCTAATTTCCGGGCAATGCCAATGCGGCAACATATCTTTCAATCTCGAGTGGTTACCTGACCCAACCAAAATTCCTGCTTGGGCGTGTAGCTGTTCGTTCTGCCAGACTCATAAAGGCGTTTGGACTTCGTCACCAGCGGCCAAACTGCAAGTTCATATCAACAACCTTACCCAGCTTTCCCGGCACACCTTCGGTACGAGAACCGCTGATTTTCTCGTCTGCAAGCAATGCGAGGACATCCCCGTCGTGACCAGCGAGATTGATGGGCGCCTCTATGCGGTGGTCAACGTACATGCACTGCACGACATCTCGCCCGCCCTTCTCAAGCATTTATGGTCAGACTTTGACGGCGAAACGGTTGAAGCGAGAACAAACCGTCGGCGTCAAAACTGGATTTCGAACGTAACTATCACCAGTCCGTTGAACGCGTAACGCAAAGAACAATCGCAGGTGTTACTGCCCACATGCAAATTCGGAATGTCAGGCAGCAATAATCTCAATTGAGCACTTGGGGCGTCCACCGTAGGCTTAAAGCCAATCGTTGGAGCACACCCAAGTTGCCATGACCTCGAAATCCACCAAGCCGCTAAAAATAGACATTCCTGCTGTCGATGGCTTTCCATTGCATGCTCATGCCTGGGTTCATGAGGTGGTTAATGACGATGAGCTTCCGCCGGTCGTCATCATCAATCCGGCAACGTCAGTGCAAAGCCGGTACTACAGCCGATTTGCCGACTTCCTCTACGCGCACGGGTTTAACGTCATAACCTACGATTACCGCGGGATTGGTGGCTCCCGGCCAGAGAATATGCGCGGCTTCCAGGCCAATTGGTTGGATTGGGGAAGCAAGGACTTCGAAGGAGTTCTGAAATTTGCCGGCACCTGCTTCAAGGGGCACGACATCCTGGTAGCCGCCCACAGCGTCGGTGGTTTTCTGGTGGGGATGGCGCCGTCCAATTCGCTCATCAAACGAGTCTTCACGATGGGCTCCCAGTTTGCCTACTGGCGGGATTACGCCAAGCACAAGCGCTTCGCCATGTACCTGCGCTGGCATATCGTCATGCCCACCCTGACCGCCATCTTTGGCTATTTCCCGGGCAAGCGTCTGGGGTGGCTGGAAGACACGCCGAGCGGCGTGGTACGTGACTGGATTTCCCCGGAGCCGCGCTTTGAGGACATCTACAAATCCGGCCCGCAGACCCTGTCGGATGAAGAGCGAAGCAGACTAGTCGAATCATTCGCTCAAGTCACAGCACCCACGCTGGCCGTATCGATGAGCGATGACGAGTTTGGCACTATTCCGGCAATTCACCGCCTGCTCAGCTACTTCAAGAACAGCCCGTCCACGCACATGCGTATCGAACCCGATGCTGTTGGTCAGCCTTCAGTTGGCCACTTCGCGTTTTTCAATGCTCGCTATGCGGACTCCTTGTGGAAAATCCCCCTGGCTTGGCTACGCGATGGCGAAGTCACCCAGGAGATTCCGGCTCAGCTGGTTACGCTGGAGAAGAATCCGTGATTCGGGCCTCGGTGCGTATCCAGTCAATCAAGGTTTGTGTCTGACTGCTGGCCGGCGAGTCTCGTTGAATCAGGTAGTAGACCTTATTTGAGGTGGGGCCAGGACGTGGCGTCGGCAGGGCAACCAAGCGACCATCGGCCAACATCGGAGCAATGATTTGCCCCTTGCCCAATGCAATGCCTTGGCCTGCAACAGCTGCATGAATCAACTGGTCATACAAGTTGAAACGGAGAATGCTCTTCGGTTTCACGCCAGCCCATCCTTGTGACTCCAGCCAATTACTCCATTGCCACGCGAATGAGGTGTCCCCCTCGAATTCAAGCAAGGTGGACTGCTCAACCAAGTCGGGGCTATCAAGACGCTTCATGCCAAGGCTGGGATGGGCAACCGGGAAGACGGTCTCGCCAAATAGCCGGCTTGCTCCAGGCGGCATCAGGCGTTCCTCCCCATAGCGAATGGCAATGTCCAAGCCCTCTTTGCGCAGGTCCACAATCTGATTGTTCGCCGAGATACGCACCTCGATTTCCGGGTGCGCAGCCTGAAAGGCACCCAGTCGCGGCAACAACCAAAGCCCCACGAATCCAATGCTTGATGTAATTGTTACCGGTCGCCGACGGAGGTTGTCTTCCAGAACCCCTAGCGCATCTTGTAGCTGCTGCATCGCGCTATCAGCTGCCACAAATAATTGCTCGCCTTCCGGCGTAAAGCGAATGGCGCGATGAGTTCGCTCGAACAGCTTTACGCCCAGAGCCGTTTCCAGGCCATGAACCTGACGGCTGACGGCCGACTGGGTCAGAAACAAGTCGCCGGCAGCCAAGGTAATACTCATGCGCCGGCCAACTGCGACGAAGCCACGCAGCGAATCTACTGATGGAATATTCGAGAGGTTTATTGACATTACAAATCCTCATGCGTAGCCACAAAAAACTCAATTGAAGCCAAACGCTTCATCCATTCTAATAGCCTGATTGTAAGCGCCGCCGTAACAAGATGCATGAGCAATTCGAATGTGAATTTTGGTTGCTTACTCAACACCCCAGAACAGCCGAAGGAGACTGAACATGCCCCACGTATCTGACCCGCACTTCGCCGAACGCGTCCTGGCCAGCTTCGATAAACAGAATGCCATGCATCTGGTGAAGGCCACCATGCCCGTGGTCGACAACGGGATGACGGAGATTCACGTCCCACACTGGGACGGTATCGAGCAGCAGCACGGCTTCGTCCACGGCGGTGTCGTCGGAATGATTGCTGATTCATCCGCCGGCTACGCCGCGATGACGGTGGTGCCTGCCAACGCCTCTGTCCTCACTGTCGAGTACAAGATGAACCTGGTTGCCCCGGCCGATGGCGAGAAGCTGATTGCCCGTGGCCAGGTCGTGCGGCCGGGACGCACCCTGATTGTGACCAAGGCCGAGGTCTTCGCCGTCAAAGATGGGAAAGAGACGCTCTGTGCGCTGATGCAACAGACCATCATGGTGATGCACGGCAAAACGGAGAAGTAATTGATGGCCGGTTACCTGCAGGAAGGCCATGCTGAGCCGCAACGTAAAGCGGTCACACTGCCAGCACTTCAGAACATGAAGAAAGCCGGCGAGAAAATCGCTATGTTGACCTGCTACGACGCCAGTTTTGCAGCGCTCATGGATGCTTGCGCGGTCGACATGCTGTTGGTCGGTGATTCGCTGGGCAACGTGCTGCAGGGCCACGCAACGACCTTGCCGGTCACCATCGACGACATCGCTTATCACACGGTCTGCGTCGCTCGCGGCAACAAGTCGGCACTGCTTGCATCTGACATGCCATTCGGCAGCTACGGGACACCGGAGTCTGCCTATGAGAATGCCGCCAAGCTAATGCGAGCTGGCGCGCAGTTAGTGAAACTGGAAGGCGGCGCCTGGTTGTGCGACACGGTACGCTTCCTGACCGAGCGCTCCATTCCAGTCTTTGCTCACCTTGGGCTGACACCACAATCTGTGCATCAACTCGGTGGATTCAAGGTTCAAGGAAAATCCGCCGCGGGAGCTGAGCGCTTGATGGCCGACGCCTTGGCCTTGCAGCAGGCCGGAGCCTCGATGTTGCTACTCGAAGCCATTCCCGCGTCCGTTGGCAAATCGGTATCGGAGGCGCTCAGCATCCCTACAGTCGGCATTGGCGCCGGTCCCGATTGTTCCGGTCAGGTACTGGTCATGCACGACATGCTGGGGGTGTTTCCCGGAAAGAAGGCACGTTTTGTCCGTAACTTCATGGCTGGCCAAGCAGACATAGCATCCGCGATTCGAGCCTACGTTGCCACGGTGAAAGACGGCTCGTTCCCGGCTCCAGAGCATTGTTTTTGACTGACTGAAAAAATGTTTCACTCAATTCGGCGTCCCGATGTCCTCTCCGTAACTCTGGCTGCGGCGGGCATTCTCATGGTGACCATGGGAACCCGCCAATCTTTTGGGCTCTTTATCAGCCCCATCAATAGCTCGACCGGCATGGGTATCACCACCATTAGCCTGGCGCTGGCCATCGGACAGTTCACCTGGGGTGCCATCCAGCCGATTGCCGGGGCTATTGCTGACCGCTACGGCCCCCGGCTGGTCTTGCAGGCGGCCTTGGTCACGCTCGCTATCGGTTGCGCCATGACGCCCTTCATCGATAACGGTTTCGGTCTGGCTATTGCCTTGGGCATCCTGGCTTCGATGGGTTCGGGCGCCGGCAGTTTCTCCGTGCTGATTGGTGCTGCCGCCCAACGCTTGCCATTTGAGTCACGCGGAACAGCCTCCGGGGTTATCAATGCAGGTGGCTCCTTTGGGCAATTCATCTTTGCGCCAATCCTGCAAAAGTTGATTCAGAGCGCGGGGTGGATGGGCGCGATGTGGGCGATGGCTGTGGCGACGCTGGCTGCTCTCCCGCTGATTGGAAAACTGACAGGACCATCGCCTGCGGTGACGCACCATAGCGACGATTCGAGACTGGGCCCCGCGGTTCTGGAAGCACTCAGGAATCCAAGCTACTGGTTATTGCACGCCGGTTTCTTTACCTGCGGGTTTCATCTCGCTTTCCTGGTAACCCACCTGCCGGGCGAAGTGAATCTGTGCGGCCTACCGCCCAGTGTGGCCAGCTGGTCGCTCGCCATCATCGGCTTGGCAAACGTATTCGGCAGTCTGTATGCGGGCTCCTGCGTGGCCCGTTATCGCAGCAAGTATGTCCTGGCGGTGATGTACGCCTCGCGGGCCTTGCTGATTGTTGGGTATCTGTGGATGCCACGCACCGAATGGACTTACTACCTGTTTGCTGCCGGATTGGGCTTTACCTGGCTGGCCACGGTTCCACCTACTGCGGCGATTGTCGGGAAGCTATTCGGGACACGCTATCTGGCGACCTTGTTTGGGCTAACGCTGCTGTCGCACCAGATTGGCGGTTTTCTCGGTGCCTGGCTGGGTGGCGTGACAATTTCCAAGTTCGGCGACTTCTCCTGGATGTGGTACGCCGACATCGTACTTGCCATCATGGCTGCACTGGTTAATCTGCCCATTAAGGAAGCAGTGGTTGTTGCTCCTCAGCGCAATCGACCGGTTGCAGCAGAAAGCTGACCTTTAATCCCGCGTGACACCAACGTCTGGATTGGGTCGTATTCGGACTGTCACGTTACCTGTAAACATAAATATGCATTCAGATGCGTATTATAATTCGTCAGTGGTTTGTCTTAATTACGGGTGTCTTGCCTACCCACACACACCGTAAATGACTGCACAACCTAATATAAAGGTTCGATTCCCATCGCCCGCTCCACATCGAATTCTTGCAGGTTGTTGATCTGCAAAAGAAATAGCCAACCGCTCTCGGTTGGCTTTTTTGTTGTCTGGTCGATATCTGGTCACAGCTAGGTAGAGCGCTGTAGATGCTCATCCAGCGCAATCCAACTGACTCTTCATCGGCCTTTGCCGTCGTTGGCCCGTCGCTCAGCATGGGGCTGCAACGTGGCGGTAAGCCGCCTTCCAGAACCCGACAGCCCTGAAAGTCTGCTTCCTAATCCGCTCAATAGCCGGACCCGACCCGCTGCGGACATTCAACCTAATAACGAAGCTAAGTCCGCTGTTGCCGCAGATGCTGACACTCAATATTTTCAGGACGCACTAGCCTAGCTAGGTATCTTGAAGCTAGTAGCCAATGATTGGATGAGATGATTCAAGGCTTCTTTCACTTGTACTTCATCACATCCCATCAGGACGGCATCCTCTAAAAGGTCCATAGCACCTTGGCGTAGCTCGGCAAAATTTTGTCGCATCACTTTTAGTTTTTCCGTGCAAGCAATCACGTTGCCATCCCTCGTCCGCCATGGCATTTCTGGAGAACCGTAGAGTTCCTCTGTCGGCACGATGCTATTCTTCATAACTCATCAGGATATGGGGGTAGGTTCAGTGCTCACTCGAGCAAGGCTGCTAGCTACCCTTTCTACGTTTTTGGCATTCAATCCAGAAAAGCAAAGGCGGCCACTATCCACAAGATAAATGGCAAATTCGTCCCTCAGGGTTTCAACCTGTCGCGCATTTAAGCCGGTTAAAGCAAACATTCCCCTTGTTTCTAGGAGATGTCGAAATCGATGTCCATGATTGTCTCGCGCTAGAGCTTCAACAAGAACTGTTCGCATTGATTGCAGCCGAATCCGCATGCCGTCAACTTCGCTACGCCAAAGCTCATGCAGCGTTGAATCCAGAAGAACATTGGCGATGATGTAAGCACCATGTGATGGTGGATTTGAATAGTTAGCCCGAACAGTGTTCACCATCTCGGCATATGCAAGCTCAGCCTGCTCAGGTGTCGGACAAACAAAAGTCAGAGCCCCGCATCGCTCACCGTAGAGAGCAAAATTCTTCGAGAACGAGTTAGCGACCAAGCAAGGCACACCACACCTTGCCATGGCTCGTATTGCGTATGCATCTTCCTCTATGCCATTCCCGAATCCTTGATAAGCGAAGTCGAAAAAAGGAATCAGACAATTTTCGACGACAAGAGATGAAATTTCATTCCATTGCTGTATCGATAAATCGAGACCGGTTGGGTTATGGCAGCATGCATGTAAAACGACAATGCTGCGCGGCGCGAGCCCCTTAAGGCAAGACACTAGAGATTCGAAATCGATAGATTGAGAATATGGGTTGTAATACGGATAGCGATGGACATCGAAGCCGGCGGATTTGAAGATGGCCAGCTGGTTTTCCCACGTTGGCTCACTGACCCAAACTTGTGACTCGGGGAAGTGGCGCTTCAAAACATCGGCCCCAATTCGTAATGCCCCTGTGCCCCCCAACGTTTGTATCGTGCTTACTTTTCCGGAGGCAACCACTGGGCAATTCATGCCGAATAGCAATTGCTGAACTGCTCGACGGTAGTCGCTATGCCCTTCCATTGGCAAATAGGAAGACGGCTTCGACTGCGTATGAATATTCGTTAAGGCCTCTCTCACCGAAGGCAAGACCGGAAGCTCTCCCTGCTCATCGTAATAAAGACCGATACCTAAATTTACTTTGCGAGGCCGGTGGTCCTTCTGGAACCTTGGCAACAACGAAAAGATGGGGTCCGCCGGGTAAGTCTGGAAGGAGGCAAACATCTGACTATTCCTGATGTCCGGCCTGGCGACCGACCAACGGCACCCAACTGAAATCCTTAAGGGCTGCAACTGCCTCTTCAGGGGACTGGTCTGAACGTAGGGCGAACGAACTGAAACCACACTTGTGTAATAGGTAAATCTGGTCTCGCAGGATGTCACCTATCGCACGTAAGTCACCGCGATACCCCATTCTTTCACGCAAAATTCGACCCTGTGAATATCCACGGCCATCCGTGAAAGTGGCGAATTGAACTGCAATGATAGGCAGTGACTCTAGTGCCGATGCCAATTCTTCGGGTTCGTCCGCTGGCCCAAGCCAGACACTGACTGAATAGCCTTTTTCCCTCAGGCGTTGTCCATGCTCAAACCAAAGAGGCATCGGTAAGACGAGGTACTTTGCAACAGCATTACATCCTTCGCCAATCTCGTCAGCGTTAACCCATCGCCAAGGGTCAGATGTAACTAAGCCGTGTTGGTTAATTAGCGGTGCCATGCTTTACTCCGTAGACCGCAAATTTGAATGGCTCGACACCAATTCGAATGAACGTGTCGATAAAGATTTCCTCGTCGTGCCGGTTCGCGACATACACGCCAATAATTTTTTCGATGACATCCGGAACATCTCTGGCGGCAAACGAGGGGCCGATGACCTTGCCTATGCTCGAGTTGTTACCTTCTCTGCCACCTAAGGTAATTTGGTACCACTCCTCGTTGTTCTTATCGACCCCGAGAATGCCGATATGGCCGAGATGGTGATGTCCGCATGAGTTCACGCAGCCGGAAATATTGAGTTCTAAGGGGCCTAGGTCGAACAGATAGTCGAGGTCTTCGAAACGCTGCTGGATGGATTCTGCAATTGGGATTGATTTCGCGTTGGCCAATGAACAAAAGTCGCCGCCTGGGCAACAGACTACATCCGTCAGCAAACCAATATTCGGTGTCGCCAACCCCTGGGAAGCTGCGATGGTCCATAGCTCGAATAGGTACTTACGTGGAACATGGGGCAATACGAGATTTTGTTCATGGGTTACACGGACTTCCCCGAAGCTGAATCGCTCGGCCAAATCAGCGATTACGTCCATTTGAGTGGCTGTTGCGTCACCAGGTGGAATCCCGGTTTTTTTCAGCGACAATGTGACAATCCCATAGTTTGGGTGCCGATGAGGGCTGACACTTCGACTCACCCAGCGAGCAAACTGGCGATTTGTGGTGGCAGGTGAGTCCGAGTTGGGGTTACTGGTTTCAAATTCGTTGTAGGTAGGTGGAGCGAATAACTCCTCCATGGCGGAAATCGTCTCGTCAGGGATGGTGTTTGGGCCACCCCGGAGATATGCCCATTCAGCCTCCAATTCGCTAGAAAAGCCTTCCAGCGTCAGGTCTTTGACCAGAATTTTGATGCGAGCCTTGTATTTGTTATCGCGTCGGCCGTAGCGGTTATAGACACGCAGAATAGCCTCGAAATAATTCAATAACTCGTTTCCAGGCAGAAAGTCTTTAACAGACTGCCCGAGCAGGGGAGTTCGCCCCATGCCACCGCCTACGAACACTTCAAATCCACGCTTTCCATCTTTCGAAACTTTGGCGCGAACGCCAATGTCATAGAAGCGAATGGCCGCTCTATCCTCAGTGCCACCGGCAAAGGCAATCTTGAATTTTCGTGGCAGGAACATGAATTCCGGCGCTAGCGTCGACCATTGGCGAGCAATTTCACAATATGGACGAGGGTCGAAAACCTCATCTTCAGCAACCCCGGCAAACGCATCGCAGGTGATGTTGCGGATGCAGTTACCGGAAGTCTGGATAGCATGCATTTGAACCGTGGCGAGCTCGGCCAGAATATCTGGTGCCTCGTTGAGCCGAACCCAGTTGAATTGCACATTGCAGCGGGTTGTGAAGTGGCCATAGCCGCGGTCGTAAGTCCTGGCGATGTGCGCCAGCATCCGCATTTGTTGGCTCGATAGCACGCCGTACGGAATGGCTACGCGGAGCATCGGCGCATGGCGCTGAACATACAAACCATTCTGCAAGCGAAGTGGCCGGAAATCGTCGTCGCTCAGACGGCCACCGAGAAAGCGAGCCATCTGCCCGCGAAACTGGGTTACACGGTCGTCGACCAGTTGTTGGTCAATGTCGTTATAGATGTACATGTTTATCTGTGAAGAGAGACTGGGACTCAAGGCAGAACAAAGCTGCTCTTTTCCGTAACTGAAATGGCGGGGTCGTGCTTCGCCGAGATTCGAAAATGAATCGGCTGAATCCCTGTGGCGGTAGTCTCGCTGGGCATGGCAACCGTCAGAGAAAGCGGACGAATGCTGCCAGCGTCCACGGCAATCTCATGGTTATCGACAATCTGAATACCGGGGAGTCCTGTGACCTCGATAATGAAACTTCGCTCAGTCTCATCAAGGTTCATTAGTTTCAACGTGTAGGCATTTTCAATCGTCCCATCAGACGTTTCACGATGCAGGGCACCGCGGTCACGAAGCACGTCAACAAGTAACAAGGACCGGTCGGCGAGTGTCCAGGCTGCCAAGAGACTGAACAGCAAGAGCAAACTCGCGTAGATGGCAACGCGCGGCCGCCCGAATAAACCTTTGGGTTGTTTATCACCGGCAACTTCGCGCTCGGACATAAAACGGATAAGTCCGGTCGGGGCGCCAATCTTGCTCATCACCTGGTCACATGCATCGATGCAGAGACCGCAATTGATGCATTGATATTGCAAGCCATCTCGGATGTCGATGCCAGTAGGACAGACCTGGACACAAATGCCACAGTCGATGCAATCACCTGTGTTGCCCATTTGGCGACGTGCGTTGCGCGGCTCACCCCGCTGCGTATCGTAAGTGACGTTCTTAGTCGTCGGGTCGAACATCACCCCCTGGAAGCGAGAGTATGGACACATGTGCTGACAGACGGCCTCGCGTGCTAGTCCAGCCTGAACATAGGTAAATGCACAGTAGAAGATGAGCCAGAATCCCTCCCATGGGCCAACGCTCCAGTTGGGTAAAGTGGGGAGCAGCTCCCGGATGGGCGTGAAGTAACCGACAAAGGTAATCGCAGTCCAGGCAGCGAAGATGAACCACAGCCCATGTTTGGTGGCTTTGAGTCCGAACTTGCGAGCATTCATGGGACTTTGGTCGAGTTTCAGCCGTGCCAGGTGGTCACCTTCGACCTTGGCCTCAATCCAGGTGAAGATGGAGGTGTAGACCGTTTGCGGGCAGGCAAATCCGCAGAATAGGCGTCCAGCCAACGCGGTGACGAAAAACAACGCGGTGGCCGCCAGAATGAGGACAAAAGCCATCAATAAGGCATCCTGTGGCCACAGAACCAGACCGAACAGATAGAACTTCTCGTGAGCAATATCCAGCAAGACAGCTTGCCGTGTGAAGCCGTTGGCATCCCAAGTCAGCCAGCAGGTACCGTAGAAAATGATTTGGGTAAACCAAACCATGGCCCAGCGTAGGCTATTGAATTTCCCCTCGGTCGCTTTGGCGTGAATCTTCCCCTTCTTGCGGTAAAGCTCTAACTTTGCTTCCCGTACCTTGCTTTTTGGCTTGTTCATCTCTGTATCCCTCCAGTCACGATGTCGAGGGGTGAATTCCCTGGCGACCATGAGGGCGAAGTAAATCACCTGCGTCCGAATGGAAACAGTTTCAGATTTTTGTTTTTCTTATAGGAACAGTTTCGGGGTTAGGTCAGCAAACTGTTCCGGTTGCTTACTGTTCAAGCTGTATCTGTGAAGGTTGGCTCAACTTGCCAAAATGACCTCATAAGCAACTTGGGAGGCAAGCATGACAGCGGCGGCAGTGACTGGGGAAGTGACTGGTTTTAAGAGACTTGAATCTGAAACAAGCAAGGGGCGGATACCTGGGAACAAAGGGATATGGGTCGGTATTACTTGCGAATTCGTCGAGTTCCTCGTTCTTTTTGCTGTGTATTTCATTGCCAGAGCACATTTTCCGGCGGAATTCGAGCAAGGCGGGGAAAAATTATCGCGGCTGGCGGGTACCACCATTACTTTGCTGATGGTGACCAGTAGCTTTTTCATCGCTTGTTCAGTTGCCACGATGCGGGCCGGGCAACGCCGCGCTTCGATTGGTTGGCTAATTGCGGGATTGGTCGTTGCCCTTGGCTATCCGCTGACTAAATTTTTTGAATTTCAGTGGAATATGGCCAATGGAGTCACGGGTGACTCGGGAATATTTTTTACCGTTTACTACTACTTAACCCTCAACCATCTGGTTCATGCCACCTGGGGCATCCTTGGCATCCTTTGGGTTCTAGCGCGGCATCTGGCTGGCGGTTATACGTCAGATGATTACAGTGGTCTTGAAGCATTGGCGAGTTACTGGCACGCCACCGACATTATCTGGCTTGTGCTTTTCTCGTTCTTCTACGTATTGGTCTAACCATGAACTCTGCCGAGACAAAAAATCCAGCCGGTTTGGCGTTTCTCACTCATGCTTGGCTTGGACTGGTCGCCTTGACCCTCACCAGTCTCTATCTTAGTTACTGGTTCCATGGAACGGCTTGGCTGCAAATCCTGGTTGCTTCCATAATTTGGTTCAAGGGCATCCTGGTCGCAAAGCACTTTCTGGAAATTAAAGAGACCCATTCCTTTATTCGTCGCGTGGTTCTCGGCTTTGTGGCGGTTACCCCCATTGCTGTGCTCACCATTGCCTTTTTTGGTAATCAGGTGGCTCGTTGGGCAACGCTATAGCTGTTGGTTGATAAGTTGGCCCAATGTGGCCATTGCAGCGTCCATCCGCTCGGTATCGGGATGCCCAAAATTAAGCCTAAGGTGGTGGCTGAATTCTCGCTTGGCAGAAAAGATGGGCCCGGGTGCGATACTGATTCCTTCGAGGAGTGCCTGTTGGTGCAACAATAGTGTGTCGACTTTGGAGGGCAATTCCAGCCAAAGGAAATAGCCACCTTGGGGCCTAGCCAGCTTTGTTCCTGACGGAAAGTAACGCTCAATGGCTTGAACGAGTGCAACTTCTTGCGTGGCAAGGGTATTCCGCAAATGCCGGAGATGATTCTCGTAGCCACCTTGCTTGAGGTAGTCGGCAATAGCAATTTGAACGGGGATGGTCGTTGCCAGGCTCAGCGAGAGCTTTTGCCGTTGGATACTGCGTGCGTAACGTCCAGCAGCGACCCAACCTATACGGTAGCCGGGCGCTAAGCTCTTGGAGAACGAAGACACGTGCATGACCAAGCCGGTCCGGTCTTCAGCTTTGCTGCAAAGCGGCGCTTGTTGGCCAAAATATAGTTCGGCGTAAACGTCGTCCTCGATAAGCGGAACGTCGTGGCGTCTAAGCAGTTCCAGTAAGGCACTTTTATTCTCATCCGACACCCGGCTACCCGTTGGGTTGGCGAAGTTGAGCATGAACAGGCAGGCCTTGATGGGGTGATGCCGAAAGGCATCCTCCAGCGCGGACAAACTAACCCCTTCGCGCGGATGGCTGGGGATTTCGATGACCTTCAGGCCAAGCCGTTCACTTGCCTGTAAGCCTGCGTAGAAAGTTGGCGATTCGATGGCTATCAGGTCGCCAGGCTGGGTGACCGCCTGGAGGCATAAATTCAATCCCTCCATGGCACCAGAAGTGATGACGATTTCCTGTGGGGAGACATTTGCTCCTTGAGCCAGATAGCGCAAAGCCAATTGCCGTCGTAATTCTTCATTGCCTGGGGGTAGGTCAGTCACCGTTGCTAAGGGGTCGAACTTCCGCGCAGCACTGGCGAGATAGCGTCCCAGCTTGTCGAGTGGAAACAGATAGGGACTGGGAAAGCTCGAGCCAAGCGGTACAACTGACGGGTCACGTACGCTATCGAGTATCTGGAAAATGAAATCACTAACCTGAAGCTCGGTGGAGCCGCCGACCGGGTGCGTTATGTCAGGTTCTGGCAGATTTTGGCCCAAGCGAGCACGCACGAAATAGCCGGACTTAGGGCGTGCTTCTATCAGTCCACGGCTCTCCAGCAGGTAATAAGCTTGGGTGACCGTGATTGGACTAATGTCGTGGATTCGGCAGGCGTTCCGAACGGATGGAAGCCTTTCTCCTGGACGTAGAACGCCATCAAGAATCAGTTGTTCAGTTTGGTCGGCAAGTTCTTGGTAGCGGCTCATGCAGGCATGGTAACAGGCTGAGTTGCGAGGTGATTTGGGAAACATCAAGGGACAACTGACCGGACGGCATGCACCGAAAAACAAATGTGGGCGGCGTCTGTCAAAGGAGTAATTTTAAGGCTCAAGTTTCAAACTGTTACTATTTAAAACCAGCCTAACTGAATCTGTGCTTAGCCTGCTTCGAGTGATTTACTCTTACCAAATTGAACCCACTCGAACAGAAATGAACATTCCTTTACAGCCAACTCGTTCCCAACTGATGTCTGATACATCTAAAGGATTTTTGGCCGGCCTGATGGTGGTCATGTGCTGGTCTGGGTTCAACATAGTTTCGCGTTTTGGGAGCAAAGGTGTCTTCACGCCATTCGATTTGGCCGCGATGCGCTATGGCATTTCGGGGTTGCTCGGGAGTGTCTATTTTTTGCGAAATGTTCCCTATGTTGATTGGCCACGCTATGTGACTCTCAGCGTATTTGGTGGCTTAGGCTATGGATTGTTCGTTTATTCGGGTTTTTCCTTTGCACCAAGCGCACATGCAGGAATCTTCGTAAACGGAGGAATCCCGTTCTGCACGGTAGTTATCGTGGCCCTAACCACCCGATTCCATTTGGCTCGACAAACGGTGTTCGCGCTCGTCATTTCTGCATGCGGGTTATTGCTGATTGGAATTGACAGCCTCTTGTCACATCACGGCCAAGAGGCGTTCATAGGAGATTTGCTTTTTCTGGCTGCCGCGTTGTCCTGGGCCATTTTTGGCATCCTGATGCGTCGCTGGCAAATTCGGCCGTTGCTGGGAATCTGCGGTATAGCTTGCTTTGCTATGGCTATCTATTGGCCTGTGTATCTAATTTTCCTACCCAAAAACCTGTTGATGGCGGGTTGGGGGGATATAACGCTTCAATGCGTATATCAGGGCATCATTGCGGCCATGGTTGCAGCCAGTCTCTATAGCTACGCCAACCAAAAAATTGGTGCATGTCAGGCCTCCATGATGTTGGCGTTGGTGCCCGCGGCTTCTGCGATTGGAGCCTACTTTATCCTTGCTGAGCAATTAACCTGGTCCGTCATACTGGGGATACTCGTTGTCTCAGCAGGGGCAATCATTGGTGCAATGCCCACCAGAGTCGCTGGGCAGCTTTCTAAGTAAAGCAGCCATATAGATGAACTAGACATCACAAGCATGAAGGACTGCTTCTGGCCGACTGCACGTATTCCGACTGCGTTCCCGATAGCCGCCGTTGGTTTTTCTAAGTGGCCACTTTGGGATCAACGCAAATTGCTGAGTTCGTAATGCAATACTCCAGGTGGTTTGTTAGCATTCATTGATGCACCGAGTCCGCACAACCTTTCACACTGCCCTTTCACGATTTACCCAACTGAGTGGGGCGATTGTTTTCTTGATTGGCTCAATGCTGTCGAACCCTGCGATGGCCGTTGCCCGCGAAGTCCGAGTTGGCGTCTACGAAAACCCACCCAAAATCAGCCTCAGTGTCGATCAGCGCCCAAGCGGGATTTTCGGCGATCTTCTTGGTGAGATTGCACGACAGGAGAAATGGACGCTTCGAGCCGTGCCGTGCGAATGGCAGGAATGCTTGAAGGCCTTGGAAAATAGGCAAATCGACTTGCTTCCTGATGTGGCCTTAACCCCGGAGAGATCCAGAAAATTTAGCTTTCACGCGGTGCCTGCCCTAAACAGCTGGTCGGCAGCCTATGTACGTAAGGAAACGCGTATCGGTAATCCCCCCATTTTTAGCAGCGGTCAGAAGTAGAGGTGGTTAAAAGTGCTGACTTCTGTTTCGGGGTAATGCCGCCGAGTGCCATGTTGGGGCGCTCGTGATTGTAGGTCCACATCCAGTCGGT
>SSXW01000034.1 GCA_009469585.1 Dechloromonas sp. Dech2017
CTTTTTCGACTTGCTCCACCACTGCCAGCTTAAAAGCCAGCGTGTAGTCTCGCTGCGTCCTCTTCACCCCAGTTTCCATCGGACTTCCCCTTTCTAGATAGAAAAGGTGTCAACTTCTGCTAGGACGGGTCACCAAAAATAAAAAAGGCGCGGCGAGGTTTCCCTGCCGCGCCTTTTTAACAGCTGAAACTCAGCGTTCCATCGCCTCGACGACAGCCAGCGCCGTCATGTTGACCAGGCGGCGCACGGTGGCGGTCGAGGTCAGCACATGCACCGGCCGATCGACGCCGAGCAGGATGGGGCCGATGGTGACGCCTTCGCCGCCGGTGATCTTCAGCAGGTTGTAGGAGATGTTGGCGGCGTCGATATTGGGCATGACCAGCAGGTTGGCCTCGCCCTTCAGCGGCGACTCGGGGTTGGCTTCGTGGCGTAGCGCCTCGCTCAACGCGGCATCGCCGTGCATTTCACCATCGACTTCGAGCTCGCCGGCCGACATCGAGGAAATCAGCTGGGCCGCCGCGCTCATCTTGCGCGATGAGGCCGAACTGCTCGAACCGTAGTTGGAGTGCGAGAGCAGGGCAATTTTCGGATGGCTGCCGAAGCGCTTGACCTGCTCGGCGGCCATCAGCGTCATTTCGGCGATTTCCTCGGCCGACGGGTTTTCGTTGACATGGGTGTCGCAGATGAACAGCGAGCGGCCGGGCAGCATCAGGTAGTTCATCGCGGCCAGCGTGTTGACGCCATGGCGCTTGCCGATGATCTGGCTGATCACGCCGAGGTGGTGGCTGTACTGGCCGGTCATGCCGCAGATCATGCCATCGGCGTAGCCGAGCTTGAGGAGCATGGCACCGATCACCGTCGGCTTGCGGCGCATGGCTTCCTTGGCGATCGACGGGGTCACGCCGCGGCGAGCCATCAGCTTGTGGTAGGCCGTCCAGCATTCGCGGTAGCGCTCGTCCGATTCCGGGTTCACCACGTCGAAGTCGACGCCGGGCTTGATGCGCAGCTTGGCCTTTTCCAGGCGATGCTCGATGACCGGCGGGCGGCCGATCAGGATGGGACGGGCGAATTTTTCCTCGATGACCACCTGGGCGGCGCGCAGCACGCGCTCGTCCTCGCCTTCGGCGAAGATGATGCGCTTGCCCTGGGCCTGGCGGGCCGCCTGGAAGATGGCGCGCATGCCGATGCCGGTGTGGTAGACGAATTCCGACAGCTTGGCGCGGTAGGCCGCCCAGTCGGCGATCGGCCGGGTGGCGACGCCGGAATCGATGGCGGCCTGGGCGACGGCCGGGGCGATCCGAACGATCAGGCGCGGATCGAAGGGCTTGGGGATCAGGTATTCAGGACCAAAGGACAGGTCGTGGCCGGGATAGGCCATGGCCACCTCGTCGGTTACTTCGGCTTCGGCCAGTTCGGCGATGGCGCGCACCGAGGCCATCTTCATTTCCTCGGTGATGCGCGTGGCGCCGACATCGAGCGCGCCGCGGAAGATGAAGGGGAAGCACAGCACGTTGTTGACCTGGTTCACGTAGTCGGAACGGCCGGTGGCGATGATGGCGTCGGGGCAGACTTCCTTGACCAGTTCCGGCATGATTTCCGGCGTCGGGTTGGCCAGCGCGAAGATCATCGGCTGGCGGGCCATGGTCTTGACCATCTCCTGCTTGACGACGCCGGCCGTGGACAGGCCAAGGAAGACGTCGGCGCCGACCATGGCGTCGCCCAGCGTGCGCTTGTCGGTCTCCTGCGCGTAGCGCGCCTTGGTCGCGTCCATGCCGCCCGGACGGCCGACGTAGATGACGCCCTTGGAGTCGCAGACGGTGATGTTCTCGCGCTTGACGCCGAGATCGCACCACAGGTTGAGGCAGGAAATGGCGGCGGCGCCGGCCCCCGAGCAGACGACCTTGATTTCGTCGATCTTCTTGTTGACGATTTTCAGGCCATTGAGCATGGCGGCGGCCGAAATGATCGCCGTGCCGTGCTGGTCGTCGTGGAAGACGGGAATGTTCATCCGTTCCTTGAGCTTCTCCTCGATGTAGAAGCATTCCGGGGCCTTGATATCCTCGAGGTTGATACCGCCCAGCGTCGGCTCCATGGCGGCGATCATGTCGATCAGCTTGTCCGGGTCGTTCTCGGCCAGTTCGATGTCGAAGACGTCGATGCCGGCGAATTTTTTGAACAGGCAGCCCTTGCCTTCCATGACCGGCTTGGCGGCGAGCGGGCCGATATTGCCGAGGCCGAGCACGGCGGTGCCGTTGGTGATGACGCCGACCAGGTTGGCCCGCGAAGTCATCTCGGCGGCGGATGCCGGGTCCTCGACGATCAGGTCGCAGGCGGCAGCGACGCCTGGAGAATAAGCCAGGGCGAGGTCGCGCTGGTTGGTCAAGCCCTTGGTCGGGCGGACGGAAATCTTGCCCGGCGTGGGCCAGCGATGGTATTCAAGTGCAGCTTCGCGCAGATCCTTTTCCACGAAATCTCCTTGGCATTCGGCAACTGGGGAAAACCCGTTAGGTTACTCCAAAGCAGGGCACCCTGGAAACATAATTATGAATTATGCCCTAGAATCTGATGCTCAAGGTCAGGCGCAAGCTGCGCGGCTCGGCCGGGTGGACGTGGCGATCGCTGGCCGGCGCGCTTTCCGTCGGCAATTGCGATTCGTACCAGTACTCGATGTCGTTGGCGCGGCGATCGAACAGGTTGAAGATGTCGAGCATGACCCGGGTGCCCGCATCGAGCCGGTAGCCGAGGCGCAGGTTGGTCAGCGCCACGCCCGGCGCCCGCACAGAATTGTCCTCGCTCAGCGGCCGCGGGCCGAAATAGCGCAGGCGTAAGGCGCCGAACCAGGGGCCGAAATGATCGATGGTGACGCCGAGGTTGGCGGTCGTCGTCACCGCCCCGGGAATGAAATGGCCTTCCGGCGCGTCGTCGCGGAAGCGGGCGTGCGACCAGGCGAGGTCGGCGTCGAAGGCCAGCCAGTCGGCCGGCGTGTAGAAATTGGTCCATTCGACGCCGTAGCGGCGCGACGGACGCGAGGCCTCGGTGCTGCCGGCATCGCCGACGAAAAGCAGTTCGGAGGCGATGTCAAGTTGCCAGACCGCCACGGTCGACCGGAAATTTTGGCCAATTTCCGAACGTGCGCCGAGTTCGACGCCACGGGTGCGGACCAGCGGCTTGACCCGGTCCACCGGCGACCCGCTGGCCGGATCGACAGTGATCGTCGTGCCGCGCGCATCGTTGGAATGGAAGCCGTGGCCGTAGTTCAGGTAGAGCTCGGTCTGCCGCCACGGGCCGAAGACCAAGGCCAGCTTGGGCGTCAGCATCGCGTCGCTGGCCTGGCCCGAGTTGGCCGGCCGGTCGCTATCCACGGTGAAATCGTAGGCATCGGCGCGCACGCCCTGCACCGAGCGGAACCAGTCGGTCCACCGCGTCTCGTTCTGCGCCCACAGCCCCAGGCTGCGCTGGGTGACGCGGTCCTCGCGCACGGTGGAGACCGTCTGCCGGCCGGACGTGGCGTACAGGCCGACCGGATTCAGGCGGTCGATTCGCCCCTGGACACCGAAGGAATTTTCCACCGCGAAGCCGCCCCAGTTGTCGTAGACCGCCTGCGACGCGGCAAAGCCGCCGGCCGTCCGCCGCTCAGCCTGCTTGAACTGGTCGCCGGTGTTGCAGTTGCCGTTGGCGGCATAGTCGTTCAGGCAATACTGGAAGTTGGACCACAGGTCGAGGCCGGAACGCAGCGCCCAGACACTGGCCTTGCGCTGGCTGTGCTCGCCGCGCTGCGCCCAATCGCCGGCCAGGCTGTAGCGGAAGGTCTTGCCGCCGGTGGTCGGATCGAGGCTGCCGAAACGGTCGACGGCACCGCTGCTGATCGCCCGCTGGGCGATCTGGTCGGTCGAAGTCCACTTGCCCTCGTAGGCCATGCCGGTCACCGACCAGCCGTCGTAACGCGTGCCCCGGCTGTAGCGCAGCACGCCGTTCAGCTTCTTGTAGCCTTCGGGAACCTGCCACGGCCCGTCGTTGTGGAACAGTTCCAGCCCGTAGAGCAGGTGGCCGCCAGCCACTTCCGGCGAACCGGCGAGCAGGCTGCGGGCATAGCCGTTGCGGCCCAGCGTCAGTTGCGCCAGCGAGGCGTCGAGGCGGCGGAAATAGTCGATATGCGCCGCGCCGGCCGACGAGAAATCGCCCTCCTCGGCAAAATACGGCCCCTTGCGGAAGGCGATCCGCTCGACCAGCTCGGGGATCAGGAAATTGAGATCGGTGTAGCCCTGGCCGTGGGCATGGGTAGTCATGTTGACCGGCACGCCGCCGACGTAGGTCGCGAAATCGGTGCCGTGGTCGAGGTTGAAGCCGCGCAGGAAATACTGGTTGGCCTTACCGTCGCCGGCATGCTGGGTGACGATCAGGCCGGGCACCATCTCCAGTGCCTCGCCGGGGCGCAGGATGGGCACGGCGGCCAGCCGCTGACTGGAGACCACGCCTTCGCTGCCGGTCGTCGCGATGCCTTCGAGATTCTCGGCCTGGGCGCGGACTTCGACCGCCGACAGCTCTGCCGTTTCATGGGCCAGGGCGCCGGCCGTCGCCAGCAACAGATAAGAACTAATTAAATTTCTTCTTAATTTCATCGCTTAAAAAAGCCGGTCGCCCGGCCCTCCCCCCTCTTTATGTGATCAAACCGTGGCTGGCCGGCGCGTCAGACGCACCGCCATGACAAAGCTGAGGGCGATGATCGCCACCAGCGAAAAGCCGAAAACCAGTTCCTTGCCCTCGCTCCAGGCATCGACCGCCGGCGACAGCAGCTTGGCGGCGCCGAAGGCGGCGACCAGCAGGCTGACGCCGGAAACGACCAGGCCCATGACGCGCGAGGCGACCAGCGCCACCTGGTCGGCACGGGCGATCAGGCGGGCGATCCACAGGCCGTTGATGCCGTCGGTCAGCAACATGCCGAGCATGAACAGCGCGGCGAGCAGCAGCGCATGCTGCCAGCCGCCTAACTGGGTGGCGGTCAGCGCGAAGAAGGCGGCCTGCGACAGGGTGTCGAAGGACAGCGCGAACAGCGCGCCGACCAGGGCAACCAGCGCCGGATGCGAGACGTGGCGCAGCTTGCCGAGCAGGCGCCCCTTGAGGCCGACCGGGCGGACCATTTCGTGCGGTTCGGCGGCGAGCACGGCGGCCAGGTTGAGGCTGCCCAGGGCGACCAGGAAGGCGATGGAAATGACCGCGCCCAGCGTGCCGAACCATTCCGGCACCGCCCATTGCCCGGCGATGGCCGAGACGCCCAGCGCGATGGCCATGACCACAGCGCCGTGGCCGAGCGAGAACAGTGTGCCGCAGTAACGCGCCAGGCCGGGCCGGGCACGGGCGTTGTAGCGGGTCAGGCCGTCGATGGTGGCCAAGTGGTCGGCGTCGAAACCGTGCTTCATGCCGAGCACGAAGGTCAGGATGAGCAGCGACAGCCAGTCGGAGGGCAGGGTTTCCATAGGCACCGTATGAAGGTTTTTTCAATCTTCATACAAGGAGCGTGCCAGAGCAACAAGTCCTTGTTCCGTCAGACTTCCGCCCTCGGCCGCTTGCTCACTGCAACAGCCGAGTGATCAGGGACTTTCCACCGGAAGTGCAAGCACGAATTCCGCCCCGCCGTCGGCCAGGTTGCCGGCGCTCAGCTTGCCGCCGTGGCGCTCGACGATGCCGTAGCTGATCGACAAGCCCAGCCCGGTGCCCTGGCCGACCGGCTTGGTGGTGAAAAAGGGCTCGAACAGCCGCCCGAGGTGTTCCTCGGCGATGCCCGGGCCGTTGTCGGCGAAACGCAGCACGGCCATGCCGTCCTCGACGCTGCCGCGCACGGCGAGGCAGGCCTGCGGGTTGCCGGCGACGGCATCGCAGGCGTTCTGCACCAGGTTCATCACCACCTGCTGCAACTGGCCGGAGGAACCGGAACACTGCAGGTCGGGCGGCAGCTCGACCGCGACCGCCAGCTTGCTGGAAGCACTCTGCACCACCCAGCGCACCGCCCGGTCGACCACCTCGTTGAGGCTGACGCGCTCGGGCGTCGCCTTGTCCACGGCGGAAAAACGCTTCAAGGCATCGACGATGTCGCGCGTGCGCTCGGCGCCTTCGATCATGCCGTCGATCAGCTGCGGCATGTCGGCCAGGATGCGGTCGATGCGCAGGTCCTGGCGCATGGCCTGGAGCGCCGGGTCGGCGGCGGCGTCGCTACTGTGCACGGCGCCGAGATAGGTTTCGAGACGGCCGGCATAGCGTTTCAGCGACAGCACGTTGCCGAGCACGAAGCTGATCGGGTTGTTCAGCTCGTGGGCGACGCCGGCCACCAGGCGGCCCAGCGAAACCATCTTCTCGGCGTGCAGCAGCTGGCTTTGCGTCCGCTTCAGGTCATCGTGGGCCTGGCGCAGCGCCGAGTAGGCGCGACGCAATTCGCCGACCGGCCGGCCGGTGACCACCATGCCCATCAGCTTGCCGGTCTGCGACAGGCGCGGCGTGCAGTTCATCGACACCGGTACGGTCGAGCCGTCGCCGGCGCGCAGGAAGAATTCGCAATCATGCACGCCATCGCTGCCGGCCCGGGCGAACACGGCGCGGGCCCGGGCCTGTTCGTCGGCATCGGCAAAAAGATCGAAAACCGGCGTTTTTTCCAGTTGACCGGCGGATTTTCCCAAGAAATGCAGCAGCGAGGCATTGACCTCCTCGATACCGCCCTGGCGGTCGCAGACGATCAGGATGTCCGACATCGAGGCCAGCACGCTCTCGATGAACTGGTGCGAAGCCTCGAGCGCGGCGTTCTTCTCTTCGAGGGCGACTTCGTACTGGAGCAGGTCGTTGTAGACCTCGTCCATTTTCTGGATGACTTCGATCCACGCCTGCTCGCCGCCCGGCGGCAAGGGCGACTCGGCCGCCGCGGCCGGCGAATGCTCCGGATCAGCGGGCCGGCCGGTAGTGGACATGGGCTTCGCCGCCTTCGTCGTGGGCGTGGTGATGCTCGGCTTCGAGGGCGATCAGGTTGAGCTGGCCGTGGCGCACGCCGCGTTCGGCGATCAGCGCATCGGCGAATTGCCGGACATCGGCCGTGGCGCCCTTGAGGATGACCGCCTCCAGGCAGTTGTCGTGGTCGAGGTGGCTGTGCAGGGCGGCCACCGTCAGGTCGTGGTGGTCGTGCTGCAGCCCGGTCAGCCGTTCCGCCAGTTCGCGCTGGTGGTGGTTGTAGACATAGGACAGGCTGGCTACGCAGTGGCCGGCCGGCGCCTGGCGCTGCCGGTCGCCCTCGATGGCGGCGCGGATCAGGTCGCGCACCGCCTCGGAGCGGTTGCGGTAACCGCGATCGGCGATCAACTGGTCGAACTGGCTGGCCAGCGACTCGTCGAGCGAAATGGTGAAGCGTTCCATGCGTTTTTGCTTTCTGCTAAATACCGGGGGCGGCGGCGCTGCTAGGATTTCCTTCATCGCATTCTAGCCTCACATCATCATGGCCGCCCTGCCCGACATCGAAACCGTGCGCGATGCCCTGCGCCGCGTCGCCGACCCCGAGATCGGCGCCAGCATCGTCGACCTCGGGCTGGTCTATCGCATCGAATACACCGCCGCCGGCCAGTTGCGCGTCGATATGACAATGACTTCGCCGGCCTGCCCGATGGGCGGCATGATCGTCGACGACGCCTACGCCGAACTCCACCGCATCCTGCCCGACGATTGTGCCGTAGACATCGAAGTCGTCTGGGAGCCGCCATGGACGCCGGCCCTGATGAGCGAACAATGCCGCCTGCGCCTGGGCTGGAGCGAGGACGCCGAGCCGTGAGCCGATGAGCGACCTCGCCCCGCGCCACCGCCTGCCCCTGCTCTTCTTCGGCATGCTGTCGCTGGTCGGCGGCGTGCTGGCCGGCCTCGCCCGTCTCGGCTGGGAAGTGCCGACGCCGGCCGCCCAGGCCGCCGGCCTGCATGCGCCGCTGATGATCGGCGCCTTCTTCGGCACGGTGATCAGCCTCGAGCGGGCCGTCGCTGTCGGCCGGCGCTGGGCCTACCTGGCGCCGCTGGCCGCCGGCAGCGGCGGCCTCGCCCTGCTCGCCGGCGCGCCTCTGGTCATCGGCCAGGGGCTGGGCACGCTCGCCGCGGCCGGCCTGATCGCCGCCAGCGGCGTCGCCCTGCGCCGCCAGATGGCCAGCTTCACCGTCGTCCTCATGCTCGGCGCCGGCTGCTGGCTGGCCGGCAACCTGGTCTGGCTGGTCACCGGCAACCTGGTGCCGGCCGTGCCCTGGTGGCTGCTCTTCCTGATCCTGACCATTGCCGGCGAACGCCTCGAGCTGACCCGCTTCCTGCCCACCCCACGCCACGCCCGGCAACTGTTCGCGGTCATCGTCGCCGCCCTGCTGATGGGTGCCGCGACCGGCGCCGACACAGCCTTTGCCGCCAGCCTGGCCGGCCTCGCCCTGTGGCTGCTGCGCTACGACATCGCCCGCCGCAACATCGGCAGTGAGGGGCTGACCCGCTTCATCGCCGTCTGCCTGCTCTCCGGCTACGCCTGGCTGCTCGTCGCCGGCCTGCTCGGCGTGGCCGGTGCCTTCGCCCCCGGCCATGGCTGGCCCGATGCGGCACTGCACGCCATTGGCCTGGGCTTCGTCTTCGCCATGGTTTTCGGCCACGCGCCGATCATCTTCCCGGCCGTCACCCGCATCAAGATTCCCTACCACCCGGCGCTCTACCTGCCGCTGGGGCTGCTCCACCTGACCCTGGGCCTGCGCATTTTCGGCGGCCTGACCGACAATTTCGGGCTGCGCCACGACGCCGGCCTGCTCAACGGACTGGTCCTCGTCGTCTTCATCGCCACGATGGTGACCGTGGTCCGCCGCGCCGCCCCACGAAGTGCCCGATGAAACGCCACGCCGCCCTGCAGAACCTCTCCCGCGAACACCACCAGGCCCTCAAGCTGGCCCGCCTCGCCCAGTTCGCGGCCGATTCCGGCTCGCCGCTGGCCATCGCCCAGGCCGCGGCGACCATTACCGAGCGTTTTCCCGAGGAACTCGAGTCGCATTTCCTGAGCGAGGAGGCCGACCTGCTGCCCGCCCTCGCCGCCCGTGGCGAGCAGGCGCTGGTCGAGCGCACACTGGCCGAGCACGAAGCACTGCGCCAGTTCAACCGCCAACTGGCCCGGCCCGATGCCGCCACCCTGGCCCGCTTCGGCACCATGCTGCGCGACCACGTCCGCTTCGAGGAGCGGGAATTGTTCGAAACTTTACAACGGCTGCTTTACCCGGACAGCTGAAGGCCTGCCGCCAGCCCCGGCCCCGTGACCGGGCACCTGCCGGCAAGCCCCGCCTGACGCGGCAAACAGAGAACAGTCGGTGCTTTCCGCCGGCCCGCTGGCTACCTGCGGGAACAAAAAATGCTTGACTCAACCCGAAGCACCCTTCGTCCGTTATAGGACTCAAGAGCATCAGGAGGAAGTCATCATGGCCCATACCGACATCCGACTCGCCCTCGCCGAGGAGCGCACCATCTACGACGTGGCCGCCATCGAGCGCGCCATCGAAGAGGCAGCCGGCAACCGCAACGAAGCCCTGGCCACCCTCTACGACAAGATGAAGCAACGCGGCGGCGGCCGCTTCCTGGTCCGCCCGACCGGGGCCGACATGATCGACGAGCTCTACGACAGCTGCCCCAATTTCAGCGAGGTGATCGACGACCTGAAGAAATACGTCGCCCTGTCGGTGGCCGGCAACGAGCCGATGAGCTTCACGCCCATCCTGCTGCTCGGCGAGCCGGGCATCGGCAAGACCCACTTCGCCCGCGAACTGGCCAGCCACCTGGGCACCGGCCACGAATTCGTCTCGATGAGTTCGCTGACTGCCGGCTGGGTACTGTCCGGCGCCTCGTCGCAGTGGAGCAACGCCAAGCCGGGCAAGGTGGCGCACACTTTGGTGCATGGCGACTACGCCAACCCCATCGTGGTGCTCGACGAGGTCGACAAGGCCGGCGGCGATTCCCGCTACGACCCGCTGGGCGCCCTCTACGGCCTGCTCGAACGCGACACGGCGCGTGCCTTCAAGGACGAGTTCGTGGACATCGACATCGATGCCTCGCACATCCTGTGGGTAACGACGGCCAACGACGAGCGCGGCATCCCCGAGCCCATCCTCAACCGCATGAATGTCTACGAGGTGCCGCGCCCCGACCGCGACGCGTCGATCAGCATCGCCGCCGCGCTCTACCGCGACATTGTCGGCCAGCACGACTGGGGCTTCCCGCCGGAAGCCGACGAGGCGGTGCTCGAACGCCTCGCCTCGCTGCCGCCGCGCGACATGAAGAAACGCCTGCTCGCCGCCCTCGGCACCGCCAAGCTCGATGGCCGCAACTGGCTGGAAGGCCGCGACTTCGAGCAGGCCCGCATGGGGCGCAGCCGGAAGATCGGCTTTTAAAGGCGGGCGCCGACTGGGGCGGCAAGCGCCCAGGTCGGCGACCCCGGGGCCGGGCGGCACCGGTCGCCCGTTCTGGCGGAGATCGGCAGCCGACGTGCCCGGGTCAGGCCGTTGACCGTGCCGTTGCTGCGGTCAACCGGAAAATCGGCCGAAAATCGAAATCCCGGCTCACAGCGCCTCGATCAGCACCGACACCGGGAAGTGGTCGCTGTAGCCGTCGGTGTTGACGTTGGCGGCAGCGTTGCCGGACGGCAGGCCGAAGCGGATCGGCCCCTCGCCGACGCGGTGGCTGACCGCTTCCGGGTAGGCTTCGATGCGCGCGCTGCCCTCGACCACGCGCAGGCCGCTCTTGCCGCTGAGCAGGCCGGGCGAGACCAGGATCTGGTCGAACATCGCCGCGTCGCCGGCGAAATACAGCGTGCCGTTCAGGGGCCGGGGCTTGCCGTTGTGATCATGCACCGTCTGCAGCAGATATTCCCAGGCCAGGTTGTAGAACTTGGCGCTGCGCGCCCGCTGCACGTCGCCCTTGTCGCGCAGGCCCTGGGCGTGCAGGCTGACCGACTTGTCGAAGGGATCGTCGTTGAAATCGCCGAGGGCGATCACCGCGGCGTTGTCGCCCTTTTTCTCGCGGATGCGGTCGTGCCAGTAGGCCAGCGTTTCACCGGCCGTGGCCCGGAAGCCGGCCGAATATTCCGGCCCCTCGCCGGCCGACGCCGAACGCGACGGCCAGTGATTGGCGAGCGCCACCAGCTCCTTGCCGGCGGCGGTGACGAAGGTGGCCTGCGTGATGTCGCGCGTCCCCGTGCGCCGCATCACCCAGTGCGAAAACACCTCGTCGCGTTTGGCCGAAACCTGCCGGGCGTCGAACAGGAAGGCCGTGTCGATGCCCCGCTGGTCGCTGGCCGAATCGACATGGACCAGCTCGTAGCGACGATCCGGCAGGACCGCGTTGAGCGCGTCGGCCAGCGCCTGCAGCGCGAAGGCGTTCTCGACCTCGCAGACGCCGAGGATGTCCGGCCCGGCCGCCCCTTTCATCTGGCGGACGATGGCAACCAGCTGATCGACCTTGCGCCGGAACAAGGCCTCCGACCAGCCGCTCAGTTCCTTTTGCAGCGCCCTGGCCAGCCACGGCTCGCGCCCGGGATGGCCCTCGGGGGCAAAGAAGTTTTCCAGATTCCAGAAGGCAACGAGGTGGGACATGGCAGCACGACTCCTTCGGCAAACGGCGGCGCAGCATCGCATCCGGCCCGGGCGGCCGGGAAATTACACGGGCATTATGCGCCGAAAGCCGAACCGAACAAGCCGGCCGCTGGTCGAACCATCGGGAAGCGCGCCCTCGTGCCCGACGCGCCCGACCGGAGAAAGCCGTGCTGCAAACCCTGTTCGAGAACCACCTGCTGCTAGGCGCCCTCATCGTGCTCCTGCTTCTGCTGGTGCCCGCCGTGCTGGTCGGCGACTGCCGGCTGCGCGACCCGTCCCGTCCGGAACGGCGCCGGCACCGTCGGCCCGGCGAGGACAGGCGGGCCTGAAGGCGACGTGAAAGTGGCCTCGCCCCTGGCCGCCTGAGCGGGGACAGCCTTGGCAATTTCGGCAAAATTTCCGGTCGACCGCAGCAAGCGGCGGGCCGTCGCGAAATATCTGGGAAATCGGCGTCATGCCGCGTAAGGTGAAATACATACCTGTCACCGAAATATCAGGGAGCATTTCGTGACGCTGGCACTGGAAAAGAAAGTCACCTGGAGCTTCGCCCTGGCGCTGCTGGTCATTCTGGCGGTCAGCGGGCTGGCTTGGCGCAGCAACGAAAAACAGCTGACCGATGCCGACTGGGTGGCTCACACCCAGGACATCCTGACCCAGCTGACCGCCTTGCTGTCAGCCACCAGCGATGGCGAAACCGGGCAGCGGGGCTTCATCATTTCCGGCGATCCCGCCTATCTGGCACCCTACGACGCCTTCCAGCGCGACTGGCCGGAAAAGTTCCGGGCGCTGGCGGGACTGGTTGTCGACAACCCCGAGCAGCAGGCCGACCTGGGTTCGCTGCATGAGTTGCTCGAGCAACGCGCCGGCGAGTTGGCGCACGTCATCCAGCTGCGCCGCGAACAGGGCTTCGAGGCAGCCCGGGCGCGCCTGGTCGAAGGTCGGGGCAAACACCTGCAGGATGAGATCCGGGAGCATATCGAGCGCCTGCAAGGGCGCGAACAGGCGCTGCTCGATACCAGGCGCCGGGAAGCCAGCACCGAAGCCGATGCCACCCGCCTGTTGCTGGCCAGCGCCTTCGGCCTGAGTTTCATCGCCATCGTCGTCGTCATGCGCCAGTTCGGCCACGAGTTCAGCCGGCGGAAGGAGGCCGAAGAGGCGCTGCTCGACAATAACCGCCACCTGGCCGAGGCCACGGCCAAGGCAGAGCGGGCCGACCGGCTCAAATCGGCCTTTCTCGCCACCATGTCGCACGAGTTGCGCACGCCGCTCAATTCGATCATCGGCTTTTCCGGCATCCTGCTCGGCGGCCTGGCCGGCCCGCTCAATGCCGAGCAGGGCAAGCAACTGGGCATGGTGCGCGACAGTTCGCGCCACCTGCTGGCGCTGGTCAACGACATTCTCGACCTGTCGAAGATCGAAGCCGACGAGCTGAGCATCGAGCAGGTCGCCTTTGCCCCAGCCGAATCGATCAGGAAAGCCCTGGCGGTGGTCGCCCCGCTTGCCGAAAAGGCCGGGTTGACGCTCGATGCGACGGTCGCCCCCGATCTCGGCCAGATGGTTTCCGACCCGCGCCGCTTCGAGCAGATCCTGATCAACCTGCTCAACAATGCCATCAAGTTCACCGAGCACGGCACGGTCAGCCTGCGCGCCGAGCGCATTGACGGCCCCGCCCTGCGCGTGGCGGTCAGCGACACCGGCATCGGCATTCGCCCGGAAGACCTGGCCAGGCTGTACCAGCCGTTCCAGCAAATCGACGACGGGCTGGCCCGCAACCGCGAAGGCACCGGCCTCGGCCTGGCCATCACCCAGCGCCTGCTCGGCCTGATGGGCGGCAGCATCGCCGTGGCCAGCGAATTCGGCCGGGGCAGCACCTTCACCCTGACCCTGCCGACCAACGAAGGGAGCCTGCCATGAATGCCCGCATCCTGATGATCGAGGACAACGAGCAGAACCGCTACCTGGCCACCTTCCTGCTCGAACACCACGGCCACCGGGTGTTCAGCGAGCCGGACGGCCCGAGCGGCCTGGCCCGCGCCCTGGGCGAGCCTTTCGACCTGATCCTGCTCGACATCCAGCTGCCCGGCATGGACGGCTACGCCGTCGCCCGCGCCCTGCGCGCCAACGACGCCACCCGCTGCGTTCCCATCATCGCCGTCACCTCGTACGCCATGGCCGGCGACCGGGAAAACGTCTTTGCCGCCGGCTGCGACGGCTATCTGGAAAAACCCATCGACCCCGAGCACTTCGTCGCCCAGCTCAGCCGCTTTCTTCCCGCCACATCCACCGGGGTGCAGCCATGAGCCACCTGCTGGTGGTCGATGACCACGAGGCCAACCGCTACCTGCTGCGCGCCCTGTTCGGCGGGCACGGCTACCGGGTCAGCGAGGCGGCCGACGGCGCCACCGCCTTGGCCGCCGCCCGCGCCGAGCCACCCGACCTGATCGTCTCCGACATCCTGATGCCGGTCATGGATGGCTTCCAGCTCTGCCGCGAGTGGCGGCGCGACCCGAAGTTGCAAGGCATCCCGTTCTTCTTCTACACCGCCACCTACACCGGCGAGAAAGACCGGCGCTTCCCCCTCAGCCTCGGCGCCGATGCCTTCGCCGTCAAGCCGATGGATCCGGACGAACTGCTCGCCCTCGTTCGCGACCTGCTGGCCCGCCGGACACCGCCGCCAGCCCCTGCCGAAACAGCCGCCGAGCAGGTCGTGCTGCAGGAATACAACGCCGTGCTGATCCACAAGCTGGAACAGAAAATGGCCCAGCTGGAAGCTGCCTCGGAACGCAACAAACGAGGCGAGGAACGCCTCGCCCTGGCCCTGGAAGCGGCCGAGGCCGGCGTCTGGGACTGGAACCTGCAGACCGGCGCCATCGTCTGGAGCGACGCCCATGCCCGCATCTTCGGGCTGCGCCCCGAGCAGTTCGACGGCCGCTACGAGACCTTTCGCCATTGCGTGCACCCTGGCGACATCGGGACGATAGAAGAAAAAGTCAGGGTAGCCCGCGACCAGCACATCGACTACAGCCACGAGTTCCGTATCGTCTGGCCGGACGGCAGCGAACACTGGGTGGCCGGCAAGGGGCGCTTCAGCTACGACGCCCGGGGAGCGCCCGTTCGCATGTGTGGCGTGATCGTCGATATTACCGAGCGCAAGCGTCTGACCAGCGAACTCGAAGCGCATCGCCAGCACCTCGAGCAACTGGTCGACCAGCGCACCATTGAACTGGCCGAGGCGCTGCGCCAGGCCTCGGAAGCCACGCGCTCCAAGGGCGCCTTCCTGGCCAACATGAGCCACGAGATCCGCACCCCGATCAACGCCATCCTCGGTATGGCCTACCTGCTCCGCAGCCACGGCACCGACCCGCAGCAGACGGCCTATCTCGACAAGATCGACCGGGCCACCCATCACCTGCTCGGCCTGATCAACAACATTCTCGACCTGTCGAAAATCGAGGCCGGCAAGCTGGTCCTGGTATCGATCGATTTTCCCGTCGACCATGTGGCCGCCAATGTCGCCGACATTATTGCCGACATGGCTCATGCCAAAGGCATCGACCTGGTCGTCGAACCGGCGCCGGCCGGCCTCCAGCTACGCGGCGACGCGACCCGCCTGACCCAGGCCCTGCTCAACCTGGCGACCAACGCCATCAAATTCACCGACAAGGGATCGGTCACGCTGCGCAGCCGCATCGTCGAGCAAACCGCCGACGATGTGCTGGTCCGCTTCGAAGTCCGAGACACCGGCATCGGCATCGCCCGCGACGCCATCCCCCGCCTGTTCGCCGCCTTCGAGCAGGCCGACAGCTCGACCACCCGCAAGTACGGCGGCACCGGCCTCGGCCTGGCCATCACCCGTTCGCTGGCCCGGCTGATGGGCGGCGAGGTCGGCGCCGACAGCATGCCGGAGGTCGGTAGCACCTTCTGGTTCACTGCCCGGCTGGCCACGTCGAACCGCACGGCCAGCGAGGCGAACGACGCCCCGCGGGATGTCCAGGCAACGCTGCAACGCGAACATGGCGGCCAGCGCATCCTGGTCGTCGACGACGAACCGATCAACCAGGAAATCATGCAGGAACTGCTCCGCCAGGTCGGGCTCAACGCCACCGCGTCCCGCACCGGCCGGGAAGCCGTCCGCCTGGCCTCGGAACAGGCCTACGACCTCATCCTGATGGACATGCAGATGCCGGAAATGGATGGCCTCGAAGCCACCTGCCAGATCCGCCGGTTTGCCAAGGGCGGTGATATCCCCATCGTCGCCATGACCGCCAACGCCTTCACCGAAGACCGCCTGCGCTGCGAGGAAGCGGGCATGAACGACTTCGTGGCCAAGCCCATCGAGCCGGACGTACTGTTCAAGACCCTGCTCAAGTGGCTGAAGAAACCCTGACGCCAGCTGCCCGGTAACGGGCCATTTTTCTGACGGTCGCGGCCAATTCCACCGCACGACCCAAACGGGCGGGCCGGATCAATGCACCGTACACACCATGTACCGGTAGGTGGGATGGCGTTTTCGGCTCAACCATGAGGGTTTGAGCACGTTTTTAATGATGTTACGAGCACGGCAAAACCGGTCAATTCAGGACATTACGAAACAATGGGTTAGCTTGAAGTTTTCTGCACAACAAACGACCTGCCAAGCTGGAAATGCGGAGCCTTCCACGGATTCTGTTTGGATTTTTGCGAACAATTATTTTTTGCATGGTAAATTACGTTACCAAAAATAATTCGACGTAATCGGGGGTTCCAATGACCATCCTGAACTCACAATTCATCTACCACCGCAAGGAACTGGCCGAGGAATATTGCCGAATCCTCTCGGGCCGTAGCCCCGTCAACAACGCAACAAGCGGCCTGTTTCTCGCGGCTCCACGGCGGACGGGAAAATCGACCTTTCTCCGTCAAGACCTCGTTCCCGAAGCGGAAAACCTGGATTGGCTTCCGATCTACGTCGACCTCTGGGCAGACAAGACCCGCAACCCTGCCGAACTCATAGCGGAAGCTATTGCTGCCGAGCTCGATAAGCACGCTCCGGTAGCCAAACGTGCATTGCGGGCAATTGGAATCTCCAAAGTGGGGGCCGCCGGCACAACGATCGACATCGGCGACGGCAAGAGCCAAGGCGGAATCACCATCGGTGCCGCACTCAAAAAGCTTTGGGAGAAATTGCTGAAACCGATCATGCTGGTCATCGACGAAGCACAGCACGCCCTGACGACGCCAGAAGGGGACAAAGCCCTCTTTGCGCTCAAAGCCGCGCGCGACGAACTCAACCAAGAAGCCGGGAAGGGAATACGGTTGCTTCTCGTGATGACAGGATCCAGCAGGGACAAACTGACGTTCATGGTCGCGAACCGGAAACAGGCCTTCTATGGCGCCGAAATCACGCGTTTCCCCCTTCTAGACGACAAGTTCGTAGAAGCATACGCGAAAGACTTCAACCAACAGTTCAACACCGCACACCAATTCCCACTGGACGCCATGAAAAAGGCCTTCGAACTGGTCGGACGCCGCCCCGAAAAGTTCAGAGTGGCCGTTTCGGAGGCAGTTGCCAATTGCCTGGGGCCGGATGGCCTCGCGGAAATGGTCACCACCGGTGCCGCAAAGTTGCAGCAGGCCGCCTGGGATGAATTTTCAAATTCCTATGCACGCCTGACACCGCCCCAGAAGGCGGTATTGGATGCCATCGCCCGTCTCACGCCAAATTACGAACCGTACGGAGCCGAGGCCATGGAGGCTTATCAAAAGGTGCTTGGATCGGAGCCGAATAGCTCCACGATACAGGGCGCAATCAAAGCGCTACAGGTAAGGGAATTGGTCTGGCAGTCCGCTCGCGGAAGCTATGCCTTCGATGACGAACTCCTTCGGGATTACTACTTGAGACAGATGTATCCCGAACCACCGAATCTGGCGCTTGCAGAACAATCTGCTAGGGCGTGTTCACAGTAACCAGATATAGGCACAAGCGAGATGCAGGAAGGCATTGAATCGATTGGCGAGTTTGTCGTATCGGGTTGCGATGCGGCGGAACTGCTTGAGACGATTGAAAAATCGCTCGACGA
>SSXW01000035.1 GCA_009469585.1 Dechloromonas sp. Dech2017
GCAGCGGCCGGGGTCCAGTAGCCATCGCGCCAGCACAGGCCGGTGCCGCTCTTGGCCACGACGTCGCGGCCGTCGATCAGGTAAACGCGCTCCTGGGCCACGGCGGTGAAGCCGACGCCAGCCAGCAGGGCAGCCAACAGGGATTTCTTGAGAAGGTTCATGGTCCGGTTTCCAGTTAATTAATCAGCGCGCATTCTAATGCCAATCGGGCCGTATGGCTTGCCTCCCGGCATTCCCCCGGCCGGCACGAGCTGCCCGCCAACGCGTAGAATGCCGGCGTGACCCGTCATTTCGTCCTTGCCACCCTGCTCGCCCTCGCCACACCGTTGGCAGCCGGGGAGTTGCAGCTCGACACCCCGGCCTCGATCACCAGGCTGTTGACGCCCTACCTGCCCGACGAAGCCGCCAATCCGCGCAAGCTGCGCGCCCAGATCGGCGAGATCCTGGCCACCGAAGGTTATTTCTCGCCGGAATTCACCTTCAGCGAAGGCGACGACGGCCTGCACCTCAAGCTCGATCCCGGCCGGCGCACGCTGATCGCCGGCGTCACCGTGGCCATCGACGGGCCGCTCGACGCCGCCGCCCGCACCGCCCTGGTCGACGGCTGGAAGCTGCCGGTCGGCCAGCCTTTCCGCCAGGAAGACTGGAACGTCGCCAAGCAGGACGTCCTGGCCGAGCTGCTCGCCACCGAGCACGCCGACGCCCGGCTGGTGGACAGCACGGCGACCATCGACGCCGACCGCTACCAGGCCGAGCTGCGCGCCCACTACGACGCCGGCCCGCGCTACCGCTTCGGCGAATTGCGCATCGACGGCCTCGATCGCTATTCGCCCGAGCTGGTCGCCCGCTACAACCGGGCGATCAAGCCCGGCCAGCCTTACCGCGAGGCCCAGCTCAACGCCCTGCAGACCCAGCTCCAGGCGTCGCCCTACTTCGCCTCGGTGCACGCCGAACTCGACCGCGAGGCGGCCGAGATCCAGCCCGATGGCAGCGCCGTCGTGCCGGTGCGGGTCAGCGTCCGCGAACGCGAGGCCCACCGCCTGTCCTTCGGGGCCGGCGCCAGTTCCAACACCGGGGCGCGCGTCGAGTTCAACTACCAGACGCCCAATCTCTTCGACCAGGCCTGGGACCTGAGCAGCGGCCTGCGCCTCGAGCAAAAGCGGCAGACTGCCTACGCCGACGTCTTCCTGCCGCCCGACGAGCGCCAGCGCCGGCACAGCGTCGGGGTGATGGGCGAGAACACCGACATCGCCGGCCTGAAAACCTCGCGCTACGCCTTCGGCGCCCAGACCGTGCAGCAGCGCGGCAGCGTCGAGCAGCGCCTGTCGCTGCACTGGCAGCACGAACGGCGCGAACCGGACGGCGCCGTCCCGGTGACCAGCCGGGCCCTGGTCCCCAACGCCATGTGGACCTGGCGCCAGGTCGACGACCTGCTCGACCCCCGGCGCGGCACGGTGATCCAGGTCCAGGTCGGCGGCGGCGCCAAGGCGGCGTTGTCCGACCAGAACTTCGCCCGCTTCCACGGCCGCTTCCAGCACTACATCCCACTCGGTGCCAGGGACACCCTGAGCCTGCGCGGCGAAGCCGGCTACACCATCGCCGATTCGCGCCAGCGCATCCCGCAGGACTACCTGTTCCGCACCGGCGGCGCCGGCTCGGTGCGCGGCTACGCCTACCAGAGCCTGGGCATCAAGGAGGGCACAGCGACGGTCGGCGGCCGCTACCTGGCGGTGCTCAGCGCCGAGGTCACGCACTGGCTGAGCGAGGCCTGGGGCGTCGCCGCCTTCGTCGATGCCGGCGACGCCGTCGACCAGCTCGAAGACGTCCGCCTGGCCGTCGGCTACGGCCTGGGCGCCCGCTGGCGCAGCCCGGCCGGGCCGATCGGCGTCGACCTGGCCTACGGCCAGCGCGACCGCAACGTGCACCTCCACTTCTCGCTGGCCATCCCCTTCTGACCATGGCACACCGCAAATTTTTCATTACCACGCTGCTCGCCGGCGCCCTGCTCGCCGGCGCCGGCTGGCTGACCGGCAGCCAAGGCGGCCTGCAGGCCCTGGCCGGCCTCGGCGAACGGCTGAGCGGCGGCCGCCTGCAGCTGGCCGAGGTCAGCGGCAGCCTGCGCGGCCCGCTGGCCATCGGCCGCCTCGCCTGGAACGACGCCGACCTCCAGGTCGAAGCCAGCGACCTCCACCTGGCGTGGACGCCCAGCCTGCTGTTCAGCGGCACGCTGGAAATCGCCGAACTGCGCGCCGGGCGCCTGGCCATCACCGCCGCCCCCAGCCCCGATCCGGCGTTCGAACCGGCCCGGCTGACGCTGCCGCTGGCGGTCGACACCAAAAAAATCGAAATTTCCGAATTTTCCTGGGGCACCGGCTTCACGGCCACCGACGTCGCCGGCCGCCTGGTCAGCGACGGCCGCCGCCACGCACTCGACGACTTCCGCCTGGCCACCGCCGGCATCGCCCTCAGCGGCCGGGCCAGCCTGGACGGCATGGCGCCACTGCCGCTCGAAGCCAGCCTGGCCATCGCCGGTCGCCTCGACCAGCGCCCGCTCGCCGTCGCCCTCAAGGCGGCCGGCCCGCTCGCCCGCCTGGAACTCAGCGCCGAGGCGACCGAAGGCATCGCCGGCCGGGCCGAGGCGGTCGTCACCCCCTTCTCCGCAGCCGCCTTCGCCAGCGCCCGGATCCAGCTCGAGGACGTCGACCCGAGCACCTGGCAGCCCGGCGCGCCGCAGGCCCGACTCAGCATCAGCGCCGACGTCGTGCCCAGCGGCGACGGCATCGTCGGCAGCTTCGGCCTGACCAACCACCGTCCCGGCCCGGCCGACCGCCAGCGCCTGCCGCTCGAGACGCTGGCCGGGAGCGTCGACTGGCAAGGTACGCGGGTCGATTTCGCCGACCTCAACGCCAGCCTGCCCGGCGGCGGCGAACTGAGCGGCCGCGGCCGCTGGCAGGACGGCACGCTCAGCCTCGACCTCACCGCCCGTCGCCTCGACGCCGCCCGCCTCGCCGCTGCCCTCCGCCCGACCCGGCTGAGCGGCCCGCTGTCGGCCAGCCTGGGCGCCGACCGCCAGGCCCTCAAGCTCGACCTCAAGGACAAGACCTTCAGCCTGGCCGCCGATCTCAGCCACGCTGACCACCGCCTCGACCTGGCCCGGCTGCAACTGGCCGCCGGCGACGCCCGCCTGAGCGCCAAGGGCCACCTCGAACTGGCCGCGCCACGGCGCTTCGCCACCGAAGGCGAACTGCAGCGCTTCAACCCGGCGCGCTTCGCCGAGTTGCCGGCATTCGGGCTCAATTCGGGCCTCAATTCGGGCCACACTACGCGCCTCAACGCCCGCTTCCAGGCCGCCGGCCAGCTTGCCCCGCGCCCCGTGGTCGAGGCCAGCTTGACGGTGCACGACAGCCAGCTGGCCGGCCAGCCGATTGCCGGCCAGGGTCAAATCACCGTCGACTGGCCACGCATCCCGCGCGCTGACCTGAACCTAACCAGCGGCCCCAACCGCCTCGATACGCGCGGCGCCTTCGGCGGCCCGGGCGACACCCTGAGCCTGGCCATCGACGCCCCCCAGCTCGCCCCCTACGGCCTCGAAGGCGGCCTGGCCGGGCGCTTCCAACTGTCCGGCGGCAGCGACAAGCCGCGCCTCGACGGCAGCCTCAGCGCCGCCCGCCTCGGCCTGCCCGGCACCTTGCGCCTGAGCGGCCTCACCCTCACCGCCGACGCCGCCCGCGACCCGGTCAGCCCGCTCAACCTCGAACTGGCCATCGCCACCATCAGCACGCCCGATCAACCGGAATTGCTGCGCCAACTGCGCCTGCAGGCCAGCGGCAGCCAGCAGGCGCATCGCCTGACCCTGGGCGGCGAACTGGCCGACGGCCAGAAACTGGCCCTGCTCGCCGAAGGCGGCCTCGACGCCGAAGCCCCCGCCTGGCAGGGCAAGCTGCACGAAGCCAGCCTGGCCGGCGGCCAGGGCGACCTGATCCGCCTGGTCGAGCCGGCCGATCTGCGCCTGGCCGCCGACGCCTGGCAATTCGGCCCGGCCCGCCTGAGCGGCCAGCCGCTCGACTGGCAGGCGACGCTGCAGGCCGCCGCCGACCGCCAGCGGCTGCGGGCCAGCCTGAGCGCCCGCGGCCCGCGCCTCGGCCAGCTCGACGGCGAGCTGAGCGCCGCCCTGCGCGGCCCCTGGTCGCTCGACCGCCAGGCGCCCTGGCAAGGCCGGTTGAAGAGCGACGTACCCGACCTCGGCTGGCTGGCCGGGCAGATCGGCGAGGGCTGGCAGAGCGCCGGCCAGCTGAGCGGCGAACTGCAGCTGGCCGGCACGCCCGACCGGCCACTGAGCAGCGGCTGGCTGCGCGGCGACCGGCTGGCCCTGCGCTTCGCCGAGCAGGGGCTGGACCTGGACGGCGGCCAGCTCGACATCGCGCTGCGCGACAACCGGCTGCACATCAATCGCCTCGCCTTCGACAGCCAGCTGCAGCCGCTGCCCCGCGCCCTGCGCAACGCCGGCGGCAAGGCGCTGACGCGCCTGACCGAACGCCCCGGTCGACTGGAAATTTCGGGCGAAATGCGCGTCGACCGCGGCATCGACCAAGACGACGCCTTCCTCGACTTCCACCTCGACCGCCTCGGCGCCCTGCAACTGCCCGACCAGTGGATCGCCCTCTCCGGCGACGGCCGCCTCAGCTGGCAGGGCGGCACGCTCGGCGCCCGGGCCCGGCTGGCCGTCGATGCCGGCTACTGGCAGCTGGCCCCGGCCGGCTCGCCGCGCCTTTCCGACGACGTCGTCGTCAGGCGGGCCAGCGACATGAAGAAGGAAGGCCCGGCCCGCCCCCGGCTCGATCTCGACATCAGCACCGATCTCGGCCGCCACTTCCTGTTCAAGGGGGCCGGCCTGTCCAGCCAGCTGGCTGGCACCGTGCGCCTCACCGCCAGCGGCCGCGACCTGCCGCGGGCCAGCGGCAGCATCCGCACCGTCGGCGGCCGCTTCGACGCCTACGGCCAGCAACTCGCCATCGAGCGCGGCGTGCTCGCCTTCAACGGCCTGCTCGACAACCCCGGGCTGGATGTCCGCGCCGTACGCCAGGGCCTGCCCGTCGAGCCCGGCGTGCAGATCAGCGGCACGGCCCGCCGGCCGGTGGTCAGCCTGGTCTCCGATCCCGACCTGCCCGATGCCGAGAAGCTGGCCTGGCTGGTCCTCGGCCACGGCCCGGACAGGATGAGCGCCGGCGACGCGGCCGTGCTGCTCTCGGCGGCCGGTGGCCTGCTCGGTAACGATTCGGGCGGCGTCGTGCAGCAGGTGAAAAAGACCTTCGGGATCGATGAAATCGGCGTCCGCCAGGGCAACATCGGCGACGCCGGCGGCCGTCAGCCGGGCAGCCGGGTGGCCGGCGGCAGCAGCATCGACAGCGCCGATACGGGCAGCCAGATCCTCAGCGTCGGCAAGCGCCTGTCGTCGAACGCGCTGCTTTCCTACGAGCAGACGCTGGGTCGCGCCGAAGGCATCGTCAAGCTGACCGTCAACCTGACCCGGCAGGTCGCCGTGGTCGGCCGCGCCGGCAGCGACAATGCGCTCGACGTCTATTACACGCTGACCTTCGGGGGAAGCGGCAAAGCAGGAGAGAAAAAGGGCGGGAAAAAATAGCGGCGGCGGATCAGGCCGCCGCGTCGTGCAGGCCAACGACGTGGCCGAGGCGGCGGATTTCCGCCTTGATGGCGGCCTTCTGGCCGGCGGTGATCATGCGCTGGCCGGTATGCCACTCATAGTCGACGCGGCTTGCACTGATGCCGGCGCAAAACAGCGCCTCGGCCAGGTCGTGCCATTCGGACTGGCGGATGCGGCGCCCGTCGCTGAGCACGGCGACGAATTCATTCTTGGAATGCGAAACGGTTGCGGTTGTTGTCATGGCGGCCTCTCCTTGACTGCCAGATTAACCCCGCGTCCGGCAGCCGTCTGTGAACTATTCCACAAGCCAATGGAATACGCCACGGGTCATCGCGGGTTTCTTCGTTTCAGCAGCCGGGGCGGTCGGCCCGGCGACTTTCCTCGCCGTCAGCCAGGGCCTCGACACGGACCTGGAACCAGAAGCGCGAGCCTTGCCCCGGCTGGCTTTCCAGCCCGACCCGACCATCCATCAGGGTCGCCAGCTGGCGCACGATGGACAGCCCGAGGCCGGTGCCGCCGTATTCGCGCGTCGTCGAGTTGTCGGCCTGGGTGAAGGGCTTGAAGAGCGCCCCCTGCTTTTCCGGCGCGATGCCGATGCCGCTGTCGCGGACCGAGAATTCGAGGATGGCGTTCGAGCCCTCGCGGCCGACCTCGCTGAGCTCGATGTGCACATAGCCCTGGTCGGTGAACTTCAGCGCATTGTTGAGCAGGTTGGACAGCATCTGCCGCAAGCGCAGCCCGTCGCCGCGATAACGGGCGCCCGGAGGGCCCCGCCAGTCGGCCCGGACCTCCAGGCCCTTGGCCTTGCCCTGGGCGGTGAACAGGGCCATGGTTTCATCGGCCAGGCACAGCGGATCGAAGACGGCGTGGAGCAGTTCGACCTTGCCGGCCTCGATTTTCGACAAGTCGAGGATGTCGTTGAGCGGGGTGAGCAGGGTCTGGCCCGAATTGAGGATGACCCGGGCGAATTCGTTGCGCTCGTGCTCGGGCAGGCCAGGCATCAGCAGCAGCTGGGCCATGCCGAGGATGCCGTTGAGCGGCGTCCGGATCTCGTGCGACATGGTGGCCAGGAAGCGGCTCTTGGCCAGGTTGGCAGCCTCGGCGGCTTCCTTCGCCTGATAGAGCTCGGTGATGTCGATGCGGAAGCCGACAATGAAGCCTTCCGGCGTCGTCCGTTCGCGGATGCGCAGCCAGCGGCCGTCGTCGAGATGCTGGATAAGCTCGTTGTGGCCCTGGCGGTGCAGGCGCAGGCGCTCGGCAATCCACTCTTCCTCGCGGCCGGTGGCCGCCAGATACTGGCCGCGCGCGACGCCGGTGCGGATGATTTCCTCGAAGGTGCGCCCGGGCTGGAGCAGGTCGGCCGAGGTCCGGTAATAGTCGCGGTACTGCTCGTTGCAATAGGCCAGGCGGTCGTCGCGGTCGTAGATGACAAAGCCCTCGCCGATGGTGTCGACCGCCGAGCGCAGCATGGCCTGGCTTTCCTGCAGGCGCCGCTCGGCATCGGCGCGCAGGATCAGCGAGCGGATGAGCAAGGCGATCATGATGGCAAAGAACAGGCTGATGCCGGCCGCCACCGTCAGCACGTTGCGCCGGTGTTCGGCATGGGGAGCCAGTACGTCGGCCAGCGGGTAGCCGATGACAAAAACCAGGTCGTGCTCGGGAACGCGGTTGAACCCGTAGATGCGTTCGATGCCGTCGACTTGCGCCACCCGGGTGAAATGGCCGAAAAGCGGCGCCTCGGGCGCCAGGTAAGGCACATCGGTCAGCTGGGAACCCACCGTCTGTTCGCCGCCGGGATGCCTGGCCATGATGTCGCCGCTGCCGGCGACCAGCACGTTGACCGTCCCCGGGTGCAGCTTTTCGCTGAACGAGGCAAGCAGGTCGGGGCTAACCGAAATGACCAGCACGCCGCGGAATTCGCCGCCGACCAGGATGGGCCGGGTGAACTGGATCGACCACTTGCCGGAGACCTTGCCCTTGACCGGCTTGCTGATGAACAGCCGGTCGCCGCCGCCGCGGTGCACCCGGAAATGCTCGCGTTCGCCGAGATCGACCCGGTCGCGCGGCGACGACAGGTTGGAGTAGGCCAGCCAGCCGTCGGCGTCGATCACCGCCACCTGGAAGGCGATGTCGCTGAGATACTCGTAGCGGCGGCGGACTTCGCTGGAGAAGGCTTGCGCATCGCCGGTCCAGTGCACGCGCAGGTCGATCAGCGTTCCGTCCAGGCGCTTGATGGTGGACAGCGTGTTTTCGGCGAAGGCCTGGGCCTGGAATTCGGCCGATTTCTCGCCTTCGCGCAGGTGGCTGGCCCGGCTGTTGCCGAGTTCGTAGAAAGCCGACAGCCAGATGATGGCCATGCCGAGCCCGACGAGCAGGGCAAGCAGGCCGTGCAGCCGGGGTTGGGAACGCATGACGGAGAGTCGGTCAGCCACTGGATTTTTCCTGATTTTGCCGGGCGGGCGATGGCGGGGAGCGAGCCGCGAAGTCTACCCCCGGCCGCCCGAATCCGCCACGACCGGCGCGGCGCGACGACCGAGCAGGGCCTGCACCCGGAGAATCAGGTCGTCGACGTAGGTGAAGACGACGGGAACGACGAGCAGACTGAGGAAGGTCGAGGTGATCAGGCCGCCGATGACGACGATGGCCATCGGCGCCCGGAAGCTGGGATCGGCGCCGATACCCAGGGCGATCGGCGTCATGCCGGCGCCCATCGCCACCGTCGTCATGACGATCGGCCGCGCCCGCTTGCGGCAGGCGTCGAGCAGCGCCTGCCAGCGGTCCAGGCCGTGCTCGCGGCGGGCCAGCACGACGTAGTCGACGAGCAGGATGGAATTCTTGGTGGCGATGCCCATCAGCATGATGAGGCCGATCATCGACGGCATGGAGAGCGCCTTGCCGGCCACGAAGAGGGCGAGGAAGGCGCCGGGAACGGAGAGGACGAGGGCGGCCAGGATGGTCGCCGGCTGCACGAAATCCTTGAAGAGCAAAACCAGCACGATGTAGATGCAGAGCACGCCGGTCAGCATGGCCAGGCCAAAGCTCTCGAACAGCTCGCCCATCGCCTCGGCGTCGCCGACCGTGGTCTGGATGACGCCAGGCGGCAGGTTGCGCAGGCTGGGCAGGGCGAGCGCAGCGGCCTCGACTTCGCCGAGCGGCTGGCCGTTCAGCTCGACCTCGAAATTGATGTTGCGCAGGCGGTCGTAGCGGTCGATTTCGGCCGGCCCGCCGGCGATGGCCAGGCTGGCGACATTGGCCAGCATGACCGGGCCGTGGGCGCCCGGCACGCGCAGCCGTTCGAGCAGGGCGAGGTCGGCGCGGGCGGCCGGCGGCAGCTTGACGACGATGGGCACCTGGCGCTGGCTGAGGTTGAGCTTGGCCAGCCCCTGGTCGTAGTCACCGGCGGTGGCGATGCGCAGGGTGCCGGCGATGGCCTCGGTGGTCACGCCGAGGTCGGCCATGCGGGCGAAATCGGGGCGGATGACCAGTTCCGGGCGGACCAGGCTGGCCGTCGAGGTGATGTTGCCGATGCCCGGGATGCCGCGCAGCTCGCGCTCGACCTGGCGGGCGTGCTCGCTGAGCAGGGGGCCGTTCTCGCTGGCCAGGACGAGGATGTATTTCTCGTTGCCGGAGGCCAGGCCGACCTTGACCTGGACGCCGGGAATGGCGGTCAGCGCCGCCCGCAGGCGGCCCTCGATGGCCTGCTTGGTGAGGCCGGGGCGCTCGCCGCGCGGCGTCAGGTTCAGCGTCAGCGTCGCCTTGCGGACCTCGGCGGCGCCGCTCGGGGCGAAGGGGTCGCTGCCCGCCTTGCCGCCGCCGACGGCGGTGTACACCAGGCGGACATCGGCGTCGGCCTGGGCGATCTTACGCGCCTGCTCGGCGGCGGCCAGGGTTTCGGCGAAGGTTGCGCCGGGCGGCAGGGCGAGGTAGATCTGCGTTTGCGACAGGTCGTCGGGCGGCAGGAAGCCCTTGGGCAGGAGCGGCACCAGCATGAAGGAGCCGACGAAGAAGACGGCGGCGACCAGCGTGGTTAGCACGCGGTGCTTCAGGCACCAGGCGGCCCAGCCCTCGTAGACGCCCAGCCAGCGCGGCGCCGGCACGTCGTGGCGGAGCGGGCGCAGCAGGTAGGCGGCCATCATCGGCGTCAGCATGCGGGCGACGACCAGCGAGAAGAAGACGGCGATCGCTGCGGTCCACCCGAATTGCACGAAGAATTTGCCGGCGACGCCGCTCATGAAGGCGGTGGGCAGGAAGACGGCGATCAGCGTGAAGGTGGTGGCGATGACTGCCAGGCCGATCTCGTCGGCCGCCTCCATGGCCGCCTGGTAGGGCGTGTTGCCCTGGCGCAGGTGGCGCATGATGTTCTCGATCTCGACGATGGCGTCGTCGACCAGGATGCCGACCACCAGCGACATCGAGAGCAGGGTGACGACGTTGAGGGTGAAGCCCATCAGGTGCATGACGGCGAAGGTCGGGATGGCCGACAGCGGCAGGGCCGCCGCCGAGATCAGCGTCGCCCGGCCATCGCGCAGGAAGAGCCAGACGACGAGCACGGCGAGCAGGGCGCCTTCGATGAGCAGCTTCATCGAGCCTTCGTAGTTTTCGACCACCGGGTCGACGAAATTGAAGGCCTCGGTGATCTCGATGTCGGGGTGCGCCGCCTGCAGGCGGGCCAGCGCCGCCCGCACCTGCTCGGCGACCTCCAGTTCGCCGGCGCCCTTGCTGCGCGAAATCTCGAAGCCGACCACCGGCTTGCCGTCGAGCAGCGCCGCCGTGCGCCGCTCGGCTACCGTGTCGGTGACGCTGGCCAGGCGGTCGAGGCGGACATGGCGGCCGTCACCGAGGACGATGTCCATGCCGGCCAGTTCGGCGGCCGAGCGCACGGTGGCGATGGTGCGCACCGACTGCTCGACGCCGCCGACGTCGGCCCGGCCGCCCGAGGCTTCCTGCTGGATGCGACGCAGCTGGCGCGAGACGTCGGCAGCGGTGGCGTCGAGGGCGAGCAGGCGGACCGGATCGAGCTCGACGCGGATCTCGCGGCTGACGCCGCCGACCCTGGCCACGGCACCGACGCCACGCGCCGAGAGCAGCGCCTTGCTGACCGTGTTGTCGACGAACCAGGAGAGCGCCTCCTCGTCCATCCGCGCCGAGGCCACGGTGTAGGTCAGGATGGGCGCGCCGGCCAGGCTGACCTTGCTGATCACCGGGTCGCGCAGGTCGCCCGGCAGGTCGGAGCGGATGCGCGAGACGGCGTCACGGACGTCGTCCACCGCCTCCTGGGTCGGCTTTTCCAGGCGGAACTCGACGGTCAGCGTCGCCGTGCCGTCCTGCACCTTGGTGTAGATGTGCTTGATGCCCTGCACGCTGGCCAGCGAATTCTCGATCTTGCGCGCCACCTCGGTCTCGAGCTGGGCCGGGGCGGCGCCGGGCAGGCTGGCGACGACGGTCACCGTCGGCAGTTCGATGTCCATGAACTGCTGGATGCGCATGGACTTGAAGCCCCAGATGCCGGCCAGGGTGAGCAGCACGAAGAGCAGGATGGCCGGAATCGGGTTGCAGATCGACCACGACGAGACGTTCAGCATGAGGCGCCCCCGGCGGCGACGCGGAAAACCGGCAGCGCTGCGGTCGACGGGAAAAAACGCCCGATACGGGAAAAAGCAGTCGACCGGACTCGACGCAGAGGCGCAGAGGCGCAGAGAAAGGCTTGGCCGCCCAACCGCTGGGTGATCCATCGATGGGTACCCTGCGCCCCCTGCGTCTCTGCGCGCTCTGCGTTGATCGCGGTGCGAATCCGGGTTTTCGGGTTCATTTCGAAATCCCGTCCACCACCTTCACCGCGTCGCCGTCGGCCAGGAAACCGGCCCCGGTGGCGACCACCTCGGCCTGGGCGTCGAGGCCGTCGACGATCTCGACGCGCTCGCCGACCCGCCGGCCGAGACCGACCTTGACCTGGGCGACGCGGCCCTCGCCGGCCAGCCGGAAGACGTAGGCGAAACCTTCGCGGAGCAGCACGGCCGATTGCGGCAGGGTCAGCGCCGGGCGCTGGCCAAGCCTGAATTCGCCGGTGGCGAACATGCCGGCGCGCAAGGCGCCGGGCTGCGGCAGGTCGACGTAGACCAGGCCGTTGCGGGTTTTGGCGTCAACGCTGGGCGCCACCATGCGCACCACGCCGTGCACCGGCGCGCCGTCCGGCCCGCTGAGCAGCGCCTCGCCGCCGGCCCTGACCTGGGCCAGCTCGGCGGCGGCGAGTTCGGCCCGCCATTCGAGCCGGCCGCCGCGGATCAGGCGGAACAGCTCCTGCCCGGGCTGGGTCAGCGAACCGACGGTGGCGCTGCGCGCCGAAATCACCCCGTCGTCGGGGGCCAGCACGCTGGTCCGGGCCAGGCGCAGTGCCGCCGCCTGCTGGCGGGCCCGGGCCGCCGTCAGGCGGGCCAGCGCCGTACGCTCGGCGGTCTGGTACTGCAGGTTGAGTTGGCCGCTGTAGAAGCCGCGGGCCTGCAGTTCGGCGGCGCGCGCCGCATTGCCCTTGGCCTCGGCCGCCATCGCCTCCAGTTCGGCGACCGCCGCCGTCGCCTCGGCCAGCTCGCTGGCCACGGTGTCGCTGGCGATGCGGGCCAGCACCTGGCCCTTGCGCACCGACTGGCCGACCTGGACGCTGACTTCGCTGATCCGGAAATTGTCGATCTCGGCGCCGATCACCGCCTCCTGCCAGGCGACGACATTGCCGTCGGCGGCCAGCACCTGCGGCCAGTCGGCCAGCTGCGGCCGGGTCAGGCTGACGCTGAGGGCCGGCCGGGCCGCGGTAGCGGCCGGGTCAAGCGGGGCGGGCGCCGGGCCGCCGCCGAGAAAGATGGCGCCGAGCAGGGCCAGCGTGGCGAGGGCCAGCGCCAGGCGGACCTTCCGCCCGGCCAGCCGGCCCGAAAAGATGGATTTCATGGCAAAACCTGTGTCGACCGCGGGAACCGTCGCATGATACCGCGGCCGACGGCGCTGTCAGCGACTTAATGACCCTTCGGTCATCATTGACTTGCCAGCCGGCCGCGCGCCTCGTCGGCGCTCTCGTAGAGATGCGGCGCGATCTGCCGGCGCTCCAGCGCCTCGCCCAGCTTGACGCGCAGGAAGGTGCTGGCGGTGTAGCGGCGGACGTCGTGGTAGTGGCGCTCCATCAGCCCCTTGACCATGCCGATGTAGTCGTCGACCAGTTCCGGCACGATGCTGAAGCGGTCGTAATTGACGATGGCGTTGACCTTGTGGCCGACTGGCGCCAGCACCGCCTCGACGGCCGCCAGGATGCGCCCGATGTCGGCCTCGCTGCGCACGCTGAGCCCGGCGAAATCGACGAAGAACAGATTGTTGGCGGCGTCGTAGCTGAGGCGGTCGGCGAGCGGCCGGTCGAGCATGGCGGCGCGGATGTGCATCGGTTCGTCGGCGAAGATGCGCGGGTCCATCAGCGTCGGGGCGCAGGGCATCAGCGGCCGGAAGGCCATCTTGTCGAGGATGTCGCGCTGCAGGTCGACGCCGGGGGCGATCTCGGTCAGCACCAGCCCCTCGGTGGTCAGCCGGAAGACGCAGCGCTCGGTGATGTAGAGCACGGTCTTGCCGCCCTTCGCCGCCTGCGGGCCGCTGAAGGTGCGGTGCTCGACCGCGTCGACGAATTTCACCGACTGGCCGTCCTCGCGAATGTGCAGTTTTCCGGCGTTGACCGCGACGTCCAGGTTACCAGCGGTGAAGGTGCCGACGAAGACGACCTTCTTGGCGTTCTGCGAGATGTTGATGAAGCCGCCGGCCCCGGCCAGGCGTGGCCCGAACTTGGAGACGTTGAGGTTGCCCTGGCGGTCGGCCTGGGCCAGGCCGAGGAAGGCGATGTCCAGGCCGCCGCCGTCGTAGAAGTCGAACTGGCTGGGCTGGTCGATGATGGCCTGGGCGTTGGTCGCCGCCCCGAAGCTGAGTCCGCCGGCCGGCACGCCACCGATGACGCCGGGCTCGGCGGTCAGCGTCAGCAGGTCGATGACCTGCTCCTCGGCAGCAACGTTGGCCACCCCTTCCGGCATGCCGATGCCGAGATTGACCACGGCGTTGGCGGTCAATTCGAGCGCCGCCCGCCGGGCGATGATCTTGCGCTCGCTCATCGGCATGGCGGCGATGGCCGACATCGGCACCTTGATCTCGCCGGCGAAGGCCGGGCTGTACGGCTCGGCGAAGGTCTGCTGGTGGTATTCCGGCTTTTCGGCGACCACCACGCAATCGACCAGGATGCCGGGAATCTTGACCTGGCGCGGATTGAGCGTGCCGCGCTCGGCGATGCGCTCGACCTGGACGATGACGACGCCGCCCGAATTGCGCGCCGCCATGGCGATGGCCTGCGCCTCCAGGGTCAGCGCCTCCTTCTCCATGGTGACGTTGCCGTCGGGGTCGGCGGTAGTGCCGCGGATGATGCCGACGTTGATGGGCAGCGCCTTGTAGAACAGGTATTCCTCGCCGTCGATCTCCATCAGCCGGACGAGGTCGGTGGTCGTCATGGCGTTGAGCTTGCCGCCGCCGAAGCGCGGGTCGACGAAGGTGCCCAGCCCGACCCGGGTCAGCGTCCCCGGCTTGCCGGCGGCGATGTCGCGGAAGAGGTGGGCGATCACCCCCTGCGGCAGGTTCCAGGCCTCGATGCGGTTGGCCACGGCGAGCTGCTGCAGCTTGGGCACCAGGCCCCAGTGGCCGCCGATCACCCGGCGGACCAGGCCGTCGTGGCCGAGGTGGTTGAGGCCGCGCTCCTTGCCGTCGCCCTGCCCGGCGGCGTAGACCAGGGTCAGGTCGCGCGGCCGGCCGAGGCCGTGCACGTCGGCCGCCTCGCCTTCAAGGAAGAGCGCTTCGAGGGCGACCGCAATGTTCTCGGCGAAGCCGATGCCGACGAAGCCGCCGGTGGCGACGGTGTCGCCATCCTTGATCAGGCGCACGGCGTCGCGCGCCGAAACGACCTTGCCGGTATCGGAAGCGCCCAGCGACGCGGCCATCGGGTGGCGTGCCAAAGCCATGGTGGATCTCCTCGGATTGTTATGAATGTCGGGCAATATCAGGCGCCGGGCGGCGCCGCCAGGGGGTCGGGCGTGTACCAGCCCGGACCGGGATTCTGAAGATTTGAAATTTGGCCGTTTTTTCCGGTTGACCGCAGCAATCGCCTACCGCCGCGGTCCATCGCCGCCAGGCCATCGGCGCCCCGGTGGCCGGGGCGCTCGCCCGGCGACCGGCAAGCACCTCAATTGGCCAGCGCCGCCTCGATCTCGGCGAAGGTCCGCGGCAGATCGAAGCCGAGTACCGGCACGCCGAGCAGGCGGCCGATGTGGGTGGCCGAGAACAGGCCGCGGATGCGCGGCTGGCCGGTCAGCGGATCGACGTCCTCGACCAGGATGTGCTGGCGGCCCAGCTCCTTCAGGGCATGCAGGATGTCGGCGACGGTGACGTTCATCACCTCGCGCAGGTAGAGGGTGTCGATGCTGGCGATCGGCGTCATCACGTCGGCCACCGTCACCTCGCTGCGCTTGACGCCGCGTGCCTGCGAAACCTGCAGCGGCTTCTCGCCGAGCACGTCGCGGGCGGTGATCAGGCCGACCACTTCCTCGTCGTCGCCGACCACCATCAACAGCCGGACGCCGCGCGAGATCATCCGCGCATTGGCCGAATCGACCAGCGCCGACAGGTGGATGCTCACCACATTGACCCGCGAAAAATCGGTCATCGCCTCGAGCGCCGGCGAATCGGCAGCGACCTGATTGAAACCCGAAGCGCAAAGCGTCACGTTCGGGGAAAGCTTGTGCGTGCGCACGTTGGCAGCCAGGGACATATCGCACTCCTCCATCGATGGTTGGGATACCTCGGACGCGGGGCATTCATTCTTGCTTGTCAAAGTCCCCGTCCACACAAGTATTGGATCAATCGGGCGAGTTGACAAGGGTGGCGAGGGAAAACCCTCAGCCCGGGCACACGGAGGCCCAACCGCCCCCGTTCAGCGCGTGAGGGGCATTTTCGGCACGGTCACCGGCGAGTCACCCGGAAAGGCCGGCAGGGGTGCTGCCGTGACGCGAAGCCGTCTGGCGCAAAAGAAAAAAGCCCTGATTTCTCAGAGCTTTTTCTAGAAACGGGTGGTGGACCGAATGAGGATCGAACTCACGACCTCCGCATTGCGAACGCGGCGCTCTCCCAGCTGAGCTATCGGCCCGAATCGGTTCTGTCTCAATGAGTTAGCCTGACCGGCCCCAGCGGCTACTGGCTGACTGATCACACTCCGATCACATTGGAGCAAGTGACATGGCAACCATCAGGCCCATGCGGGACAAGTGGCAGGCAGTCGTAAGGCGGAAGGGCTACCCGGCCCAGTCCAAGACCTTCGACCTCCGGAAGGATGCTGAGAAGTGGGCCAGGCAGCAGGAGCGGGCCATTGATGCGGGCCAGTGGATTGACCGCACAGAGGCCGAGCAGACGACCCTGAAGGAACTCCTGAAGCGGTACGCTACCGAGGTCAGCAAGGGGAAGCGGGGGGCGGATGCCGAGGCCTACCGCATCGAGCAGTTCAAGCGCTCAGCCCTGGCCAGGTATGCCCCGGCAGCCATCACCGGCAAGGCCATAGCGGGGTGGCGCGACCAGCGCCTTACCGAGGTCTCACCGGGGACCGTCCTCCGGGAGCTGCAACTGCTGGGCCATGTCTTCACCGTGGCCATGCGTGAGTGGGGCATTGCCCTGCACAGCAACCCGGTCTCCCTGGTACGCAAGCCCGCCCCCAACAAGGCCCGAGACAGGACCCTGACCGATGCCCAGCGGGATGCCCTGATAGCCTCCTGCGGCAAGTGCCAAAGCCCGTGGATCAAGCCCGTGGTCATCTTCGCCCTGGAGACGGCTACCCGGCGGGGGGAAATCCTCTCCCTGACCTGGAATAACGTCTGCCTAGAAGGGCGTACAGCGCTTGTCAGCGGCAAGACGGGAGCCCGGAAGGTGCCCCTGTCGCCGGCCTGCATTGAGGCCCTCAGAGGCCTTCCCCGTAGCCTGGATGGGCGTGTCTTCCCGGTCACTATCGAGACCCTGAAGCAAGCCTACGAAAGGGCCGTGGCCAGGGCTGGCATCGACGACTTCACCTTCCACGACCTGCGCCATGACGCCCTCACCCGCCTTGCTGGGATGGGCTTCAACATCCTGGAGCTAAGGGCCATCTCCGGCCATACCACGGCCAACATGCTACAGCTCTACCTCTCCATTGACGCGGGCAACCTCGCCTCAAAGCTGGCTGCCGCCTGTGCCTGATCCCCTGTTTTTTTGTTAGACCACTTCACCTCATAGGAGCACTACACCATGGCTTTTGAACTGACCATCACCGCCCCCTTCCGTCTCTCCATCCTGGCCACTGCCGGGCATCTATCGGTCCTCTGCGGCCGGCAGGAGCGCGGCTTCGTCCTGGAGGCAGGGCAGGGTCCCACCCCCAGCGGCAAGTGGCTGGAGACCTGGAGGAATGCGCACTGCGGGAGCCTCAACGTGGCCGCCTTGGGGATGCGTCTGGTAGTGGATGGCGGAAGGGCGGCAGCAGTAGCCTGACCCCCAGCAGATGCCCAGGAAGGGCCCCGGAAGGGGTAATGCCGTTCACTTAGGTGAGCGGCATTTTTCGTTGTGGGGGTTGTGGACATTGATGCCGGCTGTTAACGTGCCGGGCGATGTTATCGAGCCAGCTCTCTATTACGACAGATGTCATGCCGACG
>SSXW01000036.1 GCA_009469585.1 Dechloromonas sp. Dech2017
TAAAAGTGGCAGCGGGTGACGGCCTGACCGTCGGCCCCATCCTGCTCGGCGCGGCCAAGCCGGTGAATATCCTGACACCGACCGCCACCGTCCGCCGCATTGTCAACATGACGGCGCTGACGGTCGTGGACGCAGCCTAATTGGCATTTCCCTAATGTGGCACCACTCCTTACGTATTCACATTTGCTCTGTGGCTGATTTCGCCGCAGCCGCAAATCGGCCACGCCAAAGATCGCACGGGTTTTTCGATTTTCGCCAATTTTTCCCGTCGACCGCAGCGGTTGCCCCGCCGCTCATTTCCTGCGGCAGGGCTTGCCCTCGTACTGGTGGCGATGCAAGGCGTACTGCCGGCCGTTCCAGCGTTCGACCGGGAAGCAGAAGCCGGGGCCGCCGATTTCGAGGTCGGGCCAGTTGCCGGTGCCTTTGGTGTCGAGCACGTTGAGCAGGCCGGTGCCGCTGGTCATCAGTCTCCAGCGGCCGTCCGGCTGCTTGCTGACCAGGCCGTAGCCGGCGCCGGTGTTGCCGTAGCAGAAACTGCCGCCTTCGGTGACGATGGCTTCGGGCAGGCCGTCGCCGTTGAGGTCGCCAACCGGCTGGATGGCGCCCGGGACGTAGCTCGGGCTCGGGTCGTCGCAGGCCTGCCAGCGCTTGCCCTTGAGCTGGAAGCCGGCGGCCTTGAAGGCGGCGGACTGGTCGGCGGGGGAGAGCGCTGGCGGTGCGCCGACGGCGGTGGTTCCGGCCAGGGCGAGGACGGCCGTGGTGATCAGGAAGCGGGCTTTCATGGGTTCCTCCTGCCTCGACGGGCGCCTCACAACGTCTTCAGGTACTCGACCAGCGCATCCTTCTCGCCGGCCGACAGCCCGGTGCCGAATTCATGCCCCTGGTTGCCGCCGCCCTTGCTGGCGGTGTCGAGTTTGGTGCCCGTGCGTTGGGCTTCCGGGGTGTCGCTGACGAAGCCGACCTTGACCGGGTCGTACACGTCGTAGCCGCGCCAGAAGACCTTGGGGCGGCTGGCGGCCGGTTCGAGCAGGTCGCGCAGGGTGGGCACCGAGCCGTTGTGCAGGTAGGGGGCGCGCAGCCATAGGCCGTCGAGGAAGGGGATGTGGTAGCCGGGCAGGTCTTCCTCGACCAGCCCCTTGCGCTGGATGCCCATTTCGCTGACGACCTGGTTGGCCTTGATCGCCGCGCCCTTGTTCCAGGTGTCGAGGCGGCCGCGGTCGGTGCCGATGTCGGCCATGGGCAGCGCCGTGCCGGTCTTCTCGCTGGCGTGGCAGGCGGCGCAGTGGCTGGCGAACAGCAACTTGCCGGCCGCGGCCCGGGCCGGGTCGATGGCGAAGGGGTAGGCCGGCGGCTGCAGTTCGGAGAGGTAGGCCTTCAGCCAGTCGACCTGTTCGAGGAAACGGGCGTTGTCCTTGGGCGGCGCGCCGAGCACGCCGAGCGCCGAGTCGATGACGACGGAGTGCACATCGTGCGTGTCGCTGGCGTAGTTCGGCCGGCTGCCCTTGGCCGGGTCGTATTTCTTCAGGTTCCACACGGCCGGCATGTCGGCCGGGCCGAAGGTGTCGTCCATCGGCGCCTTGATCATGAAGTACTTGGTCAGGTTCATGCCGTCGTCGCGGCCGCGGCCCCATTCCGGGAAGTCGGCGCGGTAGATCCAGGCGAATTGCGCTTCGCGTTCGAGCAGGCGCTTCCTGGTGATGGGGATGATCAGGAAGCGGTAGAGCAACTGGTCGATCCAGTCGAGATGGGTGACGCGGTTGATCTCGGCCATCAGGATGTCGGCGTTGAAGCGCGGGTCCTTGGCGCAGTCGATGAGCAGGCGGAAGAAGGCCTGGACGTTGGTGGTGTGGCCGGGCCCGCCGACGACGAAGACCGGGTTGCTGTCCGGCGAGACGCGGTAGCTGGTGGTGTGGCAGACGGCGCAGTTGTTGGCGACGCGCGGGAAGCCGATGGTCTTCTGGGTGAAGCCGATGGGCAGTTCGCGGCCCATTTCCCACGGCACGCCGAGCGCCGCGTAGCCGCCGGCGACGACCTTGCCGTCTTCCTTGAACTTCTCGGGAAAGACCCGCGGCAGCACGTAGAAGATCCAGTACGGGATGCCCGAGTCCTGCTCGGCGCCGATCGAGCCGTACTTGAAGCGCATGTCGGGCGTCGCCGTCACCCAGTCCGGCTGCGGGTGCTCGCGCAGGCCGCGGTCGTAGCCGATCATGGCGCCGATGATGGCGAGGGTGGCCAGGCCGAGCGCGCCATATTTGAGCCAGGTCTTGCAGGAGCAGGAGGTCGTCATGTCGTCACCTCTCAGAAGGTCTTCAGGTATTCGACCAGCGCGGCCTTCTCGCCGGCCGACAGTTCGGTGCCGTAGGCCTTGCCCTCGTGGCCGCCGTTGCCGTTGCCGGGCAGCGCGGTGTCGAGGCGGAAGAGCTTGTGGCCGTTGGCTTGCGGCAGGTCGGAGACGAAGCCGACTTTCACCGGGTCGTAGACGTCGTTGCCGCGGTAGAAAGCCTTGGGCCGGTCGGCGGCCGGTTCGAGCAGGTCGCGCAGGCTGGGCACCGAGCCGTTGTGCAGGTAGGGGGCGCGCAGCCACAGGCCGTCGAGCGGCATGTTGGCGTAGCCGTGCGTCTTCTGGAAATGCGTGAAGCGCCACGGGTAGCCGGCGTACAGCGTGGCCTGGTTGACGGCCAGCGTGTGGGTGTAGGAATCGAGCCGGCGGCGGTCGGTGCCGATCTTGGCGAGCGGCTCGACGGTGCCGACGCGCTCGCCGCTGAAGTCGCTGCCCGAGGCGCCATGGCAGGTGGCGCAATATGCTTGGTAGATGGGGGCGCCGCGGGCGGCCAGGTCGCGGTCGACCGGGAAAAAGTCGCTGAAGCGCGGCGGCTCGGCGTCCATGATCCACGCCTCGACGCGCTTGATGCGGGCCAGGTCGATGGTCGGCGGCGTCGTCCCGGTGCCGAAGGCGGCGCTCTTGTTGCGCTCCTCGACGGTGGTGTTGTTGCCGTCCCAGTGTAGTTGCATCTCCTTCGGCTCCTTGCGCTGGCGCTGCCGCCAGATCGACGGGAAATCGGCCGGGGCGTCGAATTCGCTGGCGTCGAGTTGATGCATCGGGAAATTGAAGATGACCTTGGCCGAGTTGAAGGTGTCCACCCGGCCCGGCCCCCATTCGTGCTGCTTGAACACCCACTCGAAGCGCCCGGCCAGGGCCAGCACCCGGTCGCGCATGATGGCGATGGCCGCCGGATAAACCAGGTAGCGGTCGAGCAGGTCGAGCTGGCCGCCCTGGCGGGCGATCTCGGGCAGGATGTATTCCTTCGAGAACTTGGGGTCGGCGGCGCAGCGGAAGAAGAATTCCTCGAAGCCCTTCATGTTGAAGGTGGCGGCCGGCATGCCGAGGACCAGCGTCGGCTCCTGGTCGGCAGCGGTACGCACGGTGCTGGTGTGGCAGACGGCGCAATTGACGAAAACGCGGTCGATGCCCTGGTAGCGGCGCTTCGAGGTGCCGACCGGGACATCGCGCTCGCTGCCGTCGGCGTTCTTCTCGTAGATCATGCCCAGCGACTGGTAGCCCTTGCCCGGCAGGTAGTGGGCGCAGACCTCGGGCAGGGCGCGCCAGATCCAGTAAGGAAAGCCCATTTCGTGCTCGCCGCCGGTCGAGCCGTACTTGAAGTGCTCGATCGGGCTGGCGTAGTCCACCGCGGTGTCGGTGGTGAAGCGACGGAGCAGGGCCAGGCCGACCAGGCCGGGCAGGGCCACGGTGAGCACGAAGAGGATGACGAAGCGCCGCTTCCAGGGGCTGGGCGGGTTGTCGGGCTGGTCGGTCATGGCGGGTCTCCCTCGTCGGGCAGGCGGGTTCAGGGTGCCGGCAGGCAGGGGCGCAGCGCTTCGTAGCCGCCGGCCAGCAGTTGCCCCGGGTCGGGCGGTGGATGGTTTTCCTCGCGCAGCCAGTTGCCGACCTGGGCGAGCAGCGTCTGCCGGGTCGGGCTGGCCTGCCAGTCGCCGGCCTCGGTGCCGAAGGCCGGCAGCATGCTCTCCGGCGGCATCGGCGTCTTGGCCCGGCGGTCGGCCGGCAGGTCGGCCATGGCCAGGCGCACGTAGAGGCGGGGCGCGCAGTGGCGCAGCTTGGCGGCCACCTCGCTGGCGCTGCCGCTGAGGAAATTGGGCGGGAAGCTCTCGGCCGACTGGTGGCAGGTCGCGCAATACGGGTAGAAGGCGTGCAGGCTGCGGGCGACCGGGTCGCCGGCAAGGAGCGCGCTGCCACCGGGGATGGCTTCCAGTTGCGGCGGCGGCAAGGGGCGGGCGGTGTCGCAACAGCTTGCTGTATTGGGCCCGCCCAGGCCGCCGATCAACGCGGCGAGCAACGCCTGGCGGGGAAAGGGGCCGGGCCCGAAGAGGCTGGCGCCGGCCCCGTTTTCGAAAATTGCGGCAATTTTCCGGTTGACCGCCAGCATGTCCTGGCGAATGTCGAGGATGATCCGGCCGGCCGAGCCGTCATCGCCACCGCGCAGGAAGCGCAGCCGGACGATGGCCTCGCCAGCCGCCGTGTACGGCGTCCGGCCCTTGTGGCGCAGCGCGTAGTGCCGCTCGGACGGCATCGCCTGGCCGCTCGCCGCCAGATCGAGGTGGCTGAGCGCGCTGCCGTCGGGCAGGCTGAGCCGGCCCAGGCGGCCGCCCTGGGCCGACAGCGTGCCCTCGGCCAGCGCCCCGCCCGGGCTGCCGCAGGTAAGCGACCAGGGCCCGGCTGGCTTCGCCCCGGCGATGCGGCAGGGCAGCTCGATGGGTAGCTGCGGCGTATCGGCCAGCCCGGCCAGGGCCGCCTCCAGACGGCGCCGGTCGGCGGCTGAAATGAACCCGGCCAGCCCGCCGACCAGGGTCGGCAGGGCATCGCTTTGCCCGGCCTGCCAGATGCCTTGCGGCGGGCGGCGGAGCAGGGGGTCGAAGGGGGCGGCGACCTCGGAGTAGGCGATGCGCTGGCGGCGTTCGGCCGGCCACGCCTTGAGGGCGTGCAGCGGGTTGCGGTTGGGCAGGTCGGCGCTGCCGATGGCCAGCCCGCCGGGCCACAGCCGCTTCGTCTCGACGCCGAGACGGGCCGCCACGGTTGCCGTGAAGGTGGTGTCGGCCGGCCATGGCTGGCCGTCGGACAGGGCGTGGCGCAGGGCGGCGGCGAACAGCCCGGCCCGGCAGCGGCGCGAGGCCAGGTCGCCGTTGCCGCAGCCTTCGCCCCACAGGCGCTGGGTCAGCGCGTAACCGTTGGCGCGGCGGGTGGCGAGGTCGATGGCGTAGGGCACGTCCACCCCGCGGTTGGGCGGAATGCCGTGGAAGTCGCCGCCGCTGGCGGCGAGCAGGGCGGCCACCTGCGGGTTGGCATTGGTTTCGTCCCACAGGGCGCGCGAGAAGATGGGCGCGCCGTTCTGGTGGCAGGCGAAGCACAGGCTGCGGTTGGCGTAGAAGACGCGCGGCCGGCTGCCGGCCCGGTAGTCCTTGACCAGCTGGAACTCGAAGCGGCCGGCCGCCTCGTTGTAGCTGATCACTTCGAGGACGGCCGATTTCTCCTGGTAGCCGAGATACAGGCGATCCTTGAGCAGGTAGGGCGAATGCGCCGCCGGCTCGCCGTCGACGGCGATGACCAGGCGCGGGAAGGCGAAGTAGTCGGGTGCCGCCGCCGTCCTTTGCAGCGAGCGGCCGAGCGGAATCAGCACCGGCTTGACGGGCGGCAGCGGGCTGGCCGGGTCGCGCGCCAGTTCGGCTTCGAGGCGGGCGACCAGGGCGGTGAACGGGAAGGGCGGAACGACCGCGGCCTGGCCATCGCGGGTGGTGGCGAAGATCTGGTCGAACAGCGAGCGGCCGACCGGCGGCAGGTTGTCGCCGGGCGCGGCGGGATCGACCACCCAGCTCGCGGCCGGGCGTTCAGCCGCTTGCGGCATGGCCGCCACCAGCCCGAGCAGGGCCGCCAGCAGGAGCGTCGTCCGGCGCATGCGGGGCGTCCATTGCCGGCCAGCCGCCTCAGGGCTTGCTGCTGGCGACGGTGATCCTGGCCTGGGTGCCCGGCCAGCAATCCTCCTGAACCTGGCCGGTCTTGACGAATTCGTCGCGCAGGCGCTCGTCGGTGGCCTTGTCGTAGAGCGTGAAGTTGAGCGCGAAGCCGCGGTCGAGGTAGGCCCGGCCGAGATAAAAGCCGGGGCGGATCATGCGGATCTCGTCGCGCACCTTGAGGCCGCGCCGGCCGGCCAGGTAGTCCGGGCTTTCCTGGTAGCCGGGGATCTCGTCGGTGAAGAAATAGTCGATGATGATCGACTCGCGCCGGGCGTCGAGCAGGCTCTGGCCGCAATACAGCTTGGCCGGGAAGAGCAGCCAGGTTTCCTTGCCGCCGTACTGCATCTTCTTCGGCTCGCCCTCGACCAGGCCCATCTTCTTGAGGATGGACAGATCCTCGATGCGGTTCCTCAGCACTCGCTCGTCGCGGTAGAAGACCTTGCCGCGCCACAGCGCCTCGCCGATGTCCTCGATGACCAGACCCTTGAGATGGAGCAGGGTGCCGGAAAAGCCGCCGACGATCTCGGTCAGCCGGAACTTGCCGCTTTCGCCGCGCGGCAGCAGGATGCGCCCGTCGAAGGCGCCGTCCGGTATCGGGCCGGCGGCGAGGCGGGCATAGAGCTGGTCGAGCTGCTCCTGTTCGAGCTTGGCCAGGTAGTCGGGGGTGATCTTCGCCAGTTCGGCCGGAGGGATCGGGTACTTGTAATCGACCTGGGCGAGGTCCATTTTCGACTGGTAGCCCTTGTCGTAGGGCGCGTAGCCGATGTTGGGCGGCTCCGGCTTGCTGCAGGCGGCCAGCGTGGCGAGGGCGGCGGTAAGGGTGAGCAGCGCGGCTTTTTTCATGGTCATGATCGTCTCCCCCTTGCTTACAGCGTGGCCAGGAAGGCGGTCAGCGCCTTCTTGTCGGCTTCGGAAAGATCCTCGCCGAAGCGGTGGCCGGCGTTCTCGATTTCCTCGGTGCAGGTCTCGTAGTTGGCGCTGAGGAAATCGCGCCGCTCGCGCAGGATGTCGACAAAGCGGGCCGGCTGCTTGAGCACCTCGTCGGCCATCGCCTGCAGCGTCGCCAGCTGGTTTTTCTTGCCGGCGGCTTCGAGCTTGTCCGGGTGGCGCTTGGCGAGGAAGAGGTCGGCGACCAGTTGCTTGTGCTGCAGGCCGTTGAGGAAGCCGGCGCTGGTCCCGGCCGGGATCCTGACCTGGCCGAAGCCGAGCAGCGGCTTTTCGGTCTTGCCTTCGAGCGGCCGGATGCCGACGTCGATGATCAGGTCGGCGTTGGTCAGCGTGCGCTTGGTGCCGCGCTCCTTGGGGTGCAGCAGTTCGTGCATCGAGCGCTTGTAGAGCTCGAAGCGGCCATCCACCGTCGGGTCGTAGCGCAGGCAGTCGGGCTGGCTGGCGAGCAGCTTGCCGTCGGCCCCGACGTAGCGGGCGCGGTGGAAATCGTTGTCGGGATTGGCCGGCTTGCCGCAGATTTCCGGGCCGATGGCGTTGTTGTGCATGAAGGGCGCCGTGGCCCAGACATTGACCAGCGACACGTTGCGCAGGTAGCCGCGGCCGCCGTCCTTCAGTTCGTTGCGCTCGGGAATGTCGGCCACCATGGCCCGCTGGCGCATGCTGTCGGAGGCGTACTCCATGTACAGGTGGCCGGCCCGGTGGTTGGAGTGCAGGGCGCGGCAGCGGAAGGTGCCAACCTCGGTGACCGGCGTGGACTGGTCGTTGCCGAGGAAATCGGCGCGAATCTTGCGCGGATGGGCCTCGTTGGGCGCCGCGAAATCGCGGGTGGCGAAGGCGCCGCCGGCGCTTTCCGGGATGCTCGAATGGCAGCGCGCACAGTTGTCGGCAAAGACCGCCTGGCCGCGCCCGACGGCGCCCTTGCCGAACTCCTTCTCGAGGTCGGCGGCGAGGTCGCTGGCGCTGTACGCGGCGGCCGGCTGCCTGGCCCGGCGCTCGTTGGCGCGGGCCGCGGCGAGGTCGGTCTGGTCCGATTCGGCCGAGGCGAAGAAGTCGAGGATGGTCTGCAGGCGATCCTCGACGGCCCGGAAGTTGGGGCAGTCGCGCCGGCACTGGCCGACGTTGAACGGCGTCTGGCCGAAGCCGCGCTGCTCGGGGTCGACCTGGCGCATGTCGGAGAAATGATTGACCCAGCACTGCTCCGAGCACGAGCCGATGTTGAAATAGACGCGCTGGATGGCCTCGAGGGCGCCGGTCGAATCCTCGCCGCCCTTGAGGATGTGATGGACGCCGGGCAGCACGACCTTCTGGCCGCCGAGGTTGACCGGCGTCGTGTCGTCGTCGCGCGTGCTCATCTGCCAGCACTTGCCGTCGCGTCCTGGTTCGCACCAGCACTTGGCCTCGTCCTTCTGGTCGCCGCAGGTCGTCACCTTGCGCCACTTGGTCACCGTCTCGCCCTTGAACACCGGGCGCTGGGCGAGATTGATCAACGCGTTGATCGTGCCCGGGTTGTTGATCTGGTCGTGCGAGAGGGCCGAGGTGTCGGTGACGCCGGGGCGGGCGTGGGCGAACATCTGGTATTCGAGGGCGCTCTTCGGCATGCCCGAGCCGAGCAGTTCCGACATCCGCGTGTACTGGTTGCCGATCAGGCCCTTGATGTTCTCCCACTTCGGGTGGGCCGGGTCGGCGGGCGGGTTGAGCGGGTCGAAGGCGATGTGGCAGGAGCCGCAGGTGGTGCCGATCAGGAAGGGCGGCTCGACCGAGGCGTCGGCCAGCTTGCTGGCCCGCTGGTCGGAGTCGACGCCGGTGGCGGCGAATTTGCTGGTGGCGAAGCCGGACCAGCTGGCGTTGCCGCCGTTGAGCGCCTGCCACTTGGCGGCGTCGAAGCGCGGGTTGGGGAACTTGCGCAGGCCGAGCGCCCCGGTCGAGGTGCCGAACTTGAGGTCGCAGGGCGAGTGGCGCTGGTCGCGCTGGCCGCCCTTGCTGTGCGGATCGTCGGCATCGAGCGGGGCGTCCTGCAGGCCGCAGGCCGGGTCGACGTAGCCGGGCTTGCCGACGTACTTGAGCAGCACGTCGTCGCCCGGGCACCAGTCGAAGCCGTAGGTTTCCTCGGCCGATTTGGCCGGGCAGTCGGGGTCGCCCGGCTTGCAGCAGGCCGGGTCGTTGATGATGCCCCAGGCCCAGAAACGGTCGTCGCGCTGGTCGGCGCGCAGCACGCGGAACCAGTCGACGAGCACGCCGATGCGCTGCTGGAAGGTGTAGGTGTGGAAACGCTCGTTGCCGGCCGTTGCCTTGAACCAGATCAGCCGCCCGACGCATTCCGACTGGCTCAGGCCCTGGCGGGCGCAGGCTTCGTGGTAGGGGGCGTCCTGGTCGATCAGCGAGGCTTCCGGCTTGGGCTGCCCGGCCATGGCTGGCGGGCTGGCCGCCGGCGGGGCGTTCTGGGCGAGGACGTCGCCGACGGGGCGGCTGCCGAATTGATGGGCGGCGACGGCAGCGATCACGACTAGGGCCGCAAGCGCGGCCAGCGGAGTACGTTTCATGCGTTTTCTCCCGACAACGGAACAACACATTCAACACCCCCATTCACCCCTGGCCGGCTGTGGCCGGCTCTGCCTTTCAAGCGGGATGAAGCCTCTCTGTCGGGCGATTCATGCTGACTTTATAGCAAAGGCTCCGGAACTTGTCGAATGAATAAATCGGGGCCGGATCGCGGGCGCCTTCGCCGATCCGGTGCGGCATTTCGCTTTTGGCCGATTTTTGCCGTCGACCGCGGCACTGGCTGCGGCCGGCCACCGAGCGAGCGCCGGTTGTCGGAACGAAGCGGGCTTTCCGTTGTCATCTGGCTGGCTGGGCCGCTTTGCCGTCGCCGGTGCCAGTCGTCGCAGCGTTGGTCGGGGGCGGCCTGAAGATCATTCCGGGAGAGTGTCATGAAGAAAATGCTTGTCGTCGCCAGCAGCCTGCTCCTTGCCAACCTGCTGTCGGCCTGTGCCACCGGGGGCGGCGCCCCGTCGGCGCGGGCGGTGCTGGAGGCCCGTTCGGGCAGTTCGGTGGCCGGCGAGGTGGTATTCACCGGCCAGCCGGGCGGCCTGCGCGTCACGGTGGCGGCCAGCGGACTCAGCCCCGGCGAGCATGGCTTCCACATCCACGAGATCGGCGATTGCAGCGCCCCCGACGCGACCAGCGCCAAGGGGCATTACAACCCGGCCGGCAAGGCGCACGGCCACCACGCCAGCAACGACCGGCACGGCGGCGACCTGCCCAACCTGACTGCCGACGCCCGCGGCGAGGCGCGCTTCGCCGCCGACCTGCCGGGGCTGACCCTGGACGAGATCTACGGGCGCAGCGTCGTCATCCATGCCGACCCCGACGACTACAAGTCGCAGCCGGCCGGCAATTCCGGCAAGCGGGTGGCCTGCGGGGTGATCGTCAGGCGGTAGTTGCTCCCGCTGGCCGGCGGGCGGCGGCTCAGCGGGCCAGCGTCTTGATCTCGCCGTTGCAGGCCTCGGCCAGCCGGGCGTATTCCTCGGGGGCGTCGATCAGCGCCTGGGCTGCGTCGACCTTGCGCATCTCGCGGTTGACGTAGGGCAGCCAGCGTTCGTCGAGTTCCTTGCCGATGCGGGCCGACAGCGTGCCGGCCTGGCCGCGCCAGACGCTGTCGGTGGCGAAACGGCGGGCGATTTCCTGTTGCAGCACTTGTTCGATGCCGGCGATGTGCGCCTGGTAGGCCTTCACGTGGCGCATCTCGTGATCGAGGATTTCCTGGTAGGCGCAGGTGCCGGCCGGGAATTCCTTGCCGACGTACACGGTCATCTGGCGGAAGCCGATGCTCAGCGTGATCTGCGGGCTGGCGCATTCGTAGCGCTGGCTGGCGTCGACCAGGGCCGGGGCGGTCAGCGTGAAGCTGGCGACCGACTGGGCGCGGGTCAGGCCGAGCACCTGGCCGCCCGGCTGCAGCTTGTCGCGGCCGAGTTCGGTCAGCGTGCGGTAGCCGTATTCGGTGTTGTAGCGGATGGCCGGGTCGGCCAGGCGCTTGACGGTGACCGAGGGCTTGGGCAGTTGCGCGCAGGCATCCTCGGCGGCCGCCGGCAGCGGGCCGGCAAGCAGCAGGGCGAGGCCGGGCAGGGCGAGGGGCCGAACGATCCGTCGCCTCATGCCGCCGGGTGGATCATGTCGCCCGGCACCACCCAGCGCGCGTAATCCTCGGCGCTGACATAGCCGAGGGCGAGCGCCGCCGCCTGCAGCGTGCTGCCTTCGGCGGCGGCCTTCTTGGCGATCTCGGCGGCCTTGTCGTAGCCGATGTGGGGAACCAGCGCGGTGACCAGCATCAGCGAGCGTTGCATCAGTTCACCGAGGCGTTCGGTGTTGGCGGCGATGCCCTGCGCGCAATGGCGGTCGAAGCTGTCCATGCCGTCGGCCAGCAGGCGGACGCTTTGCAGGAAGTTGTGGATGATCAGCGGCTTGAAGACATTCAGCTCGAAATTGCCGGCGGCGCCGCCGATGCCGATGGCCACGTCGTTGCCCATGACCTGGCAGCAGAGCATGGTCAGCGCCTCGCACTGGGTGGGGTTGACCTTGCCCGGCATGATCGAGCTGCCCGGCTCGTTTTCCGGAATGCGCAGTTCGCCGAGCCCGGAGCGCGGCCCGGAGGCCAGCCAGCGGACGTCGTTGGCGATTTTCATCAGGGCCACGGCCAGCGTCTTGAGTGCGCCGTGGGCGGCGACCAGGCCGTCGTGGGCGGCCAGCGCGGCGAACTTGTTGTCGGCGCTGGTGAAGGGCAGGCCGGTCTGGCCGGCCAGTTCGGCGGCGACGCACTCGCCGAACTGGCGGTGGGTGTTGAGCCCGGTGCCGACCGCCGTGCCGCCGACGGCCAGCGGATAGATCGACCCCAGGCTGGCGGTGACCAGCGATTCGGCATGGCGCAGCTGGGCGACGTAGCCGGAGAACTCCTGGCCCAGGGTCAAGGGCGTGGCGTCCTGCAGATGGGTGCGGCCGATCTTGACCAGCTCGGCGAAGGCGCCCGATTTATCGAGCAGCGTCGCGCTCAGCCGGCGCAGGGCGGGCAGCAGGTCGTTGGTGATGGCCAGGCCGGCGGCGAGGTGCATGGCGGTCGGGAAGATGTCGTTGGACGATTGCCCGAGATTGACCTCGTCGTTGGGGTGCACCAGGCGAGCCTTGCCGCGCTCGCCGCCGAGCAGCTCCGAGGCGCGGTTGGCCAGCACCTCGTTGACGTTCATGTTGGTCTGCGTGCCCGAGCCGGTCTGCCACACGGCGAGCGGGAACTGGTCGTCGTGGCGGCCGGATGCGACCTCGCCGGCGGCGGCGATGATCGCCCCCGCCTTGTCGGCCGGCAACAGGCCGAGCGCCTTGTTGGTCGCGGCGCAGGCCGCCTTGACCAGGGCCAGGGCATGGATCAGCGCCAGCGGCAGGCGTTCGGTGGAAATCGCGAAATGGGCCAGCGAGCGCTGTGTCTGGGCGCCCCACAGGCAATCGTCGGCGACTGCGATGTCGCCGAAGCTGTCCTTTTCCAGGCGGCTCATCGGCGGCCGATCAATGATGGGCGCGCAGTTCGGCGTCCAGGGTGTCGACCACCTCCGCCCAGTCGGCGTCCTGGACGATGGCCTCACACAGGAAAGCGGCCTGCGACGGCGACCAGAAATTGGCTTCGTGCAGGCGGACATGGTCGGCCAGCGGCCGGTGGCGTTCTATGAAGCGGCTGATCGCCGCCTCGTCGCTGGGCTTGCCGAGTTGGGCGAAGAGGTTGCCCATGCTATGTACGGGACGTTCCATGATGTGATCCTCCGTGATGGGGCGATGCAATTGCCATCGCTGCCGGTTGGAGTCCACTATGCCCGCCAAGTTCGGCGCATGCCAGGCCGGCCGCATTCAAGGCCGCCCTGCGGCCTGCGCCGCTAGCCGTTTTTGCGGCACAATGGCTGCCCCGTCTCCGGACGCCGATCAACAACCCGAAGCAAAGGCCGATTCATGCACAAACCCGCCCTCACCGCCGCCGCACTCCTCCTCGCCGTCGCCTTCCAGGCGCAGGCCGCCGAACCCAAGGAAGAAAAGACCGCCTCCGGCATCGGCATCACCATGCTCAAGGAAGGCAGCGGCGCCAGCCCCAAGGCCACCGATACCGTCAAGGTCCACTATCGCGGCACGCTGCAGAACGGCGACGAATTCGACAGCTCCTACAAGCGCGGCCAGCCCGCCGCCTTCCCGCTGATGCGCGTCATCCCGTGCTGGACCGAGGGCGTCCAGAAGATCAAGGTCGGCGGCAAGGCCAAGCTCGTCTGCCCGCCCGAACTGGCCTACGGCAACCGCAACATCCCCGGCATCCCGGCCAATTCGACGCTGACCTTCGAGGTTGAACTGCTCGACATCGCCCGCTGAATTCCGGCGCCTGAGCCTGAAACAGAAGCCCGAACCGCCGCCGAGGCCGGTTCGGGCTTTTCAATTTTGGGCATTTTTTCGGGTCGACCGCAGCAGTGAGCAACCGGGATGAAGCCGCCAAAGCCGTGGACGGGCCGCGGATCTTTGACGAGCCGTCAATCGACTGCCCGGAAACTGGCGCCACCTTCGGCTGGCACCTCAGCGGATTCCCGGCGCGTCCCGGCGTGGGGCGATTCTCGTGCCCTGTCGCCCCGCGGCTACAAGCCCCAGAACCACAAAATGAGCGGCACGCCGGTCGCCATGACCAGCAGCGAAAGCGGCAGCCCCATCCGCCAGTAGTCGCCGAAGGCGTAGCCGCCCGGCGTCATCACCAGCGTATTCGATTGATGCCCGATCGGCGTCAGGAAGGCGCAGGAAGCGCCGATGGCCACGGCCATCAGGAACGGGTCCGGTGAGTATCCCAGCCCGTGCGCCAGGTTGATGGCAACCGGCGCTGCCAGCACGGCGGTCGCCGCGTTGTTGATGACGTTGGAGATCACCATGACCATGCCCATGAGCAGGGCGATGGTGACGGCCGGTGGGGTTGCGCGGCCGGCGTCGAGCAATTGATCGGCGATCCATTGCGAACCGCCCGTGGTTTCCATGGCCTGACCGAGGGGCAGCAAGGCGGCCAGCAAGACGATGACCGGCATGTCGATGCTCTTGTAAATCTCGCGCGGCGGGACCAGCCCGCTCAGCACCATGACCAGCGCACCGGCCACCAGCCCGAGCGCCGCCGGCATCAGGCCAAAGCCGACGAGCCCGAGGGCGCCGGCAAAGATGCCACTGGCCAGCAGAATGTTGCGCGGTTTGCCGATGCTCAGGCCGCGCGAGGCGAGCGGCAGGCAGCCCAGTTCTTTCAATGCCGTGGGCAATGACTCTTCACGCGCCTGCACGAGCAGGATGTCGCCGACCGCGAAGCGGATTTTGGCCAGCCGGCCGCGCAGTCGATGGCCGCGACGGGCCACGGCGAGCACGTTCAAACCAAAGCGCTCGCGCAAGTCCAGGGCGTAGGCCGTCGTGCCGACCAGCCGTGATTCCAGCCCGACGATCGTCTCGGCAATCGTCAGCGGGCCGATCTCGGCCTTTTCCGCGTCTGCGGTTTCTTCAGCATGGTCGCGCTGCGCCACCAGTTGCACGCCAGCGGTCTCGATCAGCGTCTTGAGGCTGTCCGAGTCGGCTTCGACCTGGAGAATGTCGTCGTCGTGCAAGACCTTGTACATCGACGGCAACTCTTCGCGGTGCCCACCGCGCACCAGCGCGATCACCGCGACGTCGGCTTCCTCCTTCACCGCGCTCAGCAAATCGTGCAAGGTCCGGCCTGTAAATTTGCACCCCTCGACGACACGCACCTCGGTCAGGTACTCGCCGATCTGAAACAGCGCCTCGGCGTCCTCGCCGTTATCCCGCCGTGGCGTCAGGCGCCAGCCGACGAGGGCGATGAACGCCAGCCCGCAGACCGTGATGCCCAGCCCGACCGGCAGGAAGTCGAACATCCCGAAGGGCGCCGCCCCGGCTACTTCCCGATAGGAGGCGATGATGATGTTGGGCGGCGTGCCGATCATCGTGATCGTGCCGCCGAGCAGCGACGCGAAAGCCAGCGGCATCAGCAACAACGAAGGCGAGCGGCCGCTTTGCCGGGAGATCGAGATCGCCACCGGCATGAACAAGGCCAGGGCGCCGACGTTGTTCATGAAACTCGAACTCAAAGCGACGATGCCGGTCAAGGTCGCCACCTGGACCCACGGCTGGTTGCCGACGCGCGTCAAGTGGCGGGCGATGGCGTCCACCACGCCGGCATTGAGCAAGCCGCGGCTGAGCACCAACACCGCGGCGACGGTGATCACCGCCGGGTGGCCCAGTCCCAGAAACGCCTGGTCGACGGGAACGAGGCCGACGATGGTAATCGCCAGCAGCGCGAACACCGCGACGATGTCGTGGCGCCAACGGTTCCACATGAACAGCACCAGGGTCAGCCCCAGGACACCAAAAACGATCAATTGATCTGTGGTCATATCCGTCCGTTTGAACTCGCACAACGTGAAGTGAATGGCGCCTCGGCCGCGGATTGCGGAATACTGCCATTGATTCTGACTGGCTTGTCACCCGGAGGGGGCCGGTTGTTGGGCGGCTGGCGAGAAAGCGTGCCGCCTGAATCAACGGAGAATTGGTGGGTGTGTGGTGTGCCCGGTTTTGTTTTCCGGGGTCGTAATGACGGCACCGAGGCCTTACGGCACTAAAATTTGCGCTGTTTCCCTCTTCGGTTGACCATGGTGAGCGATCTTTTTCTCCCCGCTTTTTTCTGGACAACTATGAGTTTGATATGTACATTAAAACGTACATATTTGAGGGGCGATCATGGATGCTATGACTTACACCAGTGTTCGCGCAAACCTTGCCAGCACCATGGACCGGGTTTGTAACGATCACGAAGCTTTGATTATCACGCGCAACGGAGAACAATCCGTGGTGATGCTTTCACTTGAAGATTACAAAGCGCTCGAAGAAACAGCCTATCTTTTGCGCACTCCTGCGAACGCCAGGCGCCTGCTTTCGGCGGCTGCACAACTGAATGACGGTAAAGGTGTCGAGCGGGAATTAGCAGAGTGAAGCTGATTTTCGCCGAGGAGGCGTGTGAGGATTACTTGTACTGGCAAAAGCAGGACAGGCGGATGGTCGACCGGATAAACAAGCTGATCCGTGAAACCCAACGCGAACCCTTCGGAGGCGTGGGAAAGCCTGAGGCATTGAAACATGCGCTATCGGGTTTCTGGTCACGCCGCATCACAGATGAACATCGCATCGTTTATCGCGTTGAAGGAGATGCACTCCTTATCGCCCAGTTGCGGTTTCATTTCTGAGGTGCCCAACGTGGAGGTAACCGGCCTTGCGCGGCTTTATGCGCAAGGTCCGGTGCATTGCTGGGTTGCGGTGCGGGCGTCTGACAGAGCCAGCGATTCACTACCTACTACCGCGACTCTTATTCCGCACTCTTTTATATATCCACCATGCAGCCCAGAAAAAGATAATCGGCCAGATGACAATCGGCGCAACGACAATTAAAAACGCGACTAGCCATGTAATGACGTCGATGATCAGCGATGTGTCACTTTCATCGCCGGGACTTGAGTAAAAACGTGTTGGACGTTGCCATTGGATATCGGTGGGCACCGCGGGGTTTCCGTAAAACTCATCGCGATCTAGCGGCTTGATGACTGATTGTCTGTCGTGTTGAGGAGTCTTCTTCGGGAGAATGAAAAAGTGTTCGCGAGCCGTGTCTCTTGTGAAGTACTCGTCATTTCCTGAACGTTTTGCGCCATGCGTCCTGACCAGCAAATGTGTGTCGGTAAAGAAATATCCCGAGACTGGCCCATAATCTCCCTTATTTATATCCCCACAAACCTGCGTGGTGTAAAAACTCCGATCGGAGGAGCCAACCCTCTGGTCTATACAGACATGAAAACTACTTGCTTTCCAGAGAACGAATCCGTGCCCAATGTCTCTCTGGAAGTCGTTCCACCCAGACGCCAAACTGCAGGCTGACCAGAGTGCGAGAAAGCCCACAAGAAAATGCTTCAATGGCTTGGTCCTGAGCGTTAAGTATGAAATTTTCATGAAGCGTGTCTGGCGTAATTTTCGTCGCTGAAACCGAGGTTCGTTGCCGCCCGTTACCGCATCAATCAGACTTGTGAGCTATTGAAAGATACCATCATGCGCTACGGGGAGCACCTCACGGCTAAGACATCCGTACCGTGCAAGAACTGCTGTGCCATTCGGATGTGTCGACGACGAGTTTGCCGGCGTTGCGAGTGACGCCGGAGTTTTTCGTCGAGGGGCGCAAGGGGGGTAATCCCCCCATTTTTAGCAGCGGTCAGAAGTAGAGGTGGTTAAAAGTGCTGACTTCTGTTTCGGGGTAATGCCGCCGAGTGCCATGTTGGGGCGCTCGTGATTGTAGGTCCACATCCAGTCGGT
>SSXW01000037.1 GCA_009469585.1 Dechloromonas sp. Dech2017
GCGAAAAGCAGCCGGTCACCGGCGACAAGTGCAAGGGCAACGTCAAGACCAAGGCCCTGATCGACTGCCTGCAGCCGGACCGCCGCGTCGACATCGAAGTCATCGGCACCAAGTAAGCCGCCGCGCTTCAATGAAAAGCCCTGCTTCGGCAGGGCTTTTTCTTTTCCAATACCCCACCCGGAATCACGTCATGCTCAACGCCGACCCCGCCGAACTCGACAAATTTGGTGAACTCGCCCACCGCTGGTGGGACCCGAACAGCGAATTCAAGCCACTCCACGATATCAACCCGCTGCGCCTGGACTGGATCGACCGAAGCATCGGCCTGGACGGCAAGCGCGTGCTCGATGTCGGCTGCGGCGGCGGCTTGCTTTCCGAGGGCATGGCGGCCCGCGGCGCCCAGGTGACCGGCATCGACCTGTCGGAAAAGCCGCTCGGCGTGGCCAGGCTGCATTTGCTGGAAAGCGGCCGGCAGGTCGATTACCGCAAGATCTCGGTAGAGCAGCTGGCCGATGAGATGCCGGGCGCCTTCGATGCCGTGACCTGCCTGGAGATGCTCGAGCATGTTCCCGACCCGTCCAGCGTGGTGACCGCCTGCGCCCGCCTGGTCAAGCCGGGCGGCCAGGTTTTCCTGTCGACCTTGAACCGCAACCCGAAGTCCTACCTGTTGGCGGTGATCGGCGCCGAGTACGTGCTGCAGATGCTGCCCAAGGGCACCCACGACTATGCCCGCTTCATCAAACCGTCCGAACTGGCGCGCTGGGCCAAGCTGGCCAATCTCGAGCCGGAAGAGGTGATCGGCATGAGCTACAACCCGCTCAGCCGGCAGTACCGCCTCGGCCCCGATACCAGCGTCAATTACCTGATGCGTGCCACCCGGCATGTTTGAAGCCGTCCTCTTCGACCTGGACGGGACGCTGGCCGACACGGCGCCCGACCTCGGCGAAGCGACCAACATTTTGCTGCGGGAATCCGGTCGACCGCAGCGATCGCTAGCATACCTGCGCCCCTACACCTCGCAGGGGGTGCGCGGCCTGCTCCGCGCCGGCTTCGACATCGAACCGGGCGATCCCGCCTACGAGGCGCTGGCCCGGCGCTTTCTCGACATCTACGCCACCTGCCTGTGCACCGACAGCCGCCTGTTCGACGGCATTCCGGAGCTGCTCGATGCGCTGGAGGCGATGCAACTGGGCTGGGGTATCGTCACCAACAAGCGGATGCGCTTTACCGACCCGCTGGTCGAATGGCTGCAACTGGCGCCGCGCACCCGCTGCGTGGTCAGCGGCGACACCACCGCCGAAGCCAAGCCTTCGCCGCTCCCCGTGCTGCACGCCTGCCGGCTGCTCGATTGCCGGCCGGAACGCGCCCTCTACGTCGGCGACGACCGCCGCGACATCGTCGCCGGCCAGGCCGCCGGCTGCCTGACGGTGGCCGCCGCCTACGGCTATCTCGGCGACAGCGGCCCGCCGCACACCTGGGGCGCCGACCTGGTCATCGACCATCCGGCCGAGTTGACCGACTTCCTGCTCAGGCGCGGTGGGCGGAAATAAGCAGGTTGCGCGGCGTCAGCCGGCGGTCGCAGAAGGTGCCCAAGACCACCTGGTAGCCGCGGCTTTCGAGATGGCAGGCGAGGTCGAGGGCGAGCCAGATTTCGACGGCCCGGCGAAAGGCATGGCGGACGACAGACAGCCGCATCAGCGCCTGGCGCCGCTGCCAGCCCCGCCCTTCGAATTCGGCGGCAGCGCTGGCCGACGGCGACGGCAATCCCTCCCGTTCGGCCATCAGCGCCAGGAAATCGGCAAAGCTGCCGCGCAGCCAGCTTTCGGCCACCGGCTTGAAGTTGCGATAGCCACCCCCGGTAACCGCCCGGCGCCAGGCATCGAAGCCCAGCTTCCAGGCCATGCCCCGGTCGCGTTGCCGCGTCTCGCGGGCGACGGCGGTCACCGTCTCGGTCACCGCCAGGCGGGTGTCGTCGCGGCCGAGTTCAAGCTGCAGGCCGCCGGACAACGGCCGGTAGCGGTCATCGACGCCGCGGTGATAGCAGCAGGGCGCCACGTCGAAACGCCCGACGCCTTTTTCGGCACCTTCCCGGATCAGGCGTCGGTGCAGTTCGCCGCAGGCGTGCAGGGCGACGGCGTGCTGGCCGGCCTGCGGCCAGGCGGTGGTGGCCAGGGCGTCGGCAACGACGAAGCCGTGGGCGATGCCGGCCCGGCGGGCCAGGGCCCGGCCGTCGTCGCACAGCGCGGCGTCGATCTCCAGGGTATGCACCGGCAACTGCCAGTCGAGAGCGAGCAGGCGGCCGAGGTGGCCCTTGCCGCCGCACCAGTCCACCACCGGCTGGCCATGGGGCCGGGCGGCGGCGGCAAAGGCTTCGATCTGCCGGCGTTTGCGGCCGGGAATTTCCCAGGCCCAGCGTTCGTTGCGTTCCGGCCCGGAACTGCCGGCGAATTCGGGAAGCGCGCTCAGCGCGTCGATCTCGGCCACCGCCGGGACATGCCGGGCAAGCAGGGCGAGCGCCGCCGATCCGTCGTCGCTGAGGCGGGCGACGGCATCCTCCGGCAGGGCCAGCAGTTGGTCGGCCAGGGCCGGCCATCGTTCGCACCAGGCCGGGCGGATTTCCCGGAAGGGCTGCGGCTGCCACAGCTCGCGGAAGGCCAGCAGGGCGGCATCGAGCGCCCGCTGGCGATCGGCCGGGTTCACCGCAGGGCGGCCCGGCGCTCGCGCCGGCGATAGCCGATGACGGCCGGCACGACGACCAGCAGCAGCCCCAGCCCGCCCGCCGCCAGCGGCCAGACGACCGGGCGATTCCATTGCCGACGGGCATGGTCGCGGTCGACGGCAATAATCCGCTGATATTTGAGGGTGTTGTTGCCGACGTCGTTGGGCTTGCGGTTCTTCAGCCAGCGGTGGCTGAGGGTGTAGCTCTTCGGATGCAGGCCGAAGACCCAGGGCGCGTCGTGATGGAGGATGCCGTTCATGCGGCGGATGATGGCCAGGCGCTGCGGCGTGTTGTCCATGTTCTTCATTTCGGCGAACAGCCGGTCGAACTCGGGATTGGCGTAGTTCGACGCGTTCTCGCCGCCCTTGGCGACCTTGCCTTCGTTGCCGTCGAGCAGGAAGAAGAAGTTTTCCGGGTCGGGATAGTCGGCGTTCCAGCCGAGGTAGTAGAGCTGGACGTTGCCCTTGCGGACCTTGTCCTGGAAGCGGTTGAAATCGGTCGAGCGGACGACGAGCTGGATGTCGATCTTGGCGAACTGCCGGGTCAGCCAGTCGAGCCGCGATTTCTCGCCCATGCCGCCGCCGGTGGTGTCGAGGTTGACGACGAGCGGCTCGCCGCTCTTCTCGTCGCGGCCGTTCGGGTAGCCGGCTTCGGCGACCAGCTTTTTGGCGACATCGACCGGCTTGCGCTTCGGCTTGCCGTCCACCCAGTCGTAGACCGTGCGGTCGATGCCGGCCTCGCCCGGCTCGTAGCCGAAGATGCCGGGCGGCAAGGGGCTTTGCGCGGCGATGCCGCGGCCGTTCTGGAAAATGGAAATGTATTCCTCCTGGTCGATGGCGATCGAAATCGCCTGGCGTAGCTTGGTGGCACGCGGGCCGAGGCCGCCGATCACCGGGTCGAGCATGTTGAAGCCCATGTAGAAGGTCGAGGCCTTGACCGAAGTCAGCAGGCGGATGCCCTTGTCGCGCATTTCGTCGGTCAGCGCCACGTCGCCGCCGACATTGACGCGCACCGCCTGGTCGAAGCTGTCCGAGGAAATGCCCGAGGCGTCGTAGTAGCCCTGCAGGAACTTGTTCCAGTAGGGAATCGCCTCCTTTTCGCGGGTGAACACGGCCTGGTCGATGAAGGGCAGGGTCTTCCCGCAGTCGTCGAGCAGGCCGGCGGCGGCATCGCCCGGCTCGCCGTCGCAGGGGTAGGACTGGCCGTGGTAATTGGGGTTGCGGCTGAGCACCATGCGCCGGTTGGGGTCGTTCTCGGTCAGCATGTAGGGGCCGGTGCCGACCGGCCACCAGTCCAGCGTCAGGTTGCGGCTGGCCATGCCGGGCTGGGCGAAAAAGCGGTCGACCTCGCGCGGCACCGGGGCGAAGAAGGGCATGGCCAGCCAGTAGGCGAACTGCGGGTACTTGCCTTTGATGCGGATGCGCCAGGTCAGCGCATCGACCCTTTCGACGCCGGCCAGCGGATAGGCGTCGAGATCCAGCCAGCGGTCGGCCGGCAGGTCGCGGGCTGCCTGGCGCAGGCTGTCGCCGAGTTCCTTGAGGCCGACGATCTTGTCGGCCATCATGCCGTAGATCGGCGAATGCAGGCGCGGGTGGGCCAGGCGCTTGATCTGGTAGATGTAGTCGTCGGCAGTCAGTTGGCGGCTGCCGGTCTTGGGGAAATCGGCCATTGTCTGCCGCTCGGGCATTTCGTTTTTGGCCAGATATTCCGGTTGACCGCGGGAATCGACGGCGAAGGCCGGATGAGGCTGGTAGCGGATGCCCGGTTTCAGTTTCAGCTCATAGACGCTCTCGGCGATGCGCTCGGCCGGGGCGTCGGGCGGCAAGGGGCGGCCGGCCACATCGACATAGCGCGGCACCGGCACCTGCTCGACGGTGGCCGGAATCAGTTCGTAGGGCCGGCGCAGGTAGTGGTATTGCAGCGGCGGCTCGTAGATCTGGGCGGTGAAGGTGATTTCGTCCTCGGTGTAGGACTGGGCCGGGTCGAGATGCTTGGGGCGATCGGTGAAGGCCGAGTAGAGGATGTTGCGCCCGGCATCGCCCGCCGGATAGGGGTCGTTCCAGGCCGGCCCGCATCCGGACAGGGCAAGGGTAGCAAGCAGGCAGGCGCAGATCGTTCGCATGGCACGCAGTTTAGCAAATGCCCGCTGCGCCGCTTGACCTGCCTGACAGGAATTGCCCACAATGGGTCAAAACGCACAACCCGAGAGACTTGCATGTCCGACACCCCCTTCCCCGACTTCACGTTGCCGGCCACCGGCGGCACCACCTTCAACCTGGCGGCCAAGGCCGGCAAGGTCGTCGTCATCTATTTCTACCCCAAGGACAGCACGCCGGGCTGCACCACCCAGGGCCAGAATTTCCGCGACCTGCATGGCGAATTCGTCGCCGCCGGCGCCGAGATCCTTGGCATTTCGCGCGACAGCCTGAAGTCGCACGAGAACTTCAAGGCCAAGCAGGCCTTTCCCTTCGAGCTCGGCTCGGACAGCGACGAAACGGTGTGCAACCTGTTCGGCGTCATGAAAATGAAAAACATGTATGGCAAACAGGTGCGCGGCATCGAGCGCAGCACCTTCGTCATCGACCGCCAGGGCGTCCTGCGCCGCGAATGGCGGGGCGTCAAGGTCCCCGGCCACGTCCAGGAAGTCCTCGATTTCGTCAAGACACTCTAACTTTCCCACCCGACCTAAGGCCCACTCCATGCCGCGCAAGCCCGCAGCCACCAAGAAGCCCGCCGTTACCAAACTTTTCGTCCTCGACACCAACGTGCTGATGCACGACCCCAGCTGCCTCTACCGCTTCGAGGAACACGACGTCTTCCTTCCCATCATGACGCTGGAAGAACTCGACAACAACAAGAAGGGCATGTCGGAAATCGCCCGCAACGCCCGCCAGTCATCGCGTACCCTCGACGAAATGCTGGCCGAGAGCGACGTCGATATCGACGAAGGCATCGATCTCTACGGCCCCTCCAAGAAACTGGCCAGCGGCCGCCTCTACCTGCAGACCGAGGCGATCAGCACCGAACTGCCGCAGGGCCTGCCGACCTCCAAGGTCGACAACCAGATCCTGTCGGTGGTCATCCACCTGCAGAAGAAATTCCCCAAGCGCCCGGTCATCCTGGTGTCGAAAGACATCAACATGCGCATCAAATCGCGCGCCCTCAACCTGCTCGCCGAAGACTACTTCAACGACAAGGTGCTCGAGGACACCGACATCCTGTACACCGGCACCCGCGCCCTGCCCGACAATTTCTGGGACAAGCACGGCAAGGGCATGGAATCGTGGAAGAAGGACAGCAAGACCTACTACAAGGTCACCGGTCCGCTCTGCCCGCAAATGCTGGTCAATGAATTCGTCTGGCTGGAAAACGACGGCTTCACCGCCATCGTCAAGGAAGCCAGCGGCAAGACTACCGTCCTCGAAACCCTGGTCGACTACACCCATCCGAAGAACGCCGTGTGGGGCATCACCGCCCGCAACCGCGAGCAGAACTTCGCCCTCAACCTGCTGATGAACCCGGATATCGACTTCGTCACCCTGCTCGGCCAGGCCGGCACCGGCAAGACCCTGCTCACCCTGGCCGCCGGCCTCACCCAGGTCCTTGAAGCCAAGCAGTTCGCCGAGATCATCATGACCCGGGCCACCGTGCCGGTCGGCGAAGACATCGGCTTCCTGCCAGGCACCGAGGAAGAAAAGATGGCGCCGTGGATGGGCGCCCTTGAGGACAACCTCGACGTCCTCACCCACACCGACGAAAGTAGCGGCCCCTACGGCGGCGAATGGGGCAAGGCGGCGACGCACGACATCATCCGCTCGCGGATCAAGGTCAAGTCGATGAACTTCATGCGCGGCCGGACCTTCCTGAAAAAATACCTGATCATCGACGAAGCCCAGAACCTCACCCCCAAGCAGATGAAAACCCTGGTCACCCGGGCCGGCCCCGGCACCAAGGTGGTCTGCCTGGGCAACATCGCCCAGATCGACACGCCCTACCTCACCGAAGGCAGTTCCGGCCTGACCTACGTCGTCGATCGCTTCAAGGGCTGGCCGCACTCCGGCCACATCACCCTGCAACGTGGCGAACGCTCCCGCCTCGCTGACCACGCGGCCGACGTGCTATAATCGCGCCGACGAATCGGGGGGCCGTGTCTGGTGACACGGCCCCTTTGTTTCAGCCACCCATTGTCAGCGCCCGAGGAATGACTTGAAACGTCGTAATTTTCTAGCATCGATCACCGCGCTCCCGTTTTTCGCATCGGAAGCCTGGGCTGCCAAGATGCCGGCCAAGGCCACTGGCAATGCAAAACCTGCGGCAACCGCAGGTAAACCAAGAAAGCCGGCGACCCGTGCCACCACAAAGAAGCCGGCCAGGCAGGCGCCGCAGCGCCCGGTCGCCCACACTGCCGACGATCCGATCATCGAACGGCCGCCACAAGGCACCAGCGCCTCGCGCCTGCCGCCGGTCAAAGCCCCGGAACCGCCCAACGACTGGCGGACCTATGAAATCATCACCACGGTCAACCTGAAAAACAAGGGCGGCCCGAGCAAACTCTGGCTTCCCTTGCCGCTCAATCAGGACACCCTTTTCCAGCGCACCCTTGGTCACTCGTGGACCGGCAACCCGGCCAACGCCGGCATGCGGCGACTCCCGGATGGAGACCTCGAGGTCTTCTTCTGCGAATGGCAGGACAGTCGGGAAGCACGGCTGCAACTGACGACCCAGGTGACCACCGCCGACCGGCATTTCGACGTCACCAAGCGGACCATAGCCCCCGAAAGGGAAGACATCCTGCGCCGCAACCTGCAGGCCTCGCAGTTGATCCCCAACGAAGGCCTGTCCTTCCAGTTGGGCGAGCGCATCCTCGGCCGCATCAAGGATCCGGTAGCACAAGCCAAGGCGATCTACGACTGGGTCATCGACAATACCATCTACGACCCCGGCCTGCCCGGCTGCGGCACCGGTGATGTCCGCCAGCAATTGATCCGCGGGCAATACGGAGGCAAGTCGGCCGACATCAACGGCCTGTTCGTTTCCATCTGCCGCTCGATCGGCATTCCGGCCCGTTGTGTCTATGGCCTGCGCACCGGGTCGTCACGTCTCTTCCGCAGCCTCGGACTGGGCGGCGACGACGCCACCCGCGCCCAACATGTCCGCGCCGAGTTCTACGTCCCCGGCTACGGCTGGATTCCCGTTGACCCCAGCGACGTCCGTCGCACCATCGCCATGGAAGCCATGTCCGATCACGACAGCCGGCTGATTTCGCTGAGGAAGATCCTTTTCGGTGTCTGGGAAATGAACTGGATCGCCTTCAACGTCGGGACCGACATCACCTTGCCAGGAAAAAGCAGTCCGCTGCCGTTCATGCTGCTGCCACAACTCGAATCATCGGCCGGCAATGACGACGGCAGTCGCCCCGAGACGATTCAGTACAGCATCCGGACGCGCCAGATCGAAATCTGATCGTCCCCTGCCTCCTGGAGACAGGGGACGACCGACGATTATTCGCGCGCTTCCTGGAAGCCGCCCCCAGCCAAGTTCTCGAAGCGCGTGTATTCGCCGAGGAAGGCCATGCGCACGGTACCGGTCGGGCCGTTACGCTGCTTGCCGATGATCACCTCGGCAATCCCCTTGTCCGGGGTGTCCTGCTTGTAATACTCCTCGCGGTACATCATCAGGATCACGTCGGCATCCTGCTCGATGGCGCCCGACTCGCGCAAGTCGGACATCATCGGCCGCTTGTCGGTGCGCTCCTCGACCTTACGGGAAAGCTGCGACAAGGCGACAATCGGCACCTGCAATTCCTTGGCCAGCGACTTGATGGCCCGCGAGATTTCCGACACCTCGGTGGCCCGGTTCTCGCCCGGCCGATTACCCGACATCAACTGGATGTAGTCGATGACCAGCAAGCCGAGCTTGCCGCCGTACTGCCTCGCCAGACGGCGGGCCCGCGCCCGCAGGTTGGCCGGGCTCAAGCCACCGGTCTCGTCGATGTAGATCGGCGCCTCGTGCAACTTGCCGAGGGCGAAAGACAGGCGTGACCACTCGTCGTCGGACATGCGGCCAGTGCGCAGACTCTGCGAATTGAGGCGCCCGATCGACGCCAGCATGCGTGTCGCCAGTTGGGCGCCCCCCATTTCCATCGAAAACACGCCAACCGGTAAACCGGTCTCGACGGCAACATTCTCGGCAATATTCAAGGCGAAGGCAGTTTTGCCCATCGACGGGCGCCCCGCCACGATAATCAGGTCACCCGGCTGGAAACCCGAGGTCTTCTGGTCAAGGTCGACAAAACCGGTCGGTACGCCGGTAATGTCGGACGGATTGTCGCGGTCATGCAACTCCTGGATACGCTCGACGACCTGGGTCAACAGCGGATTGATATGCACGAAACCTTCGCTGTGCCCGGCCCCGGCCTCGGCAATCCGGAAAATCTTGGACTCGGCCTCGTCGAGCAGCGTCACGGCGTCGCGACCCAAAGGATTCAGCGCATCGGACGCGATCTCGTCGGCCGTCGCCACCAGCTGACGCAACACGGCGCGTTCCCGAACGATTTCCGCATAACGCCGGATATTGGCCGCCGACGGCGTGTTGGCCGCCAGTTCGCCGAGATAGGCCAGACCGCCGGTCTGGTCGCCCTCCCCTGCCGCATCGAGCGCTTCGGCGACGGTCACCACGTCGGCCGGCTTGGCCCGCTCCAGCAAGCCGCGAATCTGGCGGAAAATGCGCCGGTGCTCGTCGCGATAGAAGTCGGTATCGGCGAGCAGGTCGCCCATCCGGTCCCACGCCTGGTTATCCAGCAACAGCCCGCCGAGCACCGATTGCTCGGCTTCGATGGAATGCGGCGGGACACGCAGGGAATCCAGTGAAGAATCGACGACTTTGGGCTTTTGCGGACGCTGGTTCATGGCAGGCAGTTTAAAGTAAAAAGGCCTCGCTACAGCGAGGCCTTCTGTCGTGGGAAGTTACCGGAATTACTCGGCAACCACGGCCACGGTGATGTTGGCGACCACGTCGGTGTGCAGGGCAACTTCGAGCGGGAACTCGCCGATCGCCTTGAGCGGGCCTTCCGGCATGCGGACCGTCGACTTGTCGACGGTGAAGCCGGCACCCTTCAGCGCTTCGGCGATGTCGGCATTGCCAACCGAGCCGAACAGGCGGCCATCCATACCGGCCTTGCGGGCAACGGTAACGGCGGTGCCATTCATCTTGTCGGCAACACCCTGGGCAGCAGCCAGCTTTTCAGCGGCCAGCTTTTCCAGTTCGGCGCGGCGCGCTTCGAATTCGGCCATGGCAGCCGGCGTGGCACGCTTGGCCATGCGTTGCGGAATCAGGAAATTGCGGGCATAGCCGTCCTTGACCTTGACGACGTCACCGAGATTGCCGAGGTTGACAACTTTGTCGAGCAGAATGATTTGCATGTTTCGTCTCCCCGAAAATTATTGATGGTTGTCGGTGTACGGCAGCAGGGCCATGAAGCGGGCACGCTTGATGGCAGTGCCCAGCTGGCGCTGGTAGCCGGCCTTGGTACCGGTCAGGCGAGCCGGCATGATCTTGGCGTTTTCCTGGATGAATTCCTTGAGGACATCCACATCCTTGTAGTCAATCTGTTCGACCTTTTCAGCCGTGAAGCGGCAGAACTTGCGACGCTTGAACAGGCCGCCACCGCGCTTCTTTTTCTTGTCGTCATCCTTCTTCTTGAAGAATCGAGCCATTTTCGTTTCCTTCCAAATATTCGAGTGTATTCACGTGCAGCACGGGCGCCTTGCTGTTGCGACTCCTGGCAGCCAGAAAACCGGTCAATTTGACCGCCCCTCCAAGGGGTGCTGCCTGCAGCCAGCGGGCGGTTTCACCCAGGGCCACGACAGCGATTTCGACCTGTACCAGACGCTCTGCACCACTTTCAATCTGCGAGGATGCGTGTTGCAGCCATCCCTCGCTGACCGGAACGCCGGCCGGTGTGTAGCGCAAGGCTTTGCGCTCGACCAGGTTTCCGGAGATCGTGAGGCAGTTCAGCCCTTGGTTCCCGTACGGATATGCTTAAGCAGCGGCCGTTTCTGCCGGGGCAGCCGGAGCGGCATCACCAGGCATCATCGACTTGGACTTTTCTTCCTTCATCATCGGCGAAGGAGTCGTCACCGCCGCCTTCATCTTGACGGTGAGGTGGCGCAGCACGGCGTCGTTGAACTTGAACGCGTGCTCGAGTTCGTTCAGCGTCTCGCCGTCGCACTCGATGTTCATCAGAACGTAGTGGGCCTTGTGGATCTTCTGGATCGGGTAAGCCAGCTGACGGCGGCCCCAGTCTTCCAGACGATGGATGCTACCGCCCTTGGCGGTAACGATGGCGCGATAGCGCTCGACCATGCCGGGCACTTGTTCGCTTTGGTCCGGGTGGACGATAAAGCAGATTTCGTAATGGCGCATGCAAGCTCCTTTTGGGATAAACCCTCCACCATGCGTTTGCGGTAGGGCAAGGTTGAAAAGCCCAGCATTATAACAGCAATACCGGGCCGATGAAGCGGTAAATTGAATTCGTTAAAAGCTGTCGTCAGCCATCGCCAACGCCCCGGTGGCGCCGTTCATGATCGAATCGGCAAGACCACCGGCCTGGGTCAGGAAATGATCGGCAAAGAAACGCACCGTCACCAACTTGGCCTCCAGGAACGCATCCTTTTCCCCGAAATCCAGGCGACCCCGGGCGATGACCGCCGCCCGCCCCATTTGCCAGCCACCGGCGACGATGCCCAGCAGGTGTAAAAAGGGAACGGAGCCGACATGAACAGCCTTCGGGTCGGAAGAGAAATTGGCAACGATCCACGAAACACAGCCTTCCAGCGCGTCGACCGCAGCAGTTTGGCAAGCTCCCAGCCTGGCCAGGTCGCCATCCAGCTGTTCGGCGTCATTTCGCATCCGAGCGATGACCTGCCTGACGGTAGCCCCCTGCTCCCTGGCGATCTTCCGCCCGACGAGGTCGTTGGCCTGTATTGCCGTCGTCCCTTCGTAGATCGAGGTAATCCGGGCATCGCGCAAATGCTGGGCGGCACCGGTCTCCTCGATATAGCCCATACCGCCATGCACCTGCACACCCAGCGAAGCGATATCGATGGCGCTTTCGGTGCTCCAGCCCTTGACGACGGGAATCATCAGATCGGCAAATGCCCGGGCCGCTTCACGCTGCACCGGGTCGGGATTGCCATGGGCATTGTCCTGCGCTGCCGCCGTCACATAAGCCAGGGCGCGCATGGCTTCGACCCGCGAACGCATGGACATCAACATCCGGCGGACATCCGGGTGCCTGAGGATCGGCACCTTGGGACCGCCCCGCACACCGATCTCGGTGCCCTGCACGCGCTCCCGGGCATAGGCGACCGCGCGTTGATAAGCCCGCTCGGCGTCTCCCAGTCCCTCCAGGCCGACATTGAAGCGCGCCGCGTTCATCATGATGAACATGTACTCCAGGCCACGATTTTCTTCGCCGACCAGCGTGCCGATGGCGCCGCCATGGTCGCCAAAGGCCAGGACAGCGGTCGGACTGCCGTGAATGCCCAGCTTGTGTTCAATCGAAACACAGTAGGCATCGTTGCGCGAACCTGGCGTTCCATCGGCCTGCAGCAGGTATTTCGGCACGAGAAACAGGGAAATTCCCTTGACGCCTTCCGGTGCGTTGGGCGTACGGGCGAGAACAAGATGGACGATGTTGTCCGTCATGTCGTGCTCGCCGTAGGTGATAAAAATCTTCTGGCCGAAGATCCGGTAGGTGCCATCGCCAACCGGCTCGGCCCGCGTACGCACGGCAGCCAGATCGGAACCGGCCGACGGTTCGGTAAGATTCATGGTTCCCGTCCACTCTCCCGAAACGAGCTTCGGGAGGTAGACGGCCTTCTGCGCCTCGGTGCCGGCGATCATCAGCGCCTCGATCGCGCCCTGGGTCAACATCGGGCACAGGGAAAAGGCATGGTTGGCTCCCTTCCACATCTCGCTGACCGCCGTCGACAGCAGCCTGGGCAGGCCTTGCCCGCCATGCTCGGGGTCGCAGCCGAGTCCATTCCAGCCGTTGTCGACGAACTGCCGATAAGCCTCCTTGAACCCCGGAGGCGTAGTCACAGCCCGGTCGTTCCATTGTGCACCATGGATATCGCCAATCCGGTTGAGCGGGGAAATCACCTCGGTCGAGAATCTGGCTGCCTCGTCAAGAATGGCGTCGACCACATCTGGCGACGCCTCTTCATTACCAGGCAGTGACACGACCTGATCCATCCCGGCCAGGTCACGCATTACGAAACGAATCTCCTTCAACGGCGCACAATATTCACTCATTGGACCTTATCCATTCGGTTGGCAGTTTCTTTCAGTTCGATCAGGAAAAGTACGTCCTCGACCACAGGCATGGCGAAGCCGAGACGCTGACCACCGCGGTTATCCCTGAGCAATTGATACAGATAGCCGACGACATCGCCGGTATTCCATAGTTCGACCACGGTGCGCATTAGCCGCGGCAGATCTTCCAGCGACTGCGGTTTGGGGGCCACCGGGATTTCAGCAGTTCCGGGAGATGGTGGCGTCGATTCGGCCTTGCCGTCATCCCAACTTTGTACTTCAACATTGAAATTGTGGTTCAGGTTGCTGGCAACTTTTTCGAATTCGGCGCGCATCCCGGCCATGCGGTAGACATCCATCAGGCGAATCCAGGGCCGCAGGGCTTCCTGAGGATTATTGTCGATATATTCCTGAAGCGCCTGGGCCGCCCCCTTGACCCGACCGAAGGACAGCATGATGTCCGCCAGTTCCATGACCGGATTGGCTTCGAACTGCTCATCCAGCGTCGAGGCATTGATCGACAAGACCGAATCCATGGCATTTTCGGGCCCCGCACCGCTATCTACCGGCGCTACCGACTCAACACCTCCGCGGGCATCGAGTTCGACGTCGACCTGCATCGGCATGCCCATGGCCGCTGGTTCAAACGGGAGGTCAACACCGCCGGGTTCGTCGCGCTCGTCGCTTCGACGCGGATCAACCCTGATTTCGGGTTCGCAGATTGTCGTTGCCCCATCGACCGTTTCGTCTTGCCGCCTACGGTGATTTCGCCAGACAAGCCAGCCAGCCAAGCCAAGAACTGAACCGAGCAGGATGCCGTATGCCCCCCAGTCGGAAAGCAGTGCCAATGCCTTGACCGGTGCCGAACCACCAGTTGCCACCTGCGCCGATGCAGGTGCCGCAACCGACGGTACCGGCTCCCCCTGTCCAGACCCCGAACCTTGCGGCGAGGAAGCGCTGCCCTGTTCGGCTCGCTGGGCAAGCTTGTCGGCCTGCCCATGCAGTTCGCCCAGGGCCGACTCCATGTTGCGCATTTTCTCAGCTGCTGCCAGCTGGGATATCGCTTGGTCATGCAAGGCCATCAGTATCCGGTATTCCAGGCGGAACATTTCGCGCTGGGCATCCGTGGCATCCTGCCCAGTCGAAACGAGCGCTGTGGCCAGGCGCAGCGATGGCTCCCCGACATCACCGTCGGCAAACAAGATCAGCCGGTCAGGCAGCAGCGCTTCGGCATTCGCCGTGGCTTTCGATACCCGCCTGACTGGCGCCGGGACTTCCGAAGCCAAGCGCGGTTGGGCAGAACGAGCCCTGGCCGGTCGCTTGGCCTCCGGAGGAACCCCGGCTTCGCCGACCTTTTCCGACAACGACTCGGTCCGCAACATACCGGACATTGCCGGGGAGGCCATCAGGACATAGTCGCGTGACACCTCATAGCCGCAGCCGAGTTTGACTGCCAATTGCAGGATGGGCTCGCGCAAGGGCTCGGCAGAACGAATTTCAAGTACCGGCGGCGCGCCCTTGCGGAAGGCCAGACTGGCCTTTTTCAACCAGGGGAGGTCGCCCCCGTCAGAAGGTTGGACGAGGCGAAAACACGAAGCGTCGAGAGCGAGCTTCTCCGCTCCCAGCAAACTGACCTCGAGTTGCAAGCCCTGCCCCAATACCGGCTGGCCCCGCAATTCACCGAGCCCAACCGCCCCAACCTTGCCGGACAAGGCGAGCAGCACGATGGGCAGCGAATGGCGAAACGTCAGCGAATTCAAGGATCCAACCCCCAAACGACAGGAAACGCTTGAGATTGTAGCCGTTATTTATCTGTCAGATAACGTGAATCTTCGAACGTTATTACCCAATTTGGCCGATATATCACCAAGACTGTCATGACCATCCCCGACAGCCAGGCTTCGGAAAATGCCAAAAGCATTAAGTAAGGAAAATATTCACCCGCCAAATAGTCCCATGGGTAAGCGCCGGCGCCCGACAGCAGCAGTATGGAAGCCAGGCCAACGCCGATTATGGTCAGCCCGGCTGCCAGAAAGCCGTTAATAAAGATATAAATGAAGAAATGCTTGGGAAGAAGCCGGAAAAACAGGCTGAACAGCAACTGACTCAACCCGACGCCAACCCCGGCCAGCAATAGCGCGTTGGTGGCAAAGGCAAACGGACCGGCTGCCCCGTTCAGGGTGATCCCGGCGGCCACGAAAGACAGGCCGAGAAACGCCAAGTGCGGCCCGAAGCTCAGCGTAAAAACCGTGGCCCCCAGCAGATGTAATCCAAGCCCCTGCTTGACGCCGGCTTTCATGCTCCACAGAAGGATCAGGACGACGATCATCCCGAGCCAGACATTCATTTGTTCCGAATCACGCAGGCGCGCCCACGGCGCGCGCCATACGCTGCGGGCGAAGAGCGGAATCCAGACGCCCCAGGCCGCCCAGTACCACCCATCGCCCAACAGGTTATCGGTCAGATTCACATGGTGAATTCTAGCCGACGGCTGCGGCCAGCGCCGGAATGGTTTCGAACAAATCGGCCACCAACCCGTAATCCGCCACCTGGAAGATCGGCGCATCCGGATCCTTGTTGATGGCGACGATCACCTTCGAGTCCTTCATCCCGGCCAGGTGCTGGATGGCACCGGAAATGCCGACCGCGATGTAGAGCTGCGGAGCGACGATCTTGCCGGTCTGGC
>SSXW01000038.1 GCA_009469585.1 Dechloromonas sp. Dech2017
CACGGAGCGACCGCATCTGTCGCTACAATTGAAAACGCCCGATGAGGTTCATCGGGTGTCTTTGTCGGCCAGCAATTGAACTGGTCAATCCGTCAAAATAGGTGTCAACCTATTTCAGGACCGGTCACCGGTTTTCGGCTTTTTTGCCGTCGACCGCAGCGGTCGGCGGTTCAGCCGGCCAGGGTCTTGTCCTTCTCGATCAGCGCGTAGGCCGAGTGGTTGTGGATGGACTCGAAGTTCTCCGACTCGACGACGTAGGCGTCGATGCGCGGCTCGGCGTTGAGGCGGGCAGCGACGTCGCGCACCATGTCCTCGACGAACTTGGGGTTGTCGTAGGCGCGCTCGGTGACGTATTTCTCGTCGGGGCGCTTCAACAGGCCGAACAACTCGCAGGAGGCCTCTTCCTCGACCAGCTGGACCAGCTCCTCGATCCACACGAAATCGTTGGTGCGGGCGGTGACGGTGACGTGCGAGCGCTGGTTGTGGGCGCCGCGCTCGGAAATCTTCTTCGAGCACGGGCAGAGGCTGGTCACCGGCACGACGACCTTGACCGAGGTGGTGATCTGGCCGTGGCAGATGTCGCCGATGAAGGTGACGTCGTAGTCCATCAGGCTCTGCACGCCGGAAATCGGTGCCGTCTTGTTGATGAAATACGGGAAGTTCATCTCGATGTGGCCGGTTTCGGCCTCGAGCTTGGCGACCATGTCGCGCAGCATGACCGGGAAGTTCTCGACGGAAATTTCCCGGTCGTGGCTGTTGAGGATCTCGACGAAGCGCGACATGTGGGTGCCCTTGAAATTGTGGGGCAGGCCGACGTACATGTTGAACATGGCGATGGTGTGTTGCACGCCGGTCGATTTGTCCTCGACCATGATAGGGTGGCGGATGGCCTTGATGCCGACCTTGTTGATCGCGATGTGGCGCGTGTCGGCGGAGTTCTGGACGTCGGGGATGGCTGTTGCGGTGGGGGTCATGGGCTGTTCTTGAAGCATTATTGTGGATTGAGGCGAGCGCGGACGCTCTGCACGATGCCGGCCTGGTCGAGGCCGAGCTCGGCCAGCAACTGGCCTTGCTCGCCGTGATCGATGAAGCGGTCGGGCAGGCCGAGGCGCAGTACCGGCACGTTCAGCCCGTGCTCGGCCAGCACCCGCTCGATCTCCGAGCCGGCGCCACCGATCACGGCGTTCTCTTCGATACTGACCAGCAGGGAATGGTTCCCGGCCAGTTCGACAATCAGTTCGGCATCGAGCGGCTTGACGAAGCGCATGTTGGCGACCGTGGCGTCGAGTTCCTCGCCGGCGGCGACGGCGGCCGGGACCAGGCTGCCGAAGGCGAGGAGGGCGACCGACTTGCCGCGGCGGCGGATTTCACCCTTGCCGACGGGCAGGGTGTCGAGTTGCGTGGACGGGATGGTGCCGGTGCCGCCGCCGCGCGGGTAGCGGACCAGCGTCGGGCAATCGAGCCGATAGGCGGTGGACAGCATCTGCCGGCATTCGGCCTCGTCGGCCGGGGTCATCACCACCATGTTGGGGATGCAGGTGACGTAGGACAGGTCGAAGGTGCCATGGTGGGTCGGGCCGTCGGCGCCGACCAGGCCGCCGCGGTCGACGGCGAAAACGACCGGCAGGTTCTGCAGCGCCACGTCGTGGATCAGCTGGTCGTAGGCGCGCTGCAGGAAGGTCGAGTAGATGGCGACGACTGGCTTCAGGCCCTCGCAGGCGAGGCCGGCGGCGAAGGTCACGGCGTGCTGCTCGGCGATGCCGACGTCGAAGTAGCGCTCGGCGTGCTCCTCGGAGAAGCGCACCATGCCCGAGCCTTCGCGCATGGCCGGGGTGATGCCGACCAGCCGGCTGTCGGCCTTGGCCATGTCGCATAGCCAGTCGCCGAAGACCTGGGTGTAGGTCAGCTTGCCGGCCTTGCCGGCCTTGATGCCGTCGCAGGCGGCGAACTTGCCGACGCCGTGGTAAAGGATGGGGTCGGCCTCGGCCAGCTTGTAGCCCTGGCCCTTCTTGGTGATGACATGCAGGAACTTCGGGCCCTTCAACTTCTTCAGGTTTTCCAGCGTCGGGATCAGGGCGTCGAGGTCGTGGCCGTCGATCGGGCCGTAGTAGTGGAAGCCGAATTCCTCGAACAGCGTGCCCGGGGCGATCATGCCCTTGACGTGCTCCTCGGCGCGCCGGGCCAGTTCGAGCAGCGGCGGCGCGAAGCCGAGCATGTGACGGCCGGCTTCGCGGGCGACGTTGTAGGTCTTGCTCGAGGTCAGGCGGGTCAGGATGTTGTTCAGCGCGCCGACTGGCGGCGAGATCGACATCTCGTTGTCGTTGAGGATGACGAGCATGTCGGCATCGCCGACGCCGGCGTTGTTCATGGCCTCGAAGGCCATGCCGGCCGACATCGCGCCGTCGCCGATGACGGCGATGGCCTTGCGGTCCTCGCCCTTGTGCTTGGCGGCCAGGGCCATGCCGAGAGCAGCCGAGATCGAGGTCGACGAGTGGCCGACGCCGAAGGTGTCGTACGGGCTCTCGCAGCGCTTGGGGAAGCCGGAGACGCCGCCGTGCATGCGCAGCGTGCTCATCCCTTCGCGGCGGCCGGTGAGCACCTTGTGGGCGTAGCACTGGTGGCCGACGTCCCAGACCAGGCGGTCATCCGGCGTCTTGAAGACGGCGTGCAGGGCGATGGTCAGCTCGACGGTGCCGAGGTTGGACGACAGGTGGCCGCCGGTCTTCGACACCGAATCGATCAGGAAGGTGCGCAGTTCGCGGGCCAACTGGGGCAATTGCTTGCGCTCCAGGCGGCGCAGGTCGGCCGGGCCGGCTATGGTTTCGAGCAAGGGGAATTTGGCTGCGTCGGTCATTTCAGAATTGCCGGTGGCAGATGAAGTCGGCCAGTTCGGTCAGGCGGCTGGCCCGGTTGCCGAAAATGGCGAGGGCGGCGAGGGCGTCGCTGCGCAGGGAGTCGGCGTAGCTGCGGGCGGCATCGAGGCCGAGCAGGCTGACGTAGGTCGGCTTGGCGGCGGCCTCGTCCTTGCCGGCGGTCTTGCCCAGCGTGGCGGTGCTCGCCGTGCAGTCGAGGATGTCGTCGACGACCTGGAAGAGCAGGCCGGCCCGCTTGGCGAAGCGGTCGAGTTGCTGGCGTTCCTCGGCCGACATGGGCGAGCCGGCCAGGGCGCCGAGCAGCACGGCGGCGCGGATCAGGGCGCCGGTCTTGAGGGCGTGCATCAGTTCCAGCTCGGGCTGGCTGAGCGGCTTGCCGACCGACGCGAGGTCGATGGCCTGGCCGCCGGCCATGCCGCGCGAACCGCTGGCCTGGGCGAGGAGGGCGATCATTTCCAGCTGGCGGGCCGGATCGGCGCCGGGCTGGCGGGCGAGCAGCTCGAAGGCCAGGGTCTGCAGGCTGTCGCCGACGAGCAGGGCGGTCGGTTCGTCGAACTCGACGTGGCAGGTCGGGCGGCCGCGGCGTAGCACGTCGTCGTCCATGCACGGCAGGTCGTCATGGACCAGCGAGTAGGCGTGGATCAGTTCGACGGCGCAGGCCGCCGTATCCAGGCTTTCCGGGCTGGCCCCGCTCAGTTCGCCGGCGGCGAACGCGAGCAGCGGGCGGACCCGCTTGCCGCCGCCGAGCGCGGCGTAGCGCATGGCGTCGTGGAGGCGGGCCGGGATGCTGTCGGCGGCCGGCAGATGGCGGGCCAGGGCGGCTTCGACGCGCGCCTGGGTGGCGGTCATCCAGCCGGCAAACGGGGTGGGCACGGCGGGGGTGGCGGTCACTGGGGCTCCGTCGGGTTCGGGATGGCTTGCAGCTTGCGGTCGACGTCCTTGAACTCGCCGTTTTCGAGAATCCGGATCTGCTGTTCGGCGTCGGCCAGTTGGGCCTGGCAATGCTGCATCAACGCCATGCCGCGGCGGTAGGCAGCGATCGACGCTTCAAGTTCGAGCTTGCCGCCTTCCATGCTGGCGACGATGGCTTCGAGCTCGGCGACGGCCGCCTCGAATTTCATGTCGGCGATGGGGCTTTGTTCCATGTCAACGGCTTCCGGGAAACAGGCGAAAATACTCCATCCAGGGGGTTCTGGTCAAATTGCGGGCGGGGTAAAATGCTTTCTTTTGCACCCTGCGCGAGGCATGGCATGTCCGACGTGGCGAATTTGTCCCGTTTGGCCCCGGCAGTTTCACAACTGCCGGTGGACTGGTATTTCGACGAAAAGATTCTGGAGCTGGAGAAAAAGCTCATCTTCGATGCCGGCCCGGGTTATGTCGGTCACCAGCTGATGGTGCCGGAAGCAGGCGACTATCGCACGCTGGAATGGAAGGGCCACGGCCAGATGCTGCTCAACGGCGGCGAGATTGGCCAGCATGCCGGCCTCTGGCAGATGTCCAACGTCTGCCGCCATCGCCAGGCGATCATGCTGCAGGGGTCGGGCCGGCTCAACGGGCCGGTCGTCTGCCCGATTCATCGCTGGACCTACGACCAGGGCGGCGAGCTGATCGGCGCCCCACACTTCCCGCAGAATCCCTGCCTGAACCTCGCCAAGGTGCGGCTGGAGAACTGGAACGGTCTGCTCTTCAAGGGCCCGCGCTCGGCCAACGCCGACCTGGCCGGCATGAAGGTTGCCCGCGACCTCGATTTCACCGGCTACAAGCTCGACCACGTCGAGATGCACACCTGCAACTACAACTGGAAGACCTTCATCGAGGTCTATCTCGAGGACTACCACGTCGTGCCCTACCACCCGGGCCTGGGCAATTTCGTCACCTGCGATGATCTTTCCTGGCAATTCGGCGACTGGTATTCGGTGCAGAAGGTCGGCATTACCTCGCTGCTCAAAGAGTCCTCGTCGGGTGTGTACAACCGCTGGCAGAAGGTCGTCCGCGAGTACTACGGCGACCGTGGTGAAACGCCGCCGCAGGGCGCCATCTGGCTGACCTACTACCCGAACATCATGGTCGAGTGGTATCCGCACGTGCTGGTCGTGTCCACGCTGATCCCGCAGGGGCCGGACAAGACGATGAACGTCGTCGAGTTCTACTACCCCGAGGAAATCGTCGATTTCGAGCGCGAGTTCATCGAGGCCGAGCGCGCCGCCTACATGGAGACGGCGATCGAGGACGACGACATCGGCGAGCGCATGGACCGCGGCCGCAAGGCGCTGCTGGCCGAAGGCAAGAACGAGGTCGGCCCCTACCAGAGCCCGATGGAGGACGGCATGCAGCACTTCCACGAGTTCTACCGGCGGATCATGCAGTCGGCCATCGCGGCCCGCTGAGGATTTCGATTTTGGCCGTTTTTTCCGGTTGACCGTAGCAATGAGGCGGCGGCGTAAAATCCGCCGCTTTTGCTTTCTGCTAACAACTAATGACTAACAACTAGCAGCTAATCAATGCAATCCCTGTGGATGATCGCCGCCAGCTTCCTGTTCGCCTGCATGGGCGTCTGCGTCAAGCTCGCCGCGGAGAGCCATTCGGCGGTGGAAATCACCTTCTACCGCAGCTTCCTGTCCTTGCTGCTGATGTTCGGGCTGGTCCGCCTGAACGGCGTGTCGCTGCGCACCGCGCACTGGCGCTGGCAATTGACGCGCGGCGCGGTCGGCTTTTCGGCCCTGTTCGCCTATTTCTACGCCATCACCCTGCTGCCGCTGGCCACTGCCGTCACCCTCAACTACACCTCGGCCATCTTCCTGGCCGTCTATCTCGCCTTCGCCGGCATGCGCCTGCGCAAGGGCCTGCTCGGCGCCCTGGTCCTCGGCCTGGCCGGCGTCGTCCTGCTCCTTCGCCCGACCCTGCATGCCGACCAGCTGGCCGGCGGCCTGATCGGCCTTGGTTCGGGCGTGCTGGCCGGCATGGCCTACTTCAGCGTGCGCGAACTGGGGGCGCGCGGCGAGCCGGAAATGCGCACGGTGTTCTATTTTTCGCTGGTTTCGTCGATTGGCGCCGGCAGCTGGCTGGTGTTCACCGAGCTGCATGCCGTCGACCTGCGCAGCGGCCTGCTCCTGCTCGCCGTCGCCGGCTTCGCCACGGCCGCCCAATTGGCCATGACGCGGGCCTACACGCGCGGCAAGACCTTGATGTCGGCGGCCCTGGCCTACAGCACGGTGATCTTCTCCAGCCTGTTCGGCATGCTGTTCTGGAACGAGGTGCTCGGCGCCATGTCGTGGGCGGCCATCGGGCTGATCGTGCTGTCCGGCATCGCCGCCACGCACTTTTCGCGTGCCAGCCCGGTCGAGCAGGATTAGACTAGCTGCCAGTCATTAGTCGCCAGCTTTTAGCTAACGGCTAACGACTAACAACTAATAACTAGAAGGAGCAAAAACATGATCGTCATCGACCATCAACCGAACCGCGTCAATGTCGCCGTTTTCGGGGAGTTCACGCTGGCCGACTACAAGGAGTTCGAGGAGGTCGTCAATTTCAAGGTGCAGTTCGAAGGTCCGGTCGACCTCTGTTTCGACCTCAGCCAGATGGCCGGCCTGACGCTCGACGTGGCCTGGGAGGAGGTCAAGTTCTCGCGCGCCCATGCCAACGATTTCAAGCGTGTCGCTGTCGTCACCGACAGCCAGTGGGTGACCTGGAGCGCCTGGATCTCGCAGACCTTCGTCAACGCCGACGTCGAGGTCTTCGCCTCGGTCGACGAGGCCAACGACTGGCTGGCCTAGCAGCCATGAGCTACACGACGCTGGTCGATGCGACGACGCTGCGCGCCCATGTCGACGATCCGGCCTGGCTGGTGGTCGACGTCCGCCACCAGCTGAGCGACACCGCCTACGGCGAGCGCGCCTACGCCGCCGGCCACATTCCCGGAGCCGTCTTCCTGCATTGCGACCGCGACCTGTCGGGGCCGATGACCGGCCGCAACGGTCGCCATCCCTTGCCCGAGCCCGAAAAACTGGCCGCCCGCCTGGGCCAGGTCGGCATCGGGACGACCACCCAGGTGGTGGTCTACGACGACGCCCAGGGCATGATCGCCGGCCGCCTGTGGTGGCTGCTGCGCTGGCTCGGCCACGACCGCGTCGCCCTGCTCGACGGCGGCCTGCCGGCCTGGCAGGCGGCGGGCGGGGCGATGACCGAGGTCGAGCCGACCCTGCAGCCGGCAGAATTCATCGCCCGGCCGCAAGCCGCCTGGGTCGATGCCGACTACGTGCAGGAGCGCATCGAGACGCCCCACATGGTGCTGGTCGACGGCCGGGGCGCCGACCGCTTCCGCGGCGAGAACGAAAGCATCGATCCGGTGGCCGGCCACATCCCCGGCGCCATCAACCGCTGCTTCAAGGATAACCTGCTGCCCGACGGCCGCTTCAAGCCGGCAGCCGACTTGCGTGCCGAATGGCTGGCCGTGCTCGCCGGGGCGACTGCCGACCAGGTGGTGCACCAGTGCGGTTCTGGCGTTTCCGCCTGCCTCAACGTGCTGGCCATGGAGATCGCCGGCCTGCCCGGCTCGCGGCTCTACGCCGGGTCGTGGAGCGAGTGGTGCGCCGATCCGGGGCGACCGGTGGCCCGCTGAGCGCGCCACCTGTTTTTCGATTTTGGCGGTTTTTTCCGGTCGACCGCGGGGATGGTCGTCGACGCCCCGGTCGACTGCCGGCCGGCAAGCATTCCGCCGGGTTTGAATCGCCCCGCCGACTCGGGTAGTCGGCGACGAAATGGCAAAAACACTTGTTGTTGTAGCCAATGTATTTTTCGTCAATTTCCCGGGAATGAAAAATGCCGCTTTCCGTGCTCGTCGTCGATGATTCGCCGATCGCCCGCAAGATGCTGATCCGCTCCCTGCCGGCCAACTGGGACATCGAGATTACCCAGGCCGGCGGCGGCGCCGAGGCGCTGGCTGCCTATCGCTCGGGCAAGGTCGACGTGATGTTCCTCGACCTGACCATGCCCGAGGTCGACGGCTACCAGGTGCTCGAAACCCTGCAGCACGAAGACATGAACTGCCTGGTCATCGTCGTTTCGGCCGACATCCAGGCCGAGGCCGTCGAGCGCGTCAAGGCCATGGGCGCCATCGCCTTCATCAAGAAGCCGGTCGACGCGGCGCGGGTCGAAGCCGTGCTGCGCGAATACGGCGTCATCGTCTAACCCCGGGCGGAGAGTCTTGATGCTTACCGACGACCGCAAGGAAGCGCTGCAGGAAATCGCCAACATCGGCATGGGCCAAGCCGGGGCGTCGATCGCCCAGGTCCTCGGCGAATTCGTCCAGCTGTCGATCCCGCGCATTCTCATCGTGCCGCCCGCCGAGGTGCCGACGACGCTGGCCCGGACAGTCGAGGAGAGCACGGTATCGGCTGTCCGCCAGGCCTTTTACAGCGACATGCGCGGCGAGGCGCTGGTCATTTTCGGCCAGCACCGCTGCAATGACCTCGCCGACCTGATCGGCTACGAAGCCGATCTCGACCACGCCGCCGAAGTCGAGCTGCTGCTCGATCTCAGCAACATCCTGGTCGGCGCCTGTCTGGGCGGCATCGCCGAGCAGCTCAACCTGGCCATCGGTTTCTCTGCCCCCTCGCTGATGGCCGACGCCATTCCGCTGTCCCGCCTGCTCCAGGACAACCCGGTGCCGTGGACGGCAGCACTGCTGGTCGAGGTCGATTTCAGCCTGGAAAAACGGTCCTTCGCCTGCAACCTGGTCATCCTCATGCCGGAAGCGGAAATCGAGCGCCTGATGCGCGCCGTCGATCTTTTCCTGGAGTCGCTGTGAGCGAGCTGTCGCCGCCGCCCCGCCTGCTCGATTTCGTCGTCGACCGGCTCGAGGTCGGCATCTTCGCCGTCGACGCCGAGATGAAGGTGGTGTTGTGGAATCACTTCATGGCCATGCACAGCGGCCACGAGCCGGGCAGGGTGATCGGCCGCAATCTCTTCGAGTGCTTTCCCGAACTGCCGCGGGTCTGGCTGGAAAAGAAGATCCGCAACGTCTTCCTGCTCAAGAACTACGCCTTCACCTCGTGGGAGCAGCGCCCCTACCTCTTTCACTTCCAGCACAACCGGCCGGTCACCGGCGGCGTCGATGCCATCCAGCAGAGCTGCACCTTCCTGCCGGTCAAGGGCGCCGGCGACAGCGTCGAGCATGTCTGCGTCAGCCTCTACGATTTCACCGATACCGCCATCTTCCACGGCCAGCTGTCGCATGCCATCGCCGACCTGCAGCGGGAAAAGGCCGAGCAGCGCCGCCTGATCGAGAAGCTGGAAGAGGCGCAGAACCAGCTGCTGCAATCGGAAAAACTCGCCTCCATCGGCCAGCTGGCGGCCGGCGTGGCGCATGAAATCAACAATCCGGTCGGCTTCGTCAATTCCAACTTCGGGGCGCTCGAGCGCTACGTGCTCGACCTCTTCCGGGTCATCGACGCCCTCGACGGGCCGGATGGGCTGGCCGGCGCCCAGGCCATCCGCCAGCAGATCGACTACGCCTTCCTCAAGGAAGACATCGTCGCCCTGTTCAAGGAAAGCAAGGACGGCCTCGACCGCGTCAAGCGCATCGTCCAGGACCTGCGCGACTTTTCCCGGGTGGATAGCGTCCAGGCCTGGCAGAAGGCCAACCTGCAGACCTGCCTCGACACCACGCTCAACGTGGCGACCAACGAGATCAAGCACAGGGCCGACGTGGTCAAGGCCTACGGCCAGATTCCCGAAGTGGACTGCCTGCCCTCGCAGCTCAACCAGGTCTTCCTCAACCTGATGGTCAACGCCGCCCAGGCCATGAACCAGCGCGGCACGCTGACCCTCGCCACCGGTTGCGAAGGCGACGGCGTGTGGGTCAGCATCAGCGACACCGGCAGCGGCATCGCCCCGGAAAACCTCAATCGCATCTTCGACCCCTTCTTCACTACCAAGCCGGTCGGCAAGGGCACCGGGCTTGGCCTGTCCGTCTCCTACAACATCATCGCCAAGCACAACGGGCGCATTGAACCTTGAAACCTCAGTTGACCGCTTATCTCTCCGTGAGCAGCCGCATGAATGCTGAGCTTGGCGCCCTCGATACGACTCACCCGTTGGGTGACAGGGCTACGCGGCCGCTGGCACGTCTGGCCGGGCGTCCGGCTTTGTCGCTCCTCCTTGCAGGCATGAGCCTGCCGCGTCGTCGCTTCGCGCCGGCCATCCCGTCCAAACGCGCCATCGGCCGCGTTCAACTGAGGTTTCAAGGTTGAAGTGGAGAGCGAGCTGGGCCAGGGCACGACCTTCCGCATTTGGCTGCCGGTCAGCCAGGCGCCGGCCGCGGTAGCCTGATCCGGGCGCCCGGTTTTTCGCTTTTCGCCCTTTTTTCCCGTCGACCGCAGCGATCGGTTAAGCCGCCGACGCCTTGCCGGCCAGCCGGCGCAAGGCCCAGGCGATGTGCTCCTGGAGCAGCGGCGTCGCCTCGGCCAGGCGGCCTTGCAGCGCCTCGACCGCCGCCGCGCTCGGCGGACCGTTGCCGAGCGCCACGGCGATATTGCGCAGCCAGCGCTGATGGCCGATGCGGCGGATCGGGTTGCCGGCCAGCCGCTCGTCGAACTGCTTTTCGCTCCAGGCGAACAAGTCGACCAGCGCCGCGCTGTCCAGCCCGTGGCGCGGCGCGAATTCCCGGTCACCGAGCTGGGCGAAGCGGTTCCACGGGCAGCACAGCTGGCAGTCGTCGCAACCGTAGATGCGGTTGCCGATCAGCGGCCGGAATGCCTCGGGGATGGCGCCGTCCAGCTCGATGGTCAGGTAGCTGATGCAGCGCCGGGCATCGACCCGGTAGGGGGCGACTATGGCGCCGGTCGGGCAGGCGGCGAGGCAGGCCGCGCAGCTGCCGCAGTGGTCGTCTACCGGGGCGTCGGGCGGCAGCGGCAGGTCGGTGTAGATCTCGCCGAGAAAGCGCCACGAGCCCTGGCGGGAGAGCAGCAGCGTGTGCTTGCCGCGCCAGCCCAGCCCGGCCTGGCGGGCGAATTCGACCTCCATGACCGGCGCCGAATCGGAAAACACCCGGTAGCCGAAGGGCCCGATCAGCGCCGCAATCGCATCGGCCAGCTTCTGCAGCCGGCTGCGGATCAGCTTGTGGTAGTCGCGCCCCTGGGCATAACGCGAAACCGCCGCCTGGGCCGGGTCGTCTACCGTCTGCCGGTGCGGCAGGTAGTCGATCGCCGTGCTGATCACGGTCAGCGTTCCCGGGTGCAGTTGCTGTGGATCGGCGCGCAAGTCGGCATGGCGGGCCATATAATCCATCTCGCCGTGGCAGCCGTCGGCCAGCCATTCGCGCAGCCTGGCCACCGCCGCGCCGGGGTCGGCGCGGGCGATGCCGACGGCGGCAAACCCGAGTTTCCGGCCGGCCTCGCGGATTTCCTCGCGCAGCGCCGCGTAATCCACAGTGGAGTCCTGATCGTGCATTGCCCCGATGTTACCGCCGTTTGCCCCTTGCCCGACGAGGCCGCCACCCAGCGCCTGGGCGAAATCCTCGCCCCGCTGCTGCAGCCGGGCCTGGTGGTTTACCTGGAAGGTGACCTGGGTGCAGGCAAGACCACCCTGTCGCGGGCCCTGATTCGTGCCCTCGGCCACACCGGCCCGGTCAAGAGCCCGACCTATTCCCTGGTTGAAGTTTACGTAGTTTCGAGCTTATACTTATATCACTTTGATTTTTATCGTTTCGAGTCACCTGAGGAGTTTCTCGATGCGGGTTTTGATGAATATTTCAATCCGACTTCAGTCTGTCTGGTCGAATGGCCGGAGCGCGCCGCAGGCTGCGTTCCCCCGCCCGACCTCCGGTTGCGGCTTCATCATGCCGGTGTCGGCCGTCTCCTCGAAGCCGTGGCCGATTCACCGAAAGGCCAAGCATGTCTGAGCGCGCTCATCCCAGCCATGGCCGCCGCCAACTTCTCCGTTACGCCGGCGCCTCGCTGATCCTTTCCGTCACGCCGATTGCCGGCGCCGCGGCTCGCCTCCCTTCCGTGCTCGCCGTTCGCGTCTGGCCGGCCGCCGACTACACCCGGGTGACGCTGGAACACGACGCGCCGCTCAAGTTCACCCATTTCACCGTGGAAAACCCCGACCGGCTGGTGGTCGACATCGAAGGCGTCGAATTCAACAGCGTGCTCGACAGCCTGGCCCGCAAGGTGGCCACCGACGATCCCAACATCAAGCTGCTGCGCGCCGGCCGCTTCAAGCCGGGCGTCGTCCGCCTGGTCATGGAACTCAAGGGCAAGGTCAATCCGCAGGTGTTCACCCTCGAACCGGTCGGCAACTACGGGCATCGCCTGGTCCTCGACGTCTATCCGGTCGAGCCGCCCGATCCGCTGATGGCGCTGCTCGAAGGGCGCAAGGACGCCGTCGAGCCGCTCAAGGCCGAGTCCGACCTGCAGGTCGCCGAAACGCGCCAGCCGGAAGCGCCCGAGGTGCATACCAGCAAGAAATCCGGCGGCAAGCCGGTGGTCGACCGGCTGGTTACCATCACCCTCGACCCCGGCCATGGCGGCGAGGATCCCGGTGCGGTGGGCAAGGCCGGTTCCTATGAAAAAAACGTCACGCTGGAAGTGGCCCGTCGCCTCAAGGCGCGCATCGACGCTGAGCCCAACATGCGCGCCGTGCTGACCCGCGATTCCGACTACTTCGTGCCGCTCCAGACGCGCGTCCAGAAAGCTCGCCGGGTCCAGTCCGACCTCTTCCTGTCCATCCACGCCGATGCCTGGATCAAGCCGGACGCCCGCGGTTCCTCGGTCTTCGTGCTGTCCGAGCGCGGCGCCTCGAGCACCCAGGCCCGCCTGCTGGCCAGCCGCGAAAACCAGGCCGATCTGATCGGCGGCGTCAATATCGGCGCCAAGGACCTCTTCCTGGCCCGCACCCTGCTCGACCTGTCGCAGACGGCAACCATCAACGACAGCCTGAAGCTCGGCAAATACCTGCTCGGCGAACTGGGTGCCATCAACACCCTGCACAAGGCGCACGTCGAACAGGCCGGCTTCGCCGTGCTCAAGGCGCCGGACATCCCGTCGGCCTTGATCGAGACCGCCTTCATCTCCAACCCGGAAGAGGAGCGGCGGCTGAACGACGATGCCTACCAGGAAAAGCTGGCCGGGGCCATCGTGCGCGGCATCCGCCAGTATTTCATCAAGCATCCGCCCGGGCCCAAGGCGAAAATGGCGCTGCTCGGCTGATCGGTGGTGCGCTTCGACCTGAAGGTTCCCTTCGCCGAGAAGGACGCTGCCAAGAAGCTCGGCGCCCGCTGGGATGCGGCGCGCAAGACCTGGTACGTTATCGGCCGCGACGATCTTGACGCCTTCGCCAAGTGGTCGCCCAGCCGGCACGACGAGGCGGGCGATGCACCGGCCGGCCAGGCCAGAGCGGCTGCCAAAGCGCCGGCCGGCGGCAAGGTCCATGTCGGTAGCGCCTACGTCGAACGGCCCCGGGTCTGTCAGTGCCTGCCCTGGGAAACCTGCGACAAGTGCCGGGAGTTCGCGCTGTAGCCAGCGACGTCAGGGCTAAAGAATCTGCTGGACTTCGCTATCCAAAGGCGTATTCTGGAATTGCCTTCCGGTCGTACATCAAGTTATCGGAAGGTCGGTTTTGCCAAGACCCGAAAGACTGGAGGTTCCATGGTTGATAGTCCACCGCAGTTTGCAGGGATGACCGAGTAACACCCAAACGGCGATACGCCGAATACCAAGGCCGGAAGCGCCAAGGTCAAGCAGTGAAGAAGCCCATGCCTGAAACGCATGGGCTTCGCTTTTTGGGCTGCCCTAGAAAAGTTCTATCTCGTCCCGGGCAATCTGGCTGGGCGTGAGGGCGTTTGCGGCGACCAGTCTTTCGTAGCTGTCGATGCGGTTGCGGCCGTGGTTCTTGGCGAAGTAGAGGGCCTCGTCGGCGCGGTCGATGACGTCGGTCGGCGTGTCGTTGGGCAGCAGCTTGCTGAAGCCGATGCTGACCGTGATGTGGCCGACCCGGCTGAAGACCTGGCTTTCGACATTCCTCCGGAAGCGTTCCAGCGTGGCGAAGGCGAATGCCTCGTCGGTCGGCTGGAGCAGGGCGATGAATTCCTCGCCGCCGAAGCGGAAAAGCTGGTCGTCGAAGCGGAAGGATTGGCGCATCACGTTGGCCAGCATGATCAGCACCTCGTCGCCGATCAGGTGGCCGAAGTTGTCGTTGATCCGCTTGAAGTGGTCGATGTCGCAGACAGCCAGCCAGTGGTTACCGGACGAGCTGCCGCGGCGCCGCTGGGGCAGGCCGTAGCTGCTGTCGTCGGCGGCCGCCTTGCCGAGCAGTTCGAGCAGGTGCTTGTCGAAGGTCTTGCGGCTGGCCAGCCCGGTCAGGGTGTCGGCTTCGCCGTAGTCGAGCAGCGAGATGTGGTTGCCGAAGTATTCGATCAGCCCCATCAGCGTGATGCGGTTGTCCGGTGAAAAATCGTCGGACAGCGTCAGGTCGATCAGGTAGATCGGTTCGTCCAGGCGGACCACGGGGAAGACGACGCGGTGCGAGCCGTCGTCGCGCACATCGAGTACCGTCGATCCCTCCTTGCGGCAGCGGCTGAGCAAGGCATCGCGCTCGATCGGGAAGCAGAAGCGATGGTCGGGCAGGTAGGCGTTGCGCAGGAAGGGGCCGTGCGCGCCGGTGCCGGCGCAGGCGAAGACCATGGCTTTGCGGGTGCCGTTGTAGCACCGGTAGATGGTCAGCTGCTCGGGGCGGAACAGGTCGATCAGCGTGTCGACCATGGCCGAATTGATCTCGGTCCGATCGCGATGCGACGAAATCTTGACGACATGGCTGATCAGTTCGAGCATGGAAAACGCAAGCCTGATGATAAACAGATGATTATAGCCAATAGCGCTGGCTGGCTGTTGCGCAGACGAACGGCTTTGCCGACGGTGCCACCCATTGCGCCTGAACGGCTTGCTGCCGATCACCGCCGGGGCCCTTAGATCCACCCCTTTCAACGTCTTTTGACTGCTGCCTTGAGCACGCGGTCGGTGGAGACGTGCGACCTGGCGGTGGAGCCGTCCACATAGCCCTTGGGGACCGCAGGCTTGGGCGCACGCTTGGAGGTGGCCA
>SSXW01000039.1 GCA_009469585.1 Dechloromonas sp. Dech2017
TGGTGATGACGCCGACCAGGTTGGCGCGCGAGGTCAGCGTGCTGGCCTCGGCGGGATCGGCGACGATTTCCTCGCAGGCGAAGGCGACACCCGGCGAGTAGGCCATCGACAGGTCGTACTGGTTGGTCAACTGCTTGATCGGAGTGACCGCGATCTTGCCGGGCTTGGGCTGACGGTGATAGTAGAGCGCTGCTTCGCGTAGCTGGCGGGAATCCATGGTGTCTCCTTTTCGTATTATGAAACGCTATCTCGAATTGCGGCATATCTTAGCATGCGCCGGGAATGGCACCACCCTCGGAAATCACGTAGATCCGCAAAGTCAAGTAGATGTTTACCCTGAGTTGAGGCATAATTACGGGCTTCCCAGCCGACGGCCCCTCGCCGCTCTCAGTCTTGGTGGCAGCTCCCGGCGACTGGCGCAAAGTTTATCTGTTTCAGTAACTTGGAGAGAGACATCGCCATGACCGCACCGCTGAATGCACCTGATTACGTCAAACACGAAGGCCTGAAGAAATGGGTCGCCGAAATCGCCGCCCTGACCCAGCCTGAGCGCATCGTCTGGGCTAACGGGTCGCAGGAAGAGTATGACCGCCTGTGTGCCGAAATGGTAGAGGCCGGCACGCTGATCAAGCTCAACGAAGCCAAGCGTCCCAATTCCTACCTGGCCTTTTCCGACCCCTCCGACGTCGCCCGCGTCGAGGACCGCACCTACATCTGCTCCGAGAACAAGGAAGACGCCGGCCCGACCAACAACTGGGAAGAACCGGCCAAGATGCGCCAGACCCTGAACGGCCTGTTCAAGGGCTGCATGAAGGGCCGCACGATGTACGTCATCCCCTTCTCGATGGGCCCGCTCGGTTCGCCCATCGCCCACATCGGCGTCGAGATTTCCGACTCGGCCTACGTCGTCGTCAATATGCGCACGATGACCCGCATGGGCGCCAAGGTGTTCGACGTGCTCGGCACCGATGGCGAATTCGTTCCCTGCGTGCACACCGTCGGCGCCCCGCTCGAGCCCGGCCAGCAGGATGCCAAGTGGCCGTGCAACCCGACCGTCAAGTACATCGTGCACTACCCGGAAACCCGCGAAATCTGGTCCTACGGCTCCGGCTACGGCGGCAACGCCCTGCTCGGCAAGAAGTGCTTCGCGCTGCGCATCGCCTCCAACATGGCGCGCGACCAGGGCTGGCTGGCCGAACACATGCTGATCCTCGGCGTCGAATCGCCGGAAGGTGAAAAGTCCTACGTCGCCGCCGCCTTCCCGTCGGCCTGCGGCAAGACCAACTTCGCCATGCTGATCCCGCCGAAGACGCTCGACGGCTGGAAGATCACCACCATCGGTGACGACATTGCCTGGATCAAGCCGCGCGTCGACGCCGACGGCGTCACCCGCTTCTACGCCATCAACCCGGAAGCCGGTTTCTTCGGCGTTGCCCCGGGCACTTCGGAAAAGACCAACTTCAACGCGCTGGCCACGTTGAAGGAAAACATCATCTTCACCAACGTCGCGCTGACCGACGATGGCGACGTGTGGTGGGAAGGCCTGACCAAGCAGGCGCCGGATCACCTGATCGACTGGCAGGGCAACGACTGGACGCCGGAAGACGGCAAGGCCGGCAAGAAGGCCGCCCACGCCAACTCCCGCTTCACCGCCCCGGCCAACCAGTGCCCGTCGGTCGATACCGCTTGGGAAGATCCGGCCGGCGTGCCGATTTCCGCCTTCATCTTCGGCGGCCGCCGCGCCACTACCGTGCCGCTGGTCTACCAGGCCTTCAACTGGAACTACGGCGTCTACATGGCCGCCACGCTGGGCTCCGAGACCACTGCCGCCGCCTTCGGCCAACAGGGTGTCGTCCGCCGCGATCCGTTCGCCATGCTCCCCTTCTGCGGCTACCACATGGGCGACTACTTCAACCACTGGCTGAAGATGGGCAAGACCGTCGATGCCACGCCGAAGATCTTCTGCGTCAACTGGTTCCGCATGAACGAGAAGGGCGAGTTCATGTGGCCGGGCTTCGGCGACAACATGCGCGTCCTGAAGTGGATCGTCCAGCGTTGCAAGGGCACCGTCGCCGCCAAGGAAACCGTGCTCGGCTGGATGCCCAAGTTCGAGGACATCGACTGGACCGGCCTGGACATCGACAAGGCCGACTTCGAAGCCCTCAGCACCATCGACGCCGACGCCTGGAAGGCCGAACTGGCCGGCCACAAGGAGTGGTTCGACAAGATGGGCGAAAAGATGCCGCGCGAACTGGTGTTGAAGCGCGAACTGTTCGAAATGGGCATCTTCAAGGACGCCGCCTGATCGTCGTCAGTAAGGCATAATCGAACGGCCACCTGCGGGTGGCCGTTTTGTTTTGGAGAACCGCATGTATCGCCCCGCCCGCCGCCTCGCCGAGATCGAACCCTTCCACGTCGTCGAACTGCTGACCCGCGCCCGCCAGCTGGAGGCCGAGGGCCGCGACATCATCCACATGGAGGTCGGCGAACCGGACTTCCCGACGCCGGAGCCCATCGTCACCGCTGCGGTCGACGCGATAAAAAGCGGAAAAACGCAATACACCCAGGCCCTCGGCCTGCCCGAACTGCGCCAGGCGATCAGCCGGTTTTACGGTGAGCGCTATGGGGTTGCCGTGCCGGCCAGCCGCATCGCCGTCACCAACGGCGCCTCGGGCGCCCTCGGCCTGGCCTTCGCCTGCCTGGCCGAGCCGGGCAGCGAATGGCTGCTGGCCGACCCCGGCTACCCGTGCAATCGCCACATCCTGCGCACCTACGAAGGTCGCCCGCAGGCGATCGCCGTCGGCCCGGACAGCAACTTCCAGCCGACGCCGTCCCAGGTCGCCGCCGCCTGGAACGAACGCACTGCCGGCCTGCTCGTCGCCTCGCCGGCCAACCCGACCGGCACGTTGCTGACGCTGCCGGAAATCGCCGCGCTGGCCGGAGTCTGCCGCGCCAACGACGGCCATTTCCTGGTCGACGAGATCTATCACGGCCTGACCTACGAATGCGACGCCCCCACCGCCTGCGCCGCCGGCGACGACATCTGGGTCATCAACAGTTTCTCGAAATACTTCCAGATGACCGGCTGGCGACTGGGCTGGATGGTCATTCCCGAAGCCTATGTGCGCGACGTCGAGAAACTCGCCCAAAACCTGACGCTGTGCCCGTCGACGCCGGCCCAGCATGGCGCGCTGGCGGCCTTCTTGCCGGAAACCATCGCCATCCTCGAGGAACGCCGTGCCGAATTCCGGGGCCGCCGCAATTTTCTCGCCCCCGCCCTGGAGCAGCTCGGCTTTCGCGTCACGGCGCGTCCCGAGGGGGCCTTCTACCTCTATTGCGACTGCTCCGGGCTGTGCGACGACAGCTTCCGGCTGGCCGCCGACCTGCTCGAAACGGCCGGCGTGGCGGCGACGCCGGGACTCGATTTCGGCGGCAATGCCCCGGAAAAGCACATTCGCTTCGCCTACACCACCGACATCGACCGCCTGGCCGAAGCGGTCGAACGGCTAGCCCGCTACTTCGGCGGGTAGGCGCAGCTCCGGGTAGCGGGCGCGTAGCGCCGCCCAGTCAAAATACGGCCCGGGATCGGTCTTGCGCCCGGGCGCGACATGACAATGGCCGGCGACGGCGGCAATCGGGTAACGACCGCCCAGGGCGTCGAGCAGTTGCCACAGTGCGGCGTACTGCCCGGCTGCGTAGGGCTGGCTGTCCGAGCCTTCGAGTTCGATGCCGACCGAGTAATCGTTGCAGTTGTCGCGGCCGCACCAGGCCGATTGCCCGGCGTGCCAGGCCCGCTGGTCGCAGCCGACGAACTGGGTAATCCGCCCGTCGCGCCGGATGTAAAAATGTGCCGATACCTGCATTTCCGAAATTGTCGAAAAATACGGGTTGACCGCGGGATCCAGGCGATTGAGGAAGAAATCCTCGACCCAGTCACCGTCGAACTCGTCGGGCGGCAGGCTGATGTTGTGGATGACGACCAGCGTCACCGCCGCCCCGGCCGGACGCTCGCCGAAATTGGGCGAAGGCAGCCAGCGCACGCCCTCCAGCCAGCCGTCGGCCTGCCAAGGGCTCATTCAATGCCCAGGCGTTCGAGCCGGTAGCGCATCGAGCGGAAGGTGACGCCGAGCAGGCGGGCCGCCGCCGTGCGGTTGCCGTCGGCTTTCTGCAGCGCTTCGAGAATGGCCTGGCGCTCCAGCCGGTTGAGATATTCGTCGAGCGTCTCGCTGCCCCGCCCGCTGACCTCCCCGCCGCCCATCTCCTCGGGGCCGAGGTGCAGATCCTCGACATCGATGGCGTCGCCACTGCAAAGCGCCGTCGCCCGTTCGAGGATATTCTCCAGCTCGCGCACGTTGCCGGGGAAGGAATACAGCTCCAGCGCCTTGAGCGCGGCGGCCGACAGCTGCGGCGGCGAATCGCCGAAAACCCGGCGCAGGATGGCCTCGACCAGCGGCGCGATGTCCTCCATGCGCTCGCGCAGCGGCGGCATGCGCAGCTCGATGACGTTCAGCCGGTAGTACAAGTCCTGGCGGAAGGCGCCCTTGTCGACCAGTTCGCGCAGGTTCTTGTGGGTGGCGCAGATGATGCGCACATCGACCGGCTCCTCGGTGACGCTGCCCACCTTGCGCACCCGCTTTTCCTGGATGGCACGCAGCAGCTTGACCTGCATGGCGAGCGGCAGGTCGGCCACTTCGTCGAGGAACAGCGTGCCGCCGTGGGCGGCGTGGAAGAAGCCGTCGCGTTCGCCTTCGGCCCCGGTGAACGCCCCCTTGCGGTAGCCGAAGAACTCGCTTTCCATCAGGTTTTCCGGGATGGCACCGCAATTGACCGGCACGAAGGTGCCGGCCGAACGGGCGCTGCGCGTGTGGATCATGCGCGCCGCCAGCTCCTTTCCGCTGCCCGACTCGCCCGAGATGTAGACCGGCGCCTGGCTGCGCGCCAGTTTCTCGATCATCGCCCGCACCTGCGTCATGCTCGGCGACTCGCCGATCAGCGACTGCAGGGCTTCGCCACCGTCGGCGCTGCCGCCCGGCAGGCGCAGCGCCGACTTGACCAGGGCGCGCAGCTGTTCCAGGCCGACCGGCTTGGCCAGGTAGTCGAAAGCGCCGGCCTTGAGCGCAGCCACCGCATTCTCGGCGCTGCCGTAGGCGGTGATCACAGCCACCGGCGTCCGCGCATGGTGCTCGGTGATGTAGCGGACAATCTCCAGCCCGTCGCCGTCCGGCAGGCGCATATCGGTCAGGCACAGTTGGAAGCTTCCCTCGTCGAGCGCCGCCCTGGCCTCGGCCACCGAACCGACGCAAGCCGTCGCCAGCCCCATGCGGGCCAGCGTCAGGTCGATCAACTCGCGAATATCCGGCTCGTCGTCGACGACGAGAACCCGGCTCAGTTCGCCACGCGGGCGCCGCTCAACTCTGCCTACTGACACGTATCATTCCTCCCGGCCACGACGAAATGCGCACCGCCGGCCGTCGCCAGCAACTCCAGCGTCGCGCCATTGGCGGCGCAGACCTCGCGGGAGATGAACAGGCCGAGCCCGGTGCCCTGCGTATGCGTGGTAAAAAACGGCTCGAAAATCTGCTCGCGATCAGCCACCGGAACGCCCGGGCCATCGTCGATCACGTGCAATTCTATCCTTCCCTCGGCCTGGCCGTGAGCCAGCACGATACGCACCGCGCCGGCTCCCCGGCTCGAATGGCGCAAGGCGTTGCCGACCAGATTCCACAACACCTGGTGCAAATGCGAGCGATCGAAGCAAATACCCAAGCCAGCCGGCGCCTCGAGGACGACCACGCCCGGCGCCAGATCTTCGGTGGTTGCGAAATGCTCGACGAAACCGGCGCAAAACTCGTCGCCGCGCAGCAACTCCGGTTCGGCGCGGTTCTGCCGGCCGAGTTCGAGAATGTCGCGGACGATGCGATCGAGACGGATGACGTTGTCGCTGAGGATGCGCAGCAGGCGCTCCTGCATCTCGCCGCGCCGCTCTTCACGCAGCAATTCGCCGGCGTGGCCGATGGCCGACAGCGGATTGCGGATCTCGTGGGCAATGCTGGCGGTCAACCGGCCCAGCGAGGCCAATTTCAATTCCCGGGCCCGCTCCTTGACGCGCCCGACGTCCTCGAGAAAGATCAGCACCTCGCCATCGGTACTCGTCGTCCGCTCGAAGCGGGCCCGCAACTCGCGACCGTCGGGCGCGCAGAAATCAAGCGGATCGCCCCGCCCCCCGGCCTCCCAGACGCAAAACGCCGCGCCCAGCGTCGGCACCTGGCCGGCCAGGTCGACAGCTTCGTCGCGATCGCGCAGGCCGAGCATCGTCTGGGCCATCGGATTCGAGCGACTGACCCGACCATCCGGGCTGACGATCAGCACACCATCCTGCATCCGCTCGACCACCCGCTGGCTGATGCGGATCTGGTTCTCCAGCGCCACGCCGCGCCGCCGCGCCAGATCCTCGTTGACCATGACGCGCTGGCCGAGCAAGCGGGCCAGGATCGCCGTCGCGAAAAAACCGGCAGAAATGAAACCGGCCTGGACGATGGTCGCCTGGTCGAAACCCTCGAGGGCAATGCCGTAGATTTGTGCCAGCAACACGGCCAGCGTCGCCATCGCCGCATAAAACAGCACCAGGCGCCCCCGCCCAACCAGGCTGCCGGCCGCCAGCGAAACCAGCAGCAAGACGCTCAGGCCGCTGCTCACCCCGCCGGCGAGCAGCATCAACAGGCTGACGACAGCCACATCGACCATCATCTGGGCCGACAACTGGCTGTTGAAATGCTGCTGCCAGTAAGTCGCCAGCAGCAAGCCTCCGACCGTCGCCAGCATGTAGCCGCCGGTCAGCCCGAAAATGACCACCGTCGGCTGCAGATGCAGGCGCTCGGTCCATTCGTTGGGAAAGACGATGGCCAGGCAGAACAGGGCTGCCAGCAGCAGGCGATACAGGTTGAAATACTGGAAGGAGCGCCAGTTCGGCTCCCAGGTCGAGGACAGCCAGTCGGTCATCCAGCCCTCTTCCGCCGGGCCTGCTCACGGTGCGCCTCGCAGCAGTATGTCTGGCCTTCGTCCACGATGCCCTCGCTGACCGGCAGATGCACGCCACAATGGGCACAGGTCACCATACGCTCCGGCTGGCGATCGTCCGGCTGCGCCGGCAGGTCGGCAGCCGCCTTGCGCTTCGACCACAGCCACCAGACCACGGCAATAATTGCCAACCAAAGCAGGTATTTCATCGCCCACTCCATAAAATGGCCAAAACAACGATCATCGCCGAAAATTCTACGCCAAAAGGGCCGGCCTATGCCCTTGCCCCCGTCATCAGCCAGGCAGTTTTCCCAAGCAGCCGGGCAGAAATTGAAAAACCCCTGTAACTCACCGAGTTACAGGGGTTCCAATTGGTCGGAGTGACAGGATTCGAACATGCGACCCCTGCGTCCCGAACGCAGTGCTCTACCAGGCTGAGCTACACTCCGAGGTTCGTTGCAACTGGCTAGTGATTCCGCTCAACTGCAAAGAGCGACAATTGTAGCAGAGCCATTTTGAAATTTGAATCCCCCAGACACTGAATTGCTGCTCGCGCATCGACTGCCTCCTGCGCGGCCCGTGCCCGGGCGTGATCGAGGGCGCCGCTCAGGCGTATGGCCTCGAGCACGGCAGGAAAATCGTCCCGGCCGCCCTCGATGATCGCCTTGCGGACGCAGGCCGCCTGCTCCGGGGTTCCGTACTGCATGACGTAGATCAGCGGCAGGGTCGGCTTGCCCTCGGCCAGGTCGTCGCCGAGATGCTTGCCGGTATCGGCCTCCTGGCCGGAATAGTCGAGCACATCATCGATCAGCTGGAATGCGGTCCCCAGGTGCATGCCATAGTTGGCCAGCGCCTTTTCCACCTCCGGCGACGCGCCGCCGAGTATGCCCCCCAGTTGGGCGGCGGCCTCGAACAGCTTGGCCGTCTTGTAGTGGATGACCTGCATGTACCTGGCTTCGTCGACGTCGGCGTCGTGACAGTTCATCAATTGCAGGACTTCGCCCTCGGCAATGACGTTGGTCGCATCCGACAGGACCTGCATGACCCGCATGTTGTCGACGGCCACCATCATCTGGAAGGCGCGTGAATAGAGGAAATCGCCGACCAGGACGCTGGCCGCGTTGCCGAACATGGCATTGGCCGTATCCCGCCCGCGGCGCAGGGCCGACTCATCGACCACATCATCGTGCAGCAGGGTGGCGGTATGGATGAACTCGATAACCGCCGCCATCTCGTGATGGCGGGTTCCCTGGTAGTTCATGGCACCGGCCGCCAGCAGGACCAAGGCCGGGCGCATGCGCTTGCCGCCGCTGTTGATGATGTACTCGGCCACCTGGCTGACCAGCGCCACGTCGGAATAGAGGCGATCGCGAATGACCGCATCGACGGCCTTCATGTCAGGCCCGATCAGGGCGTAGAGCTGTTCCAGTGTCACGGCAGGGAATTCCTCGAATAAGCGCGGAATCTTAGGTGGCGACGGCAGGCCAGTCAAGGCGGAAGAGTAGGCGTCAGGGACCCGGCGGCAACAGTTTGTTAAACTTGTTCGATTGTGTTTATCGAGGGCAAGTCATGGACATTCGTTCGATCGTCACGCCGACGATTCAGGATCGCGATGCACTGGAGGAGTTCGCGGAAGCCCTGACCGACCGTGCGCCGGAAATCGAACGGGACATCGCCAAGCTGAGGAAGCACCCGACCGACCGGGAAATCACCGGTAACCTGTTCCGCGCCGTGCACAATATCAAGGGCGACGCAGCACTGTGCAAATTCCCCCTCGGTGTGGCCATCGCCCACCCCATCGAAAGCATGATGGCGCGCTTTCGCGAGGGCGAGATCGTTTTCTCCGATTTGCTCGCCGAACTGGTACTGCTCGCCATAGACCGCCTTGAACTGGCCGCCAACGCGCTGCTCGCCAACAATTCGCTGGAGCCGCTTGAGCTTGCCACCCTCATCCAGGGACTGGAGGAAGTGGCCCGTGAGTCGGCCCGGCAAATCGATACGAGTTGTGCCGACCTGATCGAGGCCGTTACCGGCTTCCCCCCGGTCATCCCGGAAATTTCGGGCAGCGCGCCGAAGGCCGCGCCCCACGCCGGGCAGCAGCCGGCGACGACCGACCTACAGTTCTTCCGCACGCTGGCCCTGCAATTCGAAAGCCGCTCGCCGCTCTTCAAGGGTCGGACCATGCGCATCCTCCGCCTGGCGCTGGAAACCAACAAAACCAGCCCAAATCCAGTCGATCCCGTTCAACTCGAAGCCGCCGTCTATCTGCACGATGTCGGCATGATGCTGCTGCCGGAAGCGGTCTGGCTGAAGATCGGCAAGATGTCGCCGGAAGACAAGGTCGCCTTGCGCAACCACCCGGGTTTTGCCGCCGGCCTGCTCCAGCGCATGCCGGGGTGGACCGCGGCGGCGGAAATGGTTGCCCAGCACCACGAAATGCCCGATGGCGGCGGCTACCCCAAAGGCCTGAAAACGGACCAGATTTGCCCGGGAGCCAAGATTTTGTCCATCGTTGACGCCTTCGAGGCGGTGATGCTCAAGCACATCCATCGCGGCAAGAACCGTTCGGTGCTGCGTGCCATCGCTGAAATCAATGCCTGCGACAACCAGTTCGCCCCGGAATGGATCGCCCCCTTCAACGCCGTCATTCGCAAGACCATTGAAACTGATGGCCGCTGACCTTCAACGCCGTTTCGGCGGGGTCGCCCGCCTCTATGGCGCCGACGGTGCCGAACGGCTGGCGGCTGCCCATGTCTGCGTCGTCGGCATTGGCGGGGTCGGCTCGTGGAGCGTCGAGGCGCTGGCCCGTACCGGCGTCGGGCAGATCACCGCGGTCGACCTCGATATGGTCGCCGAATCGAATACCAACCGGCAGATCCACGCTCTCGACGACCATTACGGTCGGGCCAAGGTCGAGGTCATCGCCGAACGGGTGCGGGCCATCAATCCCGACTGCCGGGTCAACTGCATCGAGGATTTCGTGACGGCGGACAACGTCGGGCAAATGCTCGGCGGCGCGTTCACCGTGGTCATCGACGCCATCGACCAGGTGCGCGCCAAGGCAGCGATGATCGCCTTCTGCCATCGCCAACGGATCCCCATCGTCGTCGCCGGCGCGGCGGGCGGGCAGACCGACCCCACCCAGGTCCGCCTCGCCGACCTCAGCCAGACGGTGCAGGACCCCTTGCTGGCCAAGGTCCGGGCGACGCTGCGCCGGGAATACGGGTTCCCGCGCGACACCCGGAAAAAATTTGGCGTGCCGGCGGTCTTCTCGACCGAGCCCCTGCGCTACCCGGACAAGGCTGCCAGCTGCGAAGCCGAGCGCGGCCCGGCTGGCCTCAATTGTGCCGGATTCGGCTCGTCAGTCTGCGTCACCTCGGCCTTCGGCATGGCTGCGGCGGCGCGCGCCATTGAGTTGATCACCCGACCATGAGCAAGCCGCGCAAGCTGCGTTCACGCAAGGCCGGACTGCCGCCAGGTTCGCTGGTCCACATCGGCGAGGTCAAAACGGCGGAACCGACGTTTTCGGTGATCGATTTCGACGAAAGCGGGCTGCACGAAGCTCGACTTACCGCCCCCGAAGACCTGGCAGGGCAAGTTCGTCCCTATTCGACGCGCTGGGCCAACGCCTATGGCGCGCACAAGCCGGACGACCTGTCGGTCATCGGAAGGATTTTCGGCCTGCATCCGCTGACCCAGGAAGACATCCTCAACAACGCCCAGCGCCAGAAACTGGACAGCTACGACGACTATCTCTATCTCGTCCTGCACCGCTACGAATTGAAAACGGCGCCGCTCGAACTGACCCAGGACCAGATCAGCCTGGTGATCGGCCGCGATTTTCTGCTCACTTTCCAGGAACAGCCGTCGAAAACCTTCGAGCCGGTCCGCCAGCGCCTGCGTGCCGAACGCTCCAGCCTGCGCAAGGGCGGCGCCGACATGCTGGCCTACTCGCTGATCGATACCGTGGTCGACAGCTATTTCGGGATCATCGAGCAACTCAACGACTACGCCGAGGTGCTCGAAGGCAGGATACTCAAGCGCCCGGACCCGAACGCGCTGGAAGGCATCCACCAGCTCAAGCGCTGCGTCTCGCAACTGCGTCGCAACCTGCACCCGCTGCGCGAAGTGCTGGGCAGCCTGCATCGCGATGACGGCGATTTCTTTCGCGCCGACATCCAGCTCTATCTGCGTGACGTCCAGGACCACACCATCCACATCATCGAGTCGCTGGAAGACCTTCGCGACCTGGCGACCGGGCTGCTCGACGTCTATCTGTCGACGATCAGCCACCGGGTCAACCTCGAAGTCCGCACCCTGACCGTGGTCGCCACCATCTTCATGCCGGCCGCCCTGATCGCCGGCATCTTCGGGATGAATTTCCGCGACATGCCCTTGCTCGCCGACGCCAACGGCTTCTATTTCGCACTGGGCGGCATGGGGCTGGTCGCCGTCGTCATGCTGATGCTTTTCTGGCGGCGCAAGTACGTCTGAAAAGCGCTGCCAGGAATGCGGAATATCCGCTGCCACCGGCAAGCTGTTGCCGGCATGGATCTGCTGCTGTACAATCCGCGACCTTGGTTTGCCGCTTTAGCTCAGTCGGTAGAGCAGTTCATTCGTAATGAAAAGGTCGCCAGTTCGATTCCGGCAAGCGGCACCATCTTGATCTAGCCCACTTCGCGTGGGCTTTTTCATTTTCCGGCCTTGATGGTCGTACCGGGAACAAGCGGCCTCCGCGAGCCGATGCACAAAGCGTAAAATCACCGCTTTTCCCTTTCCGCTCCGGCATTCCTCGCGCATGAACCTCCTCCGCGCCCTGGCCACAGTCAGTGGCATGACTTTGCTGTCCAGAATCCTCGGCTTCGTGCGGGATTTCGTGATCGCCCGCGCCTTCGGGGCGGGACTGGCCACCGACGCCTTCTTCATCGCTTTCAAGCTGCCCAACCTGCTGCGCCGGATGTTTGCCGAAGGCGCCTTTTCCCAAGCCTTCGTCCCCATTCTCGGCGAATACAAGAACAAAGGCAGCGCCGAGGATACGCGCACCTTGGTCGACCACGTCGCCAGCCTGCTGTCGCTGGCGCTGTTCGCCATCACCGCCCTTGGCATCGCCGCCGCGCCGGTGCTGGTGTGGATTTCCGCGCCCGGATTTTCCGAAAATGCGGAAAAATTCGCGTTGACCGTAACACTGACCCGGATCACCTTCCCCTACATCTTTTGCATGTCGCTGGTCGCCCTGGCCGGCGGCATCCTCAACAGCTGGAGCCGCTTCGCGCTGCCGGCCTTCACGCCGGTCCTCCTCAACCTGTCGTTCATCGGCATGGCGCTGTTTGCCGCGCCGTATTTCGACCCGCCGGTCCTCGCCCTGGCCTGGGCCGTATTCCTCGGCGGCGTCCTCCAGCTGTCCATCCAGATTCCCGCCCTCAAGCGGATCGCCATGCTGCCCCGACCGTCGATGAACTGGCGCACCGCCTGGGCCGACCCCGGCGTCCGCCGCATTGTCACGTTGATGGGCCCAGCCATCGTCGGCGTCTCGGTGTCGCAGGTCAGTCTGCTGGTCAACACGATTTTTGCCTCATTTTTGCAAACCGGCAGTGTTTCCTGGCTGTACTACGCCGACCGCCTGATGGAGTTCCCCTCCGGAATGCTCGGCGCCGCGCTGGGCACCATCCTGCTGCCCTCGCTATCGCGCTACCATGCCAGCGACGACACCATCGAATACTCCCGGCTGCTCGACTGGGGCCTGCGCCTGACCTTGTTGCTCGCCGCACCCGCCGCCGTCAGCCTGGCCATCCTCGGCGTACCACTGATCGCCACCCTGTTCTTCCACGGCGCTTTTTCGGCCAACGACGTCTTCCAGACGCGGGCGGCACTGCTCGCCTACACCGTCGGGCTGACCGGCCTGATCCTGGTCAAGGTGCTGGCCCCCGGCTTCTATGCCCGCCAGAACGTCCGCACCCCGGTACGCATCGCGCTCATCTCGCTGGCGGCCACGCAGGTCATGAACCTCGCCTTCATCGGCTGGCTGCAACATGCCGGCCTCGCTCTTTCCATCGGCTTGGCCGCCTGCCTGAACGCCGCCCTGTTGTACCGCGGCCTGCGCCGGCTCGACATCTATCAGCCCCAGCCCGGCTGGCTGCAGTTCGTCGCCAAGCTATCCATTGCCCTATTCGCCATGGGGCTGGCCCTGTGGTTCGGCATGGGCAGCGAAGCCGGCTGGCTGCATGCCGGCGCCAGCCAGCGAATTATTCGCCTGGGATGGCTGGTCCCCCTTGGCGCAAGCGCCTATTTCGCTACACTATGGCTTCTCGGCTTCCGCCTGGGCGACTTCAAGCGCCGGGCAGCCGTATAAACCAGAGGGGCAACGATGAAACTGACCAGCACCAGCTTTGCCGACGGACAGAAGATTCCCGGCGATTTTTCGTTCTGCATTCCCGACCCGGCCCACCACGTCTGCCTGGGCCGCAACCGCAACCCGCAGCTGGTGTGGACCGACATCCCGGCCGGCACCAAGTCCTTTGCCCTGATCTGTCACGACCCCGACGTTCCCAGCCGGGGCGACGACGTCAACCAGGAAGGCCGCAGCGTTCCCGCCAGCTTGCCGCGCGTCGATTTCTTCCACTGGGTGCTGGTGGACCTGCCGGCTACCGTCACCGCCATCGACGAAGCCGCTTTCAGCAGCGAAGTCATCCCCCGCGGCAAGCCCGGCCCGCAAGCGCCGCATGGCAGCCGCCAGGGCGTCAACAACTATACCGACTGGTTCGCCGGCGACCACGACATGTGCGGCGACTACTACGGCTACGATGGCCCCTGCCCGCCGTGGAACGACGAAATCGTCCATCACTACGTGTTCACCGTATACGCGCTCGACGTCGACAAACTACCGCTGGAAGGCCGCTTCGGCGGACCGCAGGTACGCGAAGCCATGCAGGGCCACATTCTCGGCCAGGCCAGCCTGACCGGCACCTATACCCTGAATCCCGGTCTGCTCGGCTGAGCGGCTTGCCTCATAACGCACAAAGGCCATGCCCTGCGGCATGGCCTTTGTCACATTCGGGCCCGTAAGCGCGATCAGCGGGTCATCGCCTTGCACCCCCCCACCGTGTTGCCGGCGCAGGGCGTCGAGCTTTCCCGGTTGATCAGCCACTTGCCGCCGACCCGGATCATTTCCAGCGTCTTCTGCGTCGT